>NZ_PIPY01000003.1 GCF_003987065.1 Pseudidiomarina insulisalsae | reverse complement strand
ATTATGTATATCTGAATGACCGCCCTGATGCAGCTACGGTATTAACCAAGCTCGCTGAATGGTTCGAAGATTACAACAATTACCATCCGCACAGCGGATTGAAAATGATGTCACCGCGAGAGTATCGCGCTCTCAAAGTGGCAAGTTAAACTGTCCGTTTTAGCGGGGGCAACTACATTTTTTTGAGCTGAGAGTGTGATTGAAATAATTGTTTACCTACCCGGCTGATAACGCATAAAACTAAGTTCATTTAACGGCTTCAACAACTAAGGCTTAGCTGCCAAAAACTCACAAATACGCTCGCAAGCCTTCCCATCGCCATAAGGGTTGTGCGCGCGAGACATCACAGCATAGGCATCGTTGTCCGTAAGTAATGACGATACTGACGAAACGATGGCTGATTCAGATGTACCAACCAAACGAACCGTTCCAGCATCAACAGCTTCTGGGCGCTCAGTGGTATCACGCATCACCAGCACAGGTTTACCGAGTCCCGGAGCTTCTTCTTGTACGCCACCGCTATCGGTAAGAACCAGATAGCATTTTTGCATGAGCCAGACAAACGGCTCATAACCAAGCGGCTCAATAAGATGTACATTATCTACACCACCCAATAAGCTTTTCACTGGCTTTTGCACATTTGGGTTCAAATGAACCGGGTAGACAAAATGAACGTCAGGATGTGCCTCGGCAAGAGAACGAAGTGCAGAGCAGATATTCTCAAAGCCCTGACCGAAATTTTCGCGGCGATGGCCTGTAATGAGCACATAGCGTTTATCACTTAAATCGACCGATAAGCCAGCGCTCGCCAACTTCGCAAGGATCGCCTCCCGAAGCTCAGTCGAGGATTCAATCTTCGAGGTCACCCATTGCAGTGCATCAATTACGGTGTTACCAGTAACCAGAATCGATGCGTCATTTACTTGCTCGGCTAATAAGTCACGGCGATTGCGCTCGGTGGGCGCGAAATGCCAGAGAGCCAAGCGACCGGTCAGTTGACGATTCGCCTCTTCGGGCCATGGCGAGTATAAGTCATGCGTACGCAGGCCAGCTTCAACGTGTCCCACTGGTATGCGTGCATAAAATGCCGCCAATGAAGCTGCAAAGGTAGTCGCCGTATCACCGTGAACAAGAACCAAATCTGGCTGAGCTTCGGCAAGCACTGAGCGCATACCGAGCAATACCGATGAAGTCACATCGTACAAGTCTTGCCCTGCTTTCATAATATTCAGGTCGTAGTCTGGCGTGATCTCAAACAGCGCCAACACCTGATCGAGCATTTCCCGATGCTGTGCGGTAACGGCAACGACAACCTCAAAACGTGGATCGGCCTCAAAGGCTTTGACCAAAGGGGCCATTTTGATGGCTTCCGGGCGCGTGCCAAAGGCTAATAAAACTTTCATTTGCTTCGGCCTATTTTGTTGCAGCAACAGTTACGCCGCAGAAGTCCAAAACTTCGCCACGCACTTTCAGATTTTTAAACTCGTTATGAGCAACTAAATAAACGACGATATCCGCACTTTCAGCTGCTTCATGATAATCCGTTAACTTAATGCTTTTATGAGACTTAAGGTTTGGCTCAACAGCCAACGCCTCAACCTCTTCCATCACGAGGGACTGGAAAACCGACAGTGCTGGCGACTCACGCAGGTCATCAATGTTAGGTTTAAAAGCTAGCCCCATACATGCGACCGTTGGCTCGCGGCCATGCTCGATACGAAACTCACGCACAGTCTCTAACGTTCGCTCAACGACCCAGCCTGTTTTATAGTCGTTAATTTCACGCGCAGCGCGAATCAAGCGAGCGTCTTTACCTCCGGCATGCACAATAAACCAGGGATCAACGGCGATACAGTGACCGCCTACGCCGGTACCTGGCTGCAGAATATTAACGCGTGGATGATGATTAGCTAAGCGGATAAGCTCCCAGACATCAATACCAAACTTGTCGCATAAAATGGAAAGCTCATTGGCAAAAGCGATGTTTACGTCGCGGAAACTATTTTCGGTTAGCTTTGCCATCTCAGCAGTGCGTGCATCGGTCATTAACACTTCGCCAGAAACAAATGAGCGATAAAAATCTGCAACTACTTCTGTGGCTTTTGGTGTGATACCACCGACAATACGATCGTTTTCTACCAATTCACGCATAATGTGGCCCGGTAGAACACGCTCTGGACAATGCGCAATATGAATTTCTGAGGTGTCGACGCCCTCTTCACGCAAAACTTCCTCAACTCGTTCAGTTGTGCCGACTGGTGAGGTAGATTCTAAAATAACCATGTTGCCAGCTTTCACAACTGGAGCTATTGAGCGCGTTGCAGCCTCAACATAGTCAATATTCGGTACATGGCCATCGTGAAACGGCGTCGGTACAGCTAATACAAATACATCCGCAGGGGCAGGCTTAAGCGAGGCAGTCAGCGTTTTGTCTTTGACTGCTTTGGCAACATAGGCATCAAGCTCAGGCTCGACGATATGAATATCACCTTTATTCACGGTATCTACTACTTCTTCCGAAATATCGATGCCGAGAACTTGAAAACCTTGATTTGCGAGAAGTGCGGCTGTGGGTAGGCCGATGTAGCCTAGGCCTACGATACAGATATCCTTTGTCATTACATCTCCATAAAAAACTTGAAATTTATGTGTCTTCAGATTGTTAAAATTGATTTCACGGCATTAATGACTTTTTCTACATCTGAGTCTGTCATTTTTGTATACAAAGGCAGACTTACTTCTCGTTCGAAAAGAGATTGTGATACTTTAAAGTCCTGACGTTTCAGTGAGTACTGATCACGCCAATATGGTTGTAAATGCAACGGTATGAAGTGCACTGAACATCCAACGCCGTATTCAGCCATTTTAATAATGAAGTCGTCACGAGTAATGTTTGCTTCAGGCTCTAACAGAACTGGATAAAGGTGCCATGCGTGTTGGTCATCGCTTCGATATTGCTTGGGTAAAGTCAACGGAAGATCAGACAAACTCTGTGCATACTTTTCGGCAATTTCTACTCGTCGCTCCAGAAAACGAGGTAACCTCGCCAATTGGTGAATACCGATTGCGGCACTAATATCCGGCATATTATATTTAAAGCCAGGTGCTACAATCTCATAAAACCAAGCAGGCTTGCTTGAAGTGTACCGATCGAATGCATCCCTACTAATACCGTGTAATCGCATTATTTTACAACGTGCGAGGATCTCTTCATTCTTTGTGACCAGCATTCCACCTTCACCAGTAGTCATTGTCTTATTCGCATAAAAGCTAAAAACACTGACATCAGTGTCAAGTTGCCCTATTAGACGCCCCTTGTAGGTCGTTGGAAGAGCGTGTGCTGCGTCCTCGACGACTTTTAATTCATGCTCACGAGCCAACTGAATGATCTCGTCCATATCACAAGCCTGGCCTGCGAAGTGAACTGGCATAATTACTTTGGTCTGCGAAGTTATCGCCTTTCTAATGGCATCGACAGATATATTAAAGTCGTGCTCGTTAACATCAACAAAAACGGGGACTCCGCCAAGATAGCGTATTACTTCAGCAGTCGCAGTAAAGGTATACGAAGGAATAATGACCTCGTCACCCTTACCGACGCCCAATGCTTCTAAAGCTAAATGCAGGCCAGACGTAGCTGAGTTTACTGCGAGGGAATGCACCTCGCCCCCTAGAAACTCTGAAAATGACTCTTCGAATTTCTTGGCTTTGGGACCGGTAGTAACCCAACCACTACGAAGAGAATCTACAACTTCGGCTATCTCTTCCTCCCCAATTTCGGGTAAAGCAAAGGGTAAAAAATTAGTTGTGCTCATTTAGCTATCCAACGTCTTTGTTAGTCTATACATTTCTCGCTCACCACTTTGAAGAAACTTTGAATGTTCAGAAAAACCAAGCTTTTTATAGAATGCCAGAGTTGCGGTATTATCGTGGACATCAGTCGTCAAATAGACCGCATTAAGCTTACGTGCACTGAGGTCGGTATTCATAAAGTCAATTAATTGTGAACCAATCCCATTGCCCTTGACGCACGGATGAACTCCTATGCTGCTCAACAGCGCAAAGCCAGACATCGATCCTGTTTGGTCACCGCGGTACCTCACTGCTCGAATTACTTTTCTAGACGTCTGCAGAGGATGCATCAGGATTGCTGGGAGCATCATAAAACCGAGAGCGACACCATGCCTTTTTTTCATGAATTTGAAAAACACATCAGGGGAACTTGTGTAGGCAGCAAAACCTACAATCCTTTGGTCATCTTCACATACAATTAATGAAGCGGAAGGATGCTCAAGAAACACACTATAAAACTTACTTAGAAAGCGCTGTCCAAGTAAGGTTAAAAAGAATCCTTCGAAGGCATTCGTGTGAACAGATACAATACCTTTAATGTCTTTCTGTTGTGCATGACGTACTAGAGGCATTCTTCGATCACTCTTGTAACACTTTTGAAGCCACTACTCTGTCGAAGCTCACTTTGATAAAACTCCTGACCTGAGCGTCCCATCTGATACAGTTCATTGTCAGACATTTCAGCAAATCTCCTTATTGCGCTTGCAATACTCTCGGCATTTTCCGGTTCGGCTGAAAGGCCTGCTTTTGCTCGTCTCACAAGCTCATTCGCTTCTCTACCAGTCGCAATCAGTATCGGCTTGCCTGAACACAGGTAAGCTTGAACTTTTGAGGGGATTGTAATATCAAACAGTGGGTCATTTTTGAGATGGCAAACCATCACATCGGCATCTCGCACCAACCCAACGAGCATATCCGGAGCAACGAAATCCTTAAAGATGACATTTTCAATGTTCAATTCTGCGGCTAGAGCTTTTAATTGAGATTTCTCTGCTCCTTGACCTACTAATACAAATTTAGCGAGCTCTTTCGGTACCGATGCGAATGCTTTAATTACGGACTCTAACGACTGCAACGGGCCGTGATTACCTGTATATAAGAAAACCTTTGGCTCTCCGTCATGCTGACTAGAGCTCTTTAGTGTCATTTCGAGATATCGTCTCTCCTCTGGACACCAGTTATAAATAACACTTATTTTGTCTTCTGGTGTTCCCTGCTCGACCAGGTAAGTCTTAAACCCATTAGATAGCACCACCACTTTTGACGCATTTTTAAGCGAGAAATTAACCATCCGCCTGATGACTCTCGAAGCTTTAGAGCCAGCGGATGCACCTTCGGCGATAAGCGATTCTGGCCAGAGATCTTGGATATCAGATATGAATGGCGTGCGACGAATGCGCTTAATAAAACTTGCACTTACCCCAGTAGTGATCTGAGGATGATAGGCATATATCACATCAGCCTTTTTGCAGAACAAAAGGTAACTTAAAGACGTTATGAAGAAGCTGAAATAGTTTAATGCGCGGGACAGTTTACCCTTGCTTCCAGTGATATAACTCCAAAGCCTTGTAACTTTAATAGCGCCCTCACAATCTGTATTTTTCAGTCGACTCCGATAGCCATCGAATACTTTACCTTTGGGATAACTCGGAAAGGTTGTCACAACCTCTACTTCGTAGCCTAGATTATTTAGGTGCTTACAAAGCGCCAACCCCTTAATCGAATACTCCGGATCAAAAAGTTGAGATAGAAAAATGATTCGCTTTTTCATCGTGTTATCACTTTAATCACGGTTTTAAATATAATTACAAGGTCGCCTACGAAGCTTTGATTATCAACATAATCAACATACAGCTTCTGCTTTATTGGTAAAATATGCTCGATGTAAGCAGCATGAGGGTCATCGTATTTTTCAAGAATTTCATTTTCGTCAACCATCAAAATAGAAGCGTTATCGGTAATGCCTGGACGAACGGAGAGAACTTTTTCGCGAATGTTTGGCTCATAACAAGCAATATACTCAGGCACCTCTGGTCTTGGCCCCACTAAACTCATGTCCCCGAAGAACACGTCAAAAAGCTGTGGCAACTCATCAATCTTAAATTTTCGGATAAAGTTACCTGAATGTGTGACTCTTTTATCTCGCTTACCGACTGTTAGTTTCCCTTTTGATTCAGCGTCGACTCTCATAGAGCGAAATTTGTGAATTCTAAATATCTCACCGTCTTTTCCAACTCTAACTTGCCGAAAGAAAACCGGACCCGGACTATCAAGTTTTATCCAAACGGCGATAGCAAGAAACACAGGAGACAGCAGTAGAATACCAATTGCGGCACTAACAACATCGAAAATACGTTTCATCTGATGCTCTTAAGACCAATCGTATCTAGAAAAACTATCCATATTCCTCCAATGCGGCGTTAATTTAGCTGTGCCGGTGATTAACCGAACCACACGCTCAGAGGTATTTCGGATCTTGTACTCTTCAGGAATTTCACGTTCCATACCAGAGAATACATCACGTTGCGCTACTGCAATTCGCACACCTTCAATAAGGGTGTCAACATCAAGTCCGGTGAGTGCAATCGCACCGGTATCCAAAGCTTCTGGGCGTTCAATCGAACGACGCAAGGTTACTGCAGGGAAGTTAAGAATTGATGACTCTTCGCTAATAGTTCCGCTGTCAGAAATGGCACAAAACGCCTCCATTTGCAGCTTGTTGTAATCAAAAAAGCCGAAGGGTTTTAAAAATTGAATGCCTTCACTAGACTCTGCAAGTCCAAGTTTCTCAAGTCGGTTGCGCGTGCGCGGATGCGTTGATACAACCACTGGGTAACCGTATTCTTTGTGCAACGCCTTTAGGGCTTCCACGACTTTGTATAAATTCTCTTTGCTATCGACGTTTTCTTCACGATGCACACTGACAATGAAAAACTTTTTAGCTTCTAGTTTTAACTGTTCAAGCACGTTCGAGGCTTCAATTGAAGGTAGTACATGCTCTAAGACTTCACGCATTGGCGAGCCAGTTAAATAGATAAATCGATGCGACAAACCTTCACTCAGCAAATGACGACGCGCATGCTCGGTGTAAACCAAATTAAAGTCGGCAAGGTGGTCAACTAATTTGCGGTTGATCTCTTCTGGTACATTCGCGTCGAAGCTACGGTTACCGGCTTCCATATGATAGGTAGGCACCTTCATACGCTTGGCCATCATTGTGGCCACTGCGCTATTGGTATCGCCTAATACCAGCACTGCATCAGGTTTTTCTTCCAAGATCACCTGTTCTGTCTTAATTAAGATTTCACCAAGACTCTTACCTAAGCTTGAAGTATCAACATTCAAAAAGTGATCAGGCTGGCGTACGCCAAGCTCTTCAAAAAACACATCGTTTAGTTCGTAGTCATAATTTTGGCCCGTGTGAACAATTTTATGGTCTACAACTTGGTCTAACGCGGCCATTACGCGCGATAAACGAATAATTTCAGGGCGCGTCCCCAAAATCGTCATTACCTTTAGCTTTTTCATGCCTAATAACTCTTAATTAAATTCTTATTGTTTAAGTGCTGGAGGCTGCACAGGTGCGGCGTACGTATCAGGGGTTTCACGATCAAATATTTCATTGGCCCAGAGCATTACGACCATTTCATCGTCACCCACGTTGGTGATGTCATGGCTCCAGCCTGGCGCAGTCTCGACGATTTCTGGTGTTTCGCCATCAGTGAACAGTTCATAAAACTCATCTGTGACCATGTGGCGAAAACAGAAGCGTGCCTTACCTTTTATCACTAGGAATTTTTCATTCTTGGTATGGTGATAATGACCGCCGCGCGTGATGCCAGGATGTGCTGTGAAAAACGAAAACTGTCCAGAGTCTTTGGTTTTCAGCATTTCTACGAATACGCCACGCTCGTCTCCGTACTTCGGTACTTTGTAAGAGAAGCGCTCGGTGGGTAAGTAGCTAACGTAGGTCGCATACAGTTTGCGCATAAAACCGTCACCAACGCGCTCTGTCACCAGAGTGGTTCGACTTTCTTTAAAGGTTTTCAGCGCTTCAGCGACTTCGCCAACTGTACTTGTATATTCTGGTTTCACCTGAGCAATCGATGTATTAGTGTTCGCGCGATATACGGCGAGATCCGACGCCATCTTGATAAACTCAGCACAAACATCATCGATATAAACCAGCCGTACCTCGGCATTTTCATCATTGATTTGAATCGGTATATCGCGCGCGATGTTGTGACAAAACGTCGCAACCATCGAATTATAATTCGGCTTGCACCACTTACCAAACACGTTAGCTAAACGATAATTGCGAACCGAAACGCTATTGCGTTTACCGTATTCAGTTACAGCTTGTTCGGTTTGACGCTTCGAGACACCGTAAGGGCTTAGTCGTTCAGCCTGAATTGACGATGCATAGATAACCGGTAAAGCCATACCTGATGATTCAATTCCGTTTAGCAGAGCTTTGGTAAAGTTTACATTGCCCTCGGCAAACTCTGCTTCTGTATCAGGTCGGTTCACACCAGCAAGATGCACAACGCAATGGACACCATCCAATAATTTAGGTAAATCCTCGATGGTATTTTCTCGTGTGTAGGTTTTGTACTCCACTTCTTTCACTTCATCGATGTGAGCTCGTAAGTTCTGTCCCACAAAACCGTTTGCACCGGTGATCAATAATTTAAGCATGGTAACGCGTTAACCTTCTGGGTTTACATACTCGCCTTTTGCAAAAGCGCGCATGAAATCAAGTTTCATCAACAACTTTTTCATACCTTCAACATCAAGCCTCTCAGTATTATGAGAGTTGTAGTCTTCAATGTGGTCGATGCGCGTATCGCCCTGTTCGACATATTTTGAGTAGTTGAGGTCACGCAAATCTGGCGGTACACGATAATATTCGCCCATGTCTTCAGCACAGACCATTTCTTCACGTGAAAGTAGCGCTTCAAACAATTTTTCACCATGGCGGGTGCCAAGAACCTCAATTGCGTGCTCATCTTTGCCGGCAACCGATAAAACAGCCTTGGCGAGTGTCTCAATTGTCGCGGCAGGCGCTTTCTGTACGAAAATATCGCCGTTGCTGCCATGCTCAAATGCGTAGAGAACCAAATCAACGGCATCATCTAGTGTCATCATGAAGCGCGTCATATTTGGGTCGGTAATCGTAAGAGGTTTACCGGCACGAAGCTGGTCGACAAACAGTGGGATTACAGAGCCACGAGAGGCCATGACGTTGCCATAACGAGTGCCACAAATAACCGTCTTTGTGTCGTCAACATTACGCGATTTAGCGACCATGACCTTCTCCATCATTGCCTTTGAGATACCCATTGCGTTGATTGGATACACCGCTTTATCAGTACTCAAGCAGACGACCCGCTTGACGCGGTTCTGAATGGCGGCTTCCAGTACATTTTCAGTGCCGAGAACATTTGTTTTGACCGCTTCCATCGGATGAAATTCGCACGATGGGACTTGCTTCAGAGCAGCTGCGTGAAAAATATGCGTCACGCCTCTCATCGCGTTATACACCGAATTAATATCTCTAACGTCACCCAGATAAAATTTAATTTTGTCGCTTCCAAAACTCTTTCTGAGATCGTCCTGCTTTTTCTCATCTCTACTAAAGATTCTTATTTCTTTTAGATCCTCCAACGCCAGTCTACTCAAGACTGTACTTCCAAATGAGCCAGTTCCACCAGTTATCATTAGTACGTCATTGCTGCTAAACATCAGTGAATACTCGCTCTTTTTAAAATTTCAGTAAACGCATCTTCCCAAGAATTCTCGATTCCATTCTTCAAAGACCCTTGTTTCTTTAAATCTTTGACATCACGGAGAATAGATAGCATGTCAAAGCTTTTATAATCACTCATATAAAATCGACCGAATTTTCTGAAAAACTCCAAAGTATCAATTCCATTATTAGTTATGACAGCCTTTTTAAGGACTAAAGCATCCCAAAACTTATTCGGCTCAGCTCTTTTATTAATTTCATACGACGGGTCATAAAAGCCTACAACAAAATCTGAAAGCCTAGTGACCGCCAAAGCTTCCTCAAATGGAATTCGCCCAAGCCACAACGCTGAGTCCGACTTGATTATCAGGTTTTTCATTTCCTCATCAGCATCACCAGCGAAGACGAAAAATGCTTTAGAACAAACTTTCTTATCACGCAGAAATTCGATTAAAAGCTTTCGGCCCCGTGACTCCACCAACCACCCCGAACAAAAAAGTACGAAACGCCCTTTTGCTGCTAATCTAATTTTTGATTCAAATTCGTGGACTAACTCCACCGACATTTCTAAAGATTTACGATCGGGTAGATTAGGCAAGACGTGAACATTCCTATTTCCAAACACGTTTCGTGAATCACCAGGAACAACATGAACGAGCGACCTCTTTGATACCTTTTTCTCTAGACCGTAAAGGCACTTCAAGATCCAATCAGAAAATCTGTAAGTAAGATGCGGCGCGTCTCTATCTAAATAAATATATTGAACCGATGTGAACAAGGACGCTAAATAAATCGGAAAAGTGCTCTCAAATCGTGAGCAAACAAAGACTGTATTACTAGATCGTTTTGATATAGCCTTAACAAAAACACGGGCTGTAAAATAAAGTAAGCCGAGCCCTTTAACGATACGATTACTCCGACGTTTACCCCAACGCGATACAAGAGTCATATGCTCGTTAGATAGACGGTCAACGCGCGAAAAGTCATCAATGCGTTGCTGCGTCCAAACCTCCACCCCAACATTTGCAGCGTTGAAATAATTGGATACCTTTTTCATAAAAGGTGTGAATCCCAGGACCGGGCCATTTGTGATGATGATAATGTTTTTCATAAGCTTACGGACAAACGCCTCACGGCCTTAGAAACAAATAAAACTGACCAAGTAAATATACTGATAATATAAATACGAATGGCGAAACCAAGAAACTCCGAATAAAAAATTGATGCAGAAAGCATGAACATCACGAAAACTTGAAGATAAAAGGTCAACGAGCTCTTTGTTTTGTACTTACCAACCAAATACATCAGTACAGCCCAGACAAAACCGCACAAGATTCCACCAAAGATTCCAAAGTTAAGATATGATTCGGCAACGATTCCAGTCGTATAGGAAGATATACCTTCGCTACCGTAAATATAGCTGTTCGGATTAATTAGGTTGGTTACCAATGGACCTGCTCCTAAAGGTTTACCTTCCCAAAAAAATCGAGGAACGATACTTAAAAATCCAGACATAAATGTATCACCCATCTGCAACGAGAAGTCATCTCGACGGGTGATAAGGAATCTTAATATTTCATCGTTTCCAAAAACAGATATTGTCGATTCAAAACTTTTATGTATGGACTCTTTGAGCATTCCGGTGTTAAGGTCTTCTAAACGAGTACGGATTGAACCGACAACTGCCAAGCTCAAAAAAGAAAAGGCTCCAACTGCAGAAAATTTAAATATTGATATTTTCCTGAAACAAACCAAATATGCGAAAAGCAAAACTCCGATATAAATAAAAATCGAGTTTCGGGAACCAATCAAACTAAAAAGTATAAATAGGCTAAGACTAAATAGCACGAAAAAGATCATACTCTTTAGGTTCCGCATCTGTAAATACCTAAAAAACAAAGAAGCGCCCAAAAAAATAAGCATATTAAGAACAACAGTGAATGCAGAAAAATCTTTTAATATTGAAATTCGATTTATAAGAAAAAGAGGAAGGCCAACTTTCAATATCTCTATAAAGACAAAGAAAACAATTGGGACACACGCGCCGATAATCAAAAAGCTAGCAACATAATCGATCTGAAATCCTCTGAGATTCGTTGCCAGTTTCTCTCTACCACGACCTTGATAGTTAAAAACCACTAAAACTGTGAACGTAATAATTGCCGTAAGAATAAAGGAAAGTGAAGAAACTAGTGAAGTGACATAAACACCCACTGAATAACCGTACTCTATTCTATTCAGACTAGAAAAAAACAATTGAATTGACGGAATGAAAATATGAACTAACCAGAAGGTCGCCAAGCCTAAAGCTATTGAAAGAGCGATAATTCTTGAGATCGGTAATTTATTCCGCAAGAGAAGCAAGCATAATACCGCAATAATTACCGTAAACAGAAAGTAAGAAATGCAGAGAATCCAAATCATCTGAAACAAGCTCTTCCAAAACCAGACATTCTATAAAAAAACATGCTCAAAGCAATCCTTGAAACCCAGAAAAAGGCAATCACACATAAAAACAATAGTAGGTTTCTATCTTCATTTTGCGCATCAAAGAGGACGGGGAATGAAATTAGCAAAACACTGGAAAACAGAATTATAAAAATTAAATTACTTATAACCAGATATCCGAGACTTTTATTTCCAAACCTCGCACCAAAGTAAGTCGAGAATACCGAATAAAAGGATCTCATCAGTGCAATGATATAAATAACAAGGGTTTCAAAAGGTGTTATAGGCGGAATCGGCGAGTCGAAAAATAGCGGCGCCAAGTAATTCGCGATATAGTATGATATTAAACAAAACAGTGCGCTGACAAAAGTGAAAAGGAACAATATTTTATTAAAGTCCTTTCTGACTTGGGACTCCGACATATTTACCCATTTCGGTAAGAGTATAAAACCCATAAATGTTCCAAAAAAAACAACTGGGAAAACAAACGTATTTATAATGAGGAGATATTTACGTAGTGACTGATCACTTAACGCTATGGTGGAGAAAAATTGATCTCCAAACTGCCCTGCAACGAGAATGAATGACGAGAGCATCATCAATAAACCGTAATTAGTGATAGCTTGCTCATTAATATCAGCTTTGTTTTCTTCAAAAAATAAAAGAAATACTCTAGGTGACAATATTAAAAGTAGTATTAACCCTAAAAATGTAGTGGGAATAATATAGGCAGATAATATTTGAGAGTCAGAAATAATAAACGTTAACCCCAGAATGAGCAATAATATTTTCCATCCGTTTAATAATATCTGAGCTTTAAGAAATTTTGATTCTCGTCTATAAATTGATGAGCCAAGCACACAGAATGCATATACCACTACAGAGAGAAAAATAAGCGAGTAATTTATTTTATCGAAATCGTAG
Organism: Pseudidiomarina insulisalsae; assembly: GCF_003987065.1. GTDB lineage: Bacteria > Pseudomonadota > Gammaproteobacteria > Enterobacterales > Alteromonadaceae > Pseudidiomarina > Pseudidiomarina insulisalsae. Next base: position 258,767 of record NZ_PIPY01000003.1, on the reverse strand, counting down.
CTAGTACTAATCGCAAAAACCACGAAAATCAAAAACAGGATAATTAAAAGAGTTATCCATCGTTTTTGGAACGTACTAATTTTTCCGAACTTTACAATCGTATAATCAGAACCAAGCAATAATAAAGGAAAGGTCAAAAGAACAATTGATCGTTGTTTGATAATCTCATTCAGAGAGGACTTTTCGAAACTATCAATAGCGATAAAATCAAAAATCACAAGCGAAAACGACGCGAGAGCATAAATAATGAAGCTTAATGTTAAGCCTCTATACTCACTTCTTTTAGAAATCCTCAACGGCATTTTCGCATTCGAATTAATTTTGCTGGATTACCAGCAACCACAGAATTAGGCAGAACATTCTTAGTTACAACGCTGCCGGCTCCGATAATCGCGCCTGCTCCGATCCTTGTAACACTAGCGGTAATAATGGAACCTGCGCCTATCCAACAATTTTCTTCGATTAGTAATTTAGAGAATACGATTTCGTTTCTTCGCCAATCTTTTTTGCCATCCACAGAGTGATTGTGAGTATAAATTTTTACTCCCTCTGATACCGTTGAATTGGCTTTTATTTCAATAGATCCACTATAATCAAGGTAGCTATGAGAGCCTAATTCTACAAATGGCTCAAAAATCACTTTCGAACCCTTCGGATTGAGATGAGGCGTTACAATATAAACATTGTCACCGATCGATAAATTAGATGTTCTGAAGGCTTTTTCATAGGCCCATCGTCTTATAATTCGAAATCCCGGCAGTTTGAATAATGATAAAGTTCGTGTGATTACGTAAAAATTGTAATAAATCTTCATTTTTTGCATTTTGAATTAATATAAAGTTTGACTAATTAATATAGTAATCCGAACTGTAGATTTTTTACGCGTCACTTGTCTTGTAACTATAACCGTAGCTGTAGCCATATCCATAAGACCCACTAGCACGACGCTCAACACCGTTGAGAATAACCCCACGAACTTCGGTGCCATTCTGCGCGAAGCGTTTTACAGTGGCTTCTACTTCTTTCGCTGGGGTTTCGCCAAAGCGTGCAACTAACAATGAAGTGCCTGCGTAGCGGCCCACAATGGCAGCGTCGGTTACGGCCAGAATCGGTGGTGTATCAATCAGCACGTAATCGTAATGCTCGTTTGCCTTCTCCAGCATTTTCTCCATACGCGGGTGCATAAGAAGCTCTGAAGGGTTCGGAGCCGCAGTACCGCGTGAGATAAAGTGCATATTTGGCACTTTGGTTTTATGAATCACTTCAGACAGGTTGTTCTTATCAATCACGCCGCCATCTTGTGATTTATCGACACTTGCCAGGAAGTCTGAAAGACCGTAGTTATTTTGAATCCCTAACGATAGGTGCAAATACCCACGACGGATGTCACCATCAATGACCAAGACTTTTTGTCCGGCCTGAGCAAGCACTGCAGCCAGATTCAAGGTCACAAAACTCTTACCAACCCCAGGTGCCGGGCCTGAGAGCATAATGGTTTTGTTCTTCGCTTCCAGCATGGCAAAGTGCAAGCTGGTGCGCAGACCACGCAAGGCTTCAATGGCAAGGTCAGCCGGGTCTTCCAGGGCCAGGAACGGCAAGTCTTTGACTTCTTTAGTTTTACCGACAAGTCTGCCCAAACGCTCGTTCATATCGGTTTGTACCGGCGACAGCGGTACCGATGCGTAAACATTAATGCCCAGCTCTTCTAATTGTTCCGGTGACTCCACGCCACGATTAAGCGCCGCCATTAAGAACACGTAACCAACGCTCACCATGCCACCTAGCATGGTCGCCAGCACTACAATCAGGCTTTTCTTTGGTGCCACAGCTTCCGGGCTGGTGACGGCTTCGTCCAGAATACGCACGTTACCCACAGTACCGGCTTTCAATACATTCAGTTCTTGCATACGGTTCAGTAACTGCACGTAAATCTCTTGCGACACTTCAACGTCACGCGCCATGCGCAGTACTTCTTGCTGGGTTTCCGGCAGGTTGCCAATTTGCTCGTTGATCTGTTTTTGCTCTTGTAACAACTGTGCTTTTTGCTCAAGCAGTGCCTGATAGGTGGGGTGCTCGCGGGTGTATAAACGCGAAAGCTCTTTTTCTTTTAGTTCCAATTCGTTCAGGCGCTTTTCAATTTCCACCACCCGCTCAAGTAAGCTGGCGGTTTCAATAGACAGGTCAACTGACTGACTTTGTAACCGGTATTGGTTCAAACGATTCTCTGCCTGCGTCAAATTCTGACGTACCTCAGGCAGTTGCTGCTCAATAAATTGCAGGCTGTTTTCGGCTTCTGCGGCATTGCGGCGAATATTTTGCAGCATGTATTCCTGTGCTACTGCGTTTAATACGGTTTCCGCGTACTCACGGTCCGGGTGCTGGAAGCTGGCGTTTAAAATACCGGTTTGTTTGCCGCGCTCACTTACAGATAAGCTTTGCTGAATGTCTTTAATGGTGCGTAGGCGGTTCGCTTTCACCAAAATGAAAGTGTCGGTGTCGGTTAATACCGCATCGGTAATGTTTAGCTCAAAGCCATCAAGCACCGCCAGTTGCCCTACCCGCCCGGCAATCACCAAATCGCCGGCTTCGTCAGTCACTTCATAGCTAATGCCGTTGTCAGCGAATTCAAGCTCTAGCGGCTTGCCTTCGTAGGCTTTGGGTACCTGAAAGGTGGTAATGCTCAGTTCGTCCTGACCTGGGGTGCGGCGCGCCAGCCAGTCGCCGATAATGGGCATATACTGTGGCGTAACCTTGTTGGTCAGTTTTAACTGATCGACCACCGCGCCAATCACCATACGTGATTTCATGATCTCAATTTCAGTGGCGGCTTCACTGTCAGAGGTGAACATTTCCCCGAATTCGTCACCTAAAGCGGGCAGGCCGCTTGATTTCTTTTCAACCTGTAATAAGGCATCGGCCTGATAAATAGGTGTTGAGAGCATGGCATAGAGCACGCCAAACACCATAAACACGAAGGTTACGCCGATAATTAGCCAACGGCGGTCAATGAGCAGGCCAAACAGACGTCCGAGATCGATTTCGTCTTCATTACGGTCACTGGCTTTCATGTTTTGCTGGTTCACGGGTGTGTTCACAGTCTTGTTTTCCATTCGTTACAGCTCTTTTCTATGAGATCAAAAACGTGTTGATAGACGTCGTCGCTTCGACGATAGGGGTCGGGAATTTCCTTTCCGCCTGGCGCAAGCCAGTGGCCTAAAAGCATGGTTTTTGCTAATGCTTCGGGGTAGCGCTTGCCAATATGGTTACGTTGCTCGTGGTCCATAACCAGAATCAGATCGTGGTTCGAAAGTAGCTCACGACTTAGTTGCTGCGCGGCATGTTCAGCGAATTCGTAACCACGTTGCTTCGCGGTGGTACGGGCTTTGTCGTCCATGTTCCACGGCTTGCCGTCGCGGATCATGGCGGTAATACCGGCGCTGTCGATGTGTTTATCGGGCAGGGCTTGTTGCAGCATGAATTTGGCGGTGGGGCTGCGGCAGATGTTGCCTAAGCAAACCACGAGTATTTTGTTGAACATTGCGTGTCGTTTTAGCTTATTGGATTCGGGTAGATTTCGTTATTCGTTATTCGTGCGCTTCGCTTTTCGTTGTTCGTGAAAGGCTGGACACAGAGGTTATAACATGCACCGTGATGGTGGGTGGTTGGACCCGTGGTAGAACCACGGGCTACCCATTAGTCACAAAGAATTAGTTGCCGATGTCATCCGAGAAGCGGCCGATGCTGTACAGGCCGGTGATGGACGGCAGCAATTGGTTGATCACGCGGTTCCAGCGGCTGATCGGTGCGGCTGTTACATAAACAATGTCGCGCTGGTGCATTTCAAACTGCTCAGCCATAACCAGGGCGACGGCGTTTTCAGCGTTCAGCTGGTAAACTTTAGCAATTTTGCCGCTGTCATCTTCGGCCTGGCGAATGACGAAAATACCCGAGGCGTTGGCGGTGGCTTCAAACATGCCGCCTGCTTCTGACAGCGCTTCAGCTAGGGTCATGCCGCTTTGGCCAATCATGTACGACATGGGTTTACGTACTTCGCCCAGTACAAAGACTTTGTTGTCGTCGTTACGTGCCACGTGTACTACGTCATTGGGTTGCAACAGAATGTTCTGATCGGTGTTGCCAGACTGGTACAGTTCGCGCAGGTTAAATTCACGCACCATGTCGCCACGGGTTAAGGTGACTTTGTTCCAGTTGGCGGCTTCGTTGAGGCCACCGGCGGCATTCACCGCTTCAATTAAGGTCATTGGCACATTGGTGACAGGTACGGTGCCTGGCTGTTGTACCGCGCCGGTCACAAATACGCGCTGGCTACGAAATGCCGCCACGGTTACGTCCACCTGCGGGCTTTCAATGTACTTGGCCAGTTTACGGGTAATGTCTTCCCGAATTTCAGTCACTTTCTTGCCCGCCACCTGCACTTTACCAATGTACGGATAGAAAATAGTACCGTCGCTGTGTACCCAGTTACCGGCTTCTTCGGCGCTACGCATTGAGCCCGCCGGAATAGTCAGTTCCGGGTGGTTCCAGACGGTCACATTCAGAATGTCACCACGGCCGACGGTATAGTCATAGTTGGCGCGTGCTTGCTCAAGCGCACTGTTAAAGGCTGGCTTGGCGGGCTTTTGTGCGAGCTCTGAGAGCAGCATGGGCGAGATTTGGTATACGTCGACCAGCTTCATCAGCTCGGCTTCGCTGAACTCTTGCTCGTACGCGCTACGGCTGTCGTCACTAAACAGGCCGCCGCTGCTGCTGTCGGGAATATGGCCGCCCGGAGCTAATGCACAACCTCCAAGCAGTAAAGCGAGTAGTGATACTGCGGTCAGTTTAATTTTCATAATTAGCGTTCCTGATTAGTTCTGCCCAGCTTTAAAGCCGCGCGCTTCCGTTGTCTCGTATAAGTTAATGCTGCGATTCAGCATCTGGCCACCGTCACGGGTAATCGGCTGCCAGCCGATGGTGCCGCGCTGCAGCGTATTACGTACAAAGAACAGGTCAAAGGGTATGCTTAGGTAAAACCCTTTGGTAAAGCCGCCTTCGCCGTATTCCTCTCGTGACACGTTGGTGAACGCGGCATAAGCACCGGCGCGCACGCCCGAGTCAAACTGATGCGAGAAATCCAACTGCACGCCTTCATCGCCGGCAAGGAACCGGCCAGCCTGGATTTTTAGCAAACTTCTGTCCAGCCACGTCGGACGCCAGTAAAGGCTCGCATGACCGGTTACTACGTCATAGTCTTCCAACGCGAAGCTGCTCTCCGGGTCGCGCTGCTTCACATAATTTAAGTCAATGCCAAAGGCCCAGCGGCTGTTCAGCGGACGGTACAAGGCTTCACCGCCTACCCCGCCGAACATGCGCTCTAAATAGCCGCCGTACAGGGCATAGTACCAGTTGTTGCTGGCCTGGTCGGTATAGACCAGTTGCAGGTTCTGCAGCCAGAGTGACTGGTTGTCGGCATATTCACGAATGCGGGTACGCACCCGTGGTAGTGGGTTTTCTAAGTCATCTACCAGGAAGTTAAATTCGTCGTAGTTGTTGACGATATTCACACCGATGGTACCGCTGGCACGCAGGTTCGGGTTGAAATGATAGAAGCCGTCGGCCATGACCGCGAGCTGGTAGATGTAAAAGTCTTCTGCGCCCCCGAAAGCCTGGCTTAGGGTGGGGGTGAAGGCGTAGCCGAATTTGGGTGCGCTGCTGATATTTCCCGTGGGGCTGGTTTGGCCCGTGGTGGAACCACGGGCTACCCCAACAGGGCGCACGTTACTTAAGGTGATGGCGTCGGCTTCTTCGCGGTAGAAGCGGGTCGCGCGGGCGGCGCTTTTGTAATACGGCGCATTGATGTTGTATTGCACAATGCCCAGACCATCTTTCAGTTCAGCTATTTCGTAGCGATCGACGCTTTCTGGCAATTCATTACTTAAAATGCGCGCGGCTTTTTGTACTGCTTCTTCGCGGTCACGATAACGCGTTTGTTCGGTATAAAAGGTAACGCGTTCTTGCCCTACGCTGTTCTCAGCAAGCGCGACGTGTTTCACTTTAAAGCCGGTCTCGTTCAGTAAGTCCTGGCTTAAGCGCTGAATGTCCAGCTCGTTAAAACTTGGCGTGGTGCTGACTTTTGCGTCGCGCAGTGGCGCTTCGGTTTTCACCTGATACGCGGTCGCCATGTTGTAGCGCAGGCTAAAGCCAAAGGTCAGGGTATTGCCGCGCTGATAACCTAGTTTTAAGTTGAGCAGGTCATTCCATTCGTACTCAGCGCCGAAGTTCCAGTAGCTGTCGACGATGATTTCGCGCGGGTTTTCCGGGTCAATCGGGTTTGGCAGGCTTTCCCGCTGATAGTCGTTCGGGTCGTACTCGGCTTTCAGGCGTAAACCAGTTAACGGAGTTTGCCACTCCACACCGCCAAAGGTCGCCGCCGGGCCCTTGAACATTTTGTCCCATTCGACGTCACCGCCACCTGGCGTTCCTCGGCGTGGGCGGCGACAAAACTCATCGGTAATTTCACAAAACGGGTTATAGGAGTTGTCACGCCGGCCCAAATAACCAAAACCCAGGCCTAAATGAAAGTCAAAGGTACCTAGCTGTTCGGTTTCCAGCGCTTTACTGGCGACAAAATACTCACCGGCAAATAACCCGGTACCGCCTAAGTCGCGAAAGCCTACCGCCACTTCAGGTAGCCATTTTGACTCTTTATACAGCCGGAATTTTACGTCCAGACCTTTGTCTTTTAAGGTCTGATCGCCGCTGAACTCCAAATCGTCTGAATAGTACGAGTAACGAAAATCGGTATAGCGCGCGGTGGTTTCCATCCAGTCAAACAACTGCAGGGTAATTGACGTGCGCCGATAGTCGTCGGTGTCGCTGTACCCTATGGTCAGGTGCCCTTCACTGTTCATACGCGCGGTGGGCGTTTGCATTAGGCCCACGCCACCAAAGTCGCCGGTGGTATAAGGGTCGGCGTCATGGGTTTCTGCCTGCGCGGCATGGCTCGCAAGCCCCTGTATGCTGAGCATTGCAAGCGAAAGTGCAGTCAGGCGCAATCCGATCAGCTGGCTCATTGCGCGCTTTCCTGTACGCTCGCTGCATAGTTCCAATGCTGCAAGAACATGGCCAACTGCGCGTTAATGTCGCGAAAGCCTTTGGGCAGATAACGCTCAGCAATGCTAGTCAGCACAATGCCAGGCTGCTCTGCGGTTTGCTTTACGTGTGCGTGTAACTGCCGCACGCTGCCATCGGGCTGAATCTGCCAGCGCTCGGTTAAATACTCTGGCAGATCTTGTGCCTTGGTTTGCAGGCCAAGCTGCTGCGTACCTGCTTCTGCCAGCACAATCTCATAGGCTTCATTGGCGTCATGGCTGTTCAGTAGCGGATTATGCTTTAAGGTCACGCGCATCTGCGCCGGATCAATTCCGTGCACATAGCTTGCGCGCAGGGGCCACTGTTGGAAATCATTCAGCAGCTGCTTTGCTGCCTGGGCCAGCTTAGTGTTCTTGTCATGCTCGTAAGTTGCAACCAGCATGCGCAGGCGTTTTATCATGCCGGCGCGTTTTGCGGCGAAGCGCTGATCCAGCTTGTCGCTGTGAATACGCAGGCCCGGCCAGTAGCTGTCGGGATAAAATTCCGGCTGCATGGCTTCAACGAACTCGCGCAGTCGCGGCTCTGCGCCGGAGCCTTTAAAGGCGTTGATCGGCACTTTAAAGTCAGTGGTTTGTACTTCGCCGCGCGGCGCGTTGGGTTGGGCGAGATTCACCATCTCAAGCTCAACATACCCATGCCGTGGGCTTAACCACTGACGGCTGCTGATCACATAGTTACCGTCGGTACTCAGACGATAGCTGTTGGTAAAGTCATAACTTGCGCCCACGTCACCGCCAATCACTTCGCTGGCGGTGCCGGTTTCGCTGATATCGCGGCCGTTACGTTGTAGCTGCGACTGAAGTTCCAGCGAGACAATTTCGTACTGCGGCTGGTGCGGGTTAAAGTTCGCCACGGGTCGTTTGAGTTGAATGGTACGTGACCAACTGCCGGCGCACGGATCATCTTTTTGCGTTGCCGGTGCGCTGGTTGAGGTCAGGTAGCATGCCAGCGGATCGGCATGTAAATTGTCGGTATGCAGGCGGTTCTCGACCTGCAACTGACTGCTGCGGATCACCCTTCCCTGCCATAAAACCAGCGCTTCATTCCCCGCTGAAAACCAGTATTGACCGTGCGTGCCGGTCGCGGCGAGCACCAGAATGGTGCGCGGGCCCGTGGAGCCCCCCTTGGCAAACTGCACATAGGTAACCGGATAGGGAAATTGGGTGAGCGTTTCGCGATCAGGCGCGCTCGGCGCGTCGGCAAACAAAAACTGCAGCGATTCGGTCGCTGCAGTTGTCTGCGTGTCTTCTTGCGAGCTCAAAAGCGAACAGCCGCTAATTACTGAGGTTACCCCCAGCAATACAGCGACTGTTGTGACACCACGCATCCGTGTGACGTCCAACTAATGAAAACTTAGTTGTCTGAGAAAGTTACGGTTGTTGCAGAGCCGTCGTCGTCACTTGCGACAACAACAATAACAGCACCGATAGCTGCAGCTGCTGCTACGGCCGCTGCGTAAGTCATTTGTACGCCACCAACGCTTACCATTTTGTCAGCTGGAGTTGCGTCCTGCATCACTGGCTGTGGGGCTGGCTTTGGCTCAGGCTTTGGAGCTGGCTCTGGGTTTGCTACAGCAGATGCGCTGAATGCGAATGCCGCTGCTGCTAATAATGTAGTCACTGCTTTCATATCTAACTCCTTGTTATGCGATTCTTTTTGCTTGGTATTTGGTAGCCCGTAGTTCTACTACGGGTGAAGCTGGAAACATTGTATCATTTTTGAGCTGTTACCGACAGTTATAGCATTGGAGTGCTGGTTCGGCAACCGATTATCAAAAGACACGCTACCGCCCTTAGGGTTGCCGCTCCTAAATGCGCTCCGCGGGTGCGGAAGTACTTCTTTTCCCTGCGCTTTTGTTACTGTCGAGTGTCAGCCGTGACATCGACAACTGCGTAGATAGTTTCTGAACCTTTTTGGAAGGCGCGCATTATCGCACTTTTTCCAAGGCTTCTCTACAATTGTTTAACGCTTTAGGTTCGATAGCTCAAATTCTGCACGAATTTGCTTGTGCAGGAAATCGAGCAGCACGATACAACGCGACGCACCATCAAGTTGCACGATTTCCGCCAGCAGCCCTTTAAAGGGGCCATCGAGAATTTCAACTTTATCACCCACCTGCGGCGCCAGCTGTCGCTGTAACTCTTTGACTTCTGGTGTATCGTCGCCAATGGTCAACATTTGAGCAACAAGCTCATCTGAAAGACGTGCGGGAGTTTCGCCGAACATTACCAGCTTATTTACGCCAAAGGTACTGCGGATTTTATGAAAATTCTGCGTGTAATCGTCAATCTTTACAAAGATATAACCCGGAAACAGCGGTTCGGTACTGGGGGTGCGCTTGCCGCGCCTGATGCGCTCGAGGGTGAGCATGGGCAGGGCCACATGAAAGGCCTGGTTTTCAAGATTGGCACGGGCGCGAAGCTCCTGCTTCGGCTTCGTCTGGATCACATACCAAGTGTGTGGCGTTGCTGCTGACATTCGCTTCCCTGAATTCGTCTTTTAGCGTAGGCCGTGATTATATCATTGAGGTAGCCCGTAGTTCTACTACGGGGTGATCTATCCGCCACTGCGGTGGGTACGCCAGAAAAGTGCCAGGGCGAACAAGGCAATAGCGGCGAAAGCGATGCGCAGTAGGTTGGCGTAGTGCTCGCCGTAAAGCACCATAAGTATGCTCAGGATGACACAAGTGCCAGTAGGCGCGTACAGCAGCAAGCGTGGCAACGGAATCCATACCCTAATGGCAAACTCGGTGCGCAGTACAAAGAAAACAAAAAACGCTACCGCGGTGGATAGCGCGGCCCCCTGCGCACCCAATATAGGTATCAGCAGGTAGTTACCCACCAGATTGAGTAAAGCTGCTACCACTGCAGCAATCATTGACAGCTTGGTTTTACGCTGAATACCAATACCCACTTTGGTCGCTTCCGACAGCGCGTACAAAAGTGGGAAAGCCATACAGGCAACGACCAGGTACTGAACTTCAACATACTGTTCTGGCAGCAAGTACAAAATGATCCACGAAAATAAGCCCGCTGCGGCAAACAGCCCCAACACCACCGCCAGCACGTAGCCTATCACCTGGCGCACTTTATCTTCGTTAATGCCGGCCGCGGCCCACTTATACACCAGCGGCGCCCAGATGGTCGAGAAAATGGTCTGCACTATAGTGGCTGCGGCCGCAAAACTGACCGCCACCGAATATACGCCAAGCTCCTCAAAGCTTGAAAGGCCACGCAAAAATAGCTTGTCCATAGCCGTCAGGCCCCAGAACGCCAGCGAGGCCAGAATCAGCGGGCTGCTGTAGCTAAGCAAAAATTTAAACCGCTCTACCGAGAACGGCGCACGCACGCTTAGCAGCCAGTCCTGACGGGTATTCCAGCTGTATATGACCACCACTGTCAGTAGCGAGACCGTATGCCCTACCAGTAGTTTGACGAAGTTAAATTCGTCAGCGAAAAGCACATATAAGCCAACCAGCGCCAGAAACACCACTTTGGGTAGTACCTGACTCATGGAATAGGCCAGTCCCCGCTCCTGCATACGCAGAATAAGGGACAAGAAGCGTGAGGTAAAAGAGGCCAACACGCACACCGCCACCAGAATGCTGTAGGAAACCTCGGGCAAGCCAAACAACATGCGTGAAAGGAAGGTCGGCTCGACCATGGTAAGTGCCAGCGCCATAAGTAACAGGCCAAACCCCGGTAGCAGCGTCACTTTTAAAAGAGTGGGCCGATTTGGGTCCTCATGGTACTCGCGCACGTAAGCCTGATCGAGGCCCATGGAAAACAACAACACGCCAAAACTTAATACCACATGCAGCAGCGCAATACGCCCAATGTCGGCGCTTGAGAAAAACCAGGTAATTACCGGCAGGGTAATAAAGCCCAGCAAAGCTGCGCCTATCGGCCCGACCGCAAAACTAATGATCGTTCTCAGTTTCAAGCGTAAAACTCGTAAATAGCGTTAATGATATGCTCGCGCTGGTCGTGACTCAGGCCATACCACATAGGCAGGCGTATCAGGCGCTCACTTTCTTGGGTGGTAAAACGATCGTCACCATGGAACCTGGCATGCGTGTGAGCGCTCGGTGCCGAATGCAGCGGAATGTAATGAAATGCAGTTGCAATGTCGCGCGCCTTTAAATGTTCAATCAATGCCGAGCGCTCGTCAATATCGGCAGCTTTCAGGTAAAATATGTGGGCATTGTGTACACAATTGTCTGGTACCTGCGGTAATTCAACCCTTCCCTGCTGTTGTAAGTCTTGCAGGCGATCGTAGTAATGCTGCCATGACTGTCGACGCTGCTTATTGATAGTATCGGCCTGCTGTAACTGCCCCCATAAATATGCGGCTTGCAGTTCGCCAGGCAAGAAGCTACTGCCGACATCCACCCAGGTATACTTATCTATCGCCCCGCGTAAAAATTTACTACGATTGGTGCCTTTCTCGCGCAAAATTTCGGCGCGCTCAACCAGATTCTCATCATTCACAATCAGCAAACCGCCTTCGCCTCCACTGGTATAGTTTTTCGTGTCGTGAAAGCTAAAGCAGCCGATATGGCCGAGGGTGCCTAGTGGCTTACCTTTGTACGTCGACATCATGCCCTGCGCAGCGTCCTCGATGACAAACAAGTCATGCTTCTCAGCCAGCTCCATAATGGTATCCATCTCACAACCCACTCCAGCATAATGCACCGGCACAATGGCTTTGGTGCGCTCGGTAATGGCAGCTTCAATCCGTTGTTCGTCAATATTCATGGTGTCCGGGCGTACATCCACAAAGACAATTTTTGCTCCGCGCAGCACAAAGGCATTGGCGGTGCTGACAAAGGTGTAGCTGGGCATAATAATTTCATCACCCGGTTGCACGTTAATCAGTAAGGCAGCCATTTCGAGCGAGTGCGTGCACGATGGCGTCAATAATGCTTTGGCGCAGCCTAGTTGCTGCTGAAACCACTGGTGGCAATGTTTGGTAAAGGTGCCGTCGCCCGACATTTTGGGGCTTTGCAGAGCTTCCAGAATGTATTGGTCTTCGTTGCCGGTGTAAGGCTTGCGGTTAAATTCAATCATTTTTGTTCTCTCTGAGCAGTTGTTGCAAGGCACTAAGCTCGGGCTTATTGGCTAACAAGTCGTAGTGTTGCTTTATTTTTTCTACCGGCCAGTTCCACCACTGTAATTCCAGTAAAGCGGCGATGATTTCATCGCTAAAGCGTTTTTTTATCGCTTTTGCCGGGGCGCCTACGACAATGGTGTAAGGCTCGACATCGCGGGTGATGACGGCATTGGCACCAATCGCAGCACCATGACCTATCGTGACCCCGCGGGTAATAACGGCACCCGCGGCAATCCACACATCACTACCGATCGTTATCGGCTTGGTAAAGCGATCATAGGCAATCGCTTGCTCGGGCGGGCGGATGCCGTCATGGTCACTATAGAGAAATGAGTGCTGAGTCATACGCTGATAGTCATGATCAGCCCCGCCAATAGAGACATTCCACGAAATCGAGGTAAAGTCACCAATGGTGGCGTGCATAATCACCGTATTGATGCCGGTATAGCTAAACCGGCCCAGCTTCGCCTGAAAAATATGGTTGTTGCGATCAATACGGGTTTTATGGGCCAGCTCTGTATAATCGACACGGCTGAAGTTGCCGACCACACAACCTTCACCCAAGGTCGATTGTTTCACTCTCGCACCTTGATAAATAGCGCATAAGAGCCCTACTGTGCTGTCAATAATCTCATAATTCGCCATCTTGCCCCCTATTGCCCGGCAGGCGTCTTGCAATCGCATCTTCAATTGCTGTTTGTACGGTGTACCGCGGGTGCCAGTTAAAGGTGTTATAGAACTTGGATGAGTCCATAAGCGAATTCTCATCAACACGCTTAAGTGGCTGCTGTAATTTCACCAATTCTGGTTTTTGAACTGCCTGCGCCAGCCATTGTGCCAGCTCAAGTATACTCACTTGCGACGCTGAGCCCAGGTTAAAGATTCCATGCTGTTGAGGTGAACAAAGTGCCTGCATCAGTGCCGAAACAACGTCTTCAATATAGATATATTCTCGCTGCATACCCTCGACTGTTACATTCAGGGGGCGACCGGTCAGAGCATTATCAAAAAATGTACGGATAAGACCGCCTTCAAATTCTTCTGCAGCGAGCACCTGTGCCAAGCGAATGACCTTGATTCGCATGGCAGCACTTTTATTCAACTTCAGTGCCAACGCCTCGGCGGCTAATTTTTGCTCAGCATATGCTGCTTTTGGCGCAACCTGCGTTGCTTCCGACCAAGGCGTGGGAGCGTTGCCATAGACAGTTCGGCTGGAGAGATAAACCACGTTCTTTACCCCTGCCCGATGCGCAGCCGCGAACACCTGCTCATCAAGCTGTTCATTTTTTAACACCTGCGATTGTTGTATTGCGGTTCTTATCGCATGGGGCCGGGTTGCGGCTAAATGTAAAATGCCTTCGGCACCGCTGAATATGGCTTGCAACGATTCTGGAGAATCATCAAATTGATGCCAGCCAACCGGGGCAAAATTCGATTGTGCGCTGCGCGACAGCGCCACCAGTTCATGTTGCCCGGCAAAGCGAGCGATAAAACTGCGGCCAATCAAGCCATTTGCTCCGGTAATAACAATTCTCATGCCGTGCCGTCCAGAAAGTAAATCTGATAGCCACACTTTTCCATTTTGCCGTTCATCGGCAAAACCTCGTCCCCTGGTGCAACGTACATTTCGTAATACTCTGCTTCAGGATGGACAACGTGCTCACGTTCATAACGTCCCGGAGGTTGGCACAAGAACTCAAGGCAGGCCGGACGAATCTGGAACGACACCGGTAGCTCCGTCGCGTTACCAAGCAACTGCTGCATGGTGATATCAAGCAAGTTCACCCCACCCGCCAGCGCGATCAACCGCCACATATGGCAGCCATCGAAGCGTGGAGTAACCTCAATTAAAAACGCGTCATCGCCACGCATTTTAATTTGGAAATACGCTGGCCCGTTGTTGATTTTTAATTCCTGTAAAGTTTCTTCCACCAGTCGTTTCACATTCGAGCGGGCGCTTACGCTTAAATTATCGGGCAGCATATGCTTATGAATGATACCGCCATCGAAGCCCTGCCAGGCAACTCGTCCCGAGGGTAAGAAAAAGGCCAGCGCACCGTCGCTCACGTAGGCGTTGACGGAAATCTCTTCGCCGATAATTTTTTCTTCAACAATGACGTCACCTGCCCGCGAATACTGCCGGGCGTAACTAAATGCAGCCTCCAACTCCTGTGCTGTAGCAGCTGTCGACACCCCCCGCTGCCCCTGACTGTCGACCGGCTTAACGATGACCGGAAAACGCAGCTGTTGCGCACGGCTGACACATTCTTGCGCGCTAGTCACCACCACAAAAGGTACGGCACCATAATTTTGCTGCAAGCGTTCACGGAACTTCGCTTTGTTATTGCAGGTTTGTGCGGTTTCGTACGACACAAAAGATGGCAAGTTCATCTGCTCGCTGACATAGGCCACCGTTGGCATCGCCACATCGGAACCCATTGAATAAATGAGATCGATCTGTTGCTCCTGGCAGTAGGCGAGCACTTGCTCACGGTTAGTAATATCTATCAGCTCAAACTCGTCGGCAAAGGGACGTCCGCGCCCTTTGTCGGTGTTACTCAGAGCGTGAACCTCTATTTCCGCTTGCTGCTGCAACCAGCGCAGCAAGTCGACCTGCGCGTTGCCGATACCTAACACCACTACTTTCTTTGTCATGAACTTAGTGCCTTTTCGCTGCCGAATATTTTTGCCATATTCGCACGCAGCCGTTCTTCTGAATAGTGCGTCTTGATGATGCCGATATTGTGCGCTGACTCTTGTGGGTCAAGCGCAAGGCAGAAATTTTCAATCGCGTGTAACTTCGCACCCAACCCGGTAAGATTTGCATACGAAGTGGTTTCTTTACGCAAATAAACCCGCGTTCCCATACCTAACAAGACCCGCGTGCTGCTCATAGCTTGCTGCCGGTCATGGTTAAATACGGCAATGTCGACGGTGGAAAGAATTTGCATGTACTCGTCATAAGGCATGTAGTCTAAGATCGGGCGAAACGCCCGGCCAAATCGCTGTTCCCCTAACTTTGCCATTTCTTTGCCGTATTCCAGATCACCGTAATTAAGTGGACAGATGATCTCCACTGCATCGTTTACGTAGGGTGCAATAATGTCCATCGCTTGTTCATGATGATTGGATCGCATGGCCGAGTTACCGAGCAGAATACGAGTTTTCGCAGTGTTGCGCTCTGGCGGTGCGACGTACTGATACAAACTGTTGGTGTACATAAAGTAGGGCAAATTCGGTGAGCGGGTACCGTGCCATTCCACCGCTTTTTCGTAGTCACCTTTGACAGAAGTGACAATGTAGCCCATCTGACGAATGACGCGTCGGCGCATCATGCGCATGAATTTTATCTTCAGCGGCAACTGATTGCCTGAAGGCCGGTAATAAACATCGCCGCCCCAAACTAGCCAGTACGACTTTTTCAAAAGCCAGGGCATGAAAAATAAAATGGCCACCACGGAGTTATTAAACAGGCCATGCAGAATTATTCTCTCGGCACGCTGCATTTTCCAGGCTGTTTGCAGGTTAAACACCAGGGTCTTTAATAAGCCTCGCTTATTACTATGTAAATGCACATTCCCGCTGTCGTTGAGCTCGTGGGAGTAGCTGACTACAAATAGAAAAAATAGGTGCCGTTGCTGCGCAAAATGCTTATTCACAAAATTAATAAAGGGCGACATGAATTTATCATACCGCCCGACATGAACAATTGGCTTACTCATAATGTCCTTCTAATCAATAAGCTCAAGCAAGTACTGTCCGTAGCTGTTTTTGGCCAGGGATTGCCCCTGTTCACGTACCTGGTCGTCCGATAACCACTTATTTCGCCAGGCAATCTCTTCCAGACAGGCGATTTTATAGCCCTGGCGTTTTTCGATGGTTTCGACGAACTGTGCAGCTTCCAGCAGGCTTTCATGGGTACCGGTATCAAGCCAGGCAAAACCGCGGCCGAGCAATTTCACCCGCAAGTCGCCGCGTTCAAGATACGCCTGATTGATGCAGGTAATTTCCAGCTCACCGCGATCAGAGGGCTTCACGTTCCTGGCTATTTCCACCACGTCATTATCGTAAAAATAAAGCCCGGTCACGGCAAAGTTCGACTTAGGCTCTGCTGGTTTTTCTTCAATCGAGATCACTCTTGCCTTATCGTCAAACTCAACCACGCCAAAGCGTTCCGGGTCTTTCACCGAATAGCCAAACACCGTTGCACCGCTAGGTTGTTCGGCGGCACTGCGTAACTTGTTGGTGAAGCCTTCGCCATAAAAAATGTTATCGCCAAGCACCAGGCACACGCTATCGCTGCCAATAAACTGCTCGCCAATAATGAAAGCTTGCGCCAGACCGTCCGGGCTCGGCTGCTCGGCGTACGACAATTGCACGCCAAACTGCGAACCGTCACCCAGCAGTTTTTCGAAATTCGGCAGATCTTCGGGCGTCGAGATAATTAAAATCTCGCGGATACCGGCCAGCATCAGCACTGATAACGGGTAGTAAATCATAGGCTTGTCGTAAATCGGAAGTAACTGCTTAGAGACGCCCTTAGTAATGGGATATAACCGGGTGCCTGACCCTCCTGCTAAAATAATACCTTTCATGATACGGATCCTAATCGTTCACGCTGATAACTACCGTCCTGTACATGCTGACACCACTGCAAGTTCGCCAGATACCACTCAACGGTTTTGCGAGTGCCTGACTCGAAAGTTTCCTGCGGTGTCCAATTCAGCTCCCGCTGTATCTTGCTTGCGTCAATGGCGTACCTGACATCGTGTCCCGGACGGTCAGTTACGAAGGTAATCAGCTGTTCATAAGCTTCCACACCGCGTGGCTTCTGCGGCGCCAGCTCTTCAAGCAGCGCACAAACGGTGCGCACCACTTCAATATTTTGTTTTTCGTTGTGACCGCCAATATTGTACGTTTCACCCACCTTACCTTCCGTAATAACTTTGTAAAGTGCTCGCGCGTGGTCTTCGACATATAGCCAGTCTCTTACCTGATTTCCCTTGCCGTAGACCGGCAACGACTTTCCGTCCAGCGCGTTTAAAATCATCAGCGGAATAAGCTTTTCAGGGAAATGATAAGGGCCGTAATTGTTTGAACAGTTGGTAATCAAAATTGGCAGGCCATAGGTGCGACCCCAAGCGCGTACCAGATGATCGGAGCTGGCTTTACTGGCCGAATATGGCGAGCTGGGCGCATACGAGGTGGCTTCGGTAAACAGTTCGTTCGTTCCCTCTAAATCGCCATACACCTCGTCGGTCGAGATGTGATGAAAGCGAAAGCTGGCTTTGCGTGTGGCGTCCAGTTGGGTCCAGTAATTACGTGCAACTTCCAGTAAGTTGTAAGTACCGATGATATTGGTTTCGATAAACGCCGCCGGCCCATCAATAGAGCGGTCGACGTGGCTTTCGGCCGCCAGATGCATAATAGCGTCGGGTTGGTGGTCTTGAATGACCTTTGCTAAAGCGGCCTGATCACAGATGTCTACCTGTTCAAACGCGTAGCGCGTTGACGCCTTGACGTCGGCCAGGCTTTCAAGATTACCGGCATAGGTCAGTTTATCTACATTCACAACGTGGTCGTTGGTTTGACTTATAATGTGCCTGATCACCGCCGAGCCTATAAACCCAGCTCCACCTGTAACTAAAATTTTCATTGGCAGTACTTTTTGTTTGAGTTGAATTCCATTCGTTTTAGCTACGCGATTATCCCATGACTGTGTGAGGTTAGCCACACCCATGACTTGCTTTAGTCAAGGTTTTACATCGGTAAGGTCAAATGATGGATGGCTTTCGTAGCAATGGCGCAGCGTTTTGTGATTTACTCGTGAAGTCGCAACAGAATATCGCTTATTCAGGACGACATTGTGAGACAGTTTGGCTTATGATGGCAAAACTAAAATTTAATGTGTTTCGGGGGGCATGGGTTGAAAAAAATTTTTTTAATTGCAGCACATAAACCGACCCGGGCTTTGCAATGGACAGTAGAGTACCTTTCGCAATTTCCAGAGAACACAATTGTTATTCATTACGATGCAAAATCCAATGTCGAACAATTACAGTTACCCGATCGCGTTAATATCAGGTTTATTGCGGATCCGATTGCGGTACAGTGGGGGCATTTTTCACAAATTGAAGCAAGTTTAAAGCTATTTCGTTACGCAAACTCATTAAACTACGATTACTGTTTCTTAATTTCCGGCGAATGCGTGCCTGCTTGTTCGAATCAAATGATGGATAAGCTGCTAATTCAAAATCAAGGTAAAGATTTTGTTCACTTTCAGCAAGACAAGACGCAGATGCGGCGACTTGCCAGTGAGCGCATTCGTTATCGTTACCCCAGCGCCTTTTTCCATCGCCCCAGGTCAATTATCGATAAACTTTTGGTTTATAGTCACCGTTATCTGCGACACCTGTGGTTTACCAATCATTCAGCGAAACGAAATCTAACTGGACTAACAGAACTTTACAAAGGAACCAGTTGGGTTACCTTAACCCAATCCACCGTCGCAGATATGCTCAGGTTTATCGATAATAATCCAGCTCTCGTCAAGTCTTTTGAAGCATCACTTTGCGGTGATGAAGTGTTCTTCCACAGCGTAATTAAGGCGTTACCTGATACACGCTTCGTTCACAACCCGAAGTATCAACACCAGGCTCTGCGCTACCTCGATTGGCAGTCAGGTCCACAGTTCCCGCGGCATCTAACCCCCTCAGATATCGGTAAGATTCGTAGCGGGACTTATTTTTTCGCCCGAAAAGTGACGGACGACCTCAGCGAGAACGATTTCGAACACTTTGTCGGGTTAGTTAATGACAAAGAAGAGAAGCTTTAAGCGACTACCATCGCACTTCAAATGAAGCGATGATATTACCGAACTCATCCTCGCGGCCGTCAACATGGGTCTCTTTCCAGCCCTGCAGCCCAACCTCGGCAATGCTGTTAAAGCCGAGCGGGAAGAAAACGACCGCCTCCACCTGCTGAATGCGCTCAATACCGGGACGATATTCAGGTTTCAGTTGCCAGCGCGCGGCCATGCCATAGGCATTATGATGCCGCCGAACCCGCGTGTCCTGAATACGAAAGTCATACCCTAACCCGTTATTGGCAAAGGTGGCATAGCCAAGCGTCAGTAAGCTACGCAGGTCACTGCGATCGTATTCGGCGTACACCCGCGAAAGTTTCGCTGGCTCTGAAAAGCTCCAGTCGAGCCCTACCATATGGCCATTGGCGCTTAGGCCATTGACGTCATGCTCGCTGATGCTGCCGTAAAAGTTCAGCTGCAACGGCAGGCTGAGTCGCGCATCAAACACCCAGTTGTCTGAGGTATCAGCCAGCTCAGAGGCGGTGTAATGCAGTCCCAGTTCGAGACGTTCGAGGGCGCGCCAGCCCAGGCGCGCGCCGTAGGCCTCTTCGCGCTGCCAGTTTTGCGTGGCCGGGTCGAGCAAAAAGCGTTCTTCACTCTCGCCATAAAAAGCCGCAAAGGAAAAGGAGCTCAATGCGTTATCGCCGCTTGGCGCGTAAATACTACGTACCCCACGCAGCGGCAAGGTGCTGACCGTATGCAGGCCGTCGTGCGCCGAGCCAGGTGACCACCAGGTTTCCAGTTGATCGGCACTTACCATAACGTCGCCGATCATGGCGGCGGCATAACTACCCTGCCAGCTTAGGTTTTCAGTTTCGACCCGTGGGTTAAGACTTAAAGAGCTGTCGCGATAGGTTGCGCGCAAGCGCCCCGCCACATGCTCGCCAATTTGTTCATGCGTAATGGCCGCCGAGGCATTACCTTCCATGGGACGGCTATAACTTGGCTGCGCCCCGGTGTCGGTGACGCCTGCCAGGCGCAGGCCAGTGTACGAGCCGCCCTTATGGTAACTCAGCAGCGCCATCAGCTTGTAGTAGGCCACTTGCTGCAGCTCGGTCAGTTGATCGGGGTTAATAGCTTCAAGGTCAGCAATTAGTGGCCGCCACATAACCGGGAAAGTGGTCACCGGAGCGCTTAATAAGCCTGCGTCGGCAAGAACCTGTAGCGAATGGCGTACATGCAGCTCTTCAGCGTCCAGCCAGGGGGTTGCCTGCACCGAAGCGCTAAACGACACTAGTCCTGAACAAAGAGCAACTGCGGCTAACAAACGTCGCACTTATTTAAACTCCCGCTCGTGAAACCACAAATTAAAGGCCCACTTTTCACCGGCGGTCACTGGCATGCCGGCGTGCAGACTCTTGGGGTGTACGTCGGTGGTATCGCCAACCGTATTTTTAAATACCAGCAAGCGACCGGGCTTCGCCGCCACGTTAATATTGAGCTTGGGGAAGAATGTCGAACCGCCGCCCTCTGGCGAATTTACATAGCCAAGCGCCGTGTACAGTCGCTGGCCACCGCGAGCGGTGCAGCGCTTGCCGCGCTCGGTATTCATGTCATAGGCATCGAAGTGCGCGCGGTATTCCTGATCTTTCCCGTAGTGAATGACCTGAAAGCTTTCAGCGTTGCCAAGCGGCAGGCCGACTTGCCGGGCAATGCGGGCGCCGAGATCAGTAATAATCATATTCTGGGTGTGACGAACCCAAGCCAGTTGATTAGTGCGCGCGTTGCTTAACACGCCCTCTGTATCAGAGCTCACCTTGGCCCTGTCCATCTGCGCCGCAGCGGCGTTCACAAGCTGCCGGCCTTCGGACTCGGTAAAAAAGTCATCTATAATGTAAACAACAGGATCTTCACACAGAATATGCTTCTTGGGACTGTTCATTACACCCTCTTGATAATACTGTCCGTGCTCTCGTCAAACTGCGCGTCGCTTTCCCCATTCAACACGGCGAGCACCGATTTGGCAATTTTTTTCCCTTCTTCAACACCCGGTTGATCGAATGAATTTAGGTTCCAGATCACACCTTGGGCGAAGATCTTGTGCTCATACGCGGCAATCAATGCGCCGAAGCTTTGCGGGGTCAGCTCATCGACATACAGCAAATTCGACGGATGCTTGCCCGGATAGGTCGGGCCGTCGCCGAACCACATCAGCCGGCGGTGCGCCAGGCAGTTGGCAACCGACAAGATTTGCTGTTGCTTCAGGCCCTGCTGCACACTTGGGTTAAAGCCCGGTGCCTTGCGGTGCAATACGGCAATAAAGTCGGCGGTGAACTTGTCATAGCCCTGGTGCAGATGCTGAAAAAACGCATGTTGGCCATTCGGGCCGAAACCGCCCCAGATAATAGGGCCGGTGGGGTAATCAATGAGCTTGCCGTCGCGATCTTTTTGTTTGCCGTTACTTTCCATGTCAAGTTGCTGCAGGTAGCTGGGCAGGTAGCGTAAACGTCCGTCGTAAGGCAATATTGCAACGTTATTCAGGCCGCGCTCTTCGCGGTTGTACACACCCAGCAGCGCCAGCAGCAGCGGAATATTTTCCATAAGTGGCGCGCTACCAAAGTGCTCGTCCATGGCGTGCGCGCCGTCGAGCATTTTGGCAAACTGATTAGCGCCAATGCTCAGCGCAATCGGCAGGCCAATAGCTGACCAGAGTGAATAACGGCCGCCTACTGAATCGGCAAAACTCAGTTGCTGGCTGGCCGGAATGCCAAAGTCGGTCATGGCTTTGTTGTTGCTGGAAACGCCAATTACGTGTTTGTCCAGCCACTGGTCCTGGTTCAGCTTAGGTTCTACCCAGCGCTTGACGGTATCTACATTGGCCAGGGTGTCGATGGTGCTGAAGCTTTTTGAGGCAATGATAAACAGCGTGGTTTCCGGGTCGACAATAGGTAGCACAGCGTACAGCTGACCACCGTCCATAGAGCTGACAAAATGCACGTTGAGCTTATGGTTCACATTGTCGTCGGCAAATTCTTTTAAGGCGAAGCTGCCCATCATGGGGCCCAGATCAGAGCCGCCCACGCCAATGTTGACGACATCTTTGATTGGCTTGCCGGTAGCGCCCAGCCATTTGCCAGCGCGCAGGGTGCGGACGATTTCACTGAAGCGGTTGCGTCCGCCCCCGGCAGCAACGACCGAGTGGCGGCTGCGGTTAAGTACGTGGCTGACTTTGCGCCCTTCGCTGGGGTTTTCGTACTCGCCTTTGAGTAGTTGCGCGCGGGCTTCATTAAAGTGTTTTGGCAGACGCTTTGCCGCAAAGGCCTCAATGTCGGAGACAGAGAGGCCCTGGAAAGTTGCGTCAAGATTTAAATAGTCCGTTGTTACTTGCATTGTTCATCCGTTGGTACATTGGTTGCCCGGCCCGTCGACGACAGGGCCGGCATCAGAGTCCGCTTAACGCCGCCAATGCCACGCCGACCTGATACATGATTTGGGTGGCGGTGGTCCACAGCTCGATGTTGTTCATGTACTGGGTGTCCATGGGCACCACAATGGTGTCGCCCGGCTCGACCTCATTGGTCGTGCCGGAGCTGAACCACGAACGGCGCTCGGGCACCACCACGCGGCCGTTCGCTTTGACAATGTAAATACGCTCATCATCTGCTTTCTGGCGCATGCCGCCGGCGCGCTCAATATATTGCTCCAGAGATACGCCCGACTCGTACTGATACGAGCTTGCCAGCTGTACTTCGCCAATAATCGACACGGTATTTTGCACTGTTGGCACAAACAGACGATCGCCGTCTTTTAGCTGAATATCGGCGGTGCGTTTGCCTTTGCCGATCACATCCTCAAGGTCAATGATCAGACGACCCACAGCATCGACATTGGTCAAATCGCTCAGCAACTGATTCATTTCGCCATAAGCGATTTGCGTGCCACTGTCGGTAATCACATTTGAGGCAATTTCGCGGCGCAATTGTTGCGCCAGCTCGTCTAAGCGGCGGCGTTCAGCATCACGCAGGTCGACACGGGTAAAAATAGAGCCGCCAATAAAGGCATACTCGGTCAGCCCACCGGCTCGGTCGAGCAAGCCCTGTAAGGTCTCGCCACGGCGAATGGTATAGGTACCCGGGAAGCGCACCTCACCTTCCAGGCGTACTTGCAACGTATTTTGCCACTGCGGAATCGATAAAATCTGAATACGGTCACGACCTTGCAGCGCAACTGTCTCTTCGCCCTGTAAGACTTCCGCCAGGCTAAACGGCAAATAGACCGCTTCGGCTTCACCACTACGTAATTGCGTACGGGTAATCTCCGCACGGGCCAGATACGCTGATTCTTTCAAGCCGCCTGCGGCAACAATAGCGCGCTGTGCGGTGGCATTTTCTACCAGTGGATAAATACCCGGATAGCGCACTTCGCCATCGACAAATACCAGTGGCAAAGTACCGGTAGCACTGTACTGGTTACGCAACTGATACAGAATGGGTTGCAGCAGGTTATGGCGTGAGAATTTGGCGTAATAATCGGCGGGGCGCTGCTGGTCGCCATCTTCAACGGCAAACAGCGAGCTTAGCTGACTATCAAGCTCTTCTGAGCGTACCGGAGTAGCTTGCTCCAGCAACTGTGAGAACTCAGAATCATCGGTGATCAGCTTTTGCAGGTATTGCTTGCGGTATACTTCAAGCACGCGCTCGCGCTCTTCACGCTGGCGATCGCCCTCTGACTTCAGCCAGGCACTGAGCTGATTTTCTTCGGCTTTTGCCGACTCATACCGACTAAAGAGTACCAACTGATCGCGCGGCTGTAACTTCAGATTGGCCGCTTCGCTACCCTGAATAGCACGTGCTACATCGAATTGTAACACTTTGATGGTGCGCCGATCGTCGCTGCTTCGTACCACAATACCATAGGTCAGGTCGGTGATAGGTAACAGCGCGCCCTCAACGCTTGATAAAAGGTCATTGATGCGCAGCTCTTCACGCCATTCATAGACGCCCGGCCGCACCGCAGCACCCACCACCATTACGCTGTCGACAGTGTCCCGGGCAACCGGCAACACGGTAATTTCATCACCACCTTGTAGTGGCGTGGTGACTTTCTTCGCGGTTAAGTCAACGGTCTGCACGCGCCGTGAACCATCACTGATGCGCTGCAACTGTACTGACTTGCGATAGGCCGTCGGTAACAAGCCGCCGGCATAATTCAGCGCGTCGGCCAGGGTTTCATCAAATAGCAGCTCATAAATCGCCGGACGTAATACCTCACCACAAATGCTGACCATGGCACCGCGGGTCGGAATAAACACCACGTCCCCAGCTTGCAAGCGTACATCGTTGCTGGCGTCGCCTTCGGTGAGTAATTTATAAAGGTCAAAGGTTACGACGGTCTCGCCGCCGCGTTTTAGCTGCACGTTTCGTAGTGAGGCGATGTCGCTGACTCCACCTGAGACAAATAATGCCTGGCTCATAGTGGTCAATGAGCTCACGGTGTAGGCACCCGGCTTATAGGCTTCGCCGACGACAAAAATCTGCATGCTACGCAGTTCGCCCATACTCACGGCGGCGTCCATACCGATCATGCGATCACGAACAGTGCTCTTGATCAGCGCTTTTGCTTCGTCGTAGCGCAGACCGGCAACACTGATAGGGCCAAGATTTTCGATGACGATTTTGCCTTCGTTATCAATGGCGGCGTCAATGGTGCGGGTTTCTTTGCCGTACAGCTGAATGCGCAGGGTATCGCCAATGCCCAACACATAATTTGCCGGTACCGGAGCATTGGTCATGGGTGCAAAGGTGCTAGGCTCCCCCTGAAACAGGTTATACCCGAAAGGCTTAAGCTCGTTATCACTCTCGGCTAGACGGTCCGCCAACTCGCCTGGACTAAGTTCGTTTAGCGGGCGCTGATCGGTACTCTCAAGATCTTTTGGCGTTGCGGTGCGCTCTCCGGGCGTTGCGGCCTGACTA
The DNA here is from genome assembly GCF_003987065.1 of Pseudidiomarina insulisalsae. GTDB lineage: Bacteria > Pseudomonadota > Gammaproteobacteria > Enterobacterales > Alteromonadaceae > Pseudidiomarina > Pseudidiomarina insulisalsae. Next base: position 233,726 of record NZ_PIPY01000003.1, on the reverse strand, counting down.
CTGCCCTTGGACGCCGTACCCTGCATCAGCGATTCAAGGTCGCTGAGGTTAATGCCAAACTGCCGCGCTATCGCTTCTTGCTGCGCACGCGGCAGTTTCTGGATTTGCTGAATTTGCTGTGGCGTTAAGGCCGACAGGTCTTGTGCATTAGCGCCCTGTACCGGAGTAAAAAGGACAAACGCCAGCGCGGCTGCCGTTAGCGTTTGTTGCAACCATGCTTTCACGCTAATTCCCCTATTTTATAATTTTAATTAGATGGTTCTATGTCGCGGTGACGACGTACCCAGGAGACGACTCTCCAGATATGCTTAAGCATTATCAGATACAATACAAATATTGCAACGAATAAGCTTAATACAACAGCTTCCGGCACTTGCATCCACTCCAGTGTCAATCCCAACGCCAGCTTAACCACCGCAATGACACTGATGATAGCAAGAGCCCGCCGGGCAGAGAAGCCTGCACGCATAAACATATGATGCAAATGTTCACGATCCGGTTTGAACGGCGATTGCCCTTTCAAAACACGCCGTGCAAGAATGGCGAACATGTCCATTAATGGGACCGCAATTAGCCATAGCACCGCGACCGGCCGTACGGCGCTCATCTCAGGCGTTGCCTCAAACCACGACTCCAAAATACGCTCAGGATGGGTCAGCATGACTAACATCCAGACCACAGTAAAACCCACTAACATGGAGCCGGAATCGCCCATAAAGATTTTACGTACCGGACGGAATTTAACACCAATATTGCGGATCAGATACGGAATCATGGCACCAAACAGAATGGTCGCGACCAGCATGGGCAACTGTTGTGAGTGCATAAACGCCAGCAACACAATACCGGCAAAGGCCACCATTGCCATGGCACCAAGCAGACCGTCAATGCCATCAATCATGTTGTAGGCATTCATGGCAGCCACGATACATAGCAATGTGAAAGGCATTGAGAAGGCGCCCAGTTCAATCACGCCGGTACCAAATAAATTGCCGAGTTGGGTAATTTGCACGTCTGCGCCAAACACCACGACTGCCGCAGCCAGCATTTGCGCAATAAAACGAACGCCAGGGTCGATGTCGTAGCGGTCATCAAGGGCGCCAATTAACACCATAAAGCTCGATGAAACGAGGAATAACCGAATATCGACCTCTAACGGCAGCAGCGCTACCATCATAATCAACATGGTGCCGTAAACGGCAAGCCCGCCCACCAGCGGTACGGGTACGCCGTGCTGCTTACGCTCGCACGGTACGTCAACCAGCGCAGTGCGCCAGGCCATGGGAATTAAGATGTTACATAACACGCTTGATAACACGGTAGCGGCTATCAACACCATCCAGATATTCATGTATTCGCGAGTTCCTGTTTATTCTTAGTCGCTGTTATAAATGTCGCGAGTATAGACTTTGTCTGCCACGTCACTTAATTCCTCAGCAGTCCTGTTGCTGATGATTATATCGCACCTATCTTTAAAGTTTTGTAAATTTTTTTCAACACGACAATTGTAAAAATTTTCTTCTTTTAAGGTCGGCTCGTAGACAATTATCTCAATACCCTTCGCCTGCAAGCGCTTCATAATGCCCTGAATAGCACTTGAGCGAAAATTATCGGAGCCGGCTTTCATCACCAGGCGATAGACACCCACGACATTGGGCTGCCTTGCAACTATAGCATCCGCAATGAAATCTTTCCTTGTGCGATTGGCATCGACAATGGCGCCAATGATCACCTGCGGCACGTTATCGTAATTCGCCAGCAGTTGCCGTGTATCTTTTGGCAGGCAGTAGCCGCCATAACCAAAACTAGGGTTATTGTAATGTGCGCCGATACGCGGATCGAGACAAACGCCGTCGATAATTTGCCGGGTATCCAGTGCGTGGTGCGCGGCGTAGGTATCAAGCTCATTAAAAAACGCCACACGCATGGCCAGATAGGTATTGGCAAATAATTTAATCGCCTCAGCCTCGGTGGGTTCAGTATATTGCACCGGCACGTCCGGCTTAAGGGCACCTTGTTGTAAAAGTTGTGCAAAGGTTTCGGCGCGCGCTGAACGCTCGCCCACGATTATTCGTGAAGGAAACAGATTGTCATGCAGTGCTTTACCTTCACGCAGGAACTCGGGCGCGAACACTACCCGGTCAGTGCTGAGCTCGGCGCGCTTTTTTACCACGTAGCCGACCGGAATGGTCGAGCGAATGACAATTGGGCAGTCGGGGTTGTGTTCAAGTACCTGACTAAGAACCCCATCGACCGAGCTGGTATTGAAATAATTGGTTTCAGGGTCGTAGTCGGTCGGCGTCGCGATGAGTACCCAGTCGGCATTTGCATAGGCGCTGGCTGCCTCAGTTGTCGCGCTCAGCTGCAAGTTCTTATGCTGCAGGTAGTATTCAATATCAGCATCCTGAATCGGGCTCTTGCCAGCATTGATCAGCGCCACTTTGTCGGCGTTAATATCCACCGCGGTCACCGGGTGATGCTGCGCCAGCAATACTGCATTTGAGAGGCCTACGTAGCCTGTTCCAACCACAACAATGTTCATGCGTTCCCTTTTCTTACCCATTGTTTGCACCCACATTCAGCGCGACAGTGTAACTACTGACTCGGTTATTGTCATCAGTCGCAACATTGCAGTTTCATGTAAGCCTAGCTAGAATGCCTGCACTTCTTTAAGAGATTCTATTTTACATGCATTCTACATCTGTCAAACAGGTCAGCGTCGGCGGACTTCAGGTGACCCCTTTTGCTTCAATGACAGAGGCGGTTCAGTCCATTATTCAACCGGACGGTAGCGTGACATCAGGCTTTGGCATTGCCATTAACCCTGAAAAAGTGATGCTCGCACGCGCCGACGATGATCTGCGCGATTTAATTAATGCCGCGACATTACGTTTTGCTGATGGCACCGGCGTGGTGCGCACCATGCGCAAAAAAGGTGTTGAGAACACGCGGATTCCCGGTTGCGAATTATGGGAAGCTTTGATGCGCGAAGCTGCGAAACAGCAGTTACCGGTCATGATCATCGGCGCTAAACCTGAGGTCAATAATGCCTGCGCCGAAAAGCTAAAAGCTATGGGCACGCCCGTGGCCGCTGCTATAGACGGCTATTTCGAAGACGAGAGTCAGTTGCATGACGCGCTGCTGCAGCACCGTCCTAAGCTGGTCAGTGTTGCCATGGGCTCACCCAAACAGGAAAAACTGATTCAGCGTTTACGAAAAGTTTACCCCGACGCCTTTTATTTGGGGGTCGGAGGCACTTATGATGTCTTTACCGGCTATGGCAAACGCGCACCGAAGTTATTCTGCGACCTGCATTTAGAATGGTTCTACCGGCTTTGTGCGCAACCGAGCCGTATCGGACGCCAACTGGCTCTGTTAAGCTATCTGCGATTACATCTGACGCATAAACTATAAAAAGAATAACTTCATGCCCAAAAAAGTTCTGGTGGTCTTCGGCACCCGTCCCGAAGCAATAAAAATGGCGCCGCTGGTGCAACAGATGCAGCAACTTGACCCCGCGCAGTGGGACGTACGGTTGTGCGTCACCGCGCAACATCGCGAAATGCTGGATCAGGTACTGAAATTATTTGCTTTGACACCTGACTACGATCTCAATCTGATGCGCCCCAATCAGTCACTGCATGAGCTTGCCGCACGCGTACTGACTGAAATTGAGCCGGTGTTACATGACTTTCAGCCGGATCTGGTCTGTGTGCACGGTGATACTCTTACCACCCTAACCACTGGGCTTGCAGCATATTTTAAACAGATACCTGTTGCCCACATCGAGGCCGGACTGCGCACCGGTAATATTTACTCCCCCTGGCCTGAAGAGGCGAACCGCCGTTTGGTTGCAGGAATTACCCGCTGGCACTTCGCGCCCACGAAAAAGGCACGGGACAATCTGTTACGTGAGAATATTCGCGAAGATCAGATTCATGTGACCGGCAATACTGTCATTGACGCGCTCTTGCACGTAAGTGAGCAATTACGTGCAGATGCTGGCAAACAACAATACTACGCCGAAAAGTTTGCCGCTATTGCCGTTGATCAGCCCATGCTGCTGGTTACCGGGCATCGTCGGGAGAGTTTCGGAGCGGGCTTTGAGCGTATCTGCGAGGCCCTCGCCCAGCTTGCCGCGCAACGCCCCGAACTGCAAATTGTGTATCCTGTGCACTTAAATCCGCACGTACAAGAGCCAGTACAGCGTTTACTGAGCGGTTTCCCCAATGTGCACTTATTACAACCACAGGACTACGAGCCTTTTGTCTATTTAATGAACCGCGCCTCGGTTATTCTGACCGACAGCGGCGGCATACAGGAAGAGGCTCCCTCGCTGGGCAAGCCAGTATTGGTCATGCGCGACACCACCGAGCGTCCGGAGGCTGTTGCTGCGGGCACGGTAAAATTAGTGGGCACCAACGTTGAGAAAATTGTCGCTGGTGTCAGCGCCTTATTGGACGACACTGAGCTTTATCAGGCCATGAGCCGCGCGCACAATCCTTACGGTGATGGCCAGGCCTGTCAGCGCATTATCGACGTTTTAAAGAAGGAGCTTTAACAGATGAGTCGTGACACCACGGTATCGGTGATTGGCCTGGGTTATATTGGTCTACCCACCTCGGCAATCTTTGCCAAGCAAGGCGTAAAAGTGATCGGTGTGGATGTGAATCAAAAGACCGTCGCCACCATTAATAAAGGCGAGATTCATATTGTTGAGCCCGGACTTGGCGATGTGGTCGCCAGTGCGGTAAAAACCGGCTTATTGCGGGCAGTCACCACTCCGGAGCCTGCCGATGCCTTTATTATGGCGGTTCCGACACCATTCAATGCCGATAAAAGCGGTGATCTATCTTATATACAGGCTGCGGCAAAGAACCTGGCCCCGGTGCTGAAACGCGGTAACTTGATTATCCTGGAATCAACCTCACCGGTGGGCACCACCGAGCAGTTGGAAGCCTGGTTACAGGCGGAACGCCCTGACCTCACCTTCCCCTCAAGCCATGGCGATGAGGCGGACGTGCAACTTGCTTACTGCCCTGAACGAGTGCTGCCGGGCAAGGTGATGGAAGAGTTGGTCATGAACGACCGGGTGATTGGTGGCCTTTCACCCCGCGCCAGTAAACAGGCGGCAGATTTATACCGGATATTTTTAAAAGGCGACTGCCTGCGCACTAATGCGCGTACTGCCGAAATGGCTAAGCTGACCGAGAACAGTTTCCGTGACGTCAATATTGCCTTCGCCAACGAGTTATCACTGATTTGCGATAAGCTTGATATCAACGTCTGGGAATTGATTCGCCTGGCGAATCACCACCCGCGGGTGAATATCTTACAGCCAGGCCCGGGTGTGGGCGGTCACTGCATCGCCGTCGACCCCTGGTTTATTGTCAGCTCAGCGCCTGAGCAGGCCCGCCTGATCCGCACTGCTCGCGAAGTGAATGACTACAAACCGCAGTGGGTACTCGAGCAGGTTAAAGCAAAGGTCGCAGCCCTGCCCGGCCCCGCTGAAAATAAAGTTATTGCATGCCTGGGGCTTGCCTTTAAAGCCAACATTGATGACTTACGTGAGAGCCCGGCTCTTGCCATCGCTCAATGCATTGCATCCGAGCACTCCGGACGTACTCTGGTGGTGGAGCCAAATATTAAAAGTCTGCCTTCCGGTTTTAACGGCGCGCAGCTAATGGAACTTAATACGGCACTGGAACAGGCAGACGTTATTCTGTTGCTGGTAGACCATGCGCCATTTAAGGCAATTACCCGAGCCCAGTTAGAGGGTAAAGTCTGGGTCGATACCAAAGGGCTTATCGACGGATGATTCACATTATTGCGACCGCGGTAAAGTCTGGTAAAGGTGGTATAAGTACCGCCCTTATTGGCTTTTGTGAGTCCAATACGCTGTCTGAGGCCGGCATTAACATTATTGAGTCGCATAATGAGACAAAATCAAAGCTCGCCAGTTTCCGCCATGCTGCCAGGCGCATTAAGCGCGAGGTAAAGCCAGGTGACGTGGTCTGGATTCACTGTGCGCGCTGGGTGTCGATGATTCGTAAGTATTTACTTGCCCGCATGGCCAAACGGCGTGGCGCAAAAGTGTTTATTCAGTTTCATTCCACAGTGACGGCCGATTACGCGCAGAAGCCGCTCGGACGTCTATTGCTCAGCCGACTTTATAAGATTTCAGATGGCATCTGTGTCCTGTCCAGTTGGTGGCGACATCTGTTTCTCAAACAACTTGAGTTTTCAGCCGAGCGCATCCACATTGTGCCCAACCCGTTAGATAAACGTTTCGAAAAACTCGCTAAGTCTGCGAGTTATCGAGCGCCGGATCCTTCCCTGATTAAGCTTTTTGCAATGACCCGCTTAGTTGAAGGTAAGAACGTTGGCGCGGTAATAGAGGCTATGGCTTATCTTCCTGACCGCTTTCATTTAACGATTGCGGGCGACGGACCGTTACAGGCTGCATTAAAAAGACGTGTGCGAGAGCTTGGACTCGAAAATCGTGTTCAATTTTCCGGCTGGGTTGGCTACGAACAAAAAATTGAACTTTTACAGCAGCAAGACATGTTTGTTTTACCGTCTCAGTTCGACGCCTTTGGCATGGGATTTCTGGAGGCCATGTCGGCAGGCCTTCCCGTTGTTGCGTTACGCACCGGACCTTGTTCAGACGTTGTCCCGCATGGCCGTGTCGGACTACTGGTAGATGACTGCGATCCGCAAAAACTAGCAGTAACGATTCAGGATTGCCTGGCCGAGCACAAGCGCTTCTCTTTGGCTGGACGCGAGTATGTTGCCACCAATTATCCGGCTGACACCATTTTGCCCCATCTCTTGAAGTTTTTCTCGTCGAGAAGCTAAAGCTTCTGGTCTTCAAGCAACTCAAACACCTGCTGCCACATCGCCTCACTCAGCGATTTCTGTTGCTCGGCACAGATCTGTAATTTTTGTTGCTCACGCTCGTATAATGCATTATCGCTCAGTAACTTATTAAGCCGCGCGCTCGCTGCATCGGTTTCATCGCAAGCGAACAGGCTTTCGCTGCTTTCATAGTCATTTAGCAGTGCTTGATACTTATGGCTCCAACTTGTTGCAACGACTGGTATTCGCTGGCTAAGCGCGCTGACAACCGCATGATAACGAGAACCAACGACCACGCGCGCTTGACCAATCAACCATTTCGTTTGCTTGGCGTTTTCAGCTTCTAGCAATGCCACGGGCGCTCCGACACTGGCGATAATATGCTGGGCTAGCGTGGCGTCAGCACTGCCACCGTGATTGACGAAGTAGGCTTGATGGCCACTTCTGAGTGTGGCTTGCACCAAACTGATCATCCAGTCGAGATACGCCTGTTTACGCTCCGCGGTTGCGGCCATTTTTTCGTTTGTAATGAAACAGACAGCATTTTTGGGCGGGGTCAGTTCAGGTATGCCTTGTGGCGCAACCAGACAGGTAAAATCCGGACAATAGAAAAGATTATCACTGCGGCAACTTAGTGCCCGGGCATAACTCAGAGACTGCGCATCACGCGCAAAGATCAGATCAGCATATTTCAGAATACGACGAAAAGGTTTAGCACTGGCCGTATGTGTAAAAGGGCCCAAAGCCTGAGGCAAAACGATTACCGGTACTCCGCGTCGCTTAAGCTGCTTTATTGGTTTCGCAAGACGATCCCACGCCACTTTGTGTGGCCAGAAGTCGCCATAAGAAAAGCCCGAGGCGTCCAGTACGACATCAATTTCACTGTCCGTTATAATTCCCAAACGCCGACGAAGACTTTTTGGCAGCCAGGCCAGAGGTTTTAATACGTTAACTCTTTTAAGTATGAGTTGCGGCTTTTGCCACACCTCATATCGGCAACGCCGAATATAATTACCATTAGGTTCAACCACAATATGTGCGTCGATGCCTCTGCGCATAAACTGTTCTTTAACCGCACTCAGCATAAGCTCTGCCCCCCTATTGGCAAAGCTTATGCCTTTCACCTCAACCGTCAGTTTATTTTGCTGCATTGGCAAACTCTTTCGTGTCGTTGAACAGCTGGCGAAAACGTCTTTCAACGAACGGCACCGCAGCCTTGGAAATGTGGACTGAATCACCGAAGTAGGACCATTGCTCGCTATTCAGCACACAGTCAGACGCACAAAAAATGTCTTCAGGATGAATAACGTTAATATGGTTTGTCGCAGCAAAGCCTTCAAAAAACTCCCGTCCCTCACGCAGCCTTTGCGGGTGAGCGAAGCTAAGCTGCTTAATGCGCTCCCGGTAACTTTGCGGATCGATCAAGACAGTTCCGCGAATGCCCGCGGTACCGTCAATAATTGGGTGCATGCCGACAACTGTGATGACCTGAGCACGACCACGGAAGTGCTCCACGGTGGCCGCCAAAAGGCCATGCCACCGGTCGAAGAGATTCTTTGCCTCCGGCTCATAATTTTTCACATTGGGACCATACCCTTGCCAGGCCTGCGAGATAATTACATGCTCATAGCTGCTATCTAGCTGGTATAGCTGTTCACGCAAACCACCGCACGGTATATCAGAAATCTGATCAACGTAGTCGACTCCTTTGAGCATGACACAAAGCCCACGCGTAACGGTTTCGATTTCATCTTTCTCATAGCCAAGTGCAGCTGCCAGGGGCTCAACATATTGCTGCATCACTGAGTCGCCAATAAACAGCAGCTTTGCTTTTGGCGGCTCGTTTACTTGCCAACCTTCCTGAAAATGTTCATGAAAAGGCATTGCATGCATTTCATTAAGCTTCACTGCAAAAGGATTCAGGACTTCAAATCGTGCTGGTAAACCATCAGTTTTTGCTACACCAGCCCCTGCGATAGCGAATACCGGAATCGTCAAAACCAAGCCTGCCACCGTGGTGCGCTTTGGCCATAAACCTCCGCGACTCGTTACCCGCCGTACCGGGGTCTCTATATATTGGTATGTAAGCCAGGCTAAGACTCCGGTAAACAACGTCACTGTAACGAACATTGTGTAAGGCGCCAGCTCAATGTCCCAAACGTGTAAGAATGAAATCATCGGCTGATGATAAAGGTACAGTGGATAGGAAATAAGGCCGATCAGCACCATAACTTTGTTTGCCAACAAGCGCGTGATTACCGAGTCACTTGGAAACGCGATAAGGAGCGCTGTACCAATACAGGGCCAAAGAGCATTAACGCCAGGAAATTTTGAGTGCTCATTTAAAAGTAAAATGGGCACAAAAATAAGCAACAGACCAAGCCCCTGGAGGGCAATTCGTAAGGCGTTGGGGAGCTGTTTCGAGTCATAGCGAAGCAGCAAGAGCCCGGTGAGTGCGCCAATCAACAGCTCAAATGCGCGGTACTGGGGCATAAAATAGCTCGCAGGTGTCGCGTTTGCTGCGGCTAGCTCGGAGATTAACAGCGAAAAAAGCAGTAGCACTACTGTTGCCGGCATGAGCCATTGTGGACGCACCTTGTAAATAATCAGCAGCAAAACCGGCCAAACCACGTAGAACTGCTCCTCAACACCAAGCGACCAAAGATGTATGAGTGGCTGATTAGCTACCCCGGAGGCAAAATAATCTTCGCCTCCGGCAAAAAAGATATTGGCGGCGCCAAAAGCACTAAAGAAAATCTGTTTGCCTAAATTATCAAACGAATGAGTATTGTAAAAAACGAATCCAAGGCAAAAAACCACAAACAGTGTAATTGCAAGAGCAGGTAGTAACCGCGCGATACGACGTTTGTAGAATTTCACAAATGAAAAGCGCTGCTGCTGCATTTCCTGGCTGATTAGCGTAGTAATAAGGTAGCCGCTAATAACAAAAAACACATCGACACCAATATAACCACCCGCGAAGGTAGTTATACCGGCATGAAATGCAATCACCACCAACACGGCAATCGCTCTTAACCCGTCGATGTCACCGCGATACTTCACGCAGCCTCCACTCTCTCATTTTGTACGAAAATAAGTCCGTTAAAAGCACCCCACAGAATACCTAACATTCCGGACGCCCAGATGTGACCGCTTATCAGACTTAAGAGTAATAAAATCAGATTCACAAGAACAATAATCGGGGGATAAAATGCTGGACTACGAATAGCTCGAACTGCAAGGTAATTCATAACTACGATACCCGCCAGAACAATTAACACACCGGTAAAACCGAACCAGATAAAAATATCGACAGGGTCAACTTCAGCGCCGTAGAAAATGGGTTCAAAGTGAGTAATACCTGAAGCACCGATACCCCATAAGTAATCCCAAACCGAAGCATACTGCTCAAAATACGCCAAAAGTTGTGAAGCCTTTTCATCACGTCCTGACACAATAAGCGTTAACACACCTTTCTCGGCAATAATCCAGGTAAACTTTTCCCATAAGCCGATGCTGGTGAGTACCGCTTCAATGAACAATACCACGCCAAAAGTAACTATCAGAAACGGGCCCAGTAGAGCGAGCTTTAACTTTGTAAATTTAAACAGGTGTTCGCGCTCGTTAATTAACGGCACCAGAAAAACCAGCAACAAGGAGGCAAGCATGGCTGTCTTGGTCGCAATTGCAGCACCGAAGTAAAGCGCGCTGAGGGCAACCATTACATAACTCCATTTGGATCTATGCAGCCAGACATGATGCAAAACAAAACCATATAACAAAACGAAGCAGGCACTGAGCTCATTACCTGCGACGTAAAACCCGTTTACGCCGATTCCGGGTTGTCCTGCGGTTCCGCTATAAGAAGGCCAGCCAAAGCCAAGCTTTCCCAACACGAGATTAAAGATCACCGCAGCAAAATTACTAAAAAGTATGACCGGCAACCAATAATTGATAAGTTCAGGATAACTGCGCTTGATGATGAACATAAAGCTAAAAATAAGTACCGGTGTAAGTAACTTAAGTGCGTAGCTAATATCATCAAAGTAGTACTTGGACTCACCAAACGTCAGAAATGACTGGCTCGGGCCAATGAGGAGAATAATGAAGCCAAACAAAAACAGCGCCAGCAGACGCGGAGAATGACTGCCAATGATCACAAAAACAAGCCCGATGATCATTAGCTTGTACAGCATGGATATGGAGCCAATACCAACGCCATAGTAAACACTCATGCCAGTAAGAGTGTCGACCCATAATAAAAATGCCATAGCAAATAGCGTGAGATGGCTTAAGTTGAACGAAATTAATCGCTCGTGATTTGCTATGGTCTGAAGCAAAAACTGCATAAAGTTAGTCGCGTTTCAGGCGGTCACGTAAACCCAGTACTGAGGCCAGAATTATTCCCAGCAGACCACCGATAATGACACCTAAAATGCCAATAACTGTGCGCTTCGGATGGCTTTTACTTTCAGGAAGGACAGCGGGGGCCAACGTTTCAAACGCGTACTCCGCTTTCACTTCTACGAGCATATCTTTTTTAATTTGTTCTTCCAGAAGTGTTGAGAACACATCACGCAAGAAAATAAATTCGGTTTCCGTTACCGCATTTTCCAGATAACGAATGCTTTCTTTAGCTTCTTCTGCGCTGCGTAATTTATAGAAAGTATTAAGTTCATCAATGAGCCATGTTGCCCAGTTCTGCGCAACATGCGGAGAGACATGGTCAATATTTAACTTCAGCATATTTTTATTAAATAATATCGTAACCTTCATGGCTTCCAGAAAACGGCCATATAACTGCCACGGGGTTGGCTCACGTACCACCCAGGTTTGAGTCTCTGGGTTATAAAGCTCGGTATCATAAACAATGGTGTTGCTCTCTTCTTGCCAGTCAATCGCGGCATAAAGATCAGCTTTAAGTTGATATTTTTCGATAAAATTGTGTAAGAAGGCACGCGACTTAATCAGCTCTTCCACTTGTTCAAGACGTAGTTTCGCCGAGTCGCCACCGCCAAGGTTCGCCAGTCCCATCAGTCCGCCTAGCGAGCCGCCCATGTTCGGCAACGAGGGGCCACTTTGTGAGTTTGGCACTATCGTAATAACTTCGGTCCGGTAAATGTTCGGCAGCGTCAGAGAGTAGGCATAGGCCGCACCACCGACGATGAATGCGGTTAACACAATCAAAAACTTTCGCTGCCATAGCAGGGCGAAAAATTTGCTTAAGTGAATTACATCATCAGGGCGTTGTGCTGTTTTCATTATTTTCACTTTTGTCGTTCAATCGGATTTCATGCGCGCTAGTATAGCCCGAACATAGAGCACAGTTCACTAGTTGCGGGCTGCTAGTTCATTCACTTGCCAGTTCATAGTAAACTAGGCCTCGCGCTAAAGAAACAACCACCTCTGATCAAAACAAGGGATTGTATGAGTAGCCTAAAGCAAGCAGAGCAAGAACGGTCTCCCGTGGCATTAACAAGTAATTTATTTTTCCCGCATATTGGTGGGGTTGAAAATTCACTTCTTTATCTTGCCAAAGCGTACGAAGAGCTTGGTTATCAACCAGAAGTTCTCACCTCTGACATTCCCTCAGGCAATCAGACCGCACTGGACGCACAGGAACGGGTGCGCGGCGTGGATGTGAGTCGTTACGAAGCACGCGGCAAAGGCTTAATGCCCAGTGTTGTGCGCTCCGCTTATAATGCCTTCAAGCTTTATCGCAATTACCATAAAAAGCATCCCGGCGCTTTTATGGTTTGCCGCTACCATTACAATCAGCTGTTAGCTTCACTGGCAGGCGTGCAACCCACGGTTTATCTGGTTCCCGGTGTTATTAAATTTCAGAATGCGCCCAAGTACCAACAAAGTGCCGGTATTAAGTACCGGCTGCGCTGGTATTATCATCATTTGTTGCAACTTGCTGCGCTTAAACGTGCGAGTCATGTCGCTGTATTCAGCCATAACATGGTTGAACAGTTACGCCAGCTTGGCTTCAAACGCGACATACACCTGACCAAGCCGGGTGTCGATTTAGAGCGCTTTTCGCCTGTAGATCCTGCAGAAAAACGCCGTCAGCGCGTAGCTCAGGGCCTGAGCCGAAACGCAGAGCACCATGTCTTTTTGTGTGTCGGCCGCTGCGTCGGGGTGAAGGGCTTCCACCTGGCGATTGCAGCGCTTGCCGAAGGACCTGCTGATGCCGAGCTTTGGATTCTTGGCGATGGTGTCGACATGCCAATACTCAAATCACTGGCGTCTCGTTTGCAGGTGTCTGAGCGGGTGAAGTTTATCGGCGCCACTAGTGAAACCGAACGTTACTACCGCCTGGCTGACACTTATATTCTCTCGTCGTTATATGAGCCCTTAGGTCAAACCGTACTGGAGGCGCTTGCCAGTGGTCTACCGATCATTGCATTTGAGCCCGGCAAAGCCTCAGGCGTTAATACTGCCAGCCGCGACTTAATGACCGATGCGCATTGCACATTTGTCAAACACCCCGATCCACAACCATTGGCCCGCGCTATGGAGCATCATGCTGCAATGTCCGCGCAGAATTATATCGCGTGTGCAACAGCGAACCGCCAGCATGCTGAACAAACCTTCTCATGGCGCAAGCTCGCCGAAGACCTTAAGGCTATTGCAAAGCAACCTAAATGAGACGTGTGAGCCCACGAAACAGAAGCTTACTCGCCTGCGACAGCGATTTTTTCTCTTTTATACGCAGCTGAAATCGTAGTCGCTGGCGGGCGCTCATTTTATTTTTGTGGCGCTGATAAAAGCACTGGTAACCTTCGACTGCTTTTTGATCATCGGTAATACGCGTGAGTCCGTGACCCACATTTACTTTCATTAACGGTGTGGCGATACGTTTCGCTGGACCAAAGGCTTCAATGAGCCGTACCCAGCAGTCGTAGTCCTGTAGCGCCTGAAAGTCAGTGTCGAAACCACCGATGGTGAGCAGTTTTTCTTTGCTGACCAGTACCTGATTACTAGCCTGGTTTTCTCGCATCATATCAGACAGCGTTAATTCTTTTTCTGCATCCCACAAAACTTTTTCACCGCTATCGCTAATCCAGAAGCTTGCAGCGCAAATAAAAGCGTAGTTCGGGTCGTAGTTTTCAAGAAGAAGCCCTAGTCGCTGCTGGACAAATTCATCATCATCGTCAAGACCTGTCACCAACTCGGCGTGGGCAGCAGAAATAGCTTCATTGCGACTCGCCGGGGCACCCACACTATACTCATGTCGAATATAACGTACACGCTTATCTGCTTGTGCCAGTTCTTGCAAATAGGCCGGAGTCGCATCCGTGGAGCCATCATCGACAACAATGAGTTCCCAGTTTGTTTCTGTCTGTGCCAACACCGAGGCAATAGCACGCTTCAGCAGTTCAAGTCGGTTTTTAGTAGGTAGGTATATACTAACTATGGGCACTGTACTCTGAATCCTTTACTAACAGCAGGTTCGCGGATTTTTTTGCCGAATAAGGAATGCCCCCCTGTGGATCAGCATAACCAAAAGCGAGAAGCATCACGGGACGCTGAAATTTCTCAAGTCCAAGTCGTTCGGCCATTAACTGTTCGCGGCCTTCGTCATCAGGCCAATTTATTGGGCAAGTGGAGACTCCCATAGTTTCAAATGCCAACATTAGCTGCATCGTTGCTAAACTCGCATCAATATAAATGCAATGTCTATCTCGCTCTAACGGATAACAGCTAAGATCTCCAACCACCACTATGAGGTGTTGAATATTCTGAGAGAATCCAACAGTTCCTCCTGCAAGAGCTGCAATTTCTTGTGCCCGCTTCGGCGTATCAAGGTAATAATATGAATAGGGCAGGCGGTTACATGCGGATGGAGCGAGTGATGAAAGTTCTACAGCTTTTTCAATAACATCACCAGATACTTTGCGATTTGAATCAAACCAACGTACCGAACGACGCTGGGTAAACAAACACTTCAGCTCCTCCCTGGTAATCGTACTTCGGGGCAGTTCTTTGTACTGGTATGGTTTTTTATTTGATGAGCTACCGCGACCCACACTAGTTTCCCACTGTTTGCGGGCTTTTGCTATGGTGGGAGTGTCTTTTACTACAGAAAAGTAGGCATCTAAAACGTCATGCGCCCACTGCAACTCGTCTTGGTCTTGTTCTGGATTTGCAACTGCAAATTGGAACTGAGCTAGCGTTTCTGCAATGTAAGCTGATGCGAAGCTGCTTCTGCGGGGCTGCATAATAAGTCCTTTCTCGAGTCTGTGGATATTTCTCCGTAATAGAACTCGGCTTTTCATTCGCTTATCTGGTTCAGCTTTCAAAGATTCCAAATAGCGAATCCGGCCTTGCAACAGAGCCTGATGTTCGCGCCCAAACCGCGTACTGAACAAACAATAATATAGCGAAGCTGTCCACCGTGACGGTGCAAACAGATAAATCAAACGTCTATGCAACGCATCATTTAAAGCTCGTATCTTTTGAATCAAAAGTCGGGGGATAATAGCCTTTGCAATTTTACGTAGCGTCGCCATGCGAAATTTTTCGTTAGTCTAATTTTGATTAAGTTTATACTTTTTTGGCCAGTAACGATAGCCAAGGGAAAGAGGGAGGACGAGAGATTTTAACATAATGGCCGCCATGGGTTGTGTCGAGCGACTTGTGGAGAACATCACAAAGCCAGCTACAGCATAAGCCACTACCGTTGCCACCGCCGCACCTATACCTCCCCAGTGAGGAATTAATACCGCATTTAATACAACGTTTATCACAGCTCCACCAAGATGACTGAGCAGGGAAAATTTAAGTAGTCGCTCAGCTATGAGCCATTTGCTAGCGACCGCGCGCATAAAAACAAAAACTGAAGCCCAAATGTGAATACGTAAAATAGGCACAGCTTCTTCATATTCGGCTCCAAATAACCAAGGAACAAGCCAGCCGGCTACGGCGCTCACCGTCAACGCAATGGCAATCGCAAAAATGACTAATAAATCGGTCACGCGCTGTAACCTAACATAATACAGACTGCGGCTACTCTTTCTTCCTGAAACTAATTGGCTGAAGTATGCTGTTGCTATGACTGTTGCAAATATATACCAAGCTTCAGATAACCTTGCGGCTACAGCGTAAATACCAACGTCCTGTCGTTCACCCCATATACCCAGCATTACTTGATCGATTTTTAAATAAATTATTGCCGCAATTCCGGAAAGAATTAGCCAACTTGATTGCTTAAGTAACCCTTTTGCATAAATCGCATCTGCTGATTTCAAGCTCAACCCAAAGCCACATTTATGATAGATAAACCAATAACCGAAGGCATAGGCAATATAATCATATGCGAAGGCCGCAGCAATTAGTTCCAAGCTAGGAAAATAGTTGGCTATGGC
The DNA here is from genome assembly GCF_003987065.1 of Pseudidiomarina insulisalsae. Classification (GTDB taxonomy): domain Bacteria; phylum Pseudomonadota; class Gammaproteobacteria; order Enterobacterales; family Alteromonadaceae; genus Pseudidiomarina; species Pseudidiomarina insulisalsae. The sequence continues at coordinate 217,494 of NZ_PIPY01000003.1, read as the reverse complement.
TAGTTTCATGGCTCCTCCGCTTAACACGACGAATGTACGCATCATAACGAGAGGCTGTGCTTGATTTTTTGCCTGAAAGTAATAATCAAGAACTTGAAAGGCGTGCAAAGAACTGGCCAGGGCAATAAGTATCAAACTAAAGCGTTCGCTGCCACTCAGTTCAACCACACCTGTCACCAACAAAACTACGACGAAACTAAACAAACCACCGGCAAGTCGCAGCACCAATCCTGTAGTAAGAACTTTGCTTTCGGTAGCTAATGCTTCACCTAACTCTCGGATGATAATACTATGCAAACCCAAGGCTGATATAGGTGCGAGCAAAGCTACAAAAGCAATGATATAGCTTAGCTGCCCGTAAGTTTCTGGCCCTAACCAACGGGCAAGACCTATGGTTACAAGCAGATTGACTCCGATACTGAGGGCCTTTTCGGCAATCATCCAAGTCGAGTGTGTCACTACGTTACGTTGCATTAAGTTTTCTTCGAAGTTTCGCTTAGAAAGCAGTGATAAAAGTAGCCAGCGTAGTTTCAATTTACGAGAGCCAAAAATCAAAAAAAAACGCTCCCGAAGGAGCGTTTTATCTTAACGATTTTTCTAACTATTGCTAGTTTCGCAACTAGTCTTAGTCAAGAATTTCGTTGAAACGATACAGATCCAGATCAGTACGGATTGAATCGTTTTGTACCCAACCACGGTCTGAACCATTCACGTTATATGCAGAGTAAATCTGAATATTCGTTGGATAGTCAGCAACGGTAATTGTCAGTGAGACTTTGTTGCTACTAGTTAACAGGCCAGCGTTAAACAGCACGTCGCGGACATCACCAGCAATACCAGTTACACCTGGATCGGCAGTTACTGGCAACTCGGTTGGACCGAATGTGTTACCGTTTTCGTCAATACCTTCAACCCAGATTAAACGATTCACGTTTAAGTTATCTGGAGTTGGACCTTCGCCGTTACCGCTGTCATCGCCATTGCCGTCATTACCAATCAGAATGTCATCTGTACCCGGGTCACGGGTAATGTTAGTCACATAGATGATTTGTCCAATCGGTGTTACTTCACCCTGAGTTGACTGCGCTGAGTAAGGCATATACGGGATGTGAGTCATTGAACCATTCACTGCCCACATACCTGCATCCACTGGACCTACTCCAGAGGTACCAAATGGAAGTATATTCAGTACACCATCTTCAGGCGTGCGGTTAGGACCACCATCTGCATACAGTGCAGGATAGTTGTACCACCACACAGTACCCTCTACTGAGAAGTCACCGGCCTGTTTCGGATTCTGAGCTGAATCAGGTGCACCGGTCAGGTCAACAGTGAAGTCAAGCTGTGTTGACGTGTCTGGGCAGTTGAACCACATTTCGTCAGCAGTGTGAGTGATATAGCTACATGCGCTATTGATTGTCACTTCACCACCAGTAGTTGGGTCAGCACTTTCGATCCAGCCAAACATATTGGTGCTGGTCACACGATACTGCACTTGATTTGTGGTGCCTGGGTCAACGTCTACGTAGAAGTCCCACGTACCGGCGTTGGTGATTTCAATGATGACGTCATCAGTCCACGTGGCGCAAGTGCGCGGGTCGTTACAGCTTGGATCGGTAAACGTACGACGATAATCCCATACGTTCAACGTGCCGTTGAATGGCTCAATCACTTCGATTTCGAACTGATCTTCCATTTCGAACAACTGAGTTTCGGCAATCATTGGTAAGCTCACAACGTCGTGGTCGAACATATTGTCGCCTAAGGCAACTGTTGGCCACAGTTCTGAGTTCAGACGTGAGAAGGTGTCAAAGATAACGCCGTCTTGGACAATGACGGTAGGCGCGTCAAAGCTGAAACGACCGAATTCAACGTCAATACCGTAGGTAGTGTCGTTCGTCTGAGCGTTGTTATCACCGTTGATTTGCGAAACGCGGTAAATTAATACCGTATCGCCGTTTGGATCATTCATCATGCCTTTGTAGTCAAGGCTGATGCCCTTGTTGACATCGTCCTGAGAGGTCGACGCACTTGCGGGTGGAGCAGTTGAGCCGGCAGGGCAGGTGATACCAGAGATAGCGTTCTCACAGAATTGCTCACCAAAAGCAATATCCACCGAGTTTGGTGCACCGCTAACATAGGCGTCACCTTCAAAACGAAGATAAATTTCATCATTTACGCTGTACTCATCGTTCAGCGTAATAATGATGCTCTTCGACAAAATCTGGTCCATGGTTAACATGAATTCATTTGTCGCTGTTGTTGTACCAGTAGGAGTGACGTCTGCAGCCATCGCTCCTGTGCTAACGCCGGCAAGTGCCATAGCAATTAGCGAACGTTTAAACATGTTTGTCATGATGTTCTCCAATTTCATGAAATAAGAGAATCAGGCAAATTTGGCCGCCTTCATCCCTGTTGTTATCAAAATGACCTCGTTGTGATTAAGAACTCGGTCGCTTCGATTAAATTGAACTTTCGCTCTAAGCCAAGTTGCAGGTCATGATGCTGAGGTGATTAGGCTCGCTCATGAACACTCAACAAAGTGCTCCGGTTCAAATTGATTAACTCCTTTACGCGGAGTCCCTAAAACCTTTGCTGTTAAGATTGTTAATTATGGTTTTTTGCACTTCCATAGCCTCAACATTTTTGCAAAGTGACTTTGAGATTAGTCGTTAACTGAGATAGTTGTCAAGCCGTCCTCAATAGTTTTTCTTATTTCCTCCCATTGCTCTGTACGCTCAATAATACGGGGGGTAATAAAGATGACTAACTCGGTTTTTTCATTTGATTCGCTCTTAGATTTGAATAAGTTACCTAATACCGGCACATCGCCAAGCAATGGTACCTTGCTGTCACCGCTGGAGTTGTTTTCTGAGATCAACCCACCCAGCAGCACGGTCTGACCACTTTGTGCGATAACTTCTGTCTTAATAGAGCGTTCGAAGATACTCGGGTTACCAGCCACCGACGGTCCGGTCGGCGAGGTATTCGAGATGGTCTGGTCGATTTGTAGCACCACCAGGCCCTGGGCGTTAATGGTTGGCGTGACCGTTAGCTGAACACCGGTTTTACGGTATTCGACCGATTGCGTCTGGCTTTGCAGGTCGTCGGTAAAGGTGGTTGAGCCGACGGTAGGAATGTCGTTACCCACTTGAATAGAGGCGGCAATGCCGTCACGCACCACCAGGGTTGGGTTGGAAATCACGTTCACCAGATTCGAGCTTTGCTGCAAATTGGCAATAAAGCGATCAAAGCCATCCACCCAGTTCAGTCGCAGGCCGCCCATATCCTGCACGCCAAGAGCTCCCAGCGTACCGCCGCTGAGCTTGCCATTACGAAACGCAAACTCAAAGCCTTGCGAGAATTCGTCAGTGAGCGTAACTTCGGCGATGGTGGCATCTAACACGATTTGTTTGGGCATGACATCAAGGCGTCGGATGACCGGAAGCAGCGCTTTGTAATCGCCGCCGGTGGTATAAAAAATCAGTGAGTTCGAACGCTCATCAACGGTCATGCTAATTTCATCGGTGCGCACTGAGCTGGCGGCGGGAGCCTGGCCGGTTTGACCGCCGCTGGCGCGACGCGGGTCACTGCCCATTGCCGACTGCGTATCACGGGCCATATTGCCGCCCATGCCACCACCACCGCCAATTAAATTACCAATCGACTCGCCCAGATCAGACGCGCGTGAATAACGCGGATGATAAATGTAATAGCCTTTTTCCGGGCCTTTGCTGGGTTGGTCAATCTGTTGCGTCCAGAAACGCGCGCGCTCCAGCACCTCTTCGTTCGAGGCAAACATGGCCACCGCGCCAAGTTGCGTGACCGGCACGGTTAAAATGGCGACACCGAGGCCCGCTTGTACGCCCACGCTAATGCCCTCACCGTCCATCAGCTCCTTCAATTGTCTGATGTACTCCTCGGGAGCCAGATAGGTGAGCTCTACCATAGCAATGTGGCGGCCGCGATTCGCGGGCACGTCAAGCAAATGTACCAGATCTAAAAAGCGGATGATTTCAGCGCGGGTGCCTTCGGCAATAAATGCGTTCTGCGCCATCTCGGTCGAGACGCGAGCGGTGCTCAGGTCGCGTAGGGTGCGCTCGAGTGAGGTGCGCATGCCATAGCGCATGGGCACCACCTGCAAAATGGTCTGGGCGGTGTCGGGTACGTCCTGATAGCGCCGACCAAAGCCAATTACTACGTCGGTACGTTCCTGCGAGCGCGGATAGATATAGAAGGTATTGTCACGGTAGGTAAGGTCAAGTCCGTTATCGTTCAGCAACTGACGCGACACTTCAAAGAGTTCGCGCGAGCTGACTTCATTGGACAGATTCAGCGTGACATTGCTCTTTAACCGTTGTTCTTCGGTGACCGCAATCACGTAGTTGGTATTGAGCGCCTTGCCGAATACGGTTTCGATAAAATTACGCATGGGTAGCTCGAGCGCGCTTAATGAGTGCGCATCGTCGGTGCTGAACTGCCTGGCGGGATCACTGTCGCTGCGCTGTCGGTAGTTCTCATAATTCAGTGTATCAATACGCTGAAAACCATCGGTTTCAAGGCGTGCGGTACCTGCATCTTCGGCCGCGTCAGGATAGTCTGCCTGCGCCGTTTTCATGCGCGCGGGGTTCACCTCGATGGGGTCCGGTGTTTGCGTGCAGCCCATTAAGCTGAAAGCTGCGACTAATGCGATAGCGGAACTCACGTAATTTCGACTCATAATGTCCTCGTCCTGCAGCTAAGTTAATAGTCAAACACCGGCACCACGACTGGCTCGCTGCCGTCGTCACCGCTGAACACTACGCTATCAACCGTAATAGTGCTTACTTTATAGTTATTCAGTACGTCATCGACGGCTATCTCCGTCAGCTCAAGATGACGCTCCTTCATATGTTGGGTTTCAATTAGCGCAACCCGTTTATTCATTTTTTGTGAAACGTAAATAGCGCGTACCCGCACCCGCATGTCGCCCAAGTTCACCCCGCCCTCTATGAGTGGCGTTTGCTCTGCTACGCTTTGCTCAGGGCTTTCTTCCTCGACTGTTTCACTCTCGGCGGTCGTCAGTTGCGCGATAAAGGCGCTGACTTGATCCGACACTTGCGGCTGCGGTGCCTGATAGCCGGTGGTTACAAAGCCACTGACCTCACGCGCATCGACCTCGGCGCTTATCCACACGCGCTGGGTAAAATCAAGCAGACACAGTAGCACTACCACTGCCGCGCAGACCTTCACCAGATTCGGTACCCTTTGCCAAACGCTCATGCCTGACCTCCACGCTGTACCGGAACAAACAATGTCAAGGTCAGCCGATGCTCGCTGCGGCGGGTATTGGAACCGCGAATCTCAATGCTTTCATGCTGCACCGTCGGCATTTGCTGCATTAATTGCAGATGCGTCTGCACCAGCTGTGGCAGACGTCCCGACAGAATTACTTTGGCGCGCAGTCCCTGCAAACTGCTGTTCACCGGCTCCAGCCCGGTCATCCAGTTAAATTGCTCGACCCGCACGCGCTGGCCGCGTAGCAGGGTTTCAATTTCTCCCTGCAACTGAATTTGCAACATGGAGCTTTCGACAGCCACCGGAAACTGCGCCAGTAATTCTTCTTTCATTGTCTGCGCAGTTGTAGCCGCCGCGGTCAGCTCGTCGGCATTGGCCAATAGTTGTTTACTGCGCTCCAGGCGCTCGAGCTTCAGCGTTGCCTCGGTTTTCACTTCTTCTTGCCAGCTCAGTACTGGCTTGACAATAAATTGCAGCACCGCGAGCACTGCGGCTACCCACAGTAGTTGCTTCTGGCTTTTAGTCATTGCCCTGGCCCTCCCCCGTCAGCTCCATAGTGATCCGGTACTGCTGGCCAGTTCTGGCATTACGCGGAGGTGAGGCAAACTCGGCCGTGGCCACCTGCGGCAGGTCATGCAACTGACGCAACAACGGCAGTGCTTCCGGAATCTCGCCGCCCAAGACCAGATTGCTGTCATTACTTTGCAGGTAGGTAATGCGGTTATTTTCAGTTTGTGCGGCGGCGGCAAAGACTTCCCAGAAGGCATTCACTCGCTGCGCGTTGACAAACTCGCCACGCAGCTCGGTTAATGCCTGTTGTGCCTGCTGCAACTGCTGTTGCTGATCGAGCAAGTTACTGACCTGCGGTGTCACCTGCTCCAGCTCACTGTCAATGCGCTGATTCATGACGCCTAAATACACGCTACTCAGCAACAGATACACCGCGCCAATACCCGCTACTGTCAGCCCCAGCTGTTGCCAGGGCAGCTGCCGGCCACGCTGACCTTGTTGCTGCTGCAAACCCTGTTGCCAGTAATTAAAGCCGAGTTTCGCCACACCGCGTGGGGTTAACGCTGCCAGTTGGCGCTGCGTAAGCTGCGTGGCTTGCTGTTCGGCGCTACAGCCTAAAGCCAGCCGGGCTTTTTCGAGGTTGTTGACCAGTCCTGAGCGCAGCAGTGTTTGCCACTGGCTTTCTTGTTTATAAAGCTGCTTGTAAAGGTAATATTGATGCTCGCCATCATTGATTTCGTATAATCCGGGAGCGAGTGCGGCACTAAGGACAAGCGATTCAGGTAATAAGGTAAGAGCTTTTTCTTTGAGCGAGAGCGCGGTGTTGTTGAGTTCGATGAGAAGTACTTTGCGCTGATTCTGGTGCCAGGGGCCGATAAAAAACTGGACGTTGGCGGCATCGCCATATTTTTGTTTGAGTATTTTATGCAGCGCGCGTTGCGAGCGTATGTTGTAGCTGTGCCAACTCTCGCTATAAAGGCCGCGGGCTATCACCAGGCACGGGCAACGCCGTTTGGGCGGTGGCTTGGGCTCGGTATGGGCGCCCTGAAACCACTGCAACTGCCGGTTGACGCGCCAGACCAGCGCGGCAAAACCCTGCCGAAGCCGGTTCGATACTTTGCTTGCTGACTTATTTGCTGCTTTAGCCGTCGTGGTTTCTGCCATTTATTTTTATTCTTTTAGCTGGTAATAGGTCGCGTGAGAACGCAGCGGACTCGGATTTCTTGGCCGGTAATCTACCTCTCTATAAAGGCTTAGTCCCTGAGGCTCAGCAGTCAACCACATACGCTGCGACTCTCCTGGAAAAACGCCGCTATCGAGGGGGTCGGTTTCCGGGTAAAACTCTTGTAATAAACCCGCTGAAACTTCGTTGTTTTCTCGTAATGAAACGATACTATCAGCTTGCCATGGGCTAAGCAATACAGGCAAGAGGCCGTCTGGCATCCAGGCCGGATTAAAGATCGGCGCGCGTACTGAGACGTAAGGACGGATAAGCTCGACGTCACTCACCTGCCAGCCCGGTAGCTGGCTTAGCTCAGCAATGGCCTGCAATGTGCGGCCGCCGCCGGAGCTCACCCAGTCGCGCACGGTTTGGGCAAGACGACGCGCCTCAGGCTCGGCTTTACCCAGATGTATCAGCAGCTTCTGAAGCTTGCTGGTGCTGAAATTGAGGTCAATTAAACTGGCTTCGTTTTGTAGCGCCAGTGTGACCTGATAATTCAACGGTGCATAGGCGAGCCGTTGCGGTAGCGGCATACGCGTGGCGTGGCTATAAAAATTGATGCCATAAAGCGGGTTTTGCTGGTCCTTGCGGGCGCTTAGCCATTCATTGCTGATCAGCAGGCTGTCCATGTAAGCGGCGCTGGAGTCGAGCGCCAGTTGCAATTCCAGTTGGTCCTGCATTTGCTGCGCCCGCGCCACCGAACTTTGCGTCTGCTGACTCATAATAATGAGAAGCACCGAAATAATCGCCACTATCAGCAGTACCTGAAACAATGCCATGCCCTGTTGCTGTTGTCCGGTTGGCTTATACATCAGTGTTATACCCCGACATTGCCTGCTCGACGGTGTCCGGCACTTCAATCAGCCAGCGAAAGCCATTTAAGTTAATCGCCACCGCCTGCGGGTGCAGTGAGCGTTGCAGCCCGTCGTATTCACTAAACCACTCTAACTGGAAGGTTTCGCCCATATCGCCCGCCACGGTCGCGTTGCGTTCAGTCAGTGACTGATAGCCATAATAGTCAAAGCTTAGCTGTTCGATATTGTCATAAAGAATGCGACGAAAGTTAAAAGGGAGCTGCTGATCGGCATTGGTCAAATAGGTGTCGCGCAGCACTGCTTCTTCATACACCAGCCGGTAGCCGTTGCGACCATTGGGCTCGCGGAAAATACGGTAGACTGCCGGCAGGTCCGGATGTTGCACGCTAATTTGCGACACTGCGGTAAAACCATCGTCACGCCCAAGAAAATAAAAGCCGTAGCGCTCATTGCCCATGGCGACCGTTTTGGCGTAAGTGTTCCAACTGACTTTTTGCACCAAAGTCAGCAAATGGTGGCGCTCCAGTGTCACGTCTGCCAGCCCTTTGTTGCGCTGCCAGTTCTGGCTGAAATAGTCATATGCCAGCGCGCCGCTAATCATCAGCAGGCTCAGCAACACCATGGCAATCAGTGTCTCAACTAAGGTGAAGCCGCTTGTTGCATGGTTTCGTCCCATACCAGCTCCTCGTAGTTAAACACCCTTTTGGTACTGCCATACTGCATGGTCAGGGTGATGGCGTATAAATGGAAGCGCGGCGCGAATTGATTAAAGCTGCCGGTGTCCTCATCGAAAAAGGGCGCCGGTGGCAAGTACGCAACCTCATTTGCCTGCCAGTCAACTTTCACGTCCTGGGTATAAAGGTCGGCCCCGCTGGTTTGCTGCTCGTGCTGCAGAGTAAAGCGAATCGAGCTGCGCGCCGCGTCGACCTGACTCAGCACGTGCATTACCTCGGCCGCTTTCACCGAGTTCTGCATATTATTCTGAAAGGCAATGACACCGGTAACGACGGTGGCGAACAAAATCGTCATCGCCACCAAAATCTCTATTAGCGTGAAGCCCTCACTCGCGCGGCGCATCATCACCTCCGCTTTCGACCAGCGCCATGTTGAGCGTGGTATTTTGCGCGCGCTCACCCTCGCGCCACTCAAGCACGGCCGGCTGCCAGAAACCGTGCCGGTTCAGCACCATCTGCTGCTGTGGAAAACGCAAAAACTCAAATTCCAGCGCCTGCACCAACCCCGCGCCCGCACTACCCTCGCGCCACTTATCCAGAGGGGGCAGCCCTTTGTGGATAACTATTTTGGGGCCGTCGGCCAGCAGGGTAAAGCTCTGGTTGTGGCTATAGGCGGTGAAGGTGTAGTGGTCGAGCAGGCGCAGCAGGGTTTCGCGTTCGGCGGTTTGCTGGCTGCGCTGGTACTGATTCAGGGCAACCGGGCCAATAAGGGTGGCGGCGATGGCGATGATGGCCATGACCACCAGTAGTTCAATAAGCGTAAAGCCGTAACGAGGTGTGGGGCCCGTCATATTGGCATGTCTGTGACGGCCGAGATACTCAGCATCATAACGACGACGATCGAGCCGACCACAGCCCCCATAAATAAGATAAGTGCAGGTTCCAGCAAACTGGTAAAGCGGGTGACCCAGCTGTAAAACGTACGCCGCGAACGATCGGCAATTTCCCCAAATACCCGGGCCAGTTCGCCACTTTCTTCGCCAATGGCCAGCAACGCGGCAAAATACGGTGGGTAGAGGCGCGACTCACTTAAACACTCCGCCAGGCTGTCGCCTCGGTTTACGCGCTCTGCCGCCCGGGTCACTTCTGCCTGCAATGACTCGGTGCGCAAGGTACGCGCCGCCAGTTTCATACTACGGTCAATGGCAACGCCGGAATTGAGCATCACGTTCAACGCCGCGTTAAAACGAATGCGCTCGACCAGAATATTCGCGCCTTTGACCACCGGCAGACGTTCGCGGCACCAGTTGCCAAGGCGTTGCACGGCTGAATGTTCGCGATAGCGCCATAAGGCGAAGCCGCCAACGATCAACCCAAGCAGTAGCCACCACTGATAGGTGGTGAAAAAGTCGCTGACCGCCAACAGAGCAACGGTATAACCCGGCAGGTTTTCCGCGTCCTGAAACAATGAGGTGAGATTCGGTACCACAAAATTGAAAATAAAAACGATAGCGGCAATACAGACAGTGAGGATCACTGCGGGGTATACCAACGCCTGTTTGATTTTATCGCGTAGCTCCATCTGGTAATGCAGCTCTGCCGCCAGACGCTGAAAGGTGGCGGCCAGCTCACCGGTTTCTTCGGCAATTTCCACCAAGCCAATGTAAAGCGAGCTGAATACCGGGAACTTCGCCAAACTCTCCGACAGCTTGTGACCTTGTTTCAGTTGTTGCAGCACATCCTGCAGCAGGTCGCGCAGCGCTGGTTTTTCCACATTATGCAGCAGTATCTCCAGGCCTTTGTCGACCCGCAGGCCCGAGGTCAGCAATAAACTCAGCTCGGCAGTAAAGAACTCAACGTCGCTGACGTTCAGCCCGCGCTCACCGAACAAACTGGCATTTAAACTACCCGACGCCTCTTTAATATCGGCTACCAGCAGTTGTTGTTTTTCCAGACGTGCTTTCGCGCTTTCCAGGTCAACAGCGTCAATACGGCCTTTTTGTTCAACGCCACTGGTGTTATAGGCGACGTACGAGAACCATGCCATTAGCCTGCCACCCTCACCACTTCAGCGATGGTAGTCTCACCGCGCAGCGCTTTCAATACGCCGTCTTCGAGCAGATTGCGATACCCCCGCTCGCGGTTCAGCCGGCGCGCTTTAGTTAAAAATTCGGCATCGCCGAGCAAGGCAGTCAGTTGCTCGTCACAGCGCATGTACTCAATCAGTGCGACCCGTCCGCTGTAACCGGTATGGGCGCATTTCTCACAACCCACCGCCTTATGTAATTGAGGCTGAACGGCAAACCGTTCCACCAACCAGTCCATTTTCAACTTACGAAACGCAGTTTCTGCCTCAGGGTCCACCTGCTTGCAGTGCGGGCAAAGTTTACGGGCCAGGCGCTGACCGACAATCACTTTAATTGCGGCCGAGAGTAAAAACTCTTCCACGCCGAGGTCGAGCAAGCGAGTGTAGGCGCTGGCGGCGTCGTTGGTATGCAGGGTGCTGAACACCAGGTGCCCGGTGAGTGCTGACTGCAGCGCAATGCCCGCGGTTTCAGCGTCACGGATCTCACCGACCATAATAATGTCAGGGTCTTGCCGTACCACCGAGCGCAATGCGTGAGCAAAGCTAAAGCCAATATCGCCTTGTACCTGCACCTGATTAATACCGTCGAGCTGATACTCCACCGGATCTTCAATGGTAATAATTTTTACGTCGGGTTCGTTGCGGCGCGACAAGAACGAATACAAGCTAGTGGTCTTACCCGAACCTGTGGGCCCGGTCAGCAGAATCACCCCGCTGGTCGCCTGAATGTCTTCCAGCAGCAATGCTTCTACGTCGGGCTCAATGCCCAGAGTTTTCACGTCATAGGCAAGGTTGTCCTGCAGCAGGAAACGCATGACCACGCTCTCGCCTTCACCCACTGGCAAAGCCGAGACCCGCACATCGACATTGAGGCCGTCGATACGCAACTCAATTTTACCGTCCTGCGGGCGGCGTTTTTCGGCAATATCCATACTGGAGAGGAGTTTCAGCCGCGTGACGACCGGCAGCACCATATGAATAGGAATAAAGTCAGCTTCGTGCAGCACGCCGTCAATGCGATAGCGTACCCGCCCTTTGCCTTTCCAAGGCTCAATGTGCATATCAGAAGCGCGACGGCGCAGGGCTTTCGCCATGAGATTATTCAGCAGGTTCACGGTCGGCGCTTCAGAGGCCATTTCACGCAAGCGGTCTTCTTCGACCATGGTTAGCCCAGTCGCCTCGCTGGTACCTTCGGTTTCTTGCTGCAAACGATTTTTCAGTTGGTTGAACGCGTCTTCACCCACCAGTGCCAACTCGACCTGCTGGTTAGCAACAAATTCCAGCAGCGCCGGCTGACTGGGGTTGGTGCAGACCGCGCGCAGCGTCGAGTCCTGATAACCGATGGGCACGCAATGGTGTTGCAGACACTTGCGCTCCAGGCCTTCGGGCAGCTGTTCATGCAATTGTTGCCAATGCGCATTGTTATCGATGAGCGCCTGGATCTCACGCTCCTGCAATTGAGGTAATTCGTAGACCTGGGCGTAATAGTCGGGTAGGAATTCTGAGCTGAGCGCACCCATGCGCACCAGTATCTGCTCAAGTTGCCCGCCGTTGCGATGTTGAAATTGCAAAGCCTTGGTCAAGTCTTCTTCGTTGACCCGAAAACGTTCAGTGAACAACTGCGAAACATTGGCTAGGCTCATAAGCGTCACTTATTGGTGAATAATATCAGCGTTATTCTCTTCACCACCTTCGCGACCATCGGCGCCGTAGGACAACAAGGTAAAGGGTGCACCATCATCGCCAGGCATACGATACACATAATCGTTGCCCCAGGGGTCGGGCGGTACGTCTTTCGGGAAATAAGGGCCCTGCCAATTTGCCTCGTCGCTGGCCAGCAGCAAGTCGAGACTTTCCGGGTAGCGCCCCATATCAAGACGGTAGGTATTCAGTGAGGTCTCCAGCATTTTCATCTGGGTCTCAGCGGTTTTAATTTTCGATGAGTCAACCTTGGAAAACATTTGCGGCGCGACCAGACTGGCCAGCAACCCCAAAATGACAATGACAATCAGCAGCTCAATTAAGGTGAAGCCGGCTGTCTTACGCGTCTGCGCACGTTTCATAAATGTTCTCCTGTATGTACTCCGTTACTCTTTGTAAAACGGACTGCGAAGATCCGTTGCATGGAACAACTGTATACCACGGCTGAGCATTTGCCCACCATCACGGGTTAACGGCGTCCAGCCGATATAACCACGGTTCGGACTATGCTCGGTTTGCAGCAGGTCAATCGGGAAGCTAATGTAAAAGCCTTTGGTAAAGCTGCCCTCACCATATTCCGCTGATGACACATTGGTCTTCGCTGCGTAGGCACCAACTAGGACACCACTTTTAAACTTATGTTCAACATTTAACTGCAGACCGTTGTCTTGTGCAAGGAATTTACCCCACGCGGCCTTAATTAATGTATTTGGCAGGAACGATGGCTGATAGTAACCGGTAATGTGACCGGTAAAAGTATCGTAATCTAAAAAGCCCGTGTGACTTTCATAATCGCGCTGCTTCACCCAGTTTAAATCAACGCCCACCGCCCAGTTACTGTCGAGTTCACGATACAACAATTCGGTACCGACGCCACCGAACATACGCTCGAGATAACCGCCGTAGACACTGGTATAAACATTCGGCGCCAGTTGGTTAATATGGCTGACCTGCAAATTGCTCAGCCAGATATCACTAAAAGTAACGTATTCACGAATATAAGTACGTACCCGCGGCAGCGGTGATGAATACGAGTCGACCAGGAAATTGAAGTCGTCAAAATTGGTCAAAAGGTTGCCGCTGACGGTACCATGCACAAAGGTGCCCGGCGCAATCCACATAGAGGCATTCACGTCGAGGCCGAACTGATACATGTAGAAGTTTTCCGGGTTACCGAAGCTCTGATCAAGGAATGGCCGCACGCTGATGCGTGGCCAGGTGCGCTGATAACGGGCTTCGTAAAAACCCTTATCTTCGCGCAGGTCCAGGTCGGTGTTGGTACGCGTGAAGGCGTCTTCAAGCTCGGTGGTCAGGTCGAGGTTGTGAATGGCCTGGCGCGCTTCTTCCAGATCGATCACGGTGGTGTTGAGCTGTATTTGATCATGCTGCTCCACCACTTCAACAAACTTGTAGTTTTCTGGCAAACGCTGATCGGCGACGCGTGCCACCTGGCGGATACCCTGCTGCGAGTCACGGTAGTACAGTTGCTGACCGTAGACTCTTAAGGTATCAACTTCATCACTTTGCTCAGAACGGGCGTGCTGCATTTCGCTGACGGCCACACCGCCAAAACTGTAGAAGTCGCTGGCCATACGATACAGGTCGCGACTATCGTCCTTGCTTTCGGCGCGGGTCAGCGCAGTGGCCGTGCCCGGCGTTGGTACGCGGCGGTTGGCTGTTTTCACCTGCCCCATGCTATTTAGATCAATGGCTCCGGAAAAACCAAACATCAGCGTATTGCCGCGCTCATAACTAAGTTTCAGCGTCCAGTTATCGGTCAGCTGGTAGTCGGCGCCAAAGTTCCAGGCCGAATCAACTTCCAACTGCCCCAGGTAACGCTCGCGGCTGTAATCATTGCCATCGTACTCGGCTTTCAGTACCAATGGATCAAAAGGCGTCTGATATTGGAATCCCCCAAATAGCGAAGCGTCGCCACGGAACCATTTATCCGTTTCAAAGCGCCCGCCACGACCGCTATAGCCTGGCTCACGCACACAAAAGGTATCCGACACTTCACAGAACGGGTTGCTGATATTGTCGCGCCGGCCCATGTAACCCCAACCCAGGCCAAGAGTGACATCAAGCGGGCCAAACTGTTTGCTGGCGACCAGGTACTCACTGGCAAAAATTCCCGTACCGGCAAGGTCGCGCCAACCGACTGCCACCTGTGGCACCCAGTAGCTCTCCTCCCATACGCGTAATTTAACATCGAAACCTTTGTCTTTTCCGGTCTGATCGCCGCTGAACTCGGGGTTACCGCTGTAGGTAATCGGGCGGATATCGTTGTAACGTATCGTTGTCTCTAGCCAGGGAAACAACGACAGACTTACTGCCAGACGCCGATATTCTTCGTTATCGTAATAAAGCCCTGACAAGGTGCCGTAATCGGCAAACCGCGCGGTTGGCATTTGCATAAGGCCTACCCCGCCAAAGTCGGATTGGCTGGTGTACTGATCGGCCTGGGCACTGGTGCTGGCGACCATTGCGCACAAACCCACACTGATCGCGGCAGCAACTCGGCTAACTGACAGTTTCGGGATAACTACTTCATTCATGATTGCGGATTCCAATAACTCAAAAGTGCGGCAAGTTGTGCATTGACCTGTTGCCAGCCTGCATTCATATTGCTGACATCTAACCCCACAAAAATAATGCCGTGTACCGGTGGCAAAGCTTCATCGTCGTTGTAATAGGCCACATGAGTCGTACGACTTAAACCGGTAAGTGATACCAGCGTAACTTCAGCAAGATCATAATTCTCACTGAAGCTACCGGCGCGTTGCAGTATGCCACGCACGGTATCGGTTTCATCAAAGTTAAATTGCTGCACGCCGGCAGGGCTAATCACGGTTACCTGCCAGGGCCCGAGGTCAGCTGGTGGCAAAAATTGCAGTTGCCCTTCAGGTAACTGCGGATTGGCCTGCAGGTTCGCAACGGCACCATTAAAGCTGCTGTACAAACTTGGGCGCTCAACATCGACGCCGCTTTGCACGTCAAGGCGGTCATCGATTTTCGTCACACCTACCCATTCTGCACCAATCAACGGCCAGCCCGGAATTTGTGCGGCATAGGCGCGCGCCGCGGCGGCTAGTTCTTCTTCACCCTGAATAAAGGCTGATTGAGCTAAATCGCTGAGCTGTTCGAGCATAAATTGGCGGCGCTGCTGTAGCTTGTTAGTCTGCGTGCTACTAATCAGACGGCTGCTCGGCCAGTAGGCACTGGGATCAAGTTGCGCAATCTGGTACAGATTCAGTAATCGTGCAGGCTTTGAAAAAGTAACCACGCCCTCACCCACGATCACCTGGGTCGCCGGCGCATCTGCCTGCGCTTGTTGTGGCGCCGCCAGCGTCGTGCTGGTGGTGAGCATTGCCGCTACGATAAAGGATGCAACTCCTGTGCGGAAACCTAAGTTCTTCATGGTAAGTCTCCACTGAATGGTTTCATTTCTCGCCAGGTGACGTAACCAATGGCATCGGACACCCACTGCTGGGCATACACCACCCGTCCATTGGCTGCGTAAAAGGTATTCTCAAAGGACTGATCGCCCGCTGCTCCGACTTCACGGATAACGGTTATCGTCAATTCCGTGCCATCGGGGTGAAGATAGCTTCGCTGCTCGCTGACGTTAAACGAACTGTTAAAGGTGACACGCTGGAGGTCATTTTCGCCGTAATTACCTGTCTCAACCTGACGCTCCCAGCTATCGGGGCAGCGTTGTTTGGTGCCACGGTGCAGCTGTTGCACATAGCACGCCAGCGGATCGGCTTGCCAGTTAAGCGTGTAAAGCGGCATACCAGGAATGCCGGAGCTAGTGAGAACGCGTCCGAAGCGGGTGGTGAGCGCTTCGTCACCGCCGGTGCGATACACCCGCTGCTGGTCACTGGTGCGGTCAAGCACTGCGACGGCCTGCGGGAAACGCTCGGTTTTGATATAGGCGGCGGCGTAAGGATACTTATTGACCTGTTCGGTAGTCAGTTCAACGCCGTCATGACCAAAGACAGCCGTTCGGGCGGTATCGACCATATTTTGAACACGCGCACTACAACCACTAAGGACGAGTACGGAGAGAGCTCCCAGGAGCAGAATTCGGGACGTGCTGGCCATAGTTTTCACTTATTGTAGTATTCATCCGTGTGCCATTTAAAAAAATACCGCAGTGCGCACCTGCGGTATTTCATACTTCACTTTACTAAACGACTAGTTGGTAGTTGTCGTCGTTGTAGTTGTCGTGGTGGTCACCACTGGTGCGGTCGTTGTCGTCACCGGTGGCTCTGGCTCTGGCTCTGGCTCTGGCTCAGGTTCTGGCTCAGGCTCAGGCTCAGGTTCTGGCTCAGGTTCTGGCTCCGGCTCTGGTTCCGGTGGCGGAACAACGTCAGAGTCGTCGTTGTCCAGAGTCGCTGCGATGGTCAGCGCTACTATAGCTCCGGCAGCTACCGTACCTTTAGTGATGTAACCACCACCGTCGGCGTCGCCATTAGCTGCACCGCCACCCGTCTGCGCTAAGGCAGCAGGGCTTAGGATCAAGCTGATCGCAGCCGCTAATGCAGTTTGTTTTAACATATAAATACACCTCTATGTGCTTTTTCTTATTGATTGGCCAATCAAGGAAAATTTACTTTCCATGACACTTCAAAGGTTAGCACTAAGTTTTAATCTTGTGAAGCCTGACGAAATAAATGTACGTCCATTTGCGGATAAGGAATACCGATATCATTCTTATCGAGCGCAATTTTAATTTCGCGCATTAAATCCCAGTATACTGGCCAGTAATCGCCGACGTTCACCCACGGACGTACAATAAAGTCGACCGATGAGTTATTCAGCGCATGCACCTGAATATTCCAGGCCGGCTCCTTCAGCAGACGATCATCCGCTTTTAAGACGCTCTCGAGCACTTCTTTGGTTTTATGCAAGTCAGCGTCGTACGAGACACCAATCAGCAAATCAACGCGGCGCGTGTCTTCACGGCTGTAGTTGGTGATCGGCTGACCGGTTATTTGCGCGTTCGGTACAAATACAACCTTATTGTCCGGGGTTTTCAAGACCGTTTGGAAAATATTTACTTCTTCAACGGTACCCGACACACCACCGGCTTCAACATACTCACCGGCGCGGAATGGACGGAAAGTAATGATCAACACGCCTGAAGCCATATTGGACAGTGAGCCCTGCAGTGATAGACCGATGGCTAAACCGGCAGCACCTAAAATGGCAATAAATGACGTGGTTTGTACACCCACCTGTGACAACGCCATTAAAATAGCGGCGATAAAGATCACGCTTTTGACAATGGCGCTTAAGAAGCTGATGACGGCGCCATCAACGCCTTTGCGGGTCAAACCTTTACCCAGAAGTTTGGCAACACTGTTGGCGATCATCTTACCAATGATCAGGATCAGTATCGCCACCACAAACTTAATGGTGTAGCTCAGAATCAGTTCCTGGTTATTGCTAATCCAGGTCATAAATTTGTCCATCTCTTTACTCCTTTAGAGCGTAAAACGAAATTGGTAGGCGCCTGTTGCGTCGGGCCTTCCCAGAAATACTAACATATCAGCGACTTCGCGTGGGGTTTGCGTGGTCGGACGCATGCTGCCCGAAATGGCAATACGGGGCGACTGTTGCGTGCCGCCGATCACGGTCTCAAAACTAAGGCCAAGACGATTGTCCGCGGCCATATCGGCGACAATCTCGTTGCCGGCATTACAACTCAGAAGCGTGCTGAATTCACCCAGGTCGCTCCAACGCTGATTAAAACGCACCTCAGTATCGCGGCTGACCACGCGGGCCTGTAACTCATTACACCAATGCCCGTCAGCAAGATCATTTAGTTGAAACTGCTGTACATTAAGCGACCAGTCGCCATTGAGGGTAACAGGCACCGGCAACTGATAGGTCTGAATGGCCTCTTGCAGATTACCGGAAAATTCTCCCTGCAATTGCACCGCACCGTTTATACCCAAAGTGGCCGTGCCGCTGCCCTGCACGGTATTACCCGATGGCACACGAAACGCCAGCTGCGCCTTGCCAGTGAAGAGCGCCCATGGCTGCAACTGCCATTGCACCTGGTGAAAGGTTAATGTTAACTGCTGATTGGCCGGCGCACTAACCGAGGCCTGGCCGTCCCAGAGCGTGCCGGAGATGGCGCTCAGTTCAATACCGCTTTGTGCGGGAATAAACCACAGCAATAAACGTGCCGGAGCGAACACGACTAAGCCGATAAGATAAACCGGGAGCAGCCAGAGCAACCAGCGCCAACTCATGCCAGACCTACTTTCAGTCGTCGCACATGCACGTGGCCAGGCTTACCGGCACGGGTTATATCAAGCTGCTCGACCACCAGTCCTGATTGGCGTTGCAACGCGTCAATAAAGGCCAGCACCTGATTAAACGGCACGTCATTCATGACCACCACCAGCGATTGTCCTTCCGGATTCAGCCGCCCGACATCAAGGCGCAGCTGGCTGGCCTGCTGGGTGACAATACGGGGGATATCGCCAAGGCTTAAGTTTGACTGACGTGCCGGGCCAGGGCTTTGCGGTGCCTGCTGACGCAGCGCCAGATAACGGCCGGTATTCTCGCGCACCCATGCCAGCGTCTCCTGCTGCGCGTCGCGTTGTGCCTGACGGGCATCAATACCGTTCTGTAGCGGCTGCCACAGAGCAAAATAAACAATGCAAATGGCCAACACCACACCGGCCAGACTAACCAGTAATTGTTCACGGCTATTCAGCTGCTGCCAGCGCTGTTGTAACTGTTCAGGCCACATAAATTAACTCTCCTTGCGAACTTCAATGGTACCGGTGACCGCACCATTCTGATTGGTCACCTGGCCCTGATTCACACTTAACCCGGTTTGCGTTGCTGCTTCCTGAAAGCGTTGCAGGCTGTCAAAGTCGCGGGCATTCACTTGCAGCTGTAAGGTGGCGTTATTATAACGAATGTACTCCAGTTGCAAATCAGGTGTGCTGGCAAAAGCCGGCTCCAGCTCCCCTAACATGCTGACGCCACCAGTGGCCAGGTCAGCGCCAGCACTATTGCTCATACCTAAGCCTGCAAGTTGCTGCCGCAGCTGACTACGCACGTTCACAATACGTGTAGTTTGTGGGAAAGCTTCACGGAAGGTTGTTTCAATGGCCGCCTGCAACTGCTCGTTTTCCTCCCCCAACTGCAGATAGGTGGTCAGCTGCTGGCCGAACAACGCCAGCAATGCGATGGCCGCGGCGATGGCGGCCGGGCGCCAGGGTAATTGCAGGTTTTGCTTACGGCGCTTACGCACTGGGCGATAGTCACCCTGGCGCAAATTAATGCCATTCTGCACGTGCGCGGCACTGGCAACCTGCAGCGGCATTTCAAACTGGTCGGTAATATCTTGCGCGTCGCTGGTAAGTAGCGGCGGATAGTCGGTGCTGTAGGCCTGCCACTCGCCCTCACGGACCAGCAAGCTGTGACCAAGACGTAACTGTGCACCACCTTCTACTACCGGCAACGCAAAGTAATCGGGATACATTGCGTCGACCTCAAGGTTAGCGCTTTGCAAGGCGTCAAGCCACTCACGCATGCGCTCTTTTGCGACCACGGTGACCGGAATCGGCACGTCGACGCCACCCGGGCGCGCATTGGCTGGCCAGGCAAAATGCAGGCTGTCGATGTCACTGGCCAGCTCGTCTTCCAGCGTATTAGGTACCAGTTGCGGCAACAGCCGTTGCGAACCGGCAGGTAGTCGTACCTCGGTCAGCAGTACGTCCTGACCGGGGACCAGCACGGTCACAGTGCAGCGCTGTGCTTTTTCGCTAAGCTGATGCAGTTGGCCGCTGTCGCTTAGCTCGCCGCTGGCAATGACTTCACCCTGGCCCGGGTGCCAGATCAGCCAACGCACCGGCTGCGCCAGATGAATGTAGAGCTGTTCCATTAAGGTTCTCCTCGTCCACGCATGAGCACGATGGCCTCGCTCTCACTGACGTAGAGTTTACTTTGCCCACTGAGCGTCATCTCGCCGTAGTCAATGTGGGTGTCTAATTCAAAATAATTACTTTTTACCACGAGATCGTCAAACATACCGCCCAGTGACTCTGCCGTAATGCCACTGGGTCGCGGCACGCCGCCAAAATTCGGGTTGATCTGCTGCTGACTGGCCTGCGCCAGAATCGAGTTATTGCGCGCGTCTTCCACCTTGTCATAGCCGCCATCCGGTCGGTTATCAATCGCTGCCGTACCGGCGTCGACGGTCAGCGCGCCAAGACTGATGGCGTGCAACACTTCACCACGCGCGACGGTATTAATATTCAGCTGAAGCCGGTTGCTGTTGGGTATAACACAGACAAACGGCTTTAGTGCCTGGTAAATCTGCTGACTCACGCCGCGCACCAGGCGCAGCTCGCTTTCATGCACAAAATAGTCATTCGCGGCCTGGTAAGGCACGCTCAGACTCTCATAGTCGGCGCGCTCAGCACCGTAACTGCTGCTCATCTGCTCGTCATTGTCGAGCCAGTCGGCCATACTCTCAACAATGACATCGGCCTGATAATCATCAATATTTTCGTCTGCTGCCTGCAGCAACATCCGCATTTGTACTTTACGCCGAACCAGTTGTTCGGTGCTCAGGTTATCGCCTTTTAGCGCATTCAGATTGAAGCAGCTCTGCAAATCTGTGATTGCCGCCTTTGCCAGCGCGCCGCCCTCAATGGGGTACACCCGCTCTTCTACGGTTTGCAGATACCAGACCTGGCCCTGATGAATGACACCACGGCTATCGCGCACCTGTACCTGTAACAGCTGCCGGGCAATTTCTTCAGCACTGAGCCAGTACCAGTACGACTGCTCGCTGTCCTGGTAATTCATGGTGCGCACGACATTCATTTGCATGCGCTGACTCAGCTGCACCGCCAGTACCGTCACCAGTGCCACCACTAATAAAACCATGACCAGCGCGACGCCTTGCTGACGCGCCGGTGGCACACTGTAACAGTGGTTACGGGCTCGGTGCTGGGTCACTGAAGTCGCCTCCGTTTAACAAAAATACCCGCACAATGGTGCCCCAATAGTCACTTTCTACCGTCACCTCAACACCGTCAGGTATAGCCATGGGCCCTTCACTTTCTTCTTCCTGCTCCTGGCCTTTGACAATCGGCGTAATGGTGATATCGGTAATACCTTCCAGCAACACGCGCTGCACCGGATCACTACTCTTGCTCATGTCGGGGTAGCTGTAGTGCTCGCGAATGAGCTGCTGGTCATCATTGACAAAATAGCGAAACGGCTGCAATTCACTGCGCGGCAACAGCTGCCCCGGGTTAAACCAGCCAGCCCTGACATAGTGCTCACCACTTGGTGTACGGCGCGATACGGTCTGGCGTAAATCCTGCTCAATCAGTAACATGGCCTGTTGCAACTGCAGCAAGGCCGTACGCGCTTCGCTGCTTTGCTCGTTGGTGCGCATCATGGTATTGACGACCGCGGCGCTCGCCAGGCCGATAATGGCAAACACCACAATGGCCACCAGCACTTCTACCAGCGTAAAACCGCGCTGCCTCATTCGCTTACCCTCAGATAACGCCCGAGGCGATAGCTGCTGTCGTTGCTGTTTTCGCTGGTGCTGACGCTCACTTCGACATACACCACTTCGTTCGTCACGGTTTCGGTAAAGGTGGCTTGCCAGTACCACTGCTGATCGGCGATGGTTTCACTGCCTTTTTTGACCTCTTGCGGTTCATCGTCAAGCGAAATCCGCGCCAGCGCATTTGCGGCGGCATAGCGTGCCAGCGTGCGTTCCTGCAGATGAGCGAGATCATTCAGATGATTGGTCGCCGCGGCCACGCCGGCCAGCGCCGCCATAGCAAAAATCGCCAGCGCCGCCATCACTTCCACCAGAGTAAAACCGCGTTGACACTGCATCAGGAGGCTTCCGCGGAGTTCGCCGCTGCTTCGCGCAGCGACTGCAAGGTTACCTGATAACCATCGTCACTGCTTATCAGCCAGCCGTACCCGGCCAGATTGTTCAATGGCTGTAGCCGTAACTTGAATACGGAGATGTCACCACTGCCCAGAATCCACAGCTGCGGTTGCTGCGCTTCGCGCTCTTCGGCACTGACGCGGGCATCTTCGGGGGGCGCGAAAAAGGCCTCCACCGCGTCCTCATCCTGCCCTAGCAACGCTTCAGTTTCGCTGTCAATTTCGTACACCACGCCTTCGGGCCATTCTTGTGCGCGCAAGCCACGATAATCGAGCGGCTGCCATTTTTTATCCTGCCATTGCACAAAGGTGTAGCCCCGCTCGTCCAGCCTTAAACCCAAAATGGCATGGCGTAGCAGCGCGTATTCCTGGGCATAGCGAATGCGCTGATAGAGATCTTCCGCGCTGTCATCAAGGGCATCATTCTGTTGATCAGGCACGACAAAGGTCACCGTAATTGCCATCACCGCAATGATGGCAATGGTGACCATTACCTCAACCAGGGTAAACCCCTTAGTTTTGATCAAGGTTCCAGTTGCCGATGTCATCGTCGGTACCTGGCTGACGGTCTTCGCCAGCAGAGAACACGTCAATCTCGCCGTACTCACCCGGGCTTAGCATCAGGTAGTCAGCACCATAGGGGTCAGTTGGCAGACGGCGGATGTAGCCGCCCCGGCGATAGTTGCGTGGTAACGGATCCATCGTTGGTTCGTTCAACAGCGCTTCGAGACCCTGCTCAGTGGTCGGATAAGAATTGTTGTCGAGCTTATACTGCACCAGCGCATTTTCCAGCGCGATGATGTCAGATTTGGCTTTTTGCACGTTGGCCTGTTCGGCCGAGCCCAGCACGTTGGGCAGAATAAGGGTCGCTAACAGTCCTAAAATGACAATGACGACCATGATTTCAATCAAAGAGAAACCTTTCGTAGTTTTCATAGTACCTCCACTTTACAAGCCGACGGCTTGGTTTAACTGCAAGATCGGCTGAATAATTGCCAGCACAATAACCAGCACCACGGCGGCCATGACAATAATCAGCGCCGGCTCAAATACCTTCAGTGCCACGTTCATGGTGTTTTCGAAGTCGCGGTCCTGATTGTCGGCCGCGCGACCGAGCATCTGTTCCAGTTCACCTGATTTCTCACCCGCTGCAATCATATGCAGCATCATCGGTGGAAATAATTTGGTCTGCGCCAGCGCGGCGCGCAGCGATGAACCTTCCCGTACTCTGTCAGCGGCAGCGGTGACCGCATGTTGCATGGCGCGGTTACCGAGTACCCGCGCGGTAATTTGCAGACCTTCAAGCAAGGGCACCGCCGAAGCGGTCAAAATGCTTAAGGTGCGGGAGAACCGCGCGGTGTTCACACCTTTTATGACATTGCCGATCATCGGTAGTTTCAGTTGCCAGGCATGAAACTTGTCGCGCCGCTCGGGCTTTTGCAACAGCTGTCCGCCAATGACCAGCGCCAGCAAAATGCCGACTAACATAAAAGGCCCGAAGGTTTGTAAGAACTCACTTACCGCCAGTAAGGCGCGGGTAATAAACGGCAGCTCCTGTCCCAGGTCACCAAACTGCTCGACAATTTGCGGTACCACTGACACCAGCAGGAAAATAATCACGCTGACCGCGACCAAGGTCAGCACGGCCGGATACACCAGCGCCTGCGTCAACTGACCCTTCAGCTGATTACGTTGTTCAGTATAGTCGGCCAGGCGGTTGAGTACTTCGTCGAGATGCCCTGAGCGCTCGCCCGCCGCCACCATCGCGGTAAAGAGTTTGTCAAAGATATGCGGATAATCGGCCATTGCCACTGCCAGCGAATAGCCTTCCACCACGCGCGAGCGCACGGCCATGACCAGTTTCTGTAAGCGCGGCTTGTCGGTCTGTTCGGCAACGGCCAGTAAGGCCTGTTCAATCGGCATCGCAGCGGCCACCAGAGTCGCCAGCTGACGGGTGATGAGCGCCAGGTCGGCGGCACTGATTTTACGGACGCGGCGGCGCGCCAGCCAACCTGAAACACCGGTGCGGGTGGTCGCGGTGGCGCTAGCACTTTGCTCGGCGACGTCAACGCTGACTGGCAGCAGGCCCTGATCCCGCAATAGCTGCCGGACCTGGCGCTCGGTATCAGCTTCCATGACGCCATTTTTCTTGCGCCCCTTGGCGTCCAGTGCCTGGTAGGAAAAAGCTGCCATTTTTATTCCTCGCGCGTCACACGTAACACTTCTTCACGTGTGGTAATGCCTTGCGCGACTTTGTCCAGACCGTCCTGACGGATACCCGGCGTTGACTGGCGAACGTATTTTTCGATGGCCTGTTCGCCATGGCCGTTATGAATGAGCTCGCGAATGGTCTCATCGACCACCAGCAGTTCATGAATACCGGTCCGGCCCCGATACCCGGTAGAGTTACATTTGTCGCAACCCACCGCACGGCATTCCTGACTGCCCGCTGTGACAGGTACTTTACAGTCGTCACATAAGGTCCGCACCAGGCGCTGTGACAGCACTGCCAACAGCGATGAGCTTAGCAAGAAGGGCTCAACGCCCATGTCTTCCAGTCGGGTAATAGCGCCAGCGGCGGTATTGGTGTGCAGGGTCGATAACACCAGGTGACCGGTCAGTGAAGCCTGCACTGCAATTTGCGCGGTCTCGACGTCACGGATCTCACCCACCATGACCACGTCAGGGTCCTGCCGCAAAATGGCGCGCAGGCCACGGGCAAAGGTCATGTCGACGCGCGGGTTCACCTGCATCTGACCAATGCCTTCAATGGCGTACTCAATCGGGTCTTCAACGGTCAGAATATTGCGATCTTTAGAGTTAATATCCATCAGCCCGGCGTACAAGGTGGTCGATTTACCCGAGCCGGTGGGACCTGTGACCAGAATAATGCCGTGCGGTTTTTTAATCAGCTCGGCAAAGATTTTCCGGTTGGCGTCGGTCATGCCCAGTTGCTGCAGGTTCAGCCGCGCGTTGTTCTTGTCGAGCAAACGCAGCACGACGCGCTCGCCATGGTTTGACGGCATGGTCGAGACCCGCACGTCGACCGCGCGCCCGGCAATCAGCAAGCTGATACGACCGTCTTGTGGCACCCGTTTTTCGGCAATATCAAGCTGTGCCATCACTTTAATACGCGACACCAGTAGCGAGCTGAGTTTGCGGTTCGGGCGAATGACTTCGCGCAGCACGCCGTCAATACGAAAACGCACCAGCAGGTCTTTCTCAAAGGTCTCGATATGAATATCCGAGGCGCCCTCTTTGATGGCTTCCGAAAGCATGGCGTTAATCAGCTTGATAATCGGCGCGTCATCTTCGCTTTCGAGCAAATCTTCGGTTTGCGGTAACTCGTCTGCCAGCGAAAATAAATTGGTTTCATTACCAATGTCTTCCATCAGCTGTTTGGCTTCGGAGGAGTCGCGCTGATACGCCTGCGTGAGCAATGCATCAAAGGCTTCGTTGCTATGGCGGGTCAGGTTAAATGGCTGACCGAGCGCGCGCCGTACTTCAAGCAGCACGCCCGGCGTGATGTCGTCACGGCAATGCACGGTCAGCGCCGTGGTCTCGTCTTCACTGTCGGCGACCACCACGCCATGACGCTTGGCAAAACCAAATGGCAGGCGACGCGGCGCTACCCGTGCCGCCAACTCAGCCACTTGCGTTTCGGCAAGATCAGTCATTACCTTTATCTCCTTTGCGCTCATCAAGGTACTTCTGCAACTCAGGCGGAATGGCCAGTTCGCTGTCTTCAAATTCTGACAACACTGGTGTCTCGGTATTTGGCATCAGGGTCACGCCCTGGTCCTGACGCTTCAGTTGTTGCGCGCGCATGTAGTTATACTTACGGCTGCTGACGCCAGTGGCGGTTGCTGAGTCACGGACTATGGTCGGGCGCAGGAATACCATCAGGTTGCGCTTCTGCCGCGTGGTTGAGGTACTGCGGAACAGCGCGCCCACCAGCGGAATGTCACCGAGCAGCGGAATTTTCGACTCACTTTCCTGCACGTCCTCATCAATCAGACCGCCCAGTACAATGGTGTCGCCGTCGTCGGCCATGACCGTGGTTTTCAGCGTTCGTTTATTGATGGTGATATCGACCGCGGTCGCACCACTTAAGCTTGAAACTTCCTGCTCAATCACCAGCTGCACTGCGTCACCTTCGTTAATTTGCGGTGTGACATTGAGTTTAATACCAATGTCTTCGCGTTCGACGGTCTGGAACGGATTGGTATTGTTATCGCCGGCCGTGGAGCCGGTAATGGTTGGGACCGATTGACCGACCAGGAAGGACGCTTCCTCGTTATCGACGGTCATAATACTGGGCGTGGCCAGAATGTTCGACTTGGTATTCGTTGCAACCGCCTGCAAGATCGCACCCCAGTCATTCTTCACCACGCCAATCATCATGCCGTTCACATTACCCAGCAATTGCGCCAGCAAGCTCACATCACCCGGCTCATCCGGCTCGGTAGTGGTGACAATATTGCCGTCGACCACAGTTTGCGTGGTACGGCCCTCGCGCTCACGCGCCTGATAGGCTGCCGCGGCCAATGGGCCAATCGGCACCTGCCGACCATTTTGATACTGCACCATACCGCCGTCTTCAGAGATCCACTGCAGACCCAGGTCAATGCCGTCGCCTTCAAAGATTTCAACAATAATGGCTTCGACGTGCACCTGCGCGCGACGGATGTCGAGCTGGCGGATCACGCTTTCCAGATTGGTTAACAGATCAGGCTGCGCGGTAATGACCAGCGAGTTGCTGTCTTCATGGGCCGAGATACTGATGTTCTGCTGACTACCACCGCGCGCACCACGGGCCATACGCGCTTGTTGCGCGGCCCCACCAGCGGCATTGTCCAGTTCGGCCTGAATGCTCTCGCTCACACCCTGTAAGACATCAACCAATTCTTTGGCCTTGGCATATTTCAGGTAATACACTCGGGTATTACCCTCGGTTTTTAAGTCCTGATCGAGCTGGTTAATTAACTGCACGACGCGCTGACGCGCCCGCGGCTCACCACTGATAATGACGGAGTTGGTGCGCTCATCGGCCACAATTTTCGGGATCAGCAGCGCCGGGGTGCCCTCATTGGTTTTTTCAAACAACGCTGAGGCAATACGGACAATTTCGGCAGCTGATGCGTATTCGAGTTTCACCACGTCAACGTCCTGGTTACCGGCGCGATCGACGCGCTCGATAATTTCGGTCAGGCGCTGCACGGTTTCGCTGCGGCCGGTGATCATAATCACGTTCGACGGATCGTAGCTGACCACGTTGCCACCACCGCTGCTGTCGGCAAGTAAACGCAACAATGGTGCCAGCTCACGTACGCTGACGTTGTTGACCGGCACCACGCGGGTTACCAAGGTGTCACCGCCCAGGGTATTGTCGTCGACCACCGGAATGGCGCCGTTACGCGCGTCTTTGTCACGCATGACTTTCACCACGCCCGACTCCATAGTGACCGTGGCGAAGCCATAGACTTCAAGCACGTTCAGGAAAAACTGCCAGTACTGCTCTTCACTCATAACGTCGTAACTGCGCACGTTAATGGTGCCGCGCACATCAGGGTCGATAATCATGGTTTTACCCAGATTACGCCCCACCACCTGAATGAATTCGGTAATGTCGGTATTCTTAAAACTAGCTGCATACTGTGCAGCTTCCTGATTGGCTTGCTGGCCAGCCTGCTGGGCAAAGGCATTGGCACTTACGCCGATAGCGCAAGCCAAACTCATGCTGCTGAGCCAAATCGATGCGGTGGTCAAAATGCGCATAGTTGGTCCTATTGTTCTCGTGGTTCTGGTTACTCGCTTGGAACCGCTAGCTCTAAGTCGAGATATTCTTCATCGCGCAGGACAGTCACTATAATTTGCCGCGCGTTGCGTAATTCACCAATGGCTACCTGAGCACTGGCGACGTCGGTTAAATCCTGGCCGTTAATGGCAACGGCAATGTCACCGGTTTTAAAGCCGGCGCTGGTAAACAGCTCGGGATATTTACCCGGGCTCAGCCGGTAGCCCTGTAAGCCTTCACTGGACATGGCCGGGCTAATCCGAATGTAATCAAGTAAGGCCGCGCTTTCACCGCCACGCCGTAAGTCGCGGTAGGCCTGCTGGGCATCGGAAACTTCGCGCAAGCGCGCATCGCTCATCGGCGGTTCTTCTTCTGTGTTCGCAGCAGTGCGTTGTTGGTTCTCAAGGGTCAGACTAAGGCCTTCGCTGAGTTCACCAATGCCTTCTAGTTCCAGTGTTTCCAGGACGCCGTTATTGTTCAGAATGACCCGGTCAGCGTAAATTTCCTCAATGCTCACCTGCGTGCCGCTGATTTTGTCGCCAATGACGTACACTTCCTGCCGGCGATCTTTTTCGATAATGGCCGCAGAACGCTCCGGGATGGTGCTGGCAGAGACGCCGAGTAAACGCACATTTAATTGGGTTTTTGGCGCATTCCGGGTATCAGATGCAGTCACCACCGTGGTGCCAAATAAGTCCAACCGGGCAAGACCGGTGAGATTTGTCTCACGCTCGCTGGTCTGGTTTTGTACCTGCACTGCCAAAGGCCCGCTGGCAGGCGTGCTGGTCGGTGCCAGTAGCTGCCAGGTTAGTTGCGCCAACAGCCAGACCGCGTAAACGGCAAATAACGCCGTCAACAACCAGAGTCCGGCGCGCAATACGCGCGGCTCGCGGGCTAAGGAGGCAAAGCGCTTTAGTTGTGGGTTCTCAATCGGCATTTTTCTAATCGTTATAATTTTGTGACAGCACGAAGATTAAGCCATTCTAACCCTTCAGGGGTAAAGTGAACAGATCAAAATGGGTGATTATGGTATAATGCGTACAAAATATTACACAGTGATGATGCCGTATGAATTACCCAGTTGACCAACTTTTTCGCTATACATTTTCTGAACAGGACGTGCGTGGCGAGCTCGTTCAATTAAGTAGCAGTTATCAGCGCATGATACATGGACACGATTATCCGGCTCCAGTTCAACGTTTGCTTGGTGAATTGATGGCCACTACTGCGTTATTAAGTGCCACTTTGAAATTTGAAGGACAGATCAGTTTGCAATTGCAGGGTGATGGTCCGATTAATTTTATTACCGTCAATGGTAGTCACGAGCAGGATTTGCGCGGCCTGGCGCGGGTACGTGAGGCCATTGCCGACGATAATAACGACTTTCGTGCGCTATTTGGCAAGGCAGTGCTTATTATTACCATTACGCCGGACGACGGTGAACGTTATCAGGGCGTGGTCGATGCCAACGCTGATTCACTGGCGCAGGTAATTGAACGGTATTTTGCCCAATCTGAACAATTGCACACGCGTCTGTGGCTGCACGCCGATGGCGAACACGCCGCCGGTATGTTTTTGCAGGTAATGCCTGCGGCCGGGCACGACCGCAGCGGCTTTGAACATTTAGAGACGCTGACGGCCAGTATGACCGCTCACGAGCTGTATACCCTCCCCGGTGAAGAAGTGCTGCATCGTCTCTATCACCAGGAGCAGGTGGAACTGTACCGTCCGCAGCCGGTGACCTTTCATTGCGGCTGCTCGCGCGAGCGCACCCTTGAGTCACTTTCAGCAGTGCACCCTGACGAGCTGCGCCAGATTCTTGCTGAAGACGGCGAAATCGTCATGACCTGCGACTACTGCCTGAGCGAATACCGCTTCACCGAGCAAGATCTGTAACCGGTAGCCCGTAGTTCTACTACGGGCCCCAACCTGCCACGCGCGCCGATGCAACTTATCACCCCGGCGCGCGCCGCGGCAATGGCTCGCTTTGGCACCACTGTTATTGGGAACACACCATACGCAATGAAATAGAGCATCATCTCTATATTCTGTATTGCTGTTATAATCCAGTGAAACACAGATATGTTGAAAATGCCCTGGATTGGCCTTATTCAACACTAAGACGATACCTGGCGAGCGGTAGATATCCACCGGAATGGGCAGATATTAATTTCACCTGGCTCGACGATGTATTCGGCAGTCATGAAGCGTAATAGGGTTCACTATGGAAAATGTACGCCTGGATAAGTGGTTATGGGCGGCACGCTTTTACAAAACGCGGTCGCTTGCGCGGCAAATGGTGCAGTCAGGTAAGGTGCATGTAGATGGCCAGCGTCCCAAACCTTCAAAGACCATTAATGTCGGCCAGTTGATTAAATTGACCCGCGGTTATGAAGTGATGGAAGTGGAAGTCTTGGAGCTAAGCGATCAACGCCGCGGTGCGCCGGAAGCGCAGAAGCTCTATCAGGAAACCGAGGCTTCGAAAGAGCGGCGCGCGAAAGAGGCGGAGT
This sequence comes from Pseudidiomarina insulisalsae, assembly GCF_003987065.1. Lineage (GTDB taxonomy): Bacteria > Pseudomonadota > Gammaproteobacteria > Enterobacterales > Alteromonadaceae > Pseudidiomarina > Pseudidiomarina insulisalsae. The sequence continues at coordinate 186,951 of NZ_PIPY01000003.1, read as the reverse complement.
TACGCAAAATGAACGCGCTTTACAATCCACATCCTGATCATAAACCTGACAAAAAAGAGCGCCGGGAACTTCTGAAGATGAAGCGTTGATCGCTGGTCGTAGCTGGCATCGGCGCACCTGGCAGGCTAGGCCCGTAGTAGAACTACGGGCTACGTTTATTATTACTCAGTTGGGGTGATCTGTACTTCTGGGTTCGAGCGAGTTAGATAAAGCACATCGACGAGATAATTGCCGAGGTCGATGGTGTGATCCCAGGTATCTGCCGTCATCCGGGTGACGGTTGCGAGCGGTGCTGCGCTTTGCGTTGCACTACGCAGCTCAGTCACGGCCATCAACTCCATACCGTGGCTGCGCATTTCAATGACCGGCGCCGCCACCTTTTCACTTTCGTTCAACTGCACCCAGCCCTGGGTATACGTTTCGCTTTCTAGCCCTTTAAAATAGTGCACACTTTGTGGCAGATCGGCTTGTGTTTGTAAGCAATAGCTGGTGCCATTGGCCAAGGTGATCTGCTGACATGCGCTGGCATCAGACTGGGTTATGACCGTCGCGTCGGGCGCAAAATGGAACATCATTTGATAATCAAGCGCAAGATCGGCATATACACTGGCGGCGATATCGACGATGGTCCAACGTGGGCCCTGCCCGGTCGTCTGACTAAATACCATACGAAAATACTGATGGTCCGGACCGCTCACTTTACCGATGCTGTAACAGAGCCCATGTTCACATCCTGCAGCGCGCACCTCGCCACCGGCGATGAGTTCGGCATTGTTCTGCACCGTTAAAACGTTATGCGCGAACGCTGAGGAAAAGTAATCACCGGCGTTTTCTGCGCCGCCACTATCGACCAAAATCGCCTGTCCGTCGTACGCCGCTACCACATTACCGGCATCGTGATGGCCTTTGCCTTCCTGGCGCTTGCCATAATCAGTAAACGTATACGTCTCTGGCTTATCAATGCTGTAACCGGGTCGCTGTATTACATAACCCTGCTCTTTGGCCAGGTAGCTCGCCATCAGCGGTTCGCCTTCAGTGCCGCCAGACGTCAGATAACGGACAAAAGAAGAGTCAATACCTCCTGACTCAGCGGCAGTGTTCACCCGCTCGCGCAAGTCTGCTTGCCCGTAATGGGTATTCCCCATTGCAGGAGCTTCCCCGTGACCGAAAACCAGATGGCTTGCAAAGTCATTCATGGCGCTGAGCAACGGATAAAAATCGATAATATTTCTATCATGGGCAACCAGGTTCAGCCCGTTGGCATAACTAAACAGCTCAAGTGCCTCAACCAGCCGCTGTGTCGACTGCTCCCGGGTAGCGCCAGATGCTTTGTCGACCAGGACATTGTAGATATAGAGAATATTTTCGGACGCGTGAGCGGTATATTTTTCGGCATTATTGGTACCCGGTAAAATCACACCAAGGTTCATGAGTGACACGGCATGGTAAAGCCCGTTGTGTTCGCCGCTGTAAACGTAATTCGTGGAATAGCCAAGCAACACGTCCGCATGCGCTTTCATGGCATCCACATAGGTCGCATTGTCGGCGGCGTTCAGTTCGCTACGAAAATACTTATGGTAAAAATACGCCAACGCTTCCAGGCGCCAGGCTACAGCGAGGTTGTCCCAGGCTGCTTCTTCATTGGCGCCAACGGGTACCTTCTGTAGATAGTCGAACAGGTAGAATTTGATTTTATCGAGTAAGGCGGCATCACCGCTCTGCTGATAGGCAGCGTCAAAGGCATACAGCCAGCCTAAACCGTGATAATCCCGTTGCCAGGCCAGACTTTCGTACGGATTTTCGTACCAGGTCGGTTGCTCGGGTAGGGTCCAGGGTTCAAAAGCTGTTGTCACCGCCTGAAACAGTCCTTGTTCGACCAGCAGCTCGACCTGAGTATCCGTTTGCCATAGCTTACCGCGCGTGTTGGCTAGCACATCTGCCGGAGGCGATTTGTAAATATTAAAATTATTGCTGGTCGCCGCACTATTATTAAAAGACGCTGTGACATTGGCCATTGATGAGACCGCGTAAGTGTCTTTAATCGGCTGTGGCGCAAGCCAACGAATGGTTGCGCTACGCTGTCCGTTCTGCACCCGGACAGTTTCTTTATCAATGTCCTTGCTCGCCGACAAATCAGTCAGCGTTAAGCTCACTGACGCATCACTGGTGACTGTCTCGCTTAGCGTTACCTTCACAGTGAAGTGATCGCCGCCCATAATGCCAAAGGTGCCAGCCTCAACCTCTACTGAAGCGACCGTCGCTGTCGGTAGTTTTTCAGTGCCACCTCCGCCGCCGGTCTCCGAACCGCCACCGCAGCCAGCGAGTAGTGAAACGATACAAAACAATACGAATTTAGGTGTTTTCCCTAACATTATGGTGGTTCCAATAATTATTTTTCTGGGAACAAAAGAAACGCCCCGGTCGGGGCGTTCGCTCAAACAGTTGGTAGGCTACTTATTAGCTCCAGGAGCTATCCTTAGTCAAGAGTTTTTTTTGCGCAATGCACTATTTGCGCTTGATAAACTTCATCAGGCGTTTGCGTTTGCGCTGCTGCGACAGGGTGAGCTGGTTTTTGCGACCGGCGAAGGGGTTTTCCGATTCGCGGAATTCGACTTTGATGGGGGTGCCCATGACGCCGAGCGATTTGCGGAAATAGTTGATCAGGTAGCGCTGATAGGCGCCCGGCAGATCTTTCACCTGATTACCGTGAATGATAATGCGCGGCGGGTTGTAACCTCCGGCATGGGCGTACTTTAGCTTCACCCGGCGGCCCCGTACCAATGGGGGCTGGTGCTCGTCGACGGCCATTTCCAGAATTCGGGTGAGCTTCGAGGTGCCGACACGCTGTGTGGCGCTGGCATAGGCCTCGAGCACTGACTCGAACAGGTTGCCGACGCCGCTGCCGTGCAGTGCCGAAATAAAATGCACCCGGGCAAAGTCGACGAAGCCTAAACGGCGATCGAGTTCGCGCTTGATCTCTTCTTTATGATCCTGGCTCAAACCATCCCATTTGTTGACTGCAATCACAATGGAGCGACCGGCGTTGAGCGCGAAGCCAATCAGGTTGAGATCCTGATCCGATACGGTTTCGCGCGCATCCAGCACACAGATAACCACGTTGGCGTCTTCAATGGCTTGCAAGGTCTTTATGACCGAGAACTTCTCAACGGTCTCATCGATTTTACCGCGGCGGCGTACACCGGCGGTGTCGATAAGAATATACTCGCGACCGTCGCGTTCCATTGGAATATAAATAGAGTCGCGGGTGGTGCCGGGCATATCGAACACGACCACCCGCTTTTCACCAAGAATACGGTTGGTAAGTGTTGACTTACCTACGTTCGGGCGACCGACGATGGCAAGTTTAAGGGGTAGTGCGTCGTAGTCGATTTCGTCGTGAGCAAGATCTTCAGGCTCAGCTTCTTCGTCGAGTTCCCCCGCAGTAGAACTGCGGGCTACTGACATATCCGGGTAGTCGTCGAGTAACGGGGTAAAGCATTTGTGTAGCAGGCTCTCAACACCACGACCGTGGGCGGCAGCAATGCCGTAAACTTCGCCTAAACCCAGCTCGTAAAAATCAGCCTGCGCTGCTTCAGCGTCGATGCCGTCGATTTTGTTGGCGACGACATAAGCTTTCTTGCCTATCGAGCGTAAATGCTTCGCGATGCCAAGGTCAGCACTGGTGATACCGTCGCGGGCATCGACCATAAAAAGAACAACGTCTGCTTCATCAATGGCGCGCAGTGACTGCGACGCCATTTCTTTATCGATACCTTCTTCATCGCCATGCACACCCGCGGTGTCGATGACAATAAATTGGTAACCATCGTAATCGGCCTGGCCGTATTTACGATCGCGGGTAAGACCAGGAAAGTCCGCTACCAGTGCGTCCCGGGTACGGGTCAGCCGGTTAAACAGGGTGGATTTGCCCACATTCGGGCGCCCGACCAGGGCCACAACAGGTAACATTCTTAATTAATCCTTACCGCGAGTAAACTACCGTCGCGTGTTTGTACATAAAGCGTGTCGTCAGCAACCACAGGCGCCACGTAGACATCGCTGTCTACTTCAAGACGACCGCTGACTTCACCACTTTGCGCGTCAATAAAATGCAGGTAACCAAAAGAGTCACCGACAACAATGTGGCCGTTAAAATAAACCGGAGCTGTCAGACCACGACCTTCAAAGTCGTTGTTAATCCATTCCTCGATACCGCCTTCGATATCAATGGCATAAACGCGATCATCGGAATCGGTGGCGAAAATGGTACGGCCGTAAATTTCCAGGTTCTGATACGACGAGTACTCACGTTGCCAGACCACCCGGCCCGTACGCATTTCAACCGCCGCTAACTGGCCATTGTAGGCAATGTTGTAAATCAGCTCACCGCGCATCACTGGCGCCGTGTCCACGTCAACCAGACGTTGCAGCTCCGTCGCACCGGATGGCATCGCCAGACGCGCTTCCCAGACCTGCTGGCCGTTATTTAATACCGCGACCGTCAGCTTGCCGTTAGCGGTGCCAAAAATTGCACCGCCGGCAGCGATCAATGGTGCACTAGTGCCGCGCAAAGACAACGCCGGCACGTCGGTAACCATGCTCCATAACTGCTCACCGGTTTCGGCGTTCAGACCAAACACCTTGCCGTTGCTGGCCGTGACGACCACATAACTGGCGTCGACCGCCGGGTCAGACAGAATTTCAGCTTTTACATTGTTGTGCCAGATGACGCTGCCGTCGTTACCGTTCAGCATAATCACGTCACCGTTTTCGGTGCCCAGCACGACTTTGTCACGGTAACTGACAAGGCCGCCGCTGATGCGTAACGATTCAGCACCGCTCAGCCAGCCTTCGCCCTGTGCCGCGAACTCAGCTTGCAAGTCCCGTGCCCAGACACGTTTACCGGTGTCGCGCTGATAGCCAATGACCATGCCTTCGCGGTCAGCAACGACAATGTGCTGGTCAACAACCGTTGGGTTCAGACGCGAAAAAAACTCGCCGACACCATCACCGGCGCTGGCTTCCCAGGCCACGCTGGGCGTGACGCCGGCGTTAAAAGGTTGCAGTTGTTTGTAGGTGATCTCTTCATCACTAAAAATTGAGCAGCCACTTAAACCAAGGGCTACGGCGACAAGAAGACCACGCTGCAAATACTTTAACTGTTTCATGAGGCCGCCGGGATGCTGTTGAGTTTGGTTTCAACCAGTACAGTTGGAACACCTGCTTCAGTTGCTGCCGCAATGGCATCCTGATAGGCCTGACGCGCGCCTTGCGCATCGCCCTGGGCCATCAGCACGTCACCGCGCAATTCAGCTGCTTTGGCCTCGAAACCTTCCACCTGGGCAATTTGCTCAAGTGCAGAGAGTGCCGCGGGATAATTTTCCTGCGCCAGCTGTAAGCGGGCCAATCGCAGGTTCGCCACATGCTTCAGTACGCCTTCGGCACTTTCGCGGGCGCTTTGCAGGCTGTCGATGGCTGCGCTCAGGTTACCGGCTTCGGTGGCCTGATGGGCCAGCTCAAAGGCTGCCAGGGTCGCGTAGGTGCTGCCTGAGGCTTCGCTGACAAATTGCTCTGCCTGATTCATGGCTTCGCTACCGTCAGTTTCAAGCTGGGCGACAATTTGTTCGTACTGCTGCGACTGCGCTTCTTGTTTTGCCAGAGTCTGCGCGTCGTAATAGCGCCAGCCGTAAAACAGGCCAAAACCGATCACAAGGCCGGCGACGATGCCTTTGCCATGCTCTTTCCAAAATGCCTTGAGCTGTTCGACTTGTTGTTCTTCTGTTTCCATGTGGACCTCTGAGTGAAATCGTTGTTCGTTATTCGTGCGCTGCGCTTTTCGAGCGCTACGCTTTTCGTAAATTATGCTTCTTTATTAGCAACCAGCGTGATCACGTCGGCGATGGTTGCGGCGCTGCGATCGACTTGATCGCGGTCGCGTAAGTGTTTAATTTCAAAGTCGTCGTCGCGGATAATCACGGCGTACTCGGCGCCGGACTTGTCCGCTTTGGCAAGCTTTTTCTTCATGTTCTGGCTGCCGCTGTGCAATTGCACGCGCAAGCCCTGTTGCTCGTTACGAAGTTGTTCGGCAACGGCCGGCGCCTTAAGTTCCGCAGCTTCGTTCAGGGCAATCACATACACGTCAACGGTTTGCGTTGCCGGAATCTTATCCTGCGAGGCCAGCAGCAGTACCAGTCGCTCAATACCCATGGCAAAACCCACGGCCGGGGTGGCTTTACCGCCCAGTTGCTCAACCAGTCCATCGTAACGGCCGCCGGCACATACCGTACCCTGCGCGCCAAGTTCGGTGGTCACCCACTCAAACACGGTGCGATTATAATAATCAAGACCACGGACCAGACGCTCATTGAGAACATACTTAATGCCGGCAGCGTCAAGACGCTGACACAAGCCGTCGAAGTGCGCGCGTGACTCATCGTCCCAGTATTCAGATAGTTTCGGCGCATTTTCCAGTACTTGTTGTGTCTCGGGCGACTTGCTGTCGAGCACGCGCAGTACATTGGTGTCCAGACGACGCTTTGAGTCTTCGTCAAGCTGGTCTTCATGAGCACGTAGAAACTCACGCAGGGCGTCACGGTAGCGGGCGCGGGCTTCGTTTGAGGCCAACGAGTTCAGTTGCAGTTCAACCTGGTCACTGATGCCAAATTGCTGCCACAGCCGCGCCGACAGCAGAATGACTTCGGCATCAATGTCCGGGCCTTCCATACCAAAGGCTTCAATACCAAACTGGTGAAACTGGCGGTAACGGCCTTTTTGCGGACGCTCGTGACGGAACATCGGGCCCATGTACCACAAGCGCTGCGTCTGGTTATACAACAGTCCATGCTCGTTACCGGCGCGCACGCAACTAGCGGTGCCTTCCGGACGCAAGGTCAGACTGTCACCGTTGCGATCGTCAAAGGTGTACATCTCTTTTTCGACGATATCGGTTACTTCGCCGATCGAGCGCTTGAACAGGTCGGTGCTTTCGAGCACCGGCATGCGAATTTCCTGGTAGGTGTAGGACGCCGCCACCTGGCGCAGTACGCCCTCGACAAACTGCCATGCCGGACTCTGGTCCGGCAAAATGTCGTTCATGCCACGAATTGCTTGGATAGTTTTTGCCACGATGTCACTTACCGTCTGGTTTATCTGCGTTCAAATTTAAAAAATGGCGGGTAGTATACCGCAGCTTTACCCTTGCTTCACAGGAATCTGTTCAGCTTCGAGCTGTTTTACGCGGGCACGGATGTGACGCTCAAGTTGATCGACCAAATCCATGTTATCCAGGCGCTCTTTCTGACGCTCGCCCTTGATGTAAAAGCCACTTTTATTTTTTGCGCCGGCCAGACCAATTTCGGCAACCATGGCTTCGCCCGGACCGTTCACCACGCAGCCGATAATGGACACGTCCATTGGCGTTACGACGTCTTCCAGGCGTTGTTCCAGCGCGTTGACGGTACCGATCACGTCAAATTCCTGACGCGAGCAGCTGGGGCAGGCAATAAAGTTAATGCCGCGGCTACGGATGCGCAGCGACTTGAGGATATCAAAACCAACTTTGACTTCTTCGACCGGATCCGCAGCCAGTGAGATACGGATGGTGTCACCGATACCTTCAGCCAGCAGCATGCCAAGACCAATGGATGACTTCACCGCGCCACTGCGCAGGCCACCGGCTTCGGTGATACCCAGGTGCAACGGCTGCTCAATTTGCCGGGCCAACAGACGATAAGATTCAACCGCCAGAAAAACGTCCGAGGCTTTCACGCTGACTTTAAAATCAGGGAAATTCAGGCGATCAAGAATATCCACGTGGCGCATGGCTGATTCAACCAGCGCTGCCGGGGTTGGCTCGCCATACTTTTCCTGCAGGTCTTTTTCCAGTGAACCGCCGTTTACCCCGATACGGATCGGAATATTTCTGTCGCGCGCGGCATCGACCACCGCGCGAATGCGTTGCTCATTACCGATATTGCCGGGGTTGATGCGTAAACAGTCAACGCCGTACTCAGCGACCTTCAAGGCGATGCGATAATCAAAATGAATATCGGCAACCAAAGGCACCGGGCTTTGCTGCTTGATAAATTTAAAGGCTTCGGCCGCGTCCATGGTGGGCACAGAGACCCGCACAATATCAGCACCGGCCGCGGCAATCGCTTTGACCTGCTTCACGGTGGCTTCGACATCGGTGGTTTCGGTGTTCGTCATTGACTGCACCGCAATCGGGGCACCGTCACCAATAGGAACATTGCCCACGTAAATGCGGCGGGAAGGACGGCGTTTTATCGGGTTCTCATGCATCATGTTGTTACTTCAAAAGTCTTAATCGAGCGTTAAGGTCACACTCCGGTCACGTACATAGCTGTCGAGATTCACGTTCTCGCCATTGTAAGTGATGGTGACCGCCTCAGGTCTGCATAAGATAATATCAAATGGCGGCTCTCCCGTCAGCGGCATGCGATAACCTTCTGCTTTAACACCAATCGCGATCTCTTCACCGGTGGCGTCGGTAACTTTCACCCAGCAGGCTTGATTAAAGGCGAAGACCAGTTGTTCTTCTGCCGCGGCGGTGACGGTGCTCGGTGCGTTTGCTTCGTTAGCGGTAATGACCAGCGCCTCGGCAGCTTCTGCTGCAGGCGTTGTGGTGCCGGTTCCGCTGGCTGGGTTTTCAGTCGGGTTTTCGGCCGGGTCTTGAGCTGGGTCTTCAGTCGGGTCTTCCGCTGGCGTAATATCGGCCGGGATTTCGCCGGGAATGTTCTCTTCGGGCACATCCAGGCTCTCAGGCTCAATACCCGGCTCGGCTTCTGCCGGTGTCATTTCTGTACTGATTTGCGCGGCCCGGGCTTCGGCCTCAGTCAGGCGCTGGGTAACTTGCGGCTCAGGGCGCACCACTTGCGGTATGTTCTGGCTGGCTTCGCGTTGCTGCTGGGCCTCTTGTTCGGTCGGCGCATCTTCACTACCAGTAATGGTTGTCAGGCTAAAACCGCTTTCCTGCCACCACCAGATAAGTACCAGCGCCAGCACTGAAATAATAATGATGTAGCTGATCCACTTCAGCCGGCTGTCGTTACGCTCCCGCACTTTGCGACGCGAAAAGCTCTGCATTTTTACATTGCTGGCCTGGCTCACGTCATAGCCATGCTCACGATAGGCCGCGAAAATCTCTTCTTCACTGACCTCAAGTGCCTTCGCCATCGAACGCAGATAGCCGCGAACAAAGGTCGGCGACGACAGTTTTTCGTATTCATCAGCTTCAATGAACTGCACCACAGCCAGGCGCAGGCGTAGACTATCGGCCACCTGCTGTTGTGTAAGGCCCTTATTCTCGCGCGCTTCGGTCAGCAGTTTACCTGGTGTACGAGTCGGTTGTGCTGCACCTTGTTCAGGCGCTTCATCATTAAATAGGTCTTTGTCTGAGGTCATGGGTTACTTCATCATGATTTAGTTTTGGCCGCGCGTGCCCGATACGTTTGCGCTTGGCGGGAATCGGGAAAACGCGACAATAAAAGTTCACCGAAACTGCGTTGCCGGACGCGGTCGTTCTGATAGCGCGCCAGTTCACTTTCCAGCCAGAGATACTCAGGGGAAAGTTGGGGCAGTTGGGCACGACGTGCGAGCACGTCCGCAGCATCCTGATAACGTTGTTGCTCTAACAATACCGCAGCGTAGGTTTCAAGAATAGTGCTATTTCGCGAACTATGGTTGATTGCGCGCTGGAAGTACTGATCGGATTTTTGCAGATCACCGGCCCGCGCCGCGCAACGCGCTGCGTTTTCATAGGTTGCGGCAACTTTTACATAATCGGGAATCTGCAACGCGCGGTTAAAATGTTGCTCGGCGGCCTGATAGCGCCCCATTGAGCACAGTAATGCGCCCAGGTTGTTGTGGGTGTCGCCGTTGTCCGGTTGCAACTGAATGGCGCGGCGGTAATACTGCTCGGCCATCTCGTAGTCTTGCACGCGCTGATAATAAAAAGCCAGTCCGGTTTGCACCGCTGGATTTTCAGGCGTGTAGTCACGGGCTTTTTCCAGGTTCACGCGCGCCTGCTCGTAATTACCGGTCTGCAAGTATTGTAAGCCCAGCGCCAGGCGGGTCGCTGCGGCTTCCCTGGCGTTGAACTGCTGTGCGGGTTTTTCCTTGCCATCAACGGTGCGCTGGCTGACACAGCCAGTGCTGAGTGTCGCCAGCAGGATGACGCTTACAGTATGGAGCAAAATTCGCATGTCAGGCCCTCTTCGGTTATTCGCTATGCTACCTTGAACTGGCGTGCCTGCCTATGCGCATCGGGACGCTTTACGAAACCTTGACGTCGATTCCGGCACCACCGCGGGTTGCTTGCTGCTTCTTCAGGATGCGCTTGGTTCGGTCCACCACATCGCCGACCAACTGGCCGCAAGCGGCATCAATGTCGTCACCGCGGGTTTTGCGCACGGTCACAATATAGCCCTTTTCTATCAGAACCTTAGCAAAGCGGTCAATGCGAGAATTGCTTGAACGGCCATAATCGTTGCCCGGGAACGGGTTAAACGGTATTAAATTGATCTTGCACGGGGTGCCCTGCAAGGTTTTTGCCAGTTCATGCGCCTGATCGGTTGAGTCATTGATGTGATCAAGCATGACATATTCAATCGTAATATTTTTATTGGCTTTTGAGCCATCAATGTAATGACGGCTGGCCTTTAAGAACTCTTCAATATTGTACTTCTTATTGATCGGTACAATTTCGTCGCGCAACGCATCGTTGGGCGCATGCAGGCTGATGGCAAGCGCCACGTCGATTTGCTCTTTGAGTTTGTACAGCGCCGGCACCACGCCTGAGGTGCTTAAGGTGACGCGACGTTTTGACAGGCCAAAGGCGTTATCGTCAAGCATCAGCTCCATGGCTGGCACGACGTTCGCCAGGTTGAGCAATGGCTCACCCATACCCATCATGACCACGTTGGTGACGGGTTTAATGCCAGTTTCACCGAACGGGCCAAGCAGCTTATTTACCCGCCATACCTGGCCAATAATTTCCGCCACGCGCAGGTTACGGTTGAAGCCTTGCTGCGCCGTTGAGCAGAAGGTGCACTCGAGTGCGCAACCGACCTGCGAGCTCACACACAAGGTGGCGCGGTCGGCTTCCGGAATCCACACGGTCTCGACGTCCTGGCCGTCGAACAGCGTCATCGCAAACTTGATGGTGCCGTCGCTCGACTGCTGTTGCAGGCGGACTTCAGGGGCACGGATTTCGGCGATTTCTTTGAGTTTTTCCCGTAGTACTTTGTTGAGATTGGTCATCTCGTCAAAGTTGTCAACGCAGTAATGATACAGCCACTTCATGACCTGATCGGCACGAAAAGGCTTTTCGCCAAGTTCCTGGAAGAACTCGCGCATGCCCTGGCGATTGAGGTCGAGAAGGTTAACTTTTTTGTCTACTGCGTTCATGTATAAAACCAAAAGCGTTGCGGGTTAATGGATAGTGGTTATTAGTGAACCGATATCTAATATCTATTGACTAATAACGCAAGGCTCGCCACGCGAGCCTTGCTGATCTTCCCTTAGCGAGTGCGTGGGCAGATTTCTTCGTCTGAGAAGAAGTATGCAATTTCACGTGCCGCAGATTCAGTCGCGTCAGAGCCGTGAACCGCGTTCTCGTCGATAGTTTCAGCATAGTCAGCGCGGAGCGTTCCTGCCAGTGCTTCTGCAGGGTTGGTCGCACCCATAACCTCGCGGTGACGCTTCACTGCATCGTCGCCTTCCAGAACGCTTACCATGATAGGACCTGATGTCATGAACTCAACCAGAGCACCGAAGAAAGGACGCTCTTTATGTTCTGCGTAGAAACCTTCCGCCTGCTCTTTGCTCAGGTGCATCATTTTTGCAGCAACAATGCGCAGGCCTGTGCTCTCGAAGCGATTGTAGATAGCGCCGATAACATTTTTGCCAACAGCGTCAGGTTTGATGATTGATAAAGTACGTTCTAAAGCCATTTTTTGTCTCCAAAGTCGAAAAGGCTAGCTAAATTAAAGTCGCGCGGATTATACACGGTTCAGTATTTTACTGCTACCACAGCCCGGCTTTAGAATTTTTAGGTTTAATTTTCAGAAACACTCATTGTCGGACTCGCCGACCACGGGTTCTGAATGACAACGTTGAACCTGTCGAAGCTTACATCCACCCCATTTTCTAATACTGTGAGTTCTGCTGGAGTTGCACTTTGCTCCGAAACGATACTGCTAAGCGCAGCAAAATTTGTTGCCTGCGTCTCATACACTAAAACCGGTGCGGGAGCTTTTTGCCCAAACTTCGGCTGCACCCAACCCGCCATTGTTTCTCCATCATCAATACCTTCTTGAATTTTTCGCTGCAAAGGCTCCTGAGCTACAACATTAAAAAGGTATTCACCTGTTACTTCATGGCTCATTATACAACTGTCAGAGTTCACGTTTGCCTGGGAGCAACTCGCCAGGGAGACCATGGGTGAAAAATGCCAGTTCAAGGCAATGTCTGAAGTGCTGCCAGAAGCTGCCGATGGCGCTTGGATTAAATCGATGATGTAAATACTTATTTTGTCATTTGCCGGCACAAGTGTGAATCGAAAGTGTGCATAGTCAGACTCGATAAGTCGCCCTACGCTCCAGCATGCAGTTTCGGAACATTCAGAAGCAAGAATTTGGCCGGCATTTTCGACCGTCATTTTGCCATTTACGATCGGCACATTGTGTGCTGCGCGCGAGGCAAAATGAAAGCGCCCTTTTCCTTGGTAAAGGTAGGGCCCGCCTGGGTCGACCAAATATTCAGTACCATCGACAGCGTAGGTAATATGCCCCGTGTCGTGATGGCCATGGGAAATTTTGGGTAATCCAAAATCCAACAGTAAGAATTTTTCAGGAAGGTTCTGCGCACCACTATTAGGACGCAAAATTGCGATACCCTCTGACGACTCAAGGAAGATTCGTTCCAGTGGCTGCGCCGTTTTGTCACCATGGATGTAATCGAAATACGGTGATGACAAATTCCCTCTACTGACAATATTCTTCAGGCGCGTTTTGAATACATCCGCACCGAAGTTGGTATCGCCCATTGCAGGCGCGCCACCATTGACGTAAGTAAGGTGTGTTGCCGCATCCACCATCTTATTAAGCAAGTTTTTAATTGCGTTATCGTTACTTCTTAAAATGGTTTCTAAGAAGTTGCCCGTGGCCAAAAACAACTCCATCGCGATGAAATGGTAAGAAGTTGACTGCTCGCGCGAGAAACCGGTTTCCGCTACCACCATAGTCTCGAATAATTCTTTAATTCTTGCGATCGCCGCGCTTGCGTAGTCAGTACTGGCAAACTCAGTAGGAAAACTAAGTACAATATTAATTAAAGCGAGTGAATGGAACATACTATGGTTATGCGCGTAGTACTTGTCCTCATCAAGCAACTCTCTTAATTCTGCTGCGTGGTGGAGCATCTGCTGGATAAACCACCGATGCTCTTCGGCCGAAAGTTCATCTTTAAGGAATTGCAGATAAAAATAGCTAATTACACTTGCGCGATTTGCAGTGGAATGATCATTCCAGCTCATGTAGTTCGCCGGGTTGTCTCGCGGTGAGTTCTCAAGATAATTGAAGATGATGCGTTTAATTTCACTTCGATAAGAAGGGTCATGAGTCTTGTCGTAGAGAAACTCATACGAGTGGAGCCAGGCCAGCGAATGGAAATAAAGTAACCACGTATTATTATTGAACGGATCCTCCGACCATTGAGGTGTTTGCGGAATTTCCCATACCGGGAAGCTCGTCCAGTTTAAATAGAATCCTCTTTTTTCCGCCATCAGATCGGCCTGATCCTGACGGTACCATCTTGAACGCACGCTGTTATTTAGGACAGTAGCCTCAGGCACACTATAATAGTCGTAAGAAAGAGTTTCTGATTTACCTTTAAACGTAACGACTAACGTATCCTCTTTCGCAGTAAAATAACCTTTTGTCTCATTATCACCGGAAGGTGTGTACTTCCAGATAACCTCTGATTCTGCGGAATTGGGATTAATCGTTGCCAGTGCTTGCTTAGGCAAATCATCACGAATCAATTCAATATAGATTGATTCATCTTGCGGCGGTAGGGCCATTCCAATGCGTAATTCATAAGGCAAACCTTCCTCTAGTTTCGAATCAGATAAAGAAACTGAGGTGATCCCGTTTTTAAGTTGGACGGATACCTGAGTCTCGGCAGATGAATTTGTACCCGCCACGACCTGATAACTTAGCTCTTCCGAAATCTCTTGTTGCGGAGGAAAATAGACTAATTTGTTATTCTCGACTTTAACGTCCCCATACTCGGGTGGGTTCACAACTTCCAGACGCGTAAAATCCGTTATCTGATCATTTGCCAAAACATCTATAACAACAGATGATGCCCAAGTGCCCTCAAATGTGTCAGGTTGGGTGTTGAGGCTGACCGGTGGGCTAACTTTTTTTGCCGACTCCTGGCCACCACAACCAATTAGTGTGACGAGTAAAAGGGTGATTATGAGAAATCGCATTTTATAAATTCCGTTTTTATTTTTTAACGTGCATGTTAAATAAATAAGCTTTTTTCAACAACCATAAATTGTTGCCATGCAAACCTGAGAGCATGTATTATGGATGTCTAAACGTCTACAAGAGGTAAGGTATGACACAGCAAATTACATTAGGTGGTGGTTGTTTTTGGTGTATTGAGGGAGCGTTTAAGCAAGTTCGCGGCGTTCTGAAGGCGCAGTCGGGCTATGCTGGCGGAGATAAACCAGAGCCGACCTATGAAGAAGTTTGTACTGGTAACACCGGCCATGCCGAAGTCGTACAGATCACTTTTGAACCTGAGGCATTATCGGTACGCGACATTTTAGAAATCTTTTTTGCGCTGCATGACCCTACGCAGCTAAATCGCCAGGGTAACGACGTCGGTACTCAATATCGTTCGGCAATATTCTATCAGACCGAAGAGCAACGCGAGGAAGCCGAGAAAATTATCGCGGAGATGCGTGAAGAAGGTACCTGGGACGGTGAAATTGTCACCGAAATCGAGCCATTAGATAAGTTCTGGCCGGCCGAGGACTATCACGACAATTACGTCGAACGTAACCCACAGAACGCCTACTGCCAGGCCGTCGTCCATCCAAAACTAGCCAAATTCAAACGCACCTTTGCCGAGCGCCTCGAGTAAGGGCAGAGGTCGCGAAAATCGGGCACAAAAAAAGAGAGGGCAGCCCTCTCTTTTTTAGTTGCTGGTAGCAGCGAGGGCTGCCCCTGCTGGCTTAGTGGTTTTCTTTGACCATGTTGATGGTGTATTTGGGGATTTCGACGACGAGGTCTTCGCCATTGACTTTGGCCTGGCAGCTTAAGCGTGAGTCGGGGTCGAGGCCCCAGGCTTTGTCGAGCATGTCGTCTTCGTTGTCGTTGATTTCGGCCAGTGAGTCATAGCCTTCGCGGATGTACACGTGGCAGGTGGTGCAAGCGCAGACTTTCTCACAGGCATGCTCGATACCAATACCATTTTTCAACGCAACATCCAGCACGCTCTCGCCGTCTGCAGCTTCTATAGCAGCACCCTCAGGGCAGAGTTCTTCATGCGGTAAGAATACGATTTGTGGCATTGTCTTTCCTCGTTAAAGTTCGTTTACGTTGCTGCCAGACAAGGCTTTGCGAATGCCGGCGTCCATACGCCGTGCGGCAAAGTCTTCACTTGCTTTATCGACAGCTTCAATCGCTTTTTCGATGGCTTCAGCTTCGGTGCCGGCACGAGCGACACGCAAAGCGTCCATTGCCTCATCCAGACGTGCGCGCTCGGACTCGTCAAGCAAATCGCCGTCAACTGCCAGGGCACTGCTCAATGCTTCCAATACGCGGTCGGCCTCAACCTGCTGTTCGCGCAACATGCGCGCGGCCATATCTTCTTTGGCATTGGTCATGGATGACTGGATCATGGTGGTAATGTCTTCATCATTCAAGCCATACGATGGCTTCACCTGAATCGACGCGCTTACTCCGCTTGATTTTTCCATGGCGGTAACACTCAACAGGCCATCGGCATCGACCTGGAAGGTCACGCGAATGTGCGCGGCGCCTGCAGCCATTGGCGGAATATCGGTCAGTACAAAGCGTGCCAACGAGCGGCAGTCGTCCACCAGTTCGCGCTCGCCCTGCACCACGTGGATCATCATCGCGGTCTGACCGTCTTTAAAGGTGGTAAATTCCTGGGCTTTCGCAACAGGAATTGTGGTATTGCGGGAAATTACTTTCTCGACCAGGCCACCCATGGTTTCCAGACCTAGTGACAGGGGAATGACATCAAGCAGCAACATGTCGGAGTCGGGCTTGTTACCAGCCAGAATATCGGCCTGAATCGCTGCGCCAATGGCCACCACTTCATCCGGGTCAATCGAAGTCAGCGGCTCGCGACCGAAAAACTCGCCCACGGCTTCACGCACTCGCGGAACCCGGGTTGAGCCGCCCACCATCACCACATCGAGCACTTCAGCGGCATCGACTTCGGCGTCTTTCAAAGCGCGGCGGCAACTGACCAGCGTGCGGCGGACTAAGGGTTCGATGAGTTCGTTAAGCTTCAAACGTGTTAATGTGGTGTTGTAGCTGGCATCACCCGTAGTAGAACTACGGGCTACTTCTACCGAGACTTCGTCGGCGTCGGTTAAGGCTTCTTTGGCGTGCTTGGCAGCGTTAATGAGTGAACGCTCCAGTCGTGCCGGAACATCGTCGTCCAACTCCCACTCCTGCTTCAGGTGCGCGACGATAAGTTGATCGAAATCGTCGCCGCCCAGGGCACTGTCACCACCGGTCGCCAGTACCTCAAACACCCCGCCCTGCAGGCGTAAAATGGAGATATCGAAGGTACCGCCACCTAAATCGTAAACGGCAATCAAACCTTCACGACCGGTATCCAGACCGTAGGCAACCGCGGCTGCGGTGGGTTCATTCAGTAAACGTAAGACGTTCAGGCCGGCCAACTGTGCCGCGTCTTTGGTGCTCTGGCGTTGAGCATCATCAAAATAAGCGGGCACGGTAATGACCACACCGGTCAGTTCGCCGCCAAGTGCCGCCTGGGCACGCGCCGACAGGGAGCGCAGAATATCGGCCGACACTTCAATCGCATTGCGCGCGCCGGCAGCGGTATGAAACACCGGCACGCCGTTATCGGTTTCGCTCATGCGGTAGGGTAAATTGGCAAAGTTGCGCTTCACGTCGGCCACGGTACGGCCAATGAAGCGTTTCACCGAGACAATGGTGTCTTCGGTTGCGACAGAAGCATCATCATGCTTGGCAAGCGCTGCATGCCCCACGGCGACTTCGTCGGCACCGTAGTAGACAACCGAGGGCAAAATTGCGCGGTCTTGTTCATCACGCAGAACTTGCGCTTCGCCGCTACGGACGGTCGCAACCAGTGAGTTCGTGGTGCCCAGATCAATACCTGCCGCCAGGCGATGTTGATGCGGCGCGGTGCTTTGCCCGGGCTCTGCGATTTGCAAAAGTGCCATTAATACCTCGTTGTTTGCTGGCTACGCTGATGGAGGGCAGGCCGCGTCACAAAACGACGCCTACATTTCCTCCAGAGCTTCGAGCTCACTGCGTAATTTGTGCATAAATTTCAACTTACGAATGGTGTCTGCCGCGTCGCCATTGGCGTCTGCTTTGATCAGACGCTCGAGTTCCGCCTGCAGCTGCGCCGTTTGTTCGGCCAGCTCAGTGTAGGCGGCGTCCATGGCGGTGAAATCAGTGGCGTCGAGCTCTTCGACGCGTTCACGCCATTCCATTTGTGCCATCAGGAATTCAGGATCCTGTAAGGTTTTTTGCTCGTGCTGCATGTCGACGCCGCGCAAGGACAACAGGTACTCGGCCCGGGCCAGCGGAGAACGCAGCGTCTGATAAGCGTCGTTCAGCTGTGCGGTACGCTGCACCGCCAGCAGTTTGTCGCGCTCGCTGCCGGCGGCATGACGGTCAGGATGCAAAGCTTGCTGCAACTTGCGGTAGCGCTGCTGCAGCTCGGCCAGATCAAGGTCGTAAGCAGTAGGAATATCGAAAAGCTCGAAATGATTCATGGTCAGACGTTAAAACTCTCACCACAACCACACTCGCCTTTGGCGTTGGGGTTGTTAAACTCAAAGCCTTCGTTCAGGCCTTCTTTAACGAAATCAAGCTCGGTGCCATCAAGGTACACTAAGCTTTTACCATCGATAATAATTTTCACGCCTTTTTCTTCAAAGACGGTGTCGGTTTCATCAATTTCGTCAACGAATTCCATTACATAGGCAAGCCCTGAGCATCCGGTGGTTTTCACGCCTAAACGGATGCCCTCGCCTTTGCCACGTTGTTCCAGAAACGACCGCGCTCGTTGAGCGGCCGCTTCGGTCATGGTAATTGCCATTACTGCCTCTTTTCGTACGTTACCCAGCGTCAATTAACTCGTGTGCTTTTTCTTGTAGTCTTCCAAAGCAGCTTTAATTGCGTCTTCTGCCAGAATTGAACAGTGAATTTTCACTGGTGGCAGCGCGAGTTCTTCGGCAATCTGCGTGTTCTTCAGCTGTGACGCTTCTTCAATTGACTTGCCTTTCACCCACTCGGTCACCAACGAGCTTGACGCAATGGCAGAGCCGCAACCGTAGGTTTTAAACTTGGCGTCTTCAATAATGCCAGCGTCATTAATTTTCAGCTGTAACTTCATCACGTCGCCACATGCAGGCGCGCCGACCATACCGGTCGCGATAGACGGGTCATTTTTGTCAAAGCCGCCCACGTTCCGCGGGTTTTCATAATGGTCGATTACTTTTTCACTATATGCCATAACACTTCACCTCTCTTAGTGTGCCACCCACTCGACGCTTTCTAAATCAACGCCGTCTTTGTACATTTCCCAAAGGGGTGACATGTCGCGCAAGCGACCAATGGATTGCTGAATTTGCTTAACTGCATAATCAACTTCTTCTTCGGTGGTAAACCGGCCAAAGCTAAAACGAATGGAGCTATGTGCTAATTCGTCGTTGCGACCTAAGGCACGCAATACATACGATGGCTCAAGACTGGCCGAGGTACAGGCGGAACCTGAAGAAACCGCCAGGTCTTTCAACGCCATGATCAGGCTTTCGCCTTCAACGAAGTTAAAACTGATGTTGAAGATATGCGGTACGCCGTGGTCCTGAGAACCGTTCACGTACACTTCTTCGATATCTTTTACGCCATTCCACAGGCGCTCACGTAAGGCACGGAAACGCTCGCGTTCGGCCGCCATTTCTTCTTTGGCGATACGCGCGGCTTCACCCATGCCAACAATTTGGTGGGTCGCCAGGGTACCTGAACGCATACCACGCTCATGACCACCGCCGTGCATCTGTGCATTCAGACGGATACGTGGACGGCGACGTACATAAAGTGCGCCAATGCCTTTCGGGCCGTACATTTTGTGGCCGGAGAAGCTCATCAGATCGACTGGCAGATTTTGCAGGTCGATATCGATTTTGCCAGCACTCTGCGCGGCATCGACGTGGAAAATGGTTTTGTTTTCGCGGCACAGGTTACCGATGGTTTCGATGTCCTGAATAACGCCAATTTCGTTGTTCACGTGCATCACGCTCACCACTACAGTGTCGTCGCGTAACGCTTGCTTGAAGGCGTCAAGGTCAATCAGACCGTCTTCTTTCACGTCAAGATAGGTCACTTCAAAACCTTCACGCTCAAGCTGACGACAGGTATCCAGCACGGCTTTATGCTCGGTCTTCACCGTAATAATATGCTTACCTTTTTTCTGGTAAAACTCAGCTGCGCCTTTAATGGCCAGGTTGTCTGACTCGGTAGCACCTGAGGTGAATACAATTTCACGCGGGTCCGCATTGACCAGCTCGGCGATCTGATTACGCGCGACGTCAACGGCTTCTTCGGCCTGCCAGCCAAAGCGATGCGAACGTGACGCAGGGTTACCAAACTGACCGTCTGGCGTGAGGTATTGCATCATTTTTTCGGCTACACGCGGGTCAACCGGAGTGGTTGCTGCGTAGTCAAAATAAATTGGTAATTTCATTCGGTGCTACTCCTTACGTTGTCAGACTTCTTATAACTGACAATTCAGTGCAATTTGTTGCTCGCGTTTTTTCTGTTCTGCTACCTGAGCATTCTGACGTTCAGCGACTTCGCTGATATCGCGCTGCTTGACCAGCTCAGCCAGACTTATATTTGCTAAAAAATCTTCAATGCGGTCGCTTAAGTCCGACCATAACGAGTGGGTCAGGCAACGGCTGCCGCCCTGGCAACCACCCTTACCGCCACAACGCGTGGCATCAATACTCTCGTCAACCGCCTGAATCACCGCGCTAATTGAAATCTCGTGCGGCGCATGACCCAACCGGTAACCACCGCCCGGACCACGAACGCTGCTCACGAGTCCTTGCTTACGCAAACGCGCGAACAATTGTTCAAGATAGCTAAGTGAAATTCCCTGCCGTTCGGAAATATCCGCCAACGGCACGGGGCCTTGTTCTGTATGCAACGCAACGTCGAGCATTGCGGTTACGGCATATCGCCCTTTTGAGGTTAAGCGCATAGCTTTGTTTCCTCCTTAGTGATGCCGTAATTTTCGCATTCCCGACTATTTTAGTCAAGTATTCACAAAACAAGAGCAAGAGCGTTACTGGATATTGGATACTGGATAGTGGCTGCTAATATCCAGTATCCAATATCCAGTAACGCTTTTGCTTTTTATCCACTAACGCTTTTGCTGTTTGTCGACTGAGGCGAGGATGCCGCGGAGGATATTGAGCTCATTCGCCTCCGGCCGTGCCCGCGTAAACAAACGACGCAACTTGGCCATTACCTGGCCCTGATGATTCTTAATAATGAAACCAGTGTCTTTTAAAGTGCTTTCCAGGTGTACGTAAAAACGCTCGAGGTCTTCGGTAAGCGGGTACTCACTTTCGGCGGCTTGCGGCAGTTTGTCTGCTTCCAGCCATTGCATGCGCACTTCATAAGCCAGGGTCTGTACCGCCATGGCAAGATTCAGCGAGCTGTAATCCGGGTTGGTCGGAATATGCACATGATGGGTACACTGCTGCAGCTCTTCGTTCGTTAAGCCACTGCTTTCGCGGCCAAATACCAGTGCGACCTTGTGATTCTGGCTCTCGGCAAGGGCTTGCGCCGCCGCCTCGCGGGGGCCCAGTAAGGGCCAGTCGAGGGTGCGGTTGCGGGCGCTGGTGCCGATGACCATGCCACAGTCGTGAATGGCTTCGCTTAAGGTGCTAACAATCTGCGCGCGTTGCAGCACGTCGGTAGCGCCTGCGGCCAAAGCCGAGGCGTGACTGTCCGGCTTCTGCACTGGATCAACTAAGGTCAACTCCGACAATCCCATGGTTTTCATGGCGCGGGCGACGGAGCCGATATTGCCGGTATGCGAGGTGTTGACCAGGATGATGCGAAGGTTCGCTAAGCTGTTATCTGACATTGCTGTTACTTCATGCTTGCCGGTAAGTGCGGACGTGCTTTGCTAAGCAGATTCTGCACAACTTTCGGGTTACCAGCGACGGTATGGCCATTTTGCATGTAGTCATGGCCGCCTTTAAAATCGGTTACCAAACCACCTGCCTCACGCACAATCAGGTTGCCCGCGGCAATATCCCATGGCTGCAGGCTGAATTCCCAGAAGCCGTCCATGCGGCCTGCTGCTACGTAGGCAAGATCCAGTGCCGCTGCGCCAGCGCGACGCATGTCCGAAGTTTGCTCAAATAACGCGGCAAATACCGCCTGATAATTCTCCATCAGGTCTTTGCGTTTAAACGGGAAGCCAGTAGCCAGTAAGGCTCCGTTCAAATCCCGTTGTTTGGTGACGCGGATGCGCTTGCCATTTAACTGCGCGCCACCGCCTTTGGTGGCAGAGAACAGCTCTTCACGCAGCGGGTCATAGACAACCGCCGCTTGCACTGAGCCTTTGTGTAGATACGCAATAGAAATAGCGAAGTGAGGGATACCGCGCAGGTAATTGGTGGTGCCATCCAGCGGGTCAATAATCCACTGATGCTCCGGCGTCTTCCCTTCTAACGCGCCGCTTTCTTCAGCAAGAATGCTGTGGTCGGGGTACGTTTTTTGAATTGTACGAATGATCGCTTGCTCGGCAGCTTTGTCGATTTCGCTGACGAAATCGTGCTGACTTTTGGCCTGAACATTGAAGTCAGCTTCAACGCCAAAGTTCTTGGTCAAAATTTTGCCGGCCGCACGCGCTGCGCGCACCGCGATGTTTAACATGGGATGCATACCAATATACCTGTGCTGTGAAAGAACAATTTTGTGGCCGCGGAGTATACTCGCTTCGCTCGTGAAAGGCAAAACCGTTATTGAAAGGCAAGAGCGTTGTTGGTTATTAGATACTGGATATTCGTTTTCGCTGTTTACCAATATCCAGTATCTAATAACGAAGAACGCTCTTGTATTTTATTCCGGCAGGTGTTATTAAAGTGTTGCGCTATGCCTAAAATAACAACTAAAAAGCTAGGAGGATCCCATGGATCATTCAGACGAGCTAAACGGTGTTGAAGCAAAACAGAACAAGTCACGTCGTTGTAAACGTAAGTGGCGGGAAATTGAAGCGCTAAAAGAAAAATATAAACTTCGCGATGAGCTTAAAGATATGGATTACGGTCTCGACCTCGAACTCGACGAACTGGAATTCTAGAGCGTTACTCGTTATTCGAAGGCACGAACAACGTCGTTTACCAATCTATTGGCTTGTCCAGCAGTTCGTTGGTGCGGCGGAAGTGTCCGCAGGTAAGAAACCCGCGGTGCGCTGACAGCGGCGATGGATGTACTGAGGTCAGTACATGATGGCGGTTGCTGTCGACCAGCGCGCCCTTCTTTTGCGCATGCGCGCCCCAGAGTAAAAACACAATGCCCTCACGCTGGTAATTCAGCTGTGCGATGACCTGATCGGTAAAGGTTTCCCAGCCCCAGTTGGCATGCGAGTGCGCTTTGCCCTCCTCCACAGTCAAAACTGTATTAAGTAACAGCACCCCCTGGCGCGCCCAGTGGCTTAAGTCACCGTTGTCGGGCATCTGATAGTCAGGAAAGTCATGCTGCAAGGCTTTAAAGATATTCTTTAATGAAGGCGGCAGTTTCATACCTTCAGGCACTGAGAAGCACAGCCCGTGGGCCTGTCCCGGGCCATGGTAGGGATCTTGCCCCAGAATGACGACTTTGACCTGCGCCATGGGCGTTAATTTTAAGGCATTGAATACATCTTCGCGCGGCGGATAAATCGACTTGCCCGCGGCCCGCTCGGCTTCGACGCGTTGCCACAACTGCTGAAAATACGGTTTCTGCTTTTCCGGACCTAAACAGCTTTGCCAGTTGGGCTCTGTTTTTGCTTCCACGCCGGGTTCCTCCTGGTCGCTGTGTCATGCACTTTTTTACGGTATGATAACTGCCATTCATGGTAACAATGCGAGGCCGGGCATGTCAGCAAAAACCGATTATCCACCTATCAGTGTTTTTATTATTACATTGAACGAAGAAGCGCACTTAGACGAAGTCTTAGAGAGTGTGCGCGGGGTGGAAGAGATTGTCATTATTGATTCCGGCTCCACTGACGACACGCTCACCATTGCCGCCAAGCATGGCGCCCGCGTGGTGCACAATGACTGGCCTGGCTATGCCAAGCAAAAAGAATTTGGCATCACGCAGTGCACGCATAATTGGATTCTGAATCTTGACGGCGATGAAGTGATGCCCGAAGGCGGTTTGCAGATGATCCGTGAGCGCATTGCCGAGGGAGATATTAATGGCATCTGGATTCATCATGACGACATTTTTATGGGCCATAGCCTGCGTAAGGCGCGTCACCATAAGTACCGCCGGGTCTATCGCAAGGACAAGTGCCATATGAATACCGACGTGTTGGTGCATGAGCATATTGAAGTCGAACCGCCGCTTGCTTATCTGCCTATTTACCTGAAGCATTATGGCTATGACACCGCGCATGGCTACATGGACAAGCTAAATAAGTACTCCAAGCTGAAAGCCGAACAACGCGAGCAACAAGGGCGCCCTTGCAGCCTGCCGCGGCTGTTGCTGATTTTCCCATTGATGTTTTTAAAGTTTTATCTCGGCCGTCAGATGATCTGGTCGGGTTGGCGCGGGTTTATTAAAGCCAACATCGATGCGTTTCATTTCTTTCTCACAGAAGCCAAGCTTTACGAAATGGCCTATCGCCGCAAGCAGGCAGAGAAGGAGAACAACTAAGCAGGTCAAACACTTACTGCTATACTGACAGTTGCGAAGTCATGAGTTGTTGTTCATAGGCACCATAAGGAGGTTCTGTCTGTGGCTGACTTGAAGAAATGGAAAGTTCTGGTTATTAATCTTGAGCGCTCACCCGAGCGCTGGCGTAATGTAAAAGCGCAGCTCGAAGCTACGGGGCTGCCATTTGAGCGAATTGACGCCGTTGCTGGCGACACGTTGGGCGAGACGGCTATCGCCCGGGTTTTTGACAGCGATGCGGCTCGCAATAACTATCATTATCAGCTCTCGCGCGGTGAAATCGGTTGTTATCTTTCCCACCTGAAGGCCTGGCAGACCATTCTTGACGAGCAGCTGGATTATGCCATCGTGCTTGAGGATGACGTGGTGCTGGACCCTAAGTTTTCTTCGCTGCCTGAGGCCGTTGCGCAGTGTTCGGAAAGTTGGGATCTCATTAAAGTCGCCGCGCCGTTTAAACAGCAAAAAAGTTATCTACTGGATAACTTCGCAGGGTTTCGCTGGGTGCGCTTTAAGAAGCCGCCCATGGGCGCTTGCGGGCATATCGTCAGCGCTGCCGGCGCGAAGAAACTGTTAGCGCAGCGACCGCCTTTTCACCGGCCGGTGGATGTCGATTTGCAGTGGCAGACAGAGTTAGGGCTAGTGGTGCGGGGCCTGATGCCATTTGCAGTGGACAACACTCACCAGCACGGCAGCGATATTTTTGCCATGGGTGACCGTCGCAAGCAGCCGCGGCGTCCGCTCGTGCGGGTGAAACATCAGTTGCTGCTATATCTGGATAGCTTGCGGGCCAGATGGTGATCTGACCCGCGGTTTTTGCCTTATTACTTAGCGGCCGTACGCTTGTCGCCTTCACCGTGTTTTTCAAACCAGTGCAGGATATACGCGACTTTACCAATCAGGTTTGACGGGCGGCTATAAATGCCATGCGGCGCGTCAGGTACACGGACCATGGCGGTTTCAACCCCCGCCAGTTTAAGTGCCTGATAATACTGCTCCGACTCAGAAATCGGCGTGCGGTAGTCGGCTTCACCGGTTAACAGCATGGTTGGCGTTGTAACGTTTCCGACATAGCTAATCGGTGAATACTTCATGTAGTGCTCCATGTTCTCCCATGGCAGCCCAGGAAACCAATACTTAGTAAAGTAGCTGTAAGCATCGGCAGTGAGCACAAAGCTGTACCAGTTAATCACCGGCTTGGCCACAACAGCGGCGCGGAAGCGGTCGGTATGACCCACAATCCAGGCCGTCAGCACACCACCACCGCTGCCGCCGGTCACGTACAAGCGCTCTTCATCGATAAAACCTTTGTCGATGACCGCATCAACACCGTCCATCAGGTCGTCAAAGTCCTGACTTGGGTAGTTGTGGTGAATTTCCTGGGCGAATGCCTCGCCGTAGCTGGTACTGCCACGCGGGTTGGTGTAGAGCACCACATTGCCGGCGGCGGCCATCAGCTGTACTTCGGCTGAGAAAGTCTCAGCGTATGCAGTATGGGGGCCACCGTGAATTTCGAGGATCAGCGGGTACTTTTTCTTCGGGTCGAAGTTCGGCGGATAAACAATCCAGCCTTGTACTTTGTAGTCACCGTGCTTCGAGTCGTACCAGATTTCCTCAACTTTACCCAATTGTTTATGAGCGAACAGATCTTCATTCAGGCGGGTCAGCTGTTGTACCTGCTCACCGTTTTGCATAACCAGGTCGGCCGGACGCTGGGCGTCAGCTTTGGTGTACACGAGTACGCCGTCTTGTTGCACGTCAAAGTCGCCGCCACTGTAGGGCCGGCCATAGCTGAGGCCGCCCATATTGTCGGTCAGGTCAATACGTTGGCCGCTTAGGTACTGCCGTACAATGTGGCCGTCACCATGACGGTCGTAAGAGAAGTAGAGGCTGCCGCTGTCGCCACTCCATTGCACGTCGCTGACGCTGTAATCAAGATCGCTGGTCAGCAACTGTGGCTCACCACCTGACAGGTCCATGACATACAGCTGCGTCAGCTGATAACTCATTTTTTCATCATCGTTACCCAGCCATGCCAGCTTTTTGCCGTCCGGACTGATCGCCGGCGAGCGATCCGGGCCGAAACGGTCGGTCATTTGAGTAAGGGTACCGTCAGCTACGGTCACGCTGTACAACTCAGAGTTCTGCGGCTGATCGAAGGCGTCTTCACGCAGGTTGCCTGAGAAAATGATGCGCTTGCTATCACCGGTCCAGGCCAGGGTGCCGCTGTGGTGATAGTCACCATGGGTTAACTGGCGCGGGGTGCCGCCCTCGGCCGGCATCACATAAATCTGGGTGTAGCCGTCTTTCGCATAGCCGGCAGCATCGAAACGATATTGTTCTTTGTCGATATACTTCGGCGGCTCTGCCCACTTTGCGCCTTCCGGAGCGCGCGGCAAGCTTACCGGGGCCGGC
Organism: Pseudidiomarina insulisalsae; assembly: GCF_003987065.1. Taxonomy (GTDB): domain Bacteria; phylum Pseudomonadota; class Gammaproteobacteria; order Enterobacterales; family Alteromonadaceae; genus Pseudidiomarina; species Pseudidiomarina insulisalsae. The sequence continues at coordinate 160,285 of NZ_PIPY01000003.1, read as the reverse complement.
TTAGGCTCGGGTGTAAACATGGTAAACGCCAGCCATTTACCGTCTGGCGACCAACTGAGGTTACTGGCCGAGCCGGTCAGGCGGGTTACCGGAGCGTGTTTCGCGGTATCGGTCCAATAAAGATGGATCTGATTGCTGCCGCTGCGATTGGAAACAAACGCCAGCTTGCTGCCATCGGGCGACCAGGTCTGCGAGTGATCATTGGCGTCGCCACCGAGTAACGGTCGCAAGTCACCGCTGTTGTCGACCCGCCAAAGCGCGCCGTAGCGACGGTCGGTCATAATGTCCATGTAGTTACGAATAAACACCGTGTACTCACCGCTGGGGTGAATTGTGGGTGAACTGGCGTACTCCAGCTGGAACACATCTTTAGGTTGAAACAGCTGTTGATCAGTATCAGCTGCCATGGCGCTGCTGGTGGTAAGCGCCAGTACTGCTGCGATTGTCAATTTCATTTCCGGACTCCTAAGTAGCCCGTAGTCTTGCTACGGGGTTCGCGCGAATCATTGCTACCATGTTTAAGTCATTTAACCGGTCAGTCGCAAGGGCTGTTCGATGAACGGTACAAAAAAACCCGCCGAAGCGGGTTTTTAAGGTATTAACAAAGCGTAGCCTCTTAGAAGCTGTAGCTAAAGCTGACCGCTGCGAAATCACGGTCGGTTGCCGCATCGTAGTCACCGCCAGTGTTAACGTTGTAACCAACGCCAATTTTGTACGATGACAAGTAGCTGAAGTCGACGCTCAGGCCAATCGCTTTACGACCTTCAATGAAGTTACTGTTCGGCGAGTAACCTTTCACGTCATGACCAAACGCCAGTGTTGGAGTCATGTTCCAGCCTGAGAATACGTTGTTGTACTCCGCTACGAAACGGGTGCGATAACCCCATGAAGAGGCAGTGACAAAGCCTTCACAGTTAATATCGCCCGCTGGGCTTGGGTTACCCAGTTGCTGCTGATCAGCAACTGTTAAGCACTTGCCATAAACCGGATTACGACCGAAGCGTTGCTCATCAAGACCTGGCAGCGAGTGGACTTTGTTTAGTGCGATTTCACCGATGAACGTCACGCGGCTTGCGCCAAGTACGTTATCCAGGAAGCGAATACCGGTCAGCTGATACTGACTCACGTCCAGGCTTTCATAACCTTCCTGCAGTTCGCCAAGATTCGTGAAGTTACCTTCGTCATCAGTGCGGATGCGATCACTGAAAGTGCTTGGTACACCGGCACGCAGACCGGCAGTCAGAATTTCAGTGGTGTTGATCTGGACTGGCATGTCCGTACGCAGGCTATATTCACCACCTACTGACCAAAGGCCGAGGTTGGTACTGAAGCTGGCACCGATAATTTCCTGATCTTCCGGATATTGCAGCACATAGTTGGGGCCCGCAATCGGATAACCGTCAGGATGGCTGAAGCTCGGGCTCGGCTGTTGCTCCCAGTTGTAAGCAGAGATAATAGGCGTTTGGTTGTGAATGTTCATGTAGTACAAGCCAAACTCAACGTCCAGATCCATGCTGTAATGACGCAGCGCGAAACCGTACTGGCCGTCATCATCAGGCTCAATGTTGGCCGAGCGATCAAGATAAGCGCCGAACTGTACCGACTCGCGATCGCTCAGGCTGCTTGATGGGTCACCGGCGACCAGGGTGGGGTTCAGGGTAACTTTATTACAGCCAGGGCCGCCTAAGATGTCGACGGTGGAGAAGAAAGTACCGCAGCCGTCGAGCTTGGTGTTGTCCCACTCGTACTGGTAGAACATATCAAGGCTGGTTTCGGTGGTCAGGCCGATGTTCAGGTTGACCATTCCGACCGGAAGCAGTGCTTCTTTAATTTCTACACCTGGGCGGCGAATTGCGTTCACATCCACCGGGTTAATCGCATTGACGCCGTTAAAAATGAACGTACTCTCACCCCAGCTTAATACCTGACGGCCGACACGCAGGTTGACTGGCATGTCGCCCAAATCAAAGTAGGCATAGGCAAAGGCGTCAAGCAGTTCGAAGCCTGAGCCGGTCGACCAGTCATCAAGACCGTCGTTGTTCAGGGTGACATCTGGGAAATAGTTTGTCGCGGTGTGGCCATGTGGCACTTCCTGGTTCTTGATGACATCGTCATACCAGTATTTGAAACGGACGAAAGCACCATAATCGCCGCCGTCGATGCTCAGATCATGGACGCCTTTTACTACTGACGACACCATGTCGCCTTTGTCGTAGTTCAGGTTACCGTCGTCGGCAACGCCTGACTGACCCATGCCACCTGGCATGTTGCCGGGATGGATGAGACGCATGTCCTGGTCTTCCACCCGCCATGCGGCACCATATGAAATGATGGAGTCAAACTTAACGCGGAAATCACCCACTTCAAATTCTGCGGCGTGAGCCCCGGCACTTCCTGCGAATGCTAGCGCTACCGCGGTAGCGAGAGGTAATTTTTTAAGCATAGTTGTTCTTCTTTTCATGTTAGCCACCTAATCCCATTAGGATGTTATAGGGTCAATCATGTCCGATGAGTTACAAATATGCAAGTGCTCTCTAACGAAAAATCCACGCCAGAAGGGGCTGCCCCTGCTGGGGCAGCCACAAAAAAGCGGGACCTCTGCCCCGCTGGGTGAAAATCGTCGGAAATTTAGCGATATGACTGATACAGAGCACTGCGCAAATCACGGGATTCGCTGTAATCAATGATCCCTTCGCTCACTAAGTCATAGACGACCTGTTTTTCACAATAGCCCAGCACCAAAACAAAGCATGCGAGGAGCCGGTCAAGGTTCCCCTTCGCCCACTATGGGGGCGATGAGTAAAAAGAGCACTATGGCTATAACTAAGTTCTTCATTTTGCTTCTCCAAAGCGACAAGTCGCGGGTGCGCCTTGTCCCTTAAAGCCTTAACTTTAGCCACAGAGGGGGCTGTCCCTGCTGGCGCAGGTGGGAGAAAAGCGGGGGGCTGCCCCGCTGGTGGAAAAATAAAACCCCGCGGTTGCGGGGTTTTGTCTTTACTAACTAATTCAGTGAAGGTTAGCGAATGCCGCCGCTTCGATAGGCGTCATATAGGGCGCGACGTAAGGTGCGTGACTCGCTGAAATCGATTACGCCATCGGAAACAAGGCCGTAGGCAACCTGCTTCTCGCAATAGCTTGGACCGCTGTAGGTGGGCTGAACCCAACTAAAGCGTGACGGCTCTTGTTCTTCCTCTTCTTCGACAAGACAAACAGCATAATGGTCCATGATGGTGCAGCCACTTTCGTCAACGTAGTTGGGGACCCCTGAGTCATACCAACCGTTAAAGACAACCGTTTCGTCCTTGATGGAAGCTGGGCAGAGATCGATTTCATCTGTTACGCCATCAAAATCACTATCAAATAAAGTTCCAATAACGCTGGTGGTGAAGCCTTGACCTGCGACCCTCCATGTCATTGTTTCACCTTGAAACTCTTGCGCCTCATATGAAACCGACACTTCATATTGACCATTTAATACGCCCGGAAATGTGCCATTAAGCCCAATGAATGGCGTGCTAGCCTGAGTTACTGTTAAGTACTCAACATAGCGCCAGGATTGCTGCTCGAAGTCAAGCTGCACCGTCAGCTCATCAATTCCCCCTGTCTTGGAGTAGGAAATCTCATTAATGGAGCCTTGGTGAAACGTCGGTGTAGGAAAGGTCCACACTCCTCCATTCGGACCGGAAGAACCGGTGTCAAACCGAATAACTGCGTCGGTGTAGACTTCTGTTTCAGGATCGGCATAGACAAGGACGGCTGTCGTTTCGACGATCAGCGTTAGAGTAAACTGGTCCATCGAATCATTTGCCGCCTGACTGAAAAAGGTAGAGTCAAACTGCGTTAATATGCCATTAAAAATATATGTCTGCTGTTCGGCTTGAGCGGCTTCGATGCACAGCAGCGGCAACGCAGCGCAGGATAGTAAAAGTTTATTTTTATAATGCTTCATGAGGTGATCCTTTTGAGTGCTTAGACTGTGATACCGTACCGCTCGCGTTATCATCGGAACTTTGCTTTACTCAGCAAAGTCAAGTTCAAAAAATAAACGATTCGTATCACCCCAACAATGTATTCAAAGTCATTAAAGATTGTTGCCAAAAAGTAAAAAGCCCGCATGATGCGGGCTTTCGGCATAATATTGAACGTGTATCGCGTTACAGCTGCTTCTCCAGCTCAGGCAGAACCTCAAACAAGTCACCCACCAGACCATAATCAGCGACCTGGAAAATCGGCGCTTCTTCGTCTTTGTTGATGGCTACAATGACTTTTGAGTCTTTCATACCCGCCAAGTGCTGAATCGCACCACTGATACCTACTGCGATGTAGAGCTCAGGCGCAACGATCTTACCGGTCTGACCGACCTGCATGTCGTTTGGCACAAAGCCAGCGTCAACGGCGGCACGTGACGCACCGACGGCAGCGCCAAGTTTGTCAGCGATTTTTTCCAGCAAATGGAAGTTCTCGCCGTTTTGCATACCGCGACCGCCTGAAATAACAACGCGCGCAGCGGTCAGATCCGGACGTTCTGACTCAGCCAGCTCTTCGCCAACAAATTCAGATTTGTCGTTATCAATAACAATATCAACCGCTTCGATCTCAGCATTACCGCCCTCGGCAGGCACCGCGTCATATGCGGTGGTACGCACAGTAATAACCTTAATAGCGTCTTCAGACTGCACGGTAGCAATGGCGTTACCTGCATAGATAGGGCGCTTGAAGGTATCGGCACTCTCAACCGCCATAATGTCTGAAATTTGCGCGACATCCAGCAAGGCTGCAGCACGTGGCATGAAGTTCTTACCAGTGGTGGTGGCTGGCGCCAGAATATGTCCGTAATCTTTGCCCAGCTCAGCAACTAAAGTGCCAAGATTCTCGGCAAGGAAATGACCATAAACGGCATTATCAGCAACGCGTACTTTGCTGACGCCTTCAGCTTTCGCTACTGCTTCGGCAACGGCCTGACAGTCGTCACCGGCAACTAGCACGTCGATGTCGCCGCCAATCGCTTGCGCTGCGGCAAGGGTTTTCAATGTGGCCGGGCTTAATTCTTTATTGTCGTGTTCGGCAATGACTAAAATGCTCATATGACTTTTGCCTCATTCTTCAATTTATCGACCAGTTCCGCTACATCGGCAACTTTCACACCACCGCTACGCTCTGCAGGCGGCTCCACTTTCAGCAGTTTCACTGTGCGCTTCACGTCCACGCCCAGCTCATCTGCCGTGGTCACGTCCAGCGGCTTACGCTTGGCTTTCATAATGTTCGGCAACGAGGCATAACGCGGCTCGTTCAGACGCAGGTCAGTGGTGACAATGGCTGGCAAGCTCAGTTTCACGGTTTGTAAGCCGCCATCCACTTCACGGGTCACCTTCACGCTACCGTCGTTCATGTCGACGTTCGAGGCAAAGGTGCCTTGCGGCATACCAGTCAAGGCGCCCAGCATCTGGCCGGTCTGGTTGTTGTCAGAGTCAATCGCCTGCTTACCAAGAATCACCAACTGTGGCGCTTCTTTTTCCACCACGCCTTTCAGTAACTTGGCGACCGCCAGCGAGTCTGGCATATCTTCGGTTTCGATCTGAATGGCACGATCAGCACCCAGTGCCAGCGCGGTGCGTAATTGCTCCTGCACGGCTTTCGGGCCAATAGAGACCACCACCACTTCTTCAGCGATGCCTTTTTCTTTCAGTCGTACTGCTTCCTCAACTGCGATTTCACAGAACGGGTTCAGGGCCATTTTCACGTTGGCCAGATCAACGTCAGACTGGTCAGCTTTTACGCGTACCTTCACGTTGTAATCAATGACGCGTTTGACCGCCACTAATATCTTCATGTTGTCGTTCCTGTTGCGTTAATTTTCGATCACGTTTTATCTTAGACCGCCCAAGATTAACATTTTTCGGAACAAAAATGGTACTCTTAGCCTATATTTTCCCTTGCTCTTGCGTTGATCAGGGGCAGTTCCTCTGGAGTTTTTTGTGTACGGCAAACTTACCCAAAGCGATCTCAGCCAGTTACAGAGTGAAGCCCGGCAACAACCGCAGCGCCTGAAGTTTCTGATTCAGCTGGCCAGCCGCTTGCCACCCATGGCGACGGAACTGAAGCAACCTGAAAACGAGGTGCAGGGTTGTGAAGCGCAAGTCTGGCTGACCAAAAGCTGGCAAAATGATCAGTTACAGTTGCAACTGGACTCCTCGTCGCGGGTGGTGAAAGGCTTGCTGGCGTTGGTATTTCTGGCGTTGCATGGCGCCAACAAACAGCAGGTCGCCAGCTTCGATCTGGATGCCCTGCTTGCCCTGCTTGGCTTACAGAGCTTTGTCAGTAGCTCGCGGCGTAACGGTCTGCGCGCAGTAGTTCAGGCAATGACTTCATAGCCGGACCAGTCCGGCACCAGCGGCTGCTGCTCATCATCTTTGACCAGATGCACGTGCCAGCCGTCGAGCAAATCCACATTCAGGCAGTTATCGACATCGTAAAGATCGTCTTTGTGCTGCTGCACGCTGTCCGTAAGTAAGCGCTCATACCCCACGCGCTTGGCTTCGTCGGCGCTTTGAGCAACGACCAAAGTAAAGTCATGAAATTCCGCCAGGCGGTTGGGGTAATAGCCACCAAAGTTCACGAACCAGAGTTTTTCTGCCTGCGCAGCGGCTTCGCGGCGCAATTCAATGCGATAACCATCAACATGATGCACCCGCACGTAGCTATCAAGGTGCAGGCCACTTAAGGTACCGTACCAGTTAGCGCGTAATGCCGGGTAACAGGCCTCGACCGACGCGCCAGCGACAAAGCGCACGTCATGTACTTCAATGTTGGCGCCCGGTGCCGAGCCACCAATGTAGAACATATAAAGCTGCATCATTTGAGCTTGCCCAATAGTAACGCGACGGCATGCATCGCAAAGGTACAGGTCACCGGCATGGCGGCGCCAAAGCCGGTAGCGCAGTCCATCCGCATGGTACCGGCACCAGGTTTGGCATGGGTCCAGCCACCATCGGTTTGCGGATAACGTAGCTGCTCGGTGGAATACACCGCTTTCACCCCAAAGTTACGCGCCGGGTTGCGGGAAAAGTTATAGTCGCGACGTAACATAGAGCGCACTTTCGCCAACAGCGGATCCTGCGATGCTTTGGCCAGATCAGCTGAGGTGACCTGGCCAGGGTCCACCTGACCTCCGGCGCCGCCACAGGTAACCAGTGGCAGCTTACGGCGTTTACACCAGGCAATCAGAGCCGCTTTCACCTGCACACTGTCAATGGCATCAAGCACTGCGGTAACAGGCTCGCCGAGGTACTGGTCAAGGTTCTCACGTGCCAGAAAGTCATCAATAACACGTACTTCGCATTCAGGATTAATGTCGCGCACCCGTTCCGCCAGCACTTCGGTTTTCAGCCGTCCCACGGTACTGGTCAGCGCCGGTAACTGGCGATTGATGTTGGTCACGCAGACATCGTCAAGATCAATCAGCGTCAGCGCGCCCACACCCGAGCGCGCCAGCGCTTCAACGGCCCACGAGCCGACGCCACCGAGACCAATTACTGCGACATGATGGCGCTGGTGTTGTTGGAATTCGTTGGCGCCATAAACGCGCTGCACACCTGCAAATCTCTGGTCAGCCATAATCAGACACTAAACGGATAGTTAATAGGATCGTGGTGCTGGTAATTATGCACCTTGAAGTCATCGAGCGTGACCCAGGTTTCCAGGTCTTCCAGGCTCTTAATGGCCGGGTTGATCTCCAGTTGTGGCGCCGGATAGGGTTCGCGCTTTAACTGCACGTCACGCATCAGTTCCAACTGGTCCTCGTAAATATGCGCGTTGACGATCTTATGGTAGGCGCGCCCCGGTTGATGCCCGGTGATCTGCGCCATCAGCGCCAAAAAGGTAAACACCTGCACCTGATTAAAGTTCAGCCCCAGCGGTACATCACAGGAGCGCTGATAACTGGTCAGATACAGGGTGTCGTCAAGCAATGAAAAGTTGTGCGTGTGCATGCAGGGTCGCAGGCAACCCATGTGGAATTCACCGGGATTATAAAAACTGATGATCTCCCCACGGTCGTCCACGCCACGGCTGAGATTGTCGACGACCTTGCGCAGCTGATCGACGCTACCGCCATCAGGCTTGGCCCAGCGCCGGCCCTGCACGCCATACACACGCCCCATGTCGTCTTCGCCGCGGCGATGCGGGTTTTGCAACCAGGCTTCGTTAAGGTTCGCATTGGCGTCCCAGGTTTTTGCGCCTAACTTACGAAAATCGGCGGCATTGTCATAGCCACGGATATACCCGAGAAACTCGGCAATCGCCGCTTTCCAGAAGCTCTTGCGGGTGGTAATCAGCGGAAACTGATTACCGGCCACGTCGTATTCAAGATCGGCATTGATCACGGTCAGGCAGCGCTTACCGGTACGCTCATTGGCAACCCAGACACCTTCATCGACAATGCGCTGACAAAGTTCTAAATACTGTTTCATGCTTTGCGCTCCTTGTCGCTTTGTACCGGATGAAAACGGTAGGCCCATACCATCATCAGCGCGCCGACGACAATCATCGGCGCCGATAACCACTGCCCCATTGACCAGCCGAAGTACAGCAAACCAAGATGCTCGTCAGGTTCGCGGAAGTTTTCAATAATAAACCGTGCGGTGCCGTAGCCCACCAGGAACAAGCCACTCACGGCGCCCATCGGCCGTGGTTTACGGCTGTAAATAGCCAGAATAATGAATAACAATAACCCTTCCAACGCGGCCTGATAGAGCTGCGACGGGTGGCGCGGTTCAGGCCCGGCGGCCGGGAAAATCATCGCCCAGGGCACATCGGTGACACGGCCCCAAAGCTCACCGTTAATAAAATTACCGATACGGCCGAAGAACAACCCCATAGGTACCAGTGGCGCGATAAAGTCGCCGACACGCAGCAAGTGGATGTTGGTGACTTTGGCAAAAATCGCCAGCACTATCACGACCCCCAGCAAACCGCCGTGGAAGGACATACCGCCGGTGCTCATATCGAACAGATACAACGGGTTGGCAAGAAAGTAGTCGAACTGATAAAACAGCACATAGCCTAAGCGGCCGCCGACAATCACACCGCCGACAAAGGACCAGAATAGCAAGTCGCTGAAACGTTTATCCGTCCAACCGAGCTTTGCATAGTGCGGCATTTCGCACTGTCGCTTGCCCCAAAGATAGGCAAAACCAAGCCCCAGCAAATACATCAAGCCGTACCAACGCAACGCCAACGGGCCAATACTGAAAATCACCGGGTCGATGCTCGGATGCATCATAAACTCAGCTTGCATGTTTTATCCTATAAATAATTCAAGTGAGACCAATACCAAAAATGCTGCGAAGCCCTGCTGCAGACGTTTTACCGGTATCTTTTGCGTAAGGCTGGCACCCAGTGGCGCGCACAGCATTGAGGTAATTGAGATGGCCAGCCAGGCGGGCCCATGCACGTAACCGAGTGGCCCCTCATTACTGGTCATCTGCTGACCCAGAATAATAAACGCCAATACGGCACTCAAGCCAATACTTAAACTACCTACCGACGACACCGCAATAGCCTGCCGGATGGGCACCCGCAGACGTTGCAACAGCGGTACCGTTAATGAGCCACCGCCAATACCCACCAAGGCTGACAGGCTACCTACCAACGCGCTGATGAGCGCCATCAGGCGCTTGGATACGCCGGTCAACGGCTCGCCGGTGCGCTGTGGAATCATCATACGAATGGACAGCACCAGCAGCACTACCGAGAAAATACGTTGCAGCCATTCGGGTTTTAGCTGGGTCGCCAGCCAGGCGCCGAAAATGGCACCAACCATCAAACCGGGCACCAGTCGCCGTACCCAGAACCAACTGATCTGGCCGTGCCGGTAATGAGAGCGCGCCGAGCTTAACGTCGTCATCACAATGGTTGCCAGACTGGTCGCCACCGCCATTTGCACCACCAGTCCGGCAGGCACATCTAGCAAAGGCAAAAGATAAATAAGCAGGGGCACAATCACAAGGCCGCCACCAATGCCCAGCATACCGGCCAGTAAGCCAGCTATCACGCCTCCGGCTAAACACCATAACCAGCCTGTGATGAGCACTATGACTCCTTAGTCGTGAGTGAGTGTTGAGGTTACGAACCGCCAGCGCGGACAAAACCGCCTAAACCGGCTTCTTCCAATGTCATTGTGACAAGTTTGCGCACTTCCTGAGCCGAACGGGCCTTTAACGCTTTTTCTAACATTGTAGCAAGGTCACTTGCCTTTATGTGACGAATAATCCAGCGAATGCGATCAATATTGTAACTGTTCATGCTCAACGTCCGGTAGCCCATGGCAACCAATAACAAAGCACCGCCGGGCTCGCCGGCCAGCTCGCCACACACCGAAACTGGCTTATTGAGCTCGTTGGCGCGTTCCACTATTTGCTTTAACGCGTACAGCACTGCCGGATGAAAGGCGTCATACAAGCTTGCGACACGCTGATTATTGCGATCCACCGCCAGCAGATACTGAGTCAGATCGTTCGTGCCGACAGAGAAGAAATCGACTTTATCGACAATGGTATGCATATGGTACACCATTGCCGGCACCTCCAGCATCACGCCCAGCTTCGGCGCGGTCAGCTGTGGCCGGTCGTGGCCATTCGACTCTTCAGCCACTTCATGATAGGCCTGCTTGACCAGCCGCGCGGCATCGTCAACTTCCTCGGCGCTGGTGATCATCGGCAATAAAATATGTAAATTGTTGCGGCCTACCGCGGCACGCATCATGGCCCGAATCTGTACCAGGAAAATTTCCGGATGGTCGAGCGTCAGGCGAATACCGCGCCAGCCCAGAAATGGGTTCTCTTCGTCCATCGGCAAGTACGGCAGCGGCTTGTCGCCCCCGACATCGAGGGTACGCATGACCACGGTGCCGGCCGTAAATTGCTCTAAAATCTGGCCGTACAGCTCAACCTGTTCGTCTTCGGTGGGCAGACGCTCATGCATCATGAACGGAATTTCCGTGCGGTACAGTCCCACGCTGTTTATGTCGAGCTCTTTTAACCAGTCACGCTCGGTATTCAGTCCGACATTCAGTTGCAGGGTGATCGCGACGCCGTCTTCGGTCTCAACCGGCAGGCCGCGGGCTTGCTCAACCTTCTGTCGTAGCTCGAGCTCTTCTTCGGCCAGTTGTCGGTATTCGTTCTCAACCTGCACGGGAGGGTCAATGAACAACTCACCGTTATAGCCATCCACAATGATGGTTTCACCGTCAAGTTCATTCAACTGAATATCATCGGCACCCAACACCGCCGGAATGCCCATACTGCGTGCCATAATAGCCGCATGGGAGTTACTTGAGCCGCGCATTGAGACAATGCCGAGTATTTCGGTGTGGGGCAGTTCAGCCAGCATGGTGGCGGTAACTTCATGCGCGACTAAGATACATTCAGGTGGCGGCTCGTGCTGTTGCTTTGTACGCTCTTTTAAGTGCGAAAGTATGCGTTGCCCCAGATCGCGCACGTCACTGGCACGCTCGCGGATGTACTCATCGTCGAGGTTTTCGAACTGATTGACCAGGCTCTCCACCACCAACTTGAGCGCGGTCTGCGCGCGCCAGCCATCATTGATTTTTTGCTCAACTTCCTGACCCAGACTGGTGGAGTCGAGCATCGCATGGTACACCTCAAAAATCGCCAGCGTTTCTTCAGCAATCTGGCCTTTCATGCTCTCACTGAGATCAATCAGCTCTTGCCGGGTGTGCGCCACTGCCGAGCGAAAACGCCGAATTTCGTGCTCCGGGTGCTCCGTCTTTTTCGGGGTAACTTCGCTCAGCCGCGCCCGTGGTTGCACCACGTAAGCCGGCGCGATAGCCACGCCGGGCGCAGCCGCAGAGCCTTTCAGCGTTTGCAGCCAGGGCGACTGCTTAACGGTGCGTAAAAAACCCTTCGCTTCGGCATGGGCAATAACTACTGCCAATTGCGCGGCCAAGGTCACCACAAAGGCTTCTTCGTCACGGCTAAAGGCCCGATCATGCTCTTGTTGTACAGCCAGCACCCCCAGTACGCGGCGGCGATGAATCACCGGCGCTGCCAGCATCGCGTTGTAGCGCTCCTCATCGACTTCAGCCAGTTTTAAAAACTTCGGGTGTTCACTGGCATTGGCAATATTCAGGGGCTCTTCACGCTGCGCCGCAAGTGAAATCAGACCTTCACCAAAAGGCACGTGAATGGGTTGATCGGACTTGATATCCAGGCCATCGGTCGCGGCCAGATGAAACTGTTGTTGCTCGTGATCTGCCAGGTAGACGGTACACGAGTCTGTTTGCAGAGCTTCTTTAACTTGTTGCACCATCGTCTGTAGCGCCAGCTCAAAGTCTGGCGCCTGGTTGACAGCTTCAACGATGCGTTGCAACACTCGCAGCATAATTAACGTTTCCGTCGTGGGCCGCGCTGTTTTCGTGGGGCAGGCCGTTGTTGCGTCGGCGACGCGGGCATCACCACAGGCGCGAACTCTTTCATGACGCGCCGATAAACATCCTTCTTAAACGACACGACCTGTCTGACCGGATACCAATAACTGACCCAACGCCAGTCATCAAACTCCGGATGCGACGAACAAAGAACATTGACGTCCTCTGTCTGACATTTTAAGCGCAGCAAAAACCATTTCTGCTTCTGGCCAATACAAGTGGGGCGCTGTTCGCGTCGAACGAGACGTTTGGGTAAGCGGTAACGAAACCAGTTACGACTGGTATATACGATCTCCACTTGTTCAGGTCTTAATCCGACCTCTTCATACAACTCCCGGTACATGGCTTGCTCTGGTGTTTCACCATCGTCAATGCCGCCTTGTGGAAATTGCCAGCTGTGTTGCCCAAATCGACGCGCCCAAAACACTTGTCCCTGCTCATTACAGATAATGATTCCAACATTTGCGCGGAATCCTTCTGCGTCTATCACGCGGGCATCCTCTAAAATTCGACTTCTGTAACCGATTTTTCCATAATCGAGCCCTGAAAGAAAGTGTCATACCAAGAATAAGGAGCAGTATGAGCGACCTGCGCACATTATTTGACGCAGCCAGTGACCTGGCCGGCCTGAGTTTTGCCGAGTTAGCGCGACGTCACGGCATGTCGGTACCGGCCGATTTACGCCGGCATAAGGGCTGGGTCGGGCAACTGCTTGAGACCGCACTCGGAGCCACCGCCGGCTCTCAGGCTCTGCAGGACTTCCCGGAGCTGGGGGTTGAACTTAAAACCATTCCGCTGGATGCCCGTGGCAAGCCCCTTGAAACCACTTTCGTTTGCACCACGCCGCTGGTGGATATTACCGGGGTGAACTGGGAAAGCAGTAACGTGCGTAACAAGCTACAGTGTGTATTATGGATTCCGATTGACGGACGGCGGGAAATTCCGCTGGCACAACGGACCGTGGGCACGGCCTTTTTGTGGCAGCCCGACGCCAGTGAAACGGCGTTACTGAAGAACGACTGGCAGGAGCATATGGACAAAATTGCTATGGGTCAGGTCGAGCGCATTACCGCGCATCAGGGCGAAGTTTTACAGCTGCGCCCGAAAGCCGCCAACGGCCGGGTGTTGACTGAGGCCATAGGTCCAGATGGAGAACGTATTCAGACGCTGCCACGCGGCTTTTATCTGAAAACGGATTTCACCTGGAACATCATCCGCCGCACCTTCAACCTGGACTGAAAAGAGCAGCGAAGTAAGGAGAGTTATGACTGAGTTACAGGTACACCCGGGCGCGCGCCGTGATGCTTTGACCTTTTGTGTGACCGGGGTGCTGATATTTACCGCGACCATGTTTCTTTATCTGGCTGAGTATGAGCTGCCGGAGGCGGCTTGGGCGCTGCTTTATATTGCTGCCGCGGCATTATTTTTCCTGGGCATCGCCAAATTAATGGAACCGCCGGTGAGCCTGATCATCACGCCTGAAGAAATTCGTTATGATCACCGCCGCGGGCAATGGCATTTTGACTGGGACAATCTGTTGCGCTTTGATATTCCCCGTGCCCGTCGCGGCATGGATTTCGAAGAGTTGCCTTATCTCGGTTTTCGCCTCAATAACATCGAGCCGGTACTCGATACCATTTCGCCGCGCCTCGCGGTGTACCTGGTCAGTGAACAGCGTCATTTATTGTCGGCAGCCTTGCGCCGCGAGAGTGGTGAAATTAATGACTACACCCCTTATTATGACATCCCGAACTACTATAAAGCGCCCAGTGGCAAGGTTTACCATGGGGTGCAGGCCATGTTTGCCGTGCGCACAGCACAACTGCGGGAATTACTGGGTTATGACCTTTATGTCCCCGCCAGCGCCCTCGATCGCCCCTTAGATGAGTTTTGTCAGTGGCTGCGCGATGTGAAAGAGCATCGTCAGAGCGCTGCCGCAGGCGATGAGTAAACGCTGTCGCTTGCTGTTTCGCCCGCTCGCCTATATTCTTGACAGGTAAATTTAATTTCCAGTTGGAGCAACTAAGCGCATGCAAACATTGGGTTGGCGCGAATGGGGAGCTCTCCCCGAACTTGGCATTGATGCCATCAAAATGAAAGTCGATACCGGGGCACGAACGTCGTGCCTGCACGCCTTTAAACTCGAGCCTTTTGAAAAAAACGGTGAAGACTGGTTACGTATCTGGGTGCACCCTGAGCAAAACTCTGATCGTGAACATGTCTGTGAGGCAAAAATTCACGACAAGCGGGAAGTCACTGACTCAGGCGGGCATACCGAGCTGCGTTACGTCATCCAAAGCAAGTTGGTTTTAGGGGCGTTTAGCCAAACTATTGAGCTTACCCTCACCAATCGCGACAGCATGAAGTTTCGCATGCTATTAGGTCGTCAGGCCATGCGGGGTGAATTTCTCGTCGATCCCGATGCGTCTTTCCTACTTGGCGATGCTAGCAATTCATCAGAGCCCAAAGGAGTCCGCTCATGAGAATCGCGATTCTTTCGCGTAATGCGAAGCTCTATTCCACGCGTCGCTTAATCGAAGCGGCGAAAGACCGTGGTCATGAGGTTGACGTAATTGATCCGTTGCGCTGCTACATGAACATAAATGCGCGCGAATCTTCCATTCATATGAAGGGTAAGATCCTGCCGCACTACGATGCCATCATTCCGCGCATCGGTGCATCCGTTACCTTCTTCGGGACTGCGGTGCTACGCCAGTTTGAGATGATTGGTACCTATCCTCTGAATGAGTCGGTGGCGATTTCACGTAGCCGCGATAAATTGCGCTCGCTGCAGCTTTTGAGCCGTAAAGGCATAGGCCTGCCGACCACCGGGTTTGCCAGCCAGCCGCAAGACATTCCCGATTTGATTGAAATGGTCGGTGGCGCGCCACTGGTCATAAAGTTACTTGAAGGGACCCAGGGTATTGGTGTGGTACTGGCAGAAACCCGGCAGGCCGCCGAGAGCGTGATTGAGGCCTTCATGGGGCTGGAATCGCACATCATGGTGCAGGAGTACATTAAAGAAGCCGGCGGTGCCGATATTCGCTGCCTGGTTATCGGTGACAAAGTGATTGCCGCGATGAAGCGTCAGGCCAAAGAAGGCGAGTTCCGCTCTAACCTGCATCGGGGTGGTTCAGCCAGCCTGGTGAAATTAACCCCGGCCGAGCGCGCCACGGCCGTTAAGGCAGCGAAAACCATGGGACTGAATGTCGCCGGTGTTGATATTCTGCGCTCTAACCACGGCCCACTGATTATGGAGGTGAACTCGTCGCCGGGCCTTGAAGGTATTGAGGCGGCGACTGAAAAAGACGTGGCCAGCCAAATTATTTCATTTATCGAAAAGAATGCGAAGTTTCATCGCACACGGACAAAAGGGAAAGGTTAATTCGTGAAAAAGCCGGTCGCATTTAAGCTCGCGGGACAGAAGATTGCCCCGGGCTCGCGCCACAGTATCAAAATTCCGGCGGCGCGCTTATATAACGATACTCCGATGGATCTGCATGCGGAGGTTTTTCATGGCCCGAAACCGGGTCCGGTGTTGCTGGTCTGTGCCGCCATTCACGGTGACGAACTGAATGGCATTGAGATTTGCCGGCGCCTGATTAGTCAGACTGACCCGAATGAACTGAGCGGCACTTTGATTGTGGTGCCGGTGGTGAACTTTTTTGGATTTATTCAGCAGTCGCGTTATTTACCTGACCGACGCGATCTGAATCGCTGTTTTCCCGGCTCCGAGCGTGGTGCGCTAGGCAGTCGCCTGGCATTTTTGTTTAACGAGTCACTGGTGCAAAATGCCACCCATATTGTCGATTTGCATACCGGCGCTATTCATCGCAGCAATTTGCCGCAGATCCGGGTCGACACCGACAACGACGAAGCGCTGGATATGGCCTATGACTTTAACACACCGGTCATTCTGCACTCCAAAGAGCGCGATGGTTCGCTGCGCTCACTGGCGTCTGAGTTGGGTATTCCGCTGATTTTATATGAGGCAGGAGAAGCCTTACGCTTCGATTACGCTGCCATTAAAGCCGGCGTCATCGGTGTGCAGAACGTGATGAAAGGGCTGAAAATGCTCAAAGGCCGTCGTACCCGCAAGAAAGTCACGCCGGTGGTTGCGCATCGCAGTGCCTGGATCCGTAACGAAGATGACGGCCTGGTGATACCGCAGGTGCAGCTTGGCCAGACGATCCAGAAGGGCCAGGTGATTGCGCAGACGGTCAACCCTCACGGCGACGATCTGCATCCGATCCATAGCCCTTACAACGGTATTGTTATCGGTATCAGCAACATTCCGGTGGCCAACGAAGGGGAGGCCCTGTTCAATATCGCGCAGTTTGATGAGGAGGTATTTGAAGAAGCCTCATCAAGTGTCGATGTCTTTAGCGAAGCTTATGACGGCAAGCCGATTTAAATGTCTGAACTAAAACAACTTAGCCCACCCTCTCAGCTACTGGTACGGCAAGCGGCAGCGATTGACGCTCAGGCGCTGCTCGCGGTCAACTCGCCTGATCGCGCCTGGCGAACGTCAGTGCCGGTTACGGGCTGCTGGCATCTGCATGCCGGCTTCAGCAAACTATGGCAACACGACGACAGTAGCTTGCATCATTTTGGCGCCGAGCCACCGTCGGGTGCCTTTGCTGGTGCCATTGTCTGGTTACCTAAAGAGAAGAAGCTGACGGACTATTTGCTGGCGGCGCTGGCAAGTTGCCTGCCCGCAGATGCGCCGGTCTGGCTGCTGGGTGAGAACCGTAGCGGCATTAAAAGCATTCACAAACAGATCAGCGCCCCTTATGGCGCAGTTCAGAAAGTGGCCAATGGCAATCACTCGACCCTGCTGCTAACCCGGCTGAGCACCCCTACCCCGGGCTTTGACCCCGAATCGTATCGGGTCTGCGAAACGCTTGCGCAGCCGCCTTTGACGCCGTTAAAACTGGCCAGTTACCCGGGAGTTTTCGCCTATCCCGGCATTGACGCTGGCAGTGAAATGCTGCTGCAGCATCTGCCGCAGTTCAAGGCCGGTAAATTACTTGATTTTGCCTGTGGCCATGGCGTCTTGGGCGCCTGGTTGCAACGCCAGCAAGAGGCGCTGGAAGTCACCTATCTTGATGTCAGCGCTATGGCATTGAAAGCCTGCGCGAAGACCCTGGAGCTCAACGGTCTGCGCGGCGAACTGATCGCCGCCGATAAGCTTGAGCCCGGTTTGCCGCAGTTTGATGTGATTGTCAGTCACCCGCCATTTCATACCGGCCAGGCGACTGATTACACTATTGGCCAGCAGTTTCTGCGTAATGCCCGGCAGCACCTTACCCCCAAGGGCGAGCTCTGGCTGGTCGCCAACCGGTTTTTGCCCTGGCCCGAGCTGATTGAGGCCAGCTTCGATCACTGTCAACGCGTCGCGCAGGACAACAAATTTGCGGTCTACCGCGCGGTGAGTCAGGTCGCCTCGCCCACCGCCAGGCGAGGCCGCAGATGATTCGCACCGGCTCGATCAGGCAAAGTATTACCTGGCTCGTCATCAGCACCAGTGTGTTGCTGTCAGTCTTTGCCGTGTTCATTATGAGCATGACCCACCTGCAACAGGTGAACGAAGCCAGTGAACAGCGCGCCCTGGATATCGCCAATGTCATTGCCGATACCAGCAGTCGCTACTTGCTGTTTGGTGACGCCGAGGGGCTCACCAGTTACCTGCGTTATTTTCGCAGCAGTGAGGTCATTCAGCACATTCATATTTATCAGCAACCGAATCTGGCCGGCGACCAGCAATTACGTTACTTCGCCAGCTACAACCGCGAAGGCACCGCGCCGATACCGGTACGCATTGACGGCGCCACCCAGAATTTCGGTGTGCGCAGCACCAATAACTATATTGAGGCGGCACTGCCGGTTGAAATCGAAAATGAGAATCTGGGCTCGGTCTATGTACGTTTAAGTCGTGAGACCTCGAATGAGGCCACCTGGATGACCTTTGTCACCGGCAGTCTGACCATTTTGGTGGTGGCGCTGCTAGCCTGGCTGATTAGTTTGCGCGCGCGACTCACCTTGTTACGCCCGCTTGATCAGGCCGTGGCGATTATCCAGCGCATTAGTCGTAACCGCGATTATTCCGTACGTCTGCCGGAGTCCCACCTGCTTGAGCTGCAACAGCTGAGTATTTCGTTTAATACGCTGTTGGGGCGCATTGAGCAGCACCTGGAGCGCCAGCAGCAAACCGAGCGCCAGGCCCAGGATTTGAACATTGAGCTGGAGCGTCAGGTGAAGCAACGCACCAACGCGCTACGCGAGTCCAATGAAGAGCTGATGGAAACCCTGGAGAAACTTCACCAGTTTCAGCGTCAGCTCATTGAGAACGAGAAAATGCAATCGTTGGGCGATTTAATTGCCGGCGTGGCGCACGAGATCAATACCCCAGTGGGGCTGGTAATCACCTCGACCTCGATTTTGCAGGACAAGCTGGAGCTGATGCAGAAGAAGTTTGCCGAGAACACCATTACCCGGAATGATTTCGAGCGTTTTATGGAGGCCAGTGACGACAACCTGGGCATGATTCAGCGCAATATTGAGCGCACGGCCGATCTCATTAACCAGTTCCGGCAACTGGCCATGGATCAGTTTGCCGAAGAAGCAAAGCAGGTCTATCTGCTGGAGTTTTGTGAGTCGGTGCTACACAGCACCCGCGAGCGCGTACCACAATTACACGACATTGACGTCAGGTTCGAGTGCCCGGCAAATCTGCAGGTCACCACCCGGGTCGGGCCGTTGCATCATGTGCTGCGGCAGTTGCTGGAAAACTCGGCGTTGCATGGCTTTGCCGAGCGCCAGGGCGGGCATATTACCCTGCTGGCGGAGCGTCTTGACGGTAGCCACGTGAAATTGCAGTACCGTGACGACGGGCGTGGAATACCTGAAGATCTCGGCCGGCGTATTTTCGACCCCTTTGTCACCAGCCGGCGCCGTCAGGGCTCCACTGGTCTTGGTTTGCATTTGGTCTATAATCTGGTCACGCGTGCACTTGAAGGTAGCATTGAAGTGCAGTCACGGCCGGGCCGCTACACCGAATTCACCATGATCATCAAAGCGTAAGCGAAAAACTTGCAAGAAAGCTTGCAGGATTTTTACGCACTTATTAGAATCTCGTGCTACACTTCTCGCGTACACCAGATTTCAACATATGTTAACGACGAACGGATCAACCAATATGAGCGCTAGATTACTAATCGTAGAAGACGAAGTCGTCACCCGTAACACTCTGACGCGCCTGTTCCAGCAGGAAGGCTATGACGTCTACGATGCAGCAGATGGCATGCAAATGCAACGCATCATGGCGCGCCAGCAAGTCGACCTGGTGATCATGGATGTCAACCTTCCGGGTAAGAGTGGTATTGAGCTGGCGGAGAATTTTCGTGAGAACGAAAATGTCGGCTTGATCTTCTTAACTGGCAGGGATGCGGAGGAAGACCGCTTACTGGCTTTAGAGCTTGGCGCTGATGACTATATTATCAAGCCGTATAACCCCAAAGAATTACTGATGCGCGTGCGTAACCTTTATCGCCGTATTGAAGCGATTAAGAGTCAGCAAAAAGCCGTCGGTCATGACAGCGTGGTTTATGAATTCAATAACTGGCGCCTGGAAAGTGACAGCCGTTGCCTGTTTTCGCCGGAAGGCAAAATGTTCCGTTTACCAAAAAGCGAATACCGCGCAATGGAACTGTTTTTGACCAATCCGGGTAAGATTCTTGACCGCGAAACGCTGGTGAAGAAAATGCTTGACCGTGAACTGCGTCCGAACGACCGCACCGTTGATGTGGCCATTCGTCGCATCCGCCGTCACTTCGAAGCGGATAAGAGCTCACCGAACCTGATCACCACCATTCATGGTGAGGGCTATCGGTTTGTCGGCGAGGTGAACATTCGCCACCTCGAGCAACCTTCACTCAATTCGCCGGGCGTTTAACCAGGCTTCAATCTGATGCTGGTGCAGGGGCAAATCACTTTCCCACTGCGCCAGCTCTTTCTCCACCTCTTCCCACTGCCACTGGCCGCGCTCAAAATATTCCATGGTGGTCGCGAGCTCTGTCAGCCCCATTGACCGACACGCGCCTTTCACCCGATGCGCCTGGTTGCGAAATTCAGCTTCGTTACGCGCTTTGACGAGCCACTGCAGATGATTAAGATAACCACCGATGTTATCAGCAAAGGTCGCATACATGTCCTGTACGCCGTCATCACCCATCAGATCTGCATACTGCTCGAGGAGATCTTTATCTAACATTGCTCTTTTCCTTGTGCTGAACCGATAATCGTAATCGAAAAAGTTTTCCCTGAAAATTGAACCCGATATGGCAAACTACCGTAATCAGGTTAAATCTTGTATACTATCGCCCCTTTTTTAAGGAACATCTGTACTTTTGTACTCTTTTGCAATGTTTGGAGCCGTATTCGAATGCCAACAGCTACACCGACAATGATGCCAGATATCGCCAATCAAACCAAAGCACAAACTGAGGGTGCCTTGGATTGGGTGGGCATGAGTAACATTGAGATGCCTTTGGTGGTTGGTGCCGCCAACGAACCGGAGCGCCCGGTCAGTGCGCTGGTTGACGCTTTTGTGAATCTTAAAGATCCAAAAGCGAAAGGCATTCACATGTCCCGACTCTACCTGTTGCTTGAAGATTTATCGAACAACAACGTACTCTCGCATCAGTCGCTCAGTAAACTTCTCCATGACTTTATTGATAGTCATGAAGGGCTCTCTGATCAAGCTTATGTGAAGTTTAGCTTCGATTATCACCTGCGCCGCAAGGCTCTGATCAGTAAAAAGCCGGGTTGGAAAGCCTACCCAGTTACCGTTATCGGTCGTTACGACCATGGCAAGCTGTATCTGCAACTGGGCGTTGAAGTGCCCTACTCTTCAACCTGCCCATGCTCGGCAGCGCTGGCGCGTCAGCTCATTCAGGACGCCTTTGCTGAGCAGTTCGGTACTGACGCGGAAGTCGACGCCGAAATGGTGCATCGTTGGTTAGGTACCACGCAAGGTATCGTGGCTACGCCGCACAGCCAGCGTTCCATCGCTGAAGTAAAAGTGGTAATGGGCGAAGAGATTTCGGAATTGCCGATCATCGCGCTGGTCGATGCCATTGAGAACGCGCTGCAAACGCCGGTGCAAGCCGCGGTGAAACGCGAAGACGAGCAGGAATTTGCGCGTCTGAATGGTCAGAACCTGATGTTCTGCGAAGATGCTGCACGCCGTCTGCAGCACGCTTTAAACCAACATTCAGAATTCTCTGATTTCTGGGTACGGGTAAACCACTACGAGTCGTTGCACGCGCACGATGCCGTGAGTATTACCACCAAGGGAGTCCCGGGCGGCTTCCAGTCCTAATTTATCGATCTCGAAATCCGGCTGCTGTATACTAAGCAGCCGGATTTTTTTGTTTATGAACTTATCCCGAGTATCACATGGATTCAATTGATATCGTCGGCATCGGCAATGCGCTGGTCGACCAAGAGTTTGAAGTAACTGACCAGTTTTTACAGCAGCACAAAATCGAAAAAGGCATGATGACCTTAATCGAAGATGTCGAGCAAGAACGCCTGATTAAGGAACTGTCCAGACGCGGTGAATTAAAGAAACAGTCCGGAGGTGGTTCAGCAGCCAACTCCCTGGTCGGTTTCAGTCAGTTTGGCGGCAAAGCGTTTTACTGTTGCAAGGTCGCAGATGATCAGGCCGGTAAATTTTACTGCGAAGACTTAGAGCAGATAGGTATTACCACCAATACTGGCAATCAGAAGCATGAGGGCAAAACCGGACGTTGTCTGGTCATGGTGACCCCTGATGCCGAGCGCACCATGCGCACTTATCTGGGTATTACCGCTGACTTAAGTACCGCTGAACTTGACGAAGAAGCGATCGCTCGGGCTGAGTACCTGTATATTGAGGGCTACCTGGTGACCTCACCGGTGGCGCGCGAGGCGATTGCCCGCGCCAAAGAAGTGGCACGCGCCAATGGCACTAAAATAGCCATGACCTGCAGTGATCCGGCAATGGTGAAATACTTCCGTGACGGCATTGATGAAATTCTGTCGGGCGGCGTTGACGTCATGTTCTGTAATCAGGAAGAAGCGGCGATCCTTACCGGCACCGATGACGTACAAGCGGCACTGCAACAGTTGCAGCGCCATGCCGGATTAGTCGCCATTACGCTGGGTAAGGACGGCGCCTTGCTGGGCGACGGAACCCGTCAGGTGGCGGTCCCGGGTATTCCGGTGAAAGCCATTGATACTAATGGTGCCGGTGACATGTTCGCAGGCGCTATGATGTTCGGTCTGATCCGCAATTATTCACTGGCAGCCTGTGGCTTGCTTGCCAGTCATGCGTCGGCCGAGGTGGTTGCAAGTTTTGGTCCACGCTTGAGTCTGGATCAACAGCAGCAGTTGCTAATAAAGCTACAACACGCACCCGAATTTAGTTAAACGACAAGAGCGTTATTGGATATTGGATATTGGATATTGGATATTGGATATTAGTTATTAGCTGGTAACCAGCAACCAATATCAAGTAACCAGTAACCAACAACGCAGTGAGGTTTTATTATGTCAGATTATAAAGTTGCAGATATCAGTTTGGCCGATTGGGGCCGCAAAGAAATCTCTATCGCCGAATCCGAAATGCCGGCGCTGATGACCATCCGCCGCAAATACGCCGAGCAAAAACCACTGAAAGGCGCGCGTATTATTGGTTGTATTCATATGACCATTCAGACTGCGGTGTTGATTGAAACACTGATCGAACTCGGTGCCGAAGTGCGCTGGTCATCATGTAATATTTTCTCGACTCAGGACCACGCCGCAGCAGCGATGGCGGCCGCTGGCGTTCCGGTGTTTGCCTGGAAGGGGGAAACCGAAGAAGAGTACGAGTGGTGTCTGGAGCAAACGTGTCATAAAGACGGCGAGCTGTGGGACGCGAACATGATTCTTGATGATGGCGGTGATTTGACCCTGCTGATTCATGACAAGTACCCACAAATGCTGGACAAGGTGCATGGTATTACCGAAGAAACCACCACAGGTGTACACCGCCTGCTGAAAATGCAACAAAACGGCGTACTAAAAGTACCGGCAATTAACGTCAACGACGCCGTAACCAAATCGAAAAACGATAACAAATACGGCTGCCGCCACTCATTGAACGATGCGATTAAGCGAGCGACTGATCACCTGCTGTCGGGTAAGAAAGCGCTGGTAGTGGGTTATGGCGACGTGGGTAAAGGCTCTGCTGCCAGTTTGCGCCAGGAAGGCATGATCGTGCGTATCGCCGAGATTGATCCTATCTGTGCCATGCAGGCATGCATGGACGGCTTTGAGGTGGTGTCACCGTACATTGACGGCGTCAATACCGGCACGGCTGAGGGCATCAACAAAGACTTACTGCAAACGATTGACCTTATCGTGACCACCACAGGTAACGTCAATGTTTGTGACCGTCATATGCTGGCGGCGCTGAAGAAAACTGCCGTGGTTTGTAATATCGGTCACTTCGATAATGAAATCGACACTGCTTACATGCGTAAAAACTGGCGCTGGGAAGAAGTGAAGCCACAGGTTCATCAAATTTATCGTAGCGACGATGCTAACGATTACCTGATCTTGCTCTCAGAAGGTCGTTTGGTGAACTTAGGTAACGCCACCGGTCACCCAAGCCGCATTATGGATGGCTCGTTCGCCAACCAGGTGATGGCACAGCTGCACTTGTTTGAGCAGAAGTTTGCTGAGTTGCCAGCCGCTGAGAAAACTGCGAAACTGCGTGTTGAAGTACTGCCTAAGCAGCTCGATGAAGAAGTTGCCCGTTACATGGTGCAGGGCTTTGGTGGCGTGATTACCAAGCTTACCGAAGAACAAGCTGACTACATCCATGTTAACGTTGAAGGTCCGTTCAAGACTGACTTATATCGTTATTAATTGGTGTCATTATGACGCAGAAACAACCGGTAGTTACCTACCGCGAACTAACGGCCGCCGATCACGCGGCCGTTATTGAATTAGGCAACCGGGTTCACGGTGACAACTACCTGACCGAAGCAAACCTGGCGGACTATGTCGCGCGCGGCTTAAAAAACGGCGTCAATCTGAACTGGCTCGCCTTTGTTGATGACGAGCTGGCAGGGATTCGTCTGACGTTTGCACCCGGCAACTGGGAAATTGACGCGTATTGCACGCCAGCCAAGTGGCCCGTTACTCCTGAGCAGATGTGCTACTTTAAGTGCGCGGCGGTCTCGGAAATCAGCCGTGGTCTGGGTATTGGCCGTGGGTTGTTAGAGCGCTCTATCGCCGCAGCCCAGTCGCTGGGCTGTAAAGCGGGGCTTGCGCATATTTGGATGCAAAGTCCGAATAATAGTGCATACTCTTACTTTACCCGTTGCGGCGGCGAAATGGTTGCTGAACATGCTGACCGCTGGTATGAACTTTCAGTGCAAGGCGGCTATCACTGCCCTATCTGTGATGGTATCTGTCACTGTACTGCTGGCGAAATGATTTTAAAATTCGATTCCTGACCTATTCCTGACACCTATGTACGATCCGCTTGTTAATAACTACCCCGGCCCTGCGCAACCGCACGTCCGAAGTTATTGGCAAGCGACCACTAGTGTCGACTTACCTGCCACACAAAAGTACTTACCCGAACATGCTGACATTGTTGTTATTGGTGCCGGTTACACCGGCCTGAATGCCGCGCTGGAACTGGCGCAACGCTTTCAGCAGCAGGTTGTGGTCATTGACGCCAATCAGATAGGCTGGGGATGCTCTACCCGCAATGCTGGCTTTGCCATGCCAGGTACGGGCCGGCTGGGCTATGGTGACTGGGAAAAACGGCTGGGTGTCGACGGCACCCGTGCTATTAAGGCCGAATACGATCATGCCTTCGAGCGCCTTGAACGGCATTTGCAGGCTTGCCCGCAACGCCTACAGGCGCAACGCGGCGGCTATCTGAAAATTGCCCACCGGCCACAAGCGATTGACGCGCTGAAAGCCAGCTACGCCATTCTAAAACGCTACGAACCTGGTACGCGCTGGCTCGATGCCGATGCCATTCAGAAGCGTGTCCACAGCCCGCAAGCGCATGCTGCCATACACTATCCGCAAAGCTTCGGCATAAATCCCGTGCTACTCGCGGCCAGTCTCGCCAGACAAGCTCAGCAGGCTGGCGTTACGTTGGTGGAAGACGCCCCGGTACAACGCTGGGACAAGGTGGCGCAGCAGCATCGCTTACATACGGCGAAGGGGCGCATCTGTGCACCTAAGGTCGTGATTGCCAGTAACGGCTACACGCCGAACCACCTGCATCCAGGTATTCATGGCCGCAGCTTACCGGTGCTCTCCAGTGTGATTGTGACCCGCCCGCTGACTGCTGATGAGAAAGCCGCGACCGGCCTGCACAGTACCGAATTAGTGATGGATACGCGCACTTTAA
The DNA here is from genome assembly GCF_003987065.1 of Pseudidiomarina insulisalsae. Taxonomy (GTDB): domain Bacteria; phylum Pseudomonadota; class Gammaproteobacteria; order Enterobacterales; family Alteromonadaceae; genus Pseudidiomarina; species Pseudidiomarina insulisalsae. The sequence goes on along the minus strand of NZ_PIPY01000003.1, from coordinate 134,372 downwards.
AATATTATTACCGCCTGTTGCCGGACGGCCGCCTGTTATTTGGTGGACGGGGCGCCATCCGCGGTAAGGACGCGCAGCATCCGCGTTACGCCAAACATTTATTGGCGGCATTGCAGGGAACCTTCCCGGCACTACGGCAACTGAGCAGTGAGCCGGTGGAATATTACTGGAGCGGTTGGATAAGTGTGGCGCTGGATAATTATCCGCGCATTTACAGTCCTGATGACGGTATTTATACCGCGATGGGCTATTGCGGTGCAGGCGTGACCTTCACGCAATTGGCCGGCCAACGGCTAGCCGAGCTGGCAATGGGAGAACAGCTGCCAGCACTACCGTTTTATCAGGGGCCGTTGCCGCGATTTCCGTTACCGCATTTGCGGCGTGTAGGCCAGTGGGCGTTTTACCAATTAGCCCGCTGGCGCACCTTTTAAGTCGTTTGGTTACAGACCAAACACCACTTTTTCGCTGCTCAACATACGGCTGATAAGCTTCAGCAGTAGCACCGCCACCAGGAAGGTCGCGATGGCACTGACGAGCATCGCCATCCATTGCAAAGGCTCACCTTTGATAATATCGAGCAGTGCCTGGTGCTGACCGGTCAGCGGCAGGTAGTAAAGCAGCTGATTTTTCACCCTGGCAAACTCGACGCCAAATACCACTAACATTGGCGCCATGAGTAATAGCGAAATATACGTCTGTGCCTCTTTAAAGCTTTTCGCCCGGAATGAAACAAATAACTGCAAGGCAGTGGCAAGCAACGCTAAGGGCACCAACAACAGGATGATGAGAAGCACCATAGGCCAGCCCAGCGAAATGCTCATACCGATTTCATGCAACGGCAAAAGCTTAAAGATAATAGGAATAAGGATAGCGCTTAACATGCCGCCAAACATGGCAAACGCAGAAGCGGCCAGCGACTTGCCCCAGACCAGCTGACTGGTGGTCAGTGGTTGCGACAGCAACAGCTCCAGTGAGTTACGCTCGCGCTCACCGGCACTAATGTCAATGGCTACGTTCATACCTGAGAAAAATACCGATAACAGGATAAAAATAAGCACACTGCCCATCAGAATCGCGGCTTTGGAGCCCTTGGTCGCGGTGTCATGCTTCACCAGATCAATCCCTTGGGTGATGCGCGGGTCAATGCCACGCATCTGCAAGCGGATATAGGTCAGCTGCGTGCTATAGGCTTCGACGGCGGACTCAACGCGACGAATATCGGTACGCTGCTTTTGTGAGGAAAAATCGGCGGTCAGTGTCACCTTCGCTGGCTGCGCGGTGGCGATATTCTCATCCCAGTCACCGGCAATTTCCAGGGTTATCGGCTGCCGCCCGGCGGGCCAGGGCTCATCACGCTGAACCACGCCACGGCTTTGCAGATGCTGGACAAAGGCCGGCGCATACTCCCCGCCCTCAATGTCAATTTTGACGTCGCTGGTGTCGGTGAGCTGGCTGATCAGTACATAAAAAGCGACAGCCATCAATAAGGGGCCAAAAAACGCGTACGACATTGCGGCCATCACCGAGCGCTTATCACGCAGGGCGTCTTTCATTTCCTTACGCCAGACAATTTTTATCGGTGACTTCATGCCGCAATACCCTCATCCGTACCAATGATCTTCACAAAGGCTTCTTCTAATGCCGTCTCTCCGGTTTGCTGACACAACTCGTCAGGCGTCCCCTGGGCAGCAACTTTACCGGCAGCTATGACCACCACCTGGTCGCATAAGGCTGCGACTTCCTGCATCACATGACTGGAAAAGAGAATGCTGGTGCCCTGATTCCGCAGTTCGCGCAAAAGATCACGCAGAATTCGGGTACTCATGACATCAAGACCACGACTTGGCTCGTCAAGAATCAGATGCTGCGGGCGATGGACGATTGCCTGGGCTAATGCAACTTTCATGCGCTGCCCCTGCGAAAAGCCCGTCGCGCGGCGATCGGCGATGGCGTTCATATCCAGCCGATCAATGACCTCAGCAACGGCCTGCGCGGCAGCTTTGCCTTCCAGACCATGTAAGGTGGCAAAATAAGTAATTTGCTCGCGCGCGGTCAGGCGTTCGTAAAGACCAAACTTGTCGGGGAAAATACCTATTTTGGTACGCACCGTCAGCGGGTCTTTATTGGCATCGACGCCGTCAATCAGCGCCTCACCTGAGTCTGCTTTCAGCAGCCCGTAGATAGTACGTAGGCAGGTCGTTTTGCCGGCGCCGTTCGGGCCGAGTAGTCCGGTAATTTGTCCTTCCGGAGCACTAAATGTTAAACCATCTAGAGCCGTCACTTTACCGAAGGATTTTTGTAATGATTTTACTTCGATCATGCTAGCTCTCTTATAATCCTTTGCCGTTACTATTGAGAATAAAAGGTTTTTGCCGCTGATTTTCCAAGCATTCGGCATCCAGCGCGGCTAAATCAAGGTCTTTTATAAAGTCCGCCGCAAGGTGATTCGCGCAGGTATGACCGACAATGGTATGTGCGCCTTTTGGCGCCATCATATGGCGGCTCTGGCTCAGCGTCTGTGCTGCCATCTCGCCCCAGCTCGGTGGCGTGACCGGATCAAGCTCGCCGGACAACAGTAAGGTTGGCACGGCGCTGTGTACCGGCTCAAACCAGCTGTCAGGACGCTCGGCCTTTGGCCATACGGAACACATTTCAATAAAGGCGTCGGCGGTGCGACTACCAATAAACGCATTATCGCCATCGGCGGCCAGTAAGTCGTCACTGGCGCGCGCCAGGTCTTCACTACACAGCACACTTAAGGTCAGCCCCATGTAGAGCTCCGACTGCGCCATGGTACTCCCCAACAGTCCTGTCAGCGGCACGTAATCTCCAGCGGCTGTGCGGTCAATCACGTAGGGCAACATCTGTCGGGTTGTCGGATGGTACAAGCCGACCCGCATCACCGAACTGAAGCGTCCGGCAGTGATGAGGATATCAACGGGTGCGTTGGTCAGCGGATCACGCACGGTCAATGGCACCGGGTTCGTTTCCAGTGTTAGCATTAACTGCTGATAGGTGTCATCGAGCTCAGGGAAGGTGCTGCTGCAAGCTTCTGTGGCCGCACAATTATCAAGCAGCTTATTGAATGACTCAGCGCCATGGCGACCGAAGGGTCCGACCACGACCTGTACCGGCGCTACCGCGTCAAGTACCGCCGCCCGCACCGAATCAGGCGCTTCGCGCATGTAAACTAGTCCGGCGCGTGATCCATAGGAGCCGCCATATAAATTCACTTGCTCATAGCCAAGTGCTTCACGCACTGCTTCGAAGTCGCGAATCGCATTCACCGTGTGATATTGCGTCAGGTCCCTTTCGTCATACTGCTGCAGACAATCGCGTGCCATCGCCGCAAGATCAAGGTCATCGTCGGCTTTAACCAGCTCTTCAACATGATTGACCTCGCAGCTCAACGGCGCTGACTTACCGGTACCACGCTGGTCAATCAACAAAATGTCACGCTGTTGCCGTACGGTCTGGAAAATGCGGTTGATCATAGCAGCTAATTCAGTCGCCGCCTGGCCAGGGCCGCCGGCCAGAATCACCAGCGGATCCGGTTTTTTATTTTCGCTAATCGCCGGTAACACGGCGAAATGGATGTCGATGCTTCGTCCCTCGGGCTCAGCATAGTTTTCCGGCACCGTTAAGGTGCCACAGCGCAGTTGCTCTGAGATATCTTTCAAATAACATTGCTGTTGTTGCAGCGCTTTGGTCGAATGCGTCGGCGCCTCTTGCGCTTGCACATTCAGAGTGATTAAGCCCGAGAACAGGACCAAAGGAGCGATGAGAGTTTTCATGCATTGTTATCCATTTGTAACCAATGCACTCAGTCTAAACCTTCACAGGTCGATTAAAAAGACCGGAAACTGTAAATAAATGTGGCGAGAGAAGAAAAAGGCTTAATTCAGGTCATTTTCAAAGCGAAACTTCAGCGTTTCGCCGATTTCTGTATCAAGGTAACCATTTTCGCGTGCCCAGCGATAGTCATCCATAGTGCGCAATCCCTCGAGGGTCACACTACGCGCAATGAAGCTGCCGATATCCTGGGAGTTACTTTTCATAGCGAACTGAATAAGGGAGGCGCCATTGCAGCGAATACTTGAATAGACATCGCGCATGCGAATGCGAAGCTCGCGCAATTTGTACTGTAAGCGCTGAGTTTCATTGTCCCGTGCATAGGCGCAGAAAACTAATGCGATTTCTTCTGTCTCGAACCGATATTGCGCGTGAGCGGTCTGCGTAGGCGACATTAGCATAGTGGCCCCTAGCACCGCGCTCAGGCAATAAGATACTACTCTCAACATCAAATACGACCTTCAGTTCCCCTTCAGGTTTGCAATCCTACCCCGCTGTCAGAGCCCTGACAACGGAATAAAATGTTAACCTGTCTACTTTCATTTACCAATCGTTTACACGCTGCTAAACACTTGGGCGGTCAGGTTGTATACGATCGTAAACCAGAGTTTTGAACGAGTGAGGGTTTTTGGCATCTGCTGGATGCTCGATCTGCTCGTGAAGCTGCCAGTCACCAAGGGCTTCAAAGTCAGGGAACCAGGTATCGCCAGCAACTTTCAAATCAATTTCAGTTAAATAAAGGCGCTGAGCGTGTCTTAAAAATTCGTTATACACGTGTCCGCCGCCTATGATCATCAGCTCTTCACATTCACCGGCCGCCGCCACCGCCTGTGCGGGACTACTGACCCAAATTACGCCCTGATCGTCGGTGTAAGGTTGCTGATACTTGCGACTGAGAATGATATTTCGCCGGCCGGGCAACGGGCGACCAATTGACTCATAGGTCGCACGTCCCATCACCACGGGCTTGCCGAGGGTAATACGTTTGAAGTGTTGAAGTTCTGCTGGCAGGTGCCAGGGCATAGCGCCATCTTTGCCGATGACGCGATCCTCAGCCATAGCTGCAATAAGCGCAATTCGCATAAAAACCTCAGAGCGTTACTGGATAATGGATACTAGTTATTTGGTGTCTTTAACAACCATTATCTAATATCCAATAACCAGTATCTAATAACCAATATCTAATATCCAATAACGCTTTTGTTATTTCTGATAGATTACTTCGACGTCGTAATCGTCGTCGTCAAAGTCATCATCATCGTCATCATCGCCGTACTCGTCAAGCTGTTCCTGATGATAACTGTCCCACTTAAATTCAGTGGTAGTCTGCGCTTCTGCTTCCTGCTCTTCTGCCGACGGCTTCGGCAAATTCTCCAGATAGGTCATAATTTCTTTACAGAGCAGCTCGGTGCCCTGCTTGCTAAGCGCTGAGATTTTATAGACCGGACCGTCCCAGTCCAGCGCCTCAGTCAGCTCGGCCAAACGTTCTTCAACTTCTTCTTCAGTTAACAAGTCAACCTTGTTAACCACCAACCAGCGTGGCTTGTCTGCCAATTTCGGGCTGTATTTTTCCAGCTCGTTAACAATGGTCACCGCCTGGGTTGCAGGATCGGTTCCATCGTACGGGGCCAAATCGACCAGGTGCAGCAACAGGCCACAACGCTCAAGGTGTTTCAGGAACTGAATACCCAGGCCTGCACCTTCAGCGGCGCCCTCAATCAGTCCGGGAATATCGGCAATCACGAAGCTGGCGTGTGGTACCGGACGCACAACACCCAGGTTAGGTACCAGAGTGGTGAACGGATAATCGGCAACTTTGGGCTTGGCCGCAGAGACCGAGCGGATAAAGGTCGACTTACCAGCGTTTGGCATACCTAACAGGCCAACGTCAGCCAGCAGCATCAGCTCTAATTTCAGCGTGCGAATTTCGCCCGGCGTACCGTTGGTTTTTTGCCGTGGTGCACGGTTGGTGCTGCTTTTGAAGCGCGCGTTACCTAAGCCGTGAAAGCCACCTTTGGCGACCATACGGCGTGCGCCATGGCGGGTTAAATCGCCCAGCACTTCGCCGGTTTCCTGGTCAGTAGCACGGGTACCGACCGGAACTTTTAACACAATGTCTTCACCGCGTTTTCCGGTACAGTTTTTACCCATACCATTTTGTCCGCGTTGTGCGCGGTGGATATGTTCAAAGCGATAATCGATCAGCGTGTTCAGGTTTTCGTCTGCTTCCAGATAAACGTCACCACCGTCGCCACCATCACCACCATCGGGGCCACCTTTTGGGATGTATTTTTCACGTCGGAAACTGACGACACCATTACCGCCGTCGCCCGCTTCTACGCGAATTTCTGCTTCATCTACAAACTTCATCTTAAAACCTGCCTGCTGATATTAAAAAACCCCGTCACAAAGGACGGGGTTTCTTTGTCTTGCGTTAGCTTACTAAAACTTATTCAGTAACGATGCTAACGAATTTGCGGTTCTTTGGACCTTTCTCCGCAAAAGAAACTTTGCCGTCCGCAAGTGCGAACAAAGTGTGGTCACGACCGATACCTACGTTGTCACCAGCGTGGAACTTAGTACCACGTTGACGAACGATGATGCTACCAGCCAAAACTGACTCACCACCGAAGCGCTTTACACCCAGACGTTTACTTTCTGAGTCACGACCGTTTTTGGTTGAACCACCAGCTTTTTTGTGTGCCATGTGTCGTTACTCCTTAATTAACCGTTAATACCAGTGATTTTCACTTCAGTGAACCACTGACGATGACCTTGATGTTTCATGTGGTGCTTACGACGACGGAACTTGATAATGTTCACTTTGTCAGCACGGCCATGGTTGACCACTTCCGCTTTGATAGATCCACCAGAAACAAAAGGCGCGCCGATTTTCACGTCGTCACCGTTCGACAGCATTAATACTTGGTCGAACTCAACCACATCACCAGTGGCTGCTTCCAGCTTTTCCAGGCGGACGATTTGGCCTTCAGTTACACGGTGTTGCTTACCGCCACTTTGGAATACTGCGTACATAATTTTCTCCGATTTGCCCGTCCGGGCGCGTTAGATTTAAATCAGGGCGCGAATTATAAGCGCCTCTCGTTCTAAAAGCAAGAGCGTTAATGGATATTGGATACTGGTTATTGGGCGCCCGAAATAACGCTTTTTCAGTTCCAATATCCAATATCTAATATCCATTAACGCTTTTGTTTTTTACGACAGGCGGTCGACGGCGATGTCGGCTAGCGCGTGCAACGCATCGCGATACTCTGATGCCGGCAGCTGCTCCAACTGCTGCTGTGCTAACCGTGCCTCTTCCAGCGCCCGATCGCGGGTGTAATCCAGCGCGCCGGTGCGGCGCATGGCGCTGAGAATGGTCTGCAGCTGACCGCGGCCGTCGCCTTGTTCGATGGCGCTGCGAATGAGTGCCGCTTCTTCTTCGTTGCCATGCCACATGGCGTACAGCAGTGGCAGTGTGGGCTTGCCTTCGGCCAGGTCGTCGCCGGCTTGTTTACCCATGACGTCGCTGTCGGCGGTGTAATCAAGCAGGTCATCAACCAGCTGGAATGCGGTGCCGAGATGGCGCCCGTAAGCGGCCAGCGCGTGCTCAATCGCTTCTGATTGCTCTGCTAGAACGGCGCCGAGTTGCGTTGCCGCTTCAAACAGCTTGCCGGTTTTGCCGTAAATAACGCCAAAATAGCTCTCTTCGGTGGTGTCCGGGTCGTTGCAATTCATTAACTGCAACACTTCCCCCTCGGAAATGATGTTGGTGGCGTCGGCGAGTATCTTCATGACTTTCATTGAGTCCAGCGTCACCATCAGTTGGAACGCGCGGGTGTAGAGAAAGTCACCGACCAGTACGCTGGCTTCATTGCCAAATACGGCGTTAGCGGTTTCCTGGCCACGGCGTAATTCTGAGGCATCGACCACATCGTCATGCAGCAACGTTGCGGTGTGAATAAACTCGATGATGGTCGCTAGGGTCAGGTGTCCCTGCGCCTGATAGCCGACGGCGCGGGCCGCGGTGACGGCCAGTAACGGTCGTAAGCGTTTGCCGCCGCCATTCACGATGTACAAGCCGAGCTGGTTAATAAGTGCTACATCTGACTTGAGTTCTTGCCCGATCAGCTGGTTGACACCGGCCATATCGGTCGCCATTAACGCATTAATTTCAGATAACTTCATTCCGCTTCGCTAGCCGTGGTTTAAGGTTAAGATTTTACAAAGAAACGCCAGTATAAGTCCAGCAACAACGCCGCCGGTGTGCGCGGCAAATGCCAGCCCGCTGAAGTCAGGAAGGTACAGCAGGTCATAAATCACCTTGCCTGCCAGCCCAAGTAGTACCAGCGCTCCCAGCCAGCGTTTATGCAGTACGTCGGCCAGTGCGCAATAGGCAAAAATGCCGTACAGCGTGCCTGAAAAACCGGCGTAAAAACGCACCTGCGGGTCGAAGTAAAGTTGTGCCGCGCTACTACTTAGCATAATCAGAGGCACGCCAAGCCAGCGGCGCCAGCCCTGTTGATGATCAATAAACAGTGCCCAGCAAACCAACAGGCCCAGCAAATTCAGGCCAAGGTGCGGCCAGCTATGATGCACGAGTTGCCCGGTGATAAGCTGCCACAACTGCTCGCCCCGTAGTGCGCTCTGCCGATCGAGCTTTAATTCGTCGCGTATCGCCTCAGGAAGCAGCATGATGAGCGTTAATAACAACATGACGCTTGCCGTTGGCAACAGGGCCCGGCGGCTGACAGGAATATCAAGACCTAGCAGTTGCATGACTGTGGGAACCTTTCGCCCGTTGATAATTGACCCTGATAGCAAAACGCCGGGCGCTGTGACAGCTGACCCGGCGTTACGATACTGGTCGGAGTGTGACTTACTTCACAAAGTCCAGACCGGTCTGGATGTCTTTTTTCAGGCCATCCAGCATGGACTTCTTAGCGTTTTCTTCGAAGTCGCTTAATTCGCCGTAAGACAGAATTTCTTCCACGCCATTCTTGCCAAGACGAACCGGGTGAGCGAAGAACAATGCGTCTTTACCATCGGTTTCAACGTAAGTGCACTCAACGACGCTATTGTCGCCTTCCAGCGCTTTTACTAATGACAAGCAGAAACGTGCTGCTGCCTGACCCATGGAAAGGGTTGCAGAGCCGCCGCCGGCTTTTGCTTCAACCACTTCAGTGCCCGCGTTTTGAATGCGATGCGTCAGTTGCTCGATTTGCTCGTCAGTGAAGCTCAGACCAGTTTGTGACAACAATGGCAGAATGGTCGTGCCGCTGTGGCCGCCAATCACCGGAACATTCACTTCGGCAGGGTTTTTACCGTGAATTTCAGCAACGAAGGTTTCTGCGCGGATGACGTCAAGGGTGGTGACACCGAACAGTTTGTTCTTGTCATAGACGCCTTTTTTCTCGAGTACGCGCTTAGCGATAGCAACCGTGGTGTTCACCGGGTTGGTGATTACGCCAATGCAGGCTTTCGGACAGTTATCCGCAATCGCTTCAATCAGGTTAGCAATGATGCCAGCGTTAATGTTGAACAGGTCTGAGCGATCCATGCCTGGCTTACGTGGTACGCCAGCAGGGATCAGAACGATATCAGCACCGACCAGCGCAGGAGCCAGATCTTCTTTGCCGTAGCCTTTCACATTCACGGCAGTCGGAATATGGCTGAGATCAACAGCAACACCTGGTACGACCGGCGCCACGTCATACAGCGCTAACTCAGAACCAGCAGGTAATTGGGTTTTCAAAAGTAATGATAGTGCTTGGCCGATACCGCCAGCTGCACCTAAAACTGCAACTTTCATCTCAGACTCCATCCAGTTGTTAGGGAAATTTTTAGTGCCGAAAGCCTACTGCAAAACCGTCTAAATTACAACCTGACAGGGGCTTGCTAGGCGTTTTGACGGTTTTACGATAGACTGGCTTTTATCTTTTGGCGGAGCGTTCAGAAACTATGACAATAAGGTAGCGTGCACCCATGGCAAATTCTAAATCCGATGCAATGATTGATACTTTTAAAGCGCTGCTGAAAGAGGAGCGCTATGGCTCTCAAGGCGAAATTGTCGATGCGATGAAAGAGCGTGGTTTTGACAATATCAGTCAGTCGAAAGTATCACGGTTGCTAAGTAAATATGGTGCGGTGCGCACGCGCAACGCGCGTCAGGAGATGGTGTATTGCCTGCCACCAGAGCTTGGCATCCCCTCTACCCGCGCGCCTTTGTCGCAACTGGTTTTTGACATTCAACACAACGACGTGATGGTCATTATTCGCACCTCCCCGGGTGCTGCGCAACTGATTGCCCGACTGCTTGACTCGGTCGGTAAGAAGGAAGGCGTGCTAGGAACCATTGCCGGTGATGACACGATTTTTATTGCGCCGGTGAAAGTGTCCGACATCGATTTTACTTTGGAGAAAGTTCGCGAGCTGTTTGAGAACGTTGGGTAGCGGTTGTAGGTGGTAGCCCGCAGTTCTACTGCGGGGTAAACGATAACCTTTCGCGGTGGTGGATGGCTTCCCCCGTAGTAGAACTACGTATATGGTCTCCTCCAACTTTGCAAGTTAAAACCGGTAGTAAGCGAAGTTGCGTTCGTATATTCGGCCTCAATTCACAATGTATTCATTTTTAGCTCATTGTGGGGCCTTGATGTAATCCGCGCATGGTGTGGCCTATCGGGCTAACGTCATAAAATGACTGCAGTTCATCGGTCTCACGCCATGCAGGATGACTCGTTTACCATCAGTTTTAATTCACAATCGTTGTTGTAGTACCTACGTTTTTCTTTCAGGGTTTACCTTGTTAAATCTCTGCGACGACTTACGCAGCCATCGCTCGATAATCCTGCTCTTTAGTTTGCATGGCCCAGGCAATGCGTAACAGCTTATTGGCAACCGCCACCGCAGCCACATTGTTGCCACGTCTTTCGGCGACACTCACTGCCCAGCGACTGAACTTGTCGTCCTTGCCTTTGGCGACACGTATCACCGAGCGTGCACCATGAATGAGTAAGCTTCTTAACTGGCTATTACCACGTTTACTGATACCGCCAAGTACCGTTTTGCCACCGCTACTAAACTGCCTTGGCACCACGCCTAAATACTCCGAAGCACTTCTGGCATGGGCAAACTGCCTCATGTCGCCCAGCTGCGCTATCAGCGTCATCGCTGTTATCGGACCAATGCCCGGCGCAGTCTGTAAACGTTGTGCCTGAGAGCTACTTTGCGCAAGCGCTTTTATCTTGTTCTCGTACAGTTCAATCTGAGCATCAATGCCGACAATATAATCGTACGAGAGCTGCACCAATGAACGGCCAAGTGCTTCCAAACCGTTCTCAGCGTCTTCTAAAATCTCCGGCAACTTACGGCGCAATGTACGAATGCCCTGGCCGATGAAAATACCGTACTCACTGAGTTGTCGCGAATGCGATTGACTTGCCGCGTGCGCTCCCGTACTAACCCATCACGTTGCTTTATCAGCATCATCGCGTCTTGCTCAGCCACCGTTTTCAGCCGTACTGTCGGCATGCCTGGCCGACTGGCTGCTTCGCAAATCGCTCGCGCATCATTCGCGTCGTTCTTGTTGGTGCGCACATAGGGTTTTACGTACGCCGGTGGTATCGCCATCGTACGATACCCTAACTTCTCCAACTCGCGACGCCAGTGATGACTGCTCCCACAGGCTTCCATCGCGACCAGACAATCGTCACTGCGCTCTAACCTGGCAAACCACTGCAGCAAATCTTTACGCTTGATCTGCTTGTTGGTAATTTTTTCATCCTGCGCATCAACTGCATGCACCTGAAAAACTTCTTTTGCCAAATCCAGTCCGATTCGGGTTACAATAGTCATCTGTGTCTCCTCCAACATGTAAATAATCACGTATTATTTTGGCACATTGCGATGCCGTATTGTTGGAGGAGACCATCACATCGGGCTACTTCGCCAGGAACTCTACGGAAGGCACAAAATACGCGGCGTTGCTGACTGCTTCGGTATAGTCCAGTAAGGGGTCGTAGTCGCCCTGCTCGTCGGCATAATAACGACGTTTCAGCCAATGCACCACGTCGCGGGGCTGGGCGCTGAAGTACATCGCCAGTAAGCCTTGCTCACGCATATCGCCCCATGGCATATTCTGCCGTAACATCTGAATGGGTTGCTCCTGATCGTCCTGCATCCGCGCTTTTTGCGTATGCGTGACCATTTGCAGCACCGCTTCACTGATGCGCTCGCCGGTCAGCTTCTTCCGGCCAATCACAAACTCCTGCATTTCCTGAGTTAGTTGCTCCCAACGTCGCAAGTCGTGACGAAACTTTTGCACGAACAGATAGCTGCCACCTGCGAATACCGGGTCGTCGTCGGCCTGAATCAGCGCAAGTTGGCGTCTGCGAATGCCACGGGGGTTCTCTGGCGCATCAATAAACCCGGTCAGATCGCGTCCGTCCATGAAGCGAAACGTTGGAATCTGATCGGTCAATTCAACGTCATGGCCAAACCACTCTAAAATAGCGCGGGCACTGTGATAGTTGACGTCAAAGCGGTCGGAGCGCACGGTCAGCAATAAATCAACCGGCTCGCGCGGCGCCTGGCGATCGGCATCGCGTAAGTCCGGAAAGTGACCCAGTTGCGGTGGGCGCTCGTCAGGATAAATGATGTCCCAGTAATCGCTGCCGATGGCAATATAGCCGCTAAGTAAAGCTTCGGAAAATCTCTCATCAAGCTCTTCTAAAAGGGTCGGGATACGCGCAAGCTTACGACGCATGTTGTCGACATCGTCGGTCATTACGTTGAGTAACAAGGTCAAGCCATGCAGGTTAGGTTCGGCATAAATGCCTTTTTGCGCTTGTGCCATGCGTGTCCTCTGCTGGTTATTGCTCTAGGAAGTTAGCGGCTTGGTCGCAAGCGGCTTGCGCTACCTGCTCACTGGCATACAATGCCTTTTAGTAAATGCTTGCCAGTTTAGCAAAAATTGTACGAAAAAAATCAGAATTTAAGCGGAGTTATTATGGGATCACCACAGCGTTTTACAACTACTTTAGTGGCTGCCTCTCTGGCCATGTTCCTGGGCGGCTGTGCCGCGACATCTGGCACTTCAAACCAGGGCACCGCGGTGCAAGCTACCACGCAAAGCGAAGACCAACGCTTTACCCAAGTAGCGGAACGCGTCTGGGAAGGCATGCAAAACCCTGTGGGCAGTGAAGATTCCGATACCGCACTGCCATCTATGACCCCTGAAGCAGTGGCTGCGCGCGCTGAGCAGCAGCGCGCCTGGCTTCAGGAACTGCACGCAATCGACACCGACGCCTTGTCACGCCAGCAATATATTAACTGGCGCATGCTGACCTATCGTTTGCAAAATGACGTCGACTCTTATGACTTCAATGAACATTACATGCCTTTAAACGCGGAAGGCGGCTTCCATAGCTCGCTGTCGTTCATGGTGCGAAATACTGCCTTGCGTAGCTACGAGGATTACCAGAATTATGTTGCCAAACTGGCGACCGTGCCACGCTACATGGCTGAGCAGACCGCCTGGCTCGAGCGCGGGCTCGCCACCGGTTACACTCAGCCCAAGGCGGCGATGGTTGGTTTCGAAGACAGTATTGCCGCGTTCATTGTGCAAGACCCACGTGACAGCGTGTTTTTTCAACCCTTATTGAAGCAACCTAACTTTGTTAGTGACGCGCAGTGGGCCGAATTGCAGACACAGGCCGCGCAGGTGATTGACGACGCAGTGATTCCTGCTTACCAGCAGTATTTTGATTTTATGGTGATGGAGTATTTGCCAAATTGTCGCGAGTCGGTCGGCGCCTCTGAATTGCCGAACGGCATGGCCTATTATCAAAACCGCATTGAGCACTTCACCACCTTGTCACTGACCCCGCAGCAGATTCACGAACGCGGTCTGGCGGAAGTTGCGCGCATTCGTGCGGAGATGGAAGAGGTGATTGATAGCACCGGCTTCGCTGGCAGTTTCGACGAGTTTGTCGAGTTCTTACGTACCGATCCGCGGTTTTACCCTGAAACAGCCGAAGAACTACTGAAAGAAGCCTCGTATATTTCCAAACGCATGGATGGCGAGCTGCCGAAGTTCTTCAAGTTGCTGCCACGCAAGCCTTATGGCGTGGCGCCGGTGCCCTCTGAAATTGCGCCCAAGTACACCACTGGCCGCTACGCGGGCACCAACCGCGACGACCGTGCGGGCTTCTACTGGGTCAATACCTATGCGCTTGATCGTCGCCCGCTGTATCAGCTCGAAGCGCTGACGCTGCACGAAGCGGTGCCTGGCCACCACTTACAAAACGCTTTGGCGGGTGAAATGGAGGGCGTGCCCTCTTATCGTCAGCGTACCTATATTTCTGCGTTTGGTGAAGGCTGGGGACTATATTCCGAATGGCTGGGGTTAGAAGCTGGTTTTTACCAGGACCCTTACAGCAACTTCGGCCGTTTGAGCTATGAAATGTGGCGCGCGGCACGTCTGGTAGTGGACACCGGCATGCACGCCATGGGCTGGACTCGTGAAGAGGCTATGGATTTCATGGCTTCCAATACCGCGCTGAGCCTGCATAACGTGCGCACCGAAATTGACCGCTACATCACCTGGCCTGGTCAGGCGCTTTCCTACAAGCTTGGTGAAATGCTGATCCGCTCCTTGCGCCGTGAAGCTGAGCAAATCTTGGGCGGCAAATTCGACATCAGAGAATTTCATTACCAGATTCTGAAGAACGGTAGTATTCCGCTTGATGTCCTCGAGACCGAAATCCGCACCTGGATCAACTCGCAAACATAGCAGGGGCAGCCCCTGCTACCACCACCCCAAAATCAGCACCACCTCTGCCCCAACAGCTCCCTCTACGCCAGAGGGGGCAGCCCCCTCTGGCGCAGCGGGAAAATTTGCTGGGGTCTGCCCTCGGGTGAGGGCAGAGGTTAAAAGCGGAAGAATTTGATGGTGAGTGGGTAGTGTCTGACGATGCCGTCGTTGGCGCGTATTGCGCCCATAATTGCGAAAATAATATGACAGATGGCAAGCGCAAACAGCATGAAAACGCCAATAACGATAAAGCTGAGAATGACTGAAATCACACCCCAGATAAATGCTGAAATAAGCCAATTAAAAACAACTTTGCCGTTGGCATCAATATAAGCACTTTCGTCACGTTTGAGTAACCACATAACTATCGGAGCGATAAAGCCCGCAAGCGGGGCGATATAACCGAGAAGTTGTGATAAATGCAGTAGCATCGCAAAGGTACGTTCTTCTTTACTTGGTCCTGTAATAACGGTGGTTTCCTGGACAGGTTCCATAACATGCTTCCTTTTTTATTGTTTCTGTTGTGCTATCAGAAATTTAGATGGTGACTGGCTAAATCGCAATTGCTTTCCCCCAAATCGCTACTGTGTAAAAAAATTGTGCGACTTAAAGAAATTGTTTTGTTAGCATCTTAACTTATTAACAACAGCAAATAGACTTCTATGTCGGCGCAACCTGAGATTATTGTTAATCGTGCCAGTCGAATCATTGCTTCGGCGTTCCACCAGATAGCAGGTCAACTGTTACCTTTCGCTTATTTACGCCCGTTTAGTTATTGGGATGCCTATTACGGAACGCACCCTGACATTACCCCTTCTCACTTCCGACTGCTGAATTATAAATGCATTCAAGGCTTTGATAACAAAGGATTTATAGCTCGAAAAGTACGGGACATGGAAATTGCACATTTATTTCCACCCGGCTTTTTCAGTGTCGGGGAAGCCCTCGACTACGCGCAAAATAAAGATTGTGTCTGGTTTATTAAACCTACCTATTCGACAGGTGGTAAAGGAATTCACTGCCTGACAACAAACGAATTAGCCAGTTATGAATTACCTCCGCATCATTTTATTCAACAGCAGGTAGATGATATTGAGTTAGTGGACGGAAAAAAATATACAGCGCGCGCTTACGTGTTTGTCCACGACCAGAAAGTATTTTTATTCGACGATGGCTTTGTCATGATTCACGGCAAGCCTTACGATCCGAAAGCGACAGATTTCGCGACACAGATTGATCATCGCGGTTATCATGAAGCCGGCAGCGCAATTAAAATGATGCGCATGACAGAATTACCAGAGTTAGAACGAAAGCGCGCAGAGTTGCAAAAAGCGATTATCCTTCTAAAACCAATACTCGCTGATTTTATTAACGCGAGTTCAAAAACAGAATACGGATTGCTCGGCGTCGATCTGTTATTCAAAGCCAACCATGAAGTGCGGCTGATTGAGGTCAACTCAAAGTCCAACTTTGTTCACACCGAACTCATAAACAACTCACTTAACGTTCCATTTTTTGCTGCGCTGCTTAGTCAGTTGTACACCGGATCCATACACCCACGGTTTACGCAGATATAGGCCAACTCAAAGCGAAGTGATCACTGCGGGGCAGAGGTCGTTGCGCGGCGGACACAAAAAAAGGGGGGCTGCCCCCCCTTTGCTCTGAAGAAATAAAAGGGAGGTCTGCCCTCCCTTGCAATTACGCGACGTTAATGGTCGGGATGATGTTCTGCTTGGCGGCAGCTTCGGCGTCGCGGAACGCGTCCATCTGGTCGAAGTTAAGGTACTTGTAAACTTCGCCGGCCATTGCGTTAATGTCTGCGGCGTACTCAAGGTACTCAGCCGGGGTTGGCAGTTTGCCAAGAATGGCGCCAACAGCGGCCAGTTCGGCTGAGGTCAGGTAGACATTCGCGCCGTCGCCTAAGCGGTTCGGGAAGTTACGGGTTGAGGTTGAAAGCACGGTCGCACCCGGCTCAACACGCGCCTGGTTACCCATACACAGTGAACAGCCTGGCATTTCAGTGCGCACGCCGTTGTTCGCGTAAATGTTGTAGTAACCTTCTTCACGCAGTTGCGCTTCGTCCATCTTGGTCGGTGGTGCAATCCACAGGCGCGTGTTCAGCTCGTCGCTGTTCTTCTCCAGTAACTTACCAGCGGCGCGGAAGTGACCGATGTTGGTCATACATGAACCGATGAAGACTTCGTCCACTTTATCGCCCGCAACTTCGCTCAGGAACTTGGCGTCGTCCGGGTCATTCGGGCAGCAAACGATCGGCTCTTTAATTTCGTTCAGGTCGATCTCGATCACTGCAGAATAGTCAGCATCAGCATCGGCACGCATCAGTGACGGGTTGGCCAGCCACTCTTCCATTTTCTGAGCACGACGCTCAAGGGTACGCGCGTCACCATAGCCTTCGTTAATCATCCAACGCAGCATGGTAATGTTCGAGCGCAGGTATTCTGCGACCGACTCTTCTGACAGGTTAATCGTACAACCCGCCGCAGAGCGCTCAGCAGAGGCGTCTGACAGTTCGAACGCCTGCTCAACAGTTAAGTGATCCAGACCTTCGATTTCCAGAATACGACCTGAGAAGATGTTCTTCTTACCGCGTTTCTCAACGGTCAACAGGCCTTCTTTAATGGCAAACGCAGGAATCGCGTGAACCAGATCACGCAGGGTGATACCCGGTTGCATTTCACCTTTAAAGCGCACCAGTACTGACTCCGGCATGTCCAATGGCATAACGCCGGTAGCCGCAGCGAAAGCGACCAGACCAGAACCTGCCGGGAATGAAATACCCAGCGGGAAGCGCGTGTGTGAATCGCCACCAGTACCAACGGTGTCTGGCAACAACATACGGTTCAGCCAGCTGTGGATAATGCCGTCACCCGGGCGCAGCGACACGCCGCCACGGTTCATGATGAAATCAGGCAGGGTATGCTGAGTTTCAATATCAACCGGCTTCGGATAAGCCGCAGTGTGACAGAATGACTGCATGGTCAGGTCAGCAGTAAAACCAAGGCAAGCCAGGTCTTTCAGTTCATCACGGGTCATTGGACCGGTGGTGTCCTGTGAACCCACGGTGGTCATTTTTGGCTCACAGTAAGTACCCGGGCGTACGCCTTCCATACCGCAAGCTTTACCTACCATTTTCTGTGCCAGGGTATAGCCCTTGCCAGAGTCAGCAGGTTGCTCGGGTTTCAGGAACAAGTCCGACGGTCCCATGCCCAGCGATTCGCGCGCTTTTTCAGTCAGGCCACGGCCGATGATCAGGTTAATACGACCGCCAGCACGCACTTCGTCAAGAATAACGCGTGAGGCATAGTCGTACTGGGCAATAATCTCGCCCGCTTCGTTCTCAATTTTACCCGCGTAAGGGTAAATGGTGATCACATCACCCATGTTCATTTGTTCGACGTCGGCTTCAAACACCAACGCGCCAGCGTCTTTCATGGTGTTGAAGAAAATCGGCGCCACTTTGCCGCCAATACAGATACCACCAGCACGCTTGTTTGGCGTACCCGGCATGTCTTCACCGATGTACCACAGCACCGAGTTGGTCGCTGATTTACGTGATGAACCCGTACCTACTACGTCACCAACAAAGGCAACCGGATGCCCTTTTTCTTTCAGCTCAGCAATTTGTTCAGCCGCATTGGTCACGCCTTCGCGTGGCATTTTGTACATGGCTTTGGCATGTAAAGGAATATCCGGACGTGACCAGGCATCTGGCGCTGGTGACAAATCGTCGGTGTTGGTTTCGCCAGTTACTTTGAATACGGTCGCTTTAATCTGCTCTGGCATTTCGTTACGGCTGGTGAACCACTCACCGGCAGCCCACGACTCAACAACTTCTTTCGCCAGAGCGTTGCCGGCTTGCATTTTCTCTTCCACGTCATGGAAGGCATCAAACATCAGTAAGGTATGCTTTAATTCGTAAGCTGCCAGCTCGCCCAGTTCTGCGTCATCAAGCAATTGCACCAGGGTTTCAATGTTATAACCACCGTGCATATTACCGAGTAACTTCACCGCATCTTGCTTGCTAATGACAGGGCTCGAGGCTTCGCCTTTTACGATAGCTGACAAAAAGCCTGCTTTGACATAGGCGGCTTCGTCAACGCCTGGCGGTACACGCTCAGACAGTAACTCAACTAAAAATTGCTCTTCGCCGGCTGGAGGATTCTTCAATAATTCAACTAACTGCGCAACTTGCTCTGCGGTTAGTGGCTTCGGTGGGATGCCTTCTGCGGCGCGCTCTTCAACATGCTTACGATAGTCTTGCAGCACAGATTACCTCTACTTTGCTATGCGGATGAAACTTGCGGGTGAAAATTTTGGCGCAATTATAGGGGTTTTGAGAGGCAATTAAAATTCATACGAGGGCATAAAAGGTAATCTTTAGCATAAACGTTATGAATAGCAACAAGACCAAGAACTAGTTTTTGTCAAACTTTATTACATCTACTTACAACTGGTTGCGAATTAAATCCGCTACCATCTAAACCTTTCCCGTCTGTGAACTATCCTAATAGATAGGTTCTACGGGGGGGCCTAAACATGAACACTTTTTCCAACAACGCAGTAAAAATCATTTGTAGTGCGGCATTTTTAGCCGCAGTCTGGACGCCCGCAGTATCGGCATTTGAATCTCAGGATAAGCTTGAGCGCGAGCCAGCAGTCAAGGCGCAGCAAACTTATCGCTACACCTATAAACCCGACGCATTTAAAGGCAGTATCGCAGAAAACGTTGCGATTGCGCAGGCCGAGATTATGGCAGATCTTAAGGCGAAACAGGTCTTAGAC
Organism: Pseudidiomarina insulisalsae; assembly: GCF_003987065.1. Classification (GTDB taxonomy): domain Bacteria; phylum Pseudomonadota; class Gammaproteobacteria; order Enterobacterales; family Alteromonadaceae; genus Pseudidiomarina; species Pseudidiomarina insulisalsae. The sequence continues at coordinate 114,904 of NZ_PIPY01000003.1, read as the reverse complement.
ATTGCCGCAGCACTCGATGGAGCAGCTTACGCGGTGCGTGATTATGGCTTAATCGCACGCGTTGAAATTAGCTTGCCACAGGGCACGCTTATTGAGTTCACTTACGGTGCAGCGCTAGGGCTACATCTGTAACGCGGCGGCCTAGCTAAATTGCCGCCAAATCAATTCTTCCGCCGGGCCAGCAATGTGCTCGGCGGACCTTACCAGGTGAACCTCAAGGTTCACCTGCGTCATAAAGCCGGGAATATCAATTCGTTGCAACGCCTTGCGCTTAATCGCGTCGCCGACCAGATCGCCCGGAATAATGCCCCAGCCCATCCCGGCCAGCAGAAGTTCACGTTGGGTAATCGAGTCGTTGACCCGAATTCGTTGCTGACCCGGCATGCGAATGATTTTATCCAAATCAATGCCCACGTCCTGATCCTGAGGGATCAGCATCGGCAGTTCGAGTAAATCATGACGTTGTAAGACGTCCTTGCCTAAACTCGCGAGCAAATTCGGCGTGCAAACCACGAGCAGCTCGAACGCCCGCACGCCCGCGGTTTCAAAGTCACCGTACTGACGAAAAATTGGTAGCCAGGGACAAAGCGCCAGTTCGGCCTCGCCCTCACGCACCTTGCGTAAGCCACGCAGTTGCGAGTCGCCACTTAACAATAACTCGGTGGCAGGAAAGGCGCGCTGCACCTGTTGAATCGCCGGGAATAACACACCGGGTGCGCAGGTATGGTCGTAGGTAATGCGCAACTGCGGTTCGGCGCCGGTTTCCAGTTGCTGCGCCAGCGACTGCAGCCGTTGTTGTTGTTTGACCACCTCGCGCGCCTGACGCAGGAACTGCTTGCCGCGCGACGACAAGGTCAACCGATAGCCGCTACGATCAAACAAGGTAAAACCGACATCTTCTTCGAGGTTGCGCAGCGCCATACTGACCGCCGCCTGAGTGCGGTGCATACGCTCCGCGACGCCCTGCACCGAACCGGTTTCTGCCAGATGGACTAACATTTCAAGCTGACTGAGCTTCATCAGAAAACACCTTAAGTATTACTTATTATCTTTTTAATTTTAATTCAGTATTACTTTATATTGGTTATGCCTAAACTAACAGTATCTTTTTAGCGCGATCCACGGAGTGTTCTCATGTTCAGCCGAACATTACTCATACTAACGTTGTTGCTGACCGCAGTGGCGGGCTGCAGTGACGCGCCAGCGCAACAAGAAACAGTTCAGACCGTACAACCAGTGAAACTCTTTACCGTCGGCTCAGGCAGCACGCAAAGCTATCGGGAGTTTCCTGCGGTCATTGAAGCCGCCAAAGTGGCCCGACTGGCCTTTCGTGTCGGCGGCGAGATTACTGAGTTCCCAGCGCTGCCTGGCACCGACGTCGCGAAGGGTGATTTAATTGCCCGGCTTGATCCCACCGATTTTCAGTTGCTCGTGGATCAGGCCCAGGCACGTTACGAGCTTGCCCAGGCTCAGTACAATCGCACCGAGAACTTAGTGGAGCAAGGCGTGATTTCGCCGCAGCAGTTCGACGAGGTTAAAGCCAACCTGCAGGTAAGCAAGGCTAATCTGGAAACCGCCAAAGCTAATTTACGTTATACCGAGTTGCGCGCGCCCTTCGCCGGCACCATCGCGCATGTCTTTGTTGAAGCATTTGAAACCGTGCAGCCACAACGCCCTATCGCTACGTTGCAAATGAACCACGCCATCGATATCAGCATCAATGTGCCTGAGCAGTTGTTCGCCAGAGTGCAGCGGCGCACTGACTATCAGCCGCAGGTTCTGTTCGCGGCAGCGCCCGGACAGACCTTCCGGGCCAGTCTGAAAGAGTGGGACGCGACCGCGGACCCGGCCACCAATACTTATAAGGTGGTCTTTACCATGCCTGCGCCGACCACATTTAACGTGCTGCCGGGTATGTCGGCAACGGTCCGCGTCGACCCGAGCGCCGTAGCCAGCCAGCCCAGTTCAGGTCTGCTGGTGCCGACCAGTGCGGTCTTTTCAGACACGAAAAAACAAGTCAGCGCGCCGTACCAGGTGTGGGTGTTTGACCCGCAACAGCAAACCGTGCACCCACGCACCGTTGAGGTCGGTACGGTCACCGATGCGCATATCGAAATTATCAGTGGTCTGGCCGAGGGCGAGCAGATTGTGGTGGCGGGCGTCTATGCCTTACGCGAAGGGCAGCGTGTGCGGCCCTGGGTGAAGGAGCCAGGCCTGTAATGGATATCGCACGTTATAGTATCCGCCGCAGTACCTCCAGTTGGATGCTGCTGATTCTGCTTCTGGTGGGCGGAGTGTTGGCGCTCACTAACATTGGCCGGCTGGAAGATCCTGAGTTTACCTTAAAAAAAGCCATGGTCATTACCGCCTACCCGGGGTCCACGGCGCAGCAGGTAGAAGAAGAGGTCACCTACCGCATCGAGAACGCCCTGCAGGAACTGGGCAACATCGACCATATCAGCTCCATCTCAAAGCCTGGCCTCAGTCAAATCACCATTGACATGAAAACCACTCTGCGCGCCCATGAAATGCCGCAGATATGGGACGAGTTGCGCCGCAAAGTGAATGATGTGACGCGGCAACTGCCACCTGGCGTACAGCAACCCATGGTGCGCGACGACTTTGCCGACGTCTATGGCATTATGCTGGCGGTCACCGGTCAGGGCTACAGCTATGAAGATATTGAAAACTATACCGACTTTCTGCGCCGCGAACTGGTGCTGGTCGAGGGCGTCGGCAAGGTTACGGTAGCGGGTGAACAGCAGGAGCAGGTGATTGTTGAGATTTCCCGCAGTAAGTTAGCCAACGTTGGCATTCCACCGCAACAGGTCATCAATCTACTGCAAACCCAGAACCTGGTCAGCGACGCCGGCCGTGTCCTCAGCGGTGAGGAGCGTATTCGCTTACACACCACCGGCGAATTTGCCGCCGTTACCGATCTTGCCAACCTGATGATCAGCAATCCGGGCGCGGATGAGCGCATTCTGTTAAGAGATGTCGCTTCAGTGCGCCGCGACTATGAAGAAATTCCCTCACATCTGGTGCGTTTTAATGGCGAGCCTTCGCTGTGGCTCGGCATTTCGTTTGCTGACGATGTGAACGTAGTCGAAGTCGGTCAGCGCGTTGAACAACGACTGGCAGAGCTTAAATACGCGCAGCCGATCGGCATGCAGTGGCACTACATCTACAATCAGCCGGCCGAGGTCGACGCCTCGGTGCAAAACTTCCTGCTAAACCTGGCTGAAGCCGTTGCCATTGTGGTCATTGCGCTGTTACTGACCATGGGCTTGCGCAGCGGGGTACTGATTGGCGGGGTGTTACTTATCACCGTGCTGGGCAGCTTTATTTTCATGTATCTTATGGACATTCAGTTGCAACGGGTGTCGCTGGGCGCGCTGATCATTGCGCTGGGTATGCTGGTGGACAACGCCATTGTTATTGCCGAAGGAATGCTGGTGGGAATTCGCCGTGGCTTGTCACGTATTCAGGCCGCCAGCGTGATTGTACAACAAAACATGTGGCCGCTTTTGGGCGCCACGGCGGTCGCGGTCATTGCCTTTGCGCCCATTGGACTTTCTGAAGACGCCAGTGGCGAGTATGCGAATTCGCTGTTCTGGGTATTGTTTATTTCGCTTTTCTTAAGCTGGTTTACCGCAATTACGCTGACGCCTTTCTTAGGCAATCTGTTGTATCGGCGCGATGCCCGGGCACTAAGCGCCAAAGAGCAGCCCGAAGATGACGACCACGTCTATCAGCATTGGGTCTTTCGCGGCTATCGTCGCTTGCTGCGGCGTTTTCTGCGCTGGCGTAAAACCACCATGCTTTTCATGTTGCTCCTGCTGGGTATTGCCATCGCCGGTTTTACCACGGTGAAACAGTCGTTCTTCCCGCCCTCGACCACGCCAATGCTATTTGTCGATGTCTGGTACCCCCAGGGTACGGATATTCGCGTGACCGCCGAGCGTGTCGGTGAGCTCGAAGATTATCTGCGCGAAAACTATCCGCAACTGACCTATGTCGCCAGTACCGTGGGTCGCGGCGCGCCGCGTTTTACCCTGACCTACATGGTGGAAAAGTCATACGAAAGTTACGGTCAGCTGATACTGCGCGCGGCTGATAGCTCGCAGCTGCGACAGATCGACGCAGGCCTCACGCAGTACCTGAACACCCATCAACCCGACGTCGAATACAAGTTCAAGCCGGTCGAGATGGGCCCTTCCCAGGCAGCAAAAATAGAAGCGCGCTTCAGTGGTCCCGACCCGCATGTGTTACACCAGCTGGCCGCGCAGGCGGAAGCGGTGATGCGCGACGACCCCGGCATTTATAACCTGCGTAATGACTGGCGGCAGCGCACCAAGGTATTGCAGCCGGTTTTCAATGAAGCTGCGGCACGACGACTGGGCATCACCAAAGCCGATGTCGATAGCGTGCTAAAGCGCAATTTCAGCGGCCAGACCGTTGGTTTATTCCGTGACGGCACCAAACTATTACCCATCGTGGTTCAGGCGCCATTAGCTGAGCGGCGTGAGATTGCCGACTGGCACGAGTTACAGGTGTATTCCCAGGCCTTGCAGCAAAACGTGCCGCTGGCCCAGGTGGTGCTGAACATGGAGTTGGTCGCCGAGGACTATCTTATTTTACGCCGTGACCGTAAGCGCACGCTGACGGTCATGGCTGATCACGATATTTTCGGCGAGGAAACCGCAGCGATGGTGCTGGCACGCATTCGTCCCGCTATTGAAGCAATTCCCTTACCCCCCGGTTATCAGCTGCAATGGGGTGGCGAACACGAAGCCTCGAAAAAAGCCACCGGCGCCGTATTCCAGGCACTGCCACTGGCCTTTGTGGTGATGTTTATCATTACCGTGTTGCTGTTTAGCTCGATTCGTCAGGCCGGCGTATTGTGGACCACGGTGCCACTTAGCATTATCGGCGTGACTTTGGGTCTGGCATTAACCGGCCAGCCGTTTGGCTTTATGGCACTACTGGGTTTCTTAAGTCTGTCGGGCATGCTGATCAAAAATGGCGTGGTGCTGCTGGAGCAGATCCGGGTGGAATCGGCCGCGGGTAAAAGCGCTTTGCAAGCCTTAGAAGATGCTGCGGTCAGCCGGGTACGACCGGTGGTCATGGCAGCGGTCACCACCATTTTGGGCATGGTGCCGCTGTTATTCGATGACTTCTTTGTCAGCATGGCGGTGGTCATTATGTTTGGACTGGGCTTTGCCACGCTACTCACTTTAGTTGTGGTGCCAGTTATGTACGCCCTGGTCATGCGGGTGCCGCGCACCGACACAACCAGAGCGTCATCAGTGGCTGATAGCTGATCAGCTTAATTTACGGCGGTGCCACAGGTAGTACACCGCCGGTAGCAGCAGCAATGACAACAACGGCGCCAGGACCATACCACCAATCATGGGGGCCGCGATGCGCTGCATCACTTCACTACCGGTGCCCTGCGTCAGCATAATTGGCAGCAGACCGGCAATAATGGTGATGACCGTCATCGCTTTCGGCCGCACGCGCAGTACTGCGCCCTCTTCAATGGCATCGTAAAGTGACGCGCGGGTGCGCTGCTTACGACTCTTCCAGGCATTGTTCAGATACAGCATCATCACCACGCCAAACTCGGCGGCCACTCCGGCCAGGGCAATCATACCTACGCCAACAGCAATTGACAGGTTGTACCCCAGTAACCAGATGAACCACAGGCTGCCAGTAATTGCCAGCGGCAGGGTTGCCATGATCAGTACGGCCTGTTTGAACGAGCGGAAGGTGAAATACAGCAGCACCAGAATGACCGCCAGCGTCGCCGGTACCACCTGCGTCAGCTTCGCTTTTACCCGTTCCATCGACTCGTACTGACCGGACCACGACAACGCATAGCGCGCCGGTAGCTGATAACCCGCCAACACCGGCTCAGCGGCGGCAATGACATCGCCCACCGACGTGGTACTGTCGACGTCGATAAACACCCAACCAGTAGGACGCGCGTTCTCACTACGAATCATCGCCGGACCATCGGTCACCTGAATGTCCGCAACCTGCTCCAGCGTTACCCAGGCACCACTGGCGCTGTAAAGTGGCAACTGACGGATGCTTTCAACATGATCACGTAGCTCACGCGGATAACGTAAGGTAATGGGATAGCGTTCGGTGCCTTCAACGGTTTCGGCTATTTGCGCGCCGCCGATGGCAAACTGAATCGTCCGCTGAATGGTCGCCTGGTCAAGCCCGTAACGCGCCGCTTCGGCTAAACGCGGACGGATTTCAAGATAACGCCCCGCCGCCGGGCGCTCGGCAAATACCGAAGCCACCCCTGGCAAACCTGACAGACGCTCTTCTAACTCACCGCCGATGCGTTGAATTTCGCTAAGCTCAGGCCCGGCAATTTTCAGCCCCAGCGGCGTTTTCAAGCCGGTCGAGAGCATGTCGATGCGGGTTTTAATCGGCTGTACCCAGGCATTGGTAATACCCGGCACATTCACCGTAGCGTCAAGCTCGGCGATAATGTCCTGCAAGGTTACCCCTTCGCGCCATTCGCTTTGCGGCTTCAGCTGAATGGTCGTTTCCAGCATGGTCAGCGGAGCCGGATCGGTCGCGGTATCGGCCCGCCCGGTCTTACCGAACACGCGTTCCACTTCGGGTACCTGTTTGATCAGCCGGTCGGTGCGCTGCAACAACTCAGCGACCGCTGCGGGACTAATGCCCGGCATGGTGGTCGGCATGTACAGCAAATCGCCCTCTTGCATAGTCGGCATAAATTCACTGCCCATTTTACTCAACGGATAGTAACCACTTACTGTCACGACCGCGGCAAGCAAAATAACCATCTTCGGCCACTTTAACACGCCGCGCAATAACGGACGATACAGCCAGATAAGCGCGCGGGTCAGCGGATTACGTTCCTCGCTGATAATTTTACCGCGAACGAAATAGCCCATCAGCACCGGCACCAGGGTAATGGCCAGTAACGCTGCCGCAGCCATGGCAAAGGTTTTGGTGTAAGCCAGCGGCGCGAATAAACGCCCTTCCTGCGCTTCGAGTGAAAACACCGGCACGAAGCTTAAGGTAATAATCAACAGCGACAAGAATAACGCAGGGCCTACTTCGACCGTGGCGTTACGGATCAGGCGCCAGTGCACCTCGCCTTTAGGCTCGGTACCATGCTCCTCACGATAATGCTGCAGGTGTTTATGGGCATTTTCGACCATCACAATAGCTGCATCCACCAGTGCACCGATGGCAATGGCGATACCGCCTAAGCTCATAATGTTAGCGTTAATACCTAACCAGCGCATGACGATAAAGCTCATCAACACCGCCAGTGGCAGGGTAATAATCGCCACCATGGCCGAGCGCATGTGCAATAAGAACAGCACCGTGACCAAAGCCACAAACGCCATTTCTTCCAGCAGCTTATTGGTCAGGTTGTCGACCGCCCGGTGGATCAGGTTCGAGCGATCATAGGTTGGTACAATCTCCACGCCGTCAGGCAGGCCTTGCTGCAGGGTTTTTAGCTTATCGCGCACCCGCTCAATGGTCGCCAGTGCATTATCACCGTGGCGCATCACCACGATACCGCCAACCACCTCGCCCTCGCCGTTCAGCTCGGCGATACCACGACGGCTTTCCGGCCCGCGACGTACGGTCGCGACATCGGCAAGAGTAATAGCGTTACCTGCGGCGCTACGCACCGGTAAGGGTAGCTCACGCAGATCATCCAGCGACTGGATATAGCCGGTGCCGCGTACCATGTACTCGGCTTCCGCCATCTCGACGATACCGCCGCCAACTTCCTGATTCGCGCTGGTAATGGTAGAGCGCACCTGCTCCAGCGTTAGGCCATAGCTTTGCAGGCGGTACGGGTCAACCACAACCTGATAGGCCTGCACCATGCCACCTACGGTCGCAACTTCGGCAACACCGGCCACACTTTGCAGCTCTTGTTTTAAGAACCAGTCCTGCAGGCTGGTCAGCTCACCGAGGTGACGCTGTCCGGTGCGATCCACCAGGGCATACTGAAATACCCAGCCGACGCCACTGGCGTCCGGTCCCAGGCGTGGAGTAATACCCGCAGGCAGTCGCTCCGATGCCTGATTCAGATACTCAAGCACGCGGCTGCGCGCCCAGTAAATGTCGGTGCCCTCTTCAAACAGAATATAAAGATACGAATCACCAAAGAACGAAAAGCCACGCACCTCGGTGGAGCCAGGTACCGCCAGCATCAGGTTCGCCAGCGGCCAGGTGACCTGCTCTTCGACCAACTGTGGCGCCTGCCCCGGATAAGGGGTCTTCACAATGACCTGCACATCGGACAGATCAGGAATCGCATCCAGCGGGGTTGTGCTCATGGCACGCCAGCCAAACCATGCCGCAAATAAGGCGCCAATCAGCACCAGCATGCGGTTGGCAAGGCTCCAGTCAATAATTTTAGTGAGCATGCGCGCCTCCGCTTTGCTGCGGCTTGCCACCTAAGCGACTGGCTTTCAGACTGGCCTCAGAGTCGAGCAGGAACTGTCCGGACGTGACCACACGCTCGCCCACCTCAAGCCCGTGCATAATCTCAGCTTCGTCACGCACCACCAAGCCCACGTGCACATCGCGCTGTTCAAAGGTGTCGTCAGCGGTCTGCACAATGACGCGGTTACTCGTGCCGGTCATAATCAACGCGCTTACCGGAATAGCGATCACGTCACGCTTCGGCCCGCCATAAAGCTCAACCTGTGCCTGCATACCCACATGAATCTGTGCAGGGTCAATACCTTGCGGCAGTTGAATACGCACACGTTGGGTTTTCGCCTGCGCGTCCAGCTCCGGATAGATGTAATCAATTTCGGTCTCATACGCGTTCAGGCCGGCCTGCGGCAAGGTAACATCGGCCGGAGCCTGAGGTCGCAGCCAGTCGGTGTAGCGCTCAGGAACATCGGCAATCAGCCAGGCACTATTGTCACCGGTAATGGTCATCACCTCAGTACCAGGCTCGACGTACATGCCCTCGGCAACATTCAGCGAGGTTACAACACCCGCGTGCTTAGCGAAGACCGGCAGGCGGTAGAAGATTTCTTTACTGCGCTCAAGCTGGGCGATTTGCTCAGTGGTAAAACCTAACAGCTCCAGTCGCAGACGACCATCGCGCAACAGCCGCTGCGCCTGGGCTTTGCTTAAGGTATCTACCGCATCGACCGCCTGCAAAAAGTCCTGCTGAGCCACCACCAACTCTTTACTGTAGATACTATAAAGGGGGTCTCCCACGGCAACGGTCTGACCTTCACTGCGGACCTGCAGCTCTTCCAGCCAGCCTGAAGCCCGCGGATGCACATGCCAGCGGGCATTGTCATTCCACTGCACCGTGGCCAGGGTGGGTAAATAGCGCCATAAGGTGGTTCGCTCGGCCATGGTGGTGGTAATGCCGAGGTTTTGCTGCATCTGGCCACTAATCTGCACATTGACTTCGACTGTGGGCTGCTGCGGTTCCAGATCCATACCACAAATCGGGCAGGTACCGGGCTCGTCACGCACAATGTGACTGTGCATCGGGCACACGTACTGCACCTCTTCGTCGCCCTGTAACTGGCGCTCGGCCGGGGTTTGCTCAGTCAACTGATGCTGTTCGGCGGTGTGCTGATCAGAGCCATGCTGCGAATGATCACTATGATCCTGAGCCGCCACGCTGCCAGCGAACAAAGTCAGGGCCAGTAGACCCACAATCCAACGTTGTAAAAACATAACTTACTCCTGCAAAAAACGAACTAGGGAAAAACGCTTAGTCGTTTGCAGGCATAGGTGGACGCTCGAGACGGTCCTTACGGGTCAGAAGATGTGCGGGATGATACTGCCAGCGCTGCACTTCAGGTAGCGCCGCGGTAGCAGAAAAAGAAGGTAATAGCGCGACTGCGGTCGCGCCACAATAATGCTGGCAGTCACTGCAACTGCCATCACAGGACATGTGTTCGGCCATGGCACTGGCGTGAACCGAGGCCATCTCACTGTCGTCACAACAGGCATGCTCTGCCGCCATGGCGTGATGTTCCATACTCATATCCATGCTGGCATGCACCGCCGCGCCAGGCGCAGCAGTGGCGGCTGGTGCGCTAAGCGGCACCAGCAACAAAACCAGAATGAGCATTCGAATCATGACGTTCATGGCGACAGTGTAACCCAATTATTACCAGATAGTCACGCGTTCTTCAGGTGGTAAGTACAGCTCGTCACCTGGCTTCACGTCAAAGGCTTCATAAAATGCCGGAACGTTGACCACGGTACCGTTTACCCGATAGTAAGCAGGCGAGTGCGGATCGCTCAGCACCTGGTTACGGGTGTATTCGTCACGCTGCTTGGTCTGCCAGACCTGCGCCCAGCCCAGGAATACACGTTGCTCACCGGTAAAACCGTCAAGTACCGGAGACTCTTCACCGTTTAACGAATCTTTATAGGCTTTATAAGCGATGGTCACACCTGCCAGATCGCCGATGTTCTCACCCAGCGTCAGCTTACCGTTCACAAATACGCCTTCGATCGGCTCATATAAGTCGTACTGGGCTGCCAGCATTGCGCCGCGTTCATCAAAGGCTTCACGGTCGGCATCAGTCCACCAGCTTTGCAGGTTACCGTCGCCATCGTATTTTGAGCCCTGATCGTCAAAACCGTGACCGATCTCGTGACCAATGACCGCGCCAATACCGCCATAGTTGACTGCATCTTCAGCGTTCATGTTAAAGAACGGCGGTTGCAGAATGCCGGCCGGGAACACGATCTCGTTACGTACCGGGCTGTAATAAGCGTTCACGGTCTGTGGCGTCATGCCCCAGTCTTCTTCTTTCACCGGCTGGCCGATTTTGCTGATGTTTTCCTGATAATCGAACGCAGCTGAGCGCTTGTAGTTACCCACTAAGTCGTCTTCAGATACGACCAGCGCCGAATAGTCGCGCCATTCGCTTGGGTAACCAATGTACGGAGTGAATTTGCTCAGTTTTTCCAATGCTTTTTGCTTGGTCTCTTCGCTCATCCACTCAAGTTCTTTAATCGACTCGCCGTAAGCTTTAATCAGGTTGTCGACCAGGGTTTCCATGCGCTCTTTTGCCGCTGGCGGGAAGTATTCAGCAACATACAGCTGGCCCAACACCTCGCCAAGGGCATCATCAGTGGCGCTGACACCACGCTTCCAGCGCGGCTCTTGCTCAGGGGTACCGTTAAGTACTTTGCCGTAGAAGGCAAAACGGCGGTCGCTGATTTCTTCGCTTAAGGCACCGGCAAAGCCGTTGACCAGACGCAGGCTCAGGTAATGTTTCCAGGTGTCCAGTGGCACGCCGGCAAACATAGCGCCAAAGCTCTCGAAGTAAGAAGGCTGACGTACTACAGCGTCCTGCACGGTGGCAATGCCAGCGGCTTCGGTGTAGGCGCCCAGGTTAAAGTCACCCAGTAACGCTTTGACTTCGTCCATGGTTTTTTTGTTGTAGGTTTTGTCTGCGTTACGGCTTTCAACGCGGCTCCACTGCACTTCGGCTAACTTAGTTTCCAGCTCCAGTACTGCTTCGGCGGCAGCTTTGGCAGCGTCCTGTTCATAACCAACCAGCGCCAGCATATCGGTCATGTACGAGGTATAAGCTTCGCGAATTTCGACGAACTTTTCCTCGTCTTTTAGGTAATAGTCGCGATCAGGAAGGCCAAGGCCCGCCTGGCTCATGTACATGGCGTTCATTTCCGGGTTTTTCGCATCGGCATATACATAAAAGCCGAATGGCGAGCTGATACCGAAGCGTGCCATTTGCGCGAATTGAGCAGCGACCTGATCATGGTTTTTCAGTTTATTGATAGCCTCAAGGTCAGCAGCAATGGGCTCGTAGCCAAGGCTGTTCAGACGCTCAACGTCCATGTAGCTATTGAAGAAGTCACCGATTTTGTCAGCGTTGGAGCCTGGCTCAGGTGAGCTGGCGGCTGCGGTTTCGATAATTTTACGCAGGCGCTCCTGATTTTCGTCGCGCAGCTCATTAAACGAGCCGATACGTGAGCGATCCGCCGGAATTTCAGTGCGCTCTACCCAACCACCGTTTACATAGGTGAACAGATCGTCCTGAGGACGCACGCTGGTGTTGAAATCGTTCATATCAAGACCTGAGGTCAGCTGTTGTTGCTGGGCATCGGCCTGAGTCTGTTCGGTGGTGTTGTTTTCGGTCTGGTTGGACTGCGGTGAGCAGGCGGCAACTCCAAGTGCCAGTGCGACACTCAGCGCCAAAGTACTAACTTTACGCATAACTTCCTCATTCAATAATGCAAAGACGTTATTTGATATCGGTTATTAGTTACTGGATAACCAATATCAAATATCAAATAACGGTGTTGTCGTTAATGGCCTATCACGTCGTCGGTGAATAGGTATTCTTTTAATTCTTCGTCAAACTTTTTGTCCCGGCGACGGATCCACTCCAACGTCATTGCCGCGTGCTCTTTTTCCTCGTCACGATTGTGAATCAGAATTTTTTTTAGCTCTTCGTCGTTACAGACGTCAATGCGTTGGTTGTACCAATCGACGGCTTCTAACTCTTCCATCAGGGAAATAATGGCACGATGCATGTCACGGGTTTCATCCGAGAGCAGCTCGTAGGGTTCATGATAACCTTCGTTCGCCATAACTCGCTCCTTTTCTTCTGTAAAAAAGTTTGTCTGCGAAGTACTTCATTACCTTACGGCATCACGGGCGGGTGTACAACTTGAAAGCGTGCAAAAAAAACACCGCGGTGGCTGAGCCAGCGCGGTGTTTGTTGTCATTAGCGAGGTGTTCGTTCCAACCATCGCGGTGTACGAGGGTTGGACCCGTAGTAGAACTACGGGTTACTTCTTCTTCGCTTTCTTGTTTGGCAGGTCGGTAATCGAGCCTTCAAACACTTCCGCGGCCAGGCCAACTGATTCGTGCAGCGTTGGGTGTGCGTGAATGGTCAGCGCGATGTCTTCTGCATCACAGCCCATTTCGATAGCAAGACACAGTTCACCCATCAATTCGCCGGCGTTTGAACCTACGGTTGCAGCACCAATAATGCGCTCGTTTTTGTCAAACAACAGCTTGGTCATGCCGTCGGTCGAACCCTGTGCAATGGCACGGCCAGATGCTGACCATGGGAATACCGCTGTTTCGTATTCGATGCCTTGCGCTTTCGCTTCTTTCTCGGTCAGACCGGTCCATGCAACTTCTGGATCAGTGTACGCAATTGAAGGAATCACTTTCGGGTCGAAGTAGTGCTTCATACCAGAGATAACTTCAGCAGCAACGTGACCTTCGTGCACGGCTTTGTGAGCCAGCATTGGTTGGCCAACCAGGTCACCGATGGCGAAGATGTTTTTCACATTGGTGCGCATTTGCTTGTCGACGTTAATGAAACCACGGTCGGTAACTTCAACACCGGCTTTATCTGCACCTACTTTGTCACCGTTTGGCGAACGGCCAACAGCAACCAGTACAGCGTCATACTTGACCGGCTTCTCAGGTGCGTTTTCACCTTCAAAGGTCACGTGAATGCCGTCTTTCTTGGCTTCCACTTTCGCCGCTTTGGTGTTCAGCATGATGTTATCGAACTTCTTCTTCATGCTCTTAGTGAACGGCTTAATGATGTCTTTGTCAGCAGGTGGAATCAGCTGATCGGTCATTTCAACCACGTCGATGGTTGAACCCAGTGCCGCGTAGACACAGCCCATTTCCAGACCGATAATACCGCCACCCAAAATCAACATGCGATCAGGTACAAAGCGCAGTTCAAGGGCGTCGGTTGAGTCCCAGATACGCTCGTCGTCATGAGGTACAAAAGGTAGTTTGATCGACTGCGAGCCAGCAGCGATAATCGCGTGCTCAAAGTTCACGATGGTTTCGTTGCCGTCGTTGTCGGTCACTTTCATTTTCTTGTCGCTGGCGAATTCACCGTTACCGGTGACCACTTTCACCTTACGCATTTTCGACATTTGACCCAGACCGCCGGTCAGCTGGCCAACGACTTTTTCTTTGTGCTCACGAATTTTGTCGAGATCAATTTTTGGCTCGCCGAATTCGATGCCTTCTGCCGCCATGTGCTTAGCGTCTTCAATGTGCTTGGCAAGGTGCAGCAATGCTTTTGACGGAATACAGCCAACGTTCAGACATACACCACCTAGCGTGCTGTAACGCTCAACAAGTACGGTATCTAAACCTAAATCGGCAGCACGGAAGGCTGCTGAATAACCCCCAGGGCCTGAACCGAGTACGACCACTTGGGCATTAATTTCTTTGCTCATGACGACCTCTTACTTTCGTAGAATTTCGTTGAATTCGGTTAAATTTCGCGCGGGGCGGATTATAACAGCCTCCGCGCGATTTGTTTAATTTATAGGATGAGTTTTCTGATATCCGACAGGACATTGCACAGATACACACTAAAACGTGCGGCAACCGCGCCGTCAATCACACGATGGTCGTATGACAGGCTGGTTGGCAACATCAGGCGTGGCTCAAACTCGTCACCGTTCCATTTAGGCTTCATTTCGCTCTTCGAAACGCCCAGAATAGCGACGTCCGGGGCGTTCACGATAGGCGTAAACGCCGTACCGCCAATGCCACCCAGGCTTGAGATTGAGAAACAACCGCCCTGCATGTCCTGCGACTTCAGCTTGCCGTCACGCGCGCGGCTGCTGACATCCATCAGTTCTTCAGACAGCTGGTAGATACCTTTTTTGTCGACGTCACGAATGACCGGTACGACCAGGCCTCCCGGAGTATCCACCGCAATACCGATATGAATGTATTTCTTCATGATCAGGTGCTCGCCGTCTTCTGCCAGTGAGGAGTTAAAGACCGGATACTCCTGCAGCGCTTTGGCGACCGCTTTCATGATGAATACCAACGGGGTGATCTTCACGCCGTCTTTCTTCTTGGCCTGCAGCTCGTTCTCTTGCTTACGGAAGTTCTCGAGCTCGGTAATATCGGCTTCGTCAAACTGCGTAACGTGTGGAATGGTCACCCAGTTGCGGTGCAGGTTCGGTCCCGAAATTTTCTGAATACGGGTTAATGGCACTTCTTCAATTTCACCGAACTTGCTGAAGTCGACTTTCGGTGGCGCGATGACTTGTAAGCCACCGGAGCCTTTCGAGGTACCCGCCGAAGCTGTTGCTTTCGGGCGTGACAGTTCGTATTTCACGTATTCCTGCACGTCTTCTTTGAGGATACGTTCCTTGCGACCGCTGCCTTTCACCTCGTTCAGGTTCACACCAAACTCGCGCGCCAGACGGCGTACTGCCGGCGATGCGTAGGCAAGGCCTTCGGCTTTACCCTTTTTGTCGAGTGGGTGATCAGGTACGGGTGGGGCTTTGCGCTCACCGGATGCGGTGACACGACCTTCCTCTTCGTCTGAAGGGGCTGACCCGGACGGGGCTGCCCCCTCTGCATCTTCGCCAGAAGATGCATCGGCGTCAGCCGACGAAGATTTTGATTCGGCCGACGAAGATTTTGATTCACCCTCGTCTTCTTCTTCCGACTTTTTACCCGTAGTAGAGCTACGGGCTACTTCCAGGGTGATGACCAGCGAGCCTTCGCTGACTTTGTCACCGGTGTTGACTTCCACGGACTTGACGGTGCCGGCTTCAGGGCTTGGCACGTCCATGGTGGCTTTGTCGGTTTCGAGGGTGATCAGGCCATCTTCTTTTTCAATGCTGTCGCCTTCGGAGACGAGAACTTCGATGACTTCAACGTCGGTGTCGCCGCCGATGTCGGGGACTTTGACTTCGATGACTTCGGTTTCGCCCGAGTCATCTTTGTCTTTGTCTTCGTCTTTGTCGGTGGGTTCTTCTTCGTCACCGGCATCTTCTTTGTCGGAGGTTTCACCCGTAGTAGAACTACGGGCTACGTCGTCCCCGTCACCGCCATTGTCCGAATCGTCGTCGCCCGAGTCTTCGTCTTCGTCGTCTGAGCCTTCGTCAGCGGCGGCCAGCATGGCGATGAGGTCGCCTTCGGAGATCTTGTCACCGACGCTGACTTTGATTTCGTCGACTTTGCCGGCGAACGGTGCCGGGATGTCCATTGAGGCTTTGTCGCTCTCAACGGTGATCAGGCCGTCTTCAGCTTCGACGCTGTCGCCTTTGCTGACCAGAACCTCGATGACTTCAACTTCTTCGCCGCCGACATCGGGGGCGTGTACTTCTTTTAAATCTGCCATAGTCGTCTGCGCTCCCCTGTTTTATGCGTAAAGTGGGTTGGTTTTGTCGACGTCGATGCCGAAGTCTTTGATTGCCTGAGCAACCACCTTCTTGTCGATATCGCCAGCTTTTGCAAGCTCAGCCAACGCAGCAACGGTAATGTACTCAGCACTCACTTCGAAGTGACGACGCAGATTCTCGCGACTGTCTGAGCGACCAAAACCATCGGTACCCAGCACGCGATAAGGCGTAGGGACCCAGGCGCGGATCTGGTCAGCATACAATTTCTGGTAATCGGTTGCGGCGATGGTTGGACCCTTAGCCTTCTCAAGAAGCTTAGTTACATAAGCAACTTTTTCTTTCTTGGTCGGGTTAAGCATGTTGTAACGATCCACATCCAGACCTTCACGCGCCAGCTCGTTAAACGAGGTCGCGCTATAAACGGTTGAGGTCACGCCATACTTGTCAGCAAGAATTTCTGCCGCAGCACGCACCTGCTGTAAAATAGTGCCCGAGCCAAGCAACTGCACTTCTGCCTTGGTTTTCTTGGCTTCGTGCTTCTCAAGCTCGTACATACCCTTGATGATGCCCTCTTCTACCCCTTCCGGCATTTCCGGCTGATGGTAGTTTTCGTTCATCACGGTAATGTAATAGAACACGTTTTCCTGCTCGCCGTACATGCGACGTAAACCGTCCTGCACAATGACTGCAATCTCGTAACCGAAGGTTGGGTCATACGTGACACAGTTTGGTACGGTATTAAACAGAATGTGGCTGCTACCGTCCTGGTGCTGCAAGCCTTCACCGTTAAGCGTGGTGCGTCCAGCGGTACCACCGACCAAAAAGCCACGCGCCTGGCTGTCACCAGCGGCCCAGACCAGGTCACCCACGCGCTGGAAACCGAACATTGAGTAATAGATGTAGAACGGAATCATCGGCACATTGTTGGTCGAGTAGCTGGTTGCAGCTGCCACCCAAGAGGCCATGGCGCCAAGCTCATTAATGCCTTCCTGTAACACCTGGCCTTCTTTATCTTCACGATAGTAAGCGACCTGATCGGCATCCTGCGGCTCGTATTTCTGACCCTGGCTTGAGTAGATACCGACCTGACGGAACAAGCCTTCCATACCAAAGGTACGGGCTTCATCAGGGATAATCGGCACCACGCGCTTGCCAATCTTCTTGTCTTTCAGCAGCGCCGTCAGTACACGCACAAATGCCATTGTGGTTGAGATCTGACGATCGCCTGAGCCTTTGAGTACCGACTCAAACGCTTTCAGTGGCGGCATTTCCAATTCCACGTCGGTGTTGGCGCGACGTTTTGGCATGTAGCCACCCAAGGCCTCGCGACGCTCGCGCATGTACTTCATTTCCGGGCTGTCGTCCGGGAATTTGTAGAATGGAATATCTTCCAGCTCGTCATCCTTTACGGGAATATTGAAACGGTCACGGAAGTGCTTAATCGCTTCCATGTCCATTTTCTTCACCTGGTGGGCAATATTCTTACCTTCACCCGCAGAGCCCATGCCGTAACCTTTCACGGTTTTCGCCAGAATGACCTGAGGACGACCCTTAGTGTTTACTGCTTTATGATAAGCAGCGTAAACTTTCACCGGATCGTGACCACCACGGTTCAGACGCCAGATATCTTCATCTGACAGGTTGGCGACCATTTCTTTGGTTTCTTCGGTCTTGCCGAAGAAGTGCTCACGGGTGTAGGCACCACCTTTGGCTTTATAGTTCTGGTATTCACCGTCGACGGTTTCTTGCATGATCTGGGCAAGCTTACCTTCGGTGTCACGGTACAGAAGCGGATCCCAGTAGCGACCCCAAATCACTTTAATAACTTCCCAGCCAGCGCCGCGGAAGGTACCTTCAAGTTCCTGAATGATCTTGCCGTTACCACGAACCGGGCCATCCAGACGCTGCAGGTTACAGTTCACGATAAAGGTCAGGTTGTCGAGCCCTTCGCGGGTCGCAAGGCCAATGGCGCCTAAGCTTTCTGGCTCATCCACCTCACCGTCACCTAAGAAGCAGTAAACGCGCTGCTTAGAGCAGTCTTTAATGCCACGGTCAGTTAAATATTTCAGGTAACGCGCCTGATAAATGGCCTGAATCGGGCCTAACCCCATTGAAACGGTCGGGAACTGCCAGAAATCAGGCATCAGTTTCGGATGCGGGTAAGAGCTGATGCCCTCGCCGTCAACTTCCTGACGGAAGTTGTTCAGTTCGTCTTCACTGATACGACCTTCTAAATAAGCACGGGCATAAATACCCGGAGACGCGTGGCCCTGAATAAACAGGAAATCGCCACCGTCTTCATCAGTTGGCGCGCGGAAAAAGTGGTTAAAGCCGACATCGTAAATCATCGCCGATGACGCGAAACTTGAAATATGGCCGCCCAGCTCCAGCTCTTTTTTCGAAGCGCGCAGTACCATAGCCAATGCATTCCAGCGAATAGCGGCGCGTACCCGCGCTTCCATGCTCTGGTCACCTGGCATGGTCGGCTCCTGGCTGGCCGGAATCGTGTTCAGGTACGCGGTCGTCGCTGCGTATGGCAAGTAAGCACCACTACGGCGGGCTTTTTCAATCAACGACTCCAACAAGAAATGGCCACGCTCGGGGCCATCTTCTTCAAGGACGACTTCGAGGGCGTCAAGCCACTCGCGCGTTTCCTGTGGATCCAGATCGTCTTTAAAATGGTCGGTCATACTCTTTCCTTACCCAGTTTGCGTTCGACGTAAAGACCGTTGAATGCGCGACTGTTCGCGATTCGAGGTCAATAACGCGTGTTCAATAAAGGCTAGCAGCTGATGGCACGCTTCGCGCGCTTGTTCAGGTTCGCCAGCTTTGATGGCAGCGACAATCTGCTGCCGATGTTCGTGAAGTTGCTGCATGACGCCCGGCTTATGTGCCAGGTCCTGCAGGTTTTGCTGAATATTTTTTTGTAACAGTGGCTGCATACTGCGCACCAGATGCAGGAGGATCACATTATGCGATGCTTCGCAGATGCGCAGGTTAAATTCGGTGAGCGCCTGTGCCTGTGCGGCGAGATCAGCGCCGGGCTCTTCTTTGATAGCAGTGAACGCCTGCTCAATGTGCGTTAAGTCATTTGGTGTACCGCGCATGGCCGCATAATACGACGAGATGCCTTCGAGCGCGTGACGAAACTCAAGCAGATCGAACTGCGATTCCGGGTGCTGTGTTAGCAATTCAAGCAAGGGCTCCGCCACGCGCGCTTGCATATTATCGCAAACATAGGTGCCGCCGCCTTGACGTCGCTCAAGTAAACCGCGTGCTTCGAGCTTCTGAATGGCCTCACGCAGACTCGGCCGCGACACCGAAAACTGATGCGCAAGATCGCGCTCCGACGGCAAGCGCGCGCCAGCTTCCAGGGTACCGTCGACGATCATGGCTTCAATGCGTTGCATGATCACGTCGGACAGTTTGGTCGGTTGTATGCGGTCAAAAGCCATCGTTTTTGAAAACCTTAAGGCGTTATTTGATACTGGATATTGGTTATTGGGTGAATTCACTAATATCCAATAACTAATATCCAATAACACTCTCGCATTTCATTAATGGGTCATTGGTCTTACCAAACGCATTTTAGTCGAAAACGGGGGCGAACCCAACCTTTTCTTTTTTAGACCCAGCCAGCTATCGTCATAGTTGCCAATAAAACGATAAAGAACAGCATGTTACGCTTCACCAGCGCGACGCTGGTCAGAGCAGTTGAGGTGACGTCGTCCTCATGTTTGGGAGTCAGATCCTCAGCCGCATTTGCCACTTTGGCAAGCGCCTCGAAGTTATTCTGTGGGCGATTGCCGACGGAATTGAGCCAGACCGGTAATGCTTTGCTGAAATTACCGACCATCAGAAAGCCAAAGCTCATGATGCGGGTCGGCAGCCAGTTCACCACCAGCTGCAACTGTTTCCAGGACTTATTACGCGGGTGCTTCATATCGCGTAAGGTGGCATATACCAACGCGCCGAACACACCAAACAGGACATAATATAACAAGGTTGCAAAATAATAGCGCAGGTGAATCCAGATCAAGAGCTCATGTACTGAGGCGGCCTCATGCCGTGCTGCCGCGTGGCGTAAAATGCGTAACTGCTGCGCGCAGCCATCGTCATCACCGCTGTTGGCGGCTTCTAAATAGGCTTTGTAAGCATCACGCGCCTCGCGACATTGCATGGTGGCCAGCAGTGCCAGCACGCCCACCACGAACGACACCAGAAACGAGTCTAATAAAGCCACAATGAAGCTAATGATCAGCGCCGGTAGCACTGCCCAGACGACTTCGCCAAGCAGATGCTGGCGCCATTCGCTCACTTTTTCCTGAGCGTCGCCGCCGCGCCCCATTTGCGTTTGCCGGGTCTGCCAATGCTGCCAGCGTAAGACAATACGGCGCCAGTGCAGGTTGCGACTTAGCGTTACTGTACGCTCTAAGGAATATGCCAATAAAATTGCCAATAATTGCATTTACAGTTCCTCGTTCAGCAGCGATTTAAAATACTGCCAGTCAAAAGCCGGGCCCGGATCGGTTTTGCGCACCGGCGCGATGTGTTGATGGCCGACAATGCGTTGCGGTGTCAGTGCCGGATAGGTGCGCACCAGTGCTGCGGCAACCTTTGCAAGTTGTTGATACTGCTCTTTAGTGTAGGGCTCGGTGTCCGTTCCCTCAAGTTCAATACCGACGGTAAAATCGTTACAGCCCTTGCGCCCACAATAATGCGACTTGCCGGCATGCCAGGCACGCAAATGAAAGGGCACATATTGGACGATGCGGCCGTCACGGTGAATCACACAGTGCGCCGACACGCGTAATCCTTCGAGCACATCGAAGCTTGGGTGTGCTTTTGGATCAAGCGTACCCATAAAAAGCTGATCAATATAAGGCTGACCAAACTCCCCGGCTGGCAGGCTAATGCCATGCACAATCAGGACACTGATATCCTGAGCGTCAGGACGCTCGTTATGATGGGGCGATAACTTCTGCTCAACCCCCTGCAGTTGACCGGCACTGATTTCCAATGTTGATTCCTTTGTGTTTTATCAGGCTTGCATAGCTAACATTGTCACCCCAGCCGCCAGCCATTACAATACGCTCTTGTTTCGCCCACTATTATTCGCCCACTAAGAGAGCCGCAACAATGGACACTCGCGTACAACCCGAACTGCTCGCTGCCGATCGTAACTACATGGTAAGCCGTGCCTTACAAGAGGATCTGAACGGCATGAGCGGTGATTTGGATATCACCGCACAGCTGATTCCGGCCACGCAGCAGGCTTACGGTCGTATTATTACGCGCGAAGACGCAGTGATTTGCGGCGTGGAGTGGGTGAATGAAGTGTTTGAGCAACTAGGTAGCGAAGTCACGCTGACCTGGCATGTTACTGACGGCGATAAGGTGACAGCCGACAGCTTACTCTGCGAGCTACGTGGTCCGGCGCGGGCCATACTGACCGGTGAGCGCACCGCGCTTAACTTCTTGCAAACGCTTTCCGGCGTGGCGACCACCACCGCACAGTACGTGAAACATCTGGCCGGCTCGAATACCCGTCTGCTTGATACCCGCAAAACCATTCCGGGTCTGCGCACGGCGCTGAAGTACGCTGTGGTCTGTGGCGGCGGCAGTAATCACCGCGTCGGCTTGTACGATGCTTACCTGATTAAAGAGAACCACATTATGGCTTGTGGCTCGATTGCCGCAGCCGTAGCTGAGGCGCGCCGATTGAATCCGGAAAAAACGATCGAAGTTGAAGTCGAAAACCTCGAGGAATATCAGTCGGCGCTCGACGCTGGTGCTGATATTATCATGTTAGACAACTTTGACTATGACGATATTCATACAGCCGTTAAAACGAAGTCAAAAAATGTGCGTCTTGAAGTGTCCGGAAATGTAACAGCAGAGCAGCTTGAGCGTCTTGTAAGTACCGGAATTGATTACATTTCTTCAGGCGCCCTCACGAAACATATACAAGCCGTTGATCTTTCCCTGCGAATTTCAGATCTGTAAGTATTGACGATTCCCTTACATCTGCTATGTTTACAAGGCAGTGCGCAAACCGCAGGCTAGGCTACATGCGAGCCAGTGGGATGCCAGGCAAATGCTTTAAAAGGCAAAACCGTCGAGAGGCGGTGACGCAAAACCTCCGGTCCCTACCGGCGCTTTTCAGTCTTTGAGTGTAAAGACGCTGGCGGATAGCGGGGCTGCAGGCTAAAGTCTGGTGGATGGCGTGGCTTTTCGACTTTTCACGGTCGCTGGCGCAACCACAGTCTTTCGGCTAGTGCAGAGTACGTTGTTGTTGGTGTGACAACCAACAAAGGATTGCCACACCGGACAACAATAACAATTGAATTGCTTACGTTACTTTCGGGAGATTTGACATGAAAGCGCAAGTACAAAAAGGTTTCACCTTAATCGAATTGATGATTGTTGTTGCAATCATCGGTATCCTGGCGGCCGTCGCCATTCCTCTTTATACTGACTATACACAGCGCGCAAGAGCTAGTACTGGTATTTCAGCGTTATCAACTTATAAGCAAGCTGTATCCCTTTGTTATCAAAGTACCGGGCAGTTTACGGGCTGTAGCGCTGACAATAATCGCATTCCTGAAAATATAGCTGATGCTGATGATGTTTCAGGTGTCATTCAAACAGTCGTATCAGATGGGGTTATTCATGCTGAACTAGACGCAACTAATGGTCCCGGTGGTGCTTCTACCAGCGGCAATATTGTCGTTGAGCTCGTTCCTATCGCTGTTGGCGGTAACAATATTGACTGGAATATCCACTGTACAGACCAAGATCGAGTCGACGGTTGCACTACGCAAGAAAGCATTACTGCTGGCTCAGTCACGAACTCAGCTTCGGTAGCAGCTTCTGGCGGCTCAACAACCCCTTAAGTCTGATAAAAACGAAACCGAGAAAGCTTAGAATATTTTTTGGGGATCGAGCGTTTCGATCCCCTGATTTTTACCCCATTTGGCATATTGCTCCATGCTACATCATTCTCTAGCAGCTCTACTGCTGCGTGACAGACGAATTCCTGAAGCGCAACTTAAAAGTTGTAGTGAGTATGCATGGGAAACAAAGTTACCGTTCACTAGTGTTCTCATCGAAAGGAAGTTAATCCAGGCCAGTGAGCTAGCAGCGTTTTGTTATCAAGAGTCTAACTCTCCGTGGCTCGACCTGGATTCATTTAACTCTGAGCTTATCCCTCCGGAATTTATCAATGAGCGTTTGATACGTAAAAATCACGCTGTTCCCCTGTATCAGCGTGGCAATGTCTTGTATATCGCTGTGTCAGACCCCACTCGGATTGAAACGCTTGATGAGTTTCAGTTCCGTACGCGATTGCAAGCTGAAGCAGTGCTTGTCGAAGAAGACAAGCTACAAAAACTGATTGATAAATTATTAGAAAATGAAAGCTCCTTGCTCGGTGTTACCGAACAGGATGAGAAGGAACTCCGCGAAATCGATGCTGACGGAGAGGTACGAGATGAAAGCGGCGCGGTCACCGTTGATGGTAAGAACGATGCTCCAATAGTTATCTACATTAATAAGATGTTGCTTGATGCCATAAAGCGGGGAGCATCCGACTTACACTTTGAGCCTTATGAAGGCGAGTATCGCATTCGATTCCGTATTGACGGGGTTCTTCACGAGATAGCCCGGCCTCCTTTTGCGCTCTCCGCACGAATAGCTGCGCGATTGAAGGTTATGTCTCAGTTGGATATTGCTGAGCGGCGCTTACCCCAAGACGGTCGTATTAAGTTACGCCTATCGAAAAACCGCGCGATTGATTTTCGGGTTAGTACCTTACCGACAATGTATGGTGAGAAAATCGTGTTGCGAATTCTGGATGCCGCCGCAGCCATGATGGGTATTGAGTCGCTTGGCTATGAACCTGAGCAACAGAAGCTATACGAGAATGCGTTAACAAAACCTCAAGGTATGATTTTGGTGACAGGCCCTACCGGATCCGGTAAGACCGTTTCGCTATATACCGGTCTGAATATTCTTAATACACCGGAAGTGAATATTTCAACGGCGGAAGACCCTGTTGAAATTAACCTGCACGGTATTAATCAAGTGCAAATTAATGTAAAAGCGGGGTTAACCTTCGCCGATGCACTTCGCTCATTTCTACGGCAGGACCCAGATATCGTCATGGTCGGTGAGATTCGTGATCTGGAAACAGCTGAAATAGCGATTAAAGCTGCGCAGACCGGTCACTTAGTGCTTTCGACCTTGCATACAAACTCAGCATCAGAAACGCTGACCCGTCTTATGAATATGGGGGTTCCCTCGTATAACATCGCGAGCTCGATTACATTGATTATTGCGCAGCGGCTAGCTCGTCGACTTTGCAATGAGTGTAAAGAGCCAGAGGAAGTTCCGAAAGAGGAGTTAATTCGCCAAGGATTTACGGAAGAGCAAATTCCTCATCTAAATTTGCAACAGGCGGTTGGTTGTGACCAGTGTACGGGCGGTTTTAAAGGTCGTACAGGCGTATACGAAGTAATGCCGGTGACAGAGGCGATTCAAGAGCTTATTATGGAAAACGCAGGCTCATTGCAAATTGCCCGTCAGGCGCGCAAAGAAGGCTATAATTCATTACGACAGTCGGCTCTTCGCAAGGTCGCTGACGGCACAATAAGTCTCGCAGAGGCAAATCGCGTCACCAATTCTTAGGTCCCATAAAATAAAGGACTTACTATGGCTACTGCAGCAAAAAAATCAAAATTAGAAGCGTTCAGTGAGTTCCAATGGCAGGGCCTGAATCGCCGGGGCCAGAAAGTTAAAGGCTTAATGCGCGGTGATAGTGAAAAAGAGATTCGTGCAAAGTTGCGTGATCAAGGCATCAATCCCCGCTCCGTTAAGAAAAAAGCAAAGCCCCTTTTGGGTTATAAAAAAATCAGGGGTAGCGATATTGCCCTTTTCACCCGCCAAATAGCGACGATGCTTGAAGCCGGTGTCCCTTTATTACAAGCCTTGGAAATGGTCGCAAAGGGTACCGACCATGTTCGTGTTAGAAATCTAATGTTGACGATTGCTGATGATGTCGGCTCTGGTTCGCCTCTTGCGGCATCGCTGCGCAAGCATCCTGAAGTATTTGACCCCCTTTATTGTGATCTTGTTGATTCAGGTGAGCAGTCTGGTTCCCTCGAGGCGATTTACGATCGGATTGCGACCTATCGCGAAAAATCTGAAGCTTTAAAAGCGAAGATCAAAAAGGCACTGGTTTACCCAGCCGCAGTTATTGTGGTTGCGATCGTGGTTACCATGATTCTTCTAGTTTATGTGGTTCCACAATTCGAAAGTGTTTTTAAAGACTTCGGTGCTGAGTTACCGGCTATGACACAGTTTGTCGTCAATTTATCGGAACTGGTGCAGGCCTATGCGATATATATACTCGTAGGGTTTATTATTGCTGGCTTTCTCTTTGGCCGAGCCATGGTTAAAAGCAATAAGTTCCGCGACAAAGTTCAGGCTCTGTCACTTAAGATCCCCGTCGTTGGCATGATCCTCCACAAAGCAGCCGTCGCTCGCTTTGCTCGAACTCTTTCTACCACCTTCGCGGCGGGTGTGCCACTCATCAACGCGCTGGAATCGGCGGCGGGTGCCTCGGGTAACTCGGTGTATCGTGATGCAATTTTCCGGGTACAGGCGGACGTGACCTCGGGCATGCAAATGCACACGGCGATGGTGAATGCCGATGTGTTCCCTACCATGGCGAATCAGATGGTTTTCATTGGCGAAGAGTCGGGCTCACTGGATGATATGTTGGCCAAGGTGGCTGACGTGTACGAGCGCGAGGTCGATGATCTGGTCGATAACCTGACCGCGCTGCTTGAGCCGATGATCATGGTGGTCATTGGTGTGTTGGTAGGTGGCCTGATTGTTGCCATGTACCTGCCTATCTTTAACCTTGGCGCAGTGGTGGGCTAATGCTGGAGCAGTTTCCTGATCTGTATGCTATTTATCCGGCGTACAGCGGTCTTACTTCGTCACTTGGTTTAGTTTTAGGTCTGGTGGTTGGTAGTTTTCTGAATGTGGTGATCGGTCGTCTACCGGTCATGTTGCAGCGGCAATGGGAACGCGATTGCGCTGCAGTCACCGGTCAGCCAGAACCCAAACGGGCGAACTTTAATATTTCCACGCCGGGCTCTCATTGTCCGAAGTGTCGGCATGCGATTAAATGGTACGACAATATTCCCGTCATCAGCTGGCTGCTGCTAAAAGGTAAATGCCGTCACTGTAACGCGCGTATTTCGTTGCGCTATCCCGCCATCGAGATGCTTACCGCGGTCTTCTTTGCCGCCATTGTCTGGTATCAGGGTTTCAGTTGGCCAGCGCTTTACTACATGGTCTTTGCCGGACTGCTAATAGCCATGTTTTTCATCGACTATGACCACATGCTGCTACCCGATCAACTGACCTATTTCACACTCTGGCTGGGTCTGTTTGTGGCCTGGGCCGGCGGTCCGGTTAGCCTGGCCGATGCGGTCATTGGCGCGATTGCCGGCTACTTGTTCCTGTGGTCGGTGTACTGGGCCTATAAACTGCTGACCGGCAAAGAAGGTATGGGCTACGGTGACTTCAAGCTGCTCGCGGCCTTCGGAGCCTGGGCAGGCTATCAGATGTTACCGGTGATTGTACTGGCGTCAGCATTTAGTGGCGCGGTGATTGGTATTACGCTGCAATTGGCCGCGAAAAAAGGTCAGGGGCAACCTATTCCATTTGGGCCCTTTCTTATTTGCGGCGGCGTGATTGCGATGATTTGGGGCGAACAGTTACTGCAATGGTACTGGGGCCTGGTGCGCGTCTGATGTGGGTACTTGGCTTAACCGGCGGCATTGGTTCGGGAAAGACTACAGTGTCTGATCTGTTCGCGCAGCATGGTATTAAAGTCGTCGATGCCGACGTGATTGCCCGTCATATCATGGACAAAGGTGGCAAAGCGCTGAGCGCGGTCGGCGAACGCTACGGCAAAGAGGCGTTACTTGAGAGCGGTGAGCTTAACCGTGCCTGGTTACGCGAGAAAATCTTTGCCGAGCCAGATGAGAAGCAGTGGCTGAATGATCTCACTCACCCACTTATCCGCGAACAAATTCTGGCAGCGCTTGAGGCCGCTGACTCACCCTATGTCATTTTGTCCGCCCCCTTGTTGGTTGAAAATAATCTCACTAAGTATTGCAACCGGGTACTGGTGGTTGACGTCAGTGAAGAAACCCAGCGCCAGCGGACCTTGCAGCGCGATAATGTCAGCGCTGAACAGGTGGAGCAGATTCTGCGGTCACAGGCGTCACGCGAGGAGCGACTTGCAGCCGCCGACGATATCATTAACAATGAAGGCAAACCCGATACCTTGCCCGCGCAGGTTCGTGAGCTGCACGAGAAGTATCTGGGCTATGCCAAAGATGCCGAAGATGTGAAAAACGCGAAAAACGCAGAACTAAAAACAAAAGAAGACCGATAAACGGTCCCAGAGTTGAGATGAGCTACCAATCAGACCTGTTTCAAAGCGTTGCAACCGAACAGGAAGCCGCTATGATAGAGCGGATGACTGATCAAACCGATGTGCACACGATTAATTACGAGTACCCCTTACACGAGCGGGTACGTACCTACCTGCGCCTTGAACACCTGAAACAGCTGTTAAAACCGGACGTGGCGGTGGATGCGCGCGACTACAGCCGCTATTTTGACGCCTTGTTTGCCATTCTAGAGCTTTGCGAGCGCAGTGATGTGCGCACCGATGTGCAAAAAGATCTCGATCGCCGCCGCGCGCAACTGGAGGTCTGGTCGCAACATCCCGACGTGAACCAACAACAGGTCGAAGCCCTCGCCAGCCGGGTGAAAAAAGCCTCACAAGCCATTCAGCCTATGACCCGCATCGGTAGTCACCTGAAGCAGGATCGCCTGCTAAGCGTGACCCGACAGCGCTTTGGTATGCCTGGCGGTACCTGTAATTTTGACGTGCCACAACTGCACTACTGGCTGCATCAGTCACAGCAACGTCGTGACGAAGACTGCCAGCGCTGGTGGAGCGAGTTTGCGGTACTGTTTGAAGGGCTTGAGCTTGAGCTCGAATTACTGCGCGGTCAGGCACATTTCCAATGGGTCGTTGCCGAAGGAGGCTTGCTGCAGGAAAGCACTGAGCCATTGAGTCTGTTACGTATTCGGGTGCCGGACAGTGTGCCTGCCTACCCGGTGATAAGCGGCCACAAGCAACGCTTCAGCATTCGGTTTTTAAGTAATGCGCCGCAGCAGGGCAAAGCATCGTATGAAAGCGATGTGGAGTTCGAATTGGCGCTATGTCCATAGCCGCTGCTTAGAGCGGCTTTTCCAGTAAATCAATAATCGCCTGATTAGCCTCAGGAAACTGATAGGCCTGCAGCGCGTAAACAGGCACCCAGAGCCATTCCTGCCCTTCACACTGCCTTACGTCGCCTGAAAATGCGGTAACACGCCAGACATCGAGCATAACGCGCTTATCGTTGTAATCGTGATGAATGACAGTCAGCGGTGACGCAGCTTTAACTTCAATGTTGCACTCTTCACCGAGTTCACGCACCAGTGCGTCATAAACGGTTTCACCGGCTTCAACTTTGCCACCTGGGAATTCCCATTTCTCACCCTGATGCAGGTCTTTGTGGCGTTTACTGATGAAAATGTCACCGTCGGCGTTCTCAATTACGCCGACGGCTACGTGGACAGGATCAGAGCTTGCCATGGCAATGCTTGTACTTTTTACCTGAGCCACACGGGCAGGGTTCATTACGGCCGACGCGTGGCGTGGCTGACGCCGCTGCGGTGGCTGAAGCAGTAGCTGCCGGGCCACTAGCCTGCGCGTCACCGGCACCACTGGTGCTGGCACTTTCGTGAGTAAACTGCTGACGTTGTGCCAGACGCTCGGCCTGTTCACGGCGTTTTTGTTCAACCGCCTCAACATCTTCTTCGGCGCGCACACGTACTTTACTCAGAATGGTCACGACATCGAGTTTCAGCGCTTCAAGCATATCCGAGAACAACTCAAAGGCTTCGCGCTTGTACTCCTGCTTTGGATTCTTCTGCGCGTAACTACGCAGGTTAATGCCCTGACGCAGATGATCCATGGCTGCCAGGTGCTCTTTCCAATGCTGGTCAAGGCTTTGCAGCATAATTGCCTTTTCGAACTGGCGCAGTACCTGCTCGCCCACTTGTTGCTCTTTTTGCGCGTAGGCGTTTTCCAGTTCTTCGGTAATCTTCTCGCGCAGATTTTCTTCGTGCAGCTTGTCGTCTTCGTCCAGCCACTTCTGAATTGGCAACTGCAAATCAAAGTCAGAACGCAGACGCTCTTCAAGACCTTCAACGTTCCACATTTCTTCCAGTGATTGCGGCGGAATGTACTCGCTAATCACCTGGTCTATCACGTCGCCACGAATGACTTTGACGGTTTCAGAAATATCGCCTTCATCAAGCAGCTCGTTACGCTGCTCGTAAACGACTTTACGCTGATCATTGGCAACATCATCAAACTCAAGCAGTGACTTACGGATATCGAAGTTACGCCCCTCGACTTTGCGCTGCGCGTTTTCAATCGCGCGGGTCACCCATGGGTGTTCAATGGCTTCGCCACGCTTCATGCCCAGCCGTTTCATCAGCCCGGCCATGCGCTCAGAGGCGAAAATACGCATCAGGCTGTCTTCCAGTGACAGGTAGAAACGTGATGAGCCCGGGTCACCCTGACGACCTGAACGACCACGGAGCTGGTTATCAATACGGCGTGATTCGTGACGCTCGGTACCGATAATATGTAAACCACCGGCCTCAAGCACCAGATCATGACGCTTTTGCCACTCTTCTTTGGCTTTGTCGATTTGCTCCTGCGACGGCTCGTTCATGTCGGCAATTTCAGCCTGCAGGTTACCGCCTAACACGATATCGGTACCACGACCGGCCATGTTGGTGGCAATAGTCACCGCGCCTGGCATACCAGCCTGAGCGACGATTTCCGCTTCTTTGGCGTGGAATTTGGCGTTCAGTACCTTATGAGGAATCTTTTTCTTCTTCAGGAAATTCGACAGCAGCTCAGAGCTTTCAATCGAAATGGTACCCACCAGTACCGGTTGCTGCTTGGCGCGGCAGGCTTCGATGTCAGCGACAATGGCTTCGAATTTCTCTTCGGCACTGATAAAAATTAAATCCGGGCGATCATCACGAATCATCGGCCGGTTGGTCGGAATGACCACGGTCTCAAGACCATAAATCGACTGGAACTCAAAGGCTTCAGTGTCGGCGGTACCAGTCATGCCCGATAGTTTGTCATACAGACGGAAGTAGTTCTGGAAGGTAATCGACGCCAGCGTCTGGTTCTCGTTCTGAATCTTCACGCCTTCTTTGGCTTCCATCGCCTGGTGCAGGCCTTCTGACCAGCGCCGGCCTTCCATGGTACGCCCGGTGTGCTCATCAACAATCACTATCTGGCCTTCTTTGACGATGTAATCAACGTCTTTCTGGAACAGATGATGGGCACGTAAGGCAGCGTTTACGTGGTGTAGCAAGGTGATATTCGCGGCAGAGTACAGTGACTCGTCTTCACCCAGCATGCCACGCTCTTTCAGAATGGCTTCCACATGCTCCTGGCCGTTTTCGGTCAGATGTAGCTGTTTGGCTTTCTCATCAATGGTGAAGTCGCCTTCGCCACGTTTCTCTTCGGTATCTTCTTCATCGGCGCGCTGCAGTAACGGCACAATTTCATTCATTTTGATGTACAGCTCAGAACTGTCTTCTGCTGCACCAGAAATGATAAGTGGCGTACGCGCTTCGTCGATCAAAATCGAGTCAACCTCATCGACAATCGCGTAATTAAGTTTGCGCTGCACCCGTTCCTTCGGTGAGAACGCCATATTGTCGCGCAGGTAGTCAAAACCAAATTCGTTGTTGGTACCGTAGGTAATGTCGGCGCGGTAGGCTTCTTGTTTATCCTGATGCGACATGCCCGGCACGTTAAACGCAACACTCATGTCGAGGAATTCAAACAGCGGACGGTTGGTTTCGGCGTCACGACGGGCCAGGTAATCGTTCACGGTAACAATGTGGACACCCTCGCCGCTCAGGGCGTTCAGATAAGCCGACAGGGTTGCCGTCAGGGTTTTACCTTCACCGGTACGCATTTCGGCAATACGGTTATCGTTTAAGATCATGCCGCCGATAAGCTGCACGTCGAAATGACGCATGTTAAACACGCGCTTACTGGCTTCACGGACGGTTGCGAAGGCTTCGACCAGAATGTCATCAAGCTTTTCGCCATCGGCCAGACGTTTTTTGAATTCAGCTGTTTTTTGTTTTAGTTCGCTGTCGCTGAGGGCTTCAAATTCTGGCTCAAGCGCGTTAATCGCCGCTACCTGTTTCTGCAATCCTTTCAGAATACGGTCGTTACGACTACCAAATACTTTGCGGAATAGACTACCTAACATGTGATTCTATGATCCTGTAGTTAAATGACAGTGAAGCGCTTATTGCGCTTCACGATAAACATACTGACTCGGGTCTATGTGACGCCCGTTGCGTAACACTTCGTAATGCACGTGCGGCCCGGTGGAACGACCGGTACTGCCCAGTTTGGCGATCTGCTGGCCGCGGGTGACAACATCACCTTCGTTGACTAACAGTTCGGCACAGTGGCCATAACGGGTCTTCAGTCCACCGCCATGGTCAATTTCAATCAGTTTACCATAACCATAACGCTCACCCGACCAGGTCACGACGCCCGCGCCTGTCGCGAACACACCGGCGTCTTCAGCCAGGTTGGCAAAATCGATACCACTATGCATGGTGGGAGTGCCGTTAAACGGGTCTTTACGGATGCCGTAGTGTGAACTTAGCCAACCACCGTCGACCGGACGTCCGGCAACGAAACTCTCTGCAGAGATATGATGACGCAGCAGCACGGATTCAAGGGTGCTGAGCTGATTTTGTTTGTCGGCTAACTGGCTTAACAATAAATCGATGTCAGCGATGACGTCGCTGGCCGGCACTTTTGGCGCATCTAAAATGGAGGCCTCGGGACCGCCCATTGCGTTGGTCGCGGCGTTGCTTTGTTGCAGATCACTTACGTCAATACTGGCAGTTTGTGCCAGGCGTTCGCTCATCAGATCCAGGTGGCGTAACTGAGCGCGCATTTCACCCAGTTGCATGGTCATGGCGGTGAGCTTTTTCTCGGTATCGGCCTTGATCTGCTGAACCACTTCAGACTGCGCCGCCAGCGCCAGTTGTTCGGCGCTGATCTTGCTACGCACCTGCTCGGTATCAAGACCGCCCAGGTACTGCCATGGCTGGCTAAGAGCTAACAGGCCCACACCCAGAATAGCACTTAAGCTCAGCAAGCGCCGGCGGCTTAAGCGCACTCCAAATTTAACTTTGGAGCCTTTATAGAAGACTGTTAAACTCATGCAACCTCTCGTTGCTAATTGTAAGACTTGAACGATGCCCCGTAAGCGCCCGAAGAAACTTGACCAACTGCTTGGCAGCCAGCGCTTGCAGCAATTTGCTGACTTTACCGAGCAACATCAGCGCTGGCAACAGCTAATGCGCGACTGTTTCGCAAAACAGCCGTTAGCCGAGCTTATAAGCCAGTGTGAAGTGGTTGCGGTAAGCGCACCGTCCCTCATTATTAAGGTTTCATCGGCCGCCGTTGGGCAGCGGATAAAAACCGAACAAGAGCGCATTATAACGTATTTTCAAACTCATGCTACGCCTGCGATTACCCGGCTCGAGATCCGCATCCGCCCCGGCCGTCAAGCCAGCGCTACGCCACCACCGCCGGCGCAGCCAAAACCTGCACAAAATGAATCAGATACGGTAAGAAAATTACGTGAACAGGCCGCGCTTTGCGAAGAGCCATTGCGCTCACAATTATTGGCGCTGGCAGATAAATATGACGCGTAGCCCGTAGTTCTACTACGGGCTACGCAATTATGCGACGACCGGGCTGGCGAAGCGGATGGGTGACTCGGCAGCTTCGTCTTCGAAGGTGACGAACTCCCAGGCTTCCTGATTTTGTAGTACGGCGCGCAATAGCTGGTTGTTCAGGGCGTGGCCGGATTTAAAGGCGCGTAAGTGGCCTAAAATCGCATGGCCACCCATGTACAAGTCGCCCACTGCATCGAGGATCTTGTGCTTCACGAACTCGTCGTCATAGCGCAAACCATCGCTGTTTAAGATGCGGAACTCATCAAGCACCACGGCATTGTCAAAACTGCCACCTAAAGCCAGGTTGTTGGCGCGTAAGAACTCGATATCTTTCATAAAGCCGAACGTACGTGCACGACTGATGTCCTTCAGAAAGCTCTGCGTACTAAAGTCCATGCTGACAACCTGGTTGGTGTCGGCAATCGCCGGGTGGTCGAAGTCGATGGCAAAGTCGATACGGAAACCATTATGGGGTAGCAGTTCCGCCCACTTGTCACCTTCTTCAACACGAACCGGTTGCTTGATCCGGATAAACTTTTTCGCTGCGCCCTGTTCCTCGATGCCCGCATTCTGTAGCAGGTAAATAAAAGGATGCGAGCTACCGTCCATGATTGGAATTTCATGGCTGTCGACTTCAATAATGAGGTTATCAATGCCCATTGCTGCAATCGCGGCAAGCAGGTGTTCCACGGTGGAAACCCGGACATTGTCATCGTTAATCAAACAGGTACACATGCGGGTATCGCGCACCAATTCAGCATCGGCACGAATATCCACAGCAGGCTGCAAATCAACACGGCGGAACACCAGACCGGTATTGACCGGTGCCGGGCGCAGTGTTAACTGAACCTTGTTGCCCTTGTGCAAGCCCACACCCGTGGTTGCAATAGGCTGTTTAATGGTACGTTGTTTCATCATTCGATTTCGTTCTCACTATCTCGTCTGACCAGTTAAAGGCGCAATAGTTTACCGAAGATTCGTAAAAATCGCAATTTAGCTCACGGTTTTACGAAACATTTACAGCGATTGCCGCAATGCCTTTTTTCGATTAGTCCACCTGACGGCGTAAAAATGCCGGAATATCCAGGTAGTCCATATCTTTATTGCCCTGTGCCTGCGGCTTCGCTGCTGGCTTCTCGCTTTGCACGTCGTACTCTTCCTGCTCCATCTCTTCGCTGTCAGTATCAAGTACCCGTGCCGTTGCTGCGCCACCACCGTGGTAACCAGCACTGCGGCTGCTGTACGACTCACGGCTCTTCTCACGGCCATTGTTCACCAGCGAAATATCTGGCTTGCGCTCTGCGCCAATACCGGTCGCAACAACAGTGACACGCATCTCTTCTGACATGTCAGGGTCGATAACAGTTCCCACAATGACGGTCGCGTTTTCAGCAGCAAAGGCTTTCACTGTGCTACCGACGGTTTCGAACTCGTCAATGCTCATGTCCAGACCTGCGGTAATATTAACCAATACGCCACGGGCGCCAGACAGATCAATATCTTCCAGTAACGGGCTGTTGATGGCCATTTCCGCCGCTTCCTGCGCGCGTTCTTCACCGCGGGCAACGCCGGTACCCATCATGGCCGTACCCATTTCACGCATCACGGCGCGTACGTCGGCAAAGTCAACGTTGATAAGACCGGTACGGGTAATCAAATCAGCAATACCCTGTACTGCGCCCAGTAACACGTTGTTCGCGGCACTGAAGGCATCGAGCAGGCTGGTGCCTTTGCCCAGTACTTTCAGCAGCTTCTCGTTAGGAATGGTGATCAGCGAGTCAACATAGCGCGCCAGTTGCGCGATACCTTCGTCGGCGACTGCCATACGCTTGCGTCCTTCAAACGGGAAGGGTTTGGTCACCACCGCCACGGTCAGAATACCCAGTTCACGGGCAACTTCAGCCACTACCGGTGCCGCACCGGTACCGGTACCGCCACCCATTCCTGCGGCGATAAAAATCATGTCAGCGCCTTCCAGGTGCTTTTTGATTTCTTCGCGCGACTCTTCAGCCGCCTGACGGCCCACTTCAGGGTTGGCGCCCGCACCCAGTCCCTTGGTGATATCGTCACCCAACTGGATAGTTACGTGCGCGCCATGGTTACGTAATGATTGCGCATCGGTGTTTGCAGCTAAGAACTGCACCCCTTCAATCGATTCACTGATCATGTGCTTAACGGCGTTACCACCGCCGCCACCTACACCGATCACCTTAATGACTGCATCGCTGTCAAAATTGTCGAGTACTTCAAATACTTCAGACATAGTGTTTCTCCTTTTACCTGCTTAGTGTACTACCCCAAAAAATATTTCCAAAGTGTTGTTTTTATTAAAATTCACCTTTGAACCAACCGTGAACGCGTTTCCACATACCGATCACGTTGTTATCGCGCGTTTCATCCTGCCGCGCCTGCAAGTCTTGTTGCCCGTAGCGCAGTAAACCTACTGCGGTGGCATAGGTCGGGTCCTGCACATAATCGCTCAGACCCTGCATGCCCAGTGGCTCGCCTAAGCGCACCGGCATCTGAAATATTTCTTCGGCAAATTCAATCGCGCCTTCCATGCGGCCGCAACCGCCGGTCAGCACAATGCCTGCCGCAATTTGGTCGTCGAGACCGCTTTGTTTGATCTCATCACGGATCAGTTCGAACAGCTCCTGATAGCGCGGCTCGACCACCTCTGCCAGAATATGGCGCTGCATGACCCGTGACGGGCGTCCGCCCACCGATGGCACCTCAATATTGTCATCTTTGCTGACCAGCTGACAGAGCGCGCAGGCGTATTTGGTCTTAATTTCCTCGGCATGGTTCAGCGGCGTACGGAAGATCTTCGCAATGTCGCTGGTCACCTGGTTGCCGGCCGCCGGAATCACCGCGGTGTGACGCAGCACGCCGCCGGTGTAAATACAGATATCAATCGTACCGGCACCCATATCAACCAGCGCTACGCCGAGATCTTTTTCATCTTCGGTAAGAACCGAGTAGCTTGACGCCAGCGCCGAGAAAATCAGCCGATCGACGGATAAGCCACATCGCTCCACCGCCTTTTCAATGTTTTTCGCCATGTCATTAGCACAGGTAACAATGTGAACTTTGGACTCCATGCGCACGCCCGACATACCAATCGGGCTCTTGATGCTTTCTTGCGAGTCAATCACAAACTCCTGTGGTAACACATGCAAAATGCGACGTTCCTGCGCAATGGGCACCGACTTGGCGGCGTGAATGACGCTGTCGACGTCATCCTGAGTGACTTCAGCTTCATTGATGGGCACCATGCCACTTTCGTTCTGACAAGCAATGTGGCGACCCGAAATATTCAGGTAAACCGAGGCGATACGGCAATCAGCCATAAGCTCTGCTTCTTCGACCGCGCGCTGAATCGACTGCACCACCAGGTTAAGGTCGTTCACGCCACCTTTGTCCATACCACGCGCCGGTGACGCGCCCACGCCAATGACACTGATTTCATTGTCAGGCATGACCTCACCAATAAGCGCCACGATTTTGCTCGTGCCGATATCTAAACCAACGACCATGTTGCGTTCTGTTGCTTTTGACATGCCTATGAACTCTCTTGTTGTTGTTCTTCCGGGTCGCGCCAGCGAACTGCGACACCGGTGTCATACCGTAAATCTATCGAATCTATGGGCGCCTCTTTGTGCGCCTGTAATTGTGGATACAAATCAATAAACCGTTGTATCCGCTCTAGCAGTGCCTCGCGCCCCAGGCGCAGTACAATGCCATTTTGTAACATCAGCTCGACCGAGAAGCGCTGACTAAGTTCCAGCTGCGCAATGGCAAAGCCATTCATCTGCAACAACTCATTCAGCTCGCGGTAATGCTTAACTGCCTGCGCTACCGCATGTTCCGGCCCCGCCAGGTAAGGCAACTCTGTGGCTCCCTCACCCAGCACTTCCTTGTTGGCGTAAAACACCTTGCCTTCCTGATTCAGCAGCGCGTCATCACGCTGATTGGCATTCCAATGCGCCAGCGGCGCCTGCTCAACCACGAACACTTTCAAAATGTCCGGCCATTCCTTGCGAACCGACGCCTTTGCCACCCAGGGCATGGCTTCCACCCGCGCTCTTATTTCGTCCACGTCGGCTGAGAAAAAACTCCCCAGCGGCTCGCCTAACAAGGCAGTGCGGACATCGGCGGGGGTGACATACTGCAACTCACCCTGCACCACCAGCCGCTTGAGCGGTACTTCCTGCGCGTCCATCGCGGTGTAATACAACCAGCCAATGCCGGCAAAAGTTCCGGCCACCACCATGACAAAGAACGCCAGCCCTGACCAAAACTGCCAACCCGGAACCCGTGACGCTGCCGCCATCTCAGCCCTCGCTGTGGCGCAAAATCTCAACCACCAACTGCTCGAAGCTTAATCCTTCAGCACGCGCCGCCATTGGCACTAAACTCTTTTCGGTCATGCCCGGTACCATGTTCGCCTCCAGCAAACGATAGTTACCGTGCTTATCGCACATCACATCAATACGGCCCCAGCCACTGCCGCTAAGGCAACGGAACGCCGCTTCAGCCAAATGCCGCAAGGCTTGCTCTTCGACCTCTGCAAGACCCGCCGGGCAATGATATTTGGTATCGTTGGCCTGGTATTTCGCGTCGTAATCGTAAAACTCGTGACTGGTTTCCAGGCGAATGGCCGGTAATGCCCGTTGACCCAGAATTGCTACGGTGTATTCAGGTCCCGGAAGCCAGCTTTCAATCAGTGCTTCTTTGTCGAACTGATGTGCTAGCGCTACCGCCTGTTCCAGCGCGACGGCGCTATCAGCCGAGCTCATACCAATGCTTGAGCCTTCCTGAGCCGGTTTCACCATGACCTTGCCACCGAGTTCCGCTAATAATTCGGCGTAATTGTGCTCGGTACCACGGCGGATGACCGTACTATGCGCGACCGGTAAGCCTGAGGCCTGCCAGACCTGCTTGGTTTTGACTTTATCCATGGCCAGCGCGCACGCTAACACGCCGCTACCGGTGTAGGGAATGCCAAGGTAATGTAACGCGCCCTGAATGGTGCCATCTTCACCACCACGACCATGCAGCACGTTAAACGCACGCATAAAGCCCTGCTCTTTTAGCTCGGCCAGCGGATTATGCGCCGGATCAAATGGGTGCGCGTCGACACCTGCATTGCGCAGTGCTTTTGTCACAGCCTGTCCGGAGCGCAGTGACACTTCACGCTCGGCTGAATCACCGCCGAGGAGCACAGCTACTTTGCCAAATTCACTCATGCCTGCGTCTCCTTAAATTGCTGGCCTGCACTGCGTAGCGCATCGGGTTGCAGCTCGGTGCCAGCCAGATCTTTTGCGATGGCACCGATATTACCGGCACCTTGCGCCAGCAGCATGTCATTGGGCTGCAGTATGTCTGCCAGCACCTGCATCAGCTCGCCGCGGTCGCCGACATAAATGGGCTCAACTTTACCGCGCATGCGCAAGGACTTGCTTAAGGCACGGCTATCTGCGCCCTGCACCGGTGCCTCGCCGGCACTGTAAACGTCGAGTAATAACAGCACGTCCACTTCCGAGAGTACCGAGACAAACTCATCGTAAAGATCACGGGTGCGCGAGAAGCGATGCGGCTGAAACGCCATCACCAAACGGTGATCAGGCCAACCAGCACGGGCCGCAGCAATGGTGGCGGCAACTTCGGTGGGATGATGGCCATAATCGTCAATCAGCATAACCTGGCCCTTCGCGCTTTCACGCTCAAGCGGATAGTCGCCAAGTAACTGGAAGCGACGACCGATACCACCAAACTGTTCCAGCGCACGTTGCATGGCATCATCCTCAATGCCTTCGTCGGTGGCGACGGCAATCGCCGCCAAAGCATTTAAAGCGTTATGCCGGCCTGGCAGATTCACGGTCACCTGCAACGGCTCACGGCCTTTGCGGTGTACGGTAAACTGACTGCGTCCGCTGCGTTGCTGATAATCGCTGCCACGCACGTCAGCGTCGTCACTGAAACCGTAGGTAATAAACTGCCGGCCAATACGCGGCAGCAGCTCGCGCACCACCGGGTCGTCAACGCACATCACTGCCAGTCCGTAAAACGGCAGGTTATGCAAAAAGTCGATATAGGTGTCGAGCAGACGATTAAAGTCACCGCCATAGGTGTCCATATGGTCGGCTTCGATATTGGTCACCACAGCCACCATCGGCTGCAGGTGCAAAAACGACGCGTCGGACTCATCTGCTTCGGCAATCAGGTATTTGCTGGAACCCAGGCGGGCATTGCTGCCAGCGCTGTTGAGCAAGCCACCGATGACAAAGGTTGGATCCAGTTGCCCCTCGCCGAACACACTCGCCAGTAGGGAGGTTGTGGTGGTTTTGCCGTGGGTGCCGGCGACGGCAATACCGTGACGAAACCGCATCAGCTCGGCCAGCATTTCGGCACGGCGCACCTGCGGGATAAACGCCGCCTGCGCTGCCTGTAACTCTTCGTTGTCAGCGCGAATCGCTGAGCTGACAACAATTACATCAGCACCTTCAACGTTGCTGGCACTGTGGCCAATAAAAACCTTCGCACCTAAGCTGCGCAGGCGATCGGTATTGGCGTTTTCCGCCAGATCCGAGCCGGTGATCTCATAGCCCTGGTTCAGCAGTACTTCGGCAATGCCACCCATACCTGCGCCGCCAATGCCGACGAAATGAATACGCCGTACCCGGCGCATTTCCGGCACGCTGACTACGGTAAAAGGCGTTGTTGTCGTCGCTGCTGTTGTCATAACCACTGCTCACATCGTTCCACCACCACTTGGGTGGCATTAGGGCGCGCGGCCTTCTCTGCCTGCGCACGCATTTTTTCCAGCCGGCGCGGGTCCGCCAGCCACTGTTGTAAAATCTCTACCAAGGGGGTTACCTCGGTTAACTGCGGTTGTGGCAGCACAACTGCTGCACCAACATCGGCCAGCTCGCGGGCGTTGGCCGTCTGATGATCATCTACCGCAAGGGGCAGGGGCACGAAAATCGCTGGCGTACCCACCACTGCCAGTTCACTGACCGTCAGCGCGCCGGCGCGGCAAATAACCACATCGGCTTGCGCATAAGCCGCGTGCATAGCGTCAATAAACTCGACCACTTCAACGTTGTCGATGCCTTTGTCGGCATAGGCTTGCTGGACCTCTGCCACGCGTCCCTGACCGCACTGGTGCAGTACTTCTAACTGTTGTATCTGCTGGCCCTGGAGCAAACGCTGCATCGCCTGTGGCAGAGCCTGATTCAGTGCCTGAGCGCCAAGACTGCCGCCCACAACCAGCAGCTTAATCTTGTCATCTTGTTCACGCTTAACCGGTGCCTGCGCCCAGTCCGCCCGCAGCGGATTACCGGTAACCTCGGCGCCGGGTAACTGGTTTTGCGCGCCAGCAAAGCCAACCATGACGTGCTGAGCAAAACGCGCCAGCAGTTTGTTGGTCATGCCGGCAACGGCGTTTTGCTCGTGTACAAGTAGCGGAATATTGGCCGCCTTCGCTGCCAGGCCCGCCGGTCCACATACGTAACCACCAAAGCTGACCACCAGATCGATCTGCTGTTGGCGGTAGATTTTACGGCATTGCCCAATCGCTTTTAACATGCGCAGCGGCATCATTAGCTTGCGCGCCAGACCATGGCCACGCAGGCCTTGCATCGAGATTTGTTGTAATGCAAACCCAGCCGCGGGTACGACGCGCGCTTCCAGACGTTGCTCGGTGGTGCCCAGCCAGGTGATCTCATGACCGCGGGCACGTAACTCTTCCGCCACCGCAAGCGCCGGAAATACATGTCCGCCAGTGCCGGCGGCAGCAATCACGATACGACTCATGCCCTTGCCCTCCGCCGTTTTGCGTGTGTGCGACTGCCGGTGCGCGGCGCCACTTTCAGTGACGTGCGACGCAGCTCATAATCAATACGCAGCAATAAACCTAAAGCAACACAGCTGACCAATAAGCTGGTGCCACCATAGGAAATAAGTGGCAATGTCAACCCCTTAGTTGGCAACAGACCTGCCGCGGCGCCGATATTAACCAACGCCTGAAATGCGAACCAGATGCCAATGCCATAAGCAATGAAGGCAGAAAAACGGTGATCGCGCTGCAAGCCGCGACGACCAATCCACATGGCGCGCACCACAATGGCAAATACCGCGACCAGCACGCCGAAAATGCCGACAAAGCCCAGCTCTTCGCCGACCACGGCCATAATAAAGTCAGTATGTGCCTCGGGCAGATACTGTAATTTCTGAATACTGTTGCCCAGACCTTGTCCCAGCCAGTCGCCGCGGCCAAAGGCCATAAGTGACTGCGTTAACTGATAGCCGCTGCCAAAGGGGTCCTGCCATGGGTCAAGAAACGAGGTCACCCGCTTCATCCGGTAGGGCTCTTTAATGATCAGTAAGGTCAGACCAAAGGCCAGCACAATAATAATCGCAAAGAACTGCCATAGCCGCGCGCCGGCCAGGAACAACATACCCACGGCAATGCTGACCATCACCGCCAGTGAGCCAAAGTCCGGCTGCATGAGCAGCAGAATCGCGAAGAAGAACAGCACCACCAGTGGTTTAATAAACTCGCGGATATTTTCCTGCACCAGATTGATACGCCGCGCCAAATAGCTACTCAGGTAAATCACAAAAAAGAACTTCGCCAGCTCGGCCACCTGCAGCGTCATCGGCCCGATTTTTATCCAGCGCCGCGCGCCGTTGACTTCATGCCCGACAATCAACACCAGCAGCAAGGCTGCCAGCGCGCCAATGAGCAGCAGCCCGCTGCCTTTTTGCCACCAGGCTACGGGTACCTGAATGACCGTCACCAGCAGGCTCAGTCCGAGCACCAGATACATGCTATGGCGAATGACAAAGTGAAACGGGTTATCGGTTAAGCGCTCGGCGATTGGGAACGAAGCTGAGCTAACCATGACAAAACCAAACGCCAGCAAGCCCAGCGACAGCCACAACAACACCCGGTCATAGAGGACATGCTCTTCTGGCAGCCACCAGTCACGCATGCGCTCCCAGCTACTACGGGCATTGGAGGTTGCCGACTGGATACCCAGTTCAAGTTGCTGCTCCTGGCGCTTCACGGACTCAGCCATGGGCCACCTCCGCAACTTGTTTTAACACCTCGGCTTTGAATGTCTCACCGCGCTGTTCGTAATTTTTAAACATGTCCAGACTGGCACAGGCCGGCGCCAGTAATATGGTGCTCTGCGCGGTGGCAAGCTGCGCCGCGCGCTGCACTGCCTCAGCAAGATT
Organism: Pseudidiomarina insulisalsae; assembly: GCF_003987065.1. Lineage (GTDB taxonomy): Bacteria > Pseudomonadota > Gammaproteobacteria > Enterobacterales > Alteromonadaceae > Pseudidiomarina > Pseudidiomarina insulisalsae. Next base: position 72,535 of record NZ_PIPY01000003.1, on the reverse strand, counting down.
ACTGACCCGCGTGACCTGTGGGTGATGCTGAGCAATACGTTCAGCGTCGCGGCCGAACACAATCAGCTCGTCTACCTGTTGTAGCGCGCTGCGGAAGGTACTGAAATCGGCACCTTTGCCGTCACCACCGGCGATCAGAATCAACTTGCCTTTTACCAGCGGGCGTAACCCGGCAATGGCTGCCTCGGCGGCACCAATATTGGTCGCTTTCGAGTCGTTCACCCACCGCACGTCATTATGCTCGGTCACTAGTTCGCAGCGATGCGGCAGGCCAGTGAAGTTACGGAGGCTATCGAGGACCTGTTCGAGCGGTACTTCAAGACTATGTACCAGCGCCAGCGCCGCCTGTGCATTCAAAAGGTTATGCACACCGGTAAGTTGCAGTTCGTCGGCACGCAGCAGGACTTCGCCGGCGAACTGTATCGTCGGCGTGTCACCGTCCAGGCCAAGGCCAAATAAACCGGGCCGTTCGGTATCCGGCGCGTCGGAGCCAAAGCTCAGTTGCTGCGCAAGCGGCAGATACTGCGGTGCTGTAATACGCTGCTCACGGTTCCAAACGGCCTGACCGGCATGCTGGTAAATGCGCTGTTTCGAGGCGGCGTAATGACTGCGGTCCTGATAGCGATCCAGGTGATCATCGCTGATATTTAGCAGTGCTGCCGCATGCAGCTTGAGATCATGCATGGTGTCGAGCTGAAAGCTGGACAGCTCTAATACGTACACGTCGACATCCGGCGCAATAATATCGAGCATCGGAATGCCAATATTTCCGCCGACCGCTACATTCATACCCGCAGCACTTAACAGTTCGCCGGTAAGCTTGGTCACCGTCGACTTGCCGTTTGAGCCGGTAATGCCTAATACCGGCGCCTGCGCGAACTGCGCAAAAATATCGGTATCGCCCACCAGCGGGATGCCCGCGTCACGCGCCATTTGTAATGCCGGCATACGCAAATCAAGACCGGGGCTGACCACCAGCAGATCACACGCCAGCAAGGTGGCAATGTCTAAGGGGCCGCAATGCAGCTCAAGGGTTTTATCAAGCTGTTGCAGTTGTGCGGCCTGCGGTGGTTGCTCACGGGTATCAAAGACGACCGGGCGAATGTCTTGCTGCAGTAAGAAACGCACGGTCGACAAACCGGACTGGCCGAGACCGACCACTCCGATAAGTTCATAATTGTGCAGTGCAGCAAGGTAGTTCACTTCGTCTCCTTCAGGTTAACGTAGCTTCAGGCTCGCCAGAGCAATGAGTACAAACACTAAGGACATAATCCAGAAGCGCACAATCACGCGCGGCTCGGGCCAGCCTTTCAGTTCATAATGGTGATGAATGGGCGCCATGCGGAATACCCGCTTGCCACGTAACTTGTACGAGCCCACCTGCAACATCACCGACACGGTTTCCATCACGAACACGCCGCCCATGATGAACAGAATCAGTTCCTGCCGCACCATCACGGCAATAATGCCCAGCGCGGCGCCCAGCGTCAGCGAGCCGACATCGCCCATAAATACCTGTGCCGGATAAGTGTTAAACCATAAAAAACCAAGGCCGGCGCCACAAATCGCAGTACACACCACCAGCAGTTCACCCGACAGCGGCAGGTGTGGAATATTCAGGTATTCAGCAAAATTCATGTTGCCAGAGGCATAGGCAAAGATACCCAGCGCCGCGGCGACCATAATGGTCGGCACAATGGCAAGACCATCTAAGCCGTCAGTCAGGTTGACGGCGTTACTGGTGCCCACCACCACAAAATAAGCCAGCAGAATATACAGCAAGCCTAACTGTGGCATGACGTCTTTGAAAAACGGCACCAACAGCTGGGTCTCAGCGCCAACGGTAGCATTGGCGTACAGGAAGACCGCCGCGCCGGTAGCGATCACCGACTGCCAGAAGTATTTCCACTTCGCCGGCAGGCCTCGTGAATTTTTTTGCACGACTTTGCGGTAATCGTCGACAAAACCCACCAGGCCAAAACCGATCACGACGGCAATTACCACCTGCACGTAGCGGTTGGAGAGGTCAGCCCAGAGCAGCGTCGACACTAAAATCGCCGCGATAATCAGCAAACCACCCATGGTCGGCGTGCCGGCCTTACTCAAATGCGATTGCGGACCGTCATCACGCACCGACTGACCAATTTGCAGGCGTTGCAGATAGCGGATCAGCCGGGGGCCCATCCACAGCGCGATTAATAACGCCGTCAATACGCTCAGAATAGCGCGCATCGTCAGATACGAGACGACGTTAAAGCCGCTGGCAAATTGCGTCAGATAGTCAGCTAGCCAAACTAGCATGCTTGTGTTCCTTCTTCGTTTAAGCTTGGGTGCAGCTCATCAGCGCGCTCTTTCAGCGCTGCAATCACCTGTTCCATATGCGCACTGCGCGAGCCTTTCACCAAAATGGTGATAGGCGTCGACGATTGCTGAGTCGTCGCCAGAATGGTTTCGACCAGTTCCTGCATTTGTGAGAAGTGTTTCCCGCCGCGGCCATTAAAGACTTCGCTGGCGCTTTGACTGAGCACACCCAGAGTAAATAAATTATCGATACCGGCCTGAATGGCGTAGGCGCCAATTTCCTCATGATACTGGCGCGCCTGCTCACCAAGCTCTCCCATGTCGCCAAGCACCATAATGCGCAGACCTTTGTAGACCGAAAGCATATCGAGTGCTGCTTTAACCGAGCCCACATTGGCGTTGTAGCTGTCATCAATTAGCTTGATGTCAGCACTCAACGGCATTACATGCATACGCCCGGGCACCGGTTGCAAGGCAGCCAGTGCCGCCTGAGCGTCAGCGAGCGGACAACCTACCTTAACCGCTGCCGCAATTGCTACCAGCGCATTGTCAACGTTGTGTAAACCTGGCAGGTTCAGCTGTATCCGGCCGGTTTGTTCGCGCCCCGTCAGCTCGGCACTGATGCGTACCGTAAAGCTGGCACAGCCCTGCTCGTCTATTTCAACATCGCTGCCATAGATGGCGGCGTCCGCATCCTGGCCGAAGGTCAAATGCTGGCAATGGGTGATTTGCTTTTGCCAACTTGGTGCAAACTCAGAACGGATCGGCGTCAGTGCCAGCCCGTCAGCGTTCAGACCTTTGAAAATTTCAGTCTTGGCGCGAAATACGCCATGCACGCTACCAAAGCCTTCCACATGTGCCGGCGCGACATTATTGATAATGGCCACGTCCGGCTGGGTCAGGCGCGTGGTGTAGCCAATTTCACCCTGGTGGTTGGCACCGAGCTCAATAATCGCCAGATCGTGCTCGGGTTCCAGCCGCAATAACGTCAGCGGTACTCCAATGTCGTTATTAAAGTTGCCGGCCGTAGCCAGCACGTTACCCTGGGTACGTAAAATTGCCGCCAGCATTTCTTTGACGGTGGTTTTACCGCTGCTGCCGGTAATCGCGATGGTTTTCGGCTGCACGCTCGCCTTCACTGCCGCGCCCAACTGGCCAAGCGCGTAACGGGTATCCTGCACTACGACCTGGGGCACGTTTTGCCCTTCCGGCAATGGTACCTTGCGTTGCACGAGCAGTGCCTTGGCACCTTTGGCGACGGCGTCCGCGACAAAGTCGTGGGCGTCAAAATTTTTCCCCTGCAAGGCAATAAACAAGCAGCCCTGCGGCAAGTTTCTGGTGTCGGTACTGACCGCCTCAATGGCTGAGTTATCGCCAAACAGCTGACCGTCGACCGCCCGGGAAATCCACTGCAAATCGGTCTTAATCATGTTCGCCTCCCATGATTTGGGCTACCCACGCGCGCTCGTCATAGGCCACTTTTTCATGACCAATGATCTGATAATCTTCATGGCCTTTGCCGGCCAATACCACTACGTCTTCTGGTTTTGCCGTGGCAATGGTTTGTGCCACCGCATCACGCCGTCCTGGCACCACGGTTACCTGGGGGTGATCGGTAATACCGGCCAGAATATCGGCAACAATCTGTTGTGGATCTTCGGTGCGCGGGTTGTCGTCCGTCACCACCAGCCGGTCCGCGTTCGCAGCGGCAACACTGCCCATTTGCGGACGTTTACCGCGGTCACGATCGCCACCACAGCCGAACAGACACCAAAGCTCGCCCTGACAATGCTTGCGCACGGCGCTGAGCACCTGTTGTAAGGCGTCAGGTGTATGCGCGTAATCGACAATCACCAGCGGTCGACCCGGTGCGTGGAACGACTCCATGCGACCCGGAACCGGTTTTACCTGTGTCGCGGCCTGGCAAAGCTCAGCCCAGTCGTACCCAAGCTGGGCGCCGGCGACCAGTGCCGCCAACAGGTTATAGACGTTAAACTCGCCGAGTAGTGGCGACTGCACCCGGTAGGACTGCCGCGCCTTGTCTGCGGGCACCATCAGGGTAAATTCTGTCCCCGTATCGCCATAGTGAATGTCACTGGCATACACGCAACGTTCATGCTGCTGCGCCTGTAAACTGAAGCGCCAGGCGTCGGGGCGATCCGGTAACCAGGCGTTGAGCGCGCCATCGTCGGCATTGAGTACGGCGGTCGCGCTGTCGAGCTCGGTAAACAGGCGGCGCTTGGCGCCGGCATAGTTGGCCATGGTGCCATGGTAGTCCAGGTGATCGCGGCTGATATTGGTTGCCACCGCAACGGCAAAGGGAATGGCCTCGACCCGGCGTTGCACCAAGGCGTGAGAAGAAACCTCCATCGCCACCACCTCTGCGCCCTCACTGCGCAACGCTGCCAGGCGTTGTTGTACAGCGACAGGGTCTGGTGTGGTATGCGTTTCCGGCATTAATTTGCCCGGGAAACCGCTGCCCGTGGTGCCTATCACCCCCGCTTTTACGCCGAGGTTTTGCAATAACTCCGCTATCAGATACGTCACCGATGTTTTGCCATTGGTACCGGTCACACCGATGACCTTTAACTGCCGCGCCGGCTCGCCATAAAAGCGTGCCGCCACCGCCGAAAGATTAGATTTCAGTTGCGGTACTTCGACCACCACGGCACCGTCATGCTCGCTAATACCAAAGCCGTCGGATTCACAAAGTACGGCGTTGGCGCCGTTGGCAATGGCGCTGCTGATAAAGTCGCGGCCATCGACCTGATAACCGGGGACAGCAACAAAAGCGTCGCCACTGGCGACACTGCGGCTGTCAAGTTTCAGGCCACCTACAGTCACTGCAGGCAGGCGCATGGGGTAGTCAGGCAGCAACCGGGCCAAGCTAATCATTGCTCCCCCCGGCAAAACCTGCCACGCGTAACTGTGTATCTTCCAGATGGTCAGGCGCGACGTTCATGGCACGCAACGCATCGCCGACGATTTCAGCAAAAATCGGCGCCGAAACCGTACTGCCGTAATAGTCGTCGCCACCCGGCTCATTAATAGTCACGACTACCGCAATACGCGGATCGCTGACCGGCGCGACACCAGCAAATAAAGTCACATATTCGTCACCGTAACCACCGGCGACAGCTTTACGCGCGGTACCGGTCTTACCGGCTACCCGATAGCCCGGGACGCGGGCATTTTTAGCACTGCCGTCGGCGACCACTTGCTCAAGCATATGCAATACCGCCTCGGCGTTCTCGCGCTTAACCACCTGGGTGCCGGGCAATATTTGTCCCTCTTCCAGCCGTTGAATGGTCAGCGGGCGATGCACGCCACCATTGGCAATCACGCTGTAGGCCTGCGCCAGCTGCAAGGTGGTCGCGGTCAAACCATAGCCGAACGACAAAGTGGCAATTTCAAACTCTGACCAGCGGGTGCGGTGTTGCAGCACGCCGTAACTCTCTCCAATCATGCCGATTCCTGTATCGTTGCCCAATCCTACTGCGGCATAAGTCGCCAGCAGTTGCTCTACGCCGGTGCGCAGTGCTATTTTGGACGACCCCATATTGGAGGAGTTCTGTAAAATCTCGGTAATGCTTTGCTCACCCCGGTTTATCGGATCGCTGACGCGACGTCCGCCAATGCGCATCCAGCCCGGGCTGGTGTCAATCACTTCGTCCTGGCTGATCACGCCCGCTTCCAGGCCGGCTAACACCACCAGGGGTTTCATGGTTGAGCCCGGCTCATAAGCGTCGGTAATCGCGCGGTTACGCATGCGATGCGGCTGCAAGTCGCTGCGGTTGTTCGGGTTAAAGGACGGGCTGTTGACCATGGCCAGCACTTCGCCGGTGTTCACGTCGACGATCACTGCTGAACCCGAGGTTGCCTGATGATAGCGCACGGCTTTTTTTAACTCGGCATAGGCCAGTGATTGTAAACGTTGATCAATACTCAGCGTCAGTTGTTTTGGTTGTTCTGCAGCGGTGACCCGCACTTCTTCAACAACCCGCCCTTGTGCATCCTTGCGGTATAGCCGCTCTCCCGGCTTCCCTGTAAGAACCTCGTTATAGGCCGCTTCTAAGCCTTCAATGCCGCGACCGTCAATATCAGTAAAACCCACTAGATGCGCAGCAATTTCACCCACCGGGTAAAAACGCCGCGATTCCGTTTTCAGATAAACTCCCGGAATGCCTAACTGGCGCACATAGTCGGCCACCGCGGGGGTTACCTTACGTTCCAGATAAACAAAACGGCGACTGGGATCTTCCACCCGCCCCAATAAGGTATCAACGTCGGTACGAAATACCTCTGCCAGCGCCAGCCAGCGTTCACGATTGGCCAGGCCATTGCTTTCATGTACGCGCTTGGGATCAGCCCAGACCGTTTGTACCGGCACGCTCACTGCCAGCTCGCGACCATGGCGATCAACAATAGTGCCGCGCTGAACTTCGGTGGGGTCAACCCGTAACGAACGGCGATCGCCCTCATAAATCAGCTGTTCAGGTTCAATCACCTGAATATAAGCAGCCCGTGCCACCAGGCTGGTAAACACAGCAAAAACCACGAACAACGCAAAGTAAAAGCGGCCCTGGCCCAGGTGAGGCTGCAAGGCTTTCTTTTGCGTACGTTTACGAGGTGTTACTGCCATGAGACCAGCACCTCCTGTTCGCCCTCGGGACGCACCATGTCCAGCCGTTGACTGGCGATGCGCTCGACCCGACTGTGTTCAGTTAACGCAGTTTGTTCAATCTGCAAATGACGCCACTCAATATCAATCTGGTCGCGTTGCGACAAAAGCTCGTCGCGCTCGATGGTGAGCAAACGATTGGCGTGAGCCACATAAATGACACTGAACGCGCTGCCGATAATGCAGATAAACAGCAACAGCACCAGCTTTTGCTGCCGCAGGTCGCTGAACAGTACGCTTAATAAACTGGGTACGCGGCTATTGGTCATAAGCTAACCTCTCTGCCACGCGTAACACCGAGCTGCGCGCCCGTGGGTTTTCGCGAATTTCTGCCGCGCTGGGCTTCTGCGCTTTGCCAATCAACCGCACGGTCTGACCCCGATCAATCTGATCATCGCGTAACGGCAAACCGGCAGGGATCTCTTTGCCCTTGCTCTGAGCGCGTAAAAAACGTTTCACCAGGCGGTCTTCAAGGCTGTGAAAACTGATCACCGCCAGCCGGCCACGCGGCTTCAGACCACTTACTGCCGCTGTCAGCGCCTGCTCAATTTCCTGTAGTTCACCGTTAATGTGAATACGAATCGCCTGGAAGCTGCGGGTCGCCGGATGCTTGTGCTTATCTTTAAAAGGCACGGCCTGATCAATCAAATCGGCAAGCTGCTTGGTGGTGGTCAGGGGCTCGGTTTCGCGCTGTTTGACAATGGCCTGCGCGATACGCCAGGCGAAACGCTCTTCGCCGTACTCGCGAAGTACAAAGGCAATATCGTCCGCACTGGCATGGTTGACAAAATCAGCAGCCGTCTCGCCACTGCTGGTGTCCATGCGCATATCAAGCGGGCCTTCGCGCATAAAGCTAAAACCACGTTCGGCGTCGTCAAGTTGTGGGGATGAGACGCCAAGATCAAATAAAATACCGTCAAGTTTGCCACGCAATTGCTGCGCATCCAGCACGTCATCAAGACGTGAAAAGGGCGTGTGGATAATGGTAAAGCGGGGATCATTGGCAAAGGCCTGCGCTGCTGCGATCGCGGTGGGGTCGCGGTCGAGGGCAATAAGCCGGCCATTGGGGCTCAGTTGCGACAAAATGGCGCGTGAGTGCCCCCCTCTTCCGAAGGTGGCATCAAGATAAATTCCGTCCGGTCTGATGGCAAGAGCCTCAATGGACTCCTGTAACAGCACCGAGACATGTTGCGGCGCTTTTGTCATTATAATGAGAAGTCTTGTAGTCGTTCACTTAGTGCCAAGTCGTCTTGTTGTTCCGCTTCCATGTCACTGGCAATTTGCTGCTGCCATGCCGCTTCAGACCAGAGTTCGAACTTATTCAGCTGACCGACAATCATGATCTTTTTCTCCAAATCTGCGTGTTGACGCAGCGTTGGCGCAATCAGAATGCGGCCGTTTTTGTCCATCTGGCAGTCTTCGGCGTGACCCAGTAACAAGCGCTGTAGACGACGCTCTGCGGGGTTCATGCTTGATAAGGTGGTAAGTTTTTGCTCAATGATTTGCCATTCCGGCAACGGATACAGCAGCAAACATGGTTGTTTGATATCGATGGTGAAAACCATCTGGCCTTCACAGTCCAGCATAAGGCTCTTGCGATACTTGGTTGGTATCGCCAGACGGCCTTTGTCATCCAGACTTAATGCTGCTGCACCACGAAACATAAAATTTGATCCACTATTACCCACAAATCCCCACAATGTGACAGTCTAGGTGGCGTTCTTTCCCACTGTCAAGAAAAAATACCGGGTTTGCGGTGTGCGACGGGACTTGACGCGGTAGCCAATGTGCTAGATGATGCGTACGCAGGTAATAACAATAATAATAGCCATTTAAATTGCGTAAATTTATCAGCCACTTAACCAAGCGAAATCAGGCAATGACGCCGCGTAAGGCGAAGTTGCGACTGGTTCGTGATCTCATCGGATTATTTCTGATTGCACTGGCAATGGTGTATGCGGTCATGATGGTGGTCGATAATGCCCGCGAGCAACAAGTTCAGTCGGAAAAGCGCCGCGCTCTTGAGCATCTCAGCTCGATGCGCTCGAGCATTGAGCAGCGCATACAGGCCAACGTGCTGGTGTTGCGGGCTCTGAAGCCGGAAATTTTCTGGCAAGATACGCCTGATCGCATGCGCTTGCAAAAAATAATCGACGAATTCCTTAATTCTGATCTGGATATCAGTCATCTGGCGCTGGCTCCTGATCTGCGCATCAGCTTCGTGCATCCCAGCACTGGCAATACCAAACTCATCGGGGTCGACTACCGCGAGGTCAGTGACCAGATTCACGAAATTCTGCGTGCCATTGCCAGTCAGGACATTTTGCTGAACTCGCCGGTGAATCTTTTGCAAGGTGGCAAAGCCTTTATTGCACGGTTACCGATATTTCATACTGACGGCAGTTTCTGGGGCATTGCTTCGCTGGTGATTGACCACGAGCACCTGTTTGAAGCCGTCGAATTTAATGACCACCCGGAATACAAATTTCTGTTACAGCGGAGTACCCCGACTCGCGGTGCGGAGATTATTGCCGGGGTGCCGGAAGTTATGACCGCTGATCCTATGGTGACTCAGCTACACGTGCCTGGTGACGTCTGGGAGCTGGCCGTCGCGCCGCGCTATGGCAGCTGGATAGCGCCTGGCCATAACCTGGATGCGATCTGGTTCACCGGCTCATTCCTGACTGCGGTCATTGTTGCGGCGTTCGCCATTCTTATCTTTACCCAGCACCGCCTGCGACTGGCCGTTCATACCATTAGCTTTCAGGCACGGTTTGACCCGCTGACCGAGCTGGCCAACCGACAGCACTTCCAGCAACAGCTGGAAATTAAGATTCTTGGCGCGCACGATGGCGATCAGGTATTTGCCATGATCATGCTCGACCTTGACCACCTGCGCGATATCAATGACGCGCTTGGTCATGATATTGGCGACACCTTGCTGCAACATGTGGCCGAGCGGCTGCAGGGCGATCTGGATGAAGGCGATTTGCTTGCCCGCGTCGGTGGCGATGAATTTGCCATTGTGCTGACCAACATCAAAGACGCCTCCGAAGCTGAGAGCTACGCCAAAGTACTCATCAATAATCTGATGAACACCGCCGATATCGAGCAGAACCATATCAATATTACTGCCAGCGTCGGCATTTCAATGTTCCCTGCCGATGCCAACGAAGCGCAGCAGTTAATCAAGTGTGCCGAACTGGCAATGTACGCGGCAAAGTCGACCGGTTCGCTGACCGTCTCTTTCTTTGATGAGCAGCTACGCCGCAGTACCGAACAACACATTGCGTTGCACCATGAGATGATTAACGCGCTCGAAGAAGAGCAGTTCCACGTCGAGTATCAGCCGGTCATTGCCACCGATTCGGGTCTGGTGACCCGATGTGAGGCGTTGATCCGCTGGCAGCATCCCGAGCGCGGCGAAGTTTCTCCCGGTGAGTTTATTCCAATTGCCGAAAAGACCGGCTCGATTGTCGCCCTGGGTGAGTTTGTGCTGGCACAGGTGATGCGTGATTATCAAACGCTGACGGAAGAAGGCCTGGATCTGACCATCGCCGTCAACCGCTCGCCGCGCGAGTTTAATGACAAGGAAGCGGCCAACAAGTGGCTGGCTGAACTTGAGGAAGCCGGCATGCCAGCTGATAAACTGATGCTGGAAATCACCGAGTCGATGCTGATGCGCAACAAAGAGCGACAGTTGGTGAACCTGAAGCGTTTGCGCGCCGCGGGCGTGCATCTGGCGATTGATGATTTCGGTACCGGTTATTCAAGCCTGAACTACTTGCGCTCGTATCCGATAGATGTGATTAAGATTGATCGCGGGTTTTTACGGGATGTGCCGCAGAACAAGCAGCAGACGGCAATTGTTGACGCGCTGATACGTATTTCGCACACGCTCGATATGGAAGTGATCGCAGAAGGCGTAGAGACAGCCTCACAGGCGAATTTCCTGCGCACCAAAGACTGTCACTATCAGCAAGGTTTCTATTACGGCCACAGTATGCGCCTGGAAACCTTTGTTGCCTTCTGTCGGGATCATAATCGGCGAGTTAGCCGGTAAGCCGGGTTCTGTCGTGGACAATCATTCGTCTAGTCGTACAATTACTTGCACGATCAAGCAGTCTACCCGGGTTCAACGCGGGCCGCGCCAAAGAACCCCTATTTGACCTTGCTCCGAGTGGAGTTTACCGTGCCACGAACTGTTACCAGCCGCGCGGTGCGCTCTTACCGCACCCTTTCACCCTTACCTGTGCCTGCAAGCAGGCCATCGGCGGTTTGCTCTCTGTTGCACTAGTCGTCGGCTCACGCCGCCCAGACGTTATCTGGCACTCTGCCCTATGGAGCCCGGACTTTCCTCCCCTTACGCAGGCAAAGCCTGGTAAGCAGCGATTGTCTGGCTAACTCTGGCGCGCATTCTACGTGTTATCTTGCTCGAGCGCCAGTTGATAGAGCTGATTTTTGCGCAGGCCATGGATCTCGGCCGCGCAGGCGGCGGCCTTTTTCAGTGGTAGATGCGCCCGCAGTATCTGTACCGTCTGTAACGCCGCCTGGCTATCGCCTGACTGCTCCTGTTGCGGCGCGCCAGCGAGCACCAGTACCATTTCACCGCGCTGCTGATTACTATCGTCCTGCACCCGTGCTAAGACCTCTGCCACGCTACCGCTCAGATAGGTTTCGTAGCGTTTGGTCAGCTCACGGGCCATGACCAGCGTGCGTTCAGCGCCAATCACGTCCTGCAGGTCGCTTAAAGTCGCCAGAATGCGATGCGGCGATTCATAAAAAACCATAGTGCGGGTCTCACTACGTAAGGCTTCCAGTGCCTTGCGGCGCTGTTGTGGCTTGGCGGGGAGAAACCCTTCGAAGGTAAACCGATCGGTGGGCAGTCCTGCGGCTGACAGCGCGGTGGTGATAGCGCAAGGCCCGGGTAGTGCCACCACGGTAATGCCCTGCGCCCGGCACTGCTGCACCAGCACATAGCCAGGATCGCTGATAAGCGGCGTACCAGCATCACTAATTAACGCCAGCGAGTCACCCGCTTGCAGACGCTCCACCACCGCCGCGGCGCGCTCGCGCTCATTGTGTTCATGCAGGGCAAAGACCTCGTTCTGAATCGCAAACTGCTGCAATAATTGCCGGCTATGGCGGGTATCCTCAGCAGCAATGGCCGCCACTTCCTGTAGCACCTGTTGCGCGCGTGGAGACAGGTCACCGAGGTTACCAATGGGTGTCGGCACGATATATAAAGTTCCGGGCTGCGTTTGCGACATGTTAACCCCCTGTAAGAATTGGTCCGTTACGTTGTTTCACCGCGGTCCTGGGTTTATAGTATGCCCATGAGCCAGCTGATAATGAGTAACCATTGGTGAACCCCGCTATTGTGCCAAAGAAGTTAACCCTGTGCATGCTTGTTTGTCTGTTAAGTGCCTGTGCCAGCCCCGGTAAGCAGCGTGAACAAGTAAGCGACACGCCCACGCAGTCCAACGGCTTTGAACAGACCGAAGTGGTCAGCTCCGCGCGCACCCTGAACACCCTGCTTGAAGAGCTGAGTGCGCTGCCTACGGTTGGGCAACAGCTCAGCTTTCTTTTGCATGAGGTGGAACAGTTGCAGCAGGCCAATGAGTGGCAGACCAGCGCGGCGTTACTCAGCGAAATAGAGCGCCACGAACAACAGCTTACGGCGAGTCAACGCCGGCAGCTGCAGTTAGCCGAGGTGCGCTGGCTGGCAAGTCAGGGCCGCTACGAGGTCGCGCAGCAACAACTACAACCTCTACTTCCTCAGCTTTCCGGCAGTACTTACCACACCGCCGGCTTAAGGCTGGCGCGCGATCTTGCCTGGCAACTGCAACAACCACAACAGGCCGCCCACATGCAACTGGCCCTACTCGACGCCGGTGGACAAGCGGAGCCAACGGACGACCCCTGGCGCTTCTTACGCGAAGCCCCCAAGCCTGACGAACTGCAGGCACGCAGCAACGCGGCGCAGAGCTGGCTAGCCTTACTTAAAGCCGCGCATCAGCAGGCGCAAGGGCTGGATAGCAGTGCCTTACAAGGTTGGCAACTGCGACATGCTGATCACCCGGGCCAGGCAATTGCTGCACGGGTCGCAGCGGTGCTGCGCTCGCCAAAGCAGCAACAAGCGCTGGTACTACTGCCGCTGAGCGGGCCCTATGCCGAGCAGGGGCAGGCTGTGCTTGATGGTATGGTCATGGCGTTAGAAGACCAGCCAAACCTGCAAATTACCGTGCGCGATAGCTTTAGCTTCGACTTTGCGCAGTTGGCCGAAGAATTACAGCGCACCGGCGCTGATACGCTGATTGGCCCTTTGCTAAAAGATAATATTGGCCAGGTGTCCGACGATGCCGTCGCCAACGTCCGTTGGGTGGCACTCAACTCGCTGCAGCAGTTAAATGCGACGCCGACGCTGTGGTACGCCCTTGCGCCCGAGACGGAATATGAGCAAGTGGCCAGAACCTTTGCCGCGAAAGGTTACCGGCAACCACTGGTGCTGGCGGCGGACTCGGCACGCGGGCGTGAAGCCATTGCGGTGTTCAGTGACGCCTTTCAACAACAGCAGCCACAGAGCACTGTTGAGAGCGGTCTGTACCGTACGCCTGATGACATGAAAGCCATCGTTCAGGAGAAACTTGGCGTCGCTGCCAGTGAAGCACGCATCTGGCAGGTTAAGATAACCGCTGGCAAAATTCTGGTCGACGCCGAAGCCCGTAGTCGCGCTGATTTTGATGTTATTTTCCTGCCCGGCAGTATTGAACAGACACGCTTGCTGAAACCCTTTATTGACGTCAACATTTCGCCGTTCATGCAGCCTATTCCGGTGTATGCGACGTCCGCCAGTCATATCAAAGGCGATGCGCTGAGCGAGAACGATCTTGATAATGTGCGCTTCACCGAGCTGCCCTGGTTGTTACCGGATCACCCCCAGTACGGCCGGCTGCAGCAGCTGTTACAACAGCGCAGCCACTGGGGGTATAACCTTGCCCGTCTTGCGGCCTTTGGTCACGACGCTGTATTGCTAACGCTACGTCAGCAGCAAATGGCGGCCATCCCCGGTATTTACCTTGAGGGCCTGACCGGAACCTTAAAGTGGCAGCCAGACGCGCTGCAGCGACAATTGGACTGGGCCCGTTACGACGGCCATGAAGTCGTGCCTACCAGTGAACCGTTGACGATGCCTTAGTCTTTTCTGCTAAGAGGTGAACAAGGATGTTACCGAAAACCAGCGGCAACCAGGCCGAAGATAAAGCCTTAGCGCACTTACAGAGCGCCGCGCTCAAACTGGTCGAACGAAATTTCAGCTGTCAGCTGGGTGAAATTGACTTGATCATGCGCGACGGCGAACATTGGGTTTTCGTTGAGGTCAAATACCGCAGTAATGAAGATTTTGCGACCGTGGTAGAACAAATTACCCCGGCGCAGTGTCAGCGCATTAGACGCTGCGCACAATTTTATTTACTATCGCACAATCTTGATGAGCATCAGACGCTCATGCGCTTTGATGTCGTAGCCATCTGTCAGCAGCCAGCACAGTTACACTGGTTGCCCGATGCTTTTTAATGAGGACTTATGCAAGAGCCGGTTAAAGCTATTTTTACTGAGTGCATTCAAACTCAGATTGCATCCGCTGATTTGTTACAGGAACCGCTGATGCGCGCTGCCGAGTTGTTAGTCGACTCGCTGCTGCACGGGCAGAAGATTTATTGCTGTGGCGAGAGCATGGCCCATGCCAGCGCCCGCCATTTTGCTCATATTATGCTGACCGGCTTACAGTTCGAGCGGCCACCTTTTCCGGTCAACGCTTTACATGCTGATTACGGTGCTAATGAGCACGAAACCATTTTCGCGCAGCAGATTCTCGCCGCCGGACAACCCAATGACCTGTTAGTCGTACTCAATGCCGGGAACCAGGCGCCGCGCATCAGTCGCGCCATGGAGGCTGCAGTGAGTCGCGATATGCTGATTATCGCACTGACCAATGAAGCCGATCAGGACGTGGCTGGACTGCTCGGACCTGACGACGTTGAAATTCGCGTTCCGTCGCGTAATACCGCACGGGTAAGCGAGCACTTACTACAACTCGTCAATATGCTTTGTAGCCTTGCTGAACAACAGATTTTCCCACAGGAGGATAACCCATGAAGCAGCGTATTCGTTTTGCCGCGGCGGCATTGACCGCAGTACTTACGTTGACAGGTTGTACGGCCGCGTTAGTGGGAGCGACCGCCGTTGGCATTTCCTCGGCAACCGATTCGCGCACCGTGGGCACACAAGTCGATGATCAGGCCATAGAAATTAAAGTCATCGCGCAGCTTAAACGGGAAGAGCGCCTCGAGGATAGCCGCGTGCAGGTGGTTTCGTTCAACCGCTCGGTCTTATTGCTCGGTCAGGTACCCAGCCATGGCCGTGCTGAGCTCGCCGCCCGCATCGCCCGCGAAGTTGAGGGCGTGCAGCGGGTACATAACGAGCTGCGCGTCGCGCCGGTCATTAGCCTGAAGACCATCAGCAATGACAGCTGGATCACCAGTAAAATCAAAGCCAAGTACGTCACCGACGAGAATGTCGATGCCAGTAAAATTAAAGTCGTTACGGAAAATAGCGAAGTTTTTCTGATGGGCTTGATTGATCGGCAGATGGCGCGCGAGGCGATAGAGATTGCACGTAACACAAACGGGGTAGCACGCGTCATCGACGCCTTCGAGACTTAAGAGCAAAAACGTTATTGGTTATTAGATATTGGATACTGGGTATTGGTTTTAAATAACCAATATCTAGTATCCAATAACGCTCTCGTAGTTATTTGATAACTTTGAGGTTGGGGCGCTTGCCTTTGCTGGCTTTGTCGCCTTTGCCTTCGCCCTTGCCCTCTCCCCTGCCTTGAATGACGTCCGATGGGCCTTGTTTCGGTGCTTCGGGCGTTTCAGAAGGGGTGAGTTCTTCGAGTTGCGGCTCTTCTTCAAAGATGGTGCCAGCGCCGTTTTCACGCGCGTACAGGGCTACTACGGCCACCATCGGCACATAGACATGATGAGGCTTACCCGAGAAGCGGGCGTTGAACTCAACGCGGTCGTTGGCCAGTTGCAGATTACCTACTGCTGAAGGCGCAATGTTCAGGACAATCTGACCGTCCTGGACAAACTCAAATGGCACCTGACAACCAGGTTGATTTGCATCAACCACCAGATGCGGGGTCAGCTGATTGTCCACCAGCCATTCGTACACCGCCCGCAACATATACGGGCGGCGTGCCGACATTGCACTCAGCTCACTCACCGGCCGAGGTCCCGCTCGATATCGGTCAGCGAGTCCTGGAAGGAGTCACGCTCAAACACGCGCAACATATATGCCTTAACAGCTTTCGCGGCAGCACCTTCAAGGCTGATGCCATAGCTTGGCAAACGCCATAATAGCGGCGCCAGATAGCAGTCCACCAAGGTGAATTCTTCACTCATGAAGAAAGGTGTATCGGCGAAAATAGGTGCCAGCGCCAGAATTCCTTCACGTAATTCCTGACGCGCGGCCTCAACGCCCTTGCCACCTTTTTCGATGCTGTCAGCCAGACTGTACCAGTCGCGTTCAATGCGATACATCATCAAACGACTGGTACCGCGAGCCACTGGGTACACCGGCATTAATGGCGGATGCGGGAATCGCTCATCAAGGTACTCCATGATGATATGGGCGTTATAAAGCACAAGCTCGCGATCAACCAGCGTTGGCAGCGCATCCGGATAAGGATTTAACTGCAACAGGTCTTCTGGCATTTGATCGCTGTCGACATAAGTGATTTCGACACTCACGCCTTTTTCAGCCAAAACGATTCGGGCTTGATGACTACGTAAGTCATTACGCCCTGAATACAAGGTCATCACTGACCGCTTATTTGCCGCAACCGACATGTCTTTCTCCATCATTTCTTCACGTCTTTAAAGAATTCGCGCTTCAGTAACCAAGCTAAAATTGTAAAGACCAATAAGAAACCGAATACATACCAACCCATACGACGTTGCTCAAGCAACATAGGTTCGCCGGTATAAACCAGGAAGTTAGTTAAATCTAACATGGCCTGGTCGTATTCAGATTCACTTAGCATGCCGCTACCGTCGGTTTTAATGCCAACATAAACGTCCTGCATTTCACCGTCGATCATGCGCTCTTCAGTCGTTTTACGTGGCACACCCTGCAGCTCTTGTAACACATGCGGCATACCCACGTTCGGGAACACAGCATTGTTGACACCAAACGGGCGTGACTCGTCGACATAGAATGTACGCAGATAGGTGTAAATCCAATCCGCACCACGGACACGTGATACCAGAGTCAAATCAGGTGCAGCCGTACCAAACCAGTTTTCAGCAGCTTCAGTTGGCATGGCGTTGGTGATCAGATCACCTACTTTTTCACCGGTAAATTGCAGGTTTTCCATACCCAATTCCAGCGGAATACCTAAGTCATTAAAGGTACGGTTATAACGCTGGTACTCCATGGAGTGGCAACCCAGACAGTAGTTCATGAAAAGTTGTGCACCGCGCTGCAAAGAGGCTTTGTCATGCAAATCAACTTTAGCTTCATCAAGTGGCACCGTCGGGTCAGCTGCAAAACCTGCAACTGACCAGATTGTAGCGGCTACCAGAAGAGTCGTTTTCAGAAACTGTTTCATCACTTAGTAATCCTCTCTGGAACTGGCTTCGTGTTTTCGTTTTTACTGTAGAAGAACAGCAGTACGAAGAAAGCGAAGTACAAGAAGGTGAAGATTCGCGAGAATAAGGTGTAGACCTCAGTCGCGGGCTTCAGACCTAAGTAGCCTAGCGCCACAAAACTAACTGCAAAAATGGTCAGGTTCAGCTTGTGGAAGCCGCTGCGGTAGCGAATTGACCGCACCTTGCCGCGGTCAAGCCATGGCAACAGGAACAGCGCTACAATCGCACCAAACATCAGGATAACACCCAGGAGCTTATCCGGAACCGCACGTAAAATTGCGTAGAACGGCGTGAAGTACCACACCGGAGCAATATGCTCTGGGGTCTTCAGCGGATTCGCCGGTTCAAAGTTTGGTGGCTCAAGGAACAAGCCTCCCATCGCCGGAGCGAAGAAAATTACGTAACAGAAGAAGAACAGGAAGATGCCGACGCCAACCAGATCTTTCACCACGTAGTATGGGTAAAACGGAATAGAGTCGACAATGTCATACTTCTTGGTGAAGCGCTCATGGAACTTGAAGTTTGGTTTCTCTTCTTCAGAGACCGAGCCCTTTTTCTTCTTAATAGGTACGCCTTCCGGGTTATTGGAGCCCACTTCGTGCAGTGCAATAATATGCAGGAACACGAGAATGACCAGTACCAGCGGCAGTGCGATGACGTGCAGCGCGAAAAAGCGGTTCAGGGTAGCACCGGAGATAACGTAGTCACCACGGATCCACAGGGTCAGGTCGTCACCGATAATTGGAATAGCACCAAACAGTGAAATGATAACCTGCGCACCCCAATAGGACATTTGTCCCCAAGGTAACAGATAACCCATGAATGCTTCGGCCATGAGCACCAGGAAGATCAGCATACCGAACACCCACAGCAATTCGCGTGGCTTCTGGTACGAGCCATACATCATGCCGCGGAACATGTGCAGATACACCACCACGAAGAAGGCCGAGGCGCCAGTCGAGTGCATATAGCGCAGTAACCAGCCGTAGTCGACGTCGCGCATAATATATTC
This sequence comes from Pseudidiomarina insulisalsae, assembly GCF_003987065.1. Taxonomy (GTDB): domain Bacteria; phylum Pseudomonadota; class Gammaproteobacteria; order Enterobacterales; family Alteromonadaceae; genus Pseudidiomarina; species Pseudidiomarina insulisalsae. The sequence continues at coordinate 53,826 of NZ_PIPY01000003.1, read as the reverse complement.
AACAGAGGCAAATGCACCCTCTGCTGACGGCACGTAATTCATGGTCAGCCAGATACCGGTCAGAATCTGATTAACCAGCACCAACATCGCCAGCGCACCAAAGACGTACCAGAAGTTAAAGTTTTTTGGAGCTGGGTATTGCGCCAGGTGGATATTCCATGTCTTGGTCATCGGAATGCGTTCGTCAAACCATGCGATAAGATTTTTCATCAGGCTTGCTCCCCGTCTTGACCCACGAGAATGGTGTTATCGTCGATATAGTAATGCGGCGGAACCACCAGATTGTATGGTGCAGGAACGCCTTCGAATACGCGACCAGCGATATCAAATTTTGAACCGTGACATGGGCAGAAGAAACCGGCATTGACACCTTCAACCTGCTCAGCGAACGTATCTTCCAGATACTGCGGCGAGCAACCTAAGTGCGTACAAATACCGACCGCAACAAAGTATTCTTTTCTGCGTGAACGGTACTGGTTCTGCGCATACTCAGGTTGTTGAGGCTCTTCTGAATTCGGGTCACGTAAAAGATCAGCGAGACCATCCAGCCCTGCTAACATTTCCGGCGTACGACGCACCACCCAGACCGGCTGGCCACGCCATTCCACACGGATCATCTGACCCGGTTCGGCTTTTCCGATGTTCACTTCCACTGGCGCACCCGCGTTTTTAGCTCTCGCACTTGGGTTCCACGACGCAATGAAAGGAACGGCAACACCCACCGCGCCTGCTGCACCAACCACAGAGGTTGCGACAGTCAGAAAACGACGGCGGCCTTTATCTACAGGCGCATTGCTCATCCACTTACTCTCCAGTTTGGACGCTCCGCGGGACTTGGCCGCGAAGTCAGTAATTAGCTGCTGCGTTAGAATTGCTTGCACTGTTGCGCAGAGGCAATCGGCAAAAAAATGCTTTCAGATGATAAAGAAATACCCTGATTTTTACAAGGTCAAAGACAAAAAACCCGGCACAAAGGCCGGGTTTTTCGTATTCGAAAACGTATCGTTTCGTAAACGGTAACTTTTGCAATTAACGCTTCGAGAACTGTGGACGCTTACGAGCTTTGTGCAAGCCAACTTTCTTACGTTCAACCTGACGTGCGTCACGAGTTACGTAACCAGCACGACGCAGGTCGCCACGCAGGGCTTCGTCGTATTGCATTAATGCACGAGTGATACCGTGGCGAACTGCGCCCGCCTGACCACTTGCGCCACCACCTTTTACAGTGATGTATAAGTCGAATTTCTCAACCATGTCAACCAGCTCAAGTGGCTGACGAACAACCATTTGTGCGGTTTCACGGCCGAAGTATTCTTCGAGAGTGCGGTTATTGATGCTGATGTTGCCGCTGCCCGGACGCAAGAAAACGCGTGCAGTAGAGCTTTTGCGACGACCAGTACCGTAGTATTGATTCTCTGCCATTTTCTTAATGCTCCGTCTTAAATTTCAAGTTGTTTAGGCTGCTGAGCAACGTGGTTGTGCTCTGCGCCTGCATATACTTTCAGTTTACGGAACATGGCACGACCTAGTGGACCACGAGGTAACATACCTTTCACCGCTTTCTGAATGACCATTTCTGGTGCCTTGGCGATCAACTTCTCAAAGTTGATTTCCTTGATACCACCTGGATACCCAGAGTGTGAATAATAAATCTTGTTCTGTGCCTTACGGCCAGTAACTGCAACTTTCTCAGCGTTAACGATGATGATGTAATCACCAGTGTCGACGTGAGGAGTGTACTCAGGCTTATGCTTACCGCGCAGGCGACGCGCAACTTCAGTCGCCAGACGACCTAACGTTTTGCCTTCAGCGTCAATAACATACCAGTCACGTTGTACAGTTTCTGGTTTTGCAACAAATGTACTCATTGAAACATACTCTTTATTAAAGGTTCACGACAGTAGTTCCGGGCTTCCCCGCGAACCACAACAACCGCTGTGGCTGTGCCACACACTGGTTAGTTGTACCTGTAACGTGGGCTGCGCGGATTATAGGGAAAACCGCTCAAAAGATCAACTAAGAGCGAAGACGTTATTGGTTACTGGATATTAGTTATTGGTTACTGGATATTAGTTATTGGTTGACGGCTTTCCAATATCCAATATCTATTATCCAATAACGCCTTTGCTCTTATCAGGGTTTGTGCTCTTGGGCGAGGTAGTCGTGACTTTGCATTTCTTGCAGGCGCGAAATACACCGCTGATACTCAAACTTCAGTTTGCCCTCGCTGTAGATCTGTTCCAGCGGCACCGCGGCTGAAAGGATCAACTTGACGCGGCGCTCATAGAATTCGTCGACCAGGGCGAGGAAACGGCGCGCGGCGTCCTCGTTATGGCTGCCGAGCTGCGGCACGTTGCTGATCAGCACAGCGTGGTACAGCTGCGCCAGCTCAATGTAGTCATTTTGCGAGCGCGGTCCACCACAGATGGCCTCGAACTCGAATAACGCCACATCGTCGCACTCCAGCCGTACCGGAATGTCACGGCCATTAATACGAATGGTGCCGTCGGTATTACGACTGCAGTGATCAGGTGCCAGTTGGGTGAAATAACGTTTCAGGTTCTGATCTGCTTCGGCATCGAGCGGTGAGTGGTAGATTTCTGCTTTGGTCAGGGTGCGCAGGCGGTAATCAATGCCGTTGTCGACATTGATAATAGTGCAATGGGTTTTAATCAGCTCGATAGCGGGCAGAAACCGCTGCCGTTGCAGTCCATTTTTATAAAGGTCGTCGGGTTCAATATTTGAGGTAGCGACCAGAACGACGCCGCGGCTGAACAGCTCTTGCATCAGGGTGCCCAGTATCATGGCATCGGTAATGTCCTGCACAAAAAACTCATCAAAACAAATCACCCGGGCTTCGCTGGCAAGTTTGTCGGCAATGATCGGCAACGGATCGCTCTTGCCTTTCAGTTCTTTCAGCTCTTTGTGTACCCGATGCATAAAGCGGTGAAAGTGCACGCGTAGCTTTTCGTCAAATGGTAGCGTGTCGTAAAAGGTATCGACCAAATAGGTCTTACCGCGCCCCACGCCACCCCAGAAGTAAATACCCTGAGGCGTGGCGGGCTCTTTGCCGAAGCGTTTTTTCAAGCGCGACAGCCAGCCTGCGTTGGCGTCGGTACGATGTGCCAGCAGTTCATCATATAGTCGTTGCAGCTCTTCCACAGCACGACGCTGGGCGGCGTCCGGAGTAAAGCCTCCCGAGGCCAGATCTGCTTCATATTTGCTCAATGGGGTGATGTTTTGCGTTGTCACTACCACTTCGACCCTATTCTGGATTATGCTATGGGGGTCTAGTTTATCATGTGAATCGCGTTTTTAAGGAGTTTTTATGAATGCAATCATTGGCATTCTTTTAGTATTGGCAGGGGCTGTTGTTGGCTTCTTTGTTGCCCGCTACTGGCTGAAAGAGCACTCTGATGAGGCGCGCCTGAATGCTGAAGTACAGCAAAGCCGTGAACAACTGGCTTCGTATCAGCAGGAAGTCGCCGAGCATTTTGCCACCGCGACCGCATTGGTTGAACAACTGGAAGAAACCCAGGAAAAACTGAAAGCTTATTTGAACCATAGCTCTGACCTGCTGCAGCGCGAGCAAACGCAACCGAGTCTACCTTTTTTTGCAGAGGACACCATGCGCCAGTTACGCATGGCCAGTCAGCTGCAAAAAGACAGCTCGAAGGGTAAGCAAGAGACGGCTGAACAGCCGCCGCGGGATTACTCTGAAAAAAAGAGCGGTCTTTTTTCCAGCTCAACTGAAAAAACATCTTGAAACATTCGTGAGCTGAACTTATCTCAATAGGGTCGGTCTTTACTTGCACGCATGCCCTAAAGCATGGTCGTGATGATTAAAGGAGTCTGTACCCTATGAGATTTAAATTATTAGCAGTTATCACCCTCACCGGCGTGTTGGCGCTTGGCACAAGCGCGCAGGCCAATATCCCTTTCTTCAGCGACAAAGATGAAACGCCAACTCTGGCGCCCATGCTGGAAGAAGTTACCCCTGCGGTAGTGAATATTTCTGTGAAGGGCAGTCGCGAAGTACGGCAACGTATTCCCGATATGTTCCGCTTTTTCTTTGGCCCCAATGGTCCGCGTGAGCAAGTTCAGGAGCGACCTTTCCGGGGGCTGGGCTCAGGCGTAATTATTGATGCCGAAAACGGTTATGTGGTGACCAATAACCATGTGATTGAGGGCGCTACTGAGATATTAGTGACCCTGAAAGATGGTGAGCAGTTTGATGCTGAAGTCATCGGTACAGATGCGAACTCAGATATCGCCCTGCTGAAAATTAAAAACGGCGAGAACCTGACTGAAGTTGAAATTGGCCGCTCGCGTGATTTGCGTGTCGGTGATTTTGTCGTTGCGATCGGTAACCCCTTTGGCCTCGGACAAACCGTTACCTCCGGTATTGTCAGTGCGCTGGGTCGCAGCGGTCTGGGCATTGAAGAAATTGAGAATTTCATCCAGACCGACGCAGCCATTAACAGCGGTAACTCAGGCGGTGCACTGGTCACCCTTGATGGTCAGTTAATTGGCATTAACACCGCTATTTTAGGCCCGACCGGCGGCAACATTGGTATCGGTTTCGCCATTCCGTCAGATATGATGCAAGCTCTGGTACAGCAGCTTATTGAGTTCGGCGAAGTGCGCCGCGGCGTATTAGGTGTTCGTGGTAACGATCTGACAGCCGATATTGCGGAAGCCCTGAATCTGGATGCCAAGCAAGGTGCCTTCATTGCCGAGGTTCTGCCTGAGAGCGCGGCTGCAAAAGCTGGCTTGCAGTCAGGCGACGTTATTGTCGGCGTCAATGGTGAGAAGATCCGTAGCTTTGGTGATTTAACCGCACGGGTGAAGACGCTCGGTATTGGTAAGCCAATCAATATTACCGTCTTGCGTGACGGCGATACCCAGACCTTCTCAGTAACGCTTACCGCAGAAGAAACCTCAGTAGAGGCTGAGCAGCTGCACCCCGCCCTGCAAGGCGCAACGCTGGCACCGGCCGACGGTGGTGGCATTACCATCACTGAGCTTGAAGAAGGTTCAATGGCAGCACGTTATGGTTTACGCAAAGATGACATCATTGTTGCGGTCAACCGTCAGGGCGTGAACTCGGTCGCTGAGTTGCGCAACGTACTGGACAACGCTGAGGGTGTGGTCGCACTGAATATTCAGCGCGGAAATTCATCGCTTTACCTTGTATTACGCGGTGGCTAACCCCATATCGTTTAACAGCAGCAAACATTGACTGCACACAGCGCATAATTTACAGGCAGCTCTTTAGGGCTGCCTTCTTTTTTCCAGAAGTGTTATGCTAATTTTTATCGTCACATCAATTCGCTAATGGATGTCCTCATGCAACAACGCAAGTCAGGTAGTTGGATCGGCTACGTCATACGTTCGGTGATTCTTGGGCTTGTTGTTGCAGCGTTCGTCATTTGGCTTCAGCCGCTTATCAGCGCCTGGCAGGCCGAGCGAGTCACACCTGACCAACCGATGTCTTTTGCCAAAGCCGTCAATCGCGCGGCCCCGGCGGTGGTGAATATTTACAGTCTGTCAGAAGTACGAGGTTCCTACTATAACCGTCGTCCCAATACCGTCCTGCGACTGGGTTCGGGCATAATTATGGACAATGTCGGTCATATTCTGACCGCCGCACACGTGGTCGCAAATGTCAGTAGCATTCAGGTAGCCTTGCAGGACGGTCGGCAAACCAGCGCGCAGGTGATTGGTACTGACCCGGTCACCGACCTGGCGGTATTGCGCATTGAGCTTGATAACCTGCCGATTATTCCGCAGGACTTGCAGTTACGTTCCAATGTGGGCGATGTCGTCCTTGCTATAGGTAATCCGCTCAATCTCGGGCAAACCATCACACAAGGTATTATCAGCGCCACCGGCGGCCGTATGGGCGTGATCAACAGCCATGCCGACCTGTTACAGATGGATGCTGTAATTAATGAGGGCGCCTCGGGCGGTGCGCTGGTTAACAGCGAAGGCTATCTGGTTGGTATTAATAACGCGCAGTTTCGCGGTCCGGCAGGTCAGGGCGTGGAAGGCATTTATTTTGCCGTCCCCTATGTACTCGCCCACGACATCATGACGAAGCTCATTGAAGAAGGTGAAGTGGTACGCGGGTATCTTGGCGTGAATACCGGTGACCGTCCACAATCGCAGCAACAACCGGGTATTTTGGTTACCGGAGTCGACCCGAACAGTCCCGCCGATCGCGCAGGTTTGCGGGCGGATGATTATATTATTGAAATTGCCGGACAACCTATCGCGTCGTCTGCTGAGGGCTTGGCTCTGATTTCCAATACAAAGCCAGGAACGGAACTCGAAGTACGTTTTATTCGTGACAATACTGAGCTTACGACGACTGTTACCATCAGTAAGCTCAGTTATTAACAGGCGGGGTTAATCCTGACGCTCGATGTTCGCGCCCAGCGCTGTGAGTTTCTTCTCAATGGCCTCATAGCCACGGTCGATATGATAAATACGCTCGACCGTGGTTTGCCCTTTGGCCACCAAGCCAGCAATTACCAGTGACGCTGAAGCGCGTAAATCGGTACACATGACCTGAGCACCGGCCAGTTGCGCAACCCCTTTGCTTATCGCGGTATTCCCCTCAAGTTCAATCTGCGCGCCCATACGTTGCAGTTCAGGAACATGCATAAAACGATTCTCAAAGATCGTCTCGCGCACCCAGCCGGAACCATCAGCAATCGCGTTCAGGGCACAGAACTGAGCCTGCATATCGGTCGGAAATGCCGGATGCGGCGCGGTGATAATATTCACCGGCTTCGGCCGTTGGGGCGCCTGCAGTCGAATCCAGTCGTCACCTTTGGTAATCGTCGCACCGGCCTCGGTGAGTTTTTTCAGCACCGCGTCGAGCATGCCCGGGTCGGTATTCTTACAGGTGACATCGCCTCCGGTCACTAATGCCGCGACCAAAAAGGTACCGGTTTCAATGCGATCAGGTTGCACGGCGTAGCTACCGCCACCTAATTTTTCGACGCCATGAATTTCAATGGTGTCAGTACCCGCGCCGCGAATATCTGCGCCCATTGCATTCAGAAAGTTAGCCAGATCGACAACTTCAGGTTCACGCGCCGCGTTTTCAATAGTCGTCACACCGCTTGCCAGGGTGGCGGCCATCATTAAGTTTTCGGTACCAGTCACACTGACCGTGTCGAGCAGAATCTGGGCGCCTTGTAACCGGCCGTCGACGGTGGCATTGATGTAACCATTTTCCACCGTAATTTGCGCGCCCATCTGACGCAGTCCTTCAATGTGCAGGTTCACCGGGCGTGCCCCAATCGCACAGCCACCAGGCAAGGAAACCTGTGCTTCGCCGTGGCGTGCGAGCAATGGCCCTAGCACTAGAATGGAAGCGCGCATGGTTTTTACCAGATCATAGCTGGCGATGTGATTTGTCAGTTGCTGCGGGTGAATGCGGTAACTATTGGCATCAAGCTGAGTGTGCGTCACGCCGAGATCGGCCAGCAGCTTTAATGAGGTGCGCACGTCCTGTAAGGCCGGAACATTGTTGATCTCGACATCATCGGTCGCCAGCAGGCTAGCCATCAAAATCGGTAGCGCAGCATTTTTTGCGCCTGAGATCACAACCTCACCGTGCAGCTTCTCGCCGCCAGTAATTACAAATTTTTGCATAACGCCAGACTCTCTGTTAGCTCAGCATTGCGAGTTTCTTCTCGCGTTGCCATTCCGAAGGGGTATAAGTTTTGATTGAAACCGCATGAAGCTCGCCACTGGCGATTAGCTCTTTGAGAGGTGCGTACACAGTTTGCTGTTTTTTCACTCGGCTCAGGTCGGCAAATAGTTCGCCGACGGCAGTAATGTTTGCGTGACTACCGTCTACTTTTACCACAACTTCATCAAGTTGCAGTGCGTCATTGAGCAGTTGTTTAATGTCTTCGCTGGTCATGAGTCTTTCATTTATGGTTACTTGAGTGACAGGTAAGGATGGTTACGCAATTACTCTTCAGACGCAAGTTCCAGAAGATCTGTTCCACCGCTTACTTCGACAATTGCTTTAAACTGTTGACTCGGATTCAGAATAGTTAGTTCACAATCCTTTTGCATCAGGTACTTCTTTAACTGTAGCAGCATTGCCACACCAGCGGAGTCCACATGCTCCACTTCGGACAAATCAACCTGCAACTGGTCGCCAGCTTCGCTTTGCCAGCTATCACGCTGCTCCCATGCTGCAGGCACGGTTGCGCGCGTCAGCTCACCATCGAAGGCGAGCTTGCCGTTGTCGTGCTGCCAGCTTAATTTCGCGTCGGCCATGGTTTAACTTTGCCCTTCGTCATAAGGCTGAATAGGCTGTTTTGCTTTCTCGCGCAACAGCTCAATGGTCCCATCAATACCGCGGCTGCGGATCACTGAGGAAATCTCCGCTGACTGACTGCTCAGCAGGCTGACCCCCTCAACCACGAGGTCGTAAGCTTTCCAAAGTCGCTCGTCTTCGTCGTAGCGCATTTTAAAGTCCAAACGAATAGGTGGACGACCTTCTTCGATCAGACGGGTTTTCACTTCGACCATACGATCTTCCGGTTCCACTTCCCGCGCCCGCTCGAACTCAAAGTGATGTTTGTCTTCGTCATATTGCGTAAATGCACGGCCATAGGTGGCAATCAGATAATCACGGAATACCGAATAAAATTCCTGACGCTGCTCTGCCGTCGTGTCCTTCAGGTTACGGCCAAGCACGCGTTTCGCGGCATAGGTGGCATCGACATAAGGCAACAGTTCTTCGCGAATGATGGTGCGCAAATAGTCGAGATCTTCATTAATTTTAGAACGTTCATTGGCAATACGCTCAGCGGTTTTATTCGCTACCCGCTGAAGCAGCTCATAAGGGTTTTCGCCACGCACCACATCAGACTCTGCCTGTGCAGTTCCCGTGACCACCAACAACGCTGTCAACAAGAGTGCCGATAAGCTTTTCATGCCTACTCCTTAATCATTGCCCTGGCTAAATAAGAACTGACCAATCAGGTCTTCTAACACCAGCGCCGATTTCGTGTCCTGAATGTAGTCACCGTCATCTAACATTTCTACGGTATCGTCAATAAAGCCGGGGCTGAGGCCAATATATTGTTCGCCTAAAAGCCCCGAGGTAAGTACTGAGACCGACGATGTATTCGAAAATTCGTCATACTTCTTACTAATGGTCATTTCGACTAACGGTTCATAATACTCACCGTCGAGGGTAATGTTGCTGACCCTTCCGACGACCACACCGCCTACTTTAACCGGTGAGCGCTCTTTCAGACCACCGATGTTGTCAAACTTTGCATATAATTTATATGTCTCGCCATTGGCCGAAAAACTGGTATTAGCGGCGCGCAAGCCCAGGAACAACAAGGCTAGAACGCCGATAATGACAAAAAAACCAACCGCTAACTGCGTATTTCTTGATTCCATAATTTATTATCCAAACATCAGTGCAGTAAGAACAAAATCCAGACCCAGCACCGCCAGCGAGGCGGTGACCACCGTTGATGTCGTGGCCCGACTGATACCCACCGAAGTAGGCACACAATGATAGCCTTTATGTAGGGCAATCCAGGTCACCACGAATGCAAAAACTAAACTCTTAATAATGCCGTTTAAAATGTCCTGGCCCCATTCGACATTCGACTGCATCACCGACCAGAACGCGCCTTCATCAACACCCAGCCAGCGCACACCGACCAGATAACCGCCATAAATACCTACGGCAGAAAAAATCAGTGCCAGTAGCGGCATACTATAAAAACCGGCCCAAAAGCGTGGCGAAATAACGCGACGTAAAGGGTCGACGGCCATCATCTCCAAACTCGACAGCTGTTCAGTCGCCTTCATCAGACCAATTTCAGCGGTCAGTGCTGAACCGGCGCGGCCGGCAAATAACAACGCCGTCACCACCGGTCCTAACTCGCGCAGCAATGAGAGCGCAACCATGGGCCCAAGGCTCTGCTCGGCCCCGAAATCGACCAAAATTTTGTAGCCCTGCAGGCCCAGCACCATGCCGATGAACAGTCCACTGATAATAATGATGATGAGCGACAACACACCCACTGAGTACATTTGCTGCATCAGTAACGGCCATGACTTGCGAAGCTGCGGCTTACCTATCAATGCCCGCACCAGCATCACCATGGCTTTGCCAGCTCCGGCAATGTTATCTAAAACTGTCTTTCCTAAGGCTGCCACCTTATCCAGCATGACCTTCCCCTTCGTTGATATCTTTCCCTAATACCTCTTTGGCCAGGCTTGGCGCTTTATAATGAAAAGCCACAGGACCGTCAGCTTCACCCTCAAGGAACTGCTGCACCAGTGGATCATCCGACTGCTTTAACTCCTCAGGTGAGCCAGACGCCACCACCTTTTGGTCGGCGACAATGAACACCTGATCGGCAATGGTCAGCACCTCAGCCACGTCGTGGGTAACGACAACACTGGTGATACCCAACGAGCTATTGAGCGATTTAATCAGCTTCACAATGACGCCCATCGAAATCGGATCCTGACCGGCAAACGGCTCATCGTACATGATCAGTTCAGGGTCGAGCGCGATGGCGCGCGCCAGCGCCGCGCGACGGGACATACCGCCGGACAACTCGGCCGGCATCAGGTGCCGGGCGCCGCGCAAACCTACCGCCTCAAGTTTCAACAGGACGATGGTTTCAATAATCTCTTCGCTCAGATCGCTATGTTCCCGTAACGGAAAGGCAATATTGTCGAACACTGACAGATCAGTGAACAAAGCGCCGCTTTGAAACAACATGCTCATGCGTTTACGCTGTTCATACAAATCCGAGCGAGACAGCTCCGGGATATTGTGCCCGGCGAACTTTATGGAACCCTTTTGTGGCTTGAGCTGACCGCCGATCAGGCGTAGTAATGTAGTTTTTCCAATACCACTGGGCCCCATGACGGCTGTAATTTTGCCACGGGGGATCTTCATATTCAGGCCGTTAAAGACCTCTTTCGCACCATAATTATGCGCGAAGTCCAGATTTTCAATGACGACGAGATCATCCGCGTTAGCGCTTGTCATAACTGGTTCTTCCTTACGTTTCAGACCGCCTAGTTTACCTGAAAACGAAGGCATACCCTAGCTCGCGGCGGTAAATTTTGTGACAAATCATTTATAACCTGCAGTTTTACGTCTGCATTTGCAGAATCGATCGGTTATCATTGGCTTATTGCAACTTTAAAGTTCAGATTAGGGTTTGCCATGACTGCTGCGAAAACCGAAACATTTACCTCACTTGCCGCGTCGGTGCTGGACATCGAGGCGCGCTCAGTGAGTGACCTGAAGCGTTATCTGGATGCGAACTTTACCCGCGCCTGTGAGTGTCTGCTTGCCTGTAAAGGCCGGGTGATCGTGCTGGGCATGGGCAAATCCGGCCACATTGGCGGTAAAATCGCAGCCACCCTCGCCTCTACCGGCACGCCTGCTTTTTTTGTTCACCCCGGTGAAGCCAGCCACGGTGATCTTGGCATGATCACCTCAGATGATGTGGTGCTGGCCATTTCCAATTCTGGCGAGACCGGCGAGGTGCTCAGTATTGCGCCGCTGATAAAACGCCGTGGTGCGCATTTGATTAGTATGACTGGCAATCCGCAGTCGACTTTGGCTGAACTTGCCGATGTGCATATTTGTATCGCCGTCGAGCAAGAAGCATGCCCGCTCGGACTGGCGCCGACCTCATCAACCACCGCCACGCTGGCCATGGGTGACGCGCTGGCGGTCGCACTGCTGCATGCGCGGGGCTTTACCGCCGATGACTTTGCCATGTCCCATCCGGGCGGTAGTCTGGGCCGACGTCTGCTACTGCATATTCACGATGTCATGCACAAAGGCGAGCGGATGCCGTTGGTAAACGCCGATGCTAGTCTGAGTGATGCATTGCTGGAAATGTCACGTAAAGGTCTGGGGATGACCGGCATTGTTGATGCGCAGCAACGCCTGGTGGGCGTTTTCACTGACGGCGACCTGCGCCGCATTCTGGACCAGCGTATTGACGTACACCAAGCACAAATTGACCGGGTCATGACCCGTAATCCTATTACGATTAGTGCCGACGTGCTTGCTGCCGAAGGCTTAAAACTGATGGAAGACCGTAAAATTAACGGTCTGTTTGCAGTTGATGATGCGCAAAAGCCGGTCGGAGCTCTGAACATGCATGACCTGCTAAAAGCGGGGGTAATGTAATGCCACAAGCAACGATCAGCACCTGGTACGGTGATATCAGCGAGTCACTTTTTGTCAGCCTGCAAGCCATTAAGCTGGTGATTTTTGATATCGACGGCGTATTTTCCGACGGCCGTATTTATTTAGGCAATGACGGTGAAGAGCTCAAAGCTTTCCATACCCGCGACGGCTTTGGCGTTAAGGCACTGCTCAATAGCGGCGTCCAGGTTGCCGTTATTACCGGCCGCCAGTCGCACATTGTCGAGCAGCGCATGCGCGCGCTGGGCGTGACGGAGATTTATCAGGGCACCACAGAAAAACTTGCGGTGTACCAGAAACTGGCCAGTAAATATGATTTAACGGATGCCGCCATTGCCAGCATGGGCGATGATGTGCCCGATGTACTGATGATTCAGCGCGCCGGCATTGGTGTCGCAACGCAGGATGCGCACCCCTGGGTGCAACAACAGGCTGATTACATTACCAGCATGCGCGGTGGCTTTGGCGCCGTGCGCGAATTAAGTGATCTCATTTTACTCAGTCAGGGGCACTTGCAACTGCAGGGCGGAGCCAGCGTATGAACCGCCAACTCAGCTGGATTCTGGCGATTTTATTCATTCTCGGAGCGCTGCTCATCTGGCGTCCCTTTGACACGGATGAGGATGCCACCATTAATCCGCAGTTTCGGGAAGTACCCCCTGACTTTATTGCCCAAGGCTTGCGTACCCGGGTTTACAACGCCGAAGGTAAGCTGGTCCATCGAATTAATGCAACCAAAATGACGCACTACAGTCCAATTGGACTCACGGAGCTCACCTCGCCTGAATACCGTGTTCGGGTCAGCGAAGATGGAAGCGAGTGGCAGGTAGTAGCCGAACAGGGCTCTTTTTACGACGATAAAACGCTAGTGCTGGAGCGCGATATCGTCATTACACATTTGACCGACGATGATTATCTGGAACGCGTTGAAACCAGCTATCTGACCATCGACACCCTGGCTGAAACCATGGTAACTGATGAGCCGGTAACTATTTACGGGAAAAACTTTTTAGTGCGCGGAAATGGTATGATTGCCGATCTCAGCGCCGAAACTTTGGAATTAAATGAACATGTACAAACCATTTACACCCGCCTACCGCAGCCTTAAGTTTGCCCTGCTGGTCATCGCCCTGCTTGGCGTCTCGAACGGTACAGTTCTGGCGCAGGGTAAGGCTGACTTCGAGCAGAATATTGAAATACGCTCTGAGCGCGACTGGTTTGATATTCAAAACAAGATCGCAGTCTTTGAAGACAATGCGGTGATTACTCAGGGCACCCTGAGAATTACTGCTGACCACCTTGAGGTAGCACAGGACGAGGCTACCGGCACGCGCTCTTTCACCGCCGAGGGTAATCCGGCGACCTATCGTCAGGAACTTGAAGATGGCAGCATTATTCGTGCCGAAGCTCAGGTGATCCGCTATGACGAAAGTCAGCAGCTTCTGACCATGTCGGGGAATGTTAAGGTCACTCAGGACGATAGCCTGATTCGGGGACACGAAATTATTTATAACTTCGCGACGCAACAAATGCGTGCCTCTCGTGGTGAAGATGACAGCGATCGTGTCACCACTATCTTTCAGCCGAGCAAAAAGAACGACGATAACAATGAGCCGATTAATCGCTGAACATCTCGCTAAGTCTTACAAAAAACGTCAGGTCGTCAAAGATGTCAGCCTGACTGTAGAGTCCGGCAAAGTCATTGGCCTGCTCGGCCCTAACGGCGCCGGTAAAACCACAACATTTTATATGATTGTCGGGCTGGTGAATCATGACAAAGGGCGCATCCTGCTCGATGAACAGGATATCTCATTGTTACCGATGCACGAGCGCGCGCGACGTGGTATTGGCTACCTGCCACAGGAATCCTCGATTTTTCGCAAGCTGACGGTGCGCGATAACATTATGGCGATTCTGGAAACCCGTAAGGAGCTTGATGCCAATACCCGTGAAGAGAAGCTCGATAATCTGCTCGAAGAATTTCACATCGGCCATATTGCCAATAGTCTGGGCATGAGCCTTTCGGGCGGTGAGCGGCGCCGGGTCGAGATTGCCCGCGCACTGGCGGCCGAACCTCAGTTTATTCTGCTCGATGAGCCGTTTGCCGGCGTCGATCCGATTTCAGTCATCGATATCAAAAAGATTATCGAACATCTGCGTCAGCGCGGTATAGGCGTGTTAATTACTGACCATAACGTGCGCGAAACCCTCTCGGTGTGTGAGCATGCGTATATTGTCAGTCATGGGCAGTTGATTGCTGAGGGTGACGCCCATACTATTTTAAATAACCAACAGGTAAAAGACGTCTACTTAGGCGATCAGTTCACATTATAGCCGCGTGGTTGCTATTCGCAGGTGGTGCTGAATGAAACAAGGCTTGCAATTAAAATATACTCAGCAGCTGTCGATGACGCCTCAGCTGCAGCAAGCCATTCGCCTGTTGCAACTGTCGAGCTTTGAACTGCAGCAGGAAGTACAACAAGCACTGGAAGAAAATCCACTGCTGGAGCAGGAAGAGGTCGACGACCCACTACGTGAACATGGTGACGACGAAGTCGAAGTCAGCGAAGAGTGGGATCAGAATTACACTGCTGATTTAATGGGCGCGGTCGGCCAGAACGACGCCGAATACGATGCCATGACCTATGGTTGCAGCCAGGAAACCCTGCACGACCATCTCCGCTGGCAGCTACAGCTGGCTCACATGACACCCACCGATGAACAAATTGGCCTGGCCATCATTGATGCCATTGATGCGGCCGGCTATCTGCAAGTCACGTTGGAAGAACTTACCCAGGCACTGAATCAGCAGCTTGACGAACCGATTGAAGAAAGTGAAGTGGCGGTCGTGTTAAAACGTATCCAACACTTTGACCCGCTTGGCGTCGCCGCCCGTGATGTCAGCGAATGCCTGTTGTTGCAGTTACAACAGTTGCCTGAACAGACGCCTTATCTTGACGCTGCCAAAAAGGCGGTCCGCGATCACGTTGAACTGCTTGGTTTACGCGACTATCGCACGCTGTCCCGGGCACTTCGATTGAACGAAGCGGCATTGACCGAGGTCCTAAGTATTATCCAGCATTTGCAGCCGCGTCCCGGTGAATGCTTCAGCACCGCCGATGACGCTTACGTGATTCCTGATGTGGTGGTGCGCAAGCAAAATAATCGCTGGATGGTTGAGCTAAATCCGCAAAGTTTGCCTAAACTAAAAGTAAACGGCAGTTACGCTGCGTTAATACAGGATTCCCGAGCAAGCGAGGACATGACTTACATCCGTCAACACCTACAAGAAGCCAAGTGGTTCATTCGCAGTATCGAGAGCCGCAATGAAACCCTGCTGAAGGTTGCGAGCAGCATCGTACAGCGCCAGCAAGCCTTTTTCGAACATGGCGAAGAAGCCATGAAGCCGATGATCTTAGCTGACATAGCTGAGGCTATCGAGATGCACGAATCCACCGTATCCCGAGTCACTTCACAAAAGTATATGCATACGCCCCGAGGTGTGTTTGAATTGAAGTACTTCTTCTCCAGCCAGTTAGCCACTGAGCAGGGAGGAGAGTGCTCTTCAACCGCAATCAGGGCATTGCTGAAGAAACTAGTCGCTGCTGAAAATCCGAAAAAGCCACTGAGTGACAATAAGCTCACGCAACTCATGGCAGATCAGGGTATTCAGGTCGCTAGACGGACGATTGCTAAGTATCGTGAGGCGTTGAATATACCGCCCTCGAGTCAGCGCAAACGTCTAATTTGAAACTTGGACAAAAGAAGGAAGATGTTATGCAAATTAATCTGACTGGTCATCATATTGAGATAACTGACGCGTTGCGGGATTATGTCAACACCAAGTTTGCAAAGCTTGAGCGCCACTTTGACCATATCACCAATGTCCATGTGATTTTAAATGTTGAAAAGTTAACCCAAAAAGCGGAAGCTACGCTGCACGTAAACGGCGGCGAGATTTTCGCTGATTCAGAGCACGAAAATATGTACGCGGCGATTGACGGTCTTATTGATAAGCTCGATCGCCAGGTCATTAAACATAAAGAAAAGATGAAACGCCACTAAATCATGGATTTATCCACTCTGTTAAGCCCCGACTGCACCCGTCGTGCAGTCGCGGGCTCAAGTAAGAAGAAAGTTTTAGAAATGATCGGCCAGCTGGCTGCCCCACGGCTTTCCGGTACCACGAGCTTTGACGTGTTTGAAAGTTTGCTCAACCGCGAACGTCTTGGCAGCACAGGCATTGGCCTCGGCGTGGCGATTCCTCATGGCCGCCTGCAAAGTGCCAACAAGCCGGTAGCGATTTTAATGACGCTGGCAGAGCCCATAGACTTTGATGCCATTGATAACCAGCCCGTCGATATCGTTTTTGCCCTGCTGGTGCCCGAAGAAGAGCACGAGCAGCACCTGCAAACCTTGGCTGCCGTCGCGCAGCGACTGAACGATAAGTCCTGCACCCGCGCATTACGTGACGCGCAAAATGATCAGGAACTTTATCAACTTTTCACTGACGACAACTGCGGCTGACCATGCAACTGATTATCGTAAGTGGTCGTTCAGGTTCGGGTAAGACCATCGCCCTACGGGTACTTGAAGATCTTGGATTCTATTGCGTCGATAACTTACCCATCATGCTGCTGCCAACCTTGGTCCATGCTATCGAGGACCGCTACGAAAATGTCGCCGTCAGTGTCGATGTACGGAATTTACCGGACAATCATGACGATCTGAGCGACGCGCTCGATTTTCTCCCCGACAACATTAAGCCTGAGATTCTGTTTCTCGATTCCAACGATAAAGTTCTGCTGCAACGCTTTGGTGAAACCCGCCGTTTGCATCCGCTGTCGCGTGATGAAATGCCGCTTAGCGAAGCACTGCAGATGGAATCGAAGTTACTGGAGCCCCTGGCAGGACGGGCAACCTGGCGGATTGAGAGCAGCGAACTCAGTGTGCATCAGTTGAGTGAGCAGGTCAGCGAACGGGTCTTAGGCCGCGCCGCCTCGCGACTGATCGTCGTGTTCCAGTCATTTGGTTACAAATATGGACTGCCGCCTGACCTTGATTACGCTTTCGATGCGCGTATTTTGCCAAACCCCCATTGGGAGCCTGAACTTAAGCCGTTAACCGGCAGTGACCAGGCGGTGCAGCACTTTTTTGCGCAGCAGCCTTTAGTGACTAAATTTATCTATCAGTTGGAAACTTTTCTCGGTACCTGGCTGCCGCACTTTCAGCGCAGTAACCGCAGCTACCTGACCATTGGTATAGGCTGCACCGGTGGCCAACACCGCTCGGTTTACATTGCCGAGCAGCTGGCCGAGCGCTTTAGTGGTCATGAGTTTAAAGTGCAGGTCCGGCATCGTGAGGGGTTTCGTCGCAAATGAGCCAGCAAGTCAAAAAGACTGTCATTATTCAGAACAAGCTCGGCTTACATGCCCGGGCAGCTACCAAACTTGCTAAGCTGACACATAAGTTTGACGCCCGGGTTGCCATTGTTCAGGACGGCCGTGAAGTCGACGCCTCCAGCGTCATGTGCTTGTTGTTACTGGCCAGTGGTCAGGGCAAAGAGATCGACATTGTCGCCCGGGGCCCCGAGGCGCAACCGGCGGTTGACGCCATAGCGGCTTTAATTGAAGCACGCTTTGACGAAGACGCCTGACGCGCATCTTCCTGCTGACGCCGCTCACTAAATAAGATAAACTCCTCATATCCATAGGAGTTTTCACCATGCTTCCAGAAGTCGCCGAAAAAGAGTTTGCCGAACAACGGCTCCAGGACGTGACCGAAGCGCTCGCCCGTGGCATGTATGTGCAGGCGCGCCGGCAGTTACATAACCTGCCCGCATGGGACGTAGCACTCCTGCTCGAGTCTTCCCCACCTAAAGCCCGGGCGATTATCTGGCAACTCGTCGATGCCGATGAGCACGGCGATATTCTTGAAGAACTCTCGGAAGAAGTACAAAAGTCGGTCATTCGCCAGATGGCGCCAGAGAAGCTGGCCGCCGCTACTGAAGGCATGGACACCGACGACCTGGCTTACGTTCTTCGTGGTCTGCCGGAACAGGTTTACCAGGAAGTACTCAAGTCGATGGATGAGCAGGATCGCCATCGCGCGGAAAAAGCCCTCTCTTACGAGGACGAAACCGCTGGCTCGATGATGAATACCGATACCATCACGCTGCGTCAGGATGTGACCATTGATGTGGTCTTGCGCTACCTGCGGTTAAAAGGCGAGCTCCCCGAGGCCACCGACAAGCTGTATGTTGTCAGCCGTGATGACCAGTTTATCGGTGAGATTTCCATCTCGCGACTGGTCACCGTTGACCCCGCCAAGCTGGTCGGTGAGGTGATGGAAGCCGACGTGCAGAGCATTCCGGTTGACATGGATGAAACCGAAGTCGCCAAGCTGTTTGAACGCCAGGACTGGATCTCAGCGCCGGTGGTTGACTCTGAGAATCACTTGCTCGGCCGTATCACCATTGATGACGTGGTTGATATCATTCGCGAAGAGGCGCAGCACTCAATGCTGAGTATGGCCGGTCTTGAGGACGACGAAGATACTTTCGCGCCGGTACTAAAAAGTACCCGACGCCGCACAGTGTGGCTGGCGGTGAATCTGGTCACCGCGTTACTGGCTGCCGCAGTCAGCTCCATGTTTGAGGATATTCTTGCGCAAATGGCTGTTCTGGCCATTTTAAATACCATTGTACCGAGCATGGGCGGGATTGCCGGATCGCAAACCCTGACACTGGTCATTCGCGGTATGGCACTGGGTCATATTGGGGCCAGTAACCAGCGCTGGCTGATCGGCAAAGAGCTGGCGATCGGTGCCCTCAACGGGGTCATCTGGGCATTGTTGATTGCCGCAGTAGTCGCTATCTGGAAACAAGATCTGGTCATAGGGGGAATCATCGCCTTCGCGATGATGGCCAACCTGCTGGCCGCGGGCCTGGCAGGCGTGACCGTACCGCTGATCTTGAAAAAATTCGATATTGATCCGGCGCTGGCCGGCGGCGTGATTCTGACCACAGTCACCGATGTGGTCGGTATTTTTGCCTTCCTTGGCACGGCCACCCTGTTGTTAGGATAAGTCTGTCAGCACAACTATGGCCGGGTTAGTTCCCGGCCACGTGCAAACTCTCAAGTAACACCGAGCCAGTGCGCACACCGTGGCGCAGGTCGGTGTCATTGCCAATGGCGACAATGTTACGCAACATGTCCTTCAGGTTACCGGCAATGGTAATCTCTTCCACCGGATACTGAATTTCGCCATTTTCAACCCAGAATCCGGCAGCGCCGCGCGAGTAGTCGCCGTTGACCAGATTGACGCCTTGCCCCATCACTTCCGTGACCAAGAGGCCGGTGCCCATGGTGCGACACAGGTCAGCTAAACTCTGCTGCTGTTGTGTCAGCTGCCAGGTATGAATGCCGCCGGCGTGTCCGGTTGGCTGCATCTGCAGTTTACGCGCGGCGTAGCTGGTCAACAGGTAACTTTGCAATACACCGTTTTCGACCATGGTACGGTTCTGTGTGGCCACCCCTTCATGATCAAAAGGCGAGCTTGCTAACGCCCCCGACAAGTGCGGGGTTTCGGTAATGGTCAGCCAGTCGGGTAAGACCTGTTCGCCCAGATGATCCAGCAAGAAGCTCGATTTGCGATACAGGTTGCCGCCACTGATGGCACCGACAAAATGGCCAAACAGGCTGTTGGCAATATCGGCACGGAAAATGACCGGCACTTTAGCGGTGTTGATTTTGCGCGCACCCAGCCGGGCCAGTGTCTCGTAAGCCGCCTGCTCCGCCACATACTCAGGGCTCTCCAGATCACCGGTCGCGCGCGCCACGGTGTAGGCGAAATCGCGTTGCATGGCATCGCCCTGCTTACCAATTAACGAACAGCTCATGGCATGGCGTGACTGCAGGTAACCGTCCAAAAAACCATGGCTGTTGCCGTAGACGCGATAACCCACGTGACTGCTGTAGCTGGCACCGTCGGAATTAACGATGCGCTCATCAAGATTCAGGGCGTGACGCTCACATTGCAACGCCTGCTCAAGAGCATAATCGGCCGACTGCTCACCGGGATGACAAAGTTCCAGATCAGGATTGTCATAGGCCATCAGCTCGGCAGGCGCCAGGCCGGCACAGGGATCAGGCGAGGTAAAACGGGCAATATCCAGCGCTTTTTCAACACTGGCGCGAATTGCCGCCGCAGATAAGTCGGTGGTCGAAGCAGAACCTTTTTGCTGGCCCTGGTACAAGGTAATGCCCAGGGCCCCGTCCTGATTGAACTCTACCGTGTCAACTTCACCCAGACGGGTTTCTACGCTGATGCCCCGGCTACGGGTCAGGGCACACTCCATTGCACTGGCGCCGAGCTTCTTGCCATAACTCAGCGCGTCGGCGACGGCTTGCTTCACATCGGCAAGCTCGGTTTTTAAATCGGCTAATTCTGGTTTCAAACTAAACTCCATTGGTTGCCTGGTCAGTTGCCTGTTAAACTACGCAGGTAGCACAGAGGACATACCATGCAAGATAGTCACGACTTTGACCAAGACGATGATCAGTTGGTCAGTAAATCTCAACTTAAACGTGAAGCAGAAGCGCAACAAGCGCTTGGCACCAAACTTGTCGACCTGCCGGCCGGTAAGCTTGCCAAGCTGCCGCTGGATGACGAACTGCTTGACGCCATTCAGTTAGCTCAGCGCATTCGTAATAAGCGCGAGGGCTTTCGCCGGCAACTGCAACAAATTGGCAAAATGATGCGCCAGCGTGACACAGCGCCGATTGAGCAGGCACTGCATGAGCTTGAGCATGCGCATCTTGAGCAAAATGCTTTGTTTCATCAGCTCGAGAAATATCGCGATGCCATTCTCGCGGACGGCGACAGCGCCATTCAGGACTTTGTCGAAACCTATCCGCTGGCTGACCGGCAAAAACTGCGTCAGCTCTACCGGCAAGCGCAAAAGCAGCAACAACAGGGCAAACCTCCGGCTGCTGCCCGCGAGCTGTTTAAATACTTACGTGAGGTGGCAACCGCTTAAGCGGTGCCACCTACGGTCAGTGCGTCCAGTTTTAACGTCGGTTGGCCAACGCCAACCGGTACGCTCTGGCCGTCTTTACCACAGACCCCAACGCCGGTATCTAACGCCAGGTCATTACCTACCATGGACACCTGGCGCATAGCGTCAGGACCATTACCAATCAGCGTCGCCCCTTTCAGCGGTGCGGTGATCTTTCCATCTTCAATCAAATAGGCTTCGGAGGCCGAGAACACGAATTTACCTGAGGTAATATCGACCTGGCCGCCGGCAAACTGTGGTGCGTAAATACCACGCTTCACGCTGGCAATAATATCTTGCGGCGCAGCATCACCGCCGAGCATATAGGTATTGGTCATACGCGGCATCGGCAAATGGGCGTAGGACTCGCGCCGGCCGTTGCCCGTCGGAGCAACACCCATCAGCCGGGCATTCATTTTGTCCTGCATGTAGCCAACCAGACGCCCTTTCTCAATGAGAACGTTATAGCCAGCGGGAGTGCCCTCGTCATCGACACTTAATGAGCCGCGACGGTCGCTAAGGGTACCGTCATCGACAATGGTGCAAAGTTCAGATGCGACCATTTCACCGATTTTGCCTGAGTACGCTGACGCACCTTTACGGTTAAAATCGCCTTCCAGGCCATGACCAACGGCTTCGTGCAGTAATACGCCCGGCCAGCCAGCGCCAAGCACTACCGGCATGGTTCCGGCCGGAGCCGGACGCGCGTCGAGGTTCACGATCGCCTGCCGTACCGCCTCTTTGGCATAGGTCTGCCAACGCGGTAAGGCATTGCTGTCGCTTTCCGCGGCCGCTTCGGCGGCAAAAAAGTACTGATAATCGACCCGCGCACCGCCACCGGCACTGCCACGCTCACGACGACCATTCTGCTCTGCCAGCACGGTGCAGTTAACCCGCACCAGCGGCCGGATATCGGTGGCCAGGGTGCCGTCAGTGGCGATCACCAGCACCTCATCATAACTGCCGTTAACGCTGGCAATGACTTCCACCACGCGGCTATCGAGCGAGCGTGCATAGGCGTCGATTTCACACAGTAAGCTGATTTTCGCAGCTTCATCCAGGCTGCTCAACGGATTGAGTCCCTGGTAGCGCGAGGGGGCCGCGACCTGCTGGCCCACATTCAGCTTTTTGTCAGCGCCTGCGTTGGCGATGCCGCGTGCTGCGCTAGCCGCTTGTGCCAGTGCCGACGCTGAAATTTCATCGGCGTAAGCAAAGCCGGTTTTATCTTCATGGATAGCACGCACGCCGAGCCCGCTTTCAATATGAAAGCTGCCGGATTTCACAATACCGTCCTCAAGCACCCATGACTCATTGGTGCTGTGCTGCAAGTAAATGTCAGCATAATCAATCGAGCCGGTGTAAATGCTTGCCAGGCGTTGCTGCAAACCTTCAATATCAAGCTCGTTGGCGGTCACTAACTGCTGAATGACCTGATTTTGTTCACTCATGAATTACCTTCTTACTACTGGCAAAATGTTTGGCGACAGGAATATTGCGCCGTATTTCATCCAGTTCTGTTAAATCAACACGCGCACTTGCCAGGCATGGACTTTGCGTGCCGTCACATTCGCTTAATAGTTTACCCCATGCGTCAACCACCAGTGCATGGCCATAAGTTTCACGACCGTTCGCATGGGTTCCGACCTGGGCGCCAGCCACGAGCGCGCATTGCTGCTCGATGGCGCGCGCCCGCGCCAGAACATGCCAATGCGCAGCGCCGGTAACGCGGGTAAAAGCTGAGGGCAAAGCGATCACTTCAGCGCCCTGCTCGCGCAATGCCCGGAACAGTTCCGGAAAGCGCACATCATAACATACTGCCAGCCCCAGCCGGCCAAACTCGGTGTCGACAGTGATCACTTTTTCACCGGCGTGCGTCCATGCCGACTCACGATAGGTTCGCGTACTGTCTGCGACATCCACGTCGAACAAATGAATTTTGTCATAGCGCGCCAAACATTCACCAGAGGGGCCGTAAACTAATGAAGCGGCACTGAACTTGTCGTCATCCTTCTGCTCCACCAGCGGCACCGTACCTGCCAGAAGATAAATGCCATGTTCTTTTGCCAACGCGCTCAGGCGCTGCTGCATGGGACCACTCCCGGGCTGTTCGGCGAGTTCACGCTGGCGTTTGTCGCCCGCACCAAAGCATAAACACGCCTCTGGCAATACTACGAGCTGGGGCCGTTCCGGCGGCAGTTGTTGCAGTAATTGTTCAATTTGCGCCAGATTCTGCTGCGGGTCCGGCTGGCTGGTCATTTGTACCGCTGTCAGTTGCACTATTCTCTGCTTCGACATCGGGGTCCTCCTGCTGCTGCGGCAATTGGTCAACGGGAATGTCCACTTCGCGACTGGCGCGAGAAATTTCTTTCACCACCGGATCATCAATGGTGCCCGTAATTTTATATTCAAGCCGGCTGATCACCTGTGCGTCCTGCAACATCTGGTCGATGAGCAGCGCTGCCAGACCTGACGGCGGATTGACCATCCAGGCCAGAATAACCGGTAGACTGGAGGTCACTTTCGGCACAAAGAATAATTCGTAATCAAGGCTGTTGTTGACGAGGTTACTCTGGCCGGTAATTTCCATGTCACCGGCGGCGCCATTCATGCGCGCGCCGTCAGTTTTAACCACCCCGTCGTCAATTTCGAACTGGCCAACGAATTCGGTGAAAAACATGCCGTTAGCAAAGATATCGCGAAAATCGAAGCGCAACTTGCGCAAAATACTTTCCAAACTCAGCATTGAAAAAATACGTGCGCCACCGTCGCTGACATCACTCAGATAGCCCTGACCTAAGCGCCAGTCCATGTTGCCATTTAAGCTGGCGACATTGAATTCGTCAGGTGCGCCCTGCCAGTTAAGCGCGAAGTCGAACTGCGCCGGACTGTCCTGAATAATTGAAGTGATTTCATAATCGCTCAGAAAGTCACCAAAATCATCACTGTTAAACTCACCACTAAACGCCGTACGCGCGTCTTGTTCTGCGGTGGCCAGGTTCCATTCCAGCTCGGCATTCAGTTGGTGCTGGTCGTTACGCAACTGAATATCGGTAATGCGCAGCGTCTGTGCCTCGGGTTCCAAATTAAAAGCGACTTCGCCAAGCTGATAGGCACCGTAACGGCAGCGTTTACAGTCGAAAACCAGCCGTGGCCAGCGACTGAAACCGGCGAGTTGCTGCGTGTCCTCTACCAGCTCTGTGGCAACCTCCTGCGGCTCGGCTTCCGGTTTCGCCAGCTCCAGGTAGTCGGCATTCACCTCAATGCGCTCACCTTGGGCGGCTTCCTGCGGCCAGTAGGTGCCTTGCATAGCAGCTTCCCGGGCGCGCCATTTAAAACGCCAGGTATCAATGGTTTGTTCGGCCTGTGGCTCCTGTTGTGGCCACACTACCAGTGAATTCTCAGTTAACTGATGGCCACCAAAGAAAATACGGTCGGCCTGCACTTCAATGACATCGGGGATTGGTTGCGCAATGGTGTGCCCGTTCGTTACTGAACCTGTGCTCTGCGCCGCCAACCACTGACGTAATGTCCCGAGCTTATCCAACCAGACCTGTGCATCAAGGTCACCCAGCCCGATTTCCATCGCAAAGCGCGGATTCAGGCCAATCAGATCAGGGTTCGGCAGTTGACTGACCCGATCGCCGATACGCGCATACCCCTGGCGTAGCTCACTGGCATCGGCATTGTATTGCAGCTCGAGCAGACTGTGTTCGCCCAATGTACTGTTGATTAGCAGACTTTGTGGACCGCCTGAGACCTGGAGCTGCCAGGGCATGGATTCGCCCTGATCCAGGGCCAATGGGGCTGGCAGATGCAAGGCAAAATTCTCTAGTTCTGACTGCTGTTGCCAATGGAACGAATAGCCCCCTTGCTGCGGCAGCGACAACGCAAGCTTGCCCTGCCACTGTAACTGGCCACTGGCCAGCTCAGTGGTCAATGGCTGCCGCGTGGCCAGCTTATTCATTGACCAGTCGGCGGTGACATCCAGCCGCACCTGATAATCCTGTTCACGCAACCCACCCTGCAGATCAACCGCCAGCGGTAACTGATTCCACGACAACTGCAACTGCTCGGCGTTTATCACCTCATTCTGGTAACGAATACGGCCCTGCAAATCATGAAAGCGCTGATCGATTGCGGCGACATAAAGGTCATTATCGTTCAGGTCTACATAGCCTTTCGCCGTGACCTGGTTGCTACCATCCAGCGGGATGGTTAAATCCAGCTCGCCAATGAACTGTCCTGCCAGCTGAATTTCACCGAACGCCTGTCCCAAACTGTCCGCCAGCGGACTGGCGGCAAAGATCGGTTGCAGTCTTGCCCCCTCACCTTTCATGCCCGCGCGAATCGATAAGCTAAGCGGTCGGGCCAGAATATCATCGATGACCGTATCGACCCGTTCCAGCTGGACCCCTTCTAACAGTGCATTCTCGGTCAAAATGTGCATCCGCTCGTTGGCAAAGTGCACATAGGTGGTGGCGTCATTAATGGCTGGCCAGTCCGGCTGAAAGCGATACACCAGGTCCTGCAGGGTCGCCTGTGCCTGAAACACACCAGTGCCATCATGATAGGGAAATTCATTCAGCGGCCCGCGCCAGACCATTGCCAGATCGGTGGCGTTGGCTTCCAGCAAAGCGGTCTGTAAATAGTCATGCAGTTGCCCGCCCATGACTTCCGGTAAGTAACGACGCAACACGGCGGCGGGTATCGGCGCTTCACTGGCATCACTTAGGCGCGCGGCAATGTACAGCCGATCACGGTAGTCTAAGCGCGCCGCCAGGCGCAACGGCAAGCCCTCAAGATCAGCACGACTGTCAGCGTCCACCTGCACCTGCCAGCCGGCATCGGACCAATCCAGATCACCGCCTAACTGCAGCCGTTGCAACTGCCAGGCCGCGCCCGCGACAAGGCTATCACTTTCGAGCGGAATCGCTTCGCCACTGAGTTGCCACCGGGCCTTGCGGTCCTGGCCCCGAACCTGCAAGGCCACACCGTTAAGTCCGGGCACGCCGGTCATTTCCTGCCAGGCCAGTTGACGCGCGCTAGCTTGCCACTGCAACGGTTGTTGTAATGGTTGCTGCAGATGGATATCGAGTTCGCCCTGCAGCTCCGCCTGTTTCAGCTGGTCGGCCCATTGCTGACCCTCGCTGCCAGCCAGTGAGGCAAGTTGCAGCAGCGGCGCTACCGGTACCGCCTCGGCACTGAAGGCAAACAACTCGGGGGTTTGCAGCCAGCTTACTGTCGGCAGCGTCCAGGTGGTGCGATCCTGAATAAAGGTGATGGGGTTATTATTGACCAGCCAGCCGTCTTCATGCGGTCGTAGCTCTAATAACCCTTTTGGGATGACTAACTGATGGCGGCGGTCGTCCACCTGCCAGTGCAGCTCGTTGCGTCCCAGTTGCAAAATGCCGTTGCGAAAATCACTGGCACTGAAGTTCAGCCACAAGGTGAAGTTAAACTCGGCCTGCGACACTTCGGCATCAATGATCTTTTGCTGTAGATAACCGGCAATGTCGAGGTTCTTCGCTTTAATGTAAATTTGTCCGGCGAGGTCAGCAGGGTCATTGCCCTCTACGTCAATAATGACGTCGAGCGAGTTTGGCGCCAGCTCAGCAATACGTAAACTGCCGATACCCTGGTGCGAACGCCCCTGGTTGTTCCAGCTCAGTTGTTCAATTTCAATCGCCCGGCGGACACCCACGAGATTTATCAGCTCCAGCGTGCTGTCCTGGATGGTCACCTGATCTAGCTGGTTGAGGAAAAACCGCGGTAGATCATTGGCCACGCCACTGTTCCCGCCCCACGAGGAATCCCGTAGATCATAGGTGACATGCAAATCGGCAAGGGCTATCTGCTCGAACTTCAGCGACCAGGTACGCAGGCTCTGCCAGAAATTAAATATGACCCGCGCTTCGTTCAGTTGTAACTGTGCTGATTCACCGTCCAGCCGCTGTACTTCAATATCCTGCAGAATCAGTTGCGGTCCGGCTACGTTCCAGTCCGCCCCGAGTTGCGAAATAGTCAGTTCAACGGCGTAGTTTTCGGCAAAAAAATCTTCGACCTGGGTGGTGACATCGGGCAATTGTGGCAGCAGGTAACGCAGTATACTTAGCAGCACCGCGAACAACACCAGCGTGGTTGCCGCAGTGTAGAGCAGGGTCCGATAAGCTACTTTAAACGAAACTCGCCACATAATTTTACATCATCACCACGTCGAACTGCTCCTGATGGTAGAGCGGTTCAATCGAGACTTTAACCTGTTTGCCAATAAATACTTCGAGCTCTGCCAGCGCGTGAGATTCCTCATTGAGTAAGGCGTCAGCCACCGCAGCAGAGGCATAAATGACAAAATGATCGGCGGCATAGGCACGATTCACCCGCACAATTTCGCGCATGACTTCATAGCATACGGTCTCCACCGTTTTCATGGTACCGCGACCATTACACACCGGACACTCAGAGCACAGCACATGTTCGAGGCTCTCACGCGTACGCTTGCGGGTCATCTCTACCAAACCTAATGAGGTAAAACCATTAATCGAGGTCTTGGCACGATCTTTGGCGAGCGCCTGCTCAAGGCTGTGTAGCACGCGGCGACGATGATCGGGGTTTTGCATATCAATAAAATCGATAATGATAATACCGCCCAGATTACGCAGTCGTAGCTGCCGTGCGATGGCCTGGGTGGCTTCAATATTGGTATTAAAAATCGTCTCTTCGAGATTGCGATGGCCGACAAAACCACCGGTATTGATATCAATGGTCGTCATGGCTTCGGTCTGATCGATAATAATCGAACCACCCGATTTGAGTTCAACCTTGCGATCAAGCGCGCGTTGCACTTCATTTTCAACATCGAACATATCAAAAATCGGCCGCTCACCCGCATAGTACTCAAGGGCCGGCGTCAGCTCCGGAATAAACTCGGTAACGAATTCCTGCAATACCTCGTAAGTGATCTTTGAGTCGACGCGGATACGTTCAATCTCGTCACCCACAAAGTCGCGCAGAATACGGCAGGAAAGATTGAGATCCTCATAGACTATGCCAATTTTGCGCATGCCCTTGCGGCGCTTTTGCAGGGTGTCCCACAAGCGGCGTAAAAATGCGGCGTCGCTACGCAATTCTGCGTCACTGGCGCCCTCAGCGGCGGTACGTACAATAAAGCCACCGTCTTCGTCGCAGTACGGCAACGCGGCGCTTTTCAAACGCTCACGCTCGCTCTCATCTTCAATTCGCTGCGAGATACCGACATGCGGTGATTGCGGCATCAGCACCATATAGCGCGACGGAATGGTAATATCGGTAGTCAGACGCGCGCCCTTGGTACCCAGCGGGTCTTTTACTACCTGCACCAAAATATGTTGCCCCGGACGCACCAGCGTGGCAATGTCAGGCGCCAGCTCAGGGCGTGGCGTCACGCCTTCAGCGGCGGACAACGGTGAGACAATATCAGAGGCGTGCAAAAAAGCCGCTTTATCCAGGCCAATGTCAACGAACGCAGCCTGCATACCCGGCAGTACACGCGCGACTTTGCCGACATAAATATTGCCCACCAGGCCACGTTTGGCCTGACGCTCAATATGAATTTCCTGCAAAATTCCATTTTCGATCAACGCTACCCGGGTTTCGGTCGGGGTCACGTTCATTAGTATTTCAGCGCTCATTTCGCTTTACTCTTTGCTTTATTCTTCGCTTTATTCTCAACCGCTTGAATCAGTTGTTCCGTCTCATATAACGGTAGTCCGACGACCGCCAAATAGCTACCTTCAATGCGGGTGACAAACTTCGCAGCACGCCCCTGAATACCGTATCCCCCGGCTTTATCGCGGGGCTCGCCTGATTGCCAGTAAGCACTGATCTCCGCAGCCGTTAACGACTTAAACTGCACCACTGTGGTGACTAACACCACCTCAGTTGCACCATTATAGTGCAGGGCCACTGCTGTCATCGCCTGATGCTTGCTGCCAGACAACTGCTGCATCATGCGTTTAAAGTCCGCTTCATCGCGCGGCTTTTCCAACACCTCGCCAGCCGCCACGACAATGGTATCGGCGCCAATCACAGCGGCCTCGGTATTGACCATGGCAGCGCCAGCCTCAGCTTTACTTTGCGCCAGGCGACGGACATAGTCTTGCGGCGATTCGCCCTGCTGCTGTTGCTCGGGCACCTGTGGGCGGACGACCGTAAAAGGACGATCGAGTAGCTGTAAAAGCTCGTGTCGACGCGGCGAGGCCGAGGCTAAAAATAATTGCATGAATGACGTCCTGCGCTTAGCGAATCAGATAACGGCGCCGGTAACGGCGCAAAATCAAAAAGATCCAGGGCCAGATAAGGGCTGATGACAGCACTGGATATAAGTAAGGCAAATTAAACGTGGCATCGTTCAACAGATGTTCAAGTTCGTAGACAATAATGCGTTTCACCAACACCAGCACCGCTACTACCAGGGCTTGCTGGGTCAGTGAGTAATTACGTATGCGCTGAAAATGGCGCAAGGCCGGATAAGCGATAATGACCAGCGCCGTGGCATAAATACCAAAGGTACTCCCCATCAGAATATCGGTCAGCAGGCCCATCACCAGCACGGTAGCAAAGCCCACGCGATGCGGAATCGCAATCAGCCAGTAAATCAACACCAGACTGACCCAGTCAGGGCGCCAGGGTTCAAGCACCGCCGGCATTGGCATGACGGTCAACACCAGCGCCACCAGGTAACTTAGCAGTAACGGAAACAGTCCCGATTTAATCCACATCGCTCACTCCCTGAGTTATCGGCGGTAATGGCTCAGGTGCGGCCTCGGCATCGGGCTCGGCCTCGTCATAAATCGGTGCTTCACTGGCATCGGCTGGCCATAACAGCAAGAGCGTGCGAACGCGATCCAGCTCAGCAAAAGGTGTCGCCAGAACTTCTGCGTACTGCAGCCGCTCGTCACGGTTAATCACGCTGATTTGCGCCACCGGATAGCCCTCAGGAAACACCCCGCCTAAACCTGACGACACCAGCACATCGCCTTCCTGCAGTTCGGTGCTGTGGGGAATGAAATTAAGCGCAAGCTGGTTCAGATCACCGGTGCCCTGGGCAATTACGCGTATGTCATTGCGCTCAGCGCGTAACGAAATAGCATGGCTTTGATCGGAAATCAGCAACACCCTCGCGGTAGTACGCGCGACGTTCACCACCTGACCGACAATGCCGCGATTATCGAGCACCGGCTGCCCCTCGTAGACACCGCTGGCGTAACCTTTATTGATCACTAACTGATGGGAAAACGGATCGGTCGCAACCGACACTACTTCGGCA
The DNA here is from genome assembly GCF_003987065.1 of Pseudidiomarina insulisalsae. Taxonomy (GTDB): domain Bacteria; phylum Pseudomonadota; class Gammaproteobacteria; order Enterobacterales; family Alteromonadaceae; genus Pseudidiomarina; species Pseudidiomarina insulisalsae. Next base: position 23,220 of record NZ_PIPY01000003.1, on the reverse strand, counting down.
GCCATGCGCCGGCTGGCTGCGCGTACTTCGGAGTCGAGCAGTTGCCGCAAACGGGCATTCTCGTTCTCCAGAAAGTTCAGCCGCTGTACTGCCATTTGCAGCCCCAGCAACTCGTCGCGCAGACGCTGGTTGTCCTCGCGTAATGCCGAGCGGGTGGTCGCCAGATACACCAGACGGTCCATGATTTGCTCAGGTAAAACAGCCAGATACTGGACCGGGGCGGTAGCAGTGCTTAAAAACGAACGCACCGGCTGCATGGTCTGCAGCCGGTGGTCGAGAAACATCAGCGCCCCTGCTACGACCAGAGCCAGCAGCAGGCGCGTGCGTAATGAAGGGCCGTGTTCAAACAGCGACTTCATAGCGGATTACTCATAGCTGAACAGATCACCACCGTGCATGTCGATCATTTCTAACGCTTTACCGCCACCACGAGCGACACAGGTGAGTGGGTCATCCGCAATAATCACCGGGATACCTGTCTCTTCCATTAACAACCGGTCGAGGTCACGCAACAAGGCGCCACCACCGGTTAATACCATACCGCGCTCGGAAATGTCTGAGGCCAGTTCCGGCGGCGACTGCTCAAGGGCAACCATGACCGCGCTGACGATTCCCATCAGGGGTTCTTGCAAGGCTTCCAGAATTTCATTGCTGTTCAGGGTAAATGACCGTGGTACACCTTCCGCCAGATTGCGGCCACGCACTTCAATCTCACGTACTTCGTCACCCGGGAACGCTGAGCCAATTTCGTGTTTGATACGTTCTGCTGTCGCCTCACCAATTAATGAGCCGAAGTTACGACGGATATAATTGACGATGGCTTCATCAAATTTATCACCACCGATACGTACCGATGACGAGTAAACCACGCCATTCAGTGAAATGATCGCGACTTCAGTGGTACCGCCACCGATATCAACGACCATGGAGCCCGTTGCTTCTGACACTGGCAAACCCGCACCAATCGCTGCCGCCATCGGCTCATCAATCAGATAGACTTCACGCGCACCGGCACCTAATGCCGACTCACGGATAGCGCGTCGCTCTACCTGAGTCGAACCACAGGGTACGCAGACCAGAACACGCGGGCTGGGTCGGAAATAATGGCTGTCATGAACTTTCTTAATAAAGTGCTGCAGCATCTTTTCGGTCACATAAAAGTCGGCGATCACACCGTCTTTCATAGGCCGAATCGCTTTAATGTTGCCAGGCGTACGACCCAGCATTTGTTTGGCCTGATGGCCTACGGCCGCAACACTTTTCGGGCCACCCGAGCGCTCTTGTCGAATCGCAACAACCGACGGCTCATTCAGCACAATACCTTCGTCTTTGACATAAATAAGTGTGTTTGCTGTACCCAAATCGATGGAAAGATCATTTGAGAAAATTCCGCGCAATTTCTTAAACATCAGGGGTGTTCCCTTTACTGGTCTTTAATTCTGTCTGGTCGGTGGGAAAACGCGCTTACTTTCGCAACTGTCAGAAGTGCCAGTAAGCCCGCTCCGTTCTTTGTACGCCTATTATTGCATATTTTTTGCCTGCTTTGACACTGCTAATCACGGTGAAATTATGTACTGCAAGCACCGCTGCGAATATAGCCCTGACTTTGCACACAAACGTACCGCATGGTGGTACCGGTGATGACAATTTCGACGCTACTCTGGCCACAAGGTTCCGCATTCACAGTGTGATTTTCTGACACCGGGCATCCCCAACTGTTGAACAGCCATCGTGTACTTGCATTTGGCACGCTTGAATTGACCGTCACATTTACATCTCCGGCGACTGAGATTACCTGTTCCGGCGGAACAGCAGTGCCACATTCGTAAGGGCGAATACTCATCGCTGCAAACTCAATACCGTAACAACGCTGGTTAACGTCTTGCATGGCACGCTCCTGGCTCAGTCGCAACGCGCTTAACAGCTCCTGTTGAATGCGTTGTTCCGCAATACCATCGCGGCTTAAAAACGCCGGCACCGCGGTAACGGCAAGAATACCGAGCAAGATAATAACGATGATCAGCTCGATCACCGAGAAGCCTTGCATGTTCTTTACACTTTTCATTTGAGTCATAGCCACGCTCAGGGTTGCGATGCGAAATACTAAAAAAGAGTATAGTATTGACTTAACAAGTCAAAGATTGTTGATAAACTGGCGATAAATCAATCAAAAACAGATCAATACGAATGATAACGCAGACCACCAGGACGGCAGCTACCGGCACACCGTCACGCGCGCTGAAAAACGGCTTTACGCTGATTGAGCTGATCATTGGCGTGGTGGTGCTTGCCTTTGCCTTATCGTTGGTTACCACGCTGATTTTCCCGCAGGCGCTGCGTAGCGCTGAACCCGTGTTGCAGGTGCGCGCGGCAAATCTGGCACAGGCATTTATGCAGGAGATTGTGGGTAAATCATTTGACGAGAACAGTGACCGCTCCGGTGGCAGCTTGCGCTGCGGCGAAAGCGGTGCACCGGCCTGTAGCTCCACGCTGGGCCCTGACGGTGAAAGCCGCGAGCGTTTTGACGATGTCGACGATTACCATCAGCTGCACCTCACCCAGCCCGACCTGCAAGATGCGTTCGGTGCCGGTATTGAGCAGGATTACCGCGGCTTCAGTTACGCCATCGATGTTTGTTACAGCGACGTACAGGGTACCTGCGCGGGCGCAATTACCCGTTTCAAACGGGTACAGGTGACTTTGCGTACCTCGCAGTCGCAGGACTTTACCTTCGCTACTATTGTGGGTAATTACTAATGCACAATTTAGCGCTGAACCGATACCGCGGCTTTACCTTGATAGAAATTATCGTGGTAGTGGTGTTACTGGCCACCTTGGCCATTTATTCGTTCAGTTTCCTGGGGATTGGCAGCGAGATTGTCGCCTCAGTAAGCGCACGTACCCAGCTGGTCGCCGAGCAGCGCTTCGCGATTGAGCGGCTGACCCGCGAAGCCAGTAACTCGGTGCCGCGCAGTTCGCGGGCGAATGCCGACTGTCTGGAGTACATGCCGTTAAAAGGTACCAACGTTTATTTGTCACTACCAAGGCCGGGGCCTGGCGGGGCAAACCCAATGGTCGTGGTCACCCCCTACATGCCAGGGAACAGTGTTGCCGGCAGCTATGTACTGGTGTATGCCACTGGTCCAGAATACATTTACGGCAATGACGAAAGCCGGCGGAAATTGGTCACCGCCGCTGCTGATGACAGTCCGCAAAACGGGCTCAGTACGCTGACTCTGAGCGCGTCTCCCGGTGAATTTTTCACTGATAGCCCGAGTCGCTCTTTTTATCTTGGTGGCGCGCCGGTTAGTTGGTGTCTGAATCGCGCGACCGGGCAACTGATCCGTTTCACTGATTACCCTTTAACCCTGAGTCAGCCGAGTCTTGGCAGTTTGGTAACCAATGCTTTAAGCCAGGAAGTCATGGCGGTTGATCTGGTGAATGACGCGAGCCCCGGGCAACGCCCTTTTCTAGTGAGCGAGCCGACGTTGCAGCGCAATAATCTGATTCAAATCTTCTTTGCCTTTGCGTCCAGTGAGGAGGGCGCAGCTGCGATTGAGATCACGCATGAGGTCTATGTTCCCAATGTGCCCTAACCATTCAACGTCACGGCAACAGGCCGGCGCCGCATTAGCTATCGCCTTGTTTGTGTTACTGATTGTCGCACTACTGGGGCTTACGCTGGTGCGTGCGCTGAACGATACCGCCACTGCGGTCGCCAGTGATGTCATAGGCACCCGCGCGCAACTGGCGGCCCGAAGCGGTATCGAGGCATTAATGACCGAGCTTTATCCGTTGGACAGTACACTTAATACCGCACTCTGTCCTAGTCGTAGTAGCGCCGAGCCACCCGTAGTCCGAACCTATACGTTCACTGCCGAAGGTTTGACCCAGTGCCAGGCAGAAGTGCGTTGTAATCAACTACAATTAAACAGCCCTTATCGTGGCACCCACATCCGGATTATTTCCGGTGGCAGTTGTGACGCAGGTAGCTTTACTTACTCAAAACGTATTCTAGTGGAGATCGGTGATGGCCTTGAATAAACGCATGGGCATAACAACGGGTGTTGCGCTGGTGGTGCTGAGTGTCGGCCTGCTCGGACAGCCACCAGCGCAGGCACAATCTTCACCGACACCCACGCAGTGCGAGCAATACGGCGACCTTCTGGATTACGGTATTATCGGCGAGAACGGATTCAATTACGGTAACAACTCCGAAATTAACGGTAACGACATTGAGGGTTCGGGTAATACACCAACACCCGATGGCCAGGTGGATATCGTGAATCTGCAATTCCCCCCTCTGGATCCCAGTACTTTTCCAAGCAATATGACCGGCGGACCCGATCGGACCAATGCGCAAAACATCAGCGCCGGGAGTTATGGCACCATCGAAACCGCCAAACAAGGCAATGCGGCGCCGCTGGTAACCTTTACCGGTGGCGGCACCTACTATATTGAAGAGCTCATTCTCGACGGCAACGATTCAGAAGTTCGTATGGCACCCGGAGACTATTTTATTGAGCGAGTGGACATGGACAATAGATCCTATCTTAATATTGAGCCGCAGGGACAAGTCAGATTATTTATCCGTGACTACATCATTGGTAACAACAATATTTTCATGAATAGCTCGGGACCGGTGGGCGACCTTATTGTTTATCTTTATGACAATGCCTACGTTGATCTCGGCAATTTCAACGAAGGCAACGCCAGCAATACGGTTATTAACTTTAATGGTCTCATCTATAGTCCTTATGACACCACCTCGGTGACCCTGGGCAACAACAATAATTACCAGGGCGGCATTTTGACCCCCGGGACAGTGAACGTTGGCAATAATACCACCTTCAATTACGGTCCCGAGGTGCAAGACGAACTACTCGACGCCATCGGCTGTGATGCACAAGCCAGTATTCATCATCTGCGTATTCGTCATCCGCAAAGCATTGTCAGCTGCTACAGTGCCGTCGTTGAGGTGCTGGCCTGCGCCGACGCCAGTTGTTCACAACTGTACACCGGCTCCACCAGCGTCGATGTTAGCGCCGGCGGTAGCGGCCCCAGCTGGCAGGGCGGTAATGTTGTTAGTAGCAGCGGCGCCAACGCCACCCTTAGTTTTACCAATGGTAGCGGCGTCGCGGGACTGCGTTGGGTTGACGGCGGTACCGCCACACTCAGCACCACTGCCAGCTCGCCATCACCAACAGCGCCCACGCAGTGCGTGGACAGTAGCGGCAATGTCGCGACCAACTGTAATGTCGAATTTAACACCGCGGGGCTCATTGTGACCGCCGCCGATGGCCAAAGCCCAATTCCCGGCGCCTTTGCTGCAGTAGACTTTCCCAGTCGCCTGCGCGCGGTGCGCACCAATACCACCACCGGTGCCTGTGAAGCGCGGCTGAGCGGCCAGCAGAGCATCGAGCTCGCAGTCTCTTGTACCAATCCGGTCAGTTGTCAGGCGGGTCAGTCGTATACCGTGAACGGTACCGCCATTCCGCTAAATGATGCCGGAGCGTCACTCAGTTACAACACCGTCACCCTTAATTTTGATAGCAATGGCAGCGCCGCCCTGACGAATAATTACACCGATGTCGGGTTACTACGTATGCACGCGCGTGTGAGCTTGAGTGCCGAACCTGGCGATACCAGCGCGATCAATGATCCTGCGTTACAACTCACTGGTACCAGCCTGATGGACTATGTAGTGAAACCCTACACGCTGTCGGTACAGGCGCTCGATAGCAGCGGGCAGCCGTGGGCCGCGACCACAGATACCGGCGCCGGCCTTGCCGCTGCCGGCGAGTCGGTCAGCGCGGTCATTCGTAGCTTCAATGCCAACGGGGTAGTGACTCCCAACTTCGGCAACGAAGTGTCACCGGTGAATGTGACCGCGCAATTCGACTCGGTGGCCTATCCGTTGCCGTCACACACTAATGCCGACGCCAGTAAACTCGTGATCAACGACGGCTTTAGCCAGAGCAGCAGTCTTAGCGGCGCCTACCAGTCGGACGATCTGGTATGGAATGAAGCAGGCACCGTTAATATCGTCGCGGCCTTGCCAGGCGATGATTATCTTGGCGGCGGCGATGCTTTTGAGCGCCCATCAAGTCCGGTGGGGCGCTTTTATCCGGATCGCCTGGTACTGCTGACGGGCCAGGTCGGTAACAGCTGCAGCGCCGGTGACTTCAGTTATATGGATCACAACGCCGCCACCCTCGATGCCACCGTTGAGGCCCGTAGTGTCGGCGGTTTACGTCTGTACAACTACGGCGCGAACTACAACGGCACAGCAGTACTCACCTCGGTTGCACGTAATACCCCTGCCGACACCGCCGCGGATAACTTTGCGACACGCTGGCAGGCAACCTTAACTGACACCTGGAACGAAGGGCAGCTGATCATCGCCAGTTCCGACGCCACCTTGCAAAAACGTGCCGATGCAACACCCGATGGCCCCTATGATACGGTCGCGGTGGGGCTGCAAGTCAGCAGTGAAATCGATAATCGCGGCTTTGCTTCCGCGCAACAAACGCTCACCACACAAAGTGGTGATGCGGTGCCACTCAATGATGAGCTAACCTTTGTCTACGGACGTCTGGCACTGGACAATAGCTACGGGCCGGAAACCGCGAATCTGCCGGTCGCACTGCGCGCAGAGTATTGGAACGGTGAGCTTTTTGTCACTCAAACGAATGACCAGTGCACCAGCTACGCGCCGGCAGAATTAGCTGTGGTTGTGTACATTGACCCTATCACCACCAGCGCTGGCGGCTCGGCTGGCACGTTAACTGATGGAACCGTGGGCACTTCGCCACTTTTCTGGAACCCACCCACAGGAACGCCCGACCGCGGGGAGTTTATTTTCGAGTTTAACGCGCCACCTTACCTGCAATACCCCTGGCAGGATGCCGACGGCAATACCTTTAACAACCCAAGAGCCTTTGGCGGCTTTGGCGAGTATCGCGGCAATGTCCGGAAAACCGTGGAGCGGGATTTAACTCAGTAACTGACACGTAAAGGTATAAAAAAGGCGCTCTCGGAGCGCCTTTTTAATTTTGCTTAGTGCGTGCTTTTCTTAGCAACCAGCGACGTTTACTGAAACTGTTGCGGCGGTATCTGCATTAGCTGCTTCTGTATACAGCACGTGGCAGCTGTCAGTGCCATCAAAAGACGGGGTCGTGCCTTCCGGAGCAAATGCGGCCTGGTTAGCAGTAAGATCGCCTGAATCCGTGCTATCATAACGCGTCCAGTCAGCAGAGCTTAATCCTGCGGCCTCATCAATGCCACCTACAGCAGCGGCAGGATAACCAAATTCGACATCAACATCGCCACCCTCAGTGCTCACCGTCTGGCCAGACAGATCTTCGGTACCATTTACAAGACTACGCGCGTAGACCAGTTGCATTGCACCCTGAATTGAAGCCTGAGCACCTTTCACGGTTGACTCACGTGCATCAGAAGAAAAATTGATAAATTGCGGAGCCGCTGTTACTGCCAGGATGCCCAGCACGACAATCACAATAATCAGCTCAATTAATGTAAAACCTTGTTGGCGTTTCATATGAACCTCTCCCTAATAAAAAAAATAACAACCCGAAACTACTCAAACCAAAAACTGCTTATCCGCGTCTCTGCTTTATTGTAGAGCTGAATATAACAAAACCATCGGAGAATTTCTTGCCGCTTTTTAGCAAGCACTTCTGTAATGTTTTTGTTTGGCAAATCAGCTGCATGCGAATTCAACGATTAATTATTACTAAAAATGCTCACGCCACCGGTGCGCGGATTATACACAAAAGCATTCCCCACACTTAAATAATCGTTACCGGCCGGTGCGGCATTCAGATTCTTAATGGTATTGGCCAGATAATACACACAAATATCGTTGGTGCCATTATTTTCGCGGGTCACGTAATAGCGATTTTCCCCCAGCAACGCGTAATTGGTGGTCGCGGTGGGGGCGCCCTGCAAAATAGCCTGCATTAATGTGCGACAGTCTTCACTGCTCATGTTCTGATCATGGGCAGCGGGATTGGTATTACCGCTGACCGGATAACCGGTATTGCCATCCACGTTTACGGGCACACCGTCCATAACGATCACTGCACCTGAGCCATCAATATTACCTTTGGGTCGGCCACGCAGCTCCCATTCTGCGCGCACCAGGCTCACGGCGCTGGCATAACCGCCGGCGACACCTTCAAGCGCGGCGTCTTCAGCATCGGCGGTGACACTGGTAAAGCGTGGCAATGCCGACGCCGCCAACAGCCCTAAAATGACAATCACGATGATCAGCTCAATCAGGGTAAAGCCGCGCTGATGCTGTGCTTGCTCGGCATTCATAATCACGTCCTCTTTGCAGTGTTCAGGGTTAGTTTTCATTATTTTATTGTGCATGTCTAGCGCCCTCTGTATGCGTCCATCATACCCCACATTGGCGTAAATATACCCAGTGCCATAATCGCAACCATAATAGCGACAAGGACCAGCATAATGGGTTCAATGCGTGCTGTGAGACTTTTCAGGTCGTAATCCACTTCACGCTCATAGTAATCCGCGACCTCGTTGAGCAACTCGTCGACGCGGCCGGTCTCTTCGCCGACGCTGATCATCTGCATCACCAGTGGGGTGAACAACTCGGTGCCCTGTGCCGCGCGGGTCAGGCCTTCACCTTTTTCGATGGTGCGGCGCATCTCTTCAATGCGGTCATGCATCCAGACGTTATCGACCGCGTCGGCGACCAGATGCAGTGACTGGGTGAGCGGCACACCGGCACGCAACATGACCGCGAAACTGCGGGAAAACCTTGAGAGCAAGCTGCGTAAGACAATGTCACCAAAAATTGGTATACGTGTCTTCCAGCGATCCCATCGCCGCCGGCCCTGCTCACTGTCTTTGAAGCGTTTAACACCGACCAGCGCAGCGCCGATTGCCAGCAGTAATAAAGGCCACCAGCTGACAAAAAAATCTGACACACCAATCAGAATACGGGTCGGTAATGGCAGCTCAGCGTTAAATTGCTCAAACATCCGGGCGAACGTGGGTATCACCCAGATATTTAAAATAAACATTGCGATAACCAAGGCTGAAATAATAAACATTGGGTAGCGCAATGCTGATTTGACCTGTTTGCGGGTCTCCTGCTCCTTACTGAAATACATCGAAAGCTGCTCGAACGCTTCCTCAAGTTGTCCGGTATTTTCACCTACATGAACTACCGCCACCAGCAACCGCGGAAAAACGTTCGGATGCAGACTCAACGCAGAAGACAGCTCGCGGCCCCGCTCAAGTTGCTCGACCACATCCCCCAGCACAACACGCATGCGCCTCTTCGGACTATTCTCAGCCAGACCTTCAATTGCGCGCAACAGCGGAATACCAGCTTTGGTCAGTGAGTACATCTGTCGGGTGAAGACAATCAGATCATCAAGGGTAATCTTGTCCTCAAACCAACGAAATGACGGTGTGGATTCGTCACCCGCGGTACGCAACTGAATTGCCAGCGGTGTTACCCCGCGCCGGATCAGCGTATCTGCCGCGGCGCGCTCGGAATTCGCCTCCAGCGCCCCGGTCACCAGCTCACCGGCAGCGTCACGACCACGATAGTCATACTCAGCCATGGGCGTCCTCCGCGTCTTCAGTCAGCGTGCCCTTAAGCTCTTCCTCTTCCACGGTTTCTGCCAGGAATAATACTTCGTCAACGCTGGTTACACCTTCCCGTGCATAATCAAGCGCCGCCAACGCCAACGGGCGGAAATGCTGCGAGTTGCGCGCCGCTGCGGCAAACTCCCGCATATTGGCGTCACGCAGGGCATTGACCATTTCTTCGTTGAGTTCCAGCAGCTCAAACACCCCGATGCGGCCTTTATAGCCGGTGTGATTACAGTTGCGGCAACCTTTACCCCGTACAAAACCGCTACCGTCTTCAGGTACTTCCGATGACATACGGCGTAACAAGGTCAGGTCACCCGGCTCAACCTCATCACTCACCTTACAGTTGTCGCAGACTTTACGTATCAGCCGCTGCGCCAGCACGCCTCTTACCGCCGCGCCCACCAGATAAGGGGCTGCGCCCATATCAATCAGCCGCAGGGCACTGGTAATAGAGTCATTGGTGTGCAGGGTGGTTAATACCAGGTGACCGGTGATCGAGCCACGTAAGCCGATTTCAACAGTCTCGCCATCACGCATCTCGCCCACCATGATAATGTCGGGATCCTGACGTAACGTGGTGCGCAGTACGCGGGAGAAACTTAGTCCTATTTTACTGTTCACCTGCACCTGCGAGATACGCGGCAGGCGGTACTCCACCGGGTCTTCCACGGTAATAATTTTTTTCTCGGCCTTATTCAGCTCATTTAATACGCCGTAAAGCGTTGTGGTTTTACCCGAGCCTGTTGGCCCGGTGACGATTAACATACCGTAGGGCTTATGAATAAGATTACGGACGCGCTTTAACAGGTGCTCCGGCAAACCGGTCTGCTCTAACTCGAGTACCCCGGCAGACTGGTCAAGCAGACGCATCACGCATGACTCACCATATTGCACTGGCATGGTCGACATCCGCACGTCAATGGCGTGATCTCGCACGTTAATATGGAAACGCCCGTCCTGAGGAATGCGCTTTTCTGAAATATCCAGGCCCGCCATCAGTTTGAGTCGTAACACCAGGGCGCTGGCGATGGTGGTTTCGTTCAGTACGTTTTCCTGCAACACGCCATCGACCCGCATGCGGATGCGCAACGCGCGGTCGTCAGGCTCAATATGAATATCGGAGGCTCGCACTTGCACTGCATCGGCGAAAATTGACTGCAATAGCTTTGCAACGGTTGCGTCATCGGTATCATCTTCGAGCGACAAAGCCGCAATATCCACCGCTTCGTCACGGGCATATTCGGTTTGCAACTGACTGGCAAATTGCGCGATGTCTTTCGTGCGCCGGTACAGGTTATCAAAGGCTTCCAACAACTCATGATCAGGCGCAACCGCAAGCTTTATCTGACGCGGCTGTAGATACTGGCTAATCGCATCCACTGCGGTCAGATCGGCCGGGTCACTCATTGCGACCAGTGCTTCTTCGTCATCGGCCTCGACCACCAGGGCGCGATGCCGCCGCGCCTGTACTTCTGGCAACAGATTCACCACGTCATCAGCAATCTTGCGATCGCTCAGTTCAATGAAAGGAATGTTTAACTGACGGGCGAGAAATTCAAGCAGTTCCTGCTCTGAAATAAAGCCCAGATCGACCAGTGTAACACCCAGTTTGCGACCGTTGCGACGCTGATCTTCCAACGCCTGCTGCAATTGCTGTTCGCTGATAATATCCTCTTGAACCAGCAGGTCCCCGAGGCGCATCTTTAATCGCGGTCGCATTGTTACAGGTCTCCTAAATAATTGATTCGCTGCTCAGCGTAGCGGCGCGCGTCCTGATTCAGGCCGCCTCGCTGCAAGGCTTGCTGATAAGCTTCAAGCGCGGCGTCGCGGGCGTTGGCATCTTCGTAAGCGACGGCAGCTGCCAGCCACCAACGCGCTTCTTCAGTGCGCTCTGCCAAGGCCTGATAGTCCGTTGCCGCTTCAGCAAACAAGCCCAGCTGATTTGCCGCGGTGGCCCGCAACTGCAATAAATCGTTCGCTTGTGCGCTACTAAGGTCGATCGTGGCCAGTGCCTGATAGGCTTGTTGATAGGCACCGCCCTCAAGCAAAATACGCGCATAGAGTAATTGCCAGCGACTTTGGGTCGGCTGTGCGGCAAGGCCCTGCTCCAGCACGGCAAGCGCAGCAGCAATCTGACCGCGACCATACCAGTAAGCCGCCAGTTCACTGCGCGCGGCGACATGATCCGGCGCCAGGGCAATCACTTGTTCGAACAAGCTGGCGGCGCGCTCGCGCTGGCCCTTTTGCAACGCTTCCCGGGCCTGCTTCAGTTTCACTTCGGCCAGTTCTGCGGCAGTCAGTTCCACCCGCTCTACTGCCATCTGCTGCGTTGCAGTGGTGTCATCGACAACTTCTGCCGTTGCTAACTCCGGCTCTGGTGGTGTCGGCTCCGGATCTGGTGATGCTGGCTCTGGCGCTGATGATGCCGGCGCTTGTTCTGCTGCGACAGGCTCGGGCTGCATCCGTCGCTGTGGCTGTGTTGCGGCCGGTGCTGGTGGCGTCACATCTACGGTCGCCGGCGTATCTGCAACATCGGCTGTTTCGCTAACCTGAACCGGTTGCGGTGTCACCTGTTCTGCTTGCTGTTGCACTTCGGTGTCGCTGGCCCATTGCCAAATTACCATCACCGCCACTACGCTGATTGCGGCAATCACAAAAGCCCCCAGAATCCAGCCCCACGGGAAGGGCGTTGGCGCTGCGGCAGCCGGGGTATAGCTCGACTTAGGTTCCTGCTGCTGACGCTTGTCGAGATCTCGCAACATACGGTTGATCACACTCATACCAGATACTCCGCTAACCAACCTTGCTGCCAGGACCACCAGGCTACAGCGATGGCGGTCAAAACAGCTGCAGCAGCCCACCACCAGCGCAAGCGCCCGGACAGTGTGACGTCTTCAGTGTCAGCTACCGCAAAACGCACGTGGCTTGGTTGCACGCGATGAACTCCCTCGCCATAGCACAGCAGTAAGACCTTATGACATAAAATATTAACCAGTCGTGGCACGCCACGACTGCCCTGATGTAATAACCGCACCACCCGTGCTGAGAACAGCGGCGGGCCTTCGTATCCGGCAATATGCAGACGGTGCGAAATATAACGAGCCATCTCAGGAAGGGTCATCGCCTGCAGGGTATAACTGAAGGTAATGCGCTGACGCAGCTGGCGATGTTCACGGGTTGCCAGTCGCTCATCCAGTTCCGGCTGACCAAATAAAACAATGTGTAGCAGTTTGCGTGACTCGGTCTCTAAATTAGACACCAGGCGCAATGCTTCCAGAGTTTCCGTTGGCAGCGCCTGAGCTTCATCGACAATGATGACCGCCAGTTTACCGGCGCGGCTGATCTCGACCAGACGCTCCTGAATGGCTTGGGTAAGTAACTGCTCACTTTGCTCTGCCGGTTGTGGTACCTGAAACTCCCGGGCAATGTGGGCACGCATTTCGCGTGGCTCCAGATAGGGGTTCGGAATGTAAGCAGTCACGTAGCGCTCCGGCAGCTCATTGAGCAGCTTGCGGCAGAGCAGTGTTTTGCCAGTGCCGACCTCGCCCACCACTTTAATGAACCCTTCGCCCGCCTCAAGTGCGGTCACCAGCACTTCAAAAGCCGCCTTATGACTCTCGAGATCACAGTAGAAACTGGTATTCGGAGTCAGGGTAAAAGGAAGCTCTGTCAGTCCAAAGTGCGCTTGATACATGCCTTACTCTTTAGTCGTTGTACCACTGCTTGAGTAGCTCGCTGGAACGCTCCAGCTCCTGTTGCCAGGTATCCACGCCAACCACGATAGGTCGAATGAGAATCACCAGCTCTTTTTTCTGTTCACTGCGACGCTTGTTCTTGAATAAGTTGCCGACCACCGGAATATCACCCAGCACCGGTGCTTTTGACACATTGTCGGTGTAGCTGGTTTGCATTAACCCTCCCAGCACAACGATCTCGCCGTTGCGCGCGCGCACAATGGTATCGCTCTCACGAATATTGCTCTGCGCCAGCGGTAACACAAATGACTCTTCATTCAGCGTCACGGTTTTGTTCTGCTCAGTGGTTTCTACAACGGACGGGTGGACGTGTAAAATGACTTCGCCCGTGTCACTGATTTGCGGTGTAATATCTAATGAGATGCCCGAGAAAAACGGCGTTAATTCAATATTTGGCGTTGAAGTTGTCGCGGTTCCGGTGACGGTCGTTGTAGAGACATCGGTCACGAAATACTCATCTTCACCAATTTTAATGACCGCTTTTTGATTATTCGCCGCGCTCACCCGCGGGTTCGACAGTACCTGCACATTGCCCTGATCTTGCAGCAGATTCAGCACGCCGCTGAAGTCACCTACGTCGAGCGACATACCAAACACGCCATTCGTGCCCTGCACGCTGCCACCGCTAAAGCCAATACTGCCACTGGCATTACCGAGACTAAACAGATCGCTCCAGTTAATGCCCTGCTGGTAATCATCGTTTAATGCCACTTCGACAATACGCGCTTCAAGAATCACTTGACGTTGCAGACGCCTCTCGGCTGCGCGTAAAAAGTCTCGTGCGGCGCGCAGTTCACCGGGTAATGCGGTAACGGTAATCAGGCCTGCCTGGGGTGACACCACGACACGACGCCCGTTGCCTTCACCGACAATGCCCTGCACGATTTCTTTTAAATCGCCCCAAAGGTTGGTCTCTGATTGTGTAGCTATGGAAGAGCCGTTGGTCTGCATGGCGCTGTTCAGGCCATTCAAACCGCTACCGGGTAGCAGTCCCTGTCCGGCAAGACCACCCTGATTGCCAAGAAGTGCGTTGTTATAGGTGCCGGCGCCGCGATACAGACCATTTTGCTGATCGTTGTCTTTTACTCCACCGGAACTGACGCTGGTTTGCGACAGCCCCATACGTTGCAGGGACAGATAGTCGAGTGCAATAGTCTCGGTGCGCAAGCCTGCCGGAAAGACGCGGATCATGCGGTTCTCTTTACGGATATCATAGCCATAAATATCGCCGATGACTTCCATCGTTTCGGTCAACGTCACTTCTTTAAGGCTGACTGTAATTTGGCCGCTTACGTCCGGATGCACGACAATATTATAGGGTGAGTCAGAGGCCAGCCCGGCGAAAAACTCCTGTGCCGGAATACCATTGGCGTTCACTGAAAACCGTGGCTCCGCCAATAACTGTTCGCTGACTTGCGCGGTAACCAGAGCATTAGGCCGCAAAGTGGCCTGCACTGACTCTGGTAGCGGTGGTCGCTCAGTGGGTTTTGTCTTTTGGCCCTGGTTCAACGCCTGATGTGCCTCTGCGGGCGAGCGTTCCGGTTGATGGGCACAGCCCGCCAGCAGCAAACTTGCCGCTAAAAGTGTTGCAATCCGCATTATTCCTGTCCCCCTGAACCCAATGCATCACCAAAGATGAACAGCGTCATTTCTGCACCGGTTTGTTGGTGGCGCACGACCACCTGATTCATTGTTATTTTCGTTATGGCATAAGGTGGTAGCGTATCGCCTTCCTGCAGTCGTTGGCCGTTAATGTAGGCCACGATGCCTTCCGGCCGACGCTGTACCGCCTGTAGGCGTAAATCGTGAGTCATCGCACCTGGCGTCGTGGTCTGTGTCACTTGCGGCGGTGCCGTCGGGTCATTCAGTTGCTGTGCCTGCGCAGCACTGATGACGCTCAGCGCCGCTATGATTGCGCTAACTCGCCACATAGTCACGCTCCAGACTCAAGGTGTAAATTTCCAGCATGACCTCAGCTTGCGGATGATCTGTCACCCGATAGTCAAGCCGCTGCCAGTAAAATGACCAGGGCAACTGCTCCAGCCGCTGAAAGTAGCCAAAGACTTCGTTGTAATTGCCGTGGAAGACCAGTTGCAGACGATGCTTATAGATAGCCCCCGCGGTCGCTTCTCCATCGCCATAGACCCGCTCGGCGGGTAATGCCTGCGCTGATTGCACATCAAGCTGCTCGGCATGACCGAGCAATGCCTTTAATAATTGTCGGTTATCGGCGGCGCTGACGTAATTGGTTTCGGCCTGCAAGGTGGCGTTTACCTCGCTGAGCTGTTGTTCCAGTCGCTCCAGCCGGTTGCGCAGTGGTGCCTGCGGATCACCCGACAGACGTATTTCCAGCGCTTCGATCTGGGTCTGGGTCAGACGATTGGTGGTTTGCTGCTGTTCCAGCTTCGCCTGCTCATTCAGATATGCCTGCAACTGTGGTAATAACACCACCCAAACGCCCATATACGTAATAAACGCCAGCGTCAGAATAAACCAGAACTTGCGTCGCCGTTGCGGCATGGCATTGAACTTCAATTGTAGATTCTGCCATAGGGTCATGGTTGTCGTCCTCCGAGGGCATTGGTCACTTCACGTTCATGGTTGAGATGACCGACCGTGAAGCTCAGACCCTGTTCTCCTTCGTCGCGTAATTCGAACACGCCAAAAGGACGATTTTGCAGCGTGTCATAACGGCCGAAGTCCGCCAGCCAGACCGGTAACTGTTGCGCGGACAGAGTATGTCCCTGCAACGTTAAATGATCATCAGCCAATAAGATGCGCTGTAACCAGACATCGGGCTGGTCGACGGCGGCAAGATCACTAAATAATGCGGAAAAACTCGACTGGTTGCGGCCGGTTATCTGCTGCATTTGCAGCAACAGACGTTGGCGCAAATTCAACGTGCGCTGTACGTCGTTCAGTTGCTCGGTGAGCTCCGAGTCATTCAAGGCCGCATCAAGTTGGCGCTGCTTTGCCTGCAATTCCGCATTGAGCTGGTTGGCGCGCTGATAACTGGCTACGTAGGCCTCATTTTGTTGCTGACTGATGAGTGTTAACACTACCCAGAGCACCACGATGAGTACCAGTAAGGCACCCGTATAAGCGCTGAAGCGGTTGAAGGTCAGCCATTCCCGGTTCGGGCGTAACTCATCGACATAGAGGTTGGCATAGTTCTTCATGCGTCCCCCTCCTGTAACTTCAGTGTGACTAAGGCGCCGCCGATGGCAGCGAAGTCACTGTAATCACCAGCGCCAAGCTCGCGCGCCCACTGCGGGTAGCTCGCCCAGTTGATGGTCAGTCCTAAGTCATTATTCAGGTTCTCAGTCACTTCATCCTGCTTGGCTAGGGGCAACGCTAATTGCACTTCGCTGATCGGCCGTTGCCGCAACTGGCGTTCGAAATAATCACCAGAACGCTGAATTTCAACGCTCAATGGTTGTAGGCCGCCCATTTTTATTTCATCGGGCGTCAACTCACTGAGCTTCTCGAGGGAACGTACCGCACGATTCACCTGCAAGGTTCCGTCACGGTAAACCTGCAGCAATGCGGGCTGATTAGGTTGATGGTAGGCAACTACGGTAGGCTCTTCGATGTCACTAAACAATTCGGCGATGGCCTGCTCTTCGCTGAGCACGGCAACGACATTATCGGAGATCTCGAAAATCGCCTGCATGACCGGCGTTAAAAACATCTTGCTGGCGGCGACGGCGTTAATCTTGTTTTGCCCGGGAACCTGCACCGGCAGTTCATAATAATCGGCAACGCAGTCCTGCGGCTCATAGGCCACCAGGTCGCGCAGACTGTAGCGTAAACTTTCGGCTAATTCCTGCTGCTCCAGCTCCGGGCGATCAAGCGCGACACTCTGATAATAGTTGGCACTCAGAATGACACTCACCGCCGGGTTATGGCGGCAATAGCGGGAATAGTTATGCGAGATGTTGCGAATTGCGGTGGCGAAGTCCTCGTCTTTAACCTCTACTTCATCATTCACCACCAGGCTCGGCTCACCGTCGTCGCCAGGCGCTTCAATCACTGCCAGATGAAGCGCGGCCTTTCGCAAAGCAAAGGCGAGCGTGTAGGAGCTACTCTTGCGCGCACGAAATAGATTTAACAAGTTCTTGTCCCTGCTAGCTTTATAATTTTTATTAATGCCGGACGCGGCCTATTAACGCAAGTTTGACACTTTCTGCCGGAAAAACAAGCACTGCAATACCTCACAGTGCTTTGTAGTATTACTGTTAATTAAACTAATTGCCAGCTCAGTTGTTCATTCGCCCAATAAGGCACCATCGGCCCTATTGCTGTGTCAACAGTAGCAGGCACCTGCCAGCTTTCGCGCTGCAGGGTCACTTCTTCCGTAGCGCGCCGATAACCGTAGAAGTCAGCGCCAAAGTGGCTGGCGAAATCAGCCAGCTTGTCGAGTGCATTCATGCGATCGAAAAACTCAGCATACAGCTGTAACGCTGCAGGTGCGGAATAACAGCCGGCGCAACCGCAGGCCGCTTCTTTCTTCGACTGTCCATGGGGTGCCGAGTCGGTCCCCAAAAAGAACTTAGGACTGCCCGACACTGCGGCTTTCTGCAAGGCTTCCTGATGTTCACGACGCTTGAGAATTGGCAGGCAGTAATTGTGGGGGCGGATACCGCCGACCAGCAGGTCATTGCGATTCATCAGTAAATGTTGCGGGGTGATAGTGGCCGCGACGTTCGGTCCCTGCTCCAGGACAAAGTCGACCGCATCGCTGGTGGTAATGTGCTCCAGCACCAACTTAAGCTTTGGATGACGCGCGAGCAAAGGGCGTAATTTGGTATCAATAAAAACTTTTTCGCGGTCAAAAATATCAATTTGCTTGTCAGTGACTTCGCCATGTACCAGTAGAGGTACCTGCAATTCAGCCATGGCTTTGAAGACTGCATCTAACGCTTCAATGTCCGTCACCCCGGCCGCAGAGTTCGTTGTCGCGCCTGATGGGTACAATTTAAAGCCAATAATTTCGTCGTTCTGCGCTGCCTGCTCGACAATCTCTACGGTCGTCTGCTGGGTCAGGTAAAGCGCCATTAGCGGCCGGAAGTCGCTGCCTTCAGGCAAATGCTGAAGAATACGCTCACGATACGCCATCGCCAGCTCAACGGTGGTAACCGGCGGCACCAGGTTGGGCATAATTACGGCACGGCCGAAAACCTCGGCAGATGCCGGTACCGTGGTCGCCAGTAAGTCTTCATCGCGTAAATGCAAGTGCCAGTCGTCAGGGCGGGGAAGCGTCAATTGCTGCATGTTTACCTCAAAGTACGTTGGATGCTTTTCTGTCTTCGATAAGAATTAGTATAACCTACTCGGCTTAACCCGTAACGCATTGGTTACGGCCTTTTTCTTTGGCCTGATAGAGTGCTGCGTCAGCGCGGGCCAGCCAGAGATCAAGTTTGTCGTCGCTGCGGCGAACCTCGGTAATACCCGCGCTCATCGTAATCTGCAGTTCTTTGCCAGCAAAGTTTATCGACGCTCGCGCCACAGCCTTACGAACGCGCTCCATTGCCTTAAGCGCATCATCTCTACTGGTATAAGGGAAGAGCACAGCAAACTCTTCACCGCCAAGACGTCCAAGCAAATCAATGTCGCGCAGTTGCTCTTTCGCGCGTGCACAAAATACCCGTAATACTTCATCACCTGCGGCATGACCAAAGGAATCGTTTACCTTCTTGAAGTGATCAAGGTCAATGATCGCTACCGACATGGGGGCGTCATACCGCATAAATTCGTCATAACGCTGCTCAACGGCCTCCCAGAACACCCGGCGGTTGGCCACACCAGTTAATTCATCCGTGGTGGCGAGACGTCGCAGTTCATTTACTGCCGCGCGGCGCTCTTCGTCCATGCGACGCATATGCATCAAGGTACCAAGGGTATCGAGCATCGGCCGTAAAAGGTTTAAAAAGTGTGCTTTAAAGCGCTCGTCACTGTTGCCAAGAATCATGAGCCCGACCACGTCCCGCTTAAAGTACAAAGGCAATACCAGGCCGTTTTTTAACTCCGGAAAAGCCGGCGGCTGACAATGTAGCTCCAGTTTGGAAATTGGCTGCTGGCATACCTGGGGTTGGCCTTTTTTGAGGACGTTGTCGATCACATCACCGCTTACCTCAACCTCGAGCCCCTGACGAATCAGCTGTTGATAGCCTTCGGTTCGCTTTTGATCCGCTGCAATTCGTAAGCCATGGGCCAGCACCAAATTATAGCGGCTGGAGCCGGGTGGTAACTCGCCAACAAAGCCAACCGTTGTAGATGTCATCCGCATCAGTTTAGGTAAGGCCTCATCGCAGACGTCACTGAAGTCTTTTGCCAGCATAAAGTCATGCTGAATATGCGAGACCAGCTCGAGAATTTCGGCTTGTTGCTGCAAAAACTGCTCGTTCGCCACCTGTTCAGAAATATCATGATGAATGCCGGTCATTCTTAGCGGACGCCCGTCATGATCAGTATCGACCAGCCGACCGACACTGTGAACCCAGACATAATGCCCGTCGCGGTGGCGGATCCGAAAACGTGCCTCAAAGCGCTCTTCACCACTATTCAAATACTTGCGTAGATTGTGTTTCAGTAACTCAAAGTCTTCCGCATGCACTAGCTCACGCCAGTCAAGCCGTTCCGGGGTATCCCCCGGATAGCCCAAAACCAGCTGCCAGGGCTGACTAGTGTGTAACTGGTTCGACTGCAGGTTCCAGGACCAGGTGTAAAGGTCACCTGCGGTTAACGCCAATTCAAAATTTTGATTGGTCTCACGTAACTGCAGCTCAAGCAGTTTACCTTTACTGTCATCCAGCAAGTAACCGCGGACCCGTAAGACGTTGCCGTCTTTATCAAGATCGGCGCGGGCAAAATGATAAACCCAGCGAATAACATCCTGGCCATTTTTTTGCCCAATCACACGGTAGTCCATTTCAAGCGCGCTGGCCTCGCCGTCAATAAGCCGCTGCATACGGTCCAATAGCTCTTGTCGCTCATCGGGATGGACAATGGATTCATAATTGATGTCGGGACGCAGCAAGTAATCGTCGTCATAACCAAGAACCCGTTTAGCATTTTCAGCAACGTAACTAAGATGTACGTCGGGTTCGAGGCGCCAGACGACTGCGCATACGGGCCCCTGGGCTAAAATATCCCGTTCGGCACGGTAATTCTTCAGTTCGTAGCGATCGGTGATGGTGGTTGCGATCCAGTCGGCGAGGATTTCCAGATAACGCACTTCGCGCGCGCTAAAACTGCGTGGCTCCGTCGCCACCACACAAAGGCTGCCCAGGTGGTACTCGCCAAATAAGGTAATAGGTGCGCCGGCATAAGCGCGCACGCCATTTTCAGCAATAACGTAGGGATTGTCCTGAAAACGACGATCCTGGCGGGCATCTTCTACCACCATCGTTTGGCCGGACGTTACGACATAGGTGCAAAAAGAGTGCTCACGCGGGGTTTCAGTTTCTGACATGCCAACTTTGGCTTTAAACCACTGGCGCTCTTCATCAATGAGGGTAATAAGTGCCGCATCAACGCCCAATACCTCTTTGACCAACTCAGTAATATTGTCATAAAGAGGTTCAGATTCGCTATCAACAAGCTCCAGCTCGTGTAGCAGTTGCAGGCGTGCCGTTTCGTTCTCTGGCACCGGAATCTGGCTCATATGTACCCCTTTGCTTAACTAACATTTATAAGCGTAGCAGACATCGTCCATAACGTTCAGGCTTTCAGCGTAAGCCTAACTTTTCCTTCCAGTGTTTACGGCAGCACGAGATATAACGTTCATTTCCGCCAATGGCGATCTGTTCACCCACTTTGACGGCTTCACCGTGTTCGTCGATGCGCAGGTTCATCGTTGCCTTGCGGCCACAAGAACAAATGGTCTTCATTTCACTGACTTTATCGGCAACGGCCAATAAAATGGCACTACCAGGAAATGCGTGGCCAAAAGCGTCGGTACGTATACCGTAGCACATAACCGGGATATCCAGCCGATCGACCACATTCGTCAGTTGCCAGACCTGGATTTCAGTCAGAAACTGTGCCTCATCTATTAGCACGCAGTCGATCGTATTCTGGCCGTGGCGCGCCTCAATCAATGCGGCAAGATCAGTGCCCGTAGTAAACGCCAGGGCCGGGCGGTCAATCCCAAGACGTGAGGCTATCATACCTTTGCCGGCACGTTCATCAACCGCGGGCGTTAATAACAAAACCTTTTGCTCACGCTCTTCGTAGTTATGGGCAACCTGTAGCAACGAGGTGCTTTTGCCCGCATTCATGGCTGAGTAAGTAAAATAAAGTGAGGCCATAATCGTTGGTTCTTCCGCTAAACTAATGCTGTTGACTGAGGTTTATACTGAGTTTAAACGCTGAATGCAAAGATGATTTTTGCTACTATAACGCAAATGAATAAGAGGAGTTGATATGTCACAGCGTTACTCGCATGAATTTTTAAAAGCCATGCCAAAGGCAGACCTGCACCTGCACCTGGACGGTAGTTTGCGCCCTGATGGGCTGATTGAAATGGCCAAACGCAGCAAGGTAGAACTTCCCTCTTACACCGTTGAAGGTCTGTACGAGCAGGTCTTCAAGGAAAGCTATAACGACTTAGGCGAATACCTTAATGGCTTTCAGTATACCTGCGCAGTGTTGCGGGATATGGAGAACCTTGAGCAGGCAGCCTACGAACTGGCGGTCGATAATCTGGCCGAGGGCGTGGTTTATATCGAGGTACGTTTCGCACCGCAGCTGATGATGGATCCCAGTCGCGGAATCGACTTTGACCGGGTGATGCATACCACGAACGCGGGCCTGAAACGCGCGAAAGATGAGTACAATAGTCAGCCCGAGGTGCGTAACGGTGACAAGCCACCGTTTGACTACGGTATTATTAACTGCGCCATGCGCATGTTCGGCAAAAAAGGCTTCTCGCCCTACTACTCTCAGTTGTTTCAGACCTTACGTGATCATCAGCCGAAACAGGTCATCAAGATCGCCGCGATGGAAATGATTCGCGCCAGCATTCGCCTGCGTGACGAAGAAGGCCTGCCGATTGTCGGTCTGGATATTGCGGGAGAGGAAATGGGCTATCCTGCGCACGACTTTAAAGACGTTTATGAATACGCGCATCAGAATTTCTTACTCAAAACTGTCCATGCCGGTGAGGCCTACGGTGCGGAGAGTATTTTTGAAGCGCTAACCCAGTGTTACGCGGATCGGTTAGGTCATGGCTACTCACTGTTCTCGCCGGAGATGATTCAGGATCCGTCAATTACTGATAAAGAGAGCTATGCCAGTCACCTTGCCTCGTTTATTGCCGACCGGCGTATTGCTATTGAGGTCTGCATTACCAGTAATTTACAGACCAATCCGAACATAGGTGATGTGACCCGTCACAATTTTAAGCATATGTTTAACCATCGCCTGGCGACGGTTATTTGCACCGACAACCGCCTGGTCTCGCGCACCACCGTGACACGCGAGTACGAACTCGCTAATCAGGCGGCAGATATTCCGCTGAAACGGTTAAAAGACATGGTCGCTTACGGCTTTAAAAAGAATTTCTTTCCGCAGGATTATCTGGCAAAACGTGGCTATGCCAAACAGGTGCTGGAGTATTTCGATAAGGTTGCCGAGGCGCACGGCGTAAGCTGAGACAAAAAAAGAGCGGCATCCCGTGCCTAATGCCAGTCAGTTAAGAGCTGACTGGCATTTTTTTTACGGGGTATTTGACCTGCTTGGATCGCACTTCTCGTGGATAAATTCGTTCGGTTCTCCTCATTGGTAGGATGAAGTGCTCCCCGAGATC
>NZ_PIPY01000002.1 GCF_003987065.1 Pseudidiomarina insulisalsae | reverse complement strand
GCCATTGCCAGCGCTGTAGTAAGTTGCATAAAAAAATCCGTAGCCAGTGTTAACTAACTACGGATTCTGATCTATTGGGAGGATCGGTCAAGCGATCGCTAAAATATTTCTTAACTGATCGGCATTAGCCAATCGGCTCCTTTTTTATTTCCTGTCGCAACTAAAGTTTACTGATTCAGTACTGAGATATCAGCAATTTGCAAAAAGAGTCCGCGTAGGCGTTGCAGTAATGCCTGACGGTTTTCTCTTACCGCATCGTCATCTGCATTCACCATAACATTATCGAAGAACGCGTCGACGGGCTTTTGTAGCGCCGCTAGCGCCTTTAAAGCACCGGTATAGTCACTTGCCTTAAGTGCATCGGCAGAACGCAGCTCGGCTTCTTCCAGCGCCTTTACAAGCTCTATCTCTTCCTGTGCTGACAACAATCCACTATCGATTTTGTCGGCAATGGGGCTATCAACTTTCGCAAGAATATTGGCTACACGTTTGTTAGCGGCGGCTAAGGCGTCTGCCTCTGGCAGCTGGCGAAACGCTGCTACGGCATGTACGCGACGGTCAAAATCAACCGGTGCGGTAGGACGGCGTGCCAATACCGCCTGAATAACGTCAACGCTGATACCTTGTTCCTGATACCAGGGACGGAAACGGCCGAGCAAGAATTCAACCACTTCATTTTCAACGTCTGGGTTGGTTAACAGGTTTCCGAAACTTTCTTTCGCCAGAGCCACCAACTCTTGCAGATCAAGCGGCAGGTCCTTTTCAACAATAATGCGCAGTAAACCAATAGCCGAACGACGCAACGCAAATGGGTCGCGATCACCTTTTGGCGTCTGGCCAATACCAAAGATACCTACCAGCGAGTCGAGCTTGTCAGCAATGGCCACGGCACAGCCCGGTACAGTTTGCGGTAACTGGTCGCCGCTAAATCGCGGCAGATAGTGTTCAAAAATCGCCTCGGCGACACCATCAGGTTCACCATCATGGCGAGCATAGTGCATACCCATAACGCCCTGCGTTTCAGGAAACTCCAACACCATTTGCGAGGTCAGGTCCGCTTTACACAAAAAGCCCGCGCGTTCAGCAATGTCACTGTTACTGCCTAACTGCGCGGCAATTTTACCGGCTACCAATGCAATGCGGTCGGATTTGTCTTTAATGCTACCTAACTGCTTCTGGAACAAAATGGTTGCCAGGCTATCTACGCGCTCAGCGAGAGGCGTCTTCTTATCGGTCTCAAAAAAGAATTGTGCATCGGCCAGGCGAGGGCGTACAACCCGCTGGTTACCGGAAATAATCTGTTGCGGATCCTTACTGTCAATGTTGGTAACAAACACGAATGTTGGCAGCAAATTCCCTTCATTATCTTCCAACGGGAAGTACCGCTGGTCGTCTTTCATGGTGACAATTAATGGCTCTTTGGGAACGTTCAGAAACTCAGCGTCGAAGTCGGCACTAAGTACCACAGGCCACTCTACCAGTGCCGTCACTTCATCAAGTAGCTCCGCATCAGGTTGAACGCGTCCTTTTGCAGTCTGCGCCTGTTCATTTATACCTGCTTGGATGTTTGCCCGACGTTTTGCAAAATCAGCGACAACCCAGGCTTTCTCAAGTACCTCTTCGTACTCATCAGCGTGGCGAATGCTCGTGCCTTGCGGACAGTGGAAGCGATGACCTAACAATTTATTATTCGACGCAACACCAAGTACTTCACCGGCAATCAATTCATCACCATGCAACATGGTGACGGTGTGTACGGGACGAATAAACTGAACGTTACTGTTGCCCCAGCGCATCGGCTTCGGAACAGGTAACTGATCCAGCGCTTTGGCGACGAAGTCGGGCAAAATGGCATGCAATGGCTGGCCCTTCACTTCGGCACGGTATAACAGCCATTCGCCTTTGTCAGTGCTCAGACGTTCAGCTTGCTCAACGCTGATACCGTTAGAACGGGCCCAGCCCTGTGCTGCTTTGGTAGGGTTGCCGTCGGCATCGAAGGCAACGTCGACAGAGGGGCCGCGTTTTTCGACGACTTGATCTTCTTGTTGGCTCGCCACTTCAGTCACCTGCACAGCTAAGCGCCGTGGGGTTGCCATGGCGCGGACCTCGCCATGCTTAATAGTGTTATCTGTTAACTGTTGGGCCAGGTTGCTGGCAAAGGCTTCACTCAGGCCTTTCAGCGCCTTTGGCGGTAATTCTTCAGTGCCAATTTCTACGAGTAGGGTAGCGAATTCCACGACTTATGCTCCTTGCTCTGCCAGAGGGAAACCAAGCGCTTCGCGCGCAGCGTAATAGGCTTCGGCGCAGCCTTTCGCCATGGTGCGGACACGCAATATATAACGTTGACGTTCGGTCACGGAAATCGCATGACGGGCATCAAGCAGGTTAAACGCATGTGAAGCGCGCATGACCTGTTCGTATGCTGGCAGCGGCAAATTATTGGTTAGTAAGTGTTCACACTCACGCTCGCATGCGTCAAAACGGTCGAATAGCACCGCGACATCAGCATGTTCAAAGTTGTAAGTGGACTGCTCGACTTCGTTTTGGTGGAACACATCACGGTAGAATATCTTACCGCGTGGGCCATCGGTCCAAACCAGATCGTAAATACTATCCACGCCTTGAATATACATGGCCAGACGCTCAAGCCCGTAGGTAATCTCACCGGCCACCGGCTTACATTCAAGGCCACCGACCTGCTGGAAATAGGTAAACTGAGTTACTTCCATGCCGTTCAGCCAAACTTCCCAGCCTAAGCCCCACGCCCCTAAAGTGGGTGATTCCCAGTTATCCTCGACGAAGCGAATGTCATGCACCAGAGGGTCAAAGCCAAGCATCTCTAACGAGCCCAGGTACAATTCCTGAATATTGCTGGGCGACGGCTTAAGAATGACCTGAAACTGATAGTAATGTTGCAAGCGGTTCGGGTTTTCGCCGTAACGACCATCGGTCGGACGCCGGCAGGGCTGAACATAAGCGAAGTTCGCTGGCTCAGGGCCAACGGCGCGCAAAAAGGTCATCGGGTGAAAGGTTCCGGCGCCCACTTCCATATCGAGCGGCTGCACCACGGCACATCCTTGCTGCGCCCAGTAATCCTGGAGCGCGAGGATGAGACCTTGAAAGGTTTTTACATCATAGCTGGCCATGGGTTGTTCTCGTGCTGATTTTTAATCAAAATTGGCGTAAATTATACCCTTTGTTGATGCAGGGTTACAGGAGCGCGTCCAAAAATGCAGTCTTCAGTGCAAAGATGTCGCTGGTGCGGTAACGACCCACAGTATGTTCACTACCACGACACGGTCTGGGGACGGCCGGTGGCCGACAGCCAGGAGTTGTTTGCCAAGCTCTGCCTCGACGGTCAGCAGGCCGGCCTGAGCTGGATTACGATTCTACGCAAACAGGCAAACTACGAAGCGGCATTTTGTGACTTTGATCCTGAGAAAATAGTCAGGTTGCCTGAAGACTACAAAAGCGAACTCATGCAGAATGCGGGAATTGTCCGCAACCGACTGAAAATTGAGTCTATTTTCAAAAACGCTAAGGCGTTCCTGGAACTGCGCGAGGCTGGTATGCCATTCAATACCTTTTTATGGCAGTTCAGTGACGGTTCGCCGCGTATCTTTGCTCGTCAGGGAGACGACATTCCCACCTCAGATAAAGTTTCTGATACTATGGCTAAAGGCCTGAAAAAAGCTGGCTTTAGCTTTGTTGGCACAACAATCTGTTATGCGTTTATGCAGGCGGTGGGCATGGTGAATGATCATGTCGTACACTGTCATTGTTATCACGAGGTCTGTGATGAAATGCGTGACTTTTCTTTAATAACGTGAGTACGACATGGTTGATATAACTTTAGCTGATTATCAAAACCCGAAACATCGTCAGGCGGTCGTGGCGATGCTTGATGATTACGCACAGGACCCGATGGGAGGCGGCGAGGCATTACCTGCCGACACCAGAGAAAACCTGATTGACGAGATGGCAAAGCGTGATTATGTATTCTCGCTGATTGCTTTCGTTGACGACGAGCCGGTGGGGCTGGCCAATTGTGTGGAAGGCTTCTCGACGTTTGCTGCCAAACCCGTGATGAATATTCACGATATTGCGGTCACTGAAGACTTCCGCGGCAAAGGCATCGCCAAGCGCTTACTGGAAGAAGTGGAAACCCTGGCGCAATTCCGCGGCTGCGTGAAGCTCACCCTCGAAGTGCTACAAGGCAACGAACCAGCAAAAATCGCCTACGAAAAGTTCGGTTTCAAACCCTATCAACTCGACGAATCCAAAGGCAAAGCCGAATTCTGGCAAAAATACATCTAATCCGCGCCGGCCTTTGTGCGAAGCCAGAATGCTAACTCAATGGGACGCCGTAAACCCATCCCTGGGGGCTTGTGTGCCGCATCCATGCGGCACGCACCCATTGAGTTAGCATTCTCGCTCCGCACCCGGCCTTCGCAACACGATTAATGTTTTTATCTTTTAAACGAGAAGCGCAGCGTACGAATAGCGCAGCGCAGAATAACGAATAACGCTTTTCCTCACCCGCCTTTGCGGATGACGTAGCGATAGGGCGCGCGCGTTGTTTCTGCGAGCACTAACTCGTGATCCATAAAACGGCAGAAGCTTGGAATGTCGCGTGTGGTGGCGGGGTCGTCAGCAATGACTTCGAGCAGGGCGCCGTGCTCGAGTCGGCGGATGGCAGCGCGGATCAGCATCACGGGCTCGGGGCAACGCAGGCCCAGGGTGTCGAGGGTTTCGGTGATGGTTTCAGTCACGGATGCTGCTTCCTTTGTTGTGCTGGCCGATAAAAAAATGCCGCGTTCCGATGGGAATGCGGCATTTATTTTACGGTAAAACCGTGCGGGTAAAAAGCGCGTCTTAGTCGAGGCGCTCAAACACGGTGGCAATACCTTGGCCAAGGCCAATGCACATTGTGGCAAGGCCCAGGGTGGCGTCTTTGTTCTCCATCAGGTTCAGCAAGGTGGTGGAGATACGTGCGCCGGAGCAGCCGAGTGGGTGACCCAAGGCAATCGCGCCGCCGTTGAGGTTCACTTTTTCGTCCATTTTCTCCAGCAGGCCCAGGCTTTTCAACACTGGCAGTGACTGTGCGGCGAAGGCTTCGTTAAGCTCGAACAAGTCGATGTCGTCGATGCTCAGGCCGGCACGCTTCAGTGCTTTTTTGGTGGCCGGTACGGGACCGAAGCCCATGATGGATGGGTCGCAACCGGCGACGGCCATGGCGCGGATTTTCGCCCGAGGCTTAAGGCCGAGCGCTTTGGCTTTGTCGGCTGACATAATCAGCATGGCGGCGGCGCCGTCTGACAGTGCAGACGAGGTGCCGGCGGTCACGGTGCCATTGGCCGGGTCAAATACTGGGCGCAGTTGTGCCAGTGCTTCGACGGTGGTTTCCGGGCGAATGACTTCGTCTTCTTTGATCAGGCGCAATACGCCGTCGGCGTCGTGACCTTCAATCGGCAGAATCTCTTTGGCAAAACGGCCATCAATGGTGGCCTGATGCGCGCGCTGGTGTGAGCGGGCGCCAAAGGCGTCCTGGGCGGCACGATCGATATCAAATTTCTTCGCCAAAAGTTCCGCGGTCATGCCCATAGAGCCTGAGGCGCGGGCTACTGACTTGTTCATACCCGGATGGAAGTCGATGCCGTGGGTCATGGGCACATGGCCCATATGTTCAACACCGCCGGCGATAAAGATATCACCGTCGCCAGCCATAATGGCGCGCGCTGCGTCGTGCATGGCTTGCATGGACGAGCCACACAGACGGTTGACGGTAACTGCGGC
This sequence comes from Pseudidiomarina insulisalsae, assembly GCF_003987065.1. Classification (GTDB taxonomy): domain Bacteria; phylum Pseudomonadota; class Gammaproteobacteria; order Enterobacterales; family Alteromonadaceae; genus Pseudidiomarina; species Pseudidiomarina insulisalsae. Next base: position 305,858 of record NZ_PIPY01000002.1, on the reverse strand, counting down.
GACATGATGCGGAATACCGGCAATTAACGCGGCATTACGGGCAATATTGAAGCCTTGTTCAAGGGTTTGCTGTACACAGCCCCAATAAATGTCTTCGAGTTCGTTTACGTCAACTTCCGGATTGCGCTCCAGCAGGCCTTTCATCAGGTGCGCCGAGAGATCTTCGGCGCGAACGTTACGAAATACGCCGTTCTTTGAGCGTCCCATTGGGGTACGAATACAGTCGACAATCACTACGTCTTTCATAAATTCCTCCGTTAGCCCGCAAAGTAAGATTTACCGGCTTTCGCCTTTTCACGCAGGCCGTCGGTGACTTGATACATTTCACCTAAATGCGCGTATTTGTCTGCCAGCTCGACAAAGTTGGCAAGGCCCATGGTTTCGAGGTAGCGGAAAGGTCCGCCACGGAATGGTGGGAAGCCAAGGCCATAGAGTAAGGCAATGTCACACTCAGCGGCAGAGCCGACGATGCCTTCTTCAAGGCAACGCACACACTCGTTGACCATAGGGACCATGGTACGGGCGATGATTTCGTCAGCGCTAAGCTCTTTGCCCGTAATGTCGAGCATGTCGTATACTTCCGGGGCTTTTTCTTTGGTCGGGCGACCTTTTTTGTCGGTGCCGTAGTTGTAAAAGCCTTTGCCGTTTTTCTGGCCGTAACGCTCAGCTGCCGCCAGCTTAGCAATGGCGCTATCAGTGTCACGCGGCATGCGTGATGGGAAGCCTTCGGCCATAACCACGGTGCAGTGGTCGGCGGTATCAATACCAACAACGTCTGACAGGTAAGCCGGGCCCATTGGCCAGCCAAATTTCTTTTCCATCACTTTATCGATAGCAGCGAAATCGACGCCTTCGTCGACCATTCCGGCAAATCCAGCAAGGTAAGGGAATAACACGCGGTTGACCAAAAAGCCCGGGCAGTCATTCACGACGACTGCGGTTTTGCCCATACGTGATGCATAGGCAACTACGGCGTTGACGGTTTCGTCTGGAGTCTTTTCGCCCCGAATAATTTCAACTAATGGCATTTTGTGCACTGGGTTAAAGAAGTGCATGCCGCAGAAGCGTGACGGATCTTTCAGATTTTTCGCCAGCCGGTCGATCGAGATAGTTGAGGTATTCGACACGATAATGGCGTCATCGGCGACGATATCTTCCATTTGCGCCAGTACTTTGCCTTTTACATCTGGATTCTCAACCACGGCTTCAACGACGATATCGACGTTTTTAACGGCTTCATCGAGCAAAGTAGGGGTGATCGAGGACAGAATTTTCGCCATTTTCTTATGGTCAATCTTGCCACGCTCAACCAACTTGCCAAGAATTTTGCTCGCTTCGCCCATACCCTGATCAAGGGCTTCCTGACGAATGTCTTTCATGACAACAGGCACGCCTTTGTATGCCGACTGGTAGGCGATGCCACCGCCCATAATGCCAGCGCCCAAAACGGCGGCTGATTTGATTTCTTTAGTCGCTTGTTTTGCCGCTTTTTTGGCTTTGCCTTTAACAAACTGATCGGCCATGAAGATACCGACCTGGGCATGACATGCGTCGGTCTGCGTGAGGCCTACGAAAGCTTCATTTTCAGCATTCAGCGCCTCTTCGCGATAATCGCGCGCGCCATCTTCAATGGCTTTAATGGCTGCATGCGGCGCGGGGTAGTGCTTGCCGGCTTTCGCGGCAACCATGCCTTTGGCGGTCACCAGGGTCATGGTAAGTTCGGTATCATTGGCTTGTAGCGGTTCCAACTTCGGCTGACGCTTGGCCTGCCAGTCAAGGTCACCATTTATTGCCTGGCTGACCATAGCCAAAGCGGCTTCGCGCAGCTTCTCAGGCGCGACAACGGCATCGACCAGACCCACTTTCTGCGCGTCAGTGGCCGAGTTATTTTTGCCGGTAGTGATCATTTCCAAAGCGTTATCAGGGCCAATAATGCGTGGTAAACGCATGGTGCCACCGAAGCCCGGAATAAGACCTAATTTAACTTCCGGCAGTCCGATGGTCGCGGAGGTGTCTGCCACACGATAATCACACGCCAGCGTTGCTTCGCAACCGCCACCCAGCGCAAAGCCAGTGATAGCAGCAACGGTAGGCACCGGTAAATCTTCCAGTTGGTCGAAGACGCGAGACGCTTTGTGGACCCATTGTTTGGTCTGTTCAACATCGGCAAACAAGGTTTGGAATTCAGTGATATCCGCACCTACAATAAAGGTGGGCTTACTGCTGGTAACGATAACACCGCGCAGGTCGTCGGTTTCGGCAAGCTTTGCCAAAGCCTGGCTGAATTCTTCCAAGGTTTTCTGGTCGAATTTGTTTACTGAGCCGGCGGCTGCAAACTGCAGCTCAGCAATACCGTCAGAAACAAATTCAACCCGAATGCTATCACCCTGATAAATCATATAAGGTCTCCTGATTTTCAGATTGCTTTCGGTTAGCGTATGATTCGTAGTAACGCGAAGATACGATATGTAATGACAAAGAGTTTGGCCCGATTGCGCTTATTTTTCAATGATTATTTAAACGAGCGTTTGAAATTATGCGGTTAGTTCGATGTACAATTTGTGCGCTTCTGTTTACGGCCCTGACAAGCCCGGCGAGCCTTGCTGAGCCCAAGATTCATGACCCGAAGCTGGCAACTGACGATAAGCGCGCGCAACAGCGAGAGCTATTTGTGCAAGCTGAATATGCGGCCAAGCGGGGACGAATGGCTGAATATCAACAACTTGTTGCGGCACTCGATAACTATCCTTTATTGCCTTATCTCGAGTTGGAGCGGCTGCAACAGGTGGGTTATCTGGCCAATGAAGACCGGGTATTGCAGTTTTTTAATGCCACCAAAGACACCCCCATGGACTGGCAGTTACGCTACCCCTGGCTTGATTATCTGGCACGCAAGGATGAGCAACAGCGCTTTTTACGCGACTTTCGACATCCAGGTAAGGTGGAGCATCGCTGCTATTTCTGGCGTTTTACTCTGGAGCAGGGCACCCAGCCCAAACCCGCGGTCTTACGCGCGGTTGATCAGTTATGGCTAACCGGTGAGTCGCTACCTAGAGCCTGTGATCCCTTGCTTGCCAGCTGGACTGCTGCGGGTCGTCGTAACGAGGAACGGGTCTGGCAACGGGCGAAGCTCGCCGCCGAGGAGGGTAAGCACACCTTATTACCTTATCTGGCAAGCCTGGTGGAAGAGCCAACACGCTCGCTTATTCTGAGTTACCGTCAGGTACGCCGTAACCCGGCGAATCTGGTGCGCGAACTGGATAACCTGACGGACCACTCCGGGCGTAATGCTGAGCGCGCCGCCAGCATTATTGCCTACGGGTTAGGTCGTCTTATCTGGCGCGACCCCGATTTGGCCATACGCACCATGACAACGCTACCTGATTCGGTGCTACTGACGCCCTCGCAGGTGACAGAACTGGAACAAAAGTTTGCCGTAGCACTTAGTGCGAAAGATCATCCTCAGGCACACGAGTGGCTGATGCGGCTTGAACCCTATGAGCATGACGCGCAGACGCTGCAATGGCAGCTGGCTGAATGGGTGCGCGAGGGAAACTGGCAGGCCTTTATTGATGACCCCGTGGCAGAACTGGCGACGTCGACCGAAAGCGCGCAGTGGCGCTACTGGCGCGGCCGTGCCTATGAAGAGCTGAATCAGCCGCAACGGGCGCGCGCGCAATTTGAAGAAGTGGCGGGTCAACGTAACTATTATGGCTTTCTGGCCGCCACCAAATTAGATCAGCCGCTGCAACTGGCGCGCGAACGGTTGAATTATTCAGCGGATGAACTCGATACCCTGCGAAGCCTGCCCGGCGTGCAGCGTGCTTACGAGTTTTTGCAGTTAAAGCGTTATCTTGACGCGCGCCGTGAATGGTACCAGTTGCTGCAGGTAACCACGCCGCGTGAACAAGAACTAATGGCGGCTCTGGCATCGCAGTGGGGCTGGCATGATCAGGCTATTTACACGCTGGGACAGCTGGGCGAGTTCGGCGCGATAGCACAGCGTTTTCCCTTTGCCTATGAAACTGAGCATCGCGAGCACGCCAAAGCTGCGGGTATTGATATGGCGTGGGCGTTAGCTATATCGCGCCGGGAAAGTTCGTTTCGCTTTGACGCGCACTCTCATGCCGGCGCTCATGGTCTGATGCAACTGCTGCCGACCACGGCTAAGTATGTAGGTCGTCGTGATTACAGCCGCTTCGATCTGTATCAGGTGAATACCAATATTTTACTTGGCACGCGCTATCTGGCCGATCTAAAGCGGCGGCTCGGCGGTAACTGGGTGCTGGCGACAGCGGCCTATAACGGCGGTATTTACCGGGTCGTTGACTGGGTGCCGGAACAGCCTATGGCGATGGATCGCTGGATTGAAACCATTCCCTACAAAGAAACCCGGGACTATGTAAAAAATGTACTCGCGTATCAGCAAATCTATCTGATGCTGGAACAGTCAGAGCCGGATAATCGCTTTGCCGATGTTGCTGCCATGTTCATCAGTCGTGAAAGCGTAGGTTTGTGACATTATGCAGGCTTATCGGATACCCGGCGCAGCGGCGGTGACTGAACTTGAGATCAAGCACAGTCGCTTTATTACGTCGGTCGCCCATGCCGACTCGCCAGCGGCGCATCAGCAGCACATCCGGCAGTGCCAGCAGCGCTGGCCAGGTGCCAATCATTACTGCAGTGCGGCGGTAACCGGCGCCCCTGACGATAGTCAGAGCTACGCCATGAGCGACGATGGTGAGCCGGGGGGTACCGCCGGACGGCCGATGCTCAACGTATTACTGAATCAGCTGGTGGGTGAGGTCTCGGTGGTGGTAACGCGCTATTTCGGCGGTATCAAACTTGGCACCGGCGGATTGCAGCGCGCCTATTCACAAGCGACGGTGGAGGCATTGCAAACAGTCGATTTTATTGAGAAAAAAGTACGCAAAGCAGCCCGTTTGCACTACGATTATGCAGATCAAAAAGTTGTCTCGCATTGGCTGGCACAGTACGATGCGCTGACAACTGCGCAGGAATTTACCGACACCATCACGCAGACGATTGCGATTGCCGACGCCGATAGCACCGATCTGGCCGACGCACTAAAAAATGCGACACAAGGGCGTGTCGAACTAAAAATAATAGAGGAAGCGCCGTGCGCCTAAGAGGTATTTTTCGAGTCCTTGGATTATTGATCTGTGTATTCAGTGCAACCTTGCTGCCCCCGGCGGTCGTTGCGCTTTATTACGGTGACGGCGGCGGTACCGCCTTTATGCTGGCCTTTGCTATCAGCATTGTTATCGGCTTTTTGGTCTGGTACCCCAACCGTTCAGTGCATTCTGATCTGAAAGTTCGCGACGGCTTTTTGTTAACGGTGTTGTTCTGGACCGTATTGGGCATGGTCGGCGTAATGCCGCTGTGGTTCGCTGAAGAGCTACCGCTGTCCTTCACTGACGCGGTGTTTGAGTCTTTTTCCGGGCTTACGACCACCGGCGCAACGGTGATTCAGGGCATTGAAACCCTGCCACATAGTCTTATGTTCTACCGCCAGCAGCTTCAGTGGCTGGGCGGAATGGGTATTATCGTATTGGCAGTCGCCATTTTGCCGATGTTGGGTATCGGTGGTATGCAGCTCTACCGCGCCGAAATACCCGGGCCACAAAAAGATACCAAAATGACCCCGCGTATTGCCGATACGGCAAAACACCTCTGGTATATTTACGTTGCGCTAACCGCAGCGTGCGCGGTTGCTTATCACCTGGCAGGTATGAGCTGGTTTGATGCCATCAGTCATGCCTTTTCCACCATTGCAGTCGGAGGGTTCAGTACCTACGACGCCAGCATGGGTCACTTTGACAGCGCAACTATCAATACCATTTGCGTGGTCTTCTTGCTGTTATCGTCAATTAACTTCGCCATTCACTACGCAGCCATAACCGGACGTAGCTTGATGAGCTACGTGCGCGACCCAGAGGTCAAAGCTTTTTTAGGTATTCAGCTATCACTGGTTTTACTCGTGTTCGCGACTGTCCTGGTACATAAGCAATTCGCAGATACCGGTACCGCGTTTAATCAGGCTATGTTCCAGGCCGTGTCGATCAGCACCACCGCAGGCTTTGCGACCACCGATTTTGCTTCCTGGCCGCTGTTCCTGCCGTTGCTACTGGTATTCGCAAGTTTCATTGGTGGCTGTGCCAGCTCAACTGCGGGTGGCTTGAAAGTAGTGCGGGTAGTGCTGTTATTCCGCCAGGGCATGCGCGAGCTGAACCGGCTGGTGCATCCGGCCGGTGTTTACACGGTGAAGCTGGGCAACCGGATCTTACCGCCGCGCGTGGTAGATGCAGTATGGGGCTTCTTTGCTGCTTACGCGCTGGTATTTGTGGTAATTATGCTGGGCTTACTGGCCACCGGACTGGACGATATTACCGCGTTTTCAGCGGTCGCGGCATGTCTCAATAACCTGGGTCCTGGCTTGGGCGATGTGGCCGCGAACTACGCCACCATTCCTGATGCGGCGAAATGGCTGCTGGTGGTCGCTATGTTATTCGGTCGTCTGGAAGTCTTCACGATACTGGTGCTCCTGACCCCGACCTTCTGGCGCTCGTAGCGCCTAGAAGAAAAGGGCGCTGGGCTGAAAGAGTCGCTCGACTTCGCGGATGTATTTTTTGTCGACCAGAAACAGAATCACGTGGTCGTCAGCATGCAAGACGGTGTCGTCGTGCGCAATCATAACTTCATGGCCACGGACAATGGCGCCAATGGTAGTGCCGGGCGGCAATTTGATTTCGCCGATGGCTTTACCGACCACCTTCGAGGTCTTCTCATCACCATGGGCTATGGCTTCAATGGCTTCGGCAGCGCCTTTGCGCAATGAGTAAGCATTGACAATGTCACCTTTGCGAATCAGGGATAACAACGCTGAAACAGTGGCACGCTGCGGTGAGATAGCGATATCAATAACATCGTCCTGAACCAAATCGACATAGGCCTGGCGCTGAATCAGAACCATGGTCTTTTTCGCGCCCATTTTCTTCGCCAGCATGGCCGACATGATATTGGCTTCATCGTCATTGGTCACGGCAATGAAAACATCAACGTCTTCAATATGCTCATCACTTAGTAGCCGCGCGTCGGAAGCATCGCCTTGTAAAATGGTGGTATGGCGTAGTTGCTCGTTAAGCATTTCGCCGCGCTCGAGATTTTTCTCGATGAGTTTAACGTGGTGATTCTCTTCTAACAGGCGTGCCAGACCTGCGCCGATATTACCGCCGCCGGCAATCATGATGCGGCGATACTGATGCTCCAGCTTTTGCATTTCTTCCATGACCATGCGCACGTAGCGGGTGTCGGTAATAAAAAACACCTCGTCCCCGGCCTCAATGATCGTCGTGCCCATTGGTTTAATGGCTTTGCCCTGACGGAAAATGGCAGCTACGCGGGTTTCAACGTTGGGCATGTGCTCTTTCAGTGACGAAATGGCATGGCCTACCAACTTACCGCCATAGTAGGCTTTCACCGCGACCAGACTAGCGCGGCCGCTGGCAAATTCCATGACCTGCAATGCGCCGGGGTAGTCCACCAGGCGTTTTACATACATGGTAACTTGCTGTTCGGGCGAAATAATATGATCTACCGGCACGTCGTCCTTGTGAAACAGCCGATCTTTAAAGTCGATGTACTCTTCTGAGCGAATTCGGGCGATGCGTTTAGGGGTGCGATACAGCGTGTAGGCAATCTGGCATGCCATCATGTTGGTTTCATCGCTGGGTGTGACCGCAATCAGCATGTCGGCATCTTCACAGCCGGCATTGCGCAGTGCTCGCGGGTGCGCAGCGTGCCCTTGCACGGTGCGGATGTCATGGCTCTCGGAAAGCTCTGTCAGGCGGCCGGGGTCAATATCGACCACGGTGATGTCATTGTCTTCACCGACTAAGTTCTCTGCCAGTGTACCGCCAACTTGTCCACCACCAAGAATGACTATTTTCATTATTGTTTTTCCACACTTGCGTAAAAGAAACCGTCACCCCCCTGATCGCCGGGGAGGCGTTGCCAGCAAATTGCGCCGTCTGGCGCGGTCGGTAGGCCTATAGCATCACTATGACGCGTCAAAAAGGCCTCAACCTGCTGTCGATTCTCAACCGGCAAAACAGAACAGGTCGCATAAACTAACCTACCACCTGGTCGTAGTAATGGCCAGAGAGCGTCCAGTAAGGCGCTTTGTAGTGCTGCCAGTTGCTCAATATCCTTGCGTCGACGCAGCCATTTTATGTCCGGATGGCGGCGAATAACGCCGGTTGCCGAACAGGGCGCATCCAGCAAAATACGGTCGTAGAGCTGGCCGTCCCACCAGCTGTCAGGACTGCTGGCGTCGCCGCTGATAATGGTAGCATTCAGCTGCAGTCGATCCAGGTTCTCCCGTACTCTTTGCAAACGTTGTGGTTCAATATCCAGGGCATGGACAGAGGCCTGCGGCGCGAGTTCGAGCAAGTGTGCTGTCTTTCCGCCGGGCGCGGCGCAGCAGTCGAGAATGCGTTCACCGTTCTGCGGCTGCAGCAGGTGCGCGGCGTGTTGCGCGGCAATGTCCTGTACTGAGAACCACCCTTGGGCAAAGCCCGGCAGCGTGCGCACGTCCACCGCGTGGCGTAGTTGCACCGTTTCAGCGAATGGAGCAGGCGCGTCATGTACCTGAAGTTCGGGGTCAAATGCCGTTAAAGCCGCAGTAAAAGCCGCGACAGAGGTTTGCTGCGTATTAATCCGCAGCCACATTTGCGCTTGCTGATTATTTGCTGAGAAAATATCAGCAGCTGCCGTCGGGTAGGCGGCTTTGATTGTGTCCGCCAGCCAGCGCGGGTGACCGTGAGCGAGGTCGGCATCGGCCTGTACGCGCGTCAGCAGCGGCTCGCGCTGGCGCTGCAAGTTACGTAATACGGCATTGACCAGACCCTTTTGCCGGCGTTTTTTCAGTGTTTCGGTTGCTTCCACGGTAGCTGCAACCGCGGCATGATCGGAGGTTCCCATAAAGAGAAGTTGGTAAGCGCCCACTAACAACAGGTGGTGCAGGATAATAAGGTCTTTTTTAAGCGGCTTGGTTAAAAATTCTGCTAATGCAGCATTTAGCAAAGGTAACTGGCGTAGCACGCCATAACATAATGACTGCACCATGGCACGATCGCGGCCTTCAAGGTGCTCGGTATGCTGGGGCAAGGCCTGAGTCAGTGAGCGGCCATGCTCCAGCACCTCAACCAGAATGCGGGCGGCGGCTGCTCGTGAGGCCGCGCCTTTACTCATGGTGAACCCCGGGCAATGGCGCAGTTACGGGGAACTGCTCGCTACGGCCGTTGAGAAAGTCGGCGGCGGGCATCGGCTTTTTGCCGGCTGGCTGAAGTTCAGTAATGCACAAGGCCTGGTCGGCCGTTTGCACCACAACACCGTTCTTATCGGCTTGTAGCACGGTGCCAGGGGACTGCTGCTGCCCCGGTACGACCTGAGCGCGCCAAACCTTCACTACCTCGCTGGTGGCGCTGCGCAGCCATGCGACCGGCCACGGATTAAACGCGCGAATCCAACGCTCGAGTACCGCTGCAGGCTGCTGCCAGTCAAGTTGCGCTTCTTCTTTGGAGAGTTTATGCGCATAGGTCACTTGGGCTTCGTCTTGCACGGTGGCTTGCGCCAGTTGCGCAGGTAAGTCGTGGAGACACGCCAACAAGGCCTGCGGGCCAAGCTGCGCGAGCTTGTCATATAAACTGGCGGAGGTTTCGTCAGCGGCGATAGCGACCGACTGCTCCAGTAACACCGGGCCGGTATCAAGACCTGCTTCCATTTGCATGACCGCGACACCGCTGCGGCTGTCACCGGCCCAGATGGCGCGCTGAATAGGAGCGGCGCCGCGCCAACGTGGCAACAGCGAGCCGTGTACATTCACACAACCATAGGTAGGCAGGCGTAGTACCGCCTCAGGCAGAATCAGGCCATAGGCGACCACCACCATCACGTCAGCATGATAGGTCGCCAGTTGCGCCTGCGCGTCAGCATCTTTCAGTGAAACAGGTTGTTCTACCGGCAGGTCGTGCTGTAGCGCGAGTTGTTTTACCGCGCTGGCTTGCAGTTTTTTGCCGCGGCCGGCGGGCCGGTCAGGTTGGGTGTAGACGGCCACGACCTCATGCGCATCGCTTTGGAGCAATGCGGCAAGGTGTCCCGCAGCGAATTCCGGAGTACCGGCGAAGATGATACGCATCCGGGACTACACCGCGCTTAGCCGGGCTTCTTTTTCCAGCTTTTTGCGAATACGGTCGCGCTTCAACGGGGACAGGTAATCCACGAACAGCTTGCCATTCAGGTGATCAAGCTCGTGCTGGATACAAATCGCCAGCAGGCCTTCAGCGGTTAACGAAAATTCTTCACCATTACGATCCAGTGCCTTGACGGTTACTTTGCTGGCGCGCTCGACTTTCGCGTACACGCCCGGAAAGGACAAACAACCCTCTTCATTAGCGAATAAACCGTCTTTTTCGGTAATCTCAGGATTAATAAAAACGAGCGGTTCGTTTTGATCTTCACTACAATCAGCTATGAAAAGGCGTTTGTGCACATTGACTTGTGTCGCAGCAAGGCCTACACCATTAGAGTCGTACATGGTTTCGAACATCGCATCAATGGTGTCGCGCATACTATCATCTACACTAGAGATAGGTTCGGCGACGGTGCGTAAACGTTCGTCTGGGTATTTTAAAATAGTTAATTTAGTCATAACTCGTCATTCGCTAGTTTCATCTTGCCTAATTTTAACGTAATTTGAGGATGAAAACACGAGTTTACAATGGAGCTCAACATGACTACGTGGCGATTCCAAACGATTGCGGTGATCGGTTTTTTGCTGCTACCCCCAGCAACGGCGTTCGCAACACAACAAAACGATACCTCAGCGACCACCACCACGCGTGGTGACGTCATTCGGTTGCGCGAAGACGCGCCGCGCGAATACGTGGTGAAAAAGGGCGATACGCTTTGGGATATTTCGGCAATGTATCTGAACGACCCGTGGTTATGGCCTGAGTTATGGCGGGTCAATGAAAGTATTGCTAATCCACATTTGATCTACCCGGGCGACCGCCTTTATCTGAGTTGGGTCAATGGCCGGCCGCAACTGAGCCGGAAAGCCTTTAAGTCGTTGGCGCCCGAAGGACAGCTGGAACAAAAAGCCGACCCCATTCCCACCTTTGACCGGGCAGCGCTGGAGCCTTTCCTGGCTGGCCATCATATTGCCAGTGACAGTGAAATCAAACAACTGCCGCTGATTCTGGGTGACAACCGCGGCGCACCGCGCATTAACGGGATGGCGCCGGTGTATATCAAAGGCGATGTTGAGCTTGATAGCAAATACCGGGTGTTCACGCCAGTGGACAGTTGGGATGGCTATACCTTGTTGCGCGACGTAGCGGGCGTTCGTATTAACCTGCACCATGTCGATATGATTGAAGGCGAGCTGATTCAGCCCGAGCGGGAAATTCGTCGTGGCGATGTGGTTCTGCCACCGCAACCGACACAGCTGCCCCCCATTATTGTGCCCTCTAGCGGTGCGCCGGTGGATGGCTACGTGATTGGCTCGTTAAACGCGCGCAATAAGCACGGCAAATATGACATTGTGGTACTCGATAAAGGTCGCGCCGATGGTGTCGAGATGGGCCAGATGTTCCAGGCCGTGCGACCGGGCGTTGTTGTGTTTATGGATAACGAAAAGCCGGAGTTTGCGAATCTTTACAAGCCTTACGATGATCTGTCGCGGCAGTGGCGCGAAACCTTGCGTCTGCCGACCAAGGCCAGTGCAGAGCTGTTGGTGATAAAAACCTTCGAGCAGCAAAGCATGGCGATGGTCGTTGAATCGCACGACTGGTTCGAAGTCGGCACTTATTTTGTACCCAAGCTACTGAATAACGAAGATTAATTAAAAATTCATCACTGCACAAGGACGTGCTATGCAACCTCGACTTGTTGACCTGCTGGCGTTGCAGCGACTCGCTGCCACCGAACGTCGTCAGGTAATGAAGCGCGCCAGCTTTGCCGCCTGTCAGGCGCTGCTTAAGCCTCACGTTAATGCGATTCCCGAGCGCTATCTCACAACGCTCGAAGATTGGTTGCGTGGCGCACCTGACGGACAGCGTAAAGTTCTCCACTGGTTCTCGCCTGATTATCCTGAGCAACTACGCACCATCGAGAAGCCGCCACTGGTGCTTTTCGTCGCCGGCCAAACCGAGCTACTGAGCTTGCCGCAGGTGGCAATTATCGGCAGTCGCAAGGCCAGCCCTCCGGCGCAGCATAATGCCAGTTACTTTGCTGAACATCTGACGCGCGCAGGGGTGCTGGTCAGCAGTGGACTGGCGCAGGGCGTCGATCGTGCTGCCCATCAGGGAGCGCTGATCGCCGGCGCAACGCTGGCGGTGCTTGGCACCGGACCTGATATTGCTTATCCGCGTCAGCATCGGCCGTTACAACAACAGATTGAGCAGACCGGGGTTATCGTTAGCGAATTCGCCCCGGGGACGCCAGCGAAAGCTGATCACTTTCCACGGCGTAACCGTATTCTAAGTGGACTGGCCCGCGCGGTGCTGGTCATTGAAGCGAAACTGAAAAGCGGCTCGCTGGTAACCGCGCGACTGGCGCTTGAGCAAAACCGCTCGGTGCTGGCATTACCCGGTAGTATCTGGGATCAGGGCATGACAGGTAACCTGCGGCTGCTACAACAGGGCGCTGCGCTGGTCAGTCAGGTCAATGATGTGCTGAATGAGTTGCAATTGCCGAGAATGGCCCCATATCAACCAGAACAAGGCCAAAATAATTGTGAGCGAAGCTTGGCAAACCCGCAATTGTTGGCTAATGTGGGCAATGAGGCTACATCGATAGACACTATCGTTGCACGCAGCGGACTACCGGTCGCTGTGGTTTCAGAGCAGTTGGTGTTATTAGAATTAGAAGGCCGGGTAGCTTCAGTCGCCGGTGGTTATATTAAAGTGGGGAGGCGCTAAAGATGTTTGATATCCTCATGTATCTGTTCGAGAACTTCATCCACTCGGATGTTGAGGTAGTGGTGAACCATGACGAGCTTACCGATGAGCTCACGCGGGCGGGGTTCCGTCAGCAGGAGATTCACAAAGCTCTGGCCTGGTTAGAACGTTTGGCCGACCTCCAGGACAGTCAAACCAAACCTTACCTTAATCGTTCTCAAAGCAGTGCAACACGAGTGTTTACTGCAGAAGAGACCGCGCGTCTTGATTGTGCCAGCCGTGGCTTTTTAATGTATCTGGAGAACCTTGGTGTGCTCGATTTCGCCACCCGCGAAATGGTGATGGATCGCGTCATGGAACTGGATATGCCGGAAGTCACACTGGATGATCTGAAGTGGGTGGTACTCATGGTCCTGTTTAATGTACCTGGGTGCGAAGACGCTTACAGTCAGATGGAAGGCCTGTTGTTCGAGGAACCGGAAGGCCTGCTGCATTAAATGAGTGACAACTTCCTTGAACCTCAGTCACTGGGCGTTCCGTGCCCCCGGTGTCAACGTGAACTGCAACTGAAAAAGGGGCGTTATGGCCTGTTTGTCGGTTGCAGTGGCTATCCCGACTGTGACTACATGACCGCAGCGGACTTTGATCCGGGCACTGACGTGCCATGTCCGGCATGCGCAAGCGGCAAGCTGGTACAAAAAACCAGCCGCTATGGGCATTCGTTTTATGCCTGCGACGCTTATCCCACCTGCAAGTTTTCCGTTCCGTTGCCGCCTGTGGCAGAATCCTGCCCTAAATGCGAATTCCCGATTCTTCTCCGTAAGAAAACTGCCGCTGGCGAACGCCTGATCTGCGGCAATTCAGATTGTGATTTTAAGTCGGAAATTCGCTAAGCTAACACCGATATCGTGGGCCGAAGATGTTCATAAGAATGAGTAGGCCTTTCGCGCAGGAGATCTTAAATGGATTGGCAGGCTGCAAAGACAGCGTTTACCGAAGGTGGGATTATTGCTTATCCGACCGAGGCGGTATTTGGCGTTGGTTGTGACCCACGCAATCAGCAGGCAGTAGAAAAATTATTAGCCCTGAAGCAACGGCCGCGCGAAAAGGGCCTGATTCTGGTCGCGGCGGACTACAGCCAGGTGGTTGCCTTCGTTGCCGATCTGAAAATACCACAGGACAAACGGTTTGCGGTTTTCTCGCATTGGCCGGGCCCCGTCACCTTACTGTTACCTGCGGCACCAGGCGCGCCGGACTGGCTAACCGGCGGCAGTGACAAAATTGCCGTGCGGGTGACGGCACACGAACCCACCCGTCAGCTGTGTAGTGCCCTGGGAAGTGCTATTGTCTCTACCAGCGCCAATGTCAGTGGTGCGCCGGCGCTTACCGATGCCGCTGCGGTGCGGGCACAATTTGGCAACGACGTAGCCTGGGTGATGGACGCCGAGACCGGCGGCGCCGCCAGCCCTTCGAAAATTATTGATCCACTTACACAACAGGTTTATCGGGTTTAATTATGAGTCATCCCGCACTAACTGAAGTCATTTCCTATTTAAAAAATCTGCAGGACCGCATTTGTCAGGCGCTCGAGCAAGCCGACGGCGGCGCCAAATTTCACCAGGATAACTGGCAGCGCGAGGGCGGTGGTGGTGGCCGTTCCCGTGTGCTGCGTAATGGCGCTGTATTGGAGCAGGGCGGCGTTGGGTTCTCGCATGTGTACGGTGAGCAGATGCCAGCCTCGGCCACGGCGCATCGCCCGGAGCTGGCCGGACGTAACTTTAATGCCTGTGGGGTGAGTCTGGTAATGCACCCGCACAACCCGCATATTCCGACCAGCCATGCCAATGTGCGCTTTTTTATTGCCGAGAAAGAGGGCGCCGATCCGGTCTGGTGGTTTGGCGGTGGTTTTGATTTGACGCCATTTTACCCGGTCCACGAAGACATCAAACACTGGCACGAGGTTGCTAAAGCTGCGCTCGATCCGTTTGATTCAGCGCTTTATCCGAAATTTAAAGCCTGGTGTGACGACTATTTCTGGCTTAAACACCGAGGTGAAACGCGGGGCGTCGGTGGGCTTTTTTTTGATGACTTGAATGACCGCCCGTTCGAGGAATGTTTCGCCATTATGCGTGCCGTCGGCGACGCCTATCTGGAAGCTTATCTGCCAATTATCGAAAGGCGGAAGAATAATCCTTATGGGGAACGTGAACGTGATTTTCAGCTTTACCGGCGCGGTCGCTACGTTGAATTCAACCTGGTCTGGGATCGCGGTACGCTATTTGGTCTGCAGACGGGCGGGCGTACCGAGTCGATTCTCATGTCGATGCCACCCTTAGTGCGCTGGGAATATGGTTATGAGCCTGAGCCAGGTTCGGCCGAGGCGCGGCTCTATCAGGATTATCTGCGCCCGCGGGACTGGCTCAATGAGCTTTAGTCAGTGTTGATCATATGGTGAGCGAGCCGGGTAAACTGTTGTTTTAATTGCATATGCAATAAGGGATCGGCGACTTGCTCATCCAGTACCTGATACATACACAGTAACCATTGATCGCGCATTTTGATGTCGACGCGAAAGGGCAAGTGGCGTGCGCGCAGGCGCGGGTGACCGTATTTTTCAGTAAAGAGTTGCGGTCCGCCCAGCCAGCCACTGAGAAACTCGAAAAACTTTTGCCGGATAGCGGTCAACGGCTGTGGATGCAGGGCGAGTAGTTCACGGGCACGGGGGTCCGTTGCCATAATATCGTAAAACCGCTCCGCCATGGCTCTGACAGCAGATTCGCCGCCGAGTTGCTGGTACTGCGAAGGAGGCTCAACAGCCGCTTTTTTACCTTTGAGAAATGATAGCATGACGCAATTTACTGTATTTGGAAATCCGATAGCTCACAGTCTTTCACCGCAAATTCATCAACAGTTCGCGGCGCAATTCAACTTGCAGCTTGACTACACGCGTAGTTTAACATCGAAGCAGGGTTTTGCGGCAGCGGTGGCCGGTTTTTTTCGTCGCGGCGGCGCTGGCGCAAATGTTACGGTGCCATTTAAAGAAAAGGCAGCGGGCCTGGTGACCCATCTTACTGCACGGGCAGCGAAAGCGGGCGCGGTGAATACCTTGATCCCACTTGGATATGGCCAATTGGCAGGCGATACCACGGACGGCGAAGGGCTGTTGCGTGATTTGCAGCGGCAGTTAGCAGAGGCTGCGCTAGCGCGAACCGTGATTATCATCGGCGCAGGGGGCGCAGCCCGTGGCGTTATCGAGCCATTACAACAAGCCGGCGCAGAGGTCGTAATCACCAATCGCAGCGCCGCGCGCGTGGCGCCATTGCTGGAACGCTTTTCTGGTTTGCAGGCCCTTGACTATAGTGCGCTGGCGCAGGCACCCCGGGCGGGCCTGGCGACCGACGCTATTCTGATCAATGCCACGTCTGCATCGCTAACTGCAGAGGGTCTTCCCGTTCACCCAGACTGGTTTGCTGGTAGCGTACTGACCTATGACATGATGTATGGCAGAGAACCAAGCGCGTTTCTGCAGCAAGCTCAGCGTACGGGGGCAGGAAAAACAGCAGATGGTCTGGGAATGTTGGTTGAGCAGGCGGCTTTGGCATTTGCCCTATGGCATGAGGGAAAGGTGCCCGATACCGACCACGTGGTGTCGGTACTTCGTGCTTCACTCAGCCGTTAATTACGGATAGTGATTTGCGGCTTCAGGTCGACTTCGCCTTGTTTGTTGACGGTCGCATACTCCTGATTGCGGCGCACAACAGCGAGTGGCCCGACGGTTGGCAAGTTACGGATAAATGCCAGCTCGAAGCCAAATTTATTGAGCTGATAGACCCCAAACTTCTGGTCCATCGTCAAGCGCTGCCACCACTGCTGCGGATCAAAAGCACTGCGGCGTCGTTCACCTTGCGGCTGGGTATCGCCGGTCATAGTCGTATGGCTCATTTCTGCAAGCTCCATTAGACGCTACCTCTTTTTCGACAAATGTATCTGCGAACAAGCAAATCTTAGTATGACGATGATCATATAAAAGCTCAACCTGTATTTCTGATTACAAAATAATCTAAACGCCAACTTTGATATGCGAAAAACATTCTAAAAATGAGTCAACCCGATCTGGCATTCGTACCAACTTGTGGTAGTCTTACTTTTCGGTTGGCCATGGTGTCACCGAAGTTTGCTTCCCGACGGTTCAAATTCGTTAATTACACACTTATTAGAACCTACGCAGAGAACCAAACAAAAGATCAGTTTCCACAACTGACACAAAATAAAAAAATAAAGCTGTCAGGGAATTTGAAGTTCATTTATTCCCAGTAAAATCAAGATGTTACGGCTATCCTGACACTGTACGGCACTCCCGTTTAGCACAGTGCGGTAGGCTATTGTCAACAGACTTATCCACAGATTATTCACTTTTCCGGAGAGCGCCCAACTAGCGTGAAACCGGTGACTGTGGCATGCTTAGCGGCAACATCTGAACAGAAAAGCTAATTGAGTTATGGCCGCACAAGAAACGCCCCAGGTTCCCGAAAACCCCTTTATTTTGGTGGATGGTTCATCCTATTTATTTCGCGCGTTTTATGCGCCGCCACACCTGACCAATTCCGCTGGTGAGCCGACCGGCGCCATTTATGGTGTGGTGAATATGCTGCGCAGTCTGATCAAGAAATACCAGCCTTCGCATATGGCGGTGGTGTTTGACGCAAAGGGCAAAACCTTCCGTAACGATATGTTTGAGGATTACAAAGCCAACCGGCCACCGATGCCGGATGATCTGCGCTCACAGATCGCGCCCCTGCATGCAATTGTGAAGGCGCTGGGGTTACCGCTACTCTGCATCGATAATGTCGAGGCCGACGATGTCATAGGTACGTTGGCGCGTGAGGCGGGTGAGCAGGGCCGCTTTACCCTGATCAGCACCGGCGATAAGGACATGGCGCAGTTGGTTAATGAGCACGTCATGTTGATCAATACAATGACCGATACTTTGCTTGACGAGCAGGGTGTAGTCGAGAAGTTTGGCGTGACACCGGCGCAAATTATTGATTTTCTGGCCCTGATGGGCGATAGCTCCGATAACATTCCGGGACTACCGAAAGTTGGCGAGAAAACCGCACTGGCGATGCTGCAGGGGATGCAGTCGATTGACGCCATGTATGACGATCCGGAAAAGATTACCGGTTTAGGGTTTCGCGGCGCTAAAACCATGCCGCAGAAACTGGCCGAGAATAAAGAGCTGCTGATGCTCTCGCGTGAACTTGCCACCATTAAGCTCGACGTCGATCTTGATGGCATTAAACCGGCGGACCTTGAGATTCAACCGGCTGATAAAGAAAAGCTCATTGAGCTTTACAAGGAATGCGAGTTCCGCCGCTGGCTCGACGAAGTGCTGCAGGAAGGGCCGGTAACCGCGCGCTCAGAAAAGGCTGCGGACGCGACGCAAAGTGAATCGCTGACAGCCATCAGTGCCGATGATTATGAAGTTATTTACACGGAACAAGCCTTTAGCCAGTGGCTTGAGAAGTTAAAACAAGCCGAGGTGTTCGCGTTTGATACAGAAACCACCAGTTTAAATTACATGGAAGCCGAGCTGGTGGGTGTTTCGTTCGCGCTGGCGCCAGGTCAGGCCGCGTACGTTCCGGTCGCACATGACTACCCCGGCGCGCCCGATCAACTGCCGCGTGACTGGGTATTGAACCAACTAAAACCCTTGCTCGAAGACGCGCGGGCAACCAAGGTCGGGCAGAATCTAAAATACGATAGCCATATCTTACGGCGCTATGGTATCCGCCTGGCGGGTATTAAAAACGATACCATGCTCGCTTCCTACGTATTTAACAGTGTTGCGTCGCGCCATGATATGGACAGTTTGAGTCTGCAATACCTTGGACACCGCCCGATTGCGTTTACCGACATTGCTGGTAAGGGAGCTAAACAACTCACCTTTAATCAGATCGGCCTGGATCAGGCAGCGCCTTATGCTGCCGAAGATGCCGATGTCACTTTCCAACTGCACGAAAAGCTCTGGCACGAAGTAAGTCAGGAAGGCTCGCTCATCAGTGTGCTGACCGAGATCGAATTACCTCTGGTACCGGTGCTGGTGGATATGGAGCAGCGAGGCGTGCAGATTGACGCGCAGTTATTGGCCAAACAGAGCAATGAAATTGCGCTGGAGCTTGCCAAGCTTGAAGAGCAGGCTTACACCATTGCCGGTGAAGAATTTAATCTGGGCTCGCCCAAGCAGCTACAGGCCATATTGTTTGAAAAGCTCGAACTGCCAGTCCGTAAGAAAACGCCCAAAGGCGCCCCATCTACCGCAGAAGAAGTATTACAGGAGCTGGCGTTAGATTACCCCTTACCTGATGTGATTATGCGCCATCGGGGCCTGAGCAAGCTGAAGTCAACTTATACCGACAAATTACCGAAGATGGTGAATCCGCGCACCGGGCGTATTCATACCTCCTATCATCAGGCCGTTACCGCGACCGGCAGGTTGTCTTCAAGTGACCCGAACTTGCAGAATATCCCCATCCGCACGGAGGCCGGACGGCGCGTCCGTCAGGCATTTACCGCACCTGCGGGTTATCAGATTATGGCGATTGACTACAGTCAGATCGAACTGCGCATTATGGCGCACTTGTCACAGGACAAGAACCTGCTGGAAGCCTTCTCGAAAGGCCGCGATATCCATAAGGCGACGGCTGCAGAAGTCTTTGGCGTGAAGCTTGACGACGTGACTGCCGAGCAACGTCGTCGTGCGAAAGCGGTTAACTTTGGCTTAATTTACGGTATGTCGGCGTTTGGGCTCGCCCGCCAGCTCGATATCTCCCGTAATGAGGCGCAGGACTATATGGATAAGTATTTCGAGCGCTTCCCCGGCGTGCATGATTATATGGAAAGCAAGCGCCAACAAGCTAAGCGTGATGGCTTTGTTGAGACGCTGTTCGGCCGACGTCTGCATTTACCTGAAATTCGCGCGCAGAATGCGGCGCGGCGAAAAGCGGCGGAGCGCGCTGCGATTAACGCCCCGATGCAGGGAACTGCAGCAGATATCATTAAATATGCGATGATTAAGGTCGCTGAGTTCATGCGAAAAGAAGTTACGGACGCGCAGGCCTGGATGATTATGCAGGTGCACGATGAACTGGTTTTTGAAGTGCGCGATGATCAGGTTGAGCGACTGCAAAAAGCGCTCGTCGAAGTTATGGAAAGTGCGGTTGAACTCGACGTACCACTTATTGCCGAAGCTGGTGTAGGCGCCAACTGGGATGAGGCGCATTAAGCGCGCTAAAAAGTTTTTTTATTTTTTTTGAACTTATTAAAAGGGGCCGGGTCAGAGTTAGTGAAAGGCGCATTAAACGAGAAATTTTGTTCCGTTTGCGAAGTCCTTTCAGAGATGTTCTCTCCCTGGATTGTAAGTTTTTTGCCCGGCTCCCAGCCGGGCTTTTTCTTTTCTGCTTGGCGCGTTTTTATCGCGGTGTATTCACTGGCGGACGCTTGCGCTTATTGGCAATCCAGACCCCGGTCAGAATCGCCGCCAGCCCCGCACCTTGCTGCAGGTAAAATGGTTCGCCATCAAGGATGCCCAGAATTAAGGCAACGATTGGGATCAGGTAAGTGACCGAGCTGGTAAAGGTGGTGTCGGTCAATTTCACTACCGTATTAAAAATCACCAGCGCCATCGCGGTACCGACAATGCCCAACAGCAAAATGGCACCCAACGGAAACCAGGCCTCAGGTTGTTGTAGCTGCGCAGTAAACGGCGTAGCGATGAGCAAATAAATAAGTGCTGCCGGAGCAACCAAAAATAGCGATACGCCGGTAATGGTCAACGCACCGAGATCGGGAATATGATGTTTTATCAGGTTGAGATTCAGGCCATAGCAAATGGTCGCCGCGATAATTAACAGCCCATAGCGGTTAAACTCAAATGCGCCGTTCGCGGACGCGGTGACCAGCAGTAGCGTACCGACAAGGCCTATGATAATCCCCAGCCATTGTTGCACCCGCACGGTCTGGCGAAATAACATCACGCCGATGATCAGGGTCGCCAGCGGCGTAAAAGTATTGAGAACTCCGGTCACCCCCGATGGCAAATCGGTCTGCGCAAAGGCAAACAAGAAGGCCGGAATAAAGCTGCCGACCAGACCGACACAGATCAGTTTCCACCAATGGTGGCGATGCACGGTCTTAAAGCGGTGTAAAATAAAAGGCAGCAGAACGAAGCCCGCCGAGGCGATACGAATGGCCGCCAGTTGGTCTGGAGCAAAGCCCAGCAGCCCTTTTTTAATCAGCAAAAACGAACTGCCCCAGATCAGCGCCAGTAAGCCTAATAACAGCCAGGCTTTTAAAGGAGGCGCTTCATTCTCCATCTTGCGTTAACCATTCGGTCAACTTGGCCTCGACCAATGGTAGTCCAAGCTTATTCAGAGAGGAAAACATTTCGACGGTCACGTCACCGCCAAAAACTAATGCCGCTTCCCGTGCCTGCAGCAGCGTTGACTTACGCGCGCCGGGCTTGAGCTTATCGGCTTTCGTCAGTAGCACCAGTACCGGAATGTCACAGTCAGTGGCCCAGTGCAAAAGTTCCTGGTCGACATCGCGGTAAGGGTGACGAATATCCATTAACAACACCAGCCCTTTCAGCGACTCACGCTTTTGCAGGTACTCGCTCAGCGCGCGCTGCCACTTCTCTTTCACCGCAATCGGCACTTTCGCGTAGCCATAGCCGGGCAAATCAATCAGGCGCTTACCCGGTGCTACTTCAAACACATTAATCAGCTGGGTGCGGCCAGGGGTTTTACTGGTACGGGCCAGGTTGCGCTGCCGTGTCAGTGTATTGAGCGCGCTCGACTTACCGGCATTGGAGCGACCGGCAAAGGCTATTTCGACGCCATCGTCAGCGGGTAACTGGCGAATATCGGCGGCACTTGTGATAAACACTGTGGGTTGAAAGTTAAGGCTTGTTGATTCCATGATTTTCAAAATGCTTCGAAGGAATGCGTATGCTAACACGATTAGGCGTTTAATCCTTACAACTTTTGTGTAAAATAGCGACTGTTACAACATCCAGAGCAGAGAAATCGATCATGAAAAAAATCGCATTGTTCGTTGGGCTTTATTTAGGTTTCACTGGCGCCGTTATGGCGGCCACAGGTGATGCTGAAGCCGGAAAGCAAAAATCAACAGTTTGCGCCGCATGCCATGGTCAAACCGGTAGCTCGCCTTCCGACATGTATCCGAAACTGAACGGACAGCATGCCTCGTATCTGAAGAAACAGCTACATGATTATCAGCTGGCAAGCGAGACCGGTGGCGAAGAGGGGCGCGTGAACGCAATCATGCAGGGCCAGGCGGCCAACCTGAATGATCAGGATATTGCTGATCTGGCAGCATACTTTGCCAGCCAGGATCCGATGCAAGGCACCGCTCCTGAAGACGTGGTAGAGCCGGGGCAGGCCCTTTATATGGGTGGTGACGAAGAACGCAAGATTGCTGCTTGTGTAGCCTGTCATGGTCCGCGTGGTGATGGTATGGGTCTGGCAGCTTTTCCTGACGTTTCAGGCCAATATTCAAGTTACTTGAAGACCCAATTGGAAATGTTCCGTAGCGGTGAACGCGCCAATGATATGAACGGTATGATGCGCGACGTGGCAAGTAAATTAACCGACCAAGACATCGAAATTTTGTCTCAATACATCTCTGGATTGTATTAAGAACAGAATAGCGAACGGTCAAAAAAGCAGCATCCAGGTGCTGCTTTTTTATTTTTATGTTACAAGTCAGCGCTCAGAAAGCCCATAAAAACCAAGCTATAAACCTATAGAGCATAAAAAACATATTTTTTAGATCATAAAAATCATTGATAAAAATTTTCGATTCAGTAGTCTGAATGCCATTCCAAATGACGGGAATCGCTGCGCAAGCGTCACCCACCGGTTGCTGAGTCAACTTACGGATTTAATCCAGGGAATAACAACAGGCCAGGAGGCCGTTGCTGACCAAGCTACTTATAATAAAATCAAAAGCTCGGTTAATGCGCGAAAAAATAACAATAATAATAATAAACTGCATGGAAGTTATAATTAACAATCAAGGATGAATTGACAACCGTTCTCATGAATCGCACGTGCGCTGTGTGACAAAGAGAGAATACCCTAGGCGATGCTTCGGCATCGCCTTTTTATTTTCCCGCACTGTAAGTTAAACTACACCTATCTCCCTCATTGGAAAATCAGAGTCTATGACGCGTAAGAAGAAGACCCGCAAAACAGGCCCTTTGGCGCCGGCAAAAAAGCCCAGAGAAGAACAGCAACGTAAAGCACCGGAAACGACGCGCAAGCATAAAGGCAAGGGCAAGCGTCCGGGCTCCCGCTTTAATGTTGAACGACCGGCGCAGCGCAGTTCCAGCGGCAGCTCTGCTGCACAAGATCCGCGCAAGGGCAGCAAAAAGCCCATCCAGTTGGTGAGCGCAGCGGCGACCACCGCGACGACTGTTAGTCAGTCCGCATTTAACCGTGCGGCTGCCGAAGCCGAGTTACAAGCGTTGGAGAATGACGTACGTTTGCAGCAGTTACTGGCGGCAATTGAAGCCGGCACCGATCTGACTGCTGAAGAAGAAGCGTATGTAGATGAACGTACGGAACGTTTTGAGCAGCTGGCACAACAGTTAGGCCTGTCGCTTGATGGCGACTACGAAGACGACGACTGGGAGGATGATGATGACTGACATGCCATGGTGGTTGTGGCTGCTGATAGCGTTAGGCGCTATCGTCATTGCCGCGCTGGCTTTCATTGCCGGACGCTTATTGAGTCAGCTGAAGAGCCAGAACGAACGCCGCGACGTGGCCATTGGTCAACGCAATGAACGTTTGCAGGAAAGTATTGTGACCATTGCCAAATCGATGGATCAGGGCCAGTGTCCGCTATCAGAAGGTGCCTTGCGTCTGGTTGTACTGCTTGATCTGCGGGTAGAGCGGGGTCCGCGCGCATACAGTGAGCGTTACCCGGCCTTGCATGACATGTATGAGCGTATAAAGCATATGCCCACGCACGGCGCGCGAAAAGAATATCCTAAGGCAGAAATTCGCAAAATGGATGATGAGCGCGAGGGCTATGAGAAAGAGCTGGAGGACGCCATTCTCGCTGACGTCCGCCAACTGCTGAAAGACTTTAATTAAGCGTGTTTTTATAAACCTGACCGTCTTTCATGACCAGGTTGATTGCGCCAAGCGCGTCGATATCGGTTAGCGGGTCACCGCTGGTAGCAACGATATCCGCGCGCTTGCCCACTTCCAGGGTACCAAAATCATCAATGGTGCCTAACAGGGTCGCGGCTTCAAAAGTGGCCGCTTTAATCGCCTCCAGTGCAGGCATGCCTGCTTCTACCATGTAACCGAACTCACGATAGTTCTCGCCGTGATCAAAGACACCGGCATCGGTACCAAAAGCGATCTTAACGCCTTGTTTATAAGCTTCGGCAAAGGTGCCCTGAATCTTAGGCCCGATGGCTTTCGCCTTCGGTTGCACTAGCTCGGGGAAGAAGCCCGGGATCTCTGCGCGCTCGGCAACAGACTTGCCTGCGGTAATGGTTGGGACGTAGTACACGCCTTTAGCCTTCATTGCGGCCATAACTTCGTCGTCCATATAGGTGCCATGCTCAATCGAGTCCACGCCGGCTTCAATGGCGCGCAGCATACCTTCTTTACCGTGGGCGTGGACGGTCACTTTCATCTCGTAATCGCGCGCGGTATCGACCACCGCCTTTAGCTCGTCCATCATAAACTGCGGGTTCTGACCACTTTTAGCGACACTTAGCACACCGCCGGTTACCGTCAGCTTAATTAAGTCGGCACCGTCCTGATAGCGTGCACGCACGGCTTCACGCGCCTCGTAGGGCCCGTTAACAACGCCATCTGCAGGGGTAGGACTCTCGTACAGACCTTCTTTGGCGCCATTGGTTGGGTCAGCGTGTCCGCCGGTCGTAGCAATGGATTTACCGGACGTAAAGATACGTGGGCCGGTCACTTTACCTGCGTTAATAGCGTTGCGCAGGGCAATACTCGCATTATAGGAGTCGCCCAGATCACGCACTGTCGTGAAGCCAGCATCAAGGGTCCTTTGCGCGTAGTTGACTGAGTCGAGCGTGACATCTGCCGCGCTCTTGGTGAATTTATGAATATAGCTGCCCGCCGCCATTTCTGAGGTCAGGTGCGTATGCATGTCGATAAAGCCAGGCATCACCGTACCATGACGGCGGTCGATGACGGTATCGTCAGCATCCGCTTGCTGAAAGCCAGCGACAATGGCTTTAATGCGGCCGTCAGCGATAACAATAGTCTGATTGCTTTGTGGTACCGCCCCGGTACCATCAATCAACTTGCCCGCATAAAGCAGGGTATCCGCATGCGCTGCGGTGCCAGCAAGAAGTAAGCTCGCCGCAGTCATCGCAGCAGCTAAAGGAGATTTTCTCAGGGTCATGGGATCCTCTGTCGGTTTTATTGCGTAAAACACCACCTTACGCCCGGCTGGTAAAACAAATCAAGCACTGCGCTACAAACACACCGCAGAAAACGGCGCGGTTAACGCAAGCCGTCGGAAATTGATATACTAGGGGCATTACGCAACCATGGGATTGAAAGAGACATGTTCAAACGCATCCGCGAAGACATACGCAGCGTTTACGCCCGCGACCCGGCGGCGCGCAACTGGTTCGAGGTTTTAACCAC
Source organism: Pseudidiomarina insulisalsae (assembly GCF_003987065.1). Lineage (GTDB taxonomy): Bacteria > Pseudomonadota > Gammaproteobacteria > Enterobacterales > Alteromonadaceae > Pseudidiomarina > Pseudidiomarina insulisalsae. The sequence continues at coordinate 280,147 of NZ_PIPY01000002.1, read as the reverse complement.
CTATCCGGGCCTGCATGCCATTTGGTGGCACCGTCTCAGCCACCGGCTATGGCGGTGGCGGCTGTATTGGCTGGCACGCTTTACCTCTAACCTGGCGCGCTGGTTTACCGGAATTGAAATTCACCCTGGTGCCCGTATCGGCCGCCGTTTCTTCATTGACCATGGTATGGGCGTGGTGATTGGCGAAACCGCAGAGATTGGCGACGATGTGACGATTTATCATGGCGTGACCCTGGGTGGCACTAGCTGGGATCATGGCAAACGTCATCCGACGTTGGCTGATGGCGTGGTCATTGGTGCCGGCGCGAAAGTTCTGGGTCCCATTCAGGTAGGTCGTTCAGCGCGAATTGGTTCAAATGCTGTAGTAGTGAAGGATGTTGCCGAGCACACGACAGTTGTCGGTATTCCGGCCCGTGTCGCCAGTAGTGGCAAAGTTGACAAGCAGGTCAGCGAGCGGCGTGCCGCTATGGCCAAGCAGTATGGTTTTGATGCCTACGCCATCTCACCTGATAACCCCGATCCGGTCGCAACGGCCATCGGGCGTATGCTTGATCATGTGCATGTGTTGGACCAGAAAGTCTCCGATCTCTGTGCGGCGGTGAACAAGCTCGGCGGTAGTGTCTGTGAGGAGTTGCCAGAGGTAGAGCTGGACGACATGGATTTTTTCACTGAAGAACAGGCTGCCGCGAAGCGACGGCAGAAAGACGAGACATAAAAAAAAGCCGCTCACTGAGCGGCTTTTTTTAAATTCGTTTCGCTAAAAGCGCGTTGCAAAAGCAACGTCTTACATAGGTACTACGTTTTCAGCTTGTGGACCTTTAGGGCCTTGAGCGATAGTGAACTGAACAGTTTGACCTTCTGCTAAGGTTTTGAAACCGTCAGCCTGGATAGCGCTGAAATGTACGAATACGTCTGCGCCTTGCTCTTGCTCGATGAAACCGAAACCTTTAGCTTCGTTAAAGAATTTTACTTTACCAGTTACTGTAGACATGCTGAATATTCCTCGTAATGCATGTGAAAAATCTAGGGTATTGCTAAAAAATACGTGTATTACTTGGGACTTACAAAACGAGGTACAGCGATAGACTTCGTAACAGGCCACAATTAGACAGCCGAATTTTTCTAGCGACCCCAAGTATACGCTCATCTCATCACCTGTCAAATTAAGTTTTTCAGTGAGCGCTAAAATTTAGCCGCGAATCCAATTTTTGGTGATCGTGCGAAACGTATCCGTGCCACTTTTATGCAGCCATTCGTACGCCGCCATTTCGGAGGTAATCACTTCCACGCCATGGGCACGCATGCGGGCTAACGCAGCCTGTTTGTCAGTTTCGCGGCGTGAGCCAATAGCGTCTTCCACCACAAAAACCCTATACCCAGCCTGCAGCAGATCCACTGCGGTCTGCAAAATGCAAACATGGGCTTCAATGCCCATGAGCACTACTTGGTGTTTATTGCTTTCTTTCAGTGCATCGACAAACTGTGGCTCCTGCCAGGCACTGAAATGCAGTTTTTCGATGACCCGGGAGTTTTCAATAATTGCGGATAGATCGTCTACACTTATGCCCAGGCCTTTGGGGTACTGCTCGGTGACAACTGTTGGCACCGTCAGCTCATGAGCAATTTCACCCAGCCAGCGCATACGGCCGATGACCTGGTCGCGTTGGTGGATAACAGGTGCGAGTTTTTCCTGAACGTCAATAAAAACGACGAGTGAATCTGCGGCATTAAGCAACATGGCCGGCCTCTTGGTTTAACAAATTGATAAAGTCACATTGTGCCGTAATCTGCTTGCTATTCCTACAACTTGGCGATAGCTTTGATGCAACGGAATGAAAAAAGACTCCTTATGCAACGGACCGAACCTACGCAACTGACGCAGTCAGCCGATACGCTGCTACGAAAGTTTAAAATCAAGGTCACCGGCAATATCATCTGGGCGGGTGGCATTACTCAGTTAATTCTCTCGGGCGCGCAGTTTGTGTTAGGGAATGTGGTACAGGCCTGGCTGATTCTCAGTGCCGGCGTCTTCTTTAGCGCGGTCGCCTGGTTCTACCACGGCCAACGAATTCCGGTGCTGGTGAGAGTGGCGTTTATTACGTTGCTTACCGCCATTACCATGATGTCGATGGTCCTGAACGGGCATATCGGGGTCTATTGGACCTACCCGATCCTGGTTGCGTGTTTTTTCCTGTTTAGCGGTGCCGTCAGTATTGTCGCGACGCTCATGCTGGCCTTGCTGTTTGCAGTCACTGCGTTTTATAGCATTCCCCTCGATGAGAGTTGGCGCCTCACGGTAACCCTACTCATTATCTGCGCGTTAGGCTCGGTATTCGTGGTGTTACTGGACGAACTGCAAAAACTGTTACGTAAGCTTGTGGTCACTGACACTTTAACCGGCTTACAAAATCGTCATTTAGTGCAGCAGGTACTGGAACGTGCGATCTACCGGCTGCAGCGCTACCAGCGCCCGGCAAGCCTGATCATGGCCGACCTTGATCACTTTAAGCGCCTCAATGACACCCATGGACACTTGTTCGGTGATCAAATTCTTAAACAGGTCGCAGAGCGCATGCATACCGTGCTGCGTCAGGACGACCAGCTATTCCGGGTCGGCGGCGAGGAGTTTCTAATTGTGCTTGCAGAAGCGTCCGAGGCGGATGCCGCGACGGTCGCCGAAAAATTACGCAGCTTAATTGCGGATCAAACGTTTAAGGGGAAAACCGCCGAGGTTTCGGTGACCTTGTCGTTGGGCGTGGCGGAGCTGAGTCCTCGCCATACCTGGGTCGAGTGGCTCAATGCCGTGGATACTGCTTTACTTAATGCCAAACGTCTGGGACGCAATCAAGTGCGCCGCGCCAGTGAAACTAAACCCGAAAAAAGCGCACAAAGTGGCATCGGGGCAATCATAGAAGCAAACAGCGAGGCCAACTAGGCAAGACGCCCGAAAACAAGTAAAGTGAAATTTCACGAACCAGTACGGATTGAATTATGACGCCAGTATCTACAGCACAATCGTCAGCCACCTTCGATTTATGGCAGCATTTCCGTTTGCTGGCCATGCGCACCATTTATTTTGGTTCAGGCATCGTTATTGCAGGCACAGCCATTTACTCGGCGGTGACCGGTAGCTGGGCCGCAGCGGCAGCACTCATTTGCGTCGCGCTGGGCTTCTTTTTGATCGGTTATCTGTACCGTAATGAACTGGCGCCGCAATGGATCAACTTCCTGGTAATCTGCAGCCTTGGCACCCTGGTCAGTGTGTCGATGAAGTCGGCCGGGATTCTTGGCGTATACTGGATGTACCCTATTCTGGCGATGGTCTTTTTCATGTTCGATAAGACCATTTTCGTGCTCGTTATCATGCTTATTTACGCCTTATTTGCAGCGGTCATTTATCAGGTACTGCCGTTTGATTATGCCTGGCGTGTTGCCGTGTCGATGTTAGTTTTGATTGGCGTTGGCGCGGCCTTCCTAATCATGATGAGCAGCATGCAACGTAAGCTGTTCGCTGCTGCCGCCACCGATTCGCTAACAGGTTGCATAAAACGCGAGTACTTAAGTGACATGGTGCAGCAGGCCATGCATAAAGCCGACCGCGCGAAGCAACCGGTGTCATTGTTGCAGCTCGATATGGACTCGTTTCAGAGCGTCAATGACCGCTATGGGTATTTGTTTGGTGATAAAGTGCTGGAAGAAACAGCGCGCCGCATTCGCAGCGCAACACGTACTTACGACACCGTCATCCGCAGTAGTGGCGCTGAGTTTGTGGTGATCATGCCCAATACGTCAGGCCAGCAGGCGGCCGATGTTGCCAATGAGATCTTAGATCGTATTCGCAATGATCCGTTTTCGGTGAAGTCGCTGGCGGTTACGGTTACCGCCAGTGGTGGCCTGGCAGAATATAAGCCCGGTCAGCATTGGGGCGAGTGGCTTGAAGCTGCGGACTCTGCGCTGTATCAGGCGAAAAGCCAGGGCCGCAACCGCCTTAAAGTTGCACAATAAATTTGCACCCGACGGCGTGCCTAGCTACAATTCGCTCCTTTCAAAAAGGAGCAGCTCATGGCACCCGTACTAATTCTTATGGGCTCGCAGTCAGACTGGCCCGTGATGCAGCATGCCGCACAAATGTTAAAAGACCTGGGCGTTGCATGGCGCGCTGAGGTGGTGTCTGCGCACCGAACCCCCGATTTACTCAAATCTTCAATGGAACAGGCTGAGCAGGACGGCGTTCCTGTGGTGATTGCCGGTGCTGGCGGCGCCGCGCACTTGCCGGGTATGTTAGCCGCATATACCGCTATTCCGGTACTTGGCGTACCGGTGCCAAGCAAGCAACTGAAAGGCCTCGATAGCTTATTATCTATCGTACAAATGCCAAAAGGCGTCGCGGTTGGCACTTTGGCGATTGGTCAGGCTGGCGCGGCAAATGCTGGCTTGTTGGCTGCACAGATGATCGGCGTCACCGATGCTAAGGTACGCGAAAGCGTGAAAAACTTCCGTAGCACGCAGCGCGAAAAAGTAATGAACGGCCCGAAACTGGAGTTACCTGACGCATGAAAGTGTTGTTCGTAGGTGATGGACAATTAGGACAAATGCTCGGTGCCAGTGGTATCAGCCATGGCCATGAGTGTCTTCTCTACAGCACCCGTAGTCACGAAGTAAAACCATTGTCAGCGCATGTTGCGCTGCCCTGGAACCTGACTGAGGCGATTCAGTGGGCTGATGTGGTCAGTTGGGAACATGAGGCGATTCCGGCAGATATCATCGCCGCTGCGCATGACAAGTTTCTGATGGACCCGGCGCGGATCAAAAGTCTGACCGACCGCCGCGCTGAAAAAAAGCTGTTTGATGATTGCCGCGTGGCGACCTCGCCCTGGCAAAGCTACAGCAACGCCGAAGAGCTGCAAAAGCTGCTTGAAGCGGCGCAGCAGCCTTTAGTGCTGAAAGCGGCGCAAGGCGGCTATGATGGTAAAGGACAGTGGCGTTTCAAGCCGGGCGATGCCGTTGCGGAGCTGGTGGCCGAAGCGGGCAAAGCTCCGGGTATTGCCGAGCATCTGATCCCTTTTAACAAGGAAGTCTCGCTGGTCGGCGCGCGTGGTAAAGATGGCAGTGTTTGCTGCTACCCGCTGGTCACCAACGTGCATACCCGGGGCATTCTGAGCTACAGCATGGCGGGCATTGATGAGGTGCCGATAGCCATGCAACAGCAAGCCGAAGCGGCCTTTCATCGTCTGAGCGACGCGCTGAATTATGTTGGCGTTTTTGCCATTGAGTTTTTCGTGGTGGGTGAAGGCGACGAGGCCGAATTGCTGATCAACGAAGTCGCCCCGCGGGTGCACAACTCCGGCCACTGGAGCATGAATGGCGCCAACTGCAGTCAGTTTGACCTGCACATGCGGGCTTTAACCGGTATGCCGTTTCCCCAACTACGTATCGAGCCGACATTAATGCTAAATGTCATCGGTGCCCAACAGATACCGGTCGGCCTCTGGCATCACCAGGACGCGCAATGCCATTGGTATAATAAGGACCCACGGCCGGGTCGCAAGGTCGGTCATGTGAATATCCGCACCGCCAACCTGGCGACCGCTAAAACCTGGGTAAAACAGTGGCGCGAGCGCCTACAGGTGTTGGCTTAACCACTTATTGATCGCGTCGATTTGCTCGGCACAGACCTGATGTTGCATCGGGAACGTCTGATAATCGACGCGGTAACCCCGCTCAGCTAACCATTGGTACGCATGCTGACCTAAAGCCTCCGGTACTACCGGATCCTGGCTGCCATGTTGCATTAAAATAGGAAGCTCGCGGTTAGCTTCCGCAAGTTCAAGCGTTTCATGCGTCGCCAGATAGGTTGATAGCGCTATTAGCCCCCCCAGACGTTCGTGATGGCTTAATGCCGCTTCATAAGCCACGGCGCCACCTTGTGAAAATCCCGCCAGAACAATATGTTCAGGTGCAATTCCGCGCTCTTTCTCGCGTGCTATCAGTTGCCGGATGGCTGCTGCGGACTGCTGTAACTGCGTGGTGTCTACCTTGCGGGCAATCGACATATCCATAATGTCGTACCAGGCAGGCATGCGCATACCGCCGTTAATGGTTACCGGAATTTGCGGCGCATGGGGAAAGACGAAACGAATATGAACATCTTCGGGCGCCTTCAGGTGCGGCACAATAGGTGCGAAATCGTTGCCGTCGGCACCTAACCCATGCAGCCAGATAATACTGCGGTTAGCGGGTTGATCAGGTGCAATTTCGACGCACGGCAGGTAGGCCATTTAATACTCCTTGGCTTGCGCTAGTTTTTTCCCTAGCCCAGCGCTGATGGTCAGTTGCAGGGCGTCTGAGGGACTCATGTCAATAGGCTCAATACAGCTACGTGGCACCATCACCATGTAGCCGCCGACATTGTAACTCATAGGTAAAAACACCGCGACCTGGTCATCGTCAAGACAGCGTGAGAGGCGATCGGTGGGATCTCCGCTTTTTTTGGTAACGATGCCGATCAACCGCAACTCACCACCGGGTAAAGTGACCAAGACAACAGATTCATCAGCAAAGTTTTTGCCTGACATCATGTCAAAAATGTCAGTGATAGTGCCGTAGACACTGTTCAGTAATGGCATCTTATTGATGAGCCTGCCCGGTAGCTGCCAGATTCTGTTTAAAATAAGCCAGCGCGAGCTGAAGCCGATAAGCAAGGCAAGGCCGAGGAAGCTCAGGAAAGCGAGGCCCGGGAAGTAGAAATTTTCGCCCACAATGGCTACCCATATCGGGCGTAGCCAGGCTTCTACGGTAACGAGCAACCACCGCACCACCGCAATAGTGACGACAATTGGCAGTAAAATTGCGAGTCCTTTAAGTAAATAATGTATGGCTTTTTTCATTATGCTACTCTCTTGTGAGTTTGTTCTAGCTTAGCTTTTTCAGGACCCAACATGAAACTATTTGGCAGTTATACCTCGCCATTTGTGCGCCATTGTCGAATTGTACTGGCGCAAAATGACGTAAAATTTGAGTTTGTGCCGACCGATTATGCGCAGAGCGCGCAGCAGTCGCCGGCGAAACGTGTGCCTTTCTTTAGCGATAATGAGGTTAAATTACACGATTCGTCATCGATCATCCGTCATCTCCGCAGTGTAGCAGGGCAGTCATTTTGTGACTCCATTGAAGATTTTGACCTGTATTGCCTGGTCAATACCGCGCTCGATACCACGATCAACTTGTTCTTGCTTGATCGCGACGGCGTGCGTCTGGAAGACGTGGGCTATCTACAGCGTCAGCAATCGCGGGTAGAAGCCATTCTTGATGAGCTGAATCAGCGAGACTGGCCTGAAGCCGACGCGCACAACGATGCCCATTTGCGGCTGGCATGTTTTCTAAGCTGGGCACAATTCCGTGAGCGTCTGGATATTCATCAGTGGCCTAAGTTACAGGCATTTCTGGCAAGTGTGAACCAACAACCATGGTTTGCCAATACCCATCCGGCATTGAGTTAATAATTAAAAAAAGGAAGCGACCTATGCGCCATCTGATTACCCTGGCGAGCGTTGCGGTGTTAGCCGCCTGCTCGCCGCAACAAGAGTCGAGTGACACTGACGTGGCAGAAAAAACAACGACCGTGAATACTCAAATTAACTATCCGGTGACCTTTCGCGGTAATGTGACCGACACTTATTTCGACACTGTCGTAGCTGACCCCTATCGTTGGCTTGAGGACGACCGCAGCGAAGAGACCGAAGCCTGGGTGAAAGCTCAGAATGAAGTCACTTTCAGCTACCTGGAACAGATTCCGTACCGCGAAGAAATTGAAGACCGTTTAAGCGCGATGTGGAACTATGAGAAAGTGAGCGCACCGTTTAAAGAAGGTGATTACACCTATTTTTATAAGAACGACGGCCTGCAGGACCAGTACGTGGTTTACCGTACCGACGCCGAAGGCAACACTGAAGTATTCCTTGACCCGAATACCTTTAGTGAAGACGGCACTACGTCGCTGGCCAGCCTGAGCTTTTCGAAAGACGGCTCACTGGCCGCTTATGCAATTTCAGAGGGCGGTAGTGACTGGCGTAAAATCATTATTATTGACGCCGAGACCAAAGAGCAGCTGGAGCCAGCGCTGGTTGATGTGAAATTCAGCGGTATCTCCTGGTATGGCAATGAAGGCTTCTATTATTCAAGTTACGACAAACCTGAAGGTAGCGAGCTATCGGCCAAAACCGACCAGCACAAATTGTATTACCACGAACTGGGCACTGCACAGGCGGACGATCCGGTGATTTTCGGCGGTACCGAGGCCCAAAAACACCGCTACGTGGGTGGTTCTGTCTCTGAAGATGACAACTATCTGTTCATCAGCGCAGCGATTTCGACCTCGGGCAATAAATTGTTCATGAAAGATCTGACCGCGCCTGACAGCGAGTTGGTCACTATTCTTGATCACACAGATTCCGACACCTACGTGCTTGATAACAAAGGTTCGAAACTGTATCTGGTAACCGATCTGGAAGCGCCGAATAAGCGTGTGGTGACCGTTGACGCGGCGAATCCAACGCCGGAAAACTGGGAGAACTTTATCCCTGAAACTGAGCATGTACTGAGTATTGCTACCGGCGCTGGCTATCTGTTCGCAGAATACATGGTGGATGCCATTTCAAAAGTCGAACAGTATGCTTATGACGGCACCAAAGTTCGAAATGTCGAGTTACCGGGCGTGGGCAGTGTCAGTAGCTTTGGCGGTAAGGAAGAAGCCGAAGAAATTTACTACACCTTTACCAATTACAACACGCCGGGCACTATCTACCGCTTTGCACCGGAAACCGGTGAGTCAACGGTCTATGAGAAGTCGAAAGCCGACTTTGACAGTGATGCTTATGTCTCCAAACAGGTTTTTTATACCTCGAAAGACGGTACTCAGGTACCGATGATCATCACTCATAAAAAAGGCATGGAACTTGATGGCAGCAATCCTACAATGCTGTATGGCTATGGTGGCTTTAATGTCAGCCTGACCCCGTCGTTTAGCATTACCAATGCGCTGTGGTTGGAGATGGGTGGCGTCTACGCCGTTGCTAACCTCCGTGGTGGCGGTGAGTACGGTAAAGAATGGCACATTGCTGGCACTAAAATGAATAAACAGAATGTGTTTGATGATTTTATTGCTGCGGGTGAATACCTGATTGCTGAGGGCTATACCTCCAATGAGCGTCTGGCCGTACGTGGTGGTTCAAATGGTGGCCTGCTGGTGGGTGCGGTCATGACACAGCGTCCTGATCTGATGCAAGTTGCCTTACCGGCCGTGGGCGTGCTAGATATGCTGCGTTACCATACCTTTACCGCAGGCGCTGGCTGGGCCTACGATTATGGTACCGCGGAAGACAGCAAAGAAATGTTTGAGTACCTGTACGGTTACTCACCGGTGCATAACGTTGAGCAGGGCGAGAGCTATCCGGCGACCTTAATCACTACAGGTGATCACGATGACCGTGTGGTGCCTGCGCACTCGTTTAAGTTTGCGGCAGAGCTGCAGGCGAAAAATACCGGCCCGAATCCGCAACTGATCCGCATTGAAACCAATGCCGGACATGGTGCCGGAACACCGGTCTCAAAAACCATTGAGCAGTACGCGGATATCTACGGTTTTACGCTTTACAATATGGGTATCAAAGAGCTTTCGCAGCTGAAATAACCACCGTAGCGCAACCTTAAGAATCTCAGGGGCTCCAATTTGGGGCCCCTTTTTTAGTTATACAACAGATATTTAAGATTTCTTAAGAAGCGTTCAGGCAACCTTCAGGAGGTTTAAGAAAGTAAAGCTCATAGTGTTCACTACATCAGCCGCCAGATGGTTGGTACGGGAGGACCCTTATGAGTATGTTTCGTTTAAGTCATTACAATCCAGTGGCCACGGTCATCGCTTTTTTGATTGTGACGCTGATCGGTTTTGCCAGCGTCAGCCAGATGCCGGTGCAACTGACCCCTAATCTGAATCGACCACAGATAGCCATTATTAATACCTGGCGTGCGGCCGCTCCGGCCGAGCTGGAGAGCGAGATCGTAGAGCCCCAGGAAGAGATTCTGCAGGGGCTGAGCGGGATTGAGCGTCTGTATTCATCGGTGCGTGCGGGTATGAGCATTACCATGCTCGAATTTGCCATTGGCACCGACATGCAGCAAACCTTCATTGACGTGGTGAATGCGCTCAACCAGACACCGCCTCGGCCCCGCGAGGCAGGCGAGCCGCATGTCATGCTCGGTGGCCTGGAAGAAAGTATCGCCACCTTGTTAATTACCCAGACCGGCGAGCAACAAAGCTCTGACTTCAGCGCCTATCAGGATCTGATTGAAGCAAGTGTGAAACCCGTGCTACAGCGTATTGACGGAGTGGCGCGGGTCGACCTGGCCAGCAGTGTCGACCATCAACTTAAAATTCAGGTCGACCCTTACAAGATGGCTGCCTTAGGGGTGCAAATTGGCACCCTGACCAATGCCATTCAACGCTCAGCGAATATGTCCGGCGGTTTTGCTGAAGTAGGGCGGCGCGAATACACGGTGCGCTACAACGGCCAGTACAACGCTGAGAATTACGGCGACATGATTGTCGCGTATAACGAGGGGCGCCCGGTTTACCTGCGTGAAATTGCCACCGTTAGCGAAGGTTTTGCTGATCAACGGAGCTTCGCTTATCGCAGTGGTAAGCCAGCATTTTATATTGTTCTTAACGGCACCAATGACGCCAATACGGTTGCGGTGGTTGAGGACCTGAAAGTTGCGATTGCCGATCTGAATGAAGGCGTGCTGGCGAAAAAAGATCTGAAAATTGAACTTAGCTTTGATCCTTCCGTGCACATTAAGCGCGCCATCGATTTAGTACAAAGCAGTATAGGTATCGGTATCGCTCTGGTACTCGGCCTGTTGTACTGGATGATTCGTGGCTTTCGCGCCACCTTATTGATTGCGGTGACTATCCCGGTAAGCCTGGCCAGTGCATTACTGGTGATGTCGTTGCTGGGCCGCAGTCTGAATATTATCTCGCTGGCGGGGCTCGCCTTTGCCGTAGGCCTGGTACTGGACGCCGCCATTGTCGTGCAGGAAAACTTTCTGCGCCTGCGTCATCAGGGTCTGAGCGTTAGCGATGCAGCGATAAAAAGCGCCGCACAAGTAGCGCCAGCATTATTTGCCTCAACCGCGACCACCGTTGCTATCTTTATGCCGGTACTATTTATGCAGGGGCTGGCTGGCCAGTTGTTCTACGATCTGGCAGTGACCATGTCGGTGGCCGTAGTCATGTCGATGTTGGCTGCCATGTTTCTTATTCCTGTGCTGGCCACCAAACTGCTGAAGAACCGCGACGAAGACAAGGAACCTTTAGCGCTATGGACGCAACTGGCGAACCTTTATGCGCGGCTGACGCGCACCCCCCGACGCGCAGCCTCCTGGCTGCTGTTCATTCTGGCCGGTGCCGCCATTGTGCTGATGACCTTAACGCCACGTCCGGACTTTCTGCCAGAAGCAAAGTGGGAGGGTATTTTCGTCGCGATGCAGGTACCACCCGGTGCTAATTATTCAGTCATTGAAGATGAAATTGCGGCGACCATTGTACGTCGGCTGGAGCCTTACCTTAGCGGCGAAAAGCTGCCCCAGGTCCGTGATTATAATTTGTCTGCAAGCGCCGGCGGTAATGTGTTATTCGTGTACCCGCAAGAGCCTGATGCGGCGCCAGAAATGATTCGCGCGCTGCGGCAGGATGTGTTGGCTGACTTACCCGAAACCATGGCATATGCGCAACAGGCGTCATTGCTCAACGTCAGTGTTGGCAGTACCAATCGTGCCATTCGCCTGAACTTTAACGGTGCTCTGGATGACGCGTCGCGTCTGGTTATTGAGCGCACTATCGGCTTATTAAGCGACCGCTTACCAAACACTGTCCTTCGCCCGGTACCGAGTATTTATGATGCAAAACCCGAACTGCTGGTGACGCCGCGCGATCATCAGTTAGCGCAGGCCGGCATTGATCGCAGCACAGTAGCGGCCAATGTTCGGGCAGTAACCAATGGCTTATGGGTGGGTGAGTTGTTCGATGGCTTTAACCGCCGCGACATCATTGTCGAGGCGAAGCCGTGGAAGACCCCCGAAGCGCTGGCAGCTACACCGCTTTATACCCCGCACGCGGGCGTGCAGACCATCGGGCAACTGGCTGATATTGAGCGTATGACCGGTCCGGTGCGGATTCAGCGCCTTGATGGTAGCCGCACGTTGACACTGATGATCATGCCACCGCCAACTATCACGCTTGATGAAGCGGTAGAGGTCACGCGCCAGGTAATGGACGAAGTGGAAACCGAGTTGAGCCCGGGCGTTTATATGACGCTGTCCGGCGGTGCCGATGATTTGTCCGACACCATCACCAGCATGACAGATAACTTCGTGTACGCAGTTGTCATTCTGTTTTTAATTATGACGGCGGTATTCCGCTCAGTGAAAGATAGTTTGTTAGTGCTTACTACGGTTCCGATGGCTTTGGCAGGAGGGGTACTAGGTCTGCAGTTACTCAACGTGTTTACTTTCCAGGCGCTCGACTTACTGACCATGATCGGCTTCGTTATCCTGCTCGGCCTGATGGTCAACAACGCAATCTTGCTTATTGATCAGACGCGTCGGGCACAGAGCGAAGGCATGCAAATCCACGCCGCGATTCACTATGCCATCGCGACGCGGGTACGCCCGGTTTATATGAGTTCGCTCACTTCGGTATTTGGCATGTTGCCGCTGGTACTGGTACCCGGAGCCGGTAGTGAGATCTACCGCGGACTGGCGATGGTGATTGTCGGCGGTATGTTAGTGAGCACCTTATTCATGTTGATTTATATTCCTGCTGCGATGCGGGCCATTGCTGCAGTGCAAACGCGCGTTAAACATTTTGCGTTAGCGCAGCGTCTGAAAACCAAGGAGAGTGACCATGTGTGTGAATAATCGTTTTTTCCAGGCTCTGTTTCTGAGTGCAACACTGGCGCTGACGAGTTTTAGTGCCTTGCAAGCGAATCCGGTGGTATCGGTGGTACCGGTCAGTAAAGAAGTTATCAGCCCGACGGCGATGGTTAGTGGGCAGGTGCAAAGCCGCCACGCCAGTGAGTTAAGTGCCGGGGTAAACGGCAAGCTGGTATGGATAGCAGAGCCGGGCACGGCCGTAGCAGAGGGCGGGGTGTTGGCTGAAGTTGACGCACGTCCCTACGAACTGGCGGTACGCCAGCTCGAAGCCCAGTTGAAGCGCAAAAATATTGAGATTGAGCGTACCAAACGCGATCTCGAGCGATTAAGTGACCTGTATCAGAAGCAGGCCATCTCAGCACGCGAAATTGACAATATGCAGGCTGACCTGGCGTTACTGCAATCTGACGAGGAACTGTTGCAGCTACAGTTAGAGCAGGCGCAGGACGACTTGAAAAAAACCACCGTCCGCGCGCCCTTTGCTGGTGTGGTGACCGAGCGTCTGCAGCGGGCTGGTGAGGATGTCACCGGTACGGCGCCATTGTTAGGATTGGTCGATGTCGAACACCTTGAAATCCGCTTTCACGGCCCACTGGCGTACAGCGACTTTACGCGCCAGGCGGCGCAGGTGAGTGTCTACTACTCAGGTGGTGACACGCGTATGCCACTACGTACCGTGATTCCAGTCAGTGACGCGCGATCACAGACATTTACCGGCGTACTGAAAATACCTGCAGATATGCAGGGCGCTTTTCGCGTCGGTGAGTTGGTGACGGTTGCGGTTCCGGCGGCTTTACCTGCTGAACACTTTGTTGTGCCGCGCGATGCACTGGTGATTGGTAAAGGCACCACCAGCGTTTATGTGATCGATAGCGAGAACAAAGCGCAGGAAGTTAAAGTCAGTATCGCCGGTGGCTCCGGCGACTATGTCAACGTGGTGGGTAAATTGCAGAATGGTCAGCGGGTGGTGGTGCGCGGTGCTGACACGTTACGCCATGGGCAGATGGTAAAAGTTCTGAGCACCCGGGAATTCCCCTTAACCACCATCGGTAGCTAAGGAGTCAATGTATGCGTAGCCTCTATCTGATCGCGATCACGGTCACTTTATACAGCAATGCTTATTGGTGGAACGGTAATGAGTTTGTCTTTGGCGATCGTTATGTGACCAATACCCACTTTAGCGATGAGACGGAGCAGGCGGTCGATGCGACAGTTGACTTGAATGGTCAGTTCATCATTCCACCACTGGCCGATGCGCATAATCATAACCTGCAGAACCCTGCGCTGGCACAACGCTTTCAGCAGCGTTACATTCAACAGGGGGTTTTATATGGCGCCATGTTATGCGGTGACCCGGCGAGCGCGGCTGAAACGCGCCTTATTCTGAGCCAGGCGCAACTGGATATGCGCGTAGCCGGAGCGTGCGTTTCAAGCTCCGATGGCCATCCGCTACGCATGGCAATGGCCGCCGGCGAGCGGTCACCAGAGGAGATCTACGACAAAAGTTATATCGTTATCGACGAGCGTACTGATATTGATGCGAAAGCCGGGTTATTCGAGCGTGCTGGCGGCGACTTGACTAAGCTTATCCTTGTTCATCATGAGGACATTGCCCGTCGCGATAACAATGATTACTTTGGTTTAAACGGCTTGCAGCCGGAGGTCGTCGCGCCCTTAACCCGCACCTTACAGGAGCGTGGCCAGACCGTAGTGGTGCACACAGAGTCAGCTGCTGACTTTGCACTGGCGGTGACTGCGGGCGTTGATTGGATCGGCCATTTACCGGGTTATCACTGGCATGAAGGTAAGTCTGCTGTTGATTACCGCCTGACAGCAGAAGTGATCGACGCTGCGGCAGCGCAAAAGACGAAAGTGATTCTTACGGCAAGTGTCGTTGAGCTCTTCAAGAGCATGAGTGAGGAACAAAAAGCCCGGGTGCAGCAGTTGCAGCATGAGAACATTGCCGCGCTGCGAAATGCGGGCGTCACCTTACTCAGCGGCTCGGATTTGTTTATGGGCAGCGTGGTGGATGAACTTATTTACCTGCAACAGTTTGACTTCACCGCGGCCGAGTTACTGGAGATGGCGACCTATACCACTCCGCGGGTGCTATTGCCGCAGCGCGACATTGGTCGTTTACAGGAAGGGTTTGAGGCAAGTTTTCTCGCATTTGAACACAATCCTTTGCGCGACCTGACTGAGCTAAAGCAGCCCACCCGCGTGGTCAGGCAGGGCGCGCTAATGTGGTCGAATTAATTGGGCACCTGTGCTGCGAGCGCCTGAAACTCTATCAGGGGGCGCAATGGGTCGTAGTGCGGATCCTGGTGGAGTAACAGAACCTGCGGCTGTTTTTGCTTAATGGCATTGCGTAAGTGGAACAAGGCTTGTTCGGTTTCCCCTGCGACAATTGCATAGCGCGCCCAGGAGAGAGGTGGTAAATACTGGCCCAGATTGTCGCTATTTCGCTCGTCAAGCAACTGTTGATAGACGGCTTTAATACCACCGCCGGCGAATAAAGCCTGATAATCCGCGACGCGTTGTTCCGGGTAGTTCTGCAGCTGTCGCATAAGGATTTCCAGATGCTCCATGGCCAGGGCATCGTCACCGCTCACCACGCCAAGTCGGTGCAAAATGGCATTATGAACCACAGAGGCAGCCTCTGAATTAATCAGACGCTGTGTTTCGGCTTTTGCTTTGTTGTAGTCGCCCTGGAACATGTACACCAGCGACAGGTTGGTATAACGAAAGAAATCCGGATCTTTCTGTCGCAACTGACGCAGCATATTTTTTGCCTCGGCAATGTTGCCGCGGGTAATCAAAAACTCTGAGTAGCCAAGGTAAATGCCCGGGTCGTCGGGCATTGCTTCGATGGCTCGCTGATAATATTCAGCGGCGCGATCAAGTTCCCAGGTGCCCAAAAAAGCAATCTTCGCTTTGAGTTCAAGCGCATCGCCGTTATTTGGATCGGCTGCCAATGCCAAATTAGCGATGGTGGTGAGCTCATCAATATAGAGCTGCAAGTCCTGGTAGCCTTGCTGACCACTCATCTCGAATTTAGCCTCACCAATACCCAGGTGAGCCGGAATATAATCGGGGTGTTCGCGCAAAATGTCGCGGAATAACTCAATTGCCTGGCGATAGTCTTCGATGGTAATTTCGTGGTACACCGCATGCTCAACAGTCGCCTGTGCCTCTTTAAACTTGCGCTGAAGTTCCGGGCTCAGACCGCTGATGTCAGCCATGGTAGAGCTAGCAGGGGTTTCTGGCTTGCTGCGATCGCTCCAGATACCGTAAGCGATTGCCGACACGATCAGGAATACGAGTGCGGCGATACCGAAACGATAGGATTTACGCCGCTGGACGCGGCGCAACTGCTGCGGCGCAGACCCAACGTCGGGCGTTGGGTTGGTGTGAGACTTCACTTCAGTATCGGGTAGCCAGCAATAGCCAACGCCGGGCACGGTTTTGATAAACGTCGGCTCGCCGCGACTATCCTGCAGAATTTTACGTAGTTTACTGACTGCAACCGAAAGGCTGTCTTCATTGACGATGCGTCCCGCCCAGACAGCTTCTAAAAGGCTTTCTTTTGATAGTACTTGTTGTGGGTGCTGGCAAAAGTACTCCAGCAGACTGGCAACGCGATGTTCCAGACTTTGCTCGCCCTCTGGGCCACGCAGCATGGCGTGCATGGGATCAAATTCAAATTCTTTAAATTGATAATAAGACACGGGGGTTCAGGTTTTCCATTCACAAGTTAACTAAGACTAGCGACTTCGATTAACAATGTAAATGCAGGAGTTTACTCCGGGCCGTGCAAGGTGACCGCAGAAACATAGTTGGCGTCGATAGCTCTGGCTAAGTCGGTATCGAGTACTTTATCGGCCTCTGCGTAAGGTAGATTGAGACTGGTGATTCCCCAGGCCTGATTGCGACCATGTACTTTACCGGCGTATAGGGCCTTGTCGACCAATTGCAGGGTGGCTTCCCAGTCAATCGTCTGCTGCCGGGAGTCGGTGAACGGGTAGCTTATAAAACCGGCGGTGGCGGTGACGCCAATCTCGGCACGTTCGGTTTGTACCGGGTCGCTGGCAATGGTCTTCAGCATTCGCAGTACAAAGCGGGGCAGCGCCTCTTTACTGGTATTATGTAAATAAATGAGAAACTCTTCACCGCCCCAGCGAATGACTTTGTCCTCGTCACGACAAATTTCCGACAACCGGCGAGCAATCGTACGGATGACGTCGTCACCGGCATTATGGCCATGGCGGTCATTAATGCGCTTAAAGTGATCTATATCCAGCAGGACCATGGCATCATTACTATCTGCCAGCTCTTGCGCCTGGCGTTGCAGTTCCTGTTGCATGGCGCGACGGTTTAATAGACCGGTAAGCGGGTCGCGGACCGACTGATCGGCCAACTGCGCGTTGGCAAATACCAACGCTTTATTCGAGCGCTGTGCGCTGCGATAAAGGTAAAACGCCAGGACCGACAACAGGGCTGCCACGACGACTCCAAGCGTAAGAATGAGTTGCCGCTGACGCTCATTGCGGAGCAGTTGATCGCTTAACTGGTTCTGTTGTTGCAACAACTCAATTTGTTGGGCTTTGTCTTTCGAGTCATAGAGGTTTTGTAACTCGGTCACATTTTTCTGTAATTCAGTGTCAAAAATTTGCTCACGTAAGTCCCGTTGCTCCAGCAAAATGCCATTCGACTCTCGGTGGCGGCCCGCCATCTCTAGTGCTTGCGCGTATTCACCTAACATTGGCTCGAACGAACTACTGATCCATTCACCGCGCGCACCAGACACAATTTCGGACATAGTGGCAAGGCCTTGCTCAAATTTACCAAGGTGCACATCAATGAACCCTAAATTGAAACGGATCATTTGTTCGGTAATGACATCGCCTTGTTGCCGGGCAATCTGCAGTGCATCCTGCAGAACTGCGATACCCGTTTCATAACGCTCGGTGCGAATCGCTAGGTCACCAAGATTATTCAGAACGGTTGGCTCTAGGGACGCCCACTGCGGATCGTTCTGAATGTCCCGTTCTAACTGCGTGTAGATTTCAAAGGCACGGTCGTAATTGCCTTGCGAAGTTGCAATGACAGCACGCTGAAAGGCAATCTCCGGCGCATACATCGCAGTTAAGCCCGCAGAATGCATCAGCTGTTCAGCTTCTTCGATCTCACTGAGGGCGGCGGCGTACTGTGTTTGCTTTTGATAAATATCGGCAACGCGTAACTTCAGGAAGATACGACGGATCGGTGTCCGTTCATCGGCTGTTTCATCAACCGCCGTTGCTGCAGCGATCAAATGCTCCAGTGCTCTTTCCGGTAAATTTTTAGCTTGATAGACATTGGCAATCAGGTTGTGAGCGAAGTAGCGCACTCGGGGTAGGCGGGCCTGTTCTAACGGCATCTGTGCGTCATTGATCAGGGTATAGGCTTCCGTCAGTTTGCCTTCGATGGTTTTAAACAAGATGCGCGTTGCCGCGACTTCCGCCAGAGCATCCGCCAAACCACTTTGCTGCGCAAGCTGCTGGGTTTCATCAAGTAATTGATAGGCGTAATCTTCCCGCCCGAGATAGGCATGTGAGAGCGCCATGTAGGATTGCAGTCGCACCCGCGTCATCGCGGGTGCATCGGGCTTCATCTTCGCTTGCAGTTGCTCCATGGCGGCCAGCATCTCGCTTTCGGAACCGGCGCTACTGAGTAGGTCGTCAAGCGTCTTTTCAATGGCCTGATCCATGGCTGGCAGGTCTTCTGTCTGTTGCGCATGCGCAAGCCCGCCACCCATAATGAGCAGCAAGCCAAAAAGAAGCTTGACAACCGAACAAAAAATGACTCGGTAATCAGTAAGTTGCCAATAAAAAGCGTACAAGAAAGACGTTCCCCTAAAAATTTCAGCGGAAGAGCATACATCTCTGGTCGGATCAGTTCAATAAATAATCGACCAATGGCATTTATTAGCGTTGACATGTTTAAGTGTTGTCATACTGTAAATTTTCCCATGTTTTGCAAACCGGTGGGGAAGATTTATTGGCTGACCATCTTGACCTTGCGCAAGATATAGCTAAAAGTTGCTTCTTACCTTTGCAATAACTGAGACGTGAACAATGAAATTAAAACCATTTGCTAACACGCGTTACTGGCTGGGTGCTGCAGCACTGTCGGTGCTGGTTGCCTGCCAGCCAACGGAGCAAACCAATAAGGACAGTACACAGGGTCAAGCGCCGGTTGCCAAGCGTCAACCCTATACGGTTGTATCACCGCATGGTGAGCGGGTCGATTATTATTACTGGCTGCGCGATGATGAGCGTAAAGATCCTGAAATTCTGGGCTATCTGAACGCGGAAAATACTTACTACGATACTTATCGCGCTGATTATCAGGAACTCACCAATGAATTAGAAAAAGAGTTGCTGGGGCGGGTAAAGCAGGAAGACACCTCAGTTCCTTATCAGCGCGGTGATTACAGTTACCAGACCGCGTATGAAGCGGGCCAAGAATACCCCATTTATACCCGTACGCACCTGGAAACCGGTGAAACTCAGGTGATGCTTGACGTCAATGCGCTAGCTGAAGGTGAGCCTTTCATGCAGGTGTCCAATTTGCAGGTCAGTCCGGATCAGAGCAAACTCGCCTACGTGGTCGATAATGTGGGTCGTCGCCAGTACGAGCTGCACGTCAAAAATCTGGTCAGCGGTGAGATAACTGAAACTGGTATCACTGGCATTTCAGCGGCCATTGCCTGGGCGAAAGACAATGAAACCTTATTTGTGATTGAAAATGATCCGCAAACCTTATTATCGAAGCGGGTTATTAAATATCAGTTAGGTCAGCCAATTGCCACCGCCGAAGTTGTTTATGAAGAGCAGGACGAGACCTTCTACATGTGGGTGTCAAACACCACTGACGATGAATACGTGACGATCTCGCTCGATGCGACCGTCTCTGATGAAGTACATGTACTCGACGCCGATACGCCGGATGGTGAGTTTCAGGTCGTCGCGCCACGCGAGCGCGACCTGAAGTACAGCGTTGAGCACCTGAACGGGCGTTGGATCATCCTTACTGATTATAATGCGCCGAATTATCAGGTGATGCAGGTCAGCCATGATGAGTTGGGCGATAAAGCTCGCTGGCAACCGCTGGTCGAACATGATGCCGCTGTATTCATTCAGGATTTTGCAGTATTTACCGACTACCTGGTGCTGAATGAGAGACGTGAAGGCTTGCGTCAGATTCGCGTGGTGCCCTGGAGCAATCCTGAGCAAAGTTATGTCATTAACGCTGATGAGCCGACCTATGTCATGTACTTTGGCACCAACGTTGAGCAGGACACCGCGGTATTACGTTACCGTTACACGTCACTGATTACGCCAACAGTAACCTACGCCTACAACATGGCCACTCGTGAACGCGAGGTACTGAAAGCCACGGACGTTCCGAACTATGATGCTTCACGGTATGCCACCGAGCGGACGTGGGCGACCGCCGACGATGGTAGCCGGATTCCGGTGTCGCTGCTTTACCAGAAAGACTTCAAACAGGATGGTAGCGCCCCATTGTACCAGTACGCCTATGGCTCTTACGGCTCAACCTCAGAGCCTAGCTTCCGCTCGTCGGTGTTCTCATTGGTCGATCGTGGCTTTGTCTATGCCATCGCGCATATCCGCGGCGGCCAGGAAATGGGCCGTCACTGGTATGAAGAAGGCAAACTGGAAAATAAAAAGAATACTTTCACCGATTACATTGATGTTACCGAGCATCTGATCGCTGAAGAATATGCGCACCCGGGTAAAGTATTTGGCATGGGAGGCAGTGCCGGTGGTCTGTTAATGGGTGCGGTGGCAAATATGGCACCGGAGAAGTACCGGGGCCTCGTTGCCCATGTGCCTTTTGTCGACGTGGTAACCACCATGCTCGATGAAACCATTCCGCTGACCACCAACGAGTTCGATGAGTGGGGTAACCCGCAGAGCCAACCGTATTATGACTATATGTTGTCGTACTCACCTTATGACCAGGTGATGAAGCAAGCCTATCCGGCAATGTTGGTTACGACCGGGCTGCATGACTCGCAAGTCCAGTACTTTGAGCCTGCGAAGTGGGTGGCGAAGCTACGACACATGAAAACGGATGATAATCCGCTGATGTTCAAAACGAACATGGAAGCCGGACATGGGGGCGCGTCAGGACGTTTCGCGCGCTTGAAGGAAACTGCTGAGGAATATGCGTTTATTCTGAATCTGCTAGGAGAGGAAGCAAGCCCGTAGCGCATGCTACGGGCCGCTATGCCAGCTAAACTGCGTGGTTAGGTATTAGCGTTGTGATAAATATTCTGGACATCGTCGCAGTCATTGAGCATGTCCAGAAACTTCTCCATCATGGCAACGTCGTCACCGGCGATATCCGTCATGACTTGCGGTAGGTACTGAATCTCGTCTACTTCAAATTCAATGTCACCAAAATTTTCCTGTAATGCCACTTTCGCTTTATGCCATTCAGTGTTTGGCGCGAATACTGTAATCTGACCTTCCTCGGCTTCAATATCGGTCACATCGACATCGGCCATCATGAGCGCTTCCAGCACTGCATCTTCATCGCTACCGGCAAACTTCAAAATGGCACAGTGATCAAACATGTGCGCGACACTACCCGGAGCGCCGATCTTTGATTTGGTTTTGGTAAAGCAATTACGCACTTCGCCGAAGGTGCGTGCCGGGTTATCGGTCAGGCATTCCACCATGACCATGCAGTTACCGGGACCAAAGCCTTCGTATACGGCCGGTGCATAGTCCTCACCGGCGCCGCCGCGCGCTTTATCAATGGCCTTTTCGATAACATGTGCAGGCACCTGATCTTTTTTCGCACGGTCGATCAGGCTGCGCAGCTGTAAATTTGACTCAGGTTCAAGGCCGCCTTGCTTGGCGACTACGTAAATTTCCCGGCCATACTTACTATAAACTTTGCTCTTCGCCGCCGCGGTTTTGGCGATCGATTCTTTACGGTTTTGAAAGGCGCGACCCATGATGAACTCTCACTACTGGTAAACGAAAGGCGCAATTTTATACGCACAATGAAAACGAATCCAGTTTAACTATGCCCCACGATCACGTATTTTAGAGATAACTAATTCGCGTGTAAGGGAGGAAGTAACCCATGACTGCAGCAAGCCATGCCCAGGTGGCCGCATTTCTCGATCCGGAAAGCGAGACCTACAGCTATGTCGTATGGGACGAGACCACCGGCAAAGCGGTGATTATTGACCCGGTGCTTGATTTTGATTACAAGTCGGGACGCACCGCCACTGACGGGGTACAGCGCCTGATTGACTTCGTCAGCGAACAGGAACTTACCCTCGAGTGGACGTTGGAAACCCATGCCCACGCCGATCATCTTTCGGCCGCACCTTTTGTGAAACAGCAACTCGGCGGAAAAATTGGTATCGGCGAGCACATACGTGAGGTCCAGAAAATCTTTAAAGAGGTGTTCGATCTCGAGAAAGAATTTTTACCGAATGGGGCACAATTTGACCATTTATTTACTGACGGCGAATCGTTCAAAGTCGGCAGCATGCAATTTGAGGTGCTACATACCCCTGGCCATACACCGGCCGACGTCACCTACCTGATTGATGGTGCAAAGGCGTTTGTCGGTGATACCTTATTTATGCCTGATGTGGGCACCGCCCGTTGCGACTTCCCGGGTGGCAGCGCCACGACCTTATTTCGCTCGATTAAGAAGCTGCTGGCATTGCCAGCCGATACTGAAATTTACATCTGTCACGATTATCCGCCAGCCGGCCGTGACTATGAGTTTTGCACGACTGTGGCGGCGCAACGGCAGTCCAGCAAGCATGTCCACGACGGGATATCTGAGCAGGTGTTTGTGACCATGCGCAATGACCGCGACGCTACACTCGAGATGCCGCGACTTATCCTGCCATCTATTCAGGTCAATATTCGCGCCGGTGAAATGCCGCCCGCTGACGAGCAGGGCAAAGTGTATCTGAAATTACCCATTAACCAGCTGTAGCACGGCAATGTTGGCTATCTTAGCATTTGTTGTCGTCGGAGCTCTTGCGCTAAGCGGCTTTATTTCATCGCCACTGGCGCTGGTGCTAGGCTTTATTCTGGCAGGGATTGGCTGGGTGCCGGCACGACTGAATCCGGCGCAACTGGCAAAGCGACTGCTGGCAGTGGCAATCGTTATGCTGGGCTTCGGTATCCATTTACAAACCGCGCTTCAGGTAACTGGTGACGCATTGGGACTCATCGTTGCCTCGATTGTTGTGACCCTGAGTCTGGCGTTGCTCATTGGCCGCGCGTTGCGTCTGGAATTAAGCACCGCACACTTAATTGGCTCAGGCACCGCAATTTGCGGGGGCAGTGCCATTGCCGCGGTAGGCCCGGCGATTGGCGCCCGTAGCGATCAAATGGCGTTGGCGCTGGCGGTTGTCTTTATTCTTAACTCCATCGCGTTACTGATTTTCCCGCTTATCGGCCATTTTCTTGAACTTGACCAGTATACCTTTGGTATTTGGGCGGCCGTAGCCATTCATGATACTTCGTCGGTGGTCGGCGCAGCAGAAGCTTACGGTGACGAGGCGTTGTTGGTGGCAACGACCGCCAAGCTTGCCAGGGCGTTGTGGATTGTGCCCTTAGCTGTACTGTCGGCGCTCATTGCCGCGCGTTATAACGCCAAAGAGGGAGCGCGAAAATGGACGCTGCCGTGGTTCATTGGCGGGTTTGTGATTGCCGCCGTTATCGCCAGTTATTTCCCGCAAGGCGAGGTTGCCTACAGCTGGTTGTTCGTGTTGGGAAAACGGATCCTGGTTTTTTGTTTGTTCCTGATTGGACTAAGCTTAACCTTACAAAGAATTCGCGCTGCGGGGTTTAAGCCACTGTTATTAGCGGTTATTCTTTGGTTATTCATTGCGGCAGGAAGCCTTATCTGGCTGCTCAATTAGCCCAACTAAAAAAGGGATCAAATGACTATACCTGAGCATATTAGACAACAGACGTGTAAAGATTGCCTGGAAGGTAAAGACCTGGGTTTTCAGATTGAAATGGCATTCCAGCCGATTGTCGATATGCAGATACAAAAGATATGTGCTTATGAAGCCCTGGTTCGGGGGCCGAATGGCGAAGGGGCGGGCTGGGTGTTTGAGCGTGTGACACATGACAATCGCTATTATTTCGACCAAGCCTGCCGGGTGAAAGCTATTGAAACCGCCGCAAGTTTAGGCTGCAATAACTTTTTACATATAAACTTCCTGCCCAATGCTGTCTACAATCCCGATACTTGCATTCGCGCCACCATTGAGGCTGCCGATCATTATGAGTTTGATTTAACCAAGCTGGTATTTGAGGTAACAGAAGGTGAAGAAATTATCAGTAAGTCGCATTTGCAACGGATCTTTTCCAGCTATGCTGCCAGAGGGTTCAGAACGGCGATTGATGATTATGGCGCTGGTTACGCCAGTCACCGTTGGCTGGTTGAGCTGCGGCCACATATTCTGAAACTTGACCGTACACTAGTGAGTGATATTGATAAACATCCTGAGAAACAGGAACAAGTCAAAGAAATCTGGTCACAATGTGAACTGCAAGGAACACAACTGCTGGCCGAAGGTGTTGAGACCCTGGCTGAGGTTGAAACCTTGCTCGAATTAAAAGTTCGCTTTATGCAAGGGTACTATTTCGCCAAACCCGCATTTCGATCGTTGCCGGATATTGTCGAGCTGGCACAAGATTTAAAAGTAAGTTAAAGGTGATACTCGTTTATTTTTTTTTACCGGGCGATGGAAGAAATGTAATGTTGTACTAGAGTTAGCTGATAAGTTAACCGTTTAAAGCGGGCAGCAATTCCAGTGCGGAGGCACTTATGACCTGGTTTGACGTCTTTGTCCTCTACCTTTATGGTCTCAAGTGGTTAGCCATTGTCGTAGTGGTCATTCTGTTTATTTTCGGTTTAGATGACTTTTTTATCGACTGTTACTACTGGGTCCGGCACCTTTATCGGAAACTTACCGTTTATCGGAAATATGACTATTCGGACCCCGATAAACTGCTGGCAGAACCAGAAAAACCCCTGGCAATTATGATCCCCGCCTGGCGAGAAGTGGGCGTAGTGGACAAAATGGCGGCCACCACTGCTGCCTCATTAGACTACGAAAACTATCAGATCTTTGTAGGAACTTACCCAAATGATCCTGAAACTCAGGCCGAAGTGGATCATGTGGTAGAGCATTACCCTAATGTTCACAAAGTCATCTGTGCTGAACCCGGTCCCACCAGTAAAGCGGACTGCTTAAATAATATCATTGCCTCTATTATTGAATTTGAGAAAAAGACCAAAATTGAGTTTGACGGCTTCATTCTGCATGACGCTGAGGACGTCATTTCCAGTATGGAGCTTCGACTTTTTAATTACCTGGTCGGTCGCAAGGACATGGTCCAGCTACCGGTTTACCCATTTCCACAAAACTGGTACGACTTTACCGCCGCACATTATCTTGATGAGTTTGCCGAGCTACATGGTAAAGACATTGTGGTGCGCGAATCGATCGCCGGACAGGTCCCTAGCGCTGGAGTAGGCACCTGTTTTAGCCGCCGCGCGATGCTACGGCTGCTCAAAGAGGGTGACGGCTTACCCTTTGACGTGCGTTCACTGACTGAAGATTATGATATTGGCTTTCGCCTCAAGGCTTGGGGTATGGAAGAAATTTTTGTCCGTTATCCGGTCAAGCTCGAGCAGGCACAACTGCGTGAGAAGCATGCCGGCGTTGATGAACGTGATGGCAACGTGGTCTGTGTCCGCGAATATTTTCCTACCACTTTTAAGACTTCGGTCCGACAAAAAACACGCTGGATTATCGGTATCATCTTTCAGGGCTCACGGAAACTGAAATGGACCAAAGACTGGCGCATCAATTACTTCCTCTGGCGCGATCGGCGCGGCGCCCTGGCTAATATCGTCAGCTTCTTAGCCATGGCCGTTTTCATTCAGCTGTTGGCTATCTGGATCATCGAACAGTTTATACCCAACAGCTATAGGGTACTGTCGATTTTTGAAGATCAGCCGGTTTTTATCGCTTTATTGATGGCCAACTTGTTCTTCCTGGCTAACCGCTTATTTCAACGCTTTTATTTTGCCAAGCAATATTACGGTTGGTTTCAGGGTTTTATGTCCATCGTGCGAATTTTTTGGGGCACTGTTATTAATTTTGCTGCCAGCCTACGCGCCATTAAGCAAGTATTACAACATGGTGATCCGCGTAAGGTTGCCTGGGATAAAACCTCCCATATCTTCCCGGTCGTCGCCCCCCCTCGCAAGCAACCGCTGGGATCAATTTTGATTGCTAATGGTCATTTGACCGAGGCGCAACTTGAGCAGGCACTGCTGGAACGCCCACTGGGCATTCGTCTGGGTGTTTATTTAGTGACTGCGGGCTTCGTCACGTTGGATCAGTTAAGTGAAGCCATCGCGGTACAGGAATACAGCTCGTTTCAGGCCTGTGATCCTTTCGAGTTGGACAAGCAACTGATTGATCAGCTGCCTGCTGAGTTAGCCTTTAAATATTCCATACTGCCTTTGGCCGAAGAGGGACGCACGCTTATTGTCGGTCGCGAGTACGCCCTTAGCCCTGTCGCTGAAGCCGCACTCAGTCGTAAACTTAAACGGCCAGTGCGCGGCTGTGTCACGACCCAGGGTGCGGTGACATTAGGCTTACGCTACTGGTACATGAACGACGAAGAAGCCGACCCACGCGAATTTCTCACACAAGCGCGCGAAAACAGTCAGCTCACAGAGCAGCAGGTACAACTCTTGCGTGATGCTTATTTCATTCGTCAATTACCTTTTGGCGCCGCCCTGGTGCAGTCAAGGGTCATCGACCCGGCGGTGATGGCACAGGTAATGCTGTCTTACGATCGGCGCGAAGAAAAACGTCTGGGAGATTACCTTGTCAGTCAGAGCATCATTACTGATGAGCAACGCGAGCAAGCCGCTGCCTATCAACAGCGACATCAGATTGAAATGAAAGAACTATTATCAGAGGCGGTTGCTGGGCAGCCGGGTATCACATGCGTGTTTTAAGTTTCATAGCAGCGCTGACTGCAATCGCACCACAGGCCATGGATGACTCCATTTTCGTCGGTCTGTCTGACTATCAGGAATTCCGCACCTATCCTTATGTTGACAAAGCCTATCGTCTGCAGCAGGAGGAGCGCTATCAGGCTGCACTGGAGGAGCTGGAACGTGCCATCGCCATTGCGCCTGACCACGTCGCTTTTTACCAGTACGCGTTTGAGCTGGCCATGTTAAATCAGGATCTTGCCCGCGCCAAAGCGTACCTGAACGCAATTCCCACTGACCGGCGCGCTGAAATGCAGCAGCGGATGCTGCGTACAGCAATGGCCGCCAAGGTACCGCAGGCTTCTGACATGCCCGAGTTTCTGGCGGGGCTGAATGCCCGCCAGCAGCTTGAGTTGATTCAGCAAGGGCTGTATCAATTGCAACAAGAACAGGGGAAATCAGTCGCCTGGGCTTGGTTAAATGCGTTGCCAGAGCAGCTGTGGACGCCGGAGCTACATTTGATTGCGGCCAGGACTGCGGCTGATGTCGGCGCCTTTGATGCTGCTGCTCAGCAATTTGCCCGCTACGCAAAATACGCCGAACTGGCACCGGAGCAAATCGCCGAATTCGGTTATATTCTGGTTGAAGCGAACGATGACGCCGGCGCCTATGCGCTGGCACAACGTTATCCGCAAGCTGCCGGCGGGGTTATCAGAGAGCTCGCTTACAAAGCGCTAGGCCGGGGTGACCACGAAAGCGCCAGAGATTATTTTGCCTGGCTGCACCAACGTAACTACCTGAGTTCAGCGGACGCCCGGCAGTATTATTTCCTGCTTGAAGAAGATGGCCAGTTAGAGGCGGCCATGGCTTTAGCGGATGCCGCTCAGACGAGCTGCCTGGAGCAGGTTGAGATACTGCTGAAAATGGACAACGAAGCCGCCGCGCGCGAGCGGTTTGTAAACTGTTCGGTGCAGGAAAACCCTGTGGTCTGGCTTTCTTTTGCTGAGCAGCTTCAGCTTTACGACGCGATTCAGCGCACCCAGTTTACCGCGGGTGCATTGCAGGCTCAGCGCCGTCGCTTGCTGATGAATTATTACCATAATGAGCAAGCCTGGCAGCAGCAAATTGAGCTGTTGGCTAATAATGCGACCAATGAAGCGGAGCTCACTTATTTAGCGATGGCGTATGATCGCATCGGCGATGCTCGCAACGCCGAGCAGACCTGGCTGCGAATCTGGCGTGATTATCGCGACCCTGCCGCACTCGAGAAAGCGACCTATCTGCTATGGCAGCGTGGAGAAGCCGAACAGACCCTTACGTTACTGCAGGAAGCTTTCAGCGAACTTAACCTGGCAAGCGCCCCGGGCCGAGCATTGCTATCGCGCTACGTGAATATTCTCTACGGGCGGCCTGACGAGATTGATGCCGACCGCATTAAGTTACTCGCCCGCAGTAATGCTGACCCGGTGGATGTCGCCGAGCTATGGCGACTGTACGGTGACTGTGACGCAGCCCTCGCGGCGCTGACACAGGTCAGTCAGGAACGGGGCATCCGTACCCGTGCCGAATGCTTAATCGATCGTGACCCGGTCGCGGCTTATGAGGCACTGCAACTGGCGCTTGGTGCTGAGCCCAGTGCAGGCGATTTGCGCTCACTTGCGGCGTTGGCTGAACGCGTGGGCGATCACCAGGCTGCGGTCAGTTATTTACGCAACATACCCCCCGCTGAACGGGTGTCTTCGGATGAACTCGCCATCGCCCGCATGACGTTTATGCAGGGCGATCTTCCTGCAGCACAAAGTGCCTGGCAGACAGCGCGTCAAGAGGATGACCTGGACTGGTGGTTGTTGGGGGTCGATATTGCACAGGCACAAAAAGATGATGACCGGACCTTACTGATACTTGAGCGCGCCGATGATCGGTTTGACTCGCCTTTACTGGTTGAGAAACGTGCTGATTTATATCGCAAACGCAATGACCGCGACGCCCTGGAAGCACTGTATCGGGATGCTGTGGCAAGCTTTCCCGACAATCGCCATTTTCAGGCTGAACTGGCCTATACCATTTATGAGCGTGACCCGGTAGAGTCAGCCGACGATTTTGATACTGCCCTGCAGGGTAATGAAGCTGGGGCGCAGGTTAAACACCTGCATCAAGCAGCTTATGCGTTTAATTACCGCGACAATAATGAAAAAACGCAGCATTATGCCGCTGCGGCCATCGACAAGATGCTGGCCGATCCGCAAGCGGATGAGATTCAGTTGCTCAAAGCACAACGCTTGCATCGCGAGGTTGAGAGCCAGTGGTCCTTCACTATCGCAGGTTGGGCCGGTGACAGCAGTCGCGCTAACGTAGGCCAGGGGGTAGACGCCCAGGGCGACTACTTTATGCAGCTGCAGGCCGCTTATGAATTTACCGAAGCGCAAGCATCTATCGGTGGCCTGGGCGCGCAGATCAGCCTGTTACAAGGCGGCGAAGATGACTTTTTCGAAACGCAGGAGCTCGATGTCGGGCTGACCTGGAAGCCGTCAAAGACCTTTAACTCGGTGCTGGCGCTGGGACTACGACAGCAACTTGATGGCGATGAGGAACTCAAGCCATATCTGCGGGCCTCCATTGATTTGCTAAGTCCATGGAGCGAGGGTAAATGGTGGGAGCCGCAACATGAACGCATTTGGTACAGTACCTTTTTTGTGGACGGAATTTATTTTCCCGACGATCAGCAATCGGCGTTCTATAGTCGTCTGGAGATGGGACCGGTAGTTGCGATAACCCGCAACCATTTACAGACTTTACGAGTCTACGGCTTCTTACAAGGCGACACCTCGCATGACTTGGCTGCTCTGGGTGACGCTGACGATGCTCGCACCGGTCTCGGGGTAGGCTGGATGTCAGAGTGGCTGCAGTCGGACTACAACAGTTATAACTTGCGAATGGAGTTAGGTATCGAATGGCAACACGTCGTCTCCAGCGATTTTGCCGAGGATGGCGACAATGCAGTTCTCGTGCGTTTCGAGCTGTATTTTTAAGCATATGCTGTGCCGTGATGCTAACGGCCGCGCCAATGGCGACGCAGGCTAAATCGTCGCTCGACCTTGGTGTAATGTATCAGCCGTTAAACCGGGACGCGGAACTAGGTGTTTATGGTTGGCGTTACTTGTTTCAACAGCTCGCTACCGAGGACATTGACTTTGGTGTGGTGCAGTGGGTGCAGTATGGCAATGAATATTTTGCGCAACCGCGCAACTGGTTGCGCCAGGCGCTGACCGCCTGGCAACAGCATATGCCACTGTGGATCGGCCTGCACTCTGAACCAGACTATTTTGCCCAAATGGCTGAAGGTGAAGCCGCTCAGCAAGCCTTTTTCAATAATTATCTGCGCTCCGTCAACGGCACAGTGGCGCGTTGGCAGGCGTGGCAGTTTGAACACCAACAGCAGTTTCTTGGCTGGTACATTCCGCTTGAACTCAGCGACGCCTATTTCGCGACAGCAGAAAAACAGGCGCAGTTGCATCAGTTTTTGCGCCAGCTGCGAGAGCGCCTGGGAACGACGCCCCTGGCAATTAGCGTCTTTATGAGCGCGACGATTTCGCCGCAGCTTTTTGGTGAATGGGTGAATGAGATTCAGCAACTAGGCTATGAGGTTTGGCTACAGGATGGCTCGGGAACTCAGGCGCTGCCGTTGAATCAGCGGCAGGCTTACTACGAGAAACTAAACTGTGATGTAGTATTCATTAACGAAGCCTTTATCCAGACGTCGGAACAACCTTTTGAGGCACGGCCGAAACGTGATGATGAGCTGCGCAAAACCTTAGAACAAAACGGCGATTGTCATCGCCGCATTTTATTTTCATTACGCTATCTGTCGCACACCGCAGGGCTACTGTACCTCACTGACGTAACGCGAGACGACGCGCACACGGGTGACTGATCGGAATCAGACCTGCGCCGACGGGCGCGCCTGTATGCGTTCATACCAAGCCAGCAAGTTCGGCAAACTGTCATCAACCCGTAACTTGATCACGCGGGCGAAGGCGGTCACCGCAAATGCAGTGAGATCAGCCGCGGTCAGCTTGTCACAGCAAATATACTCTTTGCCGGCCAGATGCTGATCTAAGAACTGCATAAACTTTTTCGTGTCTTCAATACAGGATGCACCCCATTCAGGCACTGGTGTCATCCGATCTTTAAAGAATCCACTGGTGTGCTGAAAACCCATCCCGCAGGGCACAAAGTAGTAGTAATCAAGCCAGCGCAGCCACTGCTCTATTAAAGCCTGCTCAAGCGCTGACTCTCCTAATAGTCGCGGCGTATCGGGGTAGTTCACTTCAAAATAGCGACAGATCGCCATAGTTTCGGCAATGGTCGTGCCATCATCAAGTTCCAGCACGGGAACTTTCTTCATCGGGTTCTTAGCGACAAACTCCGGGGTAAGGTTTTCGCCCTTTTGTAGATCAACTTCAATGCACTCAACCTTATCCAGCAGGCTTTTTTCCGCAAGGAACATTCTTACCCGTCGTGGGTTAGGTGCGGTTTTTGTCTCATAAAGCTTCATTGTTTTTTTCCTATTCACGCCACAGTTTTAAATCAGTCTGGTAAAGGTGGACGAAGTCACCGTTACGCAGACGCAGTTGCAAGGTATTATCCGGAAAGACTTTAAGACCTGACGCCTGGCTTAGCTGCCGCAAGAACTCATTTTCAAAGGCCATGACTTGCGGCCCACACATGCGCTTGGTGACTGCCAGGGGTGAAAATCGTATCCCTTCGCCGGACAACTGATAACTACCCGTCAGATAATTACATCCGGCGAAACCGCTGACCCGTTGATCGGAGTGGAATGTCAGCGATGGTGCTTCGCTAAACTCGATACCAGTCGTATGCAATTGCCAGCTGGCGCCACTTATAAGCATATTCGTGTCACCGGCACAGCCTGGCAGATCGCCGCTGACGGTCTTCAGGGTCGCGGTGTAAGGGTAACTGTGCCCGCTCATACTGTCATAGCAGATAGTATCGACCAGCTGGAGCTCGGTGGCATCATCAAGGCGCAGGGTGAAGGTGGTGCTATCGATACTAACCAGGCTACTAAGATGGATATCGGGGTAAGGTTTCTCATTCCCCGGGGTACGCAGGGTAGCCTCGGTACCATCTACCGCTACCAGCCAGAAAGGTTCATTGCCACGCGCGCTGAATTGCTGCGGCAAGGTGCCCTCTTGTAAACATAAGGGAAGCGAGAAGCCGGCGGTACTGAACTGAGCTTCATTGCCTTTACGCCAAAACTCAGCGCCCTTTTCGGCGTTGACGTAACGTTCACCTGAGGAGCTGGTGGTGGCCTGCAACGTCATGGTTTGCGCCGCCGGAGTGTCGCCAAATGACAAGGTGAGTTGCTGACCTTGTCGTTCCGATATTAACGGTAATGCGCCGCAGTGATAACGCGTGACTTGTGCCGTCTCGGGGGCGGGGCTACAGGCGGCAAACACCAGTGCCGCGCCAGACAAGGTTACTACCCTGAGGACGCCGCGAGTGCGCGAGCTGAGCATGCTGGCGGTGCGACTGTACAATAACGACATAACTTGCTCCGTAAGCTATCGGTACGGTCATTATTGCGCTTTTCTGGTGACTTTACGAGTGGCGGGCGCGCGTTGCGGATCGTACTTACGACTCAGTTGGAAGATAAACACGGAGCCAATAACGCCCGGAAGCACCCAAAATAACAGCTGCCAGTAGCCGGGCAGGGTCAGAAGATGACGGGCGCCAAAGGTGATAAAAGCAGTATAAGCGGCAATGCCAGAACCGATATAACCGCTCAGATGTTCGCACAGCCAGGCCCGTGCAGAGACTTGCGATTTATAGATATAGCGCCAGGTATTGATGGAGTCAAACAGACCTAAACCGCCAAACACCAGCATTAATGGCTGTGACAGTGTCCAGCCAACATACAGCACCAGCAGACTCAATACATTAAGCCCTGCCACCAGAAATAAAAAGCGGGCCTGACGAAAGACGCGGCGGTCCTGTTGGGCGCTTAATGCCAGTTGTCCATGTAGCACCGAAATAAAAGTAATATAGCCAAGCAAAAGCAAGAACAAGGCGAAGGCGCGTACATTCAGCAATGTCGTACGCAGATTATCTGCATTTAATAACTCCGGCTTCACCTGAGTAGGTATCGTCAGCAAAAGCAATGACATAATGATTGCAGCACCAGCAACCGTGTACATGAGTCGTCGGTAGTAGCGACCAAAACGCTGGTGATTCAGGCCGCCTTTGCGCGTCAGAACCGGCACCCAAAACACCAGAATCGCCATGACCCCGGCACTGACATGAAGATAAAAAAGAAATTGATAAAACATGCTCATCGGACACCTCCAGACTTTGGTAACGGTAAGTGTACGCAGAGGTTGCAAAGCACGTCAGTGCCTCGGGTCACTATCAAAAACGTGACTTTTGGCCTAGTCTGGGTTGAAATGGGAGTGACATTATTAAAAGAATCAACGAGGAACACTATGACTTATAGTAAGCAACTGACGCAGGGGTTTTTGATAGCCCTCTCGACTCTGGTACTGCTTGGCTGCCAGCCGGCCTCTGAAACCAGCGACAATGCGACACCTGAGGTCGGTGAGGAGCAACGCTCGACAGAGAATGTCGAACAACTGACACAGCCATTAATGGAAGATACGACAGATTTTATCGAGGGCAGGGATTATCGCGTACTGGATACGGCTCTAACCCTGGGTGACTTCGAGAAAGCCCCTGGTGAGCGCGGTTTCGTCATTGAGTTTTTATGGCCCGGCTGTCCTCATTGCCAGGACCTGAACCCGACTGTCAATGCCTTTGCGCTGGAGTACACCGATGTCGCATTGATTAAGCGTGCCGCACCGGCGAATGAGCGTTGGGCTTACGATGCACGCGTTTTCTATACGCTCCGTGACGTTGCTGAAACGAATCTCGATGACGAACTAATAGAGTTTTATGAGCGCGTACGGGTAAACGAGAACCGGTTGCCAACGCCCGAAGACATCCAGGCATTTCTCGCCGAGCACGGCATTGATGCTGAGGCCTTTGCGACAGCCTTTGAAGACAGTGTGCAAACCGATAAGTTACGGCTGGTGATGGAAGATATGATGGACGCCGAGATTACCAGTGTGCCGATGCTTGTGGTGAATGGTAAGTATGTGGTCACCGCGCCGGCACCGCATTCTCAGGAAGAGTCCAAGCGCTATTTTGCGCTGATAAACTACCTGCTGGAATTACAACTGGATTAACGCCGTCGTTTACAGGTGGTGTTGCAACCACTGGCGAAACTGCTGGGCGGGCAGGGCGCCCGCCTGGCGTACCACCTCCTGACCGTTTTTCACGATCATTAGCGTTGGAATGCTGCGAATCGCAAAGTGTTGGGCTAAATGCGGTTCTGTTTCGGTGCTGACTTTTAAGAATCTTGCTCTTTCGCTGTAGTGGCGGGCAACTTCATCGAAAATAGGCGCAAATTGCTTGCAAGGACCACACCAGCTTGCCCAGAAGTCAACCACCAGTGGCAGATCAGCATCGCGATGCGCGCGGAACTGATCGGCATTGACGCTAAAAGCGCCCTGACCGAATAACGGCGTACCACATGCACCGCATTTTGCTTCAGCACGTTTGCGCTGCTCCGGTACGCGGTTTTTTTTATGACAGGCCGGGCAGGCTGCGATAGTTGATGCTGACATGCGAACCTCGACAGTAGTTGATGATCACTTTCTAAACTATGTAGGTATTACAGCTAATTTCAAGTTGTAGCGTGTAATTACGCCTACCAGAACTCGCCTAACCTCGCTTTCCTGTGCTATTTTGGCAGGCATCGAAAAGCCAATAAAAAAATCAAGAGGAATTGCTGATGACGCCCACGCAAGCACGCCAACTTGTGGCCATGCAGATTGCTTTTAACCAGGTCATTGATCCCGACTATCCCGAAGCGCCAAAGGTGCAGCGTGACGATGTAAAAGCGATACTGGTCGAGCTGGGTGAGTATTTTGAGCATACCGCGTACAAGTGGTGGAAAAAGCAAGAGGCTGACTGGTCGCAGGCCAATATGGAGCTGATCGATATATTGCATTTTGCCATTTCCGATGCGGTCGAGCATGCCTGCCGCAAGGGTCAGGATACAGCGTCGGCGACAGAATCTGTCGCGCAGTTGGTGCTAAAAAGTTTTGCCAATGAGGCTAATGTTCGCGACGGCAAAGAGCTCGTCAGTGCCTTGGCAGCAGATGGTAATAGCCAGGCGCCACTTGCCTGCGGTGAAGTCTTCTTCGATAAACTACTAAGTATGCTGGTTGACGCATACGGCGATGCTGACACCGTCTATCTGACCTACATTGGTAAGAACGCACTCAATAATTTGCGCCAGCAACGTGGCTATAAGCAAGGCACCTACGTGAAAATGTGGGGCGGCGAAGAAGACAATGAGGTAATGATGCGGCTACTGGGCGAGCATCAAAGTGCGATTATCGGGGCCGAGCAACCGCTGGTGCATGCCCAGACGGTGCTGCTCGACCATTACGACAAAAATGTCGCGCGCGCTTAATTTTTATAAGCGGGCATTAAGTAAACTTCGCGGACGCAGCTGCGCGGATGCGCGTTAAGTGCATAGAGCACTGCGTCGGCAACATCTTCGGGATCAAGCTTATCGGGTTTCGGCTCGTCAAAGAAAGGTGTATTCACCATTCCCGGTGCAATGGTCGTGCAACGACCGTTCCACTCTTTCATTTCCTCAGCCAGATTCTGAGAAAATCCGTGCACGAACCATTTGCTGGCGCCATAGACTGAGCCTTTAATGGTATTGCGTCCCGCAGCCGAGCCGGTCATCAGAAAGTGTCCCGTGGTTTGCCGCAAGTGCGGCAGGGTGAGGCGCGCTGTATAAAGCAGACCATTGACGTTAACATCAATCATCGCCTTCCACTCCTCAGGGTCGCCTTGCTCCGTGCCGGCTTTATTTAAC
This sequence comes from Pseudidiomarina insulisalsae, assembly GCF_003987065.1. GTDB lineage: Bacteria > Pseudomonadota > Gammaproteobacteria > Enterobacterales > Alteromonadaceae > Pseudidiomarina > Pseudidiomarina insulisalsae. The sequence goes on along the minus strand of NZ_PIPY01000002.1, from coordinate 244,107 downwards.
CCGGTTCCCGCGTTCGCAAACACCGCGTCGAGTTTGCCAAATTTGTCGACGCCTTTCACCACCGCCTGTTCGAGCGACTTATAATCACTGACATCGGCAGAAACACTTAATGCTTTATCGCTGCCAAGCTCTTCTACCAGTTCATCGAGCAGCTCTTTACGGCGCGCGGTAAGAATAACTTTAAAGCCGGCCTCTGCAGCGCGGCGCGCAGTCACACGGCCAATACCGCTTGAGGCGCCAGTGATAAGTAACACGCGATCTTCAAGGGGATTCGACATAGTCCCTCCTGTTGGTTTAAAAAAATGATGTTAGCGCCAGTAAGTATAACAGCTGGCTTAAGTTATGATGTCGGGCGCATGGTAGCGATACCCGGCTGACTCTAACAACTGCGCCAGGTGTAGTAGTGTCGGTTCCTGATGATGCCCCGCGGCAAAGGATAACCCGATCGGCAACCCGCTTTGGGTCTGGCCAGCCGGGACCGTCAGCACCGGCTGGCCAGTCAGGTTGTAAAGCATGACAAAAGGAAAACAGTAGTCGACATAAGGCACCGGCACACCATCGAGCAGTATCGGCTTGTGACCCGGGTTATGCGGGAACGCGGGGCCCAACGCCGTGGGGTTGATAACGCAATCAACGCCGGCATAGCAACGATTGATTTCGGCAATTATTTCCTGCCGGCGCGACAGTGCGCGGCTGAAGCGTTTCAGATCAAGCCCTAACCCGGCCCGCAGGGCTTTACCGGCCGGCAAGCTTGAGCTTTTTAATAACTTACTAAAGCGCCAGTACAGCACTTTGCGCACCGGCCAGCTGAGCGACTGCCCCATCATAAAGCCAAATAGCTCTGCCCATAAACTCAGCAGCTCTCTTGCCAATTGCGGATCGAGTGAGAGCTTCTTCACGCTGGCGCCGCGCGCGGTTAAATCGGCAACGGTTGTGTCCATAGCCCGCTGAACTTCACTTCCGGGTTGCAGGCCCATAATAGTGTCGAGGTAGCCAAAGCGATATCCCGCCAGCGTTGCGGGTTTGACCTGTGAGCGCGCAACCGGAAGGTAAGTACCCTGCTGCCAGTCGGGCTGAAACAGTACCTTGTAAGCGCGGGTCAGATCGCTGGCAGTGCGCGTCAACGGACCGGTGCTGTTCATTACCGAAATACCGGTCTGAGAGCCAGGCAAAGGCGGGATGTGACCGTCGCCAGCGTGGCCGTTCTCGGTGGGCTTGAGCCCGAATAAGCCACAAAAGCTTGCCGGGTTGCGTATCGAGCCGCCAATGTCACTGCCCAGCTCAATATCAACCAGTTGTGCTGCAACAGCAGCGGCACCACCGCCGGTGCTGCCGCCAGGCGTGCAACTCAGATCGTAGGGGTTATTGGCTGTGGCATACAGAGGCCCGAAGGTCTGTGCGTCAGCAAGTAGGGCGGGAACATTGGTTTTACCCAGCACTACGGCGCCGGCGTCAAACAATCGCTGAATTAACGGCGAAGTCACCTCGGCCTGATAGTTGCGAAGTGGCGGGTAATTAACCGTGCTTTTGCTGCCACGTAACTGAAAACACTCTTTGACTGAAACCGCAGTACCATGCAGCGGACCGAGACTTTCCCCGCGAGCCAAAGCGGCATCACAGGCGTGTGCCTGCGCCATTGCCTGCTCGCTAAACATGTCGACAAAAGCGTTTAGCCGCGGGTTGAGCGCCTGACAGTGGGCCAGGCGCTGCTTGATATGTTCCACACTCTTCATGTTTCGCTCTCGCTATGCGGTTAACGCCCTGAATCCTGCGATTGCTGTCCCGCCTATGGGGGTTAAGCAGGACGTTTCTATGCTAGTTTAAGCTAACCATAATTAGACAACCTTTGCTATCGAACAAGGACAAGCATTATGATCAAAGCGTTAAAAGTCAGCGCAATCGCTATGGCACTGGGTGCCACAGCTGTGCTGATGACCGCACAATCTGCGCAAGCCAACCCGGTGAAGCTGAACTATCAGGAGCCGGCACAGGCGATTATCGATATCGTGGACGCAGCGCCGTCACCCGGCGGTAGTTTAAGTCCAGACGGTGATTTGTTGCTGGTGACCGGATACCCGGCACTGCCGACCATTGCCGATGTTGCCGCCGAGCAGTTGAAACTTGCCGGCCGCCGCATTAACCCGGCCAATTACACTGTCAGTCAGGCACGCTATATCAGCGAACTGAGTCTGGTTGACGTAACTTCAGGCGAAAGCATTGCCATTGATGGTTTGCCAACTGAACTCAAAGCGCTTGGTACCAGCTGGTCTCCTAATGGTAACTACATTGCCGTGGCCCAGCAGACGACTGATGCGGTCGAGCTGTGGCTGGTTGATGTGGCTTCCCGCAGTGCCAAAAAATGGACCAGCACACCGTTAAATGCCGTCTGGGGCCCGCGTTTGGAGTGGCGTCACGACAGTAGCGGCCTGTATAGCTACACCGTTGCCGAAGGCTTGCAAAAACCAAAGCTTGTCAGTGTTCCCACTGGCCCGGTAATTACCGAAAGTTCTGGCCGCAATGCGCCAGCCCGTACCTATCAGGATTTGCTGCAAAACAAAGCCGACGAGGCATTATTTGACTATTACTTTACCAGCCAGATCCGCTTTTTTGATGTCGATGGCAACGCGCAAAAAGTAGGTCCGCAGGCCATTTACAATGGTGTCAGTGTGGCACCCAATGACGCCTACTTGCTGGTCAGCGAAATTAAGCGCCCATATTCGTATGCCGTGCCCCATTATCGCTTCCCGGAAACCACTATGGTCTGGAATCCGGCCGGTGAAACGGTATATACCGTCGTCGAGCAAGGTCTTGCCGATAACCTACCGATCGCCTTTGATGCAGTGGTGCAGGGACGTCGTTCGGTGCAATGGCGCAATGATGCCGATGCCACGCTGGTCTGGGCCGAAGCCACCGACCAAGGTGATCCGGCTGTCGATGCGAAGATCCGTGACCAGGTGTTCCAACAAGCAGCGCCGTTTGACGCCGCTCCACAAAAACTCATTGAACTGACCAAGCGTATGGGTCGCGTACTGGCCGCAGACGAGCAGACCATTCTGGTGTGGGAGCGCTGGTGGGCGGACCGTGACGAGAAACTCTGGCTGGTCGATGGTACCGGTGAGCGCGCGCCTCAGTTGGTCTGGGACCGCTCATGGGAAGATCGCTACAATGATCCGGGCCAGCCGTTCACCGTGCAGGTGGATGGACGTCGCCTGTTGCACGTTGATGACGGCGCAATGTTGCTGACCGGCACTGGTGCGTCACCTGATGGAGACCGTCCGTTTATCGACCGCTTTGATCTTGGCAGTAACGAAGCTGAGCGGTTATGGCGCAGTGAGGCACCTTACTTTGAGCGGCCACTGGCGTTGATCGATCCTGACGCGATGACCTTCCTTACCCAGCGTGAGAGTGTCGATGATCCGGCCGATTTCTTTGTCCGTGACCTTGATGATGCAGAGCTCAACGCCCTGACTGACACCCCACACCCAATGCCGCATACCAAAGGCATTACCCGTGAGATGATCAGTTACGCGCGTGAAGATGGCCTGGCAATGTCGGCCGAGCTTTATTTGCCAGCGGGCTACGATAAAGAACGCGATGGTCCATTGCCGACCATGGTCTGGGCCTACCCGCGCGAGTATAAGAGTTCATCTGCTGCGGCACAGGTGTCCGGTTCGCCATACGAGTTTGTCCGTATCAGTTACTGGGGACCGCAGTACCTGGCGACCCAGGGCTACGCGGTACTCGCCAATGCGACCATGCCGATTGTCGGTGAGGGTGAGGCGCGTCCTAATGATACCTTTATCGAACAGTTGGTCATGAACGGCCGCGCGGCAATTAAGGCAGGCGTTGATTTAGGTGTGACTGACCCCGAGCGTGTCGCTTTAGGCGGTCACTCTTATGGTGCGTTCATGACGGCGAATATGCTGGCGCACAGCGACCTTTTCACCACCGGTATTGCACGCAGTGGTGCCTATAACCGCAGTCTGACGCCGTTTGGTTTCCAGCGTGAAGAGCGCACCGTGTGGGATGATACTGATCTCTACATCGGTATGTCGCCGTTCTTCCATGCGCACAAAATTGATGAGCCGTTGCTGATGATTCACGGCAGTAATGACAATAACTCGGGCACCTTCCCGATGCAGTCAGAGCGGCTTTATCAGGCAATTAAGGGCTTAGGCGGCACCGCGCGATTGGTCATGCTGCCACACGAGTCGCATGGGTACCGTGCACGCGAGTCTGTGTTGCACATGCTGTGGGAACAAACCCGCTGGCTGGACACTTACCTGAAAACTGACGAGTAATGTTAAAAACCCGCCATCCGGCGGGTTTTTTTATGGCTGTGCACTAAACCATATACGTTCAAGGTGAAACTCACGATGGCCACCGGAGTTATCACAATCGACCATCAGTGCCAGACCGTCAATATGGTCCAGAGTCAGATCGTAGTGACGCTGAAACTGCTCCGCCAGGTTTACCTGCTCGGTGAGCCAGGTGGCGGTAGCGCTTTCGCTGTTGCGTTGTACTACCATCATCGCCTGATCAGTAAATGGGTTGGGCCAGGCGCTTCCGATGGCAGGCTCGGCTGCCCAGACAAAATTCACCGCCTTGGTAGCCAGACCGAAAATGCCCTGTTCGCTGACGGCGTAAATGCGCGCCATGAAATCGTCGCCTTGCTTGCTACGCTCTGCTGCGAGCTTTGGTGGTGACTTGGGAATACGCCAGCGCCAGTTCAGGTAGGGAGTCTCGTCGATTTTCAGAGCTTGCTCCAGGTACAGCGCCGAAGCCTGGCCGGGTTGGCAACTGGCAATCAGATAGTCGCCATTGTCCGACAGCCGGTAGCTGGACGGCGCTGCAAATTCGCGCTCTTGCCACTTTAGAACCTCAGCAGCGCTGAAGGTTTTTTCATGTTCTTGTGGCTGGGCCTTGCTGTTCATTAACAGGCTACAGCTAATAGCTAAGGCAACCAGAAGCGGGCGGTGCATGCAATTGGCCTCCTTGAATTTGAATCAGTAACGTCGTTACTTCACTTGTGCCAGCAAGCGATCCAGTTGGTTTGCAAACGCCATCCGATCACGTTGATGTAAAGGCGGTGGACCACCGCTTTGTACACCGCTGGCGCGCATGGTCTCCATGAAGTCACGCACATTTAAGCGCTCGCGAATGGTATCTTGCGTAAAAAGCTCGCCGCGCGGACTAAGGGCCCGGCCGCCTTTTGCGATGATCTCTGCGGCCAGCGGAATGTCGGCGGTGATCACCAGGTCACCGAGCTCACATTGTTTGACAATTTCATCATCGGCCACGTCAAATCCTGAAGCCACCGTCATCGCGCGGATCCACTTCGACGGCGGCGTGCGCAGTGGCTGGTTGGCGACCAGCAACAGCGGAATCTGCTTACGTTCCGCCGCCCGAAATAAGATGTCTTTGATAACCGTGGGGCAGGCGTCAGCATCCACGTAGATTTTCATACGCAACTCGTATTATGGTTTTACACTAAGCTTAGCATGCCACCGACAGGAACCGACTCCCATGCGCAAACTTTTATTCGCCCTTAGCGCCCCCCTGTTACTGCTGCAGGGAAAAGTCGTACGCGCGCGAACCCCACGCTTACCTGAGCCGCCAGGCCGCCGCCATAACATTCCTCAAGGGGGGGCAGCCCCCCTTGGGTTATTGCTGATTGGCGACTCGGCGATCGCTGGGGTGGGGTGTGAAACTCAGGAGGATGCGTTTAGCGGGCGGCTGATTGGGTTGCTGGCAGAAAAGTATCAGTTGCACTGGCAATTGATGGCGCGTTCAAGCCTGACCTGTGCTCAGGTTCTGGCTATGCTCAAAGAGACGGATCTGCGCCTGACGCAGGTGGATACGGTGGTGATTTCGGTAGGCGTCAACGATGTTACGCAACGTACTTCATTAGTGCAGTGGCGACGCGATCTGGAAGCGCTGACTGACTATTTACAGAGTCTTGGCGCCAAGCATATTCTTTATACGGCGCTACCGCCAATGGAGCGCTTTCCGGCGTTGCCGCAGCCGCTACGCTGGTTTTTAGGGCGCCAGGCCCACGACTTAAACCGCGAGCTGGCGGCGCACTGCGATCAGCAGCAGTCTACTGAGTTGTTACTGCCGGACTTTCCGTTTGAAGCGCGCTTCGTCGCGCGTGACGGTTATCACCCGTCACATGTTGCTGCAGAACTTTGGGCGCAGCGGGCCGCAGCATTGCTGCAGCAGCGACGCGATTAACATTATTCGGTGGGCGCCGCACTGAAGCTGCCAGCCAGCACACCTCCGTCAATGGTAATCTCTGAAGCGTTCATGTAATTAGCTTCGTCAGAGGCGAGCAGAACACAAACCGCCGCAACTTCGCTGACTTCGCCGAACCGATGCATGGGGCAATCCGCGACAATTTTTTGAATATTGCGCTCCCGCTGTTCGCCGGTGCCGAGCATGGGCTCCCAGATATGTGTCATGATTGCGGCCGGATGCACCGAGTTGCAACGAATAGGCAGTTCTTGCTGCGCACAGTACAGCGCAACTGACTTGGTGTGGTTGCGCATGGCGGCTTTCGATGAAGCATAGGCTGCGGCAGCTGGAATGCCGACCAGACCCGAGCGTGACGACATGTTAATGATGCTGCCTGCGCTTTTGGTACGTCGCATCAGTTGAATTGCGTACTTACAACCTAAAAAGGTGCCATCAAGATTCACTTCATGCACGCGACGCCAGTCTTCGAGTGAAGCATGTTCCGGATCATGTGGATTGGAGGTGGTTTCCAGACCGGTAATGCCAGCGTTATTGACCAGCCCGTTTAGGTTGCCAAATTTTTCTTCGATCCAGGTCATGAGATCCTGCCACTGCTTTTCCTGGCAGACATCAAGCTCGTAAAAATGCGCGCGCTCGCCAAGCTCTGCGACCACCGCTTTACCTTCATCGGTCAGAATATCTGTGAGAATAACAGTGGCGCCTTCCTGATGAAAAGTGCGCGCCACCCCCTCACCGATACCACGAGCGGCGCCGGTGATGACGATAACTTTATCTTGCAGTCTGGCCATGATTTTTCCTTGTTACTCAGCGCGGTAGATTAACTTTACCTCATTACGGCGAAAAAAGGGTAACGTCCAGGGCGGATCGTAACGCGACAGCTCGGGCACGCCTCGTGGCTCAAGGCCCTGTTGTTCCATCCAGGTGCGAAGCTCAGCAGTTTTGCTGGCTACTTTCTTACTACCGGCAAGCCCGGAGAATCGCACGACCGCATAATAACGTTCATCATAGTCTAAGATTTCAATATCTGGGTTATTGGGCTTTGGCAGCGTTGCCATGGAGTATTCGCTTGGCATGACAAACTGCACCCGCCAGCGCCCGTCATCTGCTTCCATGGTGGTCGCCGTGGTCATATCGATCGTTTCCGAGCGTGGCGCCATGGTGACCGGGGCTGTCATGGCTATTTCGGTGTTGGTGGCGCCGTCGACACGATTATTGCCAAAAATATAATCGGCTAATACCCGAAAGCCACGGCTTGAAGCCTGCTCCATAGAACCACTGACCGTTACTTCGGCGACAATCATGGGCGCATACCGACGCAGCTCGAAGTCGTCCTGTTGCTTAAGAACTTCATATTCGGGTTGTTCAGTTGCCATAGCGCTACCTGTAAAAACAAAAAGAAAAAAGAGAAATTGAAATGGCCGGGTCAAGTTACGCATCCTAAACTCTCCTTATACCGTTTGTTACAGATACGCATGCGCTGCTGACACGATCATCCTATTGCTTAATCTAGATCCAAATTAGGGGTTTTGCCGTTTAAATAAAGTACATTTTTGTAATGGAGGAACCAACGTGGGTGAGAAAAAACAAAGCAACTGGGACACGCATGAAGAGCTGGGTCCGCAACCTCCCTGTGCCGGTGCCGAGCTCGACAATGAAACCGGGCGTCCTGATTACAGCTACAGTACGGCACGCGAAGTAGAGCAAGAAGAGGAATCGACAGCAGAGCAAAAAGTAGACAAAAGTTAAACTCAGGTAAACCCTACTTTTGCCAGCCTGACTTTTTTCGGTAGAATGGCGCTTAACGAATGCCAGTCAGGATATCGAATGAAGTATACGCTATGGGCGCTGATCTGTGTGGCAGCACTGCTGCAACAAGGTTGCAGTGAGCAAACCGCAGTGCCCGCTACCGAGCCGGCCGAGCAAGCAACGCCGTCGACCAGCGAAAAACCAGAACGGGTGGAGGCCAAGCCGCAAAAGAGCGCGCCAACGCAGTTGGCCAGTGAGCTGGTACCCAAATTACGACCTGAGACTACCGAAGCAACTGCTGAGCAGCCGTTTCGGCCGCTGTCTGAGGCGGCACAGCTGATCACCTTAAAACGTGGACAGACGGTATCGGCGCTACTTTCCCGTCAGGGCTTTAGCTCCCGTGAAATCGCAACCTTAGCCTTGGCGTTAAAAAGCGTCGTGCCGCTGAATAAGCTGCAAGCCGGAAGTGTACTCGCACTTGATCAGGTGGACGGGCAAAAGCAAATCAGCCTGGCCGGTGAGTATGCTGAGCGCGTTGATGCCACGCTTGAGGGCGACACCTGGCGCGTCACGAAAAGCTATGTTCCCACTCGTACTGAAATTGCAGAGCATGCGGTAACCATCAGCCACAGCCTTTACGGCGACGCTGCCAACGCGGGTGTACCCGGTGACGTGATTAACAGTGCGTTGCTGGCGCTGTCGCACTTTATCGATTTTCAACGCCAGGTCTATGAGGGCAACCGCTTTGAGGTGGTATTTGAACGCACATTGGTAACCGCTGATGAAGCCTTATTTGCCCATCAGCAAACGCCACTGCAACCAACCTATCTGCGCTTTAAAAACTCAGAGGATGACCTGCGCCTGTACCGATTTGCCGATTCTTTTTACCTCGAGGATGGACGTCTGGCAGAGAGCTTTCTGTTAAAGACACCGCTCAACGGGGCGCGCTTATCTTCCCATTATGGTCAGCGTAAGCACCCGCTGCTTGGTTATACCCGCATGCATAAAGGTATCGACTTTAGTGCGCCGGCCGGCACTCCGATTATGGCCGCAGGCAACGCCACGGTAAAACGGGCGGATTGGTACGGCTCGTACGGTAATGCCGTAGTGCTGCAGCATGATGACGGCTATGAGACCCTGTATGCGCATTTGAAAGGGTTCGCGCCCGGCATTCAACCAGGGGTAAAGGTCGCCCAGGGTCAGATCATTGGCTTTTTGGGTAATACCGGGTTATCGCAAGCGCGTCATCTTCACTACGAAGTCTATCAACACGGCAAGAGCGTCAATCCATTGGCGCTCAAAAAGTTATCCACTGTACGTCTGGACGGGGAGCTATTGGCACAGTTCGACGCTTACGTCAGTGGCCTGGAAGCACGAACGCTGCGTCTGTCGCGCTTAGCCAGCGGTGACAGTTCGGTCTACTCAGCCCGCGAAGCCACGGCCGAGAGTCGCTAAGTACCTGCTTTGGGGTAACCCCTCATTGGAATTCTCTTTGCCGACACAGGCCGTAAACTAAGCTCCATCACTATTGATGGAGCTCTGCTAATGTCTTCTGCCAGTTTGAAAACTACTGTCACCCTGTTGACCTGGTTTGCCGCCGCACCCTTTTTTGGAGCTTATGCCAGCGAGCCGCAAGCGACGGAAGTAGCTTTTGATTTCCGATACCGCCTTGAGTACGTCGATCAGGAAAATCCGCTTCAGAGGGCGCTTGCTTCTACTCTGCGTAGTCGCATGACCGTTAATACTGATATCGCGCGCCTGTTTCAGGTAGCGCCAATGTCAGGCCTGAGTGCGCTGGTGGAGATCGATAACGTGAGCAACATCGGTGGCCAGCGTTTTAACAGCACAGTAAACGGTCATAATGACTACAGCGTTGTTGCCGATCCTGAGGGAACTGATGTCAATCAGGCGTTTTTGAGTTACCGCTTTAGCCAGCAAAGCAGCATAACCGCCGGGCGTCAGCGCGTGAATTATTTGAACCAGCGCTTTTTAGGTGGTGTAGGCTGGCGTCAGAACGAGCAAACTTTTGACGGCTACCGGTACCAGCACGCTCTGAGCAATATCAGCTCGCTCGATGTAGGCTACTTTCACAATGTCAATCGTATCTTCGGTCCAGACGGGAGCAGCGCCGATCATAAAGGCAATTTCTACACCTCCTTATTTACCTTGCAGCCCGCGGCCGGTCATCAGGCTGCTGCATTTTATTATGACTTCGAGTTCAGTGATTGGCAGGAGCGCAGCAGCCGTACTTACGGAATTGATTACAGCCTGGCCTTTGCCGCGCCATGGGCCTTGAAGGCCCAGATGACTTTAGCCCGGCAAGATGACGCCCATCAAAATACGCAGAATTTTACGCATAGCTACCATCGCCTCAGCATCGATTGGGATTTCGGTCCGGCAACCTTGACTGTGGGTCAGGAGCGTCTGGCGGGCAACGGTGACTCAGCCTTGCAGACACCGCTGGCGACTTTGCATGCATTTAACGGTTTTGCCGATATTTTTCTGAACACACCAGCTGACGGTCTACGCGACGATTGGCTGGCGCTAAAGGGTCAACACCATAAGTGGAAGTGGCGCCTGGCGTATCACGATTTTCGTGCCGACCACGGCGCGCATGACTACGGCGATGAATTGGATCTGACAGCTCAGTATGTCTTTAGCCACCAACTCTCATTATTACTGAAACTGGCCAGCTATCAGGCCGACAGCCTGGCTGTCGACACTAATAAGGCTTGGTTCATGCTTAGCTATAAACACTAATGATTAAGCGTCTCTTGCTGGATAAGATCGATCACACGCTCCAGCTCGGTTTTGGCACCGTTTTTGGCGGTGCCGAATGAAAACGAAATATCGGGTGTTACGCCATCAGCTTTCAGATCACCATTCGGACGAATGATGTGCGCTTTAGGAAAGCCCACCTCAATGCCTGTGTGGCGCAAGGTAAAGTGCTCCATGGCAGCATAAGTTGTTGCCAAATCTGCCGTTTTTTCGCCAATGACGGTGGCAAAGCCGTAGTCCTGAGCAATACTAGCGACTGACACGGCATTACTGAATGAGTAACGGTCAACGAGTATAAAAACTTCGGTTCCGGCCATTGACTTCGTCGCGCCATGGGGTGGGGTGTCAGCTAATGGAAACGAGATAATATCACCCTCCTGGTGCCGGGCGTAAAAGTCTTCCAGCTGTAATGAGGTATCACCCGCTGTCGGGTTGCCCTGTAGGCGTTGTTGATTGGCCTGCCGAGCTAAAGGCGAGACTTTCACGCGAAAGTCGGAAGCAAACTTAAATGGCTGATCTGCAATCCAGGCCAGCATATGGTCGCTAAAACTGTTGGTTCCACCAGGGTTGCCACGTAAATCGATAAGCACGCGGGTAACTTCAGCTTGCTTTAATGCGGTGAATGCCTCGTCAATGAAACTGTGAAACTCAGTCGTGTCCCAAACCTCGGCGTCAGAGCTGGCGTAGATATTGTAAAACGGTCCAGGTTTCAAATAGCCGATGCCGTCAGCGCGGACTTCATAGTCGCGTAGTTTACGCTCTGCGGTGCTGGCATCCGTAACGCTCTGCAGCTGATCTTTCTGTGCTAATGTAGGTTGGGTAACAGTGTAGATCTCTTGGCTTTGCGCGTCCCGCAGGGTCATCCGGTAAACCGCTTGCTCACCCTCATAAATAAAAACGCCCTCGGTGTGAATTCTGAGGTCGAAGGGCAGTGTCTTGCCACTGTTTTCAAGGAAGCTGCGATAATCTGCTACCGGAAAATCGATACGCGTATGCGCAATGCGGGCCAGCGCGACGAAACGCATGAATAATTTCTGCGCCTCAAGCTTTGTCAGTGGTTGCTCCAGGGCGGCGAGGAAGTTTTGATAGTCCCTGTCGTAGTGGACTTGTGGATAATGAGCAAAAAGATCATAACTGCCGCTTTGCAGATTCTGGTAAAGTTGTGAGAAATCCTCGCGCAGTTGCGCAGGAGTGAAGGTGGTTGTCGACTGCTGGGCATAGCTACAATTTAGACTAACCAGTAAGAGCAGGCTCGCAAAAAGAGTGTTAAAAGACATTTCAATAGCTCCGTGAAATAACATCGAGCCGAATCCTAAAAAGTACTATGCGAATTGTCCTGACAATCTTAAATGATTGTTCTGACAAATTCCTGACAAAGCGTAAGTGGTTGAAGTATGGATGAAACAGAGTTGGGTATTCAGCAGATAGGACCTTGGCGAGTCGATTTTAACAGCGGCATCTGTACGCCAGTGGAGACTAACGACAAGCTTTCGGAGACGACGGCGGTACGTCTTGAGCCGAAATCATGTCAGTTGCTGGCTTTACTCGTGGCACGCCAGGGGCAATTGGTGAGCAAAGAAGAGATCATTGCCTCGGTCTGGCCCGATAGTTACGCCAGCGATGATACGCTGGCGCGTACCTTGTCGCGGTTGCGCGCCAGCTTAGGTGATGACCCGCGTGCTCCAAACCTTATCGAAACCCTGCCGAAGCGCGGTTACCGATTGCTTGCCACAGTCAACTCAGTGCAGCCACCACCAGCAGATGTCGGGCAACGTCAAACAGGTTCGAGGCACGTACTTTTTTTCGGCATCGCCGCACTAACGGCGGTGGCCCTGCTGAGCTTGTTCTGGTGGTGGACACCCGAGAATTCGCAGCCGGAGCCGACTGCCGATTTACTGGCACGTGCTGACGATTATTATCACCAGATGCGCCTCGCTGATAACGAGATGGCAATTGCACTTTATGAACAACAGATTGAGCTCACTCCAGATGCCGCGATCGCGTATGCTGGGTTGGCTAACTCTTTGGTGCAGCGGGTGGTACGTTGGTCAGATGCTGAGCCGGGCGGGCAGGTGACGCTGACACAGCGGGTCAGCTCCGGCGAATTGGCAAGCGCTGAGAAGCAGCAGCAATTACAACGGGCGCGGGTGTTGGCTGAAAAGGCTGTCTCACTGGCACCTGAAAATGCAGCGACACTAAAGGCGCTGGGTTTTGTTTTGTCGGCACAAGGCAATTATGCCGAGGCTATCATAGTGTACGAGCGTGCCTTGCAGGCTGACGAGAACGCCTGGCAGGTCTGGTTAAATAAAGCCGAATTGCACGAGGCTTTGGGGGCGACCGAGCTTGCACTTGACGCCTATCAGCGGGCATTTACGGCAATGTCGGCGCGTTATACGGAGCACGAGGTGCAGATCCGCCCGTGGTACGCCGAAGTTGGCAACTTGCTCGGCGACAAGTACCTGCAGCGGCAGGACTTGCAGCAGGCTGAAAGCTGGTACCGCCGAGTATTAACGTTCGCACCCTTACATGAACAGGCGACGCTGGGTTTGGCGGTGGTACTTCAGCAAACTGGTGATAAAGCTGGTGCCTTGCGCCTCTGTGAAGACCTGCAGCAGCGCCTGCAGGCTAGCTATGACTGTGAACAGGCAATCGCTGAAAGAAAATAACGCGCTGGCTTAAAATGTCACAGTTCAGCGCGTATTCCTGCGCCAGCCATTTCATCGTCCATGGCGTATAAAAACTCACATGGGTCGGATCATTTTTATATTGCCAGGCCAAAAAAGCAGCCGGTGTTTGGCGCGTGAACAGCGAGGTCATAATCGCCAACGTGCCGCCAGGCTTTACTAAGTCAACCAGTTGCCGCCAGGTAGCCGCTGGTTGATAAAAGTGCTCAACAACCTCGGTACTGGTCACAAAGTCGTACTGGCGTTGAAGCTGCTGTTTGTTTGGCTGGTAGAAGATGTCGTACAGCTGCATGTTCATGCCGCGTTCTTCGAGCATCAGATGCAAAGTGGGACCAGGACCGCAGCCAAAATCCAGCCCTTGCATGCCAGGTGTCAGGCGGGCAAGTAAAGGGACGGTTAGCTGCTCCAGAAAGTTACGATAACCGGCATCGTCCGGCAAATTCTCATGCAAATCATATACAGCGCGCTCGGCATCGGCTTCCAGGTGGCCGGTGGGGTCGGCAAATACAAGCTCACATTGGCTGCACTGATAGTAGTCGCGCCGCGTGTCGGCAACAAAATGACCCGCGGCAGCATGGCACAGCGGGCAGGTAGCAATGTTAATCATGGTTCCTCGTAGCGCGCCGAAACGCTTTGTCCTTTGGCATTAATGCCATTTACCGCCCACTCGCCGGTGACCGGGTTTTGGGTCACGCGACCTTGTAAAACCGCTTCTTCACCATTGTCAAAAAGCACTCTGACGGCGCAGAAATGGTTTTTCTCTTTTTTAAAATTATCAATTTCAACGTGTATCGGCTGCGGCTCGGCACCGGGTTTGCGGCGCTTATGCCAGTTAAGTTGCTGAATAACGAAAGGCATAACCATGGGCTCCTTCAGTGAGTTCTTAGTGTAGCTAAGATTAAAGTCCCTTGACTACCTAGAACTACTAGGTATATAACTTATACCTAATGGTGCTAGGTATGAGGGGTAGGAATGAATTTATCCAAAGATTTAATGGCGGCATCGTCGACGCCGCTGGTGTTAAGCGTCATTGCCGAGGGTGAAACTTACGGCTATGAAATCGTCAAGCGCGTTGCCGAACTGTCAAACGGGCAACTGGAATGGACCGACGGCATGCTTTATCCGTTATTGCATCGCCTCGAGCAGCAGCAGTTATTAAGTTCGCGCTGGCGCGTTGCCGAAGAAACTAAGCGCAAGCGCAAATACTATCGCATTACCGAGCAAGGCCAAAAGGCCCTGCAACAACAGCAACAGCAGTGGCAGGTGATCACGCAGGCGCTGCGTCAGGTATGGGGAGATCGAAATGACTACCAGTTCGTTTGACATGGATGCCCGTATTGCTGAGTGGCGGGCCTTTTTGGCGAAGCACGCCGCGTTTGATAGCGACGATCATGACGAGTTGGAGTCGCATTTGCGCGATCACATTGATGCGCTGACACAAAGTGGATTGCAGCAAGATGAAGCATTTTTAATTGCGACCAAACGGTTAGGGCGTTTGCACGATGTTTCGCGCGAATACGCCGAAGTGCATTCACAGCGTCTGTGGCGGCATCTGGTGTTCAGCGACGCCAGCGGTAGCTCAGGTACTGGTTGGCTGGGGTATCGTGAGCTGCTGATGGTAATGCTGCTGGCGCTGGCGGCCGCGCTCATGGTGAAACTACCCGAGCTCGGCGGCTGGTCACTTACTGACGATAGTGATGGCTGGTTCTATGCGCGCAATCTGACCCTGTTCGCCTTTCCGTTTATTGGTATTTACTGGGTCTGGAAGCGTGAATTAGGTGGCTATGGCGTGACGCTGGTGCTGGGTACGGTGCTGGTTGTGAGCCTGCTACTGAATCTCTATCCGCTTGTGCCGGAAAGTGATACTGGCGTGTTAGCCGTGCTCCATCTGCCACTGGTGCTGTGGTTTATTGTCGGTGTGCTTTACACCGGCGACTATTGGCGCTCACTAAGCCGGCGTATGGACTTCATTCGTTTTTCCGGTGAGTTCGCTATCTACTACGTGTTGATCGCGCTAGGCGGCGCAGCCTTAACCGGTCTTACCCTGGGGCTTTATGCTTTTATCGGCTATGACGTGGAATGGTTAGCGCAAGCCTGGATGATCCCCTGCGGTGCGGCGGGCGCAGTTGTGGTCGCGGCGTTTCTGGTGGAAGCCAAACAAAGTGCGATTGAGAACATTGCGCCCGTGCTGGCACGTATTTTCACACCGCTGGTCGCCTTTATCTTAATGGTTTACCTGCTGACTATGCTGTTCGGTGCGCAGACGTTCGCGGTGCAACGTGAGGCACTGATTCTGTTAGATCTGATGTTGGTTCTGGTGCTGGGGCTAGTGCTTTACTCGGTATCTTCGCGCGATACCGTAATGCCGGTAGGCGTGTTTGACTACTTACAACTGGCACTCATCATTGTCGCTCTGATAGTCGACCTGGTCGCATTGGTGGCAATATCTGATCGCATTTTGAGTATGGGCTTAAGCCCCAACCGGGTGGCGGCGTTGGGTGAAAACCTCATTTTATTCGTCAGTCTTAGCGGCTACGCCTGGTTTTACTATCAGTTTGTGACGCATAAACGTGGCTTTTATGCGCTGGAACGCTGGCAGACTGGTTACGTGCCGGTTTACGCGCTTTGGGCAGCGGTGGTGGTGCTCATCTTTCCGCCTCTTTTTAATTTCTCTTGATGAAAGCGAGAGTTAGTAGCGAGTTTATACTAAAGTAAAGCGACAGAACTTTGTCTGACAAAAGAGGATACTAGGTTATGAAATGTCCGGTGTGTAAAGATGAAAGCTTGGTTATGGCAGATCGCCAAGGCATCGAAATTGATTATTGTCCGAGTTGTCGTGGTGTCTGGCTGGACCGCGGTGAGCTCGATAAAATCATTGAGCGAACTGTGCCTCAGCAGCCTGTGCAGCAGCCCCCTCAGAGCGAGCAAGTGCGAAGTCAGGGCTATGGCTCTGGCTACGGGCATAAGAAATATAAGAAAAAGAGCCTACTCGGCGAGCTGTTTGATTTTTAGCAGTTAAATGCGCGTTAACCAGCCGTGACGGTCTGCTTCCCGGCCCCACTGGACGGCGTTTAGTGCACTGCGTAGTCGCTCCGTCACCGGGCCTTGTTCGCCTTGGCCTACGCGGTGCTCTTTGCCGTTATGGATAAGTGTACCCACCGGAGTCAGTACTGCGGCAGTGCCAGAAAGCGCGGCCTCGGCCGTAGGTTTCGCGGCCCGCTCAAGCAACTCGTCCACGGTAAGATCGCGTTCACTGACGGTCATACCCATATCACGCGCCAGGGTAAGAATAGAGCTGCGTGTAATGCCGTGCAAAAACGAGCTATCCAGGGCTTTGGTGATAATCTCGTCACCATCAATGAGTAAGAAATTAGCCGCGCCGGTTTCCTGCACGTCGCCATTTGGACAAAACAATACCTGATCGGCCTGCACTGATTTGCGGGCGTTCAGAATGGGTTGCAATGCGCTGGCATAGTTACCACCGCTTTTCACCATGCCCATGTGTGGCGCACAGCGTGCACCATGCTCCTCTAAAAGCAGTCGCAACGGGCGCACACCACCTTCAAAGTAGTCGCCCACGGGCGACAATAAAATATAAAGCATGGAGGTCAGACTTGGCGAGGCTGCTTTTCCGATAGCGGCTTCAGTACCAATATGTGTCGGGCGAATATACATTGAGCCTGGTGGCTGTGGCACTTCGTCGGCAAAAAGGCGCACTGTGCGTAAAATCATTTCCTGTAACAACTCAGGCGCAAAAGGCGGTAGTTCCAGCAAGCGGCTGCTCTGCAGCATGCGTGCGATATTCGCGTCCATACGAAAAATATTGATTGAGCCGTCGTCATGACGAAATGCTTTAAGTCCTTCAAAGCAGGTGCTTGCATAATGTAAGACATGCGCGCCGGGATGTAACGTGATCGCATCGGTGGTGACCATTTCGGGTTCACTCCAGCGGGTTCCGCTGAACTCACTGAGTGCCATCTGCGGCATAAAAACACTACCAAAAGCTGCCATATCTGAACCTTAAATTATCTGTAGGTGCCTACTGAGTTTACGTTGCCAGCGGCACTGGCGCAATTTCATGAAAAAGGGGAGCATGAGCTCCCCCTTGTAGCTGAATCATCGTAGCTGCATCATCGTAGCTAAATCATCAGTCCCAAAAATAGGATGTTAATAAACCTCAGCCGACACAATGCGATCGGCCTTTATTTCAAGGGAGCCGACAATCTCGCTACTCCATTCACCGGCAACGGAGACATAGTCGCCAACTTCAATTTGCTGGAAGCCTTCGTCGTCGAGTAAATTCGCCGACATATCTGAAGTGTCGACAGTGACCGCTTGCATGCCGCTGTCGATGACAAATTCACGTTCTGCCTCGCGCACCTCGGTCACGGTGCCGTTGACATCGACCGGGCTTAGGGTATCCATGGCGAGAACGTCGAAATCAGCTTTTATTTCGTCACTTGCCTCATCGATCGTGCCGGCATAAAAGTAACTGTCCAGGCTATCGACATAGACGCTTGTTGCGTCGAGCGTGGCGCGTTCGGCGAAGTCATCATCAATTTCGCCGTAAACGGTGACATCATCACCAGGAAGGAGGGCATGTCCTTCGAGTTGGAACCATCGCCAGCTACCGATTTCGACGGTAATCAGGCCTTTCCCGTAATCGAGAATAAATGAGGTTGGTGTAGTTGAGGCAACTTCACCACTCATCGACACCCAGGTTTCGTCTGGCATTGACTTAACGTCTTGCGCTTGTGCTGCGCCAGACAGCGCAAAAATAATACTTGATGCGAGTAAAGTAGTGCGTAACATATTTCCTCCTTATGTGTCAGAGAGATATAGATACGACACTCTTAAATATAGTATTAGCTCGAACTAATGCAAATGAGTTGAACACCGAATCCATCGCCTTTTCACAGGGTACTGCAATGACAACGAATTCAGATAGCGCTTATCAGAGGGCGGCTCGCAACGCACGCTGGTCAATTCTGCGCCACCCGCAACGAACCATGGCCGAAACTTTACGCCTGCTAGCCACGCGCGCGGAGCAGGAGACGGCTCCCGACGTGTACGGCAAAGGTGACCTGATTGAGCGCTTTGAGCAGCGCATGGCCACCTTATTGGGCAAGCCGGCCGCGCTGTTTTTGCCCAGTGGAACCCTGGCTCAGCCGATGGCATTACGCATTCACTGTGATCAACGAGAGAAGTGGGGGGTTGGGTTACACCCGACGTCGCATCTGGTATTGCACGAGCATGACGGCTATGAGCAACTGTGGCAGCTAAAAGGGCAGTTACTAGGTGTTCGTGACCGGGTACTTAGCCACGCGGACTTGCGCAACGTGAATGCTGACGCGCTCGGCGCGCTACTGCTGGAGCTGCCAATGCGTGAAATCGGCGGGCAGTTGCCGTCATGGGATGACTTAAAAGCACAGGTGGCCTGGGCGCGGGAGCGAGGTATCGCCGTTCATTTTGATGGTGCCCGACTGTGGCACTGTCCGGCCTATTACCAGCGCAGTCTGGCCGAGATCAGCGCATTGGCCGACTCGGTTTATGTAAGCCTGTACAAAGATATGGCAGGCATTGCGGGCGCGGTATTGGCAGGCGAGTCTGACTTTATCGCCAAGGCAAGAATCTGGAACCGCCGCGCTGGTGGCAACTTGATTTCATTTTATCCGTATCTGCTGGCGGCCGAGCAAGGACTGGATGACAACCTTGCGAGCATGGACGCGGCAGTTGTTTACGCGCGCGAGTTAGGGCTGGCGCTGGCTGACTTGCCAGGTGTTGAGCTAGTTCCGACCACACCGCAAGCCGCCATGTTTCACTTGCATATTGCGCATGGGCCGGAACATCTGACGGACGCCATTACCAGATACGCCGGTCAACACAATGTGCTGGTACTGGCAAAGCCGCGAGACACCGACGCGAAAGGTCGAAGCGTATGTGAGATCAGTGTTGGTCGCAACGCCTTAGCGCAACCAGTGGCGTTTTGGCGCGAGCATCTGGCAGCCTGCCTGGCAACGCTAAAAGCGTCAGATTAGCTCGTGTTCGCTGAGCGCTTTTTGGTAGTGCTCGTAATCACTGTCGCTGAATAAAACAAAACGTATTGTTTCGACGTGTTTGAGCTTAGAGCTGTGCGCTTTCACGGTCTGCAGGGCAACCCTGGTGGCGTCGGCGAACGGATAGCCGAAGGCACCGGTGGATAATGCCGGAAAGGCAATTGATGCGAGCTCATGTTCGTCGGCGACATTCAGTGCATTGCGATAACAGTCTGCCAGCAGCTCATCGCTGGGTTCGTCCTCACCATAAACGGGTCCGAGGCAATGGATAACGTAGCGGTTAGGCAAGTCAAAAGCCTTGGTAATGACTGCCTCGCCTGGCTCGATCGGCGCCAGCGAGCGGGTCGCTTGCTCAAGCTGCTCACCGGCCGCGCGATGAATCGCGCCGGCCACGCCGCCACCGCTTTTCAGCTGCGCGTTGGCGGCATTGACAATAGCATCAATATCATCTTGTTGGGTGATATCACCCTGAACACATTCGTAGTTCATAAAAGACCTCCAGATTTAGTCTAGACTCTAGCCATCACCTTGCAAGAATGAGTGGAACTGATGCTGCCAGATTCGACGCTTGACCAGCAAGCGCCTCTCACGCGATTTGGCACCCTACTGGTTGCCCTGGCAGCGCTTTGTTGGGGTATTTCAGGGGGCATTGGCGGCCTATTACTGGCCGCTGGCTGGGAGCCTTTTGTGGTCGCATTTTATCGCGGCGTTATTGGCTTATTCTTTGTGGCGCTATGGCTGGCGCTAACGTCCTCAAAACGTGGGCTGGTCAATCCACGCTTATGGCTATGGTCGGCGCTGGCGGGCATTGGTGTGACCGGAAACTTTGTTTTTTACTTCATTAGCATCAGACACGGCAGTGTTGCAGTAGCGGCAACACTGATGTATTGCGCACCCATTTTTGTGTATCTTGTCTCGTTTTTACTCGGTCTGGAAAAGTCGACCTGGATCAAGTGGTTTGCCATTGCGGTAGTGATGATAGGTATTGTCTTGCTGACCGGGGTTTATCAAGGGCTAACAAGCGCGATCAGTACCTGGGGTATTGTCGCCGGTCTGCTATCCGGGCTTTCCTATGCGCTCTTTATTTTTGGTTTTAAATATGCCGCGCCGCACGGCAGCCCGCAAGCGGTGCTGGTGGTAGCTTTCGCGGTGTTGGCCTTGCTGTTGGTTGGTCTTGCCGATACACAGCAAGTGGTGCAAGTCGTCAACAGCAATGACTGGCTCTTATTTGCTGCACTGGGCGTACTGGGCGCCGGTATTTCATTTGTTATCTATGTGATAGGCCTGAACGTTACCGCACCGGCAGTGGCCTCGGTCGTTGCCATGATTGAACCGGTCACCGCCTCGCTTTTCGGTGTCGCATTACTGAATGAGCGGCTTAACGCCATGCAACTAACCGGTATGGTGCTGATTCTTATCACGGTCACCGGTCTGAGCGTTTTCACCAATTCCGGCTGGGTAAGTAGTTTACGACGCGTCGCTCGACGCCGTTAATTTTTTTAGCTGGCGCTGATGACTTGCCAGCTTATAGGCATGGCGCATCATGTTTTGCCATGGGTCTTTTTTTTGCGCTAATCGACGGGGGAGGGTCTTAATGGTCCAGTCCTGCGGGCCGGCACCGTCTTCGAGCTCCTGCCATTCAATAGGCGTCGCGACCGATGCCGTTGGTTGCGCGCGCACGGCATAAGGCGCGACTGAGGTGGCGCCGTAGGCATTGCGCAGCGTGTCCAGAAAGATTTTATCGCCACGTTTTTCTTTGCGTTGCTCAAGCGTGTAGTGTTCAGGTTTGCGCTCGACCAGGACGCGCGCGCAATCATTGGCAAAGTCACGGGTAGTATCAAAGTCAGCACTGCGATCCAACGGTACAAAAATATGAAAGCCGTTGGCGCCCGAGGTCTGCACCCAGGCATTTAGATCAAGCTCCGCAAGTAAGTCGCGTACGTCAAGCGCCGCCTGACGTAAAGCAGCGGCAGAGCCGCCGGTGCTTGGCGGGTCAAGGTCAAAGACTAACTTGTCCGGGTGCTCTAAATCGTCGGTCCGCGCCAGATACAGATGGGGTGTAATGACCCCCTGATCAGCCAGGTAAACCAGACTGGCGGCGCTGTCGACCACGGGTGCTTTGAATTCACCGCCTTCCCGCTTTTTGACAGTTACCCGGGGGATCCAGTCGGGAAAATAATCGGGGGTATCTTTATTGAAAAAGCTATCGCCCTGCACGCCGTCGGGAAAGCGCTCCATGCTAACGCCATAATGGCGCATGTGCGGTAGCATCACCGGTGCTACGTTTTGGTAATAATCTATCAGATCGCCCTTGGTCAGGTCGGCCTCGGGGAAAAACACTTTGTCGCGTTTTGAAATATCGATGTCATGTCCATCCAGCTGCATGGTGGCTTCCTCCCGTTAGAGATCGGCGACTTGCTCGGCAATCTCTTTATGAACGTCTTTTGGCTCTTTATCACGGCGCAGGCCCTGAAATCGTGGGTGACGCAATTTCTCTTCAGAGGTCCATTCAGTAAACGCCACCTCGCAGACTAATTTCGGCGTAACGAAGGTGATCCGGGAATCGTCAGGCTCGGCGTCATCAAAGGGTGAACTTTTGCGCTCGATAGATGTTAATTTTTGCTCGAGCTGCTCGAGCATGTCATCGTCGAACCCGGTGCCTACCTGACCGGCATAAACTAACGCGTCATCGCGGTAAAAGCCCAGCAGCAGCGCGCCAAAGCCAATACGCTCGCCTTCCGGCTCGGTAAAACCACAAATGACAAACTCCTGTTGCATTAAGCACTTAAACTTTAACCAGTTCGGGGAACGACTGTGGGCGTAGTTGCTATCGGCCTTCTTAGCGATCAGCCCCTCCCAACCTTTATCGCAGGCGTCTTTAAAATAGTCGATGCCGTGTTCGTTGCGGTGCTGGGTAAAACGTAGAGGTTCATTCCACGCCAAAGCCTCGCGTAGCACTTTTTTTCTGCCACGCAGGGTGCATTGGCAAAGGTCATGACCCGCAATGTAGAGGCAGTCAAACAGATAAAAGTAAACCGCGACATTACTGTTGCAGGCCTCCTCGCGATTACTGACATTCATGCGGGCCTGCAGGCGTTGAAAGTCGCTGACGTCGTCATCGTTCAGCGCCACGACTTCGCCATCGAAAATACTTCCCGGCGGCGCTTGCTCTGCAAGTGCCGTCTCAAGTTCGGGATAACTGTCATTGAGAAGTTTTTGATTCCGCGAGCACAGCCTCACCTCGCCGTCATCATCGATATAAGCAATGACGCGTTCGCCATCAAGTTTGCGTTCATAAAGCCAGTCTTCGCTGGCAAAAGCGTCATGGGTCAGCTTCGCCAGCATTGGATCAAGCCAGTCTGGCATGCTGCACTCTTTAGCTTGTTCACGATCATCGTCGCTCAACTGCTGCAGTAAATCAGTCATCCTTTTCATCCGCTTGCTTGGCGATTTCGTCCAGGCTGCGATCGCTTGCCACCGACTTGGTCTCGGTGGAAACAGGATTACGCCGTGCATCGGCCGCATCGTCATCCATTTTTACTAACAACCAGCGCTCATCATCGCCACTGTCAGTACGGATGAGTGCATAGCCACCGACCAGTTTCTCACCTTCCAGCCAAATATTGACATGCCCGTCTTCAAGCTGCTTTGCAACTGATTTGTCAGACTCGCCTTCGTCGTCAGTTTTTAAGTTGCGATAACAACCGCGATCCCAAATCATTACGGTTCCGGCGCCATACTCATTTTCGGGAATCGTACCCTCAAAGTCGGCATAATCCATGGGGTGATCTTCGGTTGGTAATGCCAGGCGCTTCTCGGACGGGTCGGTCGATGGGCCCTTGGGTACCGCCCATGACTTGAGCACACCATCGACTTCAATGCGGAAGTCATAATGCAGGTTTGATGCATCGTGTTTTTGAATAACAAAGATAGGGCGTGACGAGGCCCAGTCAAAGCTCACATTGCCTCCCTTTGGCTCATCCGTTTTGCGAAAGTCGCGTTTGCTTTCATAGTCACTCGTATCAGATGTCATAATTCACCACCGGAAAGTAACCACCGAGAAAAAAGCCAGCATTTCTGCTGGCTTCAAGGGGAGATTGACTTTCTAAATGGTACGTACCTTAGTTATAAGTACGTGATGCGTTGACGATTTTCTGGGCCAACTGAGGATCTTTGCAATGATTAGCGATATCACCTAAGGTGATGATGCCAACCAAGTCCTTGTTTTCGCTGTTGTTTAATACCAACAAGCGCTGAACCTTCTGTTCAGTCATATTCTGAACCACCGATTCAATGTCTTCATCCTGATAGGTATAAAGAACACGCTCGGAGGCAATACTGCTGGCCTTGTCATCAAGGCTTTTACCTTCAGCGACGGCACGAACAGCAATGTCGCGGTCAGTAATCACGCCCGTGACTTTATTCGCATCGGTGAGAGGCTCGAAGCCGGTTTTGTTATTGCGCATCGTGCGCGCGGCTTCACGGATCGTCACATCATTTTTCAGATATTGCGGTTGCGTTGTCATAACTTCTTTAACTTGCATACTTACGCCTCCTTTCGTTGCTTAAAAATGCAAAACTAAGGCTGCACATGCAGTCTGAAACTGCAGCCAGATTCGCTGTACTGCAACTATTAAGTGTAGAAGCTGAGTGGCGATCTTGCAAATTCAGTCATGCGATCGCCAGATAAAGAAGCGCACTAATATGTACCAGATAAAACCGACGACGAACATCACCAGGGCAACTACGTTCAGTTCATTGCGTTGCGCGTATTCGTCACCGCTGATGTAAAACCACACCAGGCCTGCAATAAACAGGAGCAACGAAACCACCCCCTGAATTTGTAAGCTCTTTGAAGTAGTTTTAGTGGTAATCTTGCTTCTTTCAGGGTGTCGCTGTATTTCAGGTTTATCGCGCTTTACAAAGCCACAAGCAGGGCAACTGTATTTGTTATCCAGTACCTGGTCTTCACATTGCGGACATTTTTCAATAGCCATTGAAGCACCTATCTGATTTGTGGGTGAATGACACTTAGTAAGTGTAGTCGAAAAAGCTAACGCTTCAGCAGATTTTGCTCATCCGAGCTTTCCAGTTCCTCGGTCACCTGCTTATCGATTGTGCGGTCAGCACTGACGTCGGTTTGCTCGATATCTTCGAGCGTTTCATGGGGCTCGACGGCTTGTTTGGGGGCCTCGGTGGGCTCCTGCGCAGAGGTGAGCTGCTCGGCCAACGGAGCTCCCATACGCAGTCGATAAGTCGGTTCGGGCATCTCAATAGCCGCCTCATCAAAGGCCTGTTTGACGAAGCGGATGGCTTCGCTGCGGGCTTTAAAGACATCGGTCTCGCGCTGATCTACCCACCCAAGTACTTTCAACACGATAGTGCTGGCTCCCAGCTCCTGAATCAGGCACTGCGGTGCAGGCTCATCAAGAATGCCTTTCATCTGCTGCAGAACGTTGCGTGCGATTTGGCGGGCATCAGCTAAGTCAGCATCGGGTGTAATATCGACGAGGAACTCAAAACGCCGCAGTGGATTGAGCGAAAAGTTGGTCATCGACGAGGTTATAATCACGCTGTTGGGAATGCGCAGATGGTTGCCATCAAGCGTCATCAGGACGGTGTCGCGTGATGTCAGCCGTACGACGTTTCCGGTAAACTCGCCGATTTGAATCAAATCGCCGATACGAAAGGGATTACGCGCGCTTAGCAGAATACCGGCAAGGTAGTTCTCAACGATATTACGAAATGCAAAACCCAACGCAATACCAAATACCCCGGCAACCCCGAGTACGGCGCTGAATAGAGTCGTGGCATTGAGTATTTCGAGCGCAATGATAAGGCCGATTAATGTCACCAGCAGCCGGATCGCGCGTTTGCCAAGTAGGGCGCCGAGCTCAGACAGACCAAAGCGTTGCAGCCAACCGCTACGCCGGCTGAGCCAGCCGCCGAGCAGCCAGAACACGACCACCACAGCAACTGCAATCAGTAACAGCGGCATCAGTTGCAAGGCGGTCGCGCCGAGTTCCTGAAACTTGTCGGTCAGCGGTTGTAACCGCGCGCTCACCTGCACACTCTCGGTCAGTTGGTTCTCAACATAAACCACCCCTTCGGTACGCTCGGCAATCGCAATAAGTGAATTTGCTGCATTACCGTTTTCAAATTCACCACTTAGGGTGACCACGCCCGCAGTGACCGAAATAGTGATCCCTTCCAGGCCACCGATCGCAGCTTTTATCTCGTTTAGCCTGGTCTGAATGGCCGCATCCTGCGGCGCATCAATAACCTTTACGGCGGGCTCGGCTGTCGCTGTGTCCTGTACTGCATTGGCGACCGGAAGGGCACCTAAAAGGGCAGCGACAACGAGCAGTATAGACAGCCATCGGGTCATACTAATTATCCTCTTTGCTATGCAGTAGCATCACTGAAAAAATAGCGTCCGGGGCCAACCATAAACATTCACGCTTCCAGCCCGCTGCTGTTACGAGTTCGTCAAACTCATCAGGGTGATATTTGTAAGAGTTTTCGGTATGAATCGTTTCACCTTGCTTAAACTGAAATGTCTCACCCGCAACCGTCACTTGCTGATCAACAAGGCTGCGCAAATGCATCTCAATGCGGCCCAGTTCTTCGTTGTAAATGGCGACATGTTCAAACTGGCTAAGGTCAAAGTTGCCGTTCAGCTCACGGTTAATACGCGTCAGAATATTTTTATTAAAACGGGCGGTGACATTGCTGCTATCGTCGTAGGCATCTTCAAGCATTTGCTGATCTTTTTTGGTGTCCACACCGAGCAACAGGTAACTGTCTTTGCCCAGGGTTGTGCGGGCGTTGCGTAGAAAATCCAGCGCTTCCCCGGGGTCGAAGTTGCCAATGGTGGAGCCGGGGAAAAAACCCATTGGCGTGGCGTCGCTCGGCGCGAGCTCAATCGGCTTGGTGAAATCACCCTGCGCCGCTTTAATGGGAAGATCAGGAAATGCTTCGGCCAGCTCCTCTGACGCCGCCTGCAAATGCGCGCCCGAAATGTCGATAGCGATGAACTCTTTTACCATTTTCAGCTCTTGCAACACCGGCTTTACCTTGTGTAGCGAGCCGGCGCCAAACTCGACCAGCTGAATACTGTCAACAGATTGCTGGTGGAAGTAATCCTGCAGCTCACGCGCCACTTCCGGCAGCAGACTTAGCTCAGTACGATAAGGGTAATACTCCTCTAGCTGACAGATCTGGTCGAAGTATTTCGAACCCTGTGCGTCGTAGAAATATTTCGGTGACAGCGCTTTTTGCGTTAGTCGAAGCCCTGCCAGAACGTCCTCTTTGAACTCGTTGTCCATTTTGCATCCTTTTTTATTGTTATTTTGCCAGGCGCAGACTGCTGAACTGCCAGCGCTGGTGTGCATAGAAAAAATTACGGTACGAGACGCGCATCTGCTGTTTCGCGGTTGCACAAGAGCCGCCCCGCAATACCCATTGATTGGCCATAAACTTGCCGTTGTATTCACTCAGCGCTCCCTCCGGCGGGGTAAAGCCAGGGTAGGGTAGGAACGGGCTTTGCGTCCATTCCCATGCATCGCCAAACATTTGCTTTAAACTACCTTCAGCTCCTTGCGCGGACTGCGGCAAGGCCACGCCAGACTCAAGAAAGTTGCCCTCCAGGGGCAGCTTCGACGCGGCGTGTTCCCACTCAAATTCGGTAGGTAAGCGACAGCCGCGCCAGCGAGCAAACGCATCGGCTTCGTAGTAACTAATATGACAAACCGGCGCATTTGGATCGACTGGCAGTCGCTGGCTCTGCGTGCGGGTAAACCACTGGCGACCTTCACGGTGCCAATAAAGCGGGGCCCGCCAATGTTCTTCCTGGACGGTCGCCCAGCCATCAGAAAGCCAGAATTCCGGACGCTTATAACCATCATCTTCAATAAACTCCAACCATTCAGCGTTGGTGACCAGGCGCTCACAAAGACTGAACTCCGGAACAAAAACTTTATGGCGCGGTTGCTCACAGTCATAGGCAAACCCATTTTCGGCATTGGTGCCTACCTCAACGAGTCCGCCGGCGAAACAAACAAACTCTGGTTCGTCATGAGTCGCGGTGTTGGCGGCGTCGGGTCGGTCTGGCGAGGCTTTCGGCTGTGCGTAGCTATTCAGCGATAACGCATGCTTGATATCGGTTTGGATCAGCTCCTGATGCTGCATTTCGTGATGCAGCCCAATGGTAACCGCCGCGGCAATGTCGGGCGCGGGCTCGCTCAAAAGTTGCAGCATCGCCGCATCAACGTGCTCACGGTAAGCGATCACCTCGGTCAGTGCAGGGCGGGATAGTAATCCACGCTGTGGACGTGGATGACGCTCGCCCACGGTGTCATAGTAGGAATTGAAAAGGTACTGATAAGCTTTATCAAAGGGCTGATAACCGCTCAGATGCGGCTGCAACAAAAAGGTCTCAAAAAACCAGGTAGTATGAGCCAGATGCCATTTGGTCGGGCTGGCATCGGGCATTGATTGCAGCAGCATATCCTCGGCGGTTAATGGCGCTACTAACGCCATGGTTTGCGAACGTACCTGCCGGTACTGCTGCGACAAAGGTTCACTGGCCTGACTTTCACTCTCGTTTGACAGTGCGACACTCGGCATGTGCTGGGTCTCCTGTTACTCAAGTAGTGGGTTGGTTACTTGTCCAGTATGGCACTTTTGAAGAGGTGATTCACCTTTTGGCAAAACCCGACGGATGAACTAACCTTAACGCTACGTTCAAAAATGATGCGACAACTCAGCTCCATTCACCTGCGGAGGTTCGTCACAAATGGATTTTCTCGAGACAACCAAAGACAATTTAATCGCACTACGTCTGACCGATAAACTGTCACAGTCTGACATTGAAACGCTTCATGAGCGGATGGACGAAATTTTAGAACACCATGACCAGGTAGATTTTTACTTCGAATTCCACGAATTTGAAGGCTACACGCCAAAAGGTTTGTGGGAGGATATAAAAGTCGACGCCAAACACCATTCTGATTATGGCAAAATGGCGTTTGTTGGTGATAAGGAATGGCTGGAGAAGGTTGCGCAAGCGACGGATCTGGTGACCGACTCAGAGGTAAAGTACTTTCCCCTTGAAGAGATTGTGCAGGCCAAAGCCTGGATAGGCATTTGACCTGCACAACAAAGTAGCAAGAGAAGTGCTTCGCTCTTAATCGAACTCCTGCTTCGCCGACTTTAACGCTGTCGACAACGATTGGGTTGCCGACTCAAGTCCGGTCTGTATGTCGGACCAGGCGTCCCCGCTGGCGCTTTTAAGCTTATCGAGTTTGTCCTCGGCTGAATCTTTCAGCGCCTCTATTTCTTCCATTTTCTCTTCGTATTTGATCTGCGACTCAGCGCCTGACTGCTTGGCTTTAGCTTTCAGACGATCAATTTCGGCCTTCATTTCTTCAATTTTAGCTTCCTGTTTCTTTTCGACTGCTTCTTTACTGGCCATTTTCCATACTCCTTACGTCGTGTTAAAAACAGCGGAATTAAAAGCATGGTCAAGAACCAGAAAACAATCAAGCTGCGTTGTAGCGTAACCAGTTTAGTGGCCGGTGTGTTTTAAAGCAGCGCGTAATAGCCGTCGGGCAAACCACGAAGCCGGACTGCGCGGATGTTCCAGTTGCATGCGCTGCAGCAATACCCTATCGGCAGGACGAGCGCCACCTGCTAACAAAGCCTGGCCTAGCAATTTAAGCTTACCCCTGATTGTCGCGGCAAGGGATTGTACATACTCTAAGGCGGGTTTGAGCGTACGCTCGGTATCGTTCAGCTCGGTACCATAAGGGAACGCCGGGAATAAGCCTTTTGTTTGCAGCGCTTGCAGCGCGCCTTGTACCGCTTGCGGTGTATTGTTTTGCCAATCCTGTGGCAAGCGAAAATCAGGTGCGACCTTGCCCGCATCCTGAGCCTGCTTCAGCAGGTCGGACTGAAACCTGGAGTCAGCAATACGGATGAGCTCAAGATAAACCTGCTCATCATTTTTACCACGCAGATCGGCAATGCCATATTCTGTAATAACGATGTCGCGCAGGTGCCGTGGAATTGTGCAATGTCCGTAAGAGAATACAATTGTCGAGCGGGTTTTACCATGCGAGGTTCGGGTTGCGCGCAGGGTAATGATCGAGCGCGCGCCAGGCAGTTCATGCGCCATTGATACAAAATTATATTGACCGCCCACGCCGCTGAGTACCCGGCCATCTTCAAGTCCGTCAGAAACGACGGCGCCATTTAAAGTGCACTGCATGGCAGAATTAATAAAGCGGCTATGTTGACGCTGTGCCACTTTCAGGCGCTGGTCACCAAAGCGATGATTGGTAAGGTTATTGATAAAATTAACGCTGGTCATGCAAATCAGCTGGCGCTGTTCGTCACTGAGCTCGTTTAACTTCTCGTAAAAGCGCGCGGGCCCAAGAAAAAAACCGCCATGCATCACCACACCTTGTTGCAGGCGTGGGTCATCGTCTGACTGGGGTTCAAGTTCACCCGCATTTATCTGCTCCTGGAGCACCGCATCAGGGTAGACTTTGCGCTTTAAAATGCCCGCTTCAAGCAGGTAGATAAAACCATCAACCATCATTTCGCTACAGCCATAAAGGCCGTTTTTGAAAGGCTTGTTACCACCGATACGACCTACCACCGGAAACCGTTCATCAACCCGAAGGGCGCGAAACAATGTCTGCCAGGCGTGATTATCCTGGTGGCGCAGGCAGGTGCTATAAATAAGCGCTGACCCCAGCGAGCCAATACCGACCTGCAATGTGCCACCATCTTTAAGCAGGGTGCTGGCGTAAAAACCAATCAGATGATCCTGCGCGCTAATCGCATTCTGTGGCACTGGGAACAGCGCATAGTCGTCTTCTGGCTGTTGCAGCACTACATCAAATGTCTCTGCAGGCAGCGCTGCGTCATGACCAAAAAACGGTAAGTGTTGGTTGACTTCGCCTACCAGCGCGACGGGATTACCTTTAGTTTCCGCAGCACGCAACGCACGGAACAGGTCAAGCGACAGATCAGGATTGCAACTGAGACTGAACTGCGCCGGTGGCTCCTCACTGGGGTGCGCTTCCGGGCTTGCTAGCAGTTGTGCGACGACATTAATGCCAAGCGCCTGTAAGTCGCGCAAAGCATGGGTGTAATTGGTACAGATGTAGCGGCGCTGCTGCTCGTCATGATGCAAAAAGTCGCCTGCCTGAAAGAAAAATTCCGAAACCTTTACGTTATCAGGTAAGGCGCGGTCACGAACATCGCGGGCATAATCGAGCTCCGGAATGTCCGCGTACAAACGTTCGATAATTGGTAATTTGAAACGGTACTCCAGCTCTGTTGCCGCGCCCTTTTTTAACTTAGGTGGTACCAGAGACAGCGCCGTGACGATATGCAACTGAATAGACGGATCTTTCATCGCGCGTTGGTACAACGCATTGGTAAAGTGGATAGGCTTACCCAGGCCCAAGGGCAAACCCAGGACAATGTCTTTACCGACCCGCTGAATGACCTCATCTACGCTAACACTGGCGGTTGACACGCGTCGTGGCCGGTCCGTGGTTGCCATAAGTCATTGTCTCCTCAGCAAGGTTTCCTGCTTCGCTTGCAATCTGCATCGCGGCTGACTAGTAATTATAAAGATAGTTATCGGATAGCAATGACGCAAACCGTCAAGGAGGAGAGCGAACCTTGAAGCTTGAAAAGCGCATTCCATTGTGGCTGAAAATCGCCTATACAATCATGGTGGCGGTCATTCTGCCCGTCTACTGGGTGGAGTTAGGGCCCAAAAATTTCTTATGGTTTTCTGATATTGCGCTGATTTTAATGGTACCGGCACTATGGCTTGAGCATCGCTTAACTGCCAGTACAATGGCGGTCGCCGTGCTCTTCCTGGAGCTGGCCTGGATCGCGGACTTTCTCTCCGGCGGTAACCTGACCGAGGTTGCGCTTTACATGTTCACTGATGAGAATGAATGGCCGGTCAATTTGTTGTCCGGCCTTTTCCATCTGGCCTTGCCCCCGATTCTACTGCTTATGTTGTATAAATACGGCTACGATAAACGCGCCTATCCGTTACAGATTGCTATTGCACTGGTAGTAGTGCCAGTCACCTATCTCATCACAGAGCCGGAAAAGAACATCAACTGGGTTTATGGACTGGCTGACGAGCGCACCACTTTGCCACCGTTACTGTATTTGACCTTGCTTCTGGTCGGCTTTATCGTGTTGGTCTATACCCCATCGCACTTTGTATTTAAGCGGTTTTTCCCGCCGCACTAAAACGCACCTTTAGAAATGCGCCATCTTTGCTACACTTAGTAGTGACAAGAAAATGAGTACGCCTAAACACTTTGAACGATGTAGGAGGCTTTATGACTGGGCCAAAAAATCCGAAAGTGAACAAGCAAGGCCAGAACCTGAGCGAAGAAGAAAAGCGTAAGCTGCAATCGCAGCAAGATAAAGAAAATCAGCGCCGCGAAGATCAGAGTCGCCCTGACTCCAGCCACGGCCATCATTCACAAAAAGACAAGCAGATTGCACCCGAGCAACGCGGGCAAGACGATAGATAATTAAACTCGTTTGCTAACTTCTGGCAAACAGCCTGTAAACGCGCTTAACCGCGCCGATATCCTCGGTTGAGCGCGTTTATTAGCCATTACCGGCAGAATTCGTCGAAGCAATATTGAAATGCGAATTGTTATCATTTAGGATCCCGCCATCTTTTACCGTGGGGATCACAAAATGAAGCTGACAAAATGTTGTATCGCTTTAGCATTCGCTGGGATCAGCAGTGCACCTGCCTTCGCTTTATTACCGCAGCAAACCGCCAACGAGAACACGCAAGAAGCTGAGGAAGCTGTCGAGCGTATCGTTATTCATGGCCGCGCACAGACGCTCTACCGTGAGCGTGAAAGCGGTGTCGCAACGCGAACTAACACGCCTATCGAAGAGATTCCGCAGAGCGTTCAGATTCTGAACGAAGAACTGATTAATGACCAGGCGGCGCGTCAAATAACCGATCTTTATCGTAGCATTAGTGGCGTAAATTCATTCAGTTATTCCGGCGTCACTTTCCGCGGATTCCGTCAGGATGAAATTTTATATGATGGCGTGCGTGGTGACCCCTTTAACGGTTTTGCTGTTCCGCAACTGTTTAACATTGAACAAATACAGGTGTTAAAAGGCCCAAGTGGTGCAATGTTCGGTAGTGGCCAACCTGGCGGGATCATTAATTACGTCACTAAGAAACCTACTGCTGTAGCCGAGCGCGCTATTAAACTTGGCGCCGGTAATTATGATTATCTGCAAGGCTCAGTTGAGTTGAGCGGTCCGCTTAATGACGCTGCGTCACAGCGTTATCGCGCTGCTTACTATTACGATAACGAAAAACCTTTCCGTTACAACACTGAGCAAACCAACAAAATTCTCGACTTAGGATACGCTTTTGACGTCGGTGATTTGACCGAAGTTATACTTCAGTTCACTGATTATGAACAAGATTACCAAGGCGCACGTTTACGGGGTGTACCTGTCGATAATGACGGTAACTTCGTTACTGAGCGAGAATGGAATCACAATGAAGCGTCAGACTTCCAGACATTAAATGCCAAGGTATATCAAGCGCGCATCAATCATGAGTTTTCATTAAATTGGCGTGGTGACCTGACGATGCGTCACTACGATAATATTGAGCGCCAGAATTATCACGAACCGCGTGGCCTGGTGGATGCCAATTACAATTTGGTAAGTAATCCGGCAGACGCTGTTTATACGGCTCGTCAGTTCCGTAATCAGTATCGCGACAACCAAGCGACGAGTGTGACAGCCAATCTCATTGGCGATGTTACTGTCGGTGGTATCGAACATACCCTTCTAGTCGGTGCCGAAACCTATAGTGCAGAAAATACCTTTATCGGCAGCAATGCCAACCCCGGGGAAGTACCCTTCCTGGAGATTGTAAATCCGGTCTACGGCTTGACGTCTGGTCCATACTCAACCGACCTTGAGACTGCGACGCCTCGTACGTCAGATACCCAACGTGACGGTTTTTACATTCAGGATCAAATATCTCTGAATGAAAAAGCGAATATTCTTGTCGGTGTTCGTTACGACCAGTTTGACGACGAATCGGGAGCCACGCAGTTTGACGATGGCGACGTAACTTATCGGGTTGGCGGCACTTACCAATTTACGGATTGGGTTCGCGCCTACGCCTTGTACGGGACAGGCTTTCTTCCGCAGTCAGCCTCGCAACAAGATCCTGCGGTAGGTGGTCCATTTGAACCTGAGCAGTCTGACATTATCGAACTCGGTGCGCGCTGGTCACTGGCAGATGATGCGATTCGGATTAACACAGCCGTTTATGAAATTAATCGTGAGAATATCTTGCAGGCAACCGATGAAATTTCAGATGACGGCCGGACCATTTTGGGCAACGTCGGTAAAGTGCGTAGCCGCGGTTTTGAGATCGACGTGTTAGGTGATTTGACCGACCGTTGGGTGATCAACGCAAATTACGCGTACAATGATGCTCGCGTTGTGGAAACAGCTCCTGGTCAGGGCATTACCAATGCCGTGGGTGATCGGTTTGTCAATGCTCCGTTGCACCAGCTGGGTATCTGGACTCGCTTCGAACTCGCCGCGATTAATTCGTCTATCAGCGGTGGAATGGACTATGTCAGTGACCAAATTAGCTTCTCCGGACAGCGTGTAAAGCCATACACTGTCTTTGATCTAAGCTGGCAGACGGAGTTTGAGCAGTGGTTGTTCCAAATAAATGTCAAAAATGTCTTTGACAAAGTTTATGCGACGAGTGGTTTCTTAAGTCGTACCGGACACTTTCCGGGCGAGCCACGTCGTATCTATACCTCTATCAAATATCGTTTTTAAGGGATTTAGCCGATGACAAATCGCCAGTGGTTCACACTTCACTCTTGGGCTGGGTTCGCCTTTGCCGGTCTCTTGCTGCTGATTTGTGCCACTGGTGTTTTGGCGACATTAAGCTACGAAATTCAATATTTGAGTGATAAAAAGTACCGGGCGCTAAATGACCGTGAGGGGCCCGTTGCCTGGTCGCAGCTTGAGTCTAACCTTGCTGCTGATTATCCTGAGAGCCACATTCTTGGCGGTAAGGTCCATCAGCAGGATTATCTGGCAGGCGAAGTACGTTTAATGACGCCGCAAGGTTTCCGTTTCGTTTATTTCGATCCTGCAACGGGTAGTTTGCTTGGCGAGGGTGGCTGGGGCCAAGTATCTCGTTTTTTGCGTGACATCCATATGTACTTGTCAATCGGTGGCGTGGGCAAATACCTTGTGACGCTTACCAGTATTCTGTTACTGATCTCGTTGGTCTCAAGCTTTTATGTCTACCGTAAATGGTGGCAAGGATTCTTGGCTAACCCCGGCATACTGCACTGGAAAAAGCGTATTGACTGGTCCGCCTGGCATAAGTGGATGGGGCTTTGGGCTTGGTGGTTCGTGGCGATTATGACAGTGACGGGGTTATGGTACCTGATAGAACAGACCATGTTCAGTTTCGACGTGAAACATTATCCGTCCGCGCCAGCCCTGGAGCATACCGAGATAGAGCAAACGCAACGCGCCTTACCATTGTCACATCTCGTTGCAAGGGCGCAGGCAGCTCGCCCTGATATGGATATTACTGGGTTTTTTTATCCGCATCGCCACCATCAACCGATGTCATTTGTGGGGCAGAATAATTCAGTGCTGGTCAGGGACCGCGCCAACCGGGTTTATATCGATCCTGTTTCCGGGAAAGTTCTGGCGACACAGTACGCAGCTGAGCTCGATGTCGTGGCACGTATCGCAGATACCGCAGACCCGCTTCACTTTGGTAACTTCTCAGGTCTGACGGTCAAGCTTATCTACGGTATTTTTGGGTTAATGCTGACAGCGCTGGTCGCAACCGGCATGCGAATGCATTATTTGCGTACACAAAAACGCGACCCGAACCTTGCCAGATGGCTGGGGCTATCCGGGAGCTTCTCTGTGCTAATTAGTATTGTGGCGCTGATTTATACGACCATGGTGTTTGCTGACTACAGTAACACGTCAACCTCGCTCTCACCGCAACTTAGTGAGACACAGAACTCTGAGGCTGAAGGCTGAAAATCCAGCGTGCGATGATCTCGCTGACATCCTGACCTAAACCATCAGGTAATTGATGGTAGAGTTCGACATTACCGTCGTCGGTACGCTGAAACATATGATTGTAGTTCTTGAGCACCTGAACTTTTGAGAGCGGGTGCTCACACGCATCGATAGCGACGGCCAAGCCGCCCGTATTTTCAGCGGCAGGAACTTGTACGTCCTGATCACCGTTTAGAATTAAAGCGGGCGCACAAACGGATTGCCAGTATAACGTTGGATCCGTCGCTAAAATCGAGTAGAGCGTGGCATCATTAATGTTTTCGAGCGCTAAGGTATAAGTGGCTGCACCGAAGCGTTGATAAACTTCCTGTTGCTCTGGTGAAAGGCTGGCAAGAAGTTGCTCACCACGCTTGCGGCGCTGATCGGCACTTTCCGACTCCACTACGATGCGATAATAGTCGCGGGCTATCGCTTGAAGCTGAGCCGCTTCGGTGGGCGATGCGCCTTTTGCCAGTGACTCAGTTTTATCCTGCAGCACAATGGCGTCAATGCCGTTAAGTCCGACCCCTCCAAGGGCGATAACGAACGCTGGCTGTGTCTCGCTTGCGGTGATAGCGACCACGGTGGCACCTTCACTGTGTCCAATCAGGCCAAGATGGGCTGGGCTGAGCTGTTGCTGAATATAGTCATAGGCAGCAGTCAGATCCGCAGCAAAGTCTTCAACCTGCGCCGACGCGTAATCACCACCTGAGCGACGAACGCCGCGCTTATCGAAGACAAATACTGCAATGCCTTGCGTTGCCATATTCAGCGCAAAATTTCGGTAAAGTTTGTGGGGGCCAAAGGAACCGTCACGATCGACTGGTCCGCTGCCTTGCGCGATAATCGCCACTGTTTGCAGGGGCTTCGTCATGTTGCGATAAAGAGTGCCTGACAACCAGGTGCCATCAGCTGATCTGAATGCTAAATCGGGTTGCGCCTCAATACTATCGGACAGGTCAGCCAGGTAATCATCTGTACTTAACCCTGCTACCGGGCAAAGCTCGACAGGCAAAGCAATGCCTTGTTTAAGTTCACCCTTCAGGCACCCGCGGCCGTCATGGTTAAGTGTCAGTTGCGCACCTAAAGTAGGTAGTGTCATTGCAATGTGCTGCCCATCGGACGTTAATTCTGTCACCGGTATATTTTGCACGCCTTGCGCCGGGCTGCGAACATTCGCGGTCTTACCATAGGGCTCGGTGAAGACCTCCAGCTCCAGCGGTAAGCTACCACCGTCTGGCAAAGTTGCCGAGCCTGCCCAGGTCTCACGAGAAGGGGTGGCCGCGGCAGACAAGGAAAGGGTGCTGCAGAGTACAACTAACAGTAAGGCAAAGCTAAAGCGTGATTTCATAGTAATTTCCAGTGGCTGATGACTATTTGCTGTGAATACCTGACGTTTACAAGCAATAAAGCAAAAACTGTGCCAAGCCTTTCAGCGCCAAAAACGGCGGTATCAGAGGTCATCATGTTTTAAGAGGTTGCGTGTTTACACTAACTTTTAGCCAATAACGGCAACGCCTCGCGTCTAACCGGTGAAAAATAGTACTAACTTCCTTTGTAATTTGACGCCAGAAAGCGTAGATTACGCGCCTATTTTTTAGTCGGGTGTACTATCGTGATTTCTGCTGCAAACGTCACCATGCAATTTGGTGCAAAACCTCTGTTTGAAAATATTTCGGTTAAGTTCGGTGAGGGCAATCGCTACGGTCTGATTGGAGCGAATGGCTGCGGCAAGTCGACCTTTATGCGAATTCTGGGCGGGGAGCAAGAGCCCTCTGCGGGCAACGTCTCAATTGAGCCGAACATGCGCGTCGGTAAATTGCGTCAGGACCAGTTTGCTTACGAGCAGTACAGTGTGGTCGATACAGTACTTATGGGCCATGAAGAGCTGTGGCAGGTAAAGGCTGAACGTGATCGCATTTATGCTTTAGCCGAAATGAGCGAAGAAGAGGGCATGCGCGTTGCTGATCTGGAGGTCGCTTTTGCCGAAATGGATGGCTATACCGCGGAGTCGCGGGCCGGTGAACTGTTACTTGGCGTGGGTATTCCGCTGGAAGCCCATTTTGGCTTAATGAGCGAGCTGGCGCCTGGTTTGAAATTGCGGGTGCTGCTGGCACAGGTACTGTTTTCTGATCCAGACATCATGCTGCTTGATGAGCCAACCAACAACCTCGACATTAACACTATACGCTGGCTGGAGAACGTGCTGAACGAGCGCCAGGCCACCATGATTATTATTTCGCATGACCGCCACTTCCTGAACAGCGTATGTACCCACATGGCTGATATTGACTACGGCGAGCTGCGGGTTTATCCGGGTAATTATGACCAGTACATGTTTGCGGCCACGCAGGCGCGCGAGCAACTGCTGCATGAAAACGCTAAGAAGAAAGAAAAAATCGCTGAATTACAGCAATTTGTCAGTCGCTTTTCTGCCAATGCCTCAAAAGCCAAACAAGCAACTTCGCGCGCTAAACAAATTGAAAAAATTCAGTTAGCCGAAGTAAAGGCCTCAAGCCGAGTGAGTCCTTACATTCGTTTCGAGCAAGAGAAAAAGCTTTATCGCCTGGCGCTCGAGATGGAAGGTGTGCATAAATCTTTCGACGAATTACAGGTACTCAAAAATCTGCGCGGAATGATTGAAGTCGGCGAGAAAGTGGCAATACTTGGTGCCAACGGTATCGGCAAAACAACCTTGTTGAAATGCCTGATGGACCAGCACCAGCTCGACAGTGGTCTGATCAAATGGTCCGAAAATGTGAATATTGGTTACTATGCGCAAGACCATGCCGATTGGTTTAAAGAAAAAATTAGCGTGTTTGAGTGGATGAGCCAGTGGAAACAGCCGCATCACGATGAACAAGCAGTGCGCGGTGTGTTAGGTCGCCTGTTGTTTTCGCAGGATGATATTAAAAAGCCAGTAACTATTTTGTCAGGTGGCGAGAAAGGCCGCATGATTTTCGGCAAGCTGATTATGCAACGTCCAAACGTACTCATCATGGATGAACCGACCAACCACCTGGATATGGAGTCCATTGAAGCACTCAACCTTGCCCTTGAGCACTACGACGGCACGTTGATTTTTGTCAGTCATGACCGTGAGTTTGTCTCGTCGCTGGCCTCACGCATTATTGAGCTGACTGACACTGGCATGCGCGATTTTGCCGGGTCATACGACGATTACTTGCGTCAACAGTCGGCATAATTTTGAACATTTGGTCGTAATTCAGGGTAGGGTGAAGCGCAATGCCGTCGTTGGCTTGCTTCGCCTTACCTTTTAGCTTGGTGGCGGCGCTCGCAATGTCCTGATGAGAGAAAGTAGCGCCAGGAGGTACAGCAAGAATCGCGACACAGAAGTCGAGCAAGGGAAAACGTTGATAGCGGCCATCCCGCGCGCGCCCGAGAATACCGTTTTCGTTCAGATGTTCAGCTTTATAAAACGACCGAATTCCTTCTTTAAAGGCACGTTTTAACTGCTTTAAAGTGGAAAGATCATTTTGTTGTCCGCGGCAAATAACAATGAAATCGTCACCGCCAACGTGGCCAACAAAATGCGAGCTTTTCGGAAAATACTCCTCCAGCAGACTGGCAAACCACTGCAATACGGCATCACCACGATGATACCCGTACTCGTCGTTGAAAGGCTTGAAGTAATTTAAGTCAAAATACATTACGGAAAACGCCTCGCCATCACTTACGTGCTGGTCGATCGTCTGATTGATAGGTACGTTACCGGGTAACAACGTAAGTGGATTGGCGTAGCGGGCATTTTGAATTTTCAATTCGGTAATACGGCGCAGCAAACTCGGTACCGCAATGACACCGGCATACTTGTCTTTATCGACGATGAGTAGAATTTGCTGCTCAATGGTGTCTTCATGTTCAGTCAGTAAAGCACTAGCTTGTTCCAGTGGCGCTCTTACATCAATATCCAGAAAATTTGTCTGCATGACCATACGTGCTGGCTTAGCGGCAAAAAGCGGTCGACCGAAAGGAGTCGACATTAACTCCATGAACTGACCGCGGCGGATAATTCCTACTACACTCTGATCGTCAACGACCGGAATAGCAATCAGGCGTTTATTTTGTTGAAAGTAATCAAGCACGTCAGAAACGTTTCTATCACTGCTTACCACCGTGGTGTCCTCAAGTAGACTACCCAAAGAGTCGTAACGCTCACGGCCGGTTTCAGCGCCAAAT
This sequence comes from Pseudidiomarina insulisalsae, assembly GCF_003987065.1. Lineage (GTDB taxonomy): Bacteria > Pseudomonadota > Gammaproteobacteria > Enterobacterales > Alteromonadaceae > Pseudidiomarina > Pseudidiomarina insulisalsae. Next base: position 204,227 of record NZ_PIPY01000002.1, on the reverse strand, counting down.
AGCTCGGTTAATGCGTGCCGCGGAAGAGGGGTTCTCGATGGCTTGCCAATAAGAAAGCCCTGCATAGCAAAAACGCCGAGCTTCTGTAACTGGCGCAGTTCCTCCTGCGTCTCAATACCTTCGGCTATGACCGTGGCATGCAGATTTTTTGCCAACGTCACAATGTGTTGTACAAACTCGCGCTTGTAAGGGCTATTGTTGATATCACTGATAAAATAACGATCGAGTTTAACAAAGTCGGGCCGCACTTCTGCCCATAACTTAAAGCTGGAGTGGCCGGCGCCTAAGTCATCAATGGCAAAACGATAGCCAATAGCGCGAAGGCGGTGCATCTGTGTCTTTAACTGCGAAATATCGGAAATTTCATAATGTTCACTAAGTTCCAGCACCACAGTTGCTGCTGTAGTGGTAGGCAAGTTCGTGAGTTCATTCAGGCAGTTTGAGCACGAAAGCAAATTGGGGTCGATATTGATGAAGAGCGCGCCTGCAAACTGGCGCATATCAAAACTTTTTGCGGCGATCCTTATACAGTACTGTTCAAGGACCTGCCTGAGCTGCAATGCTTCAGCTTCTGCAAAAAGCTGAAGTGGGCGCTCAAGAGGATGACCTTCAGGGCCGCGGATCAGGCTCTCATAGCCAATAAGGCTCGAGCGATACGTATCGACAATGGGTTGAAAAACGGACGTTAGCGCGTGATTATTCAAAAGCTCAATTAATGACATGCCAATAGACCTTGCGGAGAATACAAGGACTATATCGACATCTTATGACAGCTTTATGACTGCGAATGCTCGCCGTAGCCGGCGTCAATAAGAGGAAAGATACTTATGATGCCGGCTAGTTTATGCCTAAAAGCAGATAAAAGTAAGCTTAGAACTCGACACAAATCTTTCCGATGTGCGCGCCTTCCTGCTCGCGTTCAAATGCAGCGGCTAGGTCGTCATAGTGGAAAACCTTATCAATCACCGGCCGAATTCCGGTAGTTTCGAGTGCTTTTACATAGTCGATCTGATCTTGTCGACTGGCAACAATAACGCCCTTTATTGTGACTTGCTTACCGAGAATAGAGGGAATAGAGAGCGATGCTTTGGTGCCTGACAGTACCCCAATCTGGGCAATGTGTCCTCCAACTTTCACCGCTTTCAGTGATTCGTTAATGGTGTCAGGTCCGCCCACTTCGATAACGTGATCAACGCCCTCTCCATCGGTCAGCTCCAGCACTTTGTCACCCCATTCTGGGGTGGCTTTGTAGTTAATCATTTCATCGGCGCCGAGATCTTTAACGAGGGCAAGCTTATCATCGGATGATGAAGTGGCAATCACCTTCGCGCCCATCGCCTTGGCAATTTGCAGTGCGGCAATCGAAACACCGCCGGTGCCCTGTACCAGAACGGTTTCACCGGCCTTCAACTGACCGTCGGTCACTAGTGTGCGCCAAGCCGTCAACCCCGCTGTCGGGATGGTCGCTGACTCGGTATGCTTCCAGCCTTGCGGTGCATGGGTAAAGGCACTTTGCTGGCGTACCACAAACTCACACGCCATGCCGTCAATACCATCGCCTGGGGTATGTGAGAAGTTACCGGCCACCGCTGCGGGTTTACCCGAGGTCCAAAGCGGAAAGAACGTGGAGACGACGTGGTCCCCCACTTTAAAGTCGTCCACGCCTTCGCCAACCTCCTCAACAATGCCAGCACCATCGGAAAGTAGGATACGGCCATCTTCGGTGTCCGACTTGCCAGAGGCAATCATCAGGTCGTGAAAGTTAAGCGATCCCGCTTTGATGGCAACGCGGATCTCGCCTTTCCCCGGTTTCCCCGGATCGCTGATCTCCGAGACCTCGATAGTCTCCAGTCCACCGGGAGCTTTCAGAGTTATCGCTTTCATTGTTGCACCTCCATCGAAAAAACCTGTTAACCGGTTCGTTTTATATCGGTTGAACGTTTCTGAGCCGTCGATAAACTGCGCTACATGGTAATGGCACGCAGCATATGATTGACTAGACTAAGTAGTGTAGTAAGTCAGCTGAGGGATAGCGAATGACAACTGAATATGAAAAGGCGCGTCTTAAACGACTACGTGGATTAGACTTGCTCGATACGCCGCCAAATGAAAGTTTTGACCGTATAACGCGTATGGCCAGTCAAATTTTTGATCTGCCTATTGCTGCAGTTTCATTGACTGATGAAGACCGGCAATGGTTCAAGTCGCGTGTCGGCGTCGAACATTGGGAAATACCGCGGGAAAAAGCTTGTTGTGGTGGAGTGGCAGATACCGCCGGCGTATTAGTGGTTAATGATCTGCTGGCGTCTGATTTTTACAAAGATAGCTTATTAGCCGAGTCGGGCATACGTTTCTATGCCGGAGCGCCGCTGATGACCCGGGATGGCTACTCTCTGGGCGCTATGTGCGTGTTAGGGACCGAACCACGTGAAGCGACCGAACAAGAGCTTGCCGCGCTGCAAGACCTCTCAAAAATGGTCATGTCACAGATTGAGTTACAACACGCTGTAGGCCGTCTTGATTCTGGCACTGGCTTGCCAAATTACTTGCAGTTTGTAGAAGATTTAGAAGACCTCGCCCGCGATCACCCTGAAGAAACCTACTATGCATTAAGCACTGAACTGGTGGACTTGAGTGAAGCCAGCACGCTGCAACGGGTTATGGGACCTTCTTATCTTGAGGACCTGTCTGGGATCGGAAGCCAGGTGATGCAAAGTGTGCTTGGCGAGAAAAAGCGGATTTACCATATTGGCCCCTGTCAGTTTACGCATATTGTGACGGGCTCGCAGCAAAGCGTTATGCAACAGGCGCATGAGCTACACGGCGCGCTGATGAAAATTCGTCTAAAAGAGAGTTCGCCTTTTATGCTGTGACCGGTGGTCGGCGTCGCTGCGTTTCAGCTGGGGGTGAATCCGCCAGGAAATGTCTTGCGAACAGCACATAGCGCGTCGCGGGATGCTCGTATGAACGAGCAGGCGGTGGGCTGGTATAACGAGGCTTCTGACCAGTCGCATCAGCGGCGGTTTGGTCTTATCGCGAATTTCACTGACGCACTGCAGGCAAATGATGAACTGTATTTGGTCTATCAGCCACGTCTCGACATGGTGTCTGGTGAGTACATTGGCGCTGAGGCTCTCATACGCTGGAATCATCCAACCTTGGGTGCAGTATCGCCGATGGAGTTCGTGCCGCTGATTGAAAGAACACCGCTTGCTCGCGAACTTACCGACTGGGTAATAAGGAATGCAGTCAGGCAGGCAGCCCAATGGCGAGAGCAAGGCAATGAGTTACAGATATCCGTTAATATAGCGGCAGCAAACCTTGAAGAGGAAAACTTTTGTGATCGCTTGCTGCATTATCTCAAGCAGGCAGGTCTGCAGCGCAATGCCGTTGAATTAGAGCTTACCGAGAGCAGCTTGATGAACAATAACAAAGCCGCATCGGAGCAATTACACTGTATTGCGAGCAGTGGCCTCTCGCTAGCCATCGACGACTTTGGTACTGGCTATAGTAGCTTGGCCTACTTGCAAAACATTCCTGCACGAGTGGTGAAAATTGATCGCGCATTTATAGATGGCATTGAAAACAATGATCGCAAACAGGTGCTGGTGCGCGCCATGATCTCGATGACCCAGGAGCTTGGCTATCGAGTGGTGGCCGAGGGCATTGAAACTGAGGCTGCCCATCGTTTACTGAAAAATTTTGGCTGTGACGAGGTGCAAGGGTACTTGTTTGGACGACCCATGAAGCAAAAAGAGTTCGAGCGCTGGTTAGAGGGTGCCTGAAGGGTAAGGGCGAGGCCCGAAAGCCTCGCCGTTGCTTTGCAATTTAACGGTGTAAGTCAAAGCGGTCGTTTTCCATGACCTTGACCCAGCCTTTAACGAAATGGTCGAGCATCTTTTCTTCACCGCCATTGGCCGCAAACTCTTCGGCAATCGCGCGTAGCTGTGAGTTCGAGCCGAAAACCAAATCGACTCGCGTCGCCGTCCACTTTTTCTCACCGGAGGCGCGTTCCCGCCCTTCAAAGCGGGCTTCGCTGTTGTCTAAAGGTTCCCACACGGTGCCCATGTCGACCAGGTTGACGAAAAAGTCATTGGTTAATTGACCCACCCGATCGGTGAGAATGCCGTCTTCATTGTTGCCAGCGTTGGCACCAATGGCGCGCATACCGCCAAGTAGTGCGGTCATTTGCGGCACACTCAAATTCAGCAAGAAAGCGCGGTCGACCATTAAGTGTTCGGCTGGAATTGAAGTGGTTTGCTCTTGAATATAGTTACGAAACGCATCGTGGCGTGGTTCCAGGTAAGCATGGGTGTCAACTTCAGTCATATCCTGACTGGCGTCAGTGCGACCGGGCGTAAACGGCACTTCGAGGTCATGACCGGCTGCTTTGGCTGCCATTTCAATACCTACACTGCCGGCTAATACGATCATGTCGGCAAGTGAAATATTGGCGTCGGATGCATCCTTCAGTTCGTTCAGGCGGTCAATGACCTCGGCCACGCCTGACTTTTGGTTTACGTCCCAACCGGTTTGCGGCTCAAGCCGAATACGTGCACCGTTGGCGCCACCGCGATGATCGGTCTGTCGGTAGGTCACTGCTGAGGCCCAGGCGGTAGTTACCAGTTGCTTAGCACTCAACCCTGAATCCGCTATTTGCTGTTTAAGTTTGGAAATTTGCTCATCATTGACCCGTGGACCCTCGTGTTCAGGCACCGGGTCCTGCCAGATCAGCACTTCGTCGGGCACCTGCGGCCCGAGGTAACGATCGCGTGGACCCATATCGCGATGCAGTAACTTAAACCATGCGCGCGCAAACTCATCGGCGAGCACGTCTGGATTCTCATGATACTCTTTCGAGATTTCCAGATAGTCGGGATCAGTGATCATTGCCATATCGGCCGTCGTCATCACTGGCGGATTTTTCTTGCCTTTGACATGAGCATCGGGCACCCAAAAGCCGTCTTTCACCTTGACAGGCTCCCACTGATTCGCGCCGGCAGGAGACTTCTTCACCTCCCACTGATGCGCAAAAATTGTCTCAAGGTAAGAGTTATCCCACTTGGTCGGGGTGGGCGTCCAGGCACCTTCAAGTCCTGACGTTACCGTGTATTCACCAAGGCCTGTTTCGTTCTTGTTGGCCCAGCCAAACCCCTGTTCGTGAATTTTCGCACCCTCGGGAGCTTCACCCACCAACTCTGCCTTGCCTCTGCCGTGCATTTTACCGAAGGTGTGACCGCCAACGGTCAGCGCCACGGTTTCACGATCATTCATACCCATACGGGCAAAGGTTTCGCGCACGTCTTGCGCTGATTTCAGTGCGTCAGGTACACCGTTTGGACCTTCCGGGTTAACATAAATCAGACCCATTTGCACCGCTGCCAGCGGGTTATCTAAGATGCGGTTGCCGTCTTCAAAGCTGCCGGTATAACGCTCGTCTTTGGTGGCCAGCCACTCGGTTTCAGGACCCCAGTAAATATCGTCCTCGGGCGCCCAGATATCCGCGCGGCCAAAGCCGAAGCCAAAGGTACGAAAGCCCATGGTTTCCAGTGCCCGGTTGCCGGCAAAGACCATCAGATCAGCCCAGGATATTTTTTCACCGTACTTTTGCTTAATCGGCCATAGCAGACGGCGTGCCTTGTCCAGGTTGCCATTGTCGGGCCAACTGTTGAGCGGCGCGAAGCGTTGCGCACCAGTGCCACCGCCGCCGCGGCCGTCCACCGCACGGTAAGTACCTGCGGCATGCCATGACATGCGAATAAAAAATGGACCATAATGACCCCAGTCAGCAGGCCACCAGTCTTTCGAGTCGGTCATCAGTGCATCGACGTCGGCAGAGAGCTCATCAACATCAATTTGCGAAAAAGCATCGGCATAACTGAAGTCGGGACCAAAAGGGCTGGCGTCGGGGTGTTTCTGACGCAAAATGCTGAGGTTAAGTTGGTCGGGCCACCAATGTTCGTTACCTTGTAAACGATGTGTGGTGCGTGCGCCCCATTCTTGTCTTTTCGGCTTTGGATCAGACACAGTTGCCTCCTTGGACTTAAAGTCTTGTGGTAAGTATGTAGTCGAAACAGATACGCAACTAACTATAGACAGAGATCAGATCGCTGGCCAATCACGCCATTAGAATTGACTAATGACACAATTGCGGCCGCTTTGTTTAGCATCATACAGCGCGTCGTCGGTATGTTTGATTGCCGCCTCAATGGACTCTGCAGAGCGCAAAATGCTGACACCGAACGAGGCAGTCAGCCGGTCAATTTCGGCGTCGAAAGGGTGATGCTCAGTAGCCAGACATAAGTCTTCTGCAAGTTTTTGTGCGCCTTTAAGATCGGTATCCGGCAGTACGATCAAAAATTCCTCGCCGCCCCAGCGAATAAGCGAGTCCATTTCGCGTAAACGCGACTGCAGTACTTCGACGAACTCTTTTAAGACCTGGTCGCCTACCAGATGGCCGAGTTCATCATTGATGGCTTTAAAGTGATCAATATCAGCCAGAATTAATGCGACTCCACTTTCCTTACGTTTGACTTTCGCATGCTCTTTTTTCAGAACATGGTCACCGAAACGGCGGTTATAGGCGCCGGTTAACTGGTCATGGCTGGCCGCTTTGTGGAGCTGGCGCTCAAGCTCAAGTTGTTCAGAAATATCACGGAATATAAATACGCCGCCAAATACCGGGTCACTGCTGTACCGCATGGGAGTAGCCGATACTTCAACGGGAATAGAATTGCCTGCTTTGGTCCAGAAATAGTCACGCCAGGGCTCAGGCGCCTCGCCTGTTTTCAGCATCTGGTGAATCGGGCAGTCGTCCCTGGGATAAGCCTCGCCGTCAGCATGGGAATGGTGAATTAAGCTGTGGCTACAGCGACCAATCAACTCAGTGTCGTTTGAATAACCCAGAATAGAAAGCGCAGATGGATTCACAAAGGTGCATTGTCCCTTATGATCGATACCGATCACGCCATCTGCCAAGTGCTCTAACAGCCGTTGGTTAAAGTGTTCCAGCTGCGTCTCGTGAGTGATGTCACGTTGTACCGACACAAAGTGCGTAATGACGCCCTCGTTATTACGCATAGGACTGATACTCCAATGCACGACATAGGTTGAGCCATCCTTGCGATAGTTCACCGCGGCATCCTCAAAGCGGGTGCCATGCTCGAGGTTGTGACGAAGCCGGCTCAAAACAGCGCGGTCGGTTAATGGACCTTGCAGAATACGGGGGGTCTTACCAATCACCTCGTCTCGAGAGTAGCCTGTTGTTCTACAGAAAGCATCGTTGGCGTAGACTATTTGAGGGCCGGGCAAATCAAGTTCAGCGGTCGTGATCAAAACGGAGTCATACGCTTGTTCGACCGCTAGTTCAAACAACCTTTGGCTTACCTGAGAATCCATTTTGCCCCCCCAGAAGTTGGAATATTTACACTCTAGCACGAGGTGATGAAGATGGATAATGATATATAAAGTCAAAAAAATAAACGATAAACCAGAGCGTTACCTTGCAAAAATAGGCTCTGCCTGCAAAGCTGATTACTGGCTTGTGCAATGTCAATTCGCTGCGTCATCATAAGAAAAAACGATAACAAGGGCTCAAGCGAAAGGAGTAGTCGGACGTGATATGGTTGTTAATGCTTCATATCATAGCGGTTTTATACTGGGCTGCGCGACTTTCAATTTTCGCAGTGGGCATAGCGCAAATCTATCCTTCTGTTCAGATTGGGACATGTTATGAGAATTAGAATAGCAGGAGTAACAGTCGCTGCCACCTCGTTGCTGATAAGCGGTTGCAGCGGTCCATTTTCAACGCTCGACCCTGCCGGGCCCGCAGCGCGTTCGGTTCTGCCGCTAACCTGGACCATGGTCAGCGTCGCTCTGGCAATTTTCTTCGGACTTATTCTGCTTTGGTTGTATGCAATACGCCGTAACCGGCAAGACCTGAGTGATGAAGACGCGCAGCGGCTGCAGAATAAATGGATCATTGGCGGTGGAATTGTACTACCCACGGTAGCTCTGGCGCTGCTGCTCTTGTTTGGCGCCCCGGTGGGCCATAAGATGTTACCTTTGCCTCTTGATGAAGGCGAAGCAATGAGAGTCGACGTGAAAGCCTATCAGTGGTTTTGGCGTATTTCTTACCCCGATACCAGCATTCAACTGGTCGATGAAATTCATATTCCAATTAACACACCCATTGATTTCCATATTACCAGTCAGGATGTCATTCACTCGTTCTGGTTGCCTCGGCTGGGCGGCAAGATCGACGCGATTCCCGGGCATACCAACGTATTGAGGCTTGAGGCCGACGAAGCGGGTGAGTACCGGGGGCTATGCACCGAATACTGCGGGCAAGGGCATACCATAATGCAGTTCAAAGTCATTGCGCATAGCGCTGAAGACTTTGAACAATGGCTGCAAAAGGAGGGCGGGCAAAATAATGACTGAATCGCAGACATTACATCAGCGCTTTATGAAGGTCTGGTCGAATCTGCCAGGCTGGGGCACTTTGGCGGCAGTAAATCATACGACGGTAGGGCGCCGGTTTATGGTGACCGGCGCTATTTTCTTCTTGATAGGCGGGTTGCTGGCGCTTCTTATTCGTACGCAGTTAGCGCTACCGGACCAAGAAATCTTAAATCCTGATTTATATAGTCAGGTATTTACCATGCATGGCACGGTGATGATGTTCCTGTTCGCCATCCCTATTCTGGAAGGCGCGGCTGTCTATCTGATTCCTAAAATGATTGGCGCGCGGGATCTGATTTTCCCGCGCCTCAGTGCCTTCGGTTACTACTGCTATCTTTTTGGCGGCATTATCGTACTTTCAAGTCTGTTTATGGGAATAGCGCCGAGTGCCGGCTGGTTCATGTATACCCCGCTAAGCAGCGCTGATTATTCACCGGGGCCAGGCTCTGACTTCTGGCTGCTGGGTATTACCTTCGTGGAAATATCGTCGGTTTCAGCGGGCATCGAGCTGGTGGTGGCCATATTACGATCGCGTACTCCGGGAATGACACTCAGCAAAATGCCCATTCTGTGTTGGTATATTCTGGTTACCGCATTCATGATCGTGTTCGGCTTTCCGCCGCTTATTCTGGGTAGTATTTTACTGGAACTGGAACGTGCTGCCGGCATGCCGTTTTTTGACGTGGCCGCTGGTGGCGATCCGATTTTATGGCAACACTTGTTCTGGCTGTTCGGGCACCCCGAAGTGTACATTATATTTCTGCCCGCAGCGGGCATTGTCTCGACGCTGCTGCCGGTGTTTACCGGCCGCCCGATTGTCGGCTACCGATGGATTGTGATGGCAGTGATTCTGACCGGCTTCATTAGCTTTGGACTCTGGGCGCACCACATGTTTACCGTCGGTATTCCAGGCATGGCGCAGGCGTTCTTCTCGCTGGCAAGTATGTTGGTGGCTATTCCCACCGCCATTCAGGTGTTTGCCTGGCTGGCCACTTTATGGGTCGGGCGCGTCGTATTCAGTCTGCCAATGTTATGGGTGTTTGGCTTTCTGTTTGTCTTCGTCCTGGGCGGTTTGACTGGCGTAATGCTGGCGTTGGTGCCGTTTAACTGGCAGGTCCATGACACTCACTTTGTGGTGGCTCATCTGCATTATGTGTTGATTGGCGGTATGTTATTTCCGCTCATTGGCGGCTTGTATTACTGGTTGCCCCTTATTTCCGGGCGTATGTCCTCAGAGCGTCTGGGCCGCTGGGGTTTCTGGCTGGTCTTCATTGGGTTTAACGCCACGTTTTTCCTGATGCATCTGACTGGGCTGCTAGGTATGCCGCGGCGCGTGTATACCTTTAGCGAGGGTGTCGGCTGGGACGGCCTCAATCTGCTTTCTTCGGTAGGAAGTTTCATCATTGCTGCTGGTGTTGCGATTATTATTATTGACGTGGTGCTGCACTTTCGTTTTGGCCGTAAGGCGCCTGACAACCCCTGGAACGCCGATACATTGGAGTGGGCCGCGGGTATGCCGCCGCGTATGTATAATTTCGCCAGCTTACCTGAAATTAAAAGCCGTCACCCGCTGTGGGACCAGCCCGAGCTGATGAAAACCATTCCCGCAGGGGAGCATGGCTTAACGCAAATTGAGCACGGTAGGCGAGAAACCTTTGGTAGTGACCCTGTGACCGGCAAGCTAAAAGAAGTGATGTTGCTGCCGACCAATTCATGGCTACCGCTTATTGCCGCAAGTTTCCTTGCAGTGGTGTGTGTGAGCCTGCTGGTACGCAGTTATTCGATAGCCGTGGTGGCGGCCGTTTTGGCTGCGATTGTGCTGTTTCGCTGGAGCTGGGAAAACGGCGGCCACCCAAAAGCCGCCCCACTAGGTGACAAAGAACCCGAAGAGGCACTGTTGCATTCACGCACTACGGACGGTTCTGGCCTTTGGGGCATGGTGGTTACTTTGCTCGCAGACGGTGCGCTCTATCTGGCGCTGTTATTTGGTTGGCTGTACTTATGGGCGGTAGCACCCAATTGGACGCTGCCGGAAGAACTTGTTATTTCACTGCCTGCCATGGCGTTAAGTGGACTTTTCTTAACGGGCGCAACCTGGTGGTTTGCTGGCTCGGTGAAAAAACTAAAACGAGGTAACGTTGCCAGGCTGCAGGAGGAATTCTGGATCGTCACGCTGCTCGGTGCGATACACCTCGGGGTGCTGATAGCAATCATCGTTACTTCGCCACTGAAAGTAACCGAAACGGCTCACGATGCGGTGCTATTTGTCATGCTCGCGTTTCTTATTTTCCATAGCGGTCTGAGCGTGATCGCAACTGCACTGCAAGCATTACGAGTGCGCTATGGTTATGTCAGCGAACGTTTGCCTTATGAGCCGGTAGTATTAAAACCTCTGTGGCTGTTTAGTCTGGCCATATTCTGGTGCAGCGTAGCTTCGTTCTTATTATTACCCATGGCGTGGGGCGTTGCGTGAGGGCGTGGAAAGTCCTGGGGCTTTTGCTGGCAGCACTCTGGACTGCTGCCGCTGAGGCGCACAACCCCATTACCAGTGATGGCCAGGACAGGCTTGCTTCAGGTCTCACAGCGCTGGTGGTGGCGGCCTTCTGGCTGATGTATGTGATAGGCGCCAGGCGCAGCCCGACCCGGGTATGGCGGCGCTGGCTGTTTCATGGCACCGCAGTGATTACCCTTTTTACTATTTTAGGGCCGCTGGATGAATGGGCGGAAACAAGTGCCGCGGCGCATATGACCCAGCACATGTTTATGATGGTGGTCATCGCGCCATTTTTCGCGCTGTGTAAGCCGCTGCCACAACTTTTTGTGGCGTTTGGCCGTTACGGCCGCAGTTTCTGGAGTTACGCGTTCAAAATCACCCGCTATCCCATGCTCTGCGCTTATTTGCATGGCTTTATGATCTGGTTCTGGCACGTACCAGTCTTTTATATGCTGGCAGTGGATGACCCCTGGGTGCATGTGTTCGAACATGCCTGCTTCTTAATTACTGCAGTCTGGTTCTGGTGGGCGGTGCTGCACGCAAACGCACGTAATGTTCCCTTCGCGCTGCTGGCGCTGCTTTTCACCTTGATGCACACCGGCTTTTTAGGCGCCCTGCTTACCTTCGCCGGTGAACCTTTGTACGGCGAAGCCCGTCACTTGCAGGATCAGCAGCTTGCGGGCCTGATCATGTGGGTGCTGGGTGGTATTCCCTATATCGTCGCTTCCATGTGGGCCGGAAACCGTTGGTACAAGCATCTGAATCGGCGTTGGCTATAGCGAAACAATCTAACTTAGACAGATTGGTTCGTTCATAAATTATACGCAGCGACTTATAGTCAGCTTCGTTATACGATTTATGGAGCGCCTATGAACGCTGCGACACTACCGATCATTTCTATGACATCGCTTAATACCAACGAAGGCCTAGCGCAGTTGCGTTATGCGGCAAGTGAAGTCGGCTTTTTCTATCTTGTCGACCATGGCATAGAAAGCGACGCGCAGCGACATTATTTAGCCCTAAGTAAGCACTTCTTTCAGCTATCTGCTGAAGATAAGCAAGAAGTGGATATGAGTCATTCGCCTCATTTTCGTGGTTATAACGCCGTCGGCAATGAAATGACTGCCGGCCTGCTTGATGCGCGCGAGCAATTTGACTGGATGAATGAAGAACTCTCGCTCGCTCCAGAACAACTGCAACAGCCTTGGCAAAAACTCATCGGTCCAAATTTGTGGCCGACTGCGATGCCGAGCCTGAAGCCCGCTCTTTTGACCTTGCAACGCGAGTTGAGTGACATAACGGTTACTCTGTTGCAGAAGCTCTGTCAGTCTTTGGGTGTTGAGCGCAATGCGCTTGATGCGACTATTGGCGAGCAGCCTTATACCCATGCCAAACTCATCCGTTACCCCGCGCAAGATGCCGTGCAGCAAGGCGTCGGAGCGCATAAAGACCCAGGCTACCTCACTTTGGTAATGCAGGACCAACAAAGCGGACTTAAAGTTGAGCGTGGTAGCGAGTGGGTGGACGTTGAGCCGATTCCGGGCGCACTGGTCGTGAACATTGGTGAGCTGTTAGAGCTGGCCTCCAACGGCTTGTTAAAAGCCACAAACCACAAAGTGGAAAGCCCCACAAATGGCATAGAACGCTATTCGATTGCGTTCTTCATGGCAGCCCAATTGTCAGCAACCGTGCCGGTATTGGCTTTGCCGCCAGAGCTGAAAGCGCGCGCAACAGGACCATCAACTGACCCCAATAACCCTTTACTAAACGATGTTGGCAACAATGTACTCAAGGGACGCTTGCGCTCGCATCCGCATGTAACTAAGAAGCATTACTGCGATAATTCGTTAAGGTCTCTGTTAGCGAAAAACTTCGCACACATGTTAACGGCAGACATGTGTGATGAGTGTCGGGTTTAATAAAAAAGGCCGAGGCGTTATCCGACTCGGCCTTTCTCATTTTTCTGCTAAACGTATTAGAACGTTCCTACTAACGACACCGATGCATTAAGTGGTGCTCCCACTGTTACCTGATGAGTCGAATGAGCATTTGGGAAGTAAAGCTCATTGGTCAGGTTGTCAATATTTACCTGCACTCGCATAGTGTCAGAAATCTCGTAATACGCAGATGCATCTACGCGTGTATAACTTGGCAAGACAGCGGTATTACTGTTGTTGATAAAGCTTTCATCTTGATAGGTAACACCCAGCCCAACCCCGAAGTTATCGCTTAGCTGATACGTGTTCCAGGCCGAGAAAGTTTGCTCCGGTAATTCCCGTGGAGTGCGGCCAGTAGGGCCTGTCCGGCTCACAATCTCACCATCCAGATTGCTGTAGTTAGCCATGAAATGCCAATCGCGGGTGAGTTCACCTTTAAACTGAAGCTCGAAACCGCTGATGTCAGAGTCGATGACGTCCAGTGTTGATGGGTCGTTATCCGCGACCTGAGGCGAGCTTTGTTCGTTCTCAAAAACCGCTGCGGTGAAACTCATGCGCGGAGCTAAGTCCCATTTCAGACCGATTTCACGGTTGCTGAATGTGTTTGGATCGAGCTTATCATTGGCTCCATTAATATCTGCATATTGCTCGCCACTGCGCGGTAAAAATGAACGGCTGTAGCTTGCGTACAACGAGATATTTTCCATCGGCTTGTAGATGATACCTGCGCGCGGGGAAATCTCGTTATCGGTGCGACTGCGGGTTTCTAATACCGCGGGGTCGGCGTTAAAGACTTCGATGTCAAACTGATCAAAACGAGCACCAAGCACGACATCGAAGTGTTCTGACAACGCAATTTCATCTTGTACATAAAACGAGAAGACTTCTAAATTGACGCGCGTGTCATCATTCAAGTCGCTAAAGCTTACAGTGAAATTCTCGCCGTTAGCATTCACACCAGAAAGACCGTTAAGGCGAATGGGGCGCTGCACAGTAAAGAGTTCGCGATCAGCTCCACTGGTGCTAAAAACTGGGTTATAACGGTTTTGATCAGAATTCGTAGAAATCAACTCTGTGCCGACAATCAGTGTATGACCAATACTACCGGTTTCAAATTCTCCGACAATGTTACCTGAGAGGATCAAGTTATCGCGCAACGTATGATCAATATAACCGTCGAGCTCTACAAGGTCATTAGCAGGGTCGTAGTCGCTGGCATAGAAGTTTGAGTAGACTTTGTCATAATCGCCGTAAAACGCACTAAAGTTACCTTTTACCGCTGCACTGAACTTATGTTCTGCTGCCACGCGGAAGACATGAGCTTCAATTTCGCTATAGTTGTTCTGAGGATCGGCGAATACGATATCTTCGAATGCTTCAACTGGTCGGCCATCGGCATCCGTTGGAATACCCCGGTCAATGAAGCGCTCATGATTTATGTATTCATAAGAGAGATCCAAAGTAGTGTCGTCGGTCAATTCAATCCGTGCAGTAGGGTTAAAGCCGTAGCGTTCGCCGTCGTAAAAGTCGCGGTGGTTATCTAAGCGCTCATACATGGCGTTAATGCGAACCGCAGATTTGTGGCTTGCGGTAACATTAGTATCGATGGCGGTGTACAAGCCACCGAAAGAATTGAGTGATGCCGTATAGTCGGTAAATTCACCGCCAATATCAGCTTTCTTTGAGACTCGGTTTAAAATGCCGCCGGTGCCGCCACGGCCGAACAGTAAAGCGTTAGGGCCACGCAAAATTTCGACTTGTTCAATGTTATAAAGCGCACGATAGTATTGCACGTCATCCCGGTTACCATCGAGGTAGAAGTCAGCTGTCGAGCGAACACCGCGGAAGACGACTGCATCGCGATGGCCTTCGCCCTGAGTTGTGTTCACTCCGGGCGTGTAGTCAATAATCTCACCAATACTTGTGATACCGCGCGCAGAAATCTCTTCAGCGGTGACAATTGTCAAACTTTGTGGCACATCAATAATTGGAGTAGGCGTTTTTACTGAGTTCGACTCACTAACCGACAAATGCTGGCCTTTTACCTTGATTAGTTCAACTTCTTCACTGTTTTGCGCTGTTGCTGTTTGGCTTAGTAAAATCGCAGCGGCGATCGTTGTAAGTCTGAATTTCACGTTAGGATCTCCAATTGAGTTAATCTTAAAGATTTCAAAAACTTTTGAGCAGGGCCGGGTCAGTCGGTTGACCACGGGTCAGCGAATCACGGCAAGGTTAATGCGAATCATTCGTAATTGCAATAGGTGGGATTCAAAAATACCTGAATTAGAGATGGGCCATTAGCTATTTGGTTGTGTTGGGATAGTGAGAACCCGCTATTTTTAGCGCTACCCGATGGTTTGCGCCTACTTACATGGCTTTATGATCTGGTTCTGCTGGGCGGTATTCCTTACATTGTGGCTTCTGTATGGGCAGGGTTGCGTTACGCGGCAAGTGAAGTTGGCTTTTCATTTTCGTGGCTATAAAGCCGTGGGCAGTGAAAGGACTGCCGGCCGGCTTGATGCGGGCGGGCATCCGGACCGACGTTGGCACTAACGTCTTGAAAGGGCGCTTGCGTTCGCATCCACACGTGACGCAAAAGCACCACTGTGCCGCTCGACAGCAAATCAAGCCATAGCTCAGCTGACACCAAGGTCAATTAAGCGCTTGAATCTGATCGCTTTTTACCTGTGTTGTTTATGGCCGCATTGGCCTCCTAAACTTGTGCATTAGTCGCTTATTCCATTGAATCGCGACACGCTAATCTATAGTTTAGACAAATTAACGACCTCAACCTAGGTAATAATAATGAGAACAATCCTAAAAGCTGCAGTAGCTGTCACTATGGCGCTTTCTTGCGCGCCGGCTCTCGCGGATCAGTCAGATAACGACGAGGGTATCTTTAATAGCAATACCTTCAAGACCATGGCGTTACGAGGCATAGGCCCAGCCTACATGTCAGGGCGCATAGCAGATATTGCTGTCGACCAAAATAATCCATCGACTTGGTACACCGCCGTCGGCTCTGGTGGTGTGTGGAAAACAACTAACGCGGGCACTACATGGACCCCTATATTCGATAATCAAGCGGTTTACTCGACCGGTGACGTGACCATTGCGCCAAGCAACTCAAATATCATTTGGGTCGGTACTGGCGAAAACAACGGTGGTCGCCATATCAGCTTCGGCGACGGCGTCTACAAATCGCTAGATGGCGGTAAAACGTGGAAAAATATGGGGTTGGAGCAGTCGGAGCATATTTCTGACATCATCATTCACCCAACGAATCCTGATATTGTCTGGGTCTCTGCGCAAGGTCCTTTATGGACCAAGGGTGGTGAACGCGGTTTATATAAAACTACCGATGGCGGTACGAGCTGGAAACAAGTCCTGACCCCAGAGGATGAATGGACGGGGGTTACCTCGCTACTGATTGACCCGCGGAACCCAGATAAACTGTATGCGGCGACGTGGTCGCGCCAGCGCACGGTGGCTGCGTATGTAGGCACAGGACCTGGCGCTGGCATCTATACCTCAGACGATGGCGGTGATACCTGGACCGAATTAAAAACCGGCTTGCCAACCGGTAATATGGGTAAGATAGGTATGGCCATCTCACCTATGAACCCTGATGTTTTATACGCCACAGTCGAAATCGACAACCGTGAAGGCGGCTTCTATCGTTCAGCAGATCAAGGCGCGAGCTGGAAGAAGATGTCAGATGAAGTCGGTGGCGGAACAGGACCTCATTATTATCAGGAAATTTTTGTCGATCAGCATCAATTCGACCGGGTCTACATCGCAAGTAATTACAGCAAGGTGTCTGATGATGGTGGCAAAACCTGGACGCCGATCGATACCACTCATAAGCATGTCGATGACCACGCCATGGCCTTTCATCCCACTGACCCCGACTTTGTGTTAATCGGGTCTGATGGCGGTATCTATATGTCGCACGACCGCATGGAAACTTGGCGGTTTATGGCGAATCTGCCGATCACTCAGTTCTATAAAGTAGCGCCAGATGATTCGAAACCGTTTTATAACGTTTATGGCGGGTCGCAAGATAACTCCACGCAGGGCGGTCCATCGCGTACTGCTCGTAAAGATGGAATCAAAAATAAGGATTGGTTCTTAACGCTGGGCGGCGATGGCCACCAACCAGCGGTTGAGCCTGGCAATCCGGATATCGTCTATTCTCAGTGGCAGCAGGGTAATCTAACTCGAGTTGATATGACCACCAAAGAAGGCGTTTATATCAAGCCACAACCTTTACCTGGCGATCCAGCAGAGCGTTTTAACTGGGACGCCCCAATTAACGTCTCAGCCCACGATCCGAAGCGTATCTACTTTGCCTCGCAACGTGTCTGGCGTTCAGATGACCGGGGTGATAGCTGGACGCCGATATCTGGTGATTTAACCAAAGATGGCAACCGCATGCATATGCCCATGATGGGCCGTACTTGGTCGGTAGAAGCGGGATGGGATCTCTATGCCATGTCGGAATACCACACTATTGCCAACTTTGCGGAGAGTCCGGTAGATGAAGATATTCTTTGGGCTGGGACCGATGACGGTTTAATCCAAGTTACTACTGATGGTGGTAAAAACTGGAAAGAAATCGATCTAAATGACATCCAAGGTGTGCCAGCAACCGCCTACGTAAATGATATTCGCGCTGACCTCTTTGACGCCAATACGGTTTATGTCGCACTGGATAACCACAAATACGGTGATTACAAACCTTACCTGATCAAGTCGACGAATTTAGGTCGGAGTTGGACGTCGTTAGCCGGTGACTTACCTGAAAAACATCTTGTTTGGCGTTTTGTACAAGATCACGTTAACAAGAACCTTATGTTCATCGGTACCGAGTTTGGCGTCTTCTTTACCGTTGATGGTGGTAAAGAGTGGGTTGAACTTGATGGTGGGATTCCAACGATTTCTACCCGTGACGTGAAAATTCAGCGTCGTGAGAACGACTTAGTGGCCGGAACATTTGGTCGCGGAATCTACATACTCGATGACTATGCACCGCTGCGAGGTTTGACCGAGCGCAGCATGCAGGAAGACGCATTGCTATTTGCGCCGAGTCGCCCAGTCAAGTGGTTCCAGCTTGATGGCAACCACAGTGATACTGATGGTAATGATGCGTTCATCGCTAACAACCCAGCTCATGGCGCCACGCTCACTTATTATCTAAAAGATAGCTTGTTAACCAGTAAAGAGCAGCGTCAGGCAGCTGAGAAAAAAGCGCTTGAGGAGAACAACGAGTATCCTAAATATCCAAGTTGGGAAGCGGTGGAGGCAGAAAACCAAGAGCCTGCGCCTGCTGTGTATCTTGAAATCACAGATGCTAATGGTGAGTTCGTTGACCGAGTTGAGGGAAGCACGAAAAAAGGACTTCACCGTGTCACTTGGGATATGAACTACGCGAACACCGCAGCGATTGTTGGTCAAGAAAGCCGACGTTCGCGAGGCACATTGCTGGCATTGCCCGGCGCGTACTCGGCAACTTTATTTAAGCGCGAAGGAACCACCGTTACACAACTTACCGAACCGGTAGACTTTGTCTTGGAATCTATCTACGAGGGCGCACTCGAAGGAGCCTCTGCAGAGGTGCGTGCTGAGTATGACAGAGCAGTCGTCGCAGCGCGGAAGCAAGCAACGACGACCACAACGGTACTCAATAACGTGAAAGAGACCATGACGTTATTACGTCAGGCAATTGATCGCACGCCGGGAGATATAGCGCAACTTGAAACGCACTATGGTGAACTTCAAGCCGAGATTAATGCGGTAAATCAAGCGCTTTATGGACTAGCGTCGCGTGATCGCAAAGGTGCTAAGCCAGCGAACATCATGAGTCGTTTGGGCTATGCAAGCTCTGCCGTGGGCTCTTCTTATGGCCCTACGCAGCAGCACCGCGACCAGTTAGGTTATGCCAATGAAGGCTTGGATGACGTGAGCCAACGCGTGAAAGCGTTACAGGAAACGAAAGTGCCTAGCCTACAACGGCAAGTGGTTGATGCTGGTGGCCCATGGACACCAGGGTTACCTGTGATTACGGAATAAACGTACGGCTTTTATTTCAGTTCAAACGGCGGTGCTGCTTGCACTGCCGTTTTTATTTTTGCTGCTGGATATCATGAATTTCAATTCTTCATTGCTACTGAGAGTTTCTGGCTTCCTCGCATTCGGCTGCGTGCTAGTGCCGAGCTCGACTGCACAGCAAGTAGAGCGGGTTACGGTAACTGGGCAGCATCCGTATTATCACGAAACACTGTCACGAATCTTCACACAATACGACTATGATCAAGCAAACTTGGTGGCCCCCACACATCTAAATGATTTGCTCACACAGTCGCCATTAATCAGCCTCAATGGTCAGGGCGGACAACTACAGAACATCAGTATCCGCGGGTTTTCTCGCTGGCGGATTCAGTCCTTGATCGACGGTGTCCCGATTCTAAGTGATCGCCGAGCGGGGGCGAGTGTCGATTTTATTCCCCCTTCGTTTATTAGCTCGGTAGCGGTTATTCCAGGCGCTGCCTCGACCTACTTAGGCTCAGGCGCTATTGGTGGCGCGGTGAATTTGCGCATGAAAGAGCCATTTGGACACCAGCTACAAGTCGGCTGGAATAGTAATCAGGGAGGTCAAGATTACAGCTATACCGGCTTTCATCGAAATACCGATTGGAAAGTCGCGTATCGCAACGCAGGTAATGGTAAGGATGCAAACGGCAGGGCGCTCTTCGACCAATACGAGCAGACGGCATTTTTTGTACGTCATCGACCAGAAAAAGCGGGTCTGAAAGAAGCGTGGACACTCTACTCAGACAGTCAAGATGTGGGTAAATCAAGTAGCGACTTTCCTCAGAGTAAAATCACCACGTACCCAACCAATCGACACTGGCTTGGCAAGCTCAATTTTGCCTTCGATAATGTATTGGCAAGCGATAACGGCGCTGCGGTTACCGGTAATTTGTGGTGGCATCAATCGCAATTAGATAGCAACACGCTGCGCCCCGGTCGTCGCATTAATCAAAGCAGCAATCAAGCCCTCAACTTTGGTGCAGATATGGGCAGTAAAGCACAACTAGCCCAATGGCAAATGAATTGGCAACTGCAACTGAACGGTCGCGAAAATGTCGTCATTGATGAACGCGAATTAACCCTGGCAGCACAAGAGGTGTATCGTGTGCAATCGCTTACTGCAGATGAACTGGGGTTGGCGGGTGTCGTGGATACATCACGTCGCATTGGAAATGTTGCGCTCGCAGCTGGTGTGCGACTCGACTGGCTGCGACAAGAGAATAAGGGCCAACATAGCACCAACACCAATATCAGTGGCTTTGCCGGAGCTAACTATGCGTTCACGCCACATTGGTCAGCTAACCTGTATATTTCGAGTGCGTATAGAAACCCTACATTGACCGAGCGTTTCTTCTCGGGCGAAACACCACGCGGAACCGTGCGGGGTGACGTAAACTTAGCTACTGAACAAGCCATGAACCTACAAGGTGGAGTAGCTTATAACAGTACGCAATTCAGTGGCGATATCAGTGTGTTTTATCAACGCATTGATAACTACATTGAACGGGTATCGCTCAGTAATGACCTGTTGCAGTATGCCAATCTCGATCGCGCTACAGTGAAAGGCGCGACTTATCATTTCAGCTGGCAACCTCGCCACAGTCACTTCAATTTTGCCTTAAGTGGTGCCTGGGTAAGGGGCGTAGACGAGGAGGGAAATACCGTTGCTGATATCCCCGCCAATACGCAACGCATGGAGCTTACCTACCAATTTGATGCCATGCGCTTGTTTTCTACCTTGCAGTACCGGGCAGACAAAACACGCTCGGCGGCTGGTGAGCGTGCATTAGAGAGTGTGTTTCTCGTTGATGCTGGCGCTTCGTGGCAACTGACTGAGCACACCGTGTTGAGCACGAGCATTCGTAATGTAACCGATGAACTCTATTATGTGAGCGCAGATGAACAAGCGGCGTTTGCCCACGGCAGGAGTGTGCAACTCAACTTATCTATGGCGCTTTGATTGATAATAGTGTTTACGGTATTTGCTTTTCAGGGTTGTGACTAACATGACCAGCCCGGTTATCCATAACACGAACAGCAAAATAGCAGCGGGTAAGAAAACGTACAGCTTGGCACCTTCAAAGAACCAACTGCCATCATGAATGGCTTCAATCGTGTCGGCGCGGCGGTAGGCGACTTGTAATACATCACCGCTCTTTGCGTCTAGCTGTACTTCCCAGTGGTTATTCCCGCGGACTTTAACAATCCCTTTGCTTGGTCTTACATCAAGCCTATCGATATCATCCCAGCTGCTAACCTCTGCCTGAGGGACTTGGGCAACTGCGTCGATAATTTCAGCAAAACTAAGTGTCGGTGCGCCTTTTGCCATTTTTTGTGTGGGAGGTTGGATCCAGTCCACTTCTTTTTTAACTTGCAGCAATAACCCGCTACCAATAACGATAACCACAGGAATGAAGATACCTAGCGATATCCACAAATGAAGTGAGCGGCTTACTCTACGAAGTGATGCTGACATTCTAAAAACTCCCAGTTGAGAAGCGAAGATACTAAAAAATCACATCACAATAAACGGTAAAGTGCGACTAAGCTTAGATTGTAATCCCCCCATTTTTAGAACCAATCGCAGAATGAATTGAGGCCTTAAAGGAAGTGAATTCTTGACCGCTGCAGCGCTGTCTACGCAGTACACCTACCGCGCAAGCCGCTGTGCATATCTGCGCATGCCATCGAAGATCGGATCAGCAATAAAGCTGGGGAACGTAGCGGGTAATTCACTCGCAACTGTTTGTATGACATCTTCCGTTCGCGTAGCCATTTCATCCATGTCAATGGCCATTAAAATTGATCCACTTTTGGCCAATAAAATTGACCCACCTGCGATCAGGTTTTGCTAACTTTTTCCTTCAGTCGATAGCTTTCTCCTCCGAGCATAAATATGTGTGAGTGATGGATGATACGATCGATGATCGGTACCGCCACATTGTCATCATGGAAGAACTCACCCCAACTGGTAAAATCCTTGTTCGTGGTCAGGATGATAGACCGATATTCGTACAGGTTATTGATAAGCTGGAACAAGTTGTAACGAGACTGCCGCGACATGGGTAAGTAACCCAACTCATCAATGATAATGAGGTCGTATTTGCTTAGCTGTGTGAGCCGTTTTTTCAGCTCTCCCTTCATTTCGGCAAGCTCTAGTTCCTCAACGAGCGTCAATGCGTTTCTGAACAGAACTTTGTATCCGGCCTGGACTGCTTCATGACCGATCCCAATGGCCAGGTGGGTCTTGCCCACGCCCGGCGGGCCGATAAAAATCACATTTTGGCGTTCATCGATAAAACTAAAATCGAGTAACCCATTGATTTGGCGCTTAGTTACCGTGGTCTGGTGGCGATAATCGAACAAGTCGAGACGTTTTTCATTTGGGAACTGTGCCTGTTTGTAGTGGCGTTTTATTCGGTTCACGTTGCGTTGAGTGATTTCATGTGACACCAACGATTCAGCGAAGCTTAAGTAGGATTCTTCATTGGCTTCAGCCGTGGCCACCAGAGTGGCCAACTGGCTCGCGGTTGCACCTAAGCGTAAGGTGCGAAGCTGTTTAGCGACATTGTCTAACTGGTTCATGATAGGCTCCGTTGCGCGTTAACGTGACTGATACGGCGGTACATGCTTAAATCGATGGTTACCGATCTATCATCCTCGTCATCGACCCTACGTCCGCGCTGCTCGGCACTGAACCATGCATCGATATGCTCACGCATCTTGCTCGCCGTTAACTCTTCTCGCTCAAGCAAGTGGCCTGTAAGTGCCGCTGGTAGCTCACCGTAGTGCTTTAATACATCCAGAGCTCCGCGCAGTTGGTCTTTATAAAACCGGGGCATGGTTACTTTGAACTGTGCCGCAATCGCACGGCCAACATCGACACCAAGACGCTCATTGAGGCATGTTTCAAGCGCTTCTACCGCCTGAGTTTTGTCGCGGTAATGGTCGCGGTTTTTGATAATAAGGCCTTTATCAAGACTGACCGTGTGTTGACCAATAAGCTCACCGGTGGCAGGGGCGAGTAAGAGTAATTGGCCATTGGCCTCACTGACACCAACCCGGCTTTGTTGCCATTCCATAGGCACTGAGTACTTGTTCGAGGCCCAGGATATCAACCCCGTTTTGTCGACTTTACGTGTTTGCATGGGCGTGTTGTCTAAACTGCCCATCGCTACGTTATAGTGGTTCATGTGTGACCGCTCCGAGCGGTCATAATGGCTCTGCGGCTGCTCTTTGGTGGTGCCATGCACTCGGATGTTGGCGACGTCATTTAGCCAATCAAGCGTGTAAGCACGAAGCTCTGCTTCACTGCGGAACGACTCACCATACAGGCAGTCTTGTTTGACGTACTTAACTGCTGCTTCAACCTTGCCTTTGCTCTCCGGATCAAAGCCTTCGCAAGCATGAATATGAAATGATGCCGCCGTAGCGTATTGCGCAAAGCGTTGATTGAGTTTGAGCTCGCGATATTCTTCGCTCAGTACGACCAACTTGGTTTGGTCATAAACGCACTCTTCAGTCACGCCTCCGAAGTAGCGAAACGCTTCGTCATGCATCTCAATAAAGCGCTGCGTATTCAGGGGCTGCAAGGAAAAGCCTACATAAATGAGGCGGCTGTATGAGAGCACGAATGCAACAAAGTAAACCGTGTGTGGCTTACCATTTATAAGTACGCCACGAAGCTCGCCGGGATCGACCTGGCACTGCACACCGGGAACAGTTTCGATGATGGGTTCATAATACCGATACTGTCCGACAGCAACCTCTGCTTTTAAGTTTTGCACGTAACGGCGCATGCTGCGCTCGGAGATGGGCAGCTTGCCTACCTTGCGACATAATCGGCGCATGAGCTTCACTGCGGACAACTTGGGGTAGTCTTTGAGCTGGTTAATCAGGTAATCGCGATAGCCATCAAGCCACTTTTGTCGCGAGGTATCTTCCATCATAACGCTGATGCCTTGAACGTCCATCGTTAAGTATTTTTTCACGGTGTTTCGCGAGATGTTCAACTCTCGGCTAATGGCGCGGATCGAGAGTCCCTGGCCGTTGTCGTACATCGATTTTATTTTGTGTATCACTGTCCACTCCTTCAATGTGCCGCCCCCGCGTTTCTAGTTGAACGGGAAACGGTACAGAAAAATGTGGCCGAAGCCACGAGAAGTGGATCAAAATTAATGGCCGAAAGTGGGTCAGTTTAGTTGGCCATTAACAATCCAATATTCCATTCATGGAATCTTCACTGAAGTCGACGTCTTTAGCTGTTGCCAGAAAGTGCTCGCGACGAATCATACGACATTCGTACTTTCTTCCCCGACGACCTTTGAGAGACATGGCCAGCTTGAGATCTTTTTCGTGTAAGCCCTTTTTACTAATGGCGGGAAAGGCTGACAAGATGTCATAGAGAGGTGTGAGACGATATTGGCTTCCTCGCTCGATAAAAATTGAAAAGTTCTTCGCATGACCGTCCGTAGCACCCAATAACAAAAATAAAACCTGGGCGCGCATAAACACATGGCGGCCTTCCATGGGATTCGCTGAGCCCAGCAGTTCCTTCATGATTGTTGCGATTGCTGGGCCGCCATCGGTTTCATATTTTCTGGCTGGCGAGGTACCTATGACCTGGCAGAAGTCTTCTTGGGGAAGGCGCATAATCCAAGAGCCATCTGCGCTGAGCTTGCGGTCAAAGCGTTCCACGGCGAGTGCTTTCATGCCGTCGGGTGTGATGATCTCGCAATTTGCCGCGTCAAATCCGTAGGCTTTGGCGATTTTTAAGCACAAATATTCATTTTCAACGCTGTGCTTCATGTCGATGACGCGGTCATGGGACTGAATTTCGCCAATGGGTAACTTGATAATATGAGTTGTTGGCGTCGCGTTATGCGGTAAATGCCATTGTCCGTCGCGAAACATTAATGCCGTTTTTTCTTGCGCCCCGGCAAGTGATATACGGAAGTCCCGCTCGTCCTTTAACATGCCTAGCGGGGTTTTAGATTGATATCCCCTCAGGATTTTGCCAACTTGTTTGTCGCTGAGTGGGCTGGCTTCAATACGTTTAATATTGGGTGCTGGAGAGTGGTGGGGAATCAGCTGAATGGCGCCAACGCAATCACGTCCGATTTGTGCCAGGATATCAAATGGCTCGGTCGAATTAGCCTGGAAACGCGCGACAATGCGCTCACGAATTTCACGAGAGTCAGGAATAAGATTGTCAAAAAAGTTATAAACTTCTGGCCCCTCGTGCCGGGTGCTTTGAAGTGGTAATGACATGGAAATGCTGCGTCGTCCGGGTGATACCAACCAGTTTTTGTCATAGGTGAACTGATTCGCTCCGCTTCGCGTTCGGGTATATTCGCCAACCTTAATGCCGTTCATATAAACATCAAGCTTGTCCATGGGCTACCATCCTTCATTCCATTGGGAGGCGTTTTCGTTTTGTACTTGGTTACGGGTCGTTATATCAATTTTTAGATTGAGAGCCGCCAGAATTTTGAAAACGGTTTCTAACTTACACGTCTCAGGGTTATTTTCGAAGTTCGAAACAGTAGCAGTACGGATGCCGACAAGCTCAGCAATATTTGCCTGCGTGAGACCTTGTTTATTTCGGTAGTCTTTAACTAATGCACTCAGCTGCTCGGGTCGGGTGATATTCATGATTCGATTGCTCCGAAATGTTTCGTTCCATAGCGAATCTGATGACTATACGCCATAGCGTAATATTTCGCAATATACGCTAGAGCGGAAAAGATGTCAATATACGCTTTGGCGCAAAAGCAATAATTTTACGCCACGACGTAATTTAGGTTTCTTCAAGCTGGGATGTTCAGGCGAGCTACAACGAAGCGTCGGTCAATCGTTCTGCGAAGTGGCGATGCAGCTAAAGATCAAGACTGAAGTAAAAAAGCAGGGTAACGTAAATTTTGCTCCCAATTTGGGCACAAAGAAAATGTTAGTACGTAAATACTTTCGCTGGAACACGCTAGATATGGCGCACCCGACAGGAGTCGAACCTGTGACCTCTGCCTCCGGAGGGCAGCGCTCTATCCAGCTGAGCTACGGGTGCGCATTTACTAAGAAGTGTTTGCTTGCAAACAAGCAGGCGGGAATTCTAGGGAAAAACCGCCGCATTGTCTACCCACTTCAACGATTAATCACTTGTTTTAGCATTCTCGCTGCTGGATGTTTACACTTAGTAAATAGGTAAAAAAATGGAGTAAACCCGAAGATGAAAAAAAACATAATGGCGGTGCTGTTGACTACTGTTTTGGCAGGTGGCGCGGCGCTCAGCACAGATGTTCAGGCGCAAGCCGCGTTTAGTGATTACGTAAAGACCCAGCATCAGTTTGCGCATGAACACAAAAATAATGCCGACGTGCTGGTGTTCCTTGCTTCCGAAACGGAAGACGGCACGGTTGCGTTGCCACAAATGTGGGACGCTCAAGTACGCAATATTGTTCAGAATGCTCTGGCAATGGAAGATTTCACCGGTAAACACGGGCAACAGGTCGAGCTGCTGGCACTACCTGGTTTTTACGCGAAACGTTTATGGGTGGTCGGCACCGGTATTGATATGACGCGCGCCGACGCCGAGAAGCTGGGCGCCCAGGTAGCGGCGCAGTTAGGCGAGGCGACAGAAACTGTCGTTATGCACGCGAAGGGATTGAGTGCTAAGCAGGTCGCTGCAATGGCACATGGTATGGACTTACGCAATTATCGCTTTGACCGCTATAAGAGCGAGCCCGCCGCACGACCTGACTATACGATTAACTGGCATAGCGATAATAGCAACGCCGCGGCCGACACTTATGCTGACACACAGCCTTTAGCGCATGGCGTATTTGTGGCGCGGGACATCATTAACCTACCTGGTAGTGACGGCTATCCCAAAGCAATCGCAGAACTTGCCCAAACTGCGGTAAGTAATTACGACATTAAAGCGACGGTTTACACCCCCGAGCAAGTAAAAGAGATGGGCATGGGCGCGCTTTACGGTGTAAGCCAGGGTAGCCAGCATAAGGCCCACCTGTTAGTGGTCGAGTATCAAGGTGGCGGCGATGAAGCGCCAATTGCGCTGGTGGGAAAAGGCAATACCTTTGACACCGGTGGTTATAACCTGAAAACCTCAGGCAGCTCCATTGTGCGTATGCAAACCGACAAAGCCGGCGGTGCGGCTGTGTTGGGTGCCGTTATGGCGCTTGCCGGTAAAGAGGCAGAGCTTAATGTGGCCGGCGTCGTGCCGTTATCGCATAACCTGATCTCAGGCAGCGCAATTTTACCGGGCGACGTTCTGCATGCGGCAGATGGTACTCGCATTGAAGTGGTCAACACTGACGCTGAAGGCCGCCTGATTCTGGCGGACGGCATTTGGTACGCGCGGGATAAGTTAAAAGCACGGGCTATTGCCGATATCGCGACGCTAACAGGCTCGAAAGTGCGGGCAGTTGGTACCGATTATGCCGCTATCTTTTCAGACGATGACGCCCTGATTAGCACCATGAAAGCGGCCGGAGAAACCACTGGCGAACTGGTCTGGCAGTTACCGCTGGGGCCCTATGATGGCATTATCGATAGCTGGCTGGCCGATATTCAGAACGTCGGTTCACCGGGCGCGCAAGCGGGTGCCCGTTTGCTGCAGCACTTCGCCAAAGACACGCCCTGGATCCACATCGACATGGCGGGCAACGCCTACGCTACCAGTGCCAGTGGTATCCACCCGGCAGGGGGCAACGGTTATGGCGTGCGCTTGCTGAGTGAGTGGGTGGAAAACTACAACGCAACGACGTCAGCAAGCGCGGCAGGCAGTAACTAAGGTGGGGAACGATGCTGGTTGGTGATCATTGGATTGTCGCAGCAGCCACCTTAGTGCTGGTGCTGCTTGTTATTCTTATGCATTACGAAGCGTCGTTCCGGTTGCGTCGGATGCTGCAGCGAAATCGTTCGCTACGGCGTCCGGCGCGTATCATGGTTCTGCTCATCGGACTGTTCTTCGCCCACATTGGGGAAGTGTGGTTATTTGGTGTGGGCGGGTGGTTATTATTTAATTATGCGGATCTGGCGCCCTCGGGTGGTATTGGTGCGCTGGCGAATCCTGATTTATTTGATTTTGTATTTTTATCCCTTGCCAGCTACACCACCGTCGGCTTTGCTGACGCCTACCCGATGGGCCCTCTGCGCTTTTTATACGGCACCGAGGGCCTGTTGGGCTTTATGATGATCACCTGGTCAGCGTCGTTATCCTTTCTTGAAATGCAGCATCACTGGCAGAACATGGAGCAGGAGAAGTAGCTGCTTCACCGCAATTTCAGCAGACGCAAGTTGTGAAAGTCAAAGCTGAAATCGGTAAAAGGTGCCACGGCTTCCATACGGGCGCCTTGCACTTCGTTGTCACGCGTCACGTTAAATTCAATAAAGGCATCGGCTTCAAGTAATGCCTCGTCCCAGCGCACGACAAAAGTATCGCCGTTGTAATGCTCAAGCCGACCTTTCAGCAGCTCAGTATGCGTAAAATCAAGGCGTAACTGATCGTCCGCAAAGGTCACCTTAATGTCGCCATACCATGGGTCATTGTAGGTGCCGCTGTAGGCAAGGAGCGGCAATGCGTCGCGTACCAGTTCGGGCTGGCTGAGCTGAAACTCGGCTTTGCGCTGCATAAAGGCCTGGTATTCAGCCTGTTCTTCGGCCACCCAGTCCCGATCAGGTAAGTCCAACAGGTCTTCCAATGCTTCTTCGGTAATGGCGGTCAGGCCACCAAAGGCCTGCTGATTGCTTAAAACCACCATACCAAAGTTCTTCTCCGGTATGAGTGTGGTCAACGACAGCATGCCTAAAATACCACCGCTGTGCGAAATATGTTTTACACCATAATAGTCTTTCAGGAACCAGCCCATACCCACACCGCGAAAGTGTGTTCCGGTTTTCGCCGCGTCCGCAGGTACGCCCAGTGGCATTGCCACCTGCCAGACTTCATGTTGCGTGGCTTCGCTGAAGACGCGCTCACCTGAGGGCGCTACGCCACCTTGTAATTGGGTGAGCAGCCACTGGCTTAAGTCATTGACGCTGCTGGCCATCGCGCCTGCTGCGCTGAAATCCTCCAGATAATCAAGAGGAAAACGGTACAGCTCACCCTCTTTTTCAATGGTGCCTGTCGCCAGATTCGTGGTGCTTTCCGGAATAGTAGAAAAACCCACACGCGTATTGCTCATATTGAGAGGCTCAAGAAAGGTCTGCGCGATATAGTCAGCGTACGGCATGCCGCTAACGCGAGCGATGACCTCTCCGGCGGTCACAAACATCAGGTTGTTGTAGGCAAAGCGTTCGCGTAATCCGCGTTGCACCGGTACATAAGCCAGCCCGGCCAGTAACGAGTGGATGTCCTTATCGGTATTCGGCCAGATCATCAGGTCGCCGGCGCCAAGGCCAAGCCCTGAGCGGTGGCTCAGCAGGTCGCGTATCGTCAGCTCACGGGTAAGCTGCGCGTCGGCCAGACGGAACTCGGGGATATACTCGATGACTTTATCGTCCCAGTGCAGTTTTCCCTGCTCAACCAAGGTGCCGATCGCCGCGCTGGTAAACGCTTTGGTGTTTGAGGCGATGCCAAACAGGGTGTCAGCGTTCACCGGAGCTTGGGTGGCAATATCGCGAACGCCAAAGCCTTCCGCCAGAATAATTTCACCGTCTTTTACGGCAACCACCGCCAGGCCGGGAATATTAAAAGCGTCGAGTACTTCGGTGGCGGTATTACGGATGGAGTCGGCGGTCTGTGCCTGCACCGGGTTGGAGAACGTCAGTGCCGCGCTAATGCAGGCGCTAACGAGCAGGCCTTTAGCAAAGTAGTGATGCAACATCATAAGTAGTCCCTAAGCGAATTTGAACTGATTACGGCCACTGGTTTTGGCCTGGTTAAGTGCGGTGTCCGCAGCGTTAAGCAGGTCATTTAGCTCGCGGCGGCTGGCAATACTGAAAATACCGCCAATACTCACCGTCAGCTCAATCGGCTCACCCTGAAAGCTAAATGCTTGCTGCTCGACCCGCTGACATAAGCGATAACTAAGCAGTTCAACCTGATTACGGTCGGCATCGCTCAGTGCCACGGCAAACTCCTCACCCCCGATGCGCGCTGCCACGTCCTGGTCGCGAATTGTGTCGCGGATAACGTCAGCGACGGCTTTTAGACAAGCGTCGCCGGCTTCATAGCCATAGCGATCGTTGATGCGCTTTAATTCGTCGAGATCGACCACCAGTACACAAAAAGGCCGTCGTAAAACACGGTTTTTTGCCAGCATCATACTCGCGCGCTCAAAGAACGCGCGTCGGTTCAACAAGCGTGTCAGCTCGTCAAAGTTGACGAGCTCGAGCAAGCGTCGCTCGCTCATGGCGAATGCAAACACCGGGAATAACGTCACAGTACCGGTGGTGAGTAACAGATGCGTGATCAGCATTAGTTTAAGAATAGGCTGCACAGTAATAAACTGGCTTGCCCCCAGATTCTCAACCAGCATGCCGGCCATACCGAGCATCAGCGCCCCATGTAGTAAGAAGAGTAGAAACAATACATTGCGCGAGAGCGCCGGAGCCTGACGTATGGTCAGCATAAAGGCCGCGGCAAATAAATAAATGGCGGCGCAGATAACGGCGGTTAAGGTATGTGCATGCAAGGGCGACGTGTAAAGGTAGACCAGTGGCAGCGCACTATAGCTCATGACCAAGGCGACCAGCTTTAAGGAAACGGGCCCCTGTACCTGATACTGTCGCAGACCATGCAATGCCAGTAACGGCGCAAAAATAAAGGCAAGATTGGCAACAAAAATAGTCAGCCATAACTGGTCTTCGACCAGGATCCGTGCGCTGGAAAACATGATAGCCATGGCGAATATCACACATGATAACGCCCAGGTCAGAAAGCTTTTCTGGGTACGCCGGACCTGATAAATGATCAACATCACCCCACACAACATTAAGTTGAGTGCAATGATCGTAATAATCAGGGTGGGAAGATGCATTTCCACGGCGCACGGACTCTTGTTCTACTTCTTATTTTTTATTCAGGATAGCCTGAAACGCCGGATAGCACAAAGCCTACCACGGAAGATCTTTTTACCAGCTCCGTTTCTTGTGTCCCTGCAAGCCATACCAGCCGATGATGACATAACCGACCAGCAAGAATGCGTAGGCACTTTTGCTGCTGAAAGCGTCCGCCAAAGCACCATAAACCAGGGGTAAAATCGCGCCGCCGGCAATACCCATAATTAAGATGGCCGAGCCACGGGCGGTGAATTTGCCTAAATCTGCCAGCGCCAGAGGCCAGATGGCGGGCCAGACCATGGCGTTGGCGAAGCCAAGTAGCGCTAAAAAGGCTACCGAGTCAGGCACCAGCGGTGCGCCGCTCCAGCCCCAAAGCACGCTAGCGATGGTTGTGCTGGTGTCGGAGCTAACTAACAGTAAACCGGTAAAAATAACGCCTAATAGCGCAGAGCCCGTCAGCGCGCCTTGCTGGCTCAGCCAGCGTGGAATGAGGATTAAACCAAGTACATAACCGACTACCATGGCGGTCATGACGTACGAGGTCAGGCTGGAATAATTCGCCAGGCCCAGCTTTGAGCCATACATACCAATGGTGTCACCGGCAATGACCTCAACACCCACATAGAAAAACAAGGCAATGGCACCAAGTACCAGCTGCGGATATTTTAACACCGACTCATGTACTGCGGCACCGCTTGGCGGTTCTTCTTTAATTTTAGGCAGACGTACCAGGTAAAAAGCACCCGCCAGTACGAACATAGCAATAGCCATACCAACGTAGGGCGGAATAATTTTGGCCGCCATAGCATTCACTTGGGCGGCACGCTCAACCGCGCTCAGTTCGGCCATACTCGCCGCGCTCACGTTGGGGAAGTCAGCCAGTACCAGCCAGGTGAAAAATAATGGCGCGATAACCCCGGCGGCTTTATTCAAAATGCCCATAATAGCAATTCGCGCCGCGGCAGAATCGTGAGGGCCAATGCGCACAATGTAAGGGTTTGAGGCGGTTTGTAAAATGGTCAGCCCGGAGCCGACGACAAACTGCGCCAGCAAAAAGATGCCAAACAGATGCGTTTGCGCGGCAGGTACAAACAACAGCAGGCCACAGCCGATGAGAGCAAGCCCAAGCACCATGCCATTTTTATAGCCGGTGCGGTCAAGCACCCATGACATAGGCAGCGCCATCACCACGTAGGCAATGTAAAAGCAAAACGCGATCAGCAGGGCCTGAAACTCGTTGAGATCCGAAATAGTCTGCAAAAAGGGGATCAGCGCGCCGTTTAGCCAAGTCACGAAGCCAAAAATAAAAAACAGTAAGCCAATAACCAGCATGGGAATAAAGGTTGCCATGATTACGCGTCCTTACGGGTGGTTTCGCCGTGCAACCAGAGTTGCGCGATATTCAAGTGTTCATCTAAGAGCATAAAATTGGCCTGGTGGCCCGGGGCAATGCTGCCTACCTCGTGGGCAATGCCAAGCATTTTGGCCGGGGTCAGGCTCGCCATTTCAATCGCGTCAGCTAAGGGCATGTCGCAAAGGTTCACGGTATTTTTAACCGCTTCGATCATGGTCAGGCAGGAGCCCGCCAGCGTGCCGTCGGGGGTGGTCAGCTTATTGCCTTTGCGGCGAATTTTGGTGTCAAAAAAATCAACTTCGGTAGCATCGGTCGCGGCCAGCGCCATGGCATCGGTGACCAGCATCATCTGGCCTTTGCCTTTCGCCCGAAAGGCAACCTGACAGGCTTGTGGGTCGACATGAAAGCCATCAACAATCAGTCCGGCATAGGCGTCGCTGGCCAGACAAACACCCACCATGCCTGGTGCGCGGGAATGCAGTTGCGACATGGCATTGTATAAATGGGTAAAGCCCACGGCACCGGCTTTTAACGCCTCGTTCACCTGTTCTGCGCTGGCGTCGGAGTGGCCTAAGAAGACTTTGATGCCCGCATTCGCCAGCTTACTGATGATGGTAGTAGAGGCAGTTTCCGGCGCGAGTGTCACCATAACCAATCCCAGCTCGGGGTCGGTGAGTAACGCAAGCTCTTCTTCGCTGGGTTCACGAATATACTTTTCGCTATGTACCCCTTTGCGTTTGCTGCACAGCCAGGGGCCTTCAAAATGTACCCCCAGAATGCCGGCAACGCCTTGTTGTTTGGCATCTTTAATGGCCTGAGCGGCGTCGGTCATGGCTTCTATGCTGTCTGTAATAAGCGTGGGCAACATGCCGGTGGTGCCATGCTCAAGGTGCGCCGCCATGATGTGGCGCAATGCTTTTGGTGAGCGCTGTTGGTTAAACAGCACGCCACCGCCACCATTTACTTGTACGTCAATGAAGCCGGGAACCAGGCGTCCATGATAAGTGGGTAACTGGTGGTCTTCAGGAGCATCGCTGACACTGACAATACGGCCATGCTCAACGCTGACCTGCTGATGATGTTGCCAGCCTTTGGGGGTAAGGACGTAATCGCAAACAAACATTAGTGGGTTTCCGTAACTTTTTTCAGACCTGGCGGCGCATCGGGATTCAGGCCCAGCTGTCGCGCGGCGTGTTCAATGTCCAGATAGAAGCGCTGCATGACCGCCAGTGGCTGTAGGCGCGGGTGCATGTTCGCAGGGGCTTTCATCTGAATAACCTCGGCACCACGTTGTTCAATATCGGCCAGTTGGCGCTGATGCATCGTGCTGCCTTCATCATGAATGTGAATATTAAATACCGTCAAGTGCTTCTCGACCAGAGTGACCGGGCCGTGCAAAAACTCAGCACTACTGAATGCCTCGGCGTGAATGCCCAGAACTTCTTTGAGCTTAAGTGCCACTTCACGGGCGATGGCATAGCCAAAGCCGCGACCGAGTACTACGCAGTGGCGCAGCTGTTGCAGGTGTTCGGTATGTAGCATTGCAGGTTCGTTTTGGGCCTGCTGCAGCTGCTCTGGCAGCTGTTCTAGTGCGGCATGCAACTGGTGACTCTGTTGCCAGTAGGCACACATTTGTACCAGGACGCTTAGACTGGCCAGGTAGCTTTTGGTCGCGGCGACCGCCAGTTCCGGTCCCGCGTGCAGCGGCAGTACCGTATCAGCGAGGCGCGCCAGCGGTGAGTCGGTAACATTGACGATCGCGATTAGTTTGGCACCCCCGGCTTTTGCCAGCTCGGCTTGCTGGACAATATCGGGGCTTTGTCCGGACTGCGAAATACAAATCGCCAGACAGTTCTCAAGCTTTAACTGTCGCTGGTAAATGCCGGCAACGGAGGGTGCGGCAGCGAATACCGGAATGCCTGCTTCAACTTCAAACAGATATTTGGCGAACACACCGGCATGATCGGAGGTGCCACGACCGATCATCATGATGGCCTGCGGTGGCGTTTCGCGCAGTGCGGCACCTAAGGCGGCGCAGCGTCCTGCGTTGGCCTCGAGTTGCGCGGCAATGACCTGGGGGACCGCCAGGGCCTCTTGCTGCATGCGTGTTTCAGTTACCATGGCTTGGCATGCCTCCGTTTTGGTAGAGCATAATCGCACCCCACTCGGGGCCATAGTGGCTCGTACTCAGCTGTTCGCGAATGTCGGTATCGAGCCACCGCTGCAGCGCACCCGCAACGCCACCGGTGAGCACTAACTTACCGCCGCTGTTTTGCAGGGCTTTGCGGGCTATAGCGCTCAGGTAAGTACTGCCTTCGGCTACCAGCGCCCTGGCGCTAGCTTCACCATCATTGGCAAGTTGCAGTATCAGCGGGCATAACTCACCAAACACCCCGGGGTGAGCCTGATTGAGTTTGTCGACTAAAGCGGTGGCGCTGTGACATTGATAATGAGCTTGCACGGCGGCGGCAAGCGCGCCGTGCTGCTGAATGCCATCAATAGCTTCCAGCGTATGAATGACCGCTTGCTTACCCAACCAGGCGCCACTGCCTTTATCGCCCAGTAAGAAACCGTGACCGCCGAACTGTTGTAGCTGACCGCTTACCAGCGCAGCGGCACAGGAGCCGGTGCCGATGACCAGTACCGCGCCATTTTCGCCATTGTGGGCGCCATACAGTGCTGTGTGCAGATCTGAACTGAAGTCAAAACTCTGAAAAGGGTGCTGCCACTGACGCATTATATTCGCAGCTGAGGGCAAATTAGCGCCGGCAAAGCCACCACAAGCGCGTATCTGTCCAAGGCTTTCAGGCGGCAGTTGCGCCTCACTAACCGCCGCGGTAACCGCATCCAGTATGGATCGCTTGGCGATTTCACTGTCACGGGCGATATTGGCTGCGCCGGCAATGCCAGCGCCTAATAGCTTGCCATCGGCGTTGTACAATTCGGCCCGACATTTAGTGCCACCCCCGTCAATGCCAGCGTAAAGCGTACCGGCTGGCGATAAAGGCGTCGTTTCGTGCGTCATAGACTATCTTTCTTATGAGTTCGTGTGCGTTAATGGCCAACATACTGCCATACTTTGCCTCTCGATTTGTAATACTTTATTCTTGAACTGGGAATAATAAGGAATCAAACGATGAAAAATACAACAAAATGCCTGATGAGCCTGTGCGCCTTTCTGCCGTTAGTGGCCTGTACTGCCGAGCAGGAGCCGGAAGGTCTGACTTATTATGAGCAGATCATGGGGGCACCGCCACTGCTGCCGGCGCAACCAGAGCCACGTTGGCAGGCCTGCGCGCCAACCGTCGCTGCGGACAATGAAAACTATGCGACCGTGGCCGAGACCGGCACCGGCGAGGGCTGGGTTGAGCAGACGGTGCACGACTGGACCTTTTTCCCGGCCTCGGTGGAGGATGGGAAAGTATTGGTGATTGATTATGCGCAAAAGGGCGATGAACTGGCATTTCGTTACCTTGCCAATGCGCGCACGCATGACGACTTATATGAGCCGTGGAGTTCTTCAAAAGTGATGGCGTATGCTGGCGCCATGTCGTTGGTGAGTGCGAATTTGGCCCAGCCCGATACCCTGGTCGGTGACGTGAAGCTCGCCGACTTAATCACCAGCGTTCATAGCTATGAGAGCTCCGGGCTGGCCGATGGCAACTCGAACGCTATCGCCTATTACTTTGCCAACCTTGCCGGGCGCGACTACCTGACCGCGTTGTTTCACGACGCATGGCTGAATATTGGCCAGCCCGAAGTTAAGTTTCGCGGGGCCTATGGTCCTTCTGCGTTCGTGCCGGAAGATAATTATTGGCGTACGCCGTCGCGTTTTGTCAGCGCCCAGTTTGTCGCCCGAGACAATGATCCCGGCGCTTTGACCTATCGTTGCGAAGACTGCGGCCTGACCGGTAATAAACCAATGACAACATTGGCCTCGGCCGAGTTTTTAAAACGCCTCGCCACGCACAAACGCGTGCCTGAGACGCGCCTGCCGGGGGTCAGTGACGACGCTGTCATGATGCTGTTTTATGGTCCGGGGCATAGTGAGAATGTGGCCAACGCCGGTGGCATGATGGCCGGTGCCAGTCTGATGCCGCATCGCGCAGTGGCAAAGGCGTTGCAGGCGCAATACCCCATTCTTGCCGGACGCAGCCTGCAGGACACCTTAGATACCGCAACCGGCGGCAACTGGCGTATTTTCCATAAGCTCGGCGCCGGACCCAGCGAAACCCGTGGCACCAGCGAAGTCGTTGCCTTAGCGCACATCTGCCTGCCACTGCACGACGGCACCCGCGAGTTCACTATCGCCGCGCAGACCAGCGTCGACGACAACACCGAAGCCAACGTCGGCCACGCCGGCGCCAAGCTCGAGGACCTGCTGCGCCGCACCATCCAGCAACTCCTCACCACCCGCCTATAACATTTGGCAAGGGGGGGCAGCCCCCTCTTTTTATTCCAAATTTATATTCCATCTATACTTTGTGGGTGGAATAATTTATTTTATGGGCACAATGTAGAAGCAAAGCGAAGGATTATGCTAGGTCAATATTCTCTTGCCGACGTGCTGGTGTTTGTGGCGTATGGCTTGGTGTTGCTGGGCAGCGGCTGGCTGTTTAACCGGCAGAGTAAATCGACACAGGACTACTTTCTCGGCGGCAATAAAATGTCGATGTGGGTGGTTGCGATTTCGGTGCTGGCAACTTCGCAGTCAGCGGCGACGTTCCTGGGTGGGCCTGATCAGGGCTATCGTGGCGATCTTACCTATCTGGCAACCAATATTGGTGCCTTCATTGCGGTTGCCTTCGTCGCAGTCTTCCTGATCCCGAAGTTTTATCAGCAGCGCGTTTACACGGTTTACGAGCTGCTGGAGCAACGTTTTGGTGCGCGTGCCAAGCGCGAGGCGGGGCTTATGTACTTATTCGGGCGGGTGTTTGCCAGTGGCGCGCGGCTGTATATGGCGGCCATTGCCGTCGCGATGATCTTGTTCGGCAATATTGAGGCCAACAGTGTTATTACCGCCACGCTCATTCTGACCTTCGTCGGTCTGGTTTACACGGTTTATGGCGGTATTCGCACCGTTATTTATTCCGATGTGCTGCAGGCGCTGGTCTATATCAGCGCTGCAATTGCGGTAATTATTGTCCTTTATAACGCCATTCCGTTAAGTTTTGGTGAGTTATTCCACGCCTTGCAAAACCCTGCGCCGGGCATGGGCTCGAAGCTACAGCTCATTGACACCGACGTCGACTTCAGCAGTTCCGGTGTATTTAATATCTGGTCGGTGCTGACTGGCTTTGTGCTACTTAATATTGCCGCCTTCGGTCTTGATCAGGATATGACGCAACGGGTTCTGACCTGTAAGAACGCGAAAGAGGGCAGCAAAGCTATTCTCATGTCGGTGGTCATGGTTATTCCGGTCATGCTGCTGTTTATTATCATCGGCTTGCTGTTGTTTATTTACTATCAGCGCCCCGACATCATGGCCAGCGCATCAGGTTCCGAGCCCGTGCCAACCTTTGCCGGCGAAGCTGTCACCATTTTCATGTACTACGTTTTAACGGAAATACCCGCAGGCGTTCGCGGACTGGTGACTATCGGCATAATCGCGGCCGCGCTCTCAACCCTGAATTCGGGGCTGAACTCCATGTCGAGCGTGTTGATTCAGGACATTTACCGGCCCTGGCAGCAAAGTCGCGGTAAAGCGCGCGACGATAAGCACTTCGTCAGGGCGGGGCAGGTAGGTATGGCGCTGGTCGCCGCGGCGCTGGCACTGATGGCATGTCTTTGCTACTACTGGCAACAATATACCGAAACACCGCTGCTGCAATTTGCCTTAAGTGTTATGGTTTTCTCCTATAGCGGTCTGTTAGGGGTCTATTTTGTCACCTTGTTCAGTCAGCGGGGCAACCGTCGCACAGTCACAGCCGCATTAGTCATTGGCTTTTTGTCACCGCTACTGATGCAGCCATACACACAGCAGTTACTCTTGCCGGCCACTTGGGTGACCGATATTGGTTTCACCTGGCAATTGATGATCGGCACCACCATCTCGACGCTTATTTGTCTGGCCGGGCGCCCGACAAAGCAGCCACAAGCACGTGAAGAGTTCGCATGGAAAACATAAAGAAAACGGAAGATTTGCTGGCACAACTTAATAGTATCGTGTCCGAAGGGCGTAACCCTGACACGCTCGATATTGACCTGCTATCGAGCGAAGCCATTTTGCGAAAAATTAATCATGAAGACGCCAAAGTCGCGCCGGCGGTGGCAACCGAGGTTCCGCAAATTGCACAGGCGGTGGATGCTATTGTCGATAAACTGCAGCAAGGCGGGCGGTTATTCTACATCGGCGCCGGTACCAGTGGCCGGCTCGGTATTCTCGACGCAGTGGAGTGCCGTCCGACGTTCAGCGTGCCTGATGATCTGGTGCAGGGCATTATTGCCGGCGGTGAGCAAGCCATTCAGTTTGCCGTTGAAGGCGCAGAAGATGACCGCGAGGCTGGCGTTGCCGATGTGCAGGCGGTCAACCTTAGTGCTAATGACGTGCTGGTCGGGCTCTCGGCCAGTGGCCGCACGCCTTATGTCGTCGCGGCTCTTGAGTACGCAAACAGCATCAAAGCAGTCAGCGTGGCTGTAACTTGTAACCCTGACTCCCCGTTAATGAACACCGCCAGCATTGGTATTTGCCCGGTGGTAGGGCCCGAGGCCTTAACCGGTTCCACCCGTATGAAGTCGGGAACGGCGCAGAAGTTGGTGCTGAATATGCTCAGCACCGCCAGCATGATCCGCCTTGGCAAGTCATACGAGAACCTGATGGTTGACGTGAACGCCAGTAACGAAAAGTTGCGGGCACGCGCCATTCGTATTGTCATGCAGGCCACCGACTGCGAGCGCGAGGTGGCCGAGCAGGCACTGAAAGCCGCAGATAACCGCGCGAAACTGGCCATTCTGATGATCCTGACCGGACTTGACGCAACGACCGCCGAGCAACTGCTGGCGCAGCAGAATGGCTTCTTACGCGCCGCGGTGGAGTCGCAGTTATGAAGTGGCTGGCCGTTATCACGCTCACCTGCGCCCTGTTAGCGGGTTGTCAGAAAACCGAAACGGCCGCGCCGGTCAGTGCCTCACTACCGATTATTGTAGGCGCCGAGCAAAGTGAGGATTACCTGCCGCAGTTGCGCGATCAGCGTGTGGCCCTGGTGGTGAATCAGACCTCGCGGGTGGGCGATGAGCACCTGGTCGACTTCTTACTTGCGCAAGGTGTTGAGGTGGTTAAAGTGCTGGCGCCAGAGCATGGTTTTCGCGGTGACGCAGGAGCGGGCGAGACCATCGATGATGCCATCGACCCGCGTACCGGCTTGCCGATTTTGTCGATCTACGGAAAAACCAAAAAGCCGACGCCGGAAATGTTGGCAGGCGTCGATACCATCATTTTTGACATTCAGGATGTCGGCGCGCGCTTCTATACCTATATCAGCACCATGCACTATGTCATGGAAGCGGCTGCTGAGCAGGGCCTGACCATGTGGGTGTTTGACCGGCCCAACCCGAACGGTAGCTTCGTTGACGGCCCAGTGCTTGCGCCGGAATTTCAGTCATTTGTCGGGATGCATCCGATTCCGCTGCTCCACGGTATGACCGTCGCTGAACTGGCGCAGATGATTAAAGGCGAAGGCTGGATAAACCAGGCGGAGAAGCTGCAACTAAAGGTGGTTCCGGTGGCCCATTATCGTCGTGACATGGATTATCAGCTGCCTGTCGCGCCGAGCCCGAATTTGCCGAACGCACAGGCGATTCAGTTGTACCCGTCGCTGTGTCTGTTCGAGCCGACCGCGGTCAGTGTCGGCCGCGGTACCGAATTTCCATTTCAGGTGATCGGTCACGACGAAGTGAGGTTGGGCGAGTTTCAGTTCTCGCCGCGCAGTATGCCAACCAGTGCGCCACACCCGAAACTTGAGGGTGAGACCCTGTATGGCCTTGATTTACGTAATAGCGCGATCGAAGGTTTTGATTTGAGCCTGCTGTTGCAGGCACACCAGGCCTTTAGCGAGGCCGGCGTTACCTTTTTCCAGTCGCCGGATTTCATGGACAAGTTAAGTGGCACCGACAAGCTGCGCCTGGCGATTGTAGCAGGGCAGAGCGAAGCGCAGATACGCGCCGGCTGGCAGGACCAACTGGCACAGTTTAAAAAGCAGCGCGAGCGGTACCTGCTGTATCCGGACAATGATTAATTCTGGCGCAAACGTTGAAATGCGTGATTGGTACGTGTAAGGGTTTCGCGGCCGGACTCGGAAGCCTGAATCAGGGCAATAAATAAGAGATCAATGACCAGGTTTTGCGCGGTCCGGGCATGAATAGACGACAGTCGGGCCGGCTCGCTCTCGGCAACGGAGTATAACTTAATGTCCGATACCTGACTAATGGGGGTTTTGCCATAACGGGTAATACTAATGACCGCGCTGCCATGGCGCCGCGCCTCTTTTACCACGCGGGTGATTTCTTTGGTGCTGCCGGATTCACTAATGGCAACCACCACGTCGTCAAGCCCAAAGGTGGCGGCATTGGCTAGCTGAATGTGGCTGTCAGGGTCGGCAATAGCCTGCAAACCGAGCTTTTGTAATTTGTAAGACAAATCTTTGGCCACCAGCGCTGAGCCACCGATACCCGCAATAAGAATCCGCCGGGCCGCCAGAAGCTTGCTTACAGCCTGCTGAAACGCGGCTTTTTCATTAAGGTTGCGCGTCTCGCTAAGGACATTAATTTTTCCGGCTAACAGCTTATCAGCCATTTCGTTGAAGTCATCTTCAAGCGTAATTTCGCCATGCAGCCGTGCGCTTAAGTGGGCCTTTTTATTCAGGGCATCGATCACAGAGAGTTTAAACGCAGGGTAACCCTTGTAGCCCAACTTTTGCGCAAACTTGACGACACTGGACTGACTGACGCCGACGGTGCTAGCCAGCTCTTGCGACGATAAGTCACGCAGTGCGGCAGGCGACTCCAGCGTAAAGCTGGCCAGTTTGGCTTCACTGTTGGATAACGATTTTTGAATGGCTTTTATTTTTGCAAATGCGGACATCGTGTCCCACCTTTTGAGAGCTTGCAGAAGATCTGCGGAATTTTTTATTCAAATATAAACCAGTTGATGTGAATATCAAAATCACCTTTAATGACCAGAGCCTCCGTAGATAAAGGCGACAGCAGGAGAAACGGTGACCGAACAGTTTGACATGTTTTTGCGCCAGTTGCGCCATGTGGTTCCTGCGCAGCGGTTGATCACAGATCTGAGCCGGCGTATGGCTTACAGCACCGATGCCAGTTTTTACCACAAGCTGCCGCAGTTGGTGGTGCAAGTTGCTGCGTTAGCTGAGTTGCAGCAGCTGCTTCGTCTGGCGCGGCAACATAACATTGCGCTGACCTTTCGTGCAGCAGGCACCAGCTTATCGGGTCAGGCTATCTCGGACTCGGTATTAGTAATGTTGACCCGCGACTGGCAAAACCACGAGATTCTGGCTAACGGTGCTTACATAAAACTTCAGCCCGGTGTTATTGGCGCGCATGCGAACCAGGCGCTGCTGCCTTATGGACGCAAAATCGGTCCGGACCCGGCCTCTATTAATACCTGCCAGATTGGCGGTATTGCGGCGAACAACGCATCGGGTATGTGCTGTGGGGTTAAGCATAATAGTTACCACACCATGGCTGGCATTCGCTTTGTGCTGACCGACGGCACCTGTGTGGATACTGCTGATGAAGCCTCTGTAAATGCCTTTCGTAGCAGCCACCATGAGCTGCTTGACGGCCTGGCACAACTGGCAGAAGAAGTACGGGAAAACACCGAGTTGGCGGCTGCAATCGCAAGTCAGTATCGCCTGAAAAATACCATGGGTTACGGCCTGAACGCATTGCTTGATTATCATGATCCGGTTGCTATTCTCAGCCATCTGCTCATTGGCTCTGAGGGTACGCTCGGCTTCATTGCTGATATTACCTATCGCACTGTTGCGCTACCACAGACCAGCGCCACGGGTTTGTATTTGTTTCCCGACAGCCATGCGGCGTGCGCGATCATTCCGCAACTGAAGGAAATTGGCGTAGAGGCAGTGGAGCTGATGGACGACCGGGCACTGGCCTCGGTTGCTTCTCTACTGCAGCGTCACAGTCAGGTGCAGCCAGAACCCGGTGCCGTTGCGTTGTTAATCGATATTGGCCGTGATGATCGCGCCGCGCTACAGCTTGCAGAAAGAGCCATTAATGACTGTTTTAAAACGCTTGACGCAGAAGTGCTGGCGCTTTGCCCCTTTAGCTCCGACCCTGCCACCATCCAGGCGCTATGGCAAATTCGCAAAGGCTTGTTCCCCGCGGTCGGGGCCGTACGCGCCAGCGGTACTACTGTGGTGATTGAAGACGTGGCCGTGCCGCTAGAAGCGCTACCCCTTGCGGTGAATGCGCTGCAGCAGTTATTAGTCAGCTTTGGCTATCATGAAGCCATCATTTTTGGCCACGCCTTAGACGGCAACGTGCATTTTGTCTTTACCCAGGCCTTTGACAGTGTCAACGAAATTCAGCATTACGCCCGCTTTATGGATGCCGTGGCCGAACTCATCACGCGCGACTTCAACGGTACCCTGAAAGCAGAGCATGGTACCGGGCGCAACATGGCGCCTTATATTTATGCCCAATGGGGCGGCGAGGGACTGGCGGTGATGCGCCGTATCAAACAGCTGCTTGACCCGGAAGACATTTTAAATCCCGGGGTTATTCTCAATGACGACCCGCAGGCGCACCTGCAAGATCTGAAAAAGCTACCAGAGGTAAACAGTACCGTTGATGCCTGCATTGAATGTGGTTTTTGCGAGCCGCAGTGCCCGTCGCTGCATTATACGCTGAGCCCGCGCCAGCGCATTGCGCTGATGCGTCGTGCCGCGGCATTAGAGCCCGCAGAGCGTGACACCATCATGAATGACTTTCAGCACCTGGGTATCGATTCGTGCGCAGCGACGGGTTTATGCGCTACTGCGTGTCCGGTAGGAATCAATACCGGTACCTGGGTACAGCAGTTGCGCGCCGCGCAGGCAAAACATCCTCGGCTGGCAAGCTGGCTGGCAGAGCATCAGGGTGGCACCGAAACCATTGCGCGTTTTGCGCTACGCGTAGGCGCTCCGCTGAGTCGCTGGCAACAACGCCGGCCAGCACTGCCACTACCGGCAGCAAAAACAAAATTGTCGCAGCCGCACGCTTCGCAAAAGCGCCTGGTTTATTTCACAACTTGCCCGAATCGGGTGTTTGGCACGCCGGGACAGCCGCCGCTGGCCGAGGTGGTGCAACGTTTATGCCAGCGCGCTGGCTATGAACTGATTCTGGCAGATAGCCCACAGCAATGTTGCGGTCAGCCCTGGCAGAGTAAAGGTTATCCGCAACAGGCGCAAAGCAAGCAACAGCAACTGCAAAGCTACTTACAGCAGCTTAGTGAAGATGGTCGCTGGCCGGTGGTGTTGGACGCCAGCCCCTGTGCCTTGCAGTTGCAGGACTCTGCTGTCTATACCAGTTATGAATTAAGCGAGTTTTTATACCGCTTCGTCTTACCCGAGCTCGATTTTAAGCCTGCTGATGAACCTTTATTGTTACATGTCACCTGCAGCAGTCGAC
This sequence comes from Pseudidiomarina insulisalsae, assembly GCF_003987065.1. GTDB lineage: Bacteria > Pseudomonadota > Gammaproteobacteria > Enterobacterales > Alteromonadaceae > Pseudidiomarina > Pseudidiomarina insulisalsae. The sequence continues at coordinate 160,216 of NZ_PIPY01000002.1, read as the reverse complement.
GGCTGGATCAGGGCAACGCCTTGCGCGCTCTGGCGGCGGCATGCAGCCATCAGGTAACTGAGCCTGAGTACATTAAGTGCTGCGGCTTTGCTGGTGACAAAGGGTTTACCCAGCCAGAGCTAAACGCCAGTGCACTGGCGCCTTTGGCCGAGCAGGTGCCGGAAAATTGTCGTTTCGCCGTTAGCAATAGCCGCACCTGTGAGATCGGATTGAGCCACCACAGCGGTAGTAAGGGCGAGCCTAAAGTTCACTATCAACATATTGCTTATGTGCTCGATGAACTTTGCAATTTAAGCAATAAGGAACCGCTATGACCCACCCGAACAGTGCTGTGAGCGCACTCGAGTCGCTTTGGCAGCAGCACAAATGGCCCGACCTGGCCACGCGTCAACTGACTTATACACAGATCGAGCCCGTGCTCGATGCGCTTAGCGCGCTACCCATGATCCGTCACCAGCACATCGGACGCTCTTATCTGGGCACCCCGATCCGGCGCTTTAGTATTGGGCAGGGACCGCTGGTGCTGCTGGCCTGGACGCAAATGCACGGTAACGAGTCGACAGCGACCGCTGCAGTACTGGACTGGTTAAAACTACTTAGCTCAGAGAAACTGACAGAACTGCCCCCTGACTGGCAGCAACTGATGACCTTGCATGTCATTCCGATGCTGAACCCTGATGGTGCTGCGGCAGGCACCCGGGAAACCGCACAGGGCATTGACATGAATCGTGACGCGTTAGCCCGGCAAACCCCGGAAGGACGCCTGCTATGGCAGCAGGTCCAAGAGCTGAAACCTTCAGTAGCATTTAACCTACACGATCAGAACCCTTATTATGCCGCAGGCCCGCAGGGTGAGCCGGCAACGATCGCCTTTCTGGCGCCGGCGTATCATCCCGACAAACATGTCGACGGCCCACGGTTGCGGGCGAAGCAGCTGATTGCCCATATGCGACAAATTTTGTCGCACTACCTGCCCAAAGGCATCGGCCGTTATGACGATAGCTATTCGGAGCGTTCATTTGGTGATGCCATAGCGGGTTGCGGCGCAAGCACCATCTTGATTGAAAGTGGCGCGCATCGTGACGATTCCACACGACAGGTTGCCCGCCGACTCAATGTCATCGCGCTACAAGCGGCTTTAAGCGCGGTTCTTAGTGGCGTCTATCAGGACTACAGTCTGGCCGACTATTACGCTATTCCGGCCAACTTTGCAGACGGCTTTGTCGACATCAAAATTACGCAGCTGACTATTGACGATGGTCAGCATGCGCCTTACCTGGCGGATATCTTATTGAAGTGTCGTGACAATGACACAAGCGCCTACGTGATTGAGTTTGTCGGTGACGCGCGGGGGCAGCGGGGGCTGCGGGAGTTATCAGCGCAGGGACTGACCTGGAAACAGCTGCCGCGCCTGGGCGCCGCAGCTGAAGAACTGTTGCAGTTAGTCGACGCTGACCGGTAGTTGCCCGGGTGCCTCGTTCGTCAGCAGGCTATGCACGATAGCTCGGAAACTGGGGCTGTGGAGCTCTCCTTCAGCGGTCTCTTCGGCACTGTAGTCATAGCTGGCAAGCGCGGCGTCAGCCAGCTCACGGTAGCGGCTGGCAACATAGGGCGTGCGCAGCGCGACCAACACCGTGGGTTGTTGCCGTGCATCGGTAACGCGCAGCAGGTCTGTGACCCACGCATACTGTTCTTCCTTACTCGGGCGTTCGCGCCAGCTGGCTAAGTCATCCATGCCGCCCATTTCCGCCAGGCTGTGATGCGGGGTAATATCGCCAATAATAACGGGCACATCGGTTGGCCAGTCATGCCATGGCTCCTCCGCTGGCAGTGCGGCCAGGCTCAGACAAGTACTGGTAATGTGCGGTGCTTGCGCGCGCAAAGCCGCAGTGAAGGCATGACAGCGCAAAGTATCAGGCATGACGAGCTGCCAATGCGACTGCGTTAAAGGCAAAACACCGTTATCGTAAATCCGGGTCATTGCCGCCTGCGCTAATTCCTGCTCTTGTTGTCGCAGGCTTGGGAAGGGCAGTTGCTGCAGTTGCGCCAGTCGCTCGCTGCGGGGTACCGCAGCCTGTTGCTCCAGTTGGTAAGCAGCTTTGAGCCTGGCAATGCGTTGTGCCGAGAGCTGCAGCGCATGTCGATCAAGGCGATTCGCTTTTACCGCTGCGATCAGCCCGTCGAAATACTGCCAGAAATTCTCGATATCCTGCGGCGTGCGTAGGGTGTACGGCATCAATGCAATATCGGCACCCGCGCGAAAGGTTTGTACCGTAGCTTCCAGCGGCGCGAAATAATGCGCAATGCCCGCCATGTCCAGCGCGTCGGTGACGATGATGCCTTCATAGCCAAGCTGTTCACGCAAGACTCCGGTTAGAATAGCGCGTGACATAGTGGCAGGCACAATGGTTGGCTCGCCGTTCGTCGCGACAAACTTCGTACTATCAAGTTGGGGGTACTGAATATGGGCAGTCATCACCATCGCCGGCGGTGTAGGGCTGGCAATAATACGACGGAAGGGGAGCAAATCTACAGCGTCGATGGTCGCACGGTCATGGTCAACCCGTGGAAGTCCGGTATGGCTGTCGACGTGCGTATCGCCATGACCGGGAAAGTGTTTGAGCGCACTCATGATGCCATACTGTTGCAAGCTGGCGACGGTGGTCTGGCCCAGGGTGGCAACCCGTTCGGCATCCTCGCCGTAGCTACGCACGTTAATGACCGGGTTGTCAGGGTTCACGTTGACATCGACGGTGGGTGCGAAATTGAGATTAAAACCGAACAGTTTTAGCTCTTCGGCAATTCCGGCCGCAACCTGCTCAGCGTAAGTGGTGCCATGTGCAGCATAAGTGGCGCCGAGCGCCATATTGCCGGCAAAGCGGGTAGAAATACTTGCCGGTAAACGTGCAACCCGGCCACCTTCCTGATCCACGGCAATAAAAAGTGGTGGCAACCCTGCTGAATGCATCACCTGCTGCATTTCATCAATCAGCGACACAATTTGCGGCGCGGTCTCAAGGTTATCGGCAAATAATATCACGCCGCCAATATGACCCTGACGCAAGACCTCGGCTAAAGCCTCGGGTAATTCAGTTACGGCCTGCTTGCATTCGCTGGCAGACGTGCCGTCCTGACAGAAATAGCGAAAATCGAGCATCAGTTTCTGGCCGAGCACATGGCGAACGTCGTCCGCGTCAGTTACTGGTTGCGGGCTACATGAAGCGAGGCCAATTAAACTAAACAACAGAACGATAAAACGGCGCATAATGCTCTCTCAGTGGATCAATAACATGAAAAGGTACGGGGCTATACTACGTGAGCGCCCACGAAAAATAAATTATTCCAAGCGATTACTAACGCCGACCCGGCACCGGGATCCTGACTGTGATTTAATCGGCACGAGTCACAGTGTTGAGGGCGAAAGAATACGCTGATTTACCTTTGCAACATTCGGCAACAAATTCTAGAAGTAGCGCTAAGTGTGGAGAAAAAGTAAGAAACTTCATCGTATACAAACGAGCACTAGTCGCAAAGACTAAAAAATGAACAGAAAACAACTTGGAATAATTTATTATTTACATTATAAGAATATATGATACTTTCAACGTATTGATGGTTTGACCATCTGTTGTAGTAATTTTCAGTCGACGACGGCCGGAAATATAACAAGAAGACGTAGTTATATACGTACCAGATTCTTACAACGAGCGGAGATTGCAAAGTGAAACTCAATAAAATAGCACTCGTGCTGGGACTAACCACGAGTATGAGCGGTATGGCTTATGCTCAGGATGTTGGTCAAGAAGAGAACACACAGCAAAACGAAGAAGCAGAAAAAGTTGAACGAATTTCAGTCACAGGTTCCAGCATTAAGCGTACCGCGATAGAAGGCGATTTACCGCTGACTGTTATTTCGCGTGAAGAGATTGATGCGCAGGGAATCACGACTGCAGAGCAGTTAATGTTACAACTGAACGTTGCTTCAAATTCAAACGACAACCTGGCCAGTAATACCGGTATCGTAAGTGGTGAAGAGCGCGGCAATAATGGTGCATCAAGCGCCAACCTGCGTCAGCAGGGCTCAGGTTCTACACTTGTTCTGTTAAACGGTCGTCGCACAGCGACACACGGTCTTAAAGGCCGGTCAGTTGACCTGAACTCAATTCCTTTTTCTGCCATTGAGCGCGTTGAAGTATTACGTGACGGTGCATCAGCCGTTTACGGTACCGATGCAATCGGTGGTGTTATTAACTTCATCCTGAAAAAAGACTACCAGGGCGCGCAGGTCGGTACCTTTGTCGATCACACTGAAGCTGGTGGCGGTAATATCTATCGTGTAAACGCGCTTGCTGGTACCGGTGACCTTTATTCAGATGGCTACAATGTTATGGCATCACTGTCATACCGCAAAGCAGAAATTCTGCGCGGTGTTGATCGTGATTTCACCAACACCTTCCAGCCAGAAAGTGGTTTGTCGCCAGATACCCGTGGTACACCGTTCGCGTCACTGAATGACCGTCCGGGTGGCGATGACCCTACCAGTCCGAACTACAACCTGATCGGTACTGGACTCATTAACCCGAACACCGGCCTTGAGAACGACGTACTGAACGTTCTTGCGCTACCTGGCATGCCAGGCTGTGACGTCTACCCTAATATGGGTCCTGACGCTGCTGAGCTTTGGAACCGTGCGCGCAACTCTGGTGTCAGTTGTGCCTGGGACTATCCTCGTGCTGCAGCCTTGCAACAGCCGGTTGACAGTGTTGACTTCGTGGGCCGCGCGACCATGACCCTGGGCGACAATGCCGAAGGCTTTGTCGAGTTAATGGGCTCAGAAGTCACTTCAGAAAAAGTATTTGAACCGAATCAGATTACCCCTTGGTCAATTGGTCGCGAAGGCTGGTACCCAAGTACTGGCGAGTCATACGACTATATCGTTGATGCTTTGACCGATTATTATGGTGCTGACCAGTTGAATATCGGCGCGCCGATTGCATATCGCTGGCGTTGTATGGACTGTGGTCCGCGTGAAATTGAAACCACCACCCAGGCGATGAAAATTCAGTTTGGTGTCGAAGGCCAGATCGGCTTTTGGGATTACCGTGTTGGCTTAGGCCATGCAACCAATGAGTCAGAGTCACAACTTGGTGGCGGTTACCATTACACCAGCTTGCTGGCACAAGGTATCGGTAGCGGGGCGATCAACCCGTTCTTATTACCAAGTCAGTCACAGTCTGAAGCTGGCATGGCAGCACTGGCAGCGGCCTCAGCTGAAGGCGTCATTCTTTATGGCGGCAAAACCACATTGACCCAGTTTGATGCTTCAATTACCGGCGACTCGGGTTTCAACCTTGGCTTGGGCGGCGACAATATTTATGTTGCTGGTGGTATTGATATTCGCAATGAGGGTTATGAGTTTAATGGCGACCGCCGTGAAGCGGCCGATCGTCCTGAAATTTATGGCGCTCCTTTTGATAATGCCAACGAACTTGATGACGTCGATCGTACGGTAAAAGCGGTCTTTGTTGAGACGCTAGTACCGGTGGTTGAGACTTTCGAAATGAACCTTGCGGTTCGTTATGACCACTATGATGGTTTTGGCGGTACCACGAATCCGAAAGTTGGCCTGATGTGGACACCGACGGAAGATGTCTTGGTTCGCGGTGCCTACAGTACTGGTTTCCGGACCCCATCTTTCAATCAGTTGTTTAATGGTGTAACTGAAGTGCCTTATACGGGGCAGGATCTTGCTGACCCGCGCGACTGTCCGAACGGTGAAGTGGACGCAAGTGATCCAAACTGTGACGAAGCCATTCAGCCAACCCGACTGTTCGGTGGTAAAGAAGACTTAGGCCCGGAAGAGTCGAAGCAGCAAAGCTTTGGTGTGGTCTATGCGCCGAATGACAGCTTCTCAATGAACGTTGACTGGTGGCGCATTGTCATCGACGGTACTATTCAGGTTCCGAGTCTGCGCGACTTAATTGAAAACTACGAGTTATTCGAAGACAACTTTATTCGTGACTCAGAGGGTAACCTGGTAACCATCGACTCGCGTTACATCAACGCAGGTGAGCGTGAAACGACCGGTATTGAAGTGGGTATTCAGTCCAACGGCGAGCTCGCCGGCGGTTTGTGGGACGTTAACTTCAATGGTAGCTACCTGATTGAGGATAAGAAAAAACTCCTCGACAACGCACAGTGGGGCGACAACTTAGTTGGTACGCACTCACGTGGTAATATCCCGCTGCGTTGGAAGCACACCATTGTATTTAACTATGCAAAAGGTGACTTTGCCCATAACCTGACGCAGATTTATCGTCATGCCTATGACGATGAGATCCCACCAGGTGTGCAATCAGGCATCGCTTTCCCAACGTACTATGACGGCGAAGTAGGTAGCTACACTATCTACAACTACAGCGTACGTTACATGGCGCTGGAAGACTGGGATATCACTTTCGGTATCAAGAACCTGTTTGACCGCGATCCACCGTTCACTGCACACCAGAACGATTACTCGCCTGGTGCAGCGTTCGACCCGCGTGTCGCCGACCCTCGTGGTCGCTCGTACACCCTGCAACTGACTTACAACTTCTAAGTTAATAGCAGGAAGTAAGAGGTACTGCGGTCAGCTTCGGCTGGCCGCAGCTATTTTGGCCTTCAGCTTTTGGGTGAATGTGTCCATGACTCAGCCTTATCACATTGTCATTCTCGGTGGCGGCTCCGCCGGTTGGATGACTGCCGCGGCTCTTGCCAAAGTGCTCGATCAAAAGCACTACAAACTCACTCTGGTGGAGTCGTCCGCCATCGGCACGGTTTCCGTTGGCGAAGCGACCATTCCGGGCATACGTGAATTCAACCAACTGCTACAGATTGACGAGGACGAGTTTTTGCGTGAAACCCAGGGTAGTTTTAAGCTGGGTATCGCTTTCGAGAATTGGCAGAACATTGGCGATGCGTACATGCATCCCTTTGGTCCTTATGGCGTGACATTAAACGGCGTGCCGTTTCATCACTATTATTTACGCCATGAGCGTGAGCAGGGGCAAGGTGCGGCGATGCCTTTGCATGAGCTGAACCTTGAGTGGAGTATGGCGAATGGCAACAAATTCAGTCGCCCCATTGCCGACAAGCGCAGTCCGCTGGGCCATATTAAGTATGCCTATCATTTTGACGCACATGCGTACGCCCGCTATCTGAAAAAATACGCTACGCAGCGCGGTGTAGTGGCGCTTGAAGACCGCATGCTCGAAGCAAAACAAGCGCAGAAGCATGGTGCTCTTCAGGCCTTAATACTGGAACAGCACGGCGAGCTACAGGCTGACTTCTTTATTGATTGCAGTGGCTTTAAAGCGCTACTCATTGGTGAAGCGCTGGGTGTTGAATACCATGACTGGCGTAAGTGGATGCCTTGTGACAGCGCGGTGGCATTGCCGGGCCAGCATGACGCCGATACTATTTTGCCCTATACCCGTTCGATTGCGCATCATGAGGGCTGGCGCTGGAAAATACCGCTGCAACATCGTACCGGCGAGGGTTGGGTTTATTCGAGCCGCTTTACCGACAGCGATAAAGCGGAGCGTGAGTTCCGTGAAACCATCGGCAACTTTGACTCCAAGGCCAATCACTTGCGTTGGATGAATGGCCGCCGGGATGAAGCCTGGAAGCACAATGTGTGCGCAATCGGCCTATCCGCAGGTTTCATCGAGCCGCTGGAGTCGACGGGTTTGCAACTCACGCAATCTGGCATTATGCGTTTGATTAGCTTACTACCAGGCGCAGGCAGTATGACAGAAAGGGCCCACGCGTTTAACCGTTACACGGCTGAAGAAATCACCAATATTCGCGATTTCGTCATGTGTCACTATAAGTTAACCGCGCGTGATGACTCTGCTTTTTGGCGCTATTGCCGCGATATGGCGATACCCGATTCGTTGCAGGAGCGGCTCGAGCTCTATCGTGAAAATGCCAGTATTTTTCGCAACAGTAATAACGAGCTATTTAATGAAATCAGTTGGTTTTCAATGTTCCATGGTCAGGGTCTGACGCCAAAAAACGTGCATCCTCTGGCTGAGCAGATGCCTGCAGCCAATTTACAGCAGCATTTAAAGACCATTCAGGGCATTTTTAAACAGTCGGTGGCACAACTGCCAAGCCACGCAGCATTTATCCGGAAACATTGCCAGGCATGATGAGTTTAACAGTGATGAAAAAAGCGAGTCTAAGTCTGCTTGCGCTGCTGGCGTTAAGCAGCTGTAGCAGTAACGATTATGAGCAAATGCCGTCGGCGAATTACAGCCAGCGGGTGAAGTCGTTAGTACTGCATTACACCGCCATTGATTATGAGAAAAGCGTGCGTGCGCTGGTCGAACCCAAGGGGCTAAGTTCCCATTATCTGGTGCCCGAGGGCGGCGACCCCAGCTACCCTTATGACGACATCAAAATCTTCCAGTTGGTCGATGAACATGACCGTGCCTGGCATGCCGGCGACTCCTATTGGCAGGGCCGCACCGAGCTCAATGACTCGTCCATTGGTATCGAGATTGTCAATGTACCTAAGTGTCAGTGGGACACCCGGCAGCAGCCAGGGCGGGCCGAGCACGGCGAGAACCGTTTGTGCACCTTCCCGGACTACGATCCTGAGCAAATTCAAAAAGTGATTGAACTCGCACAGGAAATTTTAGCGCGCCACCCGGACATTCATCCGACTGCGGTGGTGGGTCATTCTGATATCGCCTTTATGCGCAAAAACGATCCGGGTCCGCGTTTTCCCTGGTACCAACTGTATCAGCAGGGGGTGGGCGCCTGGTACGAGCAAGCGACGCTGGCACGTTTCTGGCGTCAGTTTAATCTGCAGCCGGTGCGTATTGGCTTGTTACAAGCTGCGTTGCGCGCCTACGGTTACGGGGTGATAGAGACCGGCGTATATGACGAACAAACCCGCAGCGCGTTGTCAGCCTTTCAGATGCACTTTTTGCCATGGAAGGTGGACGGCAAAAATGACAGCCAGACCAGTGCCGCGGTATTTGCGTTGCTGGAACGCTACTTCCCTGATCAGCTAGAGTTATTATGGCAACGGTATGAAGCAGAGACTGCCGCTACACCTGTGATAGTGACGAAGGTTAAACAGGGTCAAATTGATGCAGTTTTCCCAGAGCCGGAAGCAGAACGCTCAAGCCGAGAGGGAGTAAATGACAAGTTAGGCTTTAAAGCTTATCAGGGGCGTAGCGAAATTACCCTCTCAGCCAGCCAGGATGTGACTGCGGAGATTCAAGTCAACGGCGAGACGTTGAATCTGGCGACGCCACTACGCGGCGAGAAGGTCTACAACTACTCGCTACGGCGTCGCACCGAAGACGGCCTGAATACCTTGTTTGTTAAATCAGTGCAGCCAGAAGGTGCGCAGCTGCGCGTGCAAATACCTTATCCGATGCTCGTCGACGCCAGTAATGATTATCGTGAAGCCTTTAGCGAGGTCGACGCTTTAATTGAGCAGGACATCGCCGATGGCTTTCCTGGTGCAGTATTGGTCGTGGTTAAGGATGGCAAAATTATTAAACAAAGCGCTTATGGCTATGCCAAACGCTACGACGAAAATGGTGAACTGCTGCCCACGCCAACGCCCATGACCCTGCAAACCGGCTTTGATATTGCATCAAATACCAAGTCCTTTGCGACGGCGATGGCCATGATGCATCTGGTCGAGCGCGGCTTACTTGATGTCAATGCGCCGGTTTACCACTACCTGCCAGAATACCGCGGGCAAGGGCGCGAAGCGCGCCGTGTGCGCGATTTGCTGAATCACCAGTCGGGTTATGGGCCGCAGGTTCATTTTTTTGATCCGGAAAATAAACTGGGCAAACTATTTTACTCGCGGGATAAAGCCAAAACCCAGCAACTGATCGCCACCCAGGTACCGTTCAGCATCGGTAATCAGGTCAAGGCGACCTATAGCGATACCGGTTTTAAATTGCTCGGTACCATTGTTGAACGTGTTAGTGGTATGCCGCTCGATCAATATGTTGAGCAGCATATCTATGCCCCGTTGGGTTTGCATGACACATTGTTCACCCCGCTACGCAAAGGGCGCTTAGCGCATGAATATGCGGCCACAGAGCTTCAAGGCAATACCCGTGGCGGACGCGTTGAGTTTCCGGGCATCCGTACCTACACCCTACAGGGTGAAGTGCATGACGAAAAAGCTTTTTACTCCATGGCAGGTGTCGCGGGGCATGCGGGTCTGTTTTCCACCGGTCCTGATTTAGCTGTTTTGGTGCAAACCCTGCTCAATGGCGGCGGCTATGGCAACGTGCATTTATTCGAGCAGAGCGTGCTGGATATTTTCACCGCGCCCCACGCGCGTGATCGCTCCTTTGGGCTTGGCTGGCGCCGTGCCGCTGATGGCGAAACGCGCTGGCATTTTGGTCCCTATGCAAGCCATCAGGCCTTTGGCCATACCGGCTGGACCGGCACGGCAACCGTCATCGATCCAGCTTTAGATCTCGGTATTATTTTACTGACCAACACGCGCCATTCGCCCATTGTAGAAGAGGGCGAGGGCTACGAGTTTGTGGGTAAGCAGTTTGAAACGGGTAACTATGGCAGTGTCATTACGGCTGTGTATGAGGCGGTGCTGCATAAGCTGCCTTAATTTCCTCAAGCCTTGCATCAATGGTCGCGCGGTCAAGCCATTGGCCGCGCACCATCACTCCGCGCGGTTGCTCCAGCGCTGCGGCTGACTCCAACGGGTTGTCTTTGAGCAATATAAAGTCGGCCTGATAGCCCGGTGCCACATGACCGATTTTAAGGTCGTGACTCTCGGCGAAATAATCCGACGCAGCAGCAGTTGCGGTGTAGTAGATGGCTTCCAGGGGGATACCGGCGTCTTGCATAGAGCGAATTTCGTGATGAATAGAAAACCCTGGCACGCTGAAAAGTTGTGGCGCGTCAGTACCAAAGATAATGGTCGCCCCACCTTCGTATAAGGCTTTTAACAGCCGCTGGCGATTTTCCTGCTGGATAGCCGCAGTGTCTGCATTAAAGTAACTTGAACCCTGGCGTGGGTAGTACTCAAGCCAGCCGTCACGTACGGGCTGCGGCACCAGCAGAATTTCGGGGTAAGCCGCTAACTGCCGCGCATCGCCAGCACCAATCAGAGTCGCCCAGAGTGCTTGCGTAGCCACTACTGTGGTATTGCTTTCCACCGTCATACTGACCAACTGTGACAGCTCTGCTCCGGTTACCGGCCGGTCGATGGCGCCAACATAACGCAGATAGCCATCTAAGTGGTCGATCGTACGCTGACCCTCGGCCATGGCGACATCAATACCAACCTCAAGCGGTACATGCCCGGCAAAATCGATGCCTGCCTCACGCGCTGCAGCGGCAACCGCGCGGTATTCGTCAAGTTGCAGACCCGGGTGAATTTTTAATAAATCCCAGCCTTCAGCGACGTGCTCGCGCACGCGCTCGGCGGCCTGTTCAGGCGACGTCACGGTGCGGTCATTAAAACTTGGGCCGGCAAGTACGAGCGTTGGCCCCATGCGAGTGCCGGCGGCGATATCGCGCTTCAGTTGCAGTTGATCGGTATAACCAAGCATGCCGCGCACCGTGGTGACACCGTTGGCAATATACAGATACAGCATGTCATCGGCATAACGCTCCGGCATACCGCCAAAACTGACCGCCGCCGGCACATGACCGTGCATTTCAGTAAAACCTGCCATCACGTACCCGCCATTGCCGTCAATGACCTTGGCCGCTTCAGATCCCGCAACATTGTCGCCTACCGCCACGATGTTGCCGTCGCGAATGGCAATGGATTGCTGCGGTTGTACGCGGGCGCGCTGACCGTCCCAGGTAATTACGTTGACATTGCGGACCACGGTTTCAACGTCTATTGCAGGTAGCGCCTGAGCGCCGGCACCGAGAAATGCAACACAGAAAAAAGTGCTAAACAGGCGTAATAATGACATATGCAGGTTCCTTTAGAGCAGCTGACTAATAACCTAGCTTAAGTCAAAACTGGTATTTTTTCGTCAAAACCCGACATTTGGTTATCAGAAAAGATCTGTTGCTCTGGCAATCGCCAGTGTTCCTGTTTACCTTATGGGATAAACACCTGTGAACGACGAGATTGTCAATGCGCATCGCTACTTTGGGGCCCGCCGGCACCTTTTCAGAACTTGCCGCCTGTGAGTTTGGCCGCCAACTGCCGAACTACACCTTAGCTTTTTACCCAGCGCTGGCGCGCGTGCTCAAAGCCGTACCGCAGGATGCTGATCTTGCCGTGGTGCCCATTGAAAATATTGTCGAAGGTATGGTGTCGCCGGTCATCGATACCTTTGTAAAACGGCCACTTGAGATTGTCGGGGAGCTCAGTATTCCGGTACGGTTTTCGCTGGTTGCCAACCACCAGCGGCCAGAGAAAATCTACGCGCAGTTTGTGGCACAGGGGCAATGCAGTGAATGCTTAAGCCGTTATGATGTACCAATTATGAATACAGCCAGCAACAGTGAGGCGTTGCAATTGCTGCAGCAAAGTCGCGAGCCTGCCGCAGCTGTCGTGCCTGAGCACTGCTTAGGTGATCTAAGCTTCGCGCATATTGAGCATGACATTACAGACTACGCGCATAATGAAACCCGCTTTGTGGCAGTACGTGAGCCGCATGCTGGTCGAAAAGCGCCGCAAGCTGGCGTGCACTACAAAACCTCGCTACTGATTATTGACGATACCGATCATCCCGGTTTACTGGTTGAACATCTGCAAGTATTTGCTGCTTACCGTGTCAATTTAACGTCGTTGGTATCGCGTCCGACCGGTCAGAAGTTTGGACAATATCATTTCTATCTGGAATGCGAAGGGCATCTTGAAGACAGTGCCATTCGCGCGGCGCTTACGCTTATTCAACTGCGTAATAAAGTCACTGTCTTAGGCAGTTACCCCAGCGCCGGTTAGCGCACAGGAAATAAAAAAGGGCTGGCGCTGGAAGCGCGAGCCCTTTCTGGTGATATGAACTTTGTCGCTTAGCTTTTAAGTTCGCCTGCTGCTGATTCAAGGTGCGCGCGGACGAACCACTGGTATTGCTCAAGCTCGGCCAATTGTCCGGTCAGCATGTCTTCGGACACTGGGTCAAGATCAGCCAGCTTTTCCATCGCTGCGCGGTGGTCAGAGTTGACACCTTCGTACACTTTATCCAACGCGACCAGATGGTCTTTGACCAGAGCGCGACCCAGGGTGTAATCGTCCCAGCGGCGGCGTTCGACCAGTGACTTGGGTGTGCCAAATGGTTCCCCGCCAAGGGTCGCAATGCGCTCGGCAATGGTATCTGTCATTTCGCGTACGGAGTCAACCTGCGGGTCGAGCATTTCATGCACGCCAATGAAATTGGGGCCAACGACATTCCAGTGAATGTGCTTAAGTGTCAGTTGCAGATCGATCAGCGCGACCATTCTGTCATCAAGCAACTTGATGGTTTCGCTGGCAGCCTTATCTTTCAGGCCGGGTGCGGTAAAGTCTGCATTTTTCTCGATTGGTTTTGCATTCGACATCAATAGCCTCCCTTACTTTTTTGTCGTAATTTGCTTACGCCTTACCAGTAAGTATAGATCACATGAGCATTTTTCAACCTGAACTCAAAGAAGCACCCAGCGAATGAGCAAACCGACGGTAGTGACGGCGACAACGCCAAGCAGCCAGAGCAGAATGAACCAGCCCAGGCGTTGCCAGGTTTGTTTTGCCATTAGTCGTGATACCCCGAGTCAGCGCGCACCTTGCCACGGAACACCCAGTAGGTGTAACCGGTATAGGCGAAAATAATTGGCAATAGTATGGCAGCCCCGACTAACATGAAAATTAAGCTGTTGTCGGGCGCGGCGGCTTCCCATAAAGTGATTTCGCGTGGCACCAGGTACGGAAAAATACTGACCGCGAAGCCACAGTAAGCAATCAGAAATAAACCCAATGACCATAAATAGGGGCGCACCTGCTGCTTCTTGGTGAGCGCGTTCAAAAGGCCAATTGTGAGTATCACTAATAACACTGGCAATACCCACAAACCAATGGATGCCGGGAAGGTAAACCAACGTTCATAGATGTAAGGGTCGTGCCAGGGCAGAAACAGGCTGACGAAAGCGATGCAGGCAAACAGGCCAATGCCCGCCTTGAAGGCCAGTGGGTAAGCGCGTTTTTGCAGATCACCTTCAGTTTTCATGACCAGCCAGGTTGCGCCAAGTAGCAGATAACCGACCACCACCGCAAAACCGCAAAACACAGTAAACCAGGTGAGCCAGTCGAACCAGCCACCGGCATAAGCACGATCAACCACCGCTACGCCTTGCAGCATGGCGCCGAGCATAATGCCCTGACTCATAGCCGCGACAAAGGAGCCGATAATAAAGGACCAGTCCCATAGTACTTTGGCGCGCTTGGTTTTAAAGCGGTATTCAAAGGCGACACCACGAAAAATGAGGCCCAGTAGCATGGCGATGACCGGCATATATAAGGCGGGCATAAGCACCGAGTAGGCTAATGGGAAGACCGCGAGTAAGCCGCCGCCACCAAGCACCAGCCAGGTTTCGTTGCCATCCCATACGGGGGCAACGGTATTCATCATAATGTCCCGCTCTTCTTCTTTTTTGAACCACGGGAAGAGCATGGCAACGCCTAAGTCAAAACCGTCCAGTGCAACATAGGCGAACACTGCAACTGAAATGAGAATGGCCCAGATAAGCGCATAGTCCATGGTTAGTCCTCCTCATTCATTAAGCGTTCAGCAGCCATTCCCACGGGTTGGGGTTTGGCGTAGTCGGGAATATGAACGTCTTCGGGGTTGGCGGCCATTTTGCGCAGAATGTAAAAAGTGCCGGCACCAAAGACCAGGAAATAAACCACGATAAACGCCAATAAGCTTCCGCCAACGCCCTCCGCAGCAATGGGTGAAGCAGCGTCAGCTGTGCGAAGCAGGTTATAAATGACCCAGGGCTGGCGGCCGACTTCGGTCACGATCCACCCTGCAATTACAGCGACAAAACCGGCCGGCGCCATCACCACCGCGGCACGGTGCAGCCAGGGTGCCTGATACAACTGGCCACGAGCGCGTTGCACCCCGGCCCAGAGGCCCAGAAACAGCATTAACAGGCCCAGTCCAACCATGACGCGAAAGGCCCAGAACACCACCGGAACCGGCGGCCATTCGTCGCGCGGGAAGGCATCAAGGCCGGTGACCTCAGCATTGATATCATGCTTGAGGATCAGGCTGGCAAGGCCGGGAATCTTAATGGCGTAGTCGACGGTGGCAGTTGCTTCGTCAGGCATACCAAACAGATACAGAGGCGCCCGCGTTTGCGTTTCAAAATGACCTTCCATCGCAGCGACTTTCGCGGGTTGGTATTCCTGTGTATTTAAGCCGTGCAGGTCGCCCACGAAAACCTGTAATGGTGCAACCAGAAGCGCCATCCACATGGCCATGGAAAACATTTTCCGTGCCACGGCGTTACTCCGGTCACGCAGCAGGTGCCAGGCACCGACACCACCTACCACCAGCGCGGTGGTCAGGTAAGCAGCAAGCAGCATGTGCGCCAGTCGATACGGGAAGCTGGGATTAAAAATCACCTCCATCCAGCTGCTGACAATATATTGCCCGGCGTCATTCATGGCATAACCGGCCGGGGTATGCATCCAGCTATTGACCGACAATATCCAGAAGGCACTGATAGCGGTGCCGATGGCGACCATCAGGGTGGCGAAAAAGTGCAACTTCTCGCCGACGCGATTCATGCCGAACAGCATGACGCCGAGAAAACCCGCTTCGAGGAAAAATGCCGTCAGTACTTCGTAACCCATAAGGGGACCAATGACCGGCCCGGCTTTATCAGAAAATACCGACCAGTTGGTACCAAACTGGTAGCTCATGACAATTCCTGACACCACGCCCATACCGAATGCCACCGCGAATATTTTCACCCAGTAGCGGAAGAGTTTCTGATATACCGGATTGCGGGTCTTCAGATACAGGCCTTCGAGTACCGCAAGGTAACTTGCTAAGCCGATAGTAAACGCCGGAAAGATAATGTGAAAAGCGACCGTAAAGGCAAACTGAAAACGCGCCAGGAACAGTGCATCCGCATCTGAAAACAAACTTTCGATCATGCTGGAACCCCTAGTTATTTCAGGAACTCCTTAATTGTAGGTAGGTTCACTAAAATTTGTAGGTAAAATACTCATTTTTTTCAGGATTATTATTCATGGCTCGGCCTACCTGAGGTATGGCAAACGAACTTTGCTCGTCAGCGACGGCACGAATAGGTAAACTAATGCCTGAGATTGAAACTGAAGGGAGCGCACATGGAGCGTATCGTCGAAAATTTAATGTACAGCCTGCGTTGGTTACTGGCCCCTATCTATTTAGGTCTGAGTCTGGCGGTCATGCTGTTAGGCGTGAAATTTTTTCAGGAGCTGTTTCACGCAATTCCAGCTATTCTGACCACCCCTGAGGTCGATTTAATTCTGCTGACGCTAACCCTGATTGATATTGCGCTGGTTGGCGGACTGTTAGTTATGGTCATGCTAAGCGGCTACGAAAACTTTGTCTCGACGCTGAATATAAGCGGCGGTACCGAAAAGCTAGCCTGGCTGGGTAAAATTGACTCAGGTGGTCTGAAGAATAAGGTTGCTGCATCGATTGTCGCGATTTCATCAATTCACTTACTGAAAGTCTTTATGAACGCCGACAATGTCGAAGTGGAAAAGATTAAATGGTACGTGATTATTCACCTGACCTTTGTGGGTTCGGCCTTTGCCATGGGCTATCTTGACAAGCTGACCCGTAAAACTGGCGACAATTAAACTCTCAAACCCCCGCATTGGTCGCGATTCGTTGCCTTAAGGGTGCTTGTTTAGGTAGGCTCACAGCTATCCAAATGAAAGCACACAACAAGAGCGACCTATGAAAGCACCTTTATTGTTTACCTTAAGTCTGCTCGCAACTGCGGTTGCGGGCGCTCCTGCCTTTGCTCAGAACCAAACTGCCGTTGCCGAGCATCAGGTTGCAGTGAAACCTAAGCTGCAGGCTGAAGATATTTTTGCCCTTGAATACGCCAATGACGTGCAGATATCGCCCGATGGTCGCTACGTCGCCTATATTCGTAACAGCTTCGACATTATGACCGACAGCACCCGCCGCAGCTTGTGGCTGGTGGACACGCAAACGGGACAGCATACCCCGCTGTTTGCTGATCAGCACAGTTACGGCAACCCCAGTTGGTCGCCTGACGGCAGCCGCCTGGCGTTTACCTCGAATCGCTCAGGGCGCAACCAGATTCACGTCTTCTGGGTGGCAGAGCAGCGCACTGCGCCGGTGACCGAGGTGGTGCCTAGCCCAAGTCAACTGGCCTGGTCCAGCGACGGTCAGCAGTTAGCGTTTCTGATGGCGCTGCCAGAGCCGAAAAGTGACTTCGCTAAAAGCGTGAAGTCGGTTAAGAAGCCGGAAAAAGCCAAATGGGGCAAGGCCCCGGTCATTGTCGAGCGAACCCTTTACCAGCGTGATGGCCGTGGCGTGATGGCATCGTCCTACAATCAGATCTTTGTGGTTCCCAGTGAGGGCGGAAGTGCCCGCCAATTGACCACTGGTCCGTTTCAACACCGTGGCCCACTTGCATGGGTGAAGGGCGATAGCGCATTGGTGTTCACTGCCAATCGCAATGCTGATTGGGAGTATCAATCGCGCGAGAGCGACTTGTGGCAAGTGAACCTGGCTGACAACAGCCTTCAGCAGCTGACCGACTGGCCGGGTGACGAATACGCGGCGACCTTGTCGGCAGATGGTAAGACCCTGGCGTTTTTACACGGTAACAACGAGCCGGTACCTTATCGCAACGCGAGCTTACACAGCATGACGGTGGCTTCGGGTGACACCCGGGCGCTGGTTGCTGACTTTGATCGCTCGCTGGACAACCCGCAGTGGGTGGGGAGCGACCGCTTGACGATACAGTACGCTGACCGCGGCCGCATTACCGTCGCTGAAGTCGACCTTGCGGGCAAACTAACCACGCGCGTCACGGACGTTGGCGGCATTTACGCGACGCGCCCTTACACCATGGGTATGTACTCTGTTGCCAGCAACACCGGCGCCGTTGCTTATACGCAGGCATCGGCGTATGACCTTGCCAACGTTGCGGTGCAAAGCGGCGCTGCACCAAAAACTATGACCGCGTTAAACGCGGATGTACTGGCGCAGCGTGATCTGGGTGAAGTGCGCGAAATTAGCTATAAGTCGTCGTTTGATGGCACTGAAATCCACGGCTGGTATATTTTGCCGCCCGACTATGAAGAGGGTAAGCGCTACCCAACTATGGTTGAAATTCATGGTGGACCGCATCTGTCCTACGGACCGTTCTTTGCCGCCGAGCATCAGCGTTATGCCGCAGAGGGCTATGTGGTGCTGTATGTGAACTACCGTGGCAGTACCTCGTATGGCAAAGACTTTGCCATGTTGCTTGACGGGCACTATGCTTCAGAGCGTGACTTTGCCGATCACATGTCTGGCATTGATACACTGATCGAAATGGGCATTGCTGACCCGAATAACCTGTTTATTGCGGGTGGATCGGCAGGTGGCATCGCCACTGCCTATGCTGTGGGTTTAACCGATCGTTTTAATGCGGCAGCGGCCACCAACCCGGTGATCAACTGGGTCAGTAAGACGCTGACAGCAGACAGCTCGATTGGTCAGATCCAAAACCAGTTCCCTGGCATGCCATGGGAAGATCTGCAACACTACTGGCAGCGTTCACCGTTGTCTCTGGTGGGTAATGTGACGACCCCGACGCTGTTGTTTACCGGTGAGAAAGACCGTCGCACGCCAATGGCTGAAACCGAACAGTTTTATCAGGCATTAAAGCTGCAAAAGGTCGACACGGTGATGGTGCGGGTACCCGACGCCTACCATGGTGTAACGGCAAAACCTTCACGTACGGTGGCTAAAATTGAACACACATTAGCGTGGTTCAAGCGCTATCAGAAAGACTAGGATGCGTCTATGTACCTGAGCCTGTTTCTGGTCGCCTTACTGGCGGCAACCGTGTTGCCAGCACAATCGGAAGTGCTGGTGGTTACGGCGCAGCGGCTTGGGTACAACCCCTGGATGATCTGGCTGGTAGCGTCCGTTGGCAATACCCTTGGCAGCGTTATCAACTATGGCCTGGGGCGATTCTTATTGCAGTATCGCGAGCGCCGCTGGTTTCCGTTTCAGGGCAAGTCTTTGGATCGCGGGCACTGGTGGTTCGAGCGTTACGGTAAGTGGTCACTTCTGCTGGCGTGGGCGCCATTTATCGGCGACACCCTAACGTTTATCGCTGGAATGATGCGTCTGTCGTTCTGGCAATTTTTAATCATTGTGTTTATCAGCAAAGCAGGGCGCTACGCCCTGCTGCTGGGCTTGCTTAGCTTCTTGGGGTTATCGGTTCCAGTCCCTGAATAGAGTTGATACCGAGTCCGGGCGCGTCGTTAATTGAAATCTCAGACTCTTTGAACTGAACACTGCCATCGACCGGATCGAAGGCGCATAACGACGGACCGTCGAGGTCTATTTTGGTGATGACATTGGCTTTTGCCACGGCCAGATGCACCGCTGCTGAAACGCTGACACTCGACTCGAGCATACAGCCGATCATGCATTGCATGTCGTAAACCGAGCAGATATCAGCAATTTTAATCGCATTTGAAATACCGCCGGTTTTCATTAGCTTGATATTAATAATGTCAGCGGCCCGCATTTTAATCAGTTCAATGACTTCGCGCGGACCAAAACTGCTTTCATCTGCCATCACCGGGGTATGAACCCGCTCGGTAATGTATTTCATGCCGTCAATATCACGTGCCTTCACCGGCTGCTCTACCAGTTCCAGCCGCACCCCGGCACTTTCAAGCTTGTGCAGGGCATAGACAGCCTCTTTGGGTGTCCAGCCCTGGTTGGCGTCCAGACGCAGCAGGGCTTTGCCTTCGACCGCAGCATAAATCGCTTTGACGCGCTCGATATCGACGCCAATGTCTTTGCCGACCTTGATTTTTAAGGTTTCAAAACCACGATCAATCGCCTCCAGCGAGTCGGCAACCATCTTATCGATGTAATCAACGCTTATGGTGATGTCGGTGGAAATGGTTGGTACGCCGCCACCCAGCATTTTGTAAAGTGGGGCCTTATAAAACTGTCCCCAGAGATCATATACCGCCATTTCAACAGCGGCCTTGGCACTGTAGTTACGAATAATGCCGTTTTGAATCAAGCCGACGATATGGTTCAGCTCCGAAACGTTCTGGCCGATGAGTTTGGGCTTGATAATGCGATCGATGGCTTCAATGATCGAGCCATGAGTGTCACCGGTAATGACCGCAGTGGCCGGCGCCTCACCATAACCGATATGGCCGGTATCGGTATGCACCATCACCACAATATCTTCGATCGACTCAACAGTACGCAACGCGGTCTTAAAAGGCGTTTTCAGAGGCACGCGTAACATCGCTAATTTGATATCAGTAATTTTCATAAATGTTCCTGTCTAGCGTACTGACTTGATGGCATAAATGCGGTCAAGATAGGTGTCGTTTTTTCCAAAACCCAGCGTCGTCAATGGCGTTACCGAGACACCATTGAGGGTGCCTTCGTAATAATTGCCGTTATCATCGGTATAGCTCAGGCCATGAACGTCGTGAATAACATAGTGGTAGCCGTCAATTTGGCCCAGATACATCACCACATGACCCGGCAAGTAGATAAGATCGCCCACCTGTGCTTTTGCCAGCCGGGCGAGTTTCTCTTCATTACTGGCGTTTTCGTCATACACCACGGTCGTGCCGTAGGCACCATAGCCTTGCTGACTGGAATTGCGCGGCATATCAATGCCCATGCTGCGGTACACCTCCAGCACAAAGCCGGTGCAGTCGCGGGCGTTGTAGTCGTGGCCCCAGCCATAACGCTCACCCAAGAACTTAAAGGCCTGGCCAATCAGGTTCGCTTCGGTGAACGGTAGGTAGCCGACACTGACATCGTTATGACGGGGGATAAGCGCCGGAGTAAAGGCCAGATCGCCCAGGGCGTCCCGGATCGGCATCTGGACCGTATAGCTGGCGAAAGGATTCTGACCATGCACATTGTGACCGGTTTCAGCGGCGCTAAGCAAAGGCAGGCGCGTACTCATATCCAGTTGAACCTCAGATACGGCGGTCATACTCGGCGTGTAATTGGTATGAACCTTGGCTTCGGTCACGATCGCAAAAGGCTCTTTTTCGACGAAACCGAGTACTTCCTCGCGTGGGCCGATGGCCACATGTTTGGCCTGAATCCAGGCTAAATAATGATACGACTGCGCCAGATACCACTGGCCGTCAGCGCTGGTATGCAAGATAGCCAGCGGGGTGCCGGGAAACACGCCAGTTTCCTGAAAGCGATCGATATCGGTATCAAGGTCGTCGCTGTAGAGCTTATCCAGAGTTGGAAAAGTGCGCATCGGGGTGCGTTTCACGACCAGGGCAAAGCGCACCGGGTTGACGTCGCGAATGGCGTCAAAATGGGCGGCATTACGATAGGCATCCAGTTGCTCTGCCGTGGCGCGGGTGCCGTCGGCATAATGGCGCGGGTAGCCAGGCAGCGAGCTGATGCTGTCAATTTTCGCGGTCAGCTCAGCAGCTGAGAGCTCAAGCGGGTGCTCGTTTAAATACACCATTTCGTCTTGCACCCGGTAGGAACGGGCGTTGAAATCGGCAATTTCATCGCGCGTCATGATCAGCGCATGAGGCTGTTCCAGCCGTTGTAACCAGAATTCGGGGGCCAGATAGTCTTGCTCGATGCCAGGCACGTCGGTGGTGTAATTGGGCAACTGCTGGTAATCGACGGTGCTCACCGCTACCGAGGCGTCGCGCTGTTGCGTAACAGTGTTTTGTTCCGCTGGGCTGCAGGCGAACAGCAGCGGACTCATTGTGAATAGAAGTGCAAGTTTTTTCACAGTAACTCCCTATCGGGCTGGCAAATTGCGTAAGGAATATTATTCCAAAATTATAGCTATTCTGGCATAAATTATTTGTAGTGGCGAGGAACTCTTTCACTGACCCGGGTTAGCAGCTCATAGGTGATGGTCTGCACCGCTGCGGCGACCTCGTCTACCGCAAGGTTGGGTCCCCACAGCTCCGCCTCATCGCCAACTGCTACCTGCGCCAGCTCGGTGACATCAACCGTAATCATGTCCATCGACACGCGGCCCGCCAGCGGCACGCGCTGGCCGTTGAGCCAGACCGGTGTACCGTTCGGGGCGTGGCGCGGGTAGCCGTCGGCATAACCGATTGCCAGCGTCGCAATACGACTGGTGCGCGTCGCACGCCAGGTACTGCCGTAGCCTACGGCATCACCACTGGCCACCGTACGCACGGCCATCACTGGCGCGATGAGCTTCATTGCGGGTAACAACGAAAACGTCGCGGCCGTGTCGGTCGGGTTCACTCCGTACAGCATGATACCGGTACGACACCACTGCGATTCTTGCGCGCCAAGATCAAGTGCGCTACTGAGCAACGCCGCGGTGTTGGCGGCACTTAAGCTTAGCGCGGGCGAGGTACGGGCACAGATTTCGTCAAAACGATCGAGCTGTGCCTCATTCAGCGGGTGATCACTGACATCGGCGTTGGCAAAGTGTGTCATCAGGGTAATGCTGGCCACCTGCGGGCAGCGGTCGAGCTTGGCGACCACCGCGTCAATCTCGTCTGGCGCAAACCCCAGTCGATGCATACCGGTATCAATTTTGAGCCAGACCGCTATGGGCTTGACCAGACGCGCCTGCAAAATGGCGTCCAGCTGATGCTGCTGGTGAATGACCGGCTGCAGATCGTAATGGGCACAAACCGGCAGCTCAGCGGGTGAGAAGCAACCCTCAAGTAACACCACCGGCTGTGTGAAACCGGCATCGCGCAGCTTTAGGGCTTCGTCAATAAAGGCCACACCATACGCATCGACGCTACCATTAATCGCGTGCGCCACCTCGACCGCGCCATGGCCGTAGCCATTCGCCTTAATCACGCCCAGCAGCTTACAGTGGGTCGCGTGCTTTCGTGCCATAGTGGCATTGTGACGCAGCGCATCGGTATCGATCTCGGCGCGCGTGGGTCGAAAATGCAAGCCATTACTCATGCAGATGTAACTTCCTAATCAGTGACGTCTTGTTTGGTAAATTTCAGATCATCGAAGTTGAAACTCCAGTCGGCGTCGGGATCAATAGGCGCCATGATCATACCGTCAATTTCGCCGCGCAACGAGCTGGTGAAACGTACGAAGGCGTCGGCATGGTGCGTGCGGTCGTCCCAGCGCGCCGCAAAGGTATCGCCTTCAATGTGAAACAGCTCGCCCGCCATACGGGCCGAGCGGTGTGAGGTCCAGCGCAGGTGCTCGCCGTCCCAGGTGACGCTGACCTGACCAAACCACGGGTCGATGTACTCGCCTACCACGCGGTTGGCAATTTTATCAGTGACCGTTTGGGTTTCAGGTTCGGTAAAGCTGGCCGCGCGTCGTTGACTGACTTGCTCACGCCATTCCTGTACCACTGCCAGCCAGTCGCGCTCGGGGGCATCGGTGTAGGCCTTAATCAGGGTTTGCATCATGGCGGTACGGGCATCGCTGTGCGAACGGTTGAGCATGACTAAAAAAGCCACGTCAAGCTCGGGAAAGAACGACAAGTAGGCATTCATACCGTGCAGGGTGCCGGTATGGTGAATTCGTAACAGACCGTCAACGTCGTGCATGCGCCAGCCCAGGCCATAGGCGGCGAAATGGGTGTTGTCCCACTCGTAGGCGCGTGAGCCGACGTTCATAATGGTTTGCGGTGACCACATTTCTGCATGCTGGCGGGCACTGATAAGCTGCTGTTGCTCGCCGTTCTTATCGACATAGGCGCCGCGTGCGTTGTGCATTTTCATCCACTTGGTCATCGCTCGTAAGGAACAACGTATGCCGCCGGCCGGAGCTGAAGTTAAATAGTCATCAGCAAAATCACGGCGCACCACCTGCGGCTGCTCGTCCAGCCAGCCATGCGGTTGCGCAAGGTAGTTTTTATACGGCTCGGGTACTGGCCCGGCAAAGCAATACTCCATGCCTAAAGGACGCATCAGGTTTTCTTCAACAAAGGTCTCCCAACGCTGACCGGTTACGCGCTCGGCGAGCTCGCCGGCAATCACATACAGAATATTGTCGTAGGCATAGCGGGTACGAAAACCGCCTTCCATGGGCAGGTAGCGCAGGCCGCGTAAAATATCCTCACGGCTAAAGTCATTCGGGGTCGGCCAGAACATTAGGTCACCGGCGCCCAGACCCAGCCCGCTTTTATGAATTAGCAGGTCACGTACGGTGAAGTTACGGGTGATCCAGGGGTCTTGTACACGAAATTCAGGAATGTGATCAATGACCGGGTCGTCCCAGTTCAGCTTACCTTGATCAACCAACAGAGCCAGTGCTGCGGTGGTAAAGTTTTTAGTAACTGAGGCAATTTTAAACAGCGTTTTGTCAGTGACCGGCTGCGGCTGATTAATTTCCTGCACGCCATAGCTTCCGGCGAACACCATCTCATCGCCCTCAACGATACCGACAACCATGCCAGGCACGCTGTAGGTATCCATCACCCGCGCCGCCGTGGCGTCAATTTTGGCCGCGCTGATTTTACTCGGTTCAGCAGCAGCAGGGCAGGTTAAAACCAATCCCAGAGCGATGATCAGACTACTGAGAACTGTTTGTTTCATTGTGATCGGTTGCATCTGCGTTGGCTCCTGCTAAATCATGACAAAGCTGGTGACAACATAAAGCACCAGAGTGATACCGCCGGCCGTCAACGCATACGGCAACTGGGTGCGCACATGCTCAAGCAGGTCGCAGCCCGAGGCGAGCGCCGAGACCGCGGTGGTATCTGAAATCGGCGAGCAATGATCGCCAAATACACCGCCCCCTAAAACCGCTGCCAGCAACAAGGGTGCGGGCAAATCGAGCGCCAGAATCATGGGCGCAGCGATGGGTATCAAAATAGCGAAGGTGCCCCACGAGGTGCCGGTGGTAAATGAAATCAGCGCGCCGGCAATGAATAGCATCGGCGCGATTAAAAACAGCGGTAAGAACTCGCCGACCAGCCCGGCCAGGAAAATGCCGGTGCCAAGCTCGCGCAGACTCGCGCCTAATGCCAGCGACAGCAGGACAATGGACACCAGCGGCAGCAACTCGCTCATGCCCTTAAAGCCAATATCCACCAGCTGCTGATGGGTGTTGCGGCGGCTTAAAATAAGCATGAAGTAGGCCACCACACAGGCCAATACTGTGGCATACAGCACCGACTTGGAGCCATCCCCCTGGGTAATGTCGCCGCCGCCTGTGCCGAACATAAATGCCACCATGCCGACCACCATAACAGTCAGTGGCACCAGCATGAAACGGGCTTTGCTGTTACTTGGGGTATGCTCAGGAATGTCCTGATGCTCTACGGGCTGCTGTTCGGTTTTACGCATAGGACCGTGAACCCGACCACTGATGGCGGTGTAGAAAACAATAATCAGCGTGACCAAGGCATAAAAGTTAAACGGAATGGTGCTCCATAAGGTACTGACACTGGAACCTGGTAAATCTTGCTGATCGAGCATACCGAGAATATACGCGCCCCAGCCATTGAGCAGAATCAAAATACAAATTGGCGCACTGGTACTGTCAATAATATAGGCAAGTCGCGCCCGGCTCATGCCCAGCTTTTCAAACAACCCGCGGGAAAGAATACCTGCCGTCAGGACACTTAAATTTGATTCGATGAAAACAAAAATGCCGGTGAAGACCGTCATCAGACTTGCTGAACGTTTGGTGCGGCCAAGGCCTTTGGCCAGCAGGGCTTCAACGGTTGCTGCGACACCGCCGGATTCACGAATATAAGCCAGTAGGGCACCGACCATCAGACTAAAGATCAGAATACGTGTGTTGCCAGCCGAGCCAAATACCGAAATAATGCGTTCAATCGTGGCAACGAATGTGTAGACCAGAGGCTCGCCGCCTTGCCAGGTAAGAAGGAGTTCTGAGGTAACGATGGCAAGCAACAAAGCGACAATAACCTCTTTGCGCCAGAACACCACGATGATTGCTACCAAAGGGGGTAGCACCGACATCCAGCTCATAAAAGCAACCTTGATTTTGTAGTTATAGGTGGATTTTCGCCGACCATATTGCCAACCAGTAATAAATTATTCAATATGGTCTACTCACTTTCATAGATTATGAGAAGTAGCGTGCGCTTATGTCCTGTTTACTGAAAATCCGCGCCATGCGTGATGACATGTCACTTATTGAACGCAAATTAGCTGATTTTATTCTCGATAACACGCATTTATTACGCGACTATTCGTCGCAGCAACTGGCCGATGCCATTGGCGTCAGTCAGTCAAGTGTCGTTAAATTCAGCCAGAAACTGGGTTACCGCGGTTATCCCGACTTAAAGTTTGCGGTCAATGAGGCGGTGGTGTCGGCGTCCAGTCAACAGCGTAGCGCCGCCAGCCGCCCTTCACAAGAGCGCTCCATTGAAAGCTCGTTCAGTGAGCTGCGTGATGCGACCTACGCGGTATTGCAGGGCGTGGCGGATTTGAACGAAGACGAAAAACTGCAGCAGGCATTAAGGCTGTTAGTCGCCGCAGAGACCATTCAGGTCGTGGGCTTTGGTAAGTCAGCCATTGTTGCCAGAGACTTTGTGCTGCGCCTGATGCAAATGGGCAAGGTTACCTTAAGCAGTACCGATCCGGCTTTACAGATTCAAATGGCAACCACGCTAAGCGAAGGCAACGTGTTAGTGGCCATCAGTGATGGCGGACAAAACAGTGACATTCTAAAGGTCGTGCGTCAGGCCAAAAATAAGGGCGCGAAGGTGATTTCTCTGACCCGGTATGGCAATAACCCTACCAGTATTCTGGCCGATATCGCATTATTTGCCTTAGGTGGTGATACCCATGTGCGCACCGACAGCCTGCTGATGCAACTGGGTATGCAGCATCTGTGTCATGTGCTTTATGTGCAGATGTGTCAAACGCTGAAAGTCGACGCCTTATTGGAAGAAAGCATGAATTCACATCATTTGCTCGATACTAAATAAAAACTATTCCTATTTAGGTATTGATCTATAAATGCGAATCGTTATCATTAGCGCACTTTTTATTATTCGCGCTGATAGGATTCGTGAACATGCAAAAAACACTGTTAAGTTTAACCATTGCTACTTTACTAAGTGCACCTGCTCTAGCCCAGCAAAGTGAGAATCAGGAGCCGGTAGCCGCAGCAGAGCGCATTAAAATAACCGCGAGCCGTACCGAGCAGACCGCAGCAAGCATTCCGGCAACGGTCACCGTGATAGAGGGTGAAGAGCTGCGCCAGCAACTGGCAAGTGCCGATACCCTGTCGGATGTACTAGGTAATCTGGTACCTGCCTTTTCACCTTCGCGCCAGAAGTTAACCAGTTCAGGCGAGACCTTACGTGGTCGTGACCCGCTTTATCTCATTGATGGTGTGCCACAGTCCAACCCATTGCGTAACGGCGCACGCGCAGCTTATACCATTGATCCACTCATGATTGAGCGCATCGAAATCATTCACGGTGCCAGCGCGATCCAAGGCCTTGGAGCCAGTGGTGGCCTGATTAATATCATCACCAAATCGGCGACGCAGGGGGCCAGCCATGAAGTGAATGCGGGCTTTACAGCGCCAACCAGCGAGACCAGCGAAGGCCTGAGCTATCGTACTGGCTACCTGTTCCGGGGCGCCGCTGACGACGTATCAGTGGTCGCTGGTGTGCAACTGCGTAGCACGGGTATGTATGTTGATGGAAACGGGCAGCTGATTGGTGTTGATACTGCACAGGGCGACACCATGGACTCTGAGAGTTATGACCTATTCGCCAAGCTCGGCTATCGCATCGATACGCAACAAAGCCTTGAAGCCATGGTCAATCATTTTGAGCTTGAAGGAAACGGTGACTACTCCTCACAAGGCGGCGACCGGAGCGCGGGGGAGCCTACCATTTCAGTTCCAGAACCAGCTGCCGGAGACGCTCCAACCAACCGGGTAACCACCGCTACCTTGACCTATCGTCACGCCAACTTATGGGGTGCGGATGTTAACTGGCAGCTATTCTCGCAAGATTTCTCGGCGCTCTATGGTGGTGGCACTTACGCGACCTTCCAGGACCCGGCTTATGGTGAGAACCTGTTTGATCAGTCACGTAACGACTCACAAAAGTATGGTTCGCGCCTGACCATGAACTGGCGTAATGTCGGTGCCATGCCGGTGAACATTGCCGCGGGACTGGATTATCTGAACGATACCACCTTCCAGGAATTGGCACAGACCAACCGTAAATGGGTACCGGAAACCACGTTTAAAAATTGGGCTCCCTTTACTCAGGTGCGTTATCAAGCGAACGGTTTAACCTTAAGTGCCGGCCTACGGTATGAGTACGGCCAGTTAAGTGTGGATGACTTTACCACTCTGGCCAGCTACGGCAGTGTGTTGGTTGAAGGCGGCGAGCCATCATTCAACGAGTTATTGCCGAATGCGGGTATTGTGTATGAGCTGAGCAATGACTGGCGTGTATTTGCCAGCTACTCTGAAGGCTTCAGTATGCCGGATGTGGGGCGTGTGCTTCGCGGTATTAGCGAGCCGGGCTTAAGTGTTAGCAGCTTCCTGGACTTACAGCCAGTAATTGCCGATAACCGTGAAGTAGGTGTTGAATATCGTAGCTCGGCAATGACCTTCAGCGCCAGCTACTTTATGTCTGACTCAGACTTAGGCGCGCGGTTACAGGCGGACGCCGAAGGCTTTTATAGCGTGAAGCGTGAACGCACTGAAATTGATGGTTACGAGCTAAGCGCCAGCTATGCCTGGTCGCCAGTTACCAGCTTCGGTATGAACTATGCGAAAACCAACGGTGAATACGACAGTAATGGTGATGACCGCGTCGATACTGAACTCGGTGGCCGTAATATTGCACCAGAACGCGCTAACCTGTTCTGGGAACAGCAGTGGGGCACCCTGGTCAGCAGCCGCCTGCAATACAACATGCTGTTTGATCGTGACATCTATTCGGGCGCACAAGCGATCAACAACTTCGACGGTTATGAAACCCTGGATGCCCAGGTGATGATTGAAACACTCGACTACGGACGGTTTACCATCGGTGTCGAGAACTTGCTGGATGAGTACTACTTCACCTACTACGCGCAAACAGCAGGGTCAGACAATCGCAACTTTACTGGCCGTGGCCGCACTGTCAGCGTTAACTGGAACTATCAGTTCTGATGTGGCGACATGGTTTTGGCCGAGTTCATAAATGGCTCGGCCTTGCCCTGAGTGTTTGGATGGTGCTCGTCGCATTGACGGGCACTTTGTTGTTATATAAGACTGAACTTCTGCAACTGCAATACCCGCAATTGCGCCTGACCACCCTGCCAACCATGGCCGAAGCGGCGGCGGTTTTTGATCGCTTTGACGCCGGCTACGCTTTTCTTCCCCGCGATGACAAACCCTGGACGGAAGTTATTGATGGCGACGGCACCACGCATTATTTCAACGCGGCCGGCGAGCACCTGTTGGCACGAACGGAACTAGGTGACTGGGTGTCGTGGATGGTCGAGTTTCACCACCACATGCTGCTGCATGACCTGGGCAAAGACATCATGGGCATACTCGGCCTGCTCAGTTTGCTGCTGGTGATTGCCGGGCTGATCCGCTGGTGGCCCCGGCACTGGAGCTGGCGCGTGCTCAGTGTGCGCTTTGTCCGGCCCGGGCAGCGCCAGTTTATGGCAACCTTGTGGCAGTTGCATCGCAGTAGTGGCGTTATCTTTATTATTCCCATTGCGGCCTTACTTATAACCGGCACTGCCATTATGTACGCGGCTTTTGTCAATCAGTCGCTGGAACGCCTGTTACCTCAGACCTCGGCGATCAGCAGTGCTCCTATGCCAACGACACCTGCCTACAACTGGCAGCAGCGTCTGTCGCTGGCCAAGGATTACTGGCCGCAGCAGTCGCCGCGCCTGATTTATCTCGCGCCAACGGCTGAGGGAAATTACCGGATGCGCTTACGGCATGAGGGTGAGTGGCACCCGAACGGCCGCAGCTATTTGGTCTTTGCCGACAATGGCCCTATGGTAAGCTCGGATGACGTGCGCGCTCGCGCGCTGGGCTTTCGGTTATCACAGACCATCTATCCGTTGCATGTCGCGGCAGTCGGCGGTTGGGCATGGCTGACGGCGACTTTGCTCGGCGGGCTGGCGTTAATTTTACTGCCGGTAACAGGCGTGTGGTTCTGGTGGCGCCGCCGGCGCCGCTAGCGGTCTGATTAGTCGAGATTCAGCTCCAGTTGCAGCTGTTCGTCGGGGTCGGGCAGGGT
Organism: Pseudidiomarina insulisalsae; assembly: GCF_003987065.1. Lineage (GTDB taxonomy): Bacteria > Pseudomonadota > Gammaproteobacteria > Enterobacterales > Alteromonadaceae > Pseudidiomarina > Pseudidiomarina insulisalsae. The sequence continues at coordinate 129,784 of NZ_PIPY01000002.1, read as the reverse complement.
AATGCTCAGTCCGACCAGCCGCACCCCCCGTTGGTTGCGTCGTTCCCAGGCTTCTCGCAGCAACTGGTAAAAAAGACTCGGCGAGGCGCTTTTGGCGGTTCGCGACACTGTGGTTTGCTGAAAATCGCTGAATTTGAGTTTCACCGTCTGACTTTTGATGGCAATGTCTTGCCAACGGCTCTGGCCAGTGCGTTTTTGGAGCTGCGGCAATAGTACCTGATCAAGAAATTGTTCCAGTTGCCGCAAGTGCTGAAAGTCGTGGCGCAAGGTCTCCTCGCAACCAATGCTTTTACGAATACGCTCGGTTACCACGGCGCGCGGGTCGTGCCCGGTACAGCGCTGAAAAAGCAGCCATCCGGCTTTATCGCCAAGTAAACGTTGCAGTCGCGCAAGATCCGCGCGTTGAATATCGCTGCCGGTATAAAAACCGGCGTTTTGCAGGCGCTCCAGACTTTTCGGGCCGACCCCGGGGATGCGTTTCAGGCTAAGTTGCGCCAGATAGTCCAGTACCTGTGCGGGAGGCACGACAAACTGGCCATCGGGTTTGCGCTCTTCACTGGCAATTTTGGCCACCATTTTCTGACAGCTGATGCCTGCTGAAGCGGTTAAACCCATCTCGCGCAACTGGCTGCGAATGGCGTCCATGGTCAGTGAGGCACTGCCCTGGTGTAGGGTGTTGTCGGTCAGGTCTAAATAAAACTCATCGATAGAGGCGGGTTCCACCACACTGGTAACCGCAGTTAACACCGCCAGCACCTGCCGGGAAAGCTCACGGTAATAGCGATGATCGGGTTTTACGAAGTGCAATTGCGGGCATAAGCGGCGCGCGTGCGCACCGGACATAGCACTACGCACACCATACTGACGCGCCAGGTAATTCGCCGTCGCAACCACACCGCGCTCACTACCACCGCCCACGGCAAAGGGCCGATGACGTAAACTCGGATCACGCAAAACCTCGGCGCTGGCAAAGAAAGCGTCGAGATCTAACAGGGCAATTTTCCGCGTATTTAACAGTGATGGAGAAGACATGAAACGAAATGTTTAACCTTGGACGGATTCTGGCTATAATCGCAACAACTTTGTGAGCGTGCAAGCTCATCGGTATTGAAACAGGAGTCCACTGTGAACGTATTTAAAGTCGTAAAATCTGGTCGTTTCCTCGCCGCCGCTTTAGCTTTTGTAGTGGGTAGCGCGGGCGCAACAATGTTACCGCAAGACAGCAACGAAGACATTGCTAAACGTATCGCTCCAATTGGTCAGGTACGCACCGGCGATGCTGCTGCAGCGGCCAACGATTCAGCCAGTGCTGGCGGAGCGCGCTCCGGGGAACAGGTTTACAATACTTTCTGTGCCGCATGTCACACCGGCGGTGTGCTGGGTGCGCCAAAAATTAATAACGCTGCTGACTGGGAGCCACGTCTGGCGCAAGGCATGGACACTGTGCTAAAGCATGCGATTGAAGGCTACAATGCAATGCCTCCGAAAGGCACCTGTTCAGACTGTAGCGACGACGAAATTCAGGCCGCTATTGATTACATGATCGCCGACATTTAATAGCGAACTACTTGTATAGTTTGATGAAAAACCGCTTCGGCGGTTTTTTTTTGCCTTTTTAACGACGAAAAATTCAGCAAAGGACTTTCTTGTAATTAAATGTAAAGATATAATCGAAGTCATGTTTGTTCACAAAAAAACATAAAAACAGTCTAAAAAACAAACAAAGAGCTTTTAAAAGCCAATGAACAAATCACCACAGCCTAAGGTCTCACCCCAGGAAGTTGCGCGCTTGCGCAAGGCTGTTGCACGTCTGAAAAACATTGCTTTAAAGTACCGCCAGTCGGAAGTCATACAAAAAGCTTTGTTCCGTATTTCCGAGCTTGCCTCCTCTGCGCGTGACATGTCTGAATTTTATCCCGCCCTGCATGCCATTATTGATGAGCTGATGATGGCGAAGAACTTTTTCGTTTGCTTGTATGACAATACCGACGACACGGTGAAATTTGTTTACTTCGTCGACGAATACGATGACATGCCCAGCAACGAGCAATTTCCGGCGGAAGTGCTGCGCCAGGGACTCACCGGTTATGTCATGCGCACCGGCCAGCCGTTTTTGTTCAATGAAGAGAATTTCAATGAGCTTGTGGCATCGGGCGAAATTCGTGATTTAGGCTCACCGCCGGTGGACTGGCTCGGTGTGCCGCTGCGAAGTGGCGAGCGGGTGATTGGCGCCATGGTGGTACAGAGCTACACGCCAAACGTGGGTTATACCACGAATGACAAAGAACTGTTTATGTTCGTGTCGCAACACATTGTCAACGCGCTGGAACGGATTCGGCAGCGCGAGTTTATGCGCGAAGAAATTGATCGGCAAACCGCCAATCTGCGTGACATTAACCGCAACCTGGAAGAGCAAATTGCCGAGCGCAAACGTGCCGAAAAACTTTCAGCGGTGCTGTACGCAATTTCAGAGCTGACCAATACTTCGGAAAATATGGCGACCTTCTTCGCCAAGCTTCATGAACAGATCGGCTTGCTAATGAGCAACGATAACTTCTTTGTGGCGCTGATAGACGACGATAAGCGGCATATCCGCTTCCCTTATTATGTCGACGAACGTGACCAGCAACTGATGGACCGGCGTCCATTGGGTAAGGGGATGACCGAGTATGTTATCTCTAGTAACCAGCCGATGTTCATTGACGAAGCAACGTATGACCGCTTGGTGCGCGAGGGGCGCGTTGAGGGCCCGACTAAATACTATGGTAGTCAGCCGAAGCAGTGGCTGGGCTCGCCTCTGGTCATTGATGATGAAGTCATTGGCGTATTATCAGTTCAGACCTATAAAGACGAAATAAGCTATAAGCACGACGATCTTGAAGTGCTCAACTTCGTTTCACAACACGTGGCGGTAGCTCTGGAGCGACGCCGTAATGCCGATGAAGTTAAGCGTGTGAATGCCTTTCTGGAAAAGAAAGTGGCTGAGCGCACGGAAGAATTAGTCAGCGAAATTGAGCGGCGTAAAAAGATCGAAGAAAAACTCTTTTACGATGCTCACCACGATACCCTGACGGGGTTGCCGAACCGCTCCATGTTCACCGAGCGTTTGCAGCAGGCGCTAAAACAGAAGAAGCGCTTTCCGACACATAATTTTGCCGTGCTCTTTGTTGACCTGGATCGCTTTAAAGACATCAATGATTCTCTCGGTCACTCGGCAGGTGATGAGTTTCTGCTTGAGGCCAGCCGCCGCATTGGCGAGTGCGTACGCGACAACGACACGGTAGCGCGTCTGGGCGGCGACGAGTTCGTCATTCTGCTGAGTCTGATTAAGCATATCGATGATGCCAAAGACGTCGCCAGTCGCATCATTGAACATATGCGCAAGCCGTTCGTATTTGGTGAAAGTGAGCATTACTCGGGTGCCAGTGTCGGCATTGCTGAGTGTAAGTCGCGCAATGATTCTGCTGAACGTTTGCTGCGTGACGCCGACGCGGCGATGTACCAGGCCAAAGGCATGGGCCGCGGCCGCTACGTGGTCTTCGATGAAAGTATTCATAAAGATCTGGTGGCATCGCTGCACCGTGAGACTGAATTGCGCCATGCACAGTTCGATCAGGACTTCGTCCTCCAGCAGTATGATTTAGTCTCGCTGACAACGGGCAAAGCCCAGGCGCGTGAGGTGCTGGTACGCTGGCAACGCGGTGATCAGTTACTGACGGCACAAAGCTTCCTGAATGTGGCCGAAAAAACTGGCATGATTCTGCAGCTTGACCACTGGATGCTGACGCGCTGTTGCGAGATTGTCCGTGAAGAGCAATTGCAGGTGCCCATTTATGTCAGCCTGTCGACACGTCATCTTTATAAGTTGGCCGACGTGAAGGCCTTGCTTGAGATCGTTAAACGCGCCGGGATAAAACCCGGCAAGCTGGTATTTGAATTCAGTGAGACCGAGCTTAGTGATAACTCGAAACGGCAGCTAACAGCGCTGCGTACCCTGGCCGAAGCCGGGGTCGGGCTTGCTCTCAATGAGTTTGGCCGTAGTGCCGGAGCATTGCAGTACCTGCTGAATTATCCCTTCACCCATGTCAAATTAGATCCTCGCTTTGTCAGCGAGACCACACGTTCTGAGCGTGCCAAGGTGATGGTGCGCAATGTCGTCAATCTTTGTGCTGAGCTGAGCATTACCATCGCTGCTGCAGGGGTTGATACACCTGAGCAATTGCAGGCGTTGCGGGCTGCCGGGGTACAGGTAGGTGTTGGTGAGCAACTAGGTGAACCTACCTGGCTGCAACTTAAGGCACAGCAAGAAGCGATTTAGCCTTTTAGCGCATTGCGCAGCATGGCCAGGCCGCTGGCGCGCGAGGCTTCTTCGCGCTCAGGCGTTACCGGTGTTTTGCCTTCCCATTCCAGATCGTCCTGAGGTAACTCAAACAAAAAGCGACTTGGTTCCGGACGGATCACATCGCCATACTGACGGCGTTCTTTGGCCATGGTAAATATCAGCGACTGCTGGGCACGGGTAATGCCGACATAGGCCAGTCGGCGTTCTTCTTCGACCATGTTGTCGTCAATGCTCGACTGGTGCGGTAACAGACCCTCTTCCATGCCGACCAGAAATACGTGCGGGAATTCGAGACCTTTGGATGCATGCAAGGTCATCAATTGCACCTGATCGCCGACATCTTCCTCCTCATTACGCGACATCAGATCGCGCAGGCACAGTTTGGCCACCGCTTGCTCAAGATTGAGCGGCTCATACTCATCGTCACCTTTGAGCATTTCGCCCACCCAGCGCAGCAGCTCGCTGATATTTTTATAACGCATTTCGGCGGCCGCCTGACTAGGGCTCATTTCATAGAGCCACTCTTCGTAGCCGACTTCTTTCACCAGGTGATAGAGCGCTGGCATGACATCTCGCGGGTCATCGCAGCGCCGTGCGGTTTGTCCCAGTAAGTGGGTAAACAGTTGCACTGACTGATACTCGCGACTGCCAAGCCGGGTTTTCAAAGCCTGATGCTGCGCGGCCTCAAGCATACTGCAGTGCAGCTCGTGCGCCAGCTCGCCAATACGCTCGACCGTATGTGGACCGATACCCCGTTTGGGCACATTCACGACCCGGATAAATGCGGTGTCGTCAGTGGGATTCACCAGCAGGCGCAGATAAGCCATGATGTCTTTAACTTCGGCGCGGGCAAAGAAACTCTGCCCGCCGGTCATCCGATACGGAATGCGGTTGGTCAGCAGCGCTTTTTCAAAAATACGTGACTGATGATTGCCGCGGTATAGCACGGCAAACTGCGAATAGGGCGTGCGCTCCAAAAAGCGACGGCGCACGATTTCAGCAACCACGCGCTCGGCTTCATGCTCCTCATTGCGACCGTAGATGACCCGCAGAGGCACCCCGTATTCCATTTCGGAGAATAGCTTTTTGTCAAAGACGTGGGGATTATTTTCAATCAGTATGTTGGCTGCTTTCAGTATACGACCGTGCGAGCGGTAGTTCTGCTCAAGCTTAATAACCTGTAACTGCGGAAAGTCTTTTTGCAGCAGGGCAAGGTTTTGCGGCTGCGCGCCCCGCCAGGAATAAATGGACTGGTCATCGTCGCCGACCACAGTAAAGCGGGCGCGCTCGCCCACCAGCAGTTTCACTAACTGATACTGCGAGGTGTTGGTGTCCTGATATTCATCCACCAGCAAGTACTGAAACTTCTTCTGCCAGCGCTGACGGGAGTGTTCGTTTGCGGCTAGCAACTGCGTCGGCAACAAGATCAGATCATCAAAGTCGAGCGCATTGCAGGCGCGCATATTTTGCTGGTAGCGACGGTAAAATTCGGCGAACTCTTCTTCGTCAGGTGTGCTTGCGTGGGAAAGTGCCTGTTGTGGCGACAACATGGCATTCTTCCAGTTGCTGATCTGGCTTTGCAGGCGCTTGAGGCTGTCTTTGTCGCCGTCAAGTTCGGGCTCGGTGAGCGCTTTTAGAAGTGCGAAGGAGTCCTGATCATCAAACAAGGAAAATCCGGACTTCAGGCCCAGTTGCGTGACTTCCTTGCGGATAATATTGAGCCCAAGGGTATGAAAGGTCGAGACCGTCAGGCCGCGCGTCTGTTGTCTGCCGAGGGTCTGACCCACGCGCTCTTTCATTTCCCGTGCGGCTTTATTGGTAAAGGTAACTGCAGCGATATGGCGCGCCTGATAGTTACACCGGGTGATCAGGTATGCAATCTTCTCAGTAATGACCCGGGTTTTGCCACTGCCTGCACCGGCCAGCACGAGGACAGGTCCGCTAATGGCGTGTACGGCTTCTTGCTGGCGCGGATTCAGTTGCATGGCGTTCCTGTCAGGGCAAAGAGGGTTCAATGGAACAGCAGATTTTAGCCTAAACTCCTGCTAAGCTAAAAGACTAATCGGTCATTCGTCCCAGGAGTTTGAAATGGATGCGAAAAAAATTGAAGACATTGCCAAACAAATTAACGACAGCATTCCTGCCGGCGTGAAAGATCTTGCTGGCAATATGGAAAACCGCATTAAACAAATTTTACAGCAGCAGCTGGCAAAGCTCGATGTGGTAACCCATGAAGAGCTTGACGTGCAGCAACAACTGTTGCTGCGTCTTCGTCAGCGCGTCGAACAACTTGAACAGCAAGTGCAACAGTTACAGCAGGACCAGGACAAGCCTGAACAGCTGTAAGTTATCTTAGCGGCAGGTGACCCAGTCGCTGGCTAAGTTAAGTTGCGGTGCGCTCGCGGGCAGTTTTGCGCGCGCCGCGCCAAGTTTTTCGCGGTAATCGGCAAACGACATTTCATTGTCGAGCAAGGCGTTGACGTCGCGCTGCATAAAGTATGCGCGGCGGCCGACTGCATAAAGGCCTGACTCTTTATCGGCGCGCACCAGCGCCGTCGCGTTACGACTTAATGCGTCAGCGCAGCAAGCCTGCACCGCATTGCGATAATTGCGAATCATCGATTCGGGCACTTTCATTTCTTTCGGGTTACTGCTGAAACGACGCAGGGCTTCAATTTCTTCATAGGTTGCGGCCGTTAATGCCAGCACTTCATCCAGCAATTGCAGGGTGTCCTGCGCGAGATAATAGTTCAGCTTGGTCATGCGTTGCGCGGCAATAGGTGCCTCCGCCGGGCGGAACAGCTCATCATTTTTCAAACTGCGCCAGCTTTCATTTAAAAAGCGTAATTGTTTTGGGTCAGGTTGCGTTGCATCCAAAGCAGCCATGGCATCGGCAAACTCACACACTTGTGGATGCGAATAGCGCACGACTTCGGCTTGCTTTTGCTCACCACAAGCGCTGATGGTAAGCGTCAACAGCAACGGCACCCACCACTTTTTAAACCCCATAAACTGGCCTCGAATCGAAGAAAAGCGTACTCTATCAATAAAGCTAGCGCAGTGATACACGAAACACAAAAGAGGACGTTATGGCACAATGGATGACCGGCGAAGTGGTTGAAAACTACGCCTGGAATAACGAGCTGTTCAGCCTGCGGGTGAAAGTACCAGAGCCATTTGAGTTTATTGCCGGGCAATTTGTTCGGTTAGGTCTGGAAGAGGGTGGGCAGCGTTTTCAACGTGCCTACTCGCTGGTAAACGGCCCGCAAGATCCGACGCTCGACTTCCTTGTGAACCGTGTCCACGACGGTGAGTTTTCGCCACGTCTGCATGACCTGCGCCCGGGCCAGGCCATTCAGGTAAGCCAGCCTCCCACCGGCTTTTTCACCCTGAATGAAGTCCCGGAAGGCGAGAGCTTGTGGCTGATAGCGACTGGCACCGGCATCGGGCCTTACTTGTCGATGCTGACGACGCAAATTCCTTACGAGCGTTTTGCACGTATTCACTTAATTCATGCCGTGCGGTACGCCAATGATCTGGCTTATCAGCCGCAAATACTGGATTGGGTTGCTAAGCACCCGGGCCAGCTGTCCTATCAGCCCGTTGTCAGCCGCGAAGACGCGATCGGCGCACTGCGCGGCCGGATTCCGGCATTGATTTTAGAAGGCAAGCTTGAAGCTGCGCTGAACGACACGCTCAACAACAACGCACAAGTCATGCTCTGCGGTAATCCGGACATGATCCGCGACGCCAGGCAGGTGCTGGCCGATAAAGGCTTGCCGAAAAACCTGCGCCGCAAACCCGGCAATGTCACCGTCGAGCACTACTGGTAAGCGGAGAAAACGCAATGAAAACCAACCCTATTGGATCTAACGCCGAGTACACCGAGGAATCATTTACATTTGAAGAGATTAGCGAGTTATCCGGCGACACTGTGCTTGAGTTTGGTGCGCCCTGGTGTGGACATTGTCAGGCAGCAACCCCCGCGATAAAAGAAGCCGTAGCTGAGCGCTCAGGACTGCGTCATATCAGAATATACGACGGCAAGGGCAAACGACTCGGGCGCGCGTTCAAGGTGAAGCTCTGGCCGACCTTGATACTGCTACACGACGGTAAAGAAGTAGCGCGTCTGGTGCGGCCGTTAAAAGTTGACGAGGTGCGCCGGTTTATTGCGAAACTCGACTAAAAACCTTCCGCGCTGAGGTCATCGCTGACAGCAAGTGACGCCCTGACGCACAACAAGGCTTTGATAAGTTGCGCTAGACTTGGTGTTTTAGCCAGGGAAAAGGGCGCAAGGTATGGCAGGGAATGTGATATCGCTGGCGCGGGTTTATACCCGAGCCTTGTACGGCATGGATGCGCCGTTGGTGACGGTCGAGGTTTGTCTGGCTGCGGGTTTACCGGCCTTCGCTGTGGTCGGTATGCCGCAGGCGGGGGTGCGGGAAGCGCGCGACCGGGTGCGCTCAGCAATCCAGGCCAGTGAATTTGAGTTCCCCCGGGCCAAGAAAATAACCGTAAACCTTGCTCCGGCCGACTTACCCAAGCACGGCGCGCGTTATGATCTGGCCATCGCTATTGGTATTTTGGTAGCCGATGGCCAGTTAAGTGAGCGCGCGGTGATTACCCGCGAGTTTTATGGTGAGCTGACCCTTAATGGCGAGTTACGCGGTGTGCCCGGTATTTTACCGGCTATGCTGGCGTGTCGCGAACAGGGACGTGAAGCCGTGATCCCGTTAGCGAATCAGAACGAGGCACGCGTGGTGCGCGAGCAACAGTGTGTGGCCGCGGAAAGTCTGCGCGATGTGACTGAGCACCTGCGTGGACCACATCAACTACCGCATCTGAGCGCGCTGCAAGAGTCCGCAGCGCAGCAGCCTGTTGGTGATCTGGCCGATGTCATTGGTCAGGAGCAGGCAAAACGCGCGTTAATCCTTGCTGCAATGGGCGGTCATCATGTGCTCTTTGTCGGGCCACCGGGCACGGGCAAAACCATGCTGGCGCAGCGTTTACTCGGCCTGTTACCACCATTAACTGACACCGAAGGTCTTGAAGTGGCAGCGATTCGCAGTGTCGCCGGGCATAACTACAACGCTGAACATCCGACCGCCTGGCTGGAGCGTAGTCTGCGTTCGCCACATCATTCCTGCTCGGCGGCAGCATTGGTGGGTGGTGGGTCGCCGCCGCAACCGGGAGAAATCTCACTGGCACATAAATCACTGCTCTTTCTTGATGAGTTGCCGGAGTTCTCCCGCCATGTACTCGACTCGCTCCGCGAACCGTTAGAGTCAGGACAGGTGTCGATTAGCCGTGCCGGTTATCAGGCAACGTTTCCGGCACAGTTTCAACTGGTATGCGCGCTGAATCCATCGCCGTGCGGACACTTTGATGGCACTTTGGCCAGCGCACGGGCCACGCCCGATCAAATCAGTCGCTATCTGGGTAAACTTTCGGGTCCTTTACTGGATCGGCTGGACATGCAGGTCGCGGTACCGCGTCAGCCCGACGTGCTGAAACAGCAGCATCAGACGCAAGAGCCGCAGACGCCTGCGCTGCGCACCCAGGTTGCCAAGGTACGTGCACTGCAACGACAGCGCCAGAAATGCCTTAATAGCGAGCTGAAAACCGCGCAGCTGGCCGAGCACTGTCGCCTGAGCGACGACGACCATGCTTTTTTAGTCTCGGCGATCGAACGCTTTAAGCTGTCGCACCGCGCTTACCACCGGGTATTGCGCCTGGCGCGCACCATTGCTGATGCCGCTGGCGCGGAAAAGATTAACAAAACACACCTGGCCGAGGCGCTTAGCTACCGCGCGCTCGACCGCTTGATGCAACAATTACAGGAACTGTGATTAGGACTCATCTGCCAGAGCTTCGGCAAAGGCTGCAACAATCTGATCAATAGCATTAGCTGGTATACCCAGGTGCGTTACCAGTCGCAGGCGTTGGGTGCGACCGACGATAATGTCACGCTTACGTAAGTACTCACTTACATTGTGAGCCTTCTCCGTAGAGTTAAAGTTAACATACACCATGTTCGTTTGTGCCGGTTCGACAGCTAAGCCTTCGAGCTTGCTTAACCCTTGTGCCAATCGAAGCGCGTTGGCGTGATCTTCGGCCAGCCGCTCAACATGATGATCCAGCGCGTAGTCCATCGCAGCGGCGACAATGCCGGCCTGACGCATGCCACCACCGAGCATTTTACGCCAGCGGTGCGCCCGCTTAATGAACGCCTGATCGCCGACCAGCACGGAACCAATGGGCGTGCCTAAACCTTTTGAAAAGCAAATCGACACGCTGTCAAACGGCGCGCTTAACTCGGCCAGCGAGCGGCCAGTGGCGACCACAGCATTGAATATGCGGGCTCCGTCTAAGTGCAGCTTCAGGCCGTGCTTGTCGACGAACTGTCGGGCTTGCGCAATGAAATCCTGCGGCATGACTTTACCGGTATGAGTGTTTTCCAGAGCCAGCAACCGGGTGATCGGAAAATGCGGGTCGTCGGGTTTAATGCGCTTCTCTACCGCTTGCAAATCGAGGGTGCCGTCCGATTCAATCTCAAAGGGTTGCGGGACAATACCGCCAAGCACGGCGGCGCCGCCAGCTTCATAACGGTAGGTATGGTACTCCTGACCGACCAGATACTCTTCGCCGCGCTGACAGTGGCTTAGTAATGCCAATAAGTTGGTCTGCGTACCGCTACTGGCAATGAGCGCCGCTTCTTTACCAGTCATTTCCGCCACCCGCTGTTGCAAGGCGTTAATGGTCGGATCGTCACCAAAGACATCATCGCCAACCGGGGCGGCGGCCATGGCCTCGCGCATCGCGGCGGTTGGCTGGGTCACGGTATCACTGCGTAAATCTAAAATCACAGATAACTCCTCACATTAATTTACAGGTTGTAGCCCCAGGCAGCGGGCGGTTCAGCAATAGGTTGCGACAGATCGACAGCGACGACGAATTCGCGTCCGGGACGGCTAAGCTCATAATACATGGTGTCGCCGTCGAACGAGATGATCCAGGTGTTCGCGGTCGAAACATCAAGACCATTTGCGATAAACAAGGCCTTACTTGCTTCATCCACCGGAAATGCCTGCCGGTTGGCAGCGCCTGCCGCGGCAGTATGACCGCCGTACGGCGATATCGCATCGGGGGTGCCATCTTCGTGCAGGTGTATATGCTGGAAATCAATACCTTGTCCGGTATGGGTCAGTACCCAGGTGCGCGAGCGATCCTCACCCACATGCAAAGGCATACGAATGGTATCCTTTTCGCAGTCGCGAATATGCACTACCAGTTCTTGCTGCCAGGCAGCGCTTGGTTGATTATCGGTGACGACGTTAGCGGCATAAGCATTGCCACAGTAAGGCTTAAACGTTGCCAGAAAGGCATCGTGCGGGGTCTCCGCCTGAGGTTGGCAGGCTGCGACAAATAATGTCGCAAAGAGCGCGGTAGCGGCTGCGCCCAGCTTTTGCGCGCGGCTTCGATGTACGTGCATAGTGAATCCTTGGTGCCGATAAGGGCATCAGTGTCGTGAAAGTTGTTCTAATGTGCCATAACTTATGCCAAAAAGCATGAGGCACGAACAGGCACAAATTGGCATCATAGGGCCCGCTCGTGCAATAATGCGACAACTTCGAAAGACAATGGACGAAACAGCATGCGAGTTTATCAAAACGTACTGGAAATGATTGGCAACACGCCGATGGTCAAAGTCAGCAATATGGACACAGGTCCGTGTGAGCTTTATTTAAAGCTGGAACTGATGAACCCGGGCGGTTCGATTAAAGATCGTATTGCCGTGAAGATGATTGAAGTTGCTGAGCAGCAAGGCAAGCTCAAACCCGGTATGACGATTATTGAAGCAACCGCTGGTAACACCGGCCTGGGGCTGGCGCTGGTCGCAGCCAGTAAAGGCTATCCGTTGAAAATCGTCATGCCCGATAAAATGTCTGCGGAAAAGGTCAATAACCTTAAAGCTATGGGTGCCGATGTTGTGCGTACCCGTTCTGACGTGCAAAAAGGTCATCCGGAGTATTATCAGGACATGGCCGCGCGCCTTGCCGAACAAAATGGCTACTTTTACGTGAACCAGTTTGCCAATGAAGCGAACGTGACCGCGCATTATGAAACCACGGGTCCGGAGATCTGGAATCAGATGGAAGGCAACCTGGACGCTTTCGTCTGTGGCGTCGGCTCTGGCGGTACGCTCTCGGGTGTGGGACGTTATCTGCGCGAGCAGCAAGCTGATATCGATCTGGTACTGGCCGATCCGGATGGCTCTATTCTGGAACCTTTGGTAAACCGTAACGAGAAAGTCGAAGCAGGCAGCTGGCTGGTTGAAGGTATCGGTGAAGACTTTATTCCTGATATTTGTGACATTGATCTTGCCAATAAAGCGTACGCAATTTCTGACAAAGAGGCCTTCCATACGGCACGGGAACTGCTGGTCAAAGAAGGCGTCATGGTGGGGTCGTCGAGTGGCACCCTGATTGCGGCAGCGCTGCGCTATTGCCGCGAGCAAACTGAACCGAAACGCGTGGTAACGCTGGCCTGTGACACCGGCAACCGTTACCTGTCAAAACTTTATAACGATGAGTGGATGGCCGCTCAGAATCTGCTGGAGGAGTAAGTCATGGCAGACGCTAAGAAAATGAAATTCGCAACCAAAACGATTCATGGCGGGCAGTCACCCGAGCCGGCAACCGGTGCGGTGATGCCACCTATTTTCACCAGCTCGACCTATATTCAGGAAAGCCCGGGTGTCCACAAAGGCTTTGAATACTCGCGCTCGCACAACCCAACGCGATTTGCCTGGGAGCGGGGTATCGCCAGCCTTGAAGGCGGTAGCCGTGGTTTTGCCTTTGGCTCGGGAATGGCCGCTACGTCGACCATTATGGAGCTGTTAGACAGTGGTGACCATGTTGTAGCAATGGACGATCTGTACGGCGGTACCTTCCGCTTGTTTGATAAAGTACGCGGTCGCTCTGCCGGACTTGAGTTTTCCTACGTTGATTTAAGCGATATTGACGCGGTGGCCGACGCCATTACCGACAAAACCCGCATGATCTGGGTTGAAACGCCAAGTAACCCGATGCTCAAGCTGGTGGATATTGAGGCGATTGTGAAGCTCGCCAAAGATCGCAATATTATCGTTGTGGTGGATAACACTTTTGCCACGCCTTATAACCAGCGTCCGCTGGAAATGGGTGCCGACATTGTCATGCACTCGGCCACCAAGTACCTGAACGGTCACTCCGATATGGTCGGCGGCGTTGCTGTGGTGGGTGATAATGAGGAACTGGCCGAGCAAATGGCCTTTTTGCAGAACTCAGTCGGTGCTGTCGCCGGGCCATTTGACAGCTACCTTGCGCTGCGCGGCTTGAAAACACTGGCGCTGCGTATGAAAGCACATAATGAAGCAGCAATGACCATTGCCAAGTGGCTGGAACAGCATCCCCAAGTTGAAAAAGTCATTTTCCCTGGGCTCAGCAGCCATTCTCAGCACGAGCTGGCAAAACGCCAGATGTCAGGCTTTGGTGGCATGATTTCGATTTTGCTGAAAGGCGACATCGAAAAAGCGCGTCGCTTCCTGGAAAGCGTTGAGATTTTTGCCCTGGCCGAGAGCCTCGGTGGGGTGGAAAGCTTGATCGAGCATCCAGCCATTATGACCCATGCTTCGATTCCAAAAGAGAACCGCGAAAAGTTAGGCATCTTAGATAATTTCGTCCGTATTTCGGTCGGTATTGAAGATGTGGATGACTTGATCGCTGATCTGGATCAGGCGTTAAACGCTTGATCTTCAAGGGTCATTTACATTTTTTTACAATTGCATGAAGTTACGGTAGGCTAATCCGACAATTAAAACAGAGAACTAAACAAGGGTTATCCTATGCCTCTTAGCCTTCTTTTATTACAAGGTTTAGTGGCGGCATTGTTGTTTTATGTGCTGGTGGGGCAACACCACCGTCAGCCATTGTGGAGTATGCTTGCCGTACTAATGTGTGGAATGATTCCACCCGTCAATTGGATGTTGCTATTGGTTGCCGTGGGCGTGCGTATGTGGCGTCGCCCGGCAGCCGTGATGACACTCAAACACTAGAGATAGACCACCATGAGTTCAGGCAATTCAGCAGTACGACCTTTTCATCTGGCAATTCCTGTCGACAACATTTCACGTGCCCGCGAGTTTTACGGCAGCATTTTGGGCTGCAGTGAAGGACGCTCTGCTGAGGAGTGGGTCGACTGGAATTTTTATGGCCATCAGTTAGTGACCCATCTTGCTCCGGAACAGACCGGGGTCGCCCACCATAACCCTGTTGACGGTCATGCCGTGCCGGTACCGCATTTTGGTGTGGTACTCACCATGGAAGACTGGCGCGCACTGGCTGATCGTGTCGCTGCGGCGGGTATTGAGTTTGTCATTGAGCCGCACATTCGGTTTGCAGGCAAGCCAGGTGAGCAGGCGACGATGTTTTTCTATGATTTCAGCGGTAATGCGTTGGAATTCAAAGCTTTTGCCGACTTGAATCAGCTCTTCGCTAGTTAGCGAAGAGCTGCGTTGCCGCCGGAGAGGATGACGCCGACGGATTTGTCGCAGAACAGCTCCGGGTAGCGTTGTAAGGCGGCAATGACGGTAGCGGAACTCGGTTCAATCCACATGCCCGTGGTCGCTTCGACCAGTTCCTGCGCCGCTGTTACCTGCGCATCGCTCACCACTAAAATATCACTTACCTTTTCTTTGATAATGGCGAAGGTATGCTTGCCCAGACTGGTGAGCAGGCCATCGCAAATGCTGGTGGGTGGCATCGCAGGTTGTATTTCACCCTTGATCAGGGACTGTTTGCCGTCGCTGGCAAGTTCGGGCTCTATGCCGTAACAGAACGCGCCGTAATGTTCGGCCACCAGCGCGCTGCCACTTAATAAACCACCGCCCCCCAGCGGCGTTACCACCCCCCATAATTGAGGATATTCCTCGAGCAACTGCAGTGCCGCCGAGCCCTGACCGGCAATAATATCGGGGTGATCATAAGGCGGGATGATAATGGCGTTCTGCGCCTGTTGCCCCGCAAGAAAGGCTTCGCGTGCTGCCATGCCCGGCTCGATGGGTATGATTCTGGCGCCATGTTTGAGCATATTGCTGCGTTTTACTGGTGACGCATTGTTCGCGACGCCGACCGTGACCTGCACGCCGAGTAATTGTCCGGCGGCGGCCAGCGCAGCGCCATGGTTACCCGATGATACTGTCACTACGCCCTGAGCGCGTTGCTCAGGTGAAAGCTGTAACAGCGCATTGCAGGCCCCGCGAAACTTAAACGAACCGCTGCGTTGCAGGTTCTCGCATTTTAAATAGACCTGGCAACCCAATGCCTGATTCAGGCGTTCGCTTTGTTTGACCGGCGTGCGCAGGGCGCGAGCAGCGATACGATCAGCGGCGGCAGTAACGGCACCAAAATCAGCAACAACGTCAGACATGGATAATTTACTCATCAGTAAAAACAAGAACAATGATACTGAGCGAGTGTACTGGCGAAAATAGCACGATACAATCCCCGCCAGTTGCTATACTGTGTGGCCTTAGCTAGGGCATAACAAAAGGAT
The DNA here is from genome assembly GCF_003987065.1 of Pseudidiomarina insulisalsae. Taxonomy (GTDB): domain Bacteria; phylum Pseudomonadota; class Gammaproteobacteria; order Enterobacterales; family Alteromonadaceae; genus Pseudidiomarina; species Pseudidiomarina insulisalsae. The sequence goes on along the minus strand of NZ_PIPY01000002.1, from coordinate 113,847 downwards.
AAGAAATTTGGCACTGAACACCTTTCAACGACTACGCGATCTGGAGTTTGGTTATCAGGTTCTGGCCGCTTTGTACTTGAGCGAGCGCATGTATCCCAATTATGAATTATTCCACCAGGTGACAGGTTTTGGTGACCCGCAACCGCTGCGCGGAGCCTTAAACGCTTGTTGGGACTGGGCCTGGCAGGGCAAAAAGGTGAAAGTGAACTTTGCCCGCTGGCAAGAGAAAGTCGACGATGTGACCCCCAGCGAGCATGGACACGATATGCTTGGGGTGTACCCGGCAATGGATGCCTGCACCGCTATCAGTATTATGTTGCAGGGCTTTATTGATACTAACAGCGCCGATCTGGTGAGTGTGGCAAAGGTGTCACAGGCGGGCGTTGCCAAGTTCCTGGAGTTGACTGAAGGCGCTGAAATGGACGCGGAAGCGCGGCGCCAATTGCTGCGGGAGCATGAGCTGGCGGTTTATGAAATTGAAGTGCAACAAGCGTTGATTGACTTTCTGGAAGCCATGCAGGCAACGCAGGCAACGCCGAATCAGGCGATGGTCCGGCAGTTGCAGGAAATGGTCGTGACCGAAGGTATTACCAATATTGGTATGGAGCGTGACAGCGAAAGCTAAGACTGTGCTTTGCGCTGTGGCTGCGCTTGCACAATCGCCAGCCAGCCGATGACCCCAAACAACAGAATTTGCCAGTAATCGCCTCGTCGCCACTGAATATGCTCACGGTAGACAGTGGCGAACATCATCAGCTGCAATAAGTGCAGCGCAATCAGAATAAATAATAAAATCAAGAACAAGGCAAAGCCTTTACCCGGAAACGGCCAGACCAGGTTGGCCAGCATGGCACCCCAGATAATGGCAAAGACGAAGCGCCCTACCCAAACTAATGCACTCATGATGAAGCCTCATGTGATTGCGGGTGAGCCTCGCTCACCTGAAAGAGTCGATAACAAACCTGGCCGGCTATTTTTTCTCGCGCCAACGACCAGTTTTCGGGCACTGTAAGGGGCCACTCTTTTTCTGTTTCAAGATAGACCCAGCCCCCAGCGGCGAGATAGCCTTTGTCATTGAGTAACTGGCAACTGCGGGTGGCCAGGTCACTGCGAAAGGGCGGGTCAACGAAGACAATATCAAATGGTTTTGCTGCAGGGCTCTGTAAGTAACGCAGTGCATCTGCGGGCACCACTTCCAGCGTGCCCTGGCATTGCGGGTTCAGCTGCTGGGCATGTTGGCGCAGCATATTCACTGCTGCTTGCTGTTGCTCCAGCATTATAACTTCAGCAGCGCCTCGTGACAGTGCCTCAAAGCCCAACGCGCCGGTACCGGCAAACAGGTCCAGACAACGCTGGCCGGCAATGTCAAATTGCAGCCAGTTGAATAAGGTCTCCCGCACCCGATCCGTAGTGGGGCGCAAGCCTGGCAAATCGGCAATGGCCAGTTTGCGGCCGCGCAGGGTGCCACCAATAATGCGTAACTGGCTCGTGCCCTGGCGTGGTACTTTTTTCTGCTTGTGTGCCTGCCGTCGCATGCTAAAGTAGCCCTCAATTCAGACTGTCGCGAGCGGCAAGCGCAGGTGCCGTCGGCCAGCGTACGTGTTAAACTGGCGCCATTGTAAACTGACTCGCAGTGAACTTCCAAAGGTAAACAAGGCATGGCTAAAGGATCATTTTTTTCGCGGCTCTTTAAAAAAGACGAAGCAAAGGAAGAGCAACAGCAGGATAGTGAACAACAAGAGCAACAAGAAGAGCAACAACAAGAGCAACAAGAAGACGTTCAAGAAGAAGCTCAAGAAGAGCGCCCATCTGTCGCTGAAGTTGTTGCGCCTGATGCCGCGGAAATTTGTGCGCAGGTGACCGCCGAAAGCCAGGCCCAGCAGACCCCCGCCGAGCCGGAGCCAGAACCGGAGCCAGAACCAGCTCCGCAAGTTGCAAAAGCTCCGCAAGAGCAGGCAAAACCGGGACTGTGGCAACGTTTGACCCGTGGCCTGAAAAAGACCTCCACTGCCATCGGTGACGGCCTGTGGGGCGTATTCAAAGACAAGAAAATTGACGATGATCTGTTCGAAGAACTCGAAACACAGTTGCTCACTGCTGATATCGGCGTGCCCACGACCATGCGCATTGTTGAGCGACTCACCGAGCAGGCGGACCGCCGGCAATTAAAAGATGCGGAAAAACTGTATCAGCTGTTACAGGACAATATGGTTGAAATTCTGCAGGAGGTTGAGCAGCCGCTTGAACTTCCGCAACAGCAGGAAGGGCCGTTCGTTATTCTGATGGTTGGCGTGAATGGTGTCGGTAAAACCACCACCATCGGTAAGCTGGCACAACAATTTAAGCGTCAGGGCAAGTCAGTGATGCTGGCGGCGGGTGATACCTTCCGCGCTGCCGCGGTCGAGCAGTTACAGGTCTGGGGCGAGCGCAACGAGATTCCGGTCATTGCCCAGCATACCGGTGCCGACAGTGCGTCGGTTATCTATGACGCCGTGGCTGCAGCAAAAGCCCGTAATGTTGACGTACTGATTGCCGACACCGCCGGACGATTACAGAACAAAGCGCACTTGATGGATGAGCTGAAGAAAGTGGTGCGGGTAATGAAAAAGCTTGATGAGAGCGCACCTCACGAAGTGATGTTGACCCTGGATGCCGGAACTGGGCAAAATGCGATTAGCCAGGCCAAGCTGTTCACCGAAGCGGTCGGAGTGAGCGGTATTACCCTGACTAAATTGGACGGCACCGCCAAAGGCGGCGTCATTTTCGCCATTGCTGATCAGTTTAAGCTGCCTATTCGCTACATTGGCGTCGGCGAGGGCATTGACGATTTGCGGCCATTTGCCGCCGAGCCTTTTGTCCAGGCATTATTTCAGAAGGCCATTGAGGAGCCGCAAGCGGAATGATTAAATTTGAGCAGGTCAGTAAAGCCTATCCGGGCGGCTTTCAGGCTTTAAAGAATGTCAGCTTTGCCATTGAGCCGGGCGAAATGGCCTTTCTAACCGGCCATTCCGGCGCCGGTAAAAGTACTGTACTTAAGCTCATTAGTTTAATGGAACGTCCGACCGCGGGACGCGTGCTGATTAACGGTCATGACCTGAAGCGTATTAAACGTAAACAGATTGCCTATGCGCGGCGTGACATCGGCATGATTTTTCAGGATCACCGGCTGCTGATGGACCGCACCGTTTTTGACAATGTCGCCTTGCCCCTGTTAATTGAAGGCTACAGTCTGGGGGAGGCCCGCAAACGGGTGCATGCCGCGCTGGAAAAAGTCGGTTTGCTGGACAAAGTAAGGCACTATCCGATGATGCTCTCGGGGGGCGAGCAGCAACGCGTGGGTATTGCCCGCGCCGTGGTCAACAAGCCGCCGTTACTGCTGGCCGATGAACCGACCGGGAATCTTGATCCCAAACTCTCTGCCGAAATTATCAAGCTGTTTGAAGACTTCAACCGGGTCGGTGTTTCGGTGCTGATTGCAACCCACGACTTAAGCCTGATTGCACGCATGCGCTACCGCACCCTGACGTTAAAAGACGGCCGTATGATTGATGACGGTCTGGCGGAGGTCACAGCATGAGTGTGTTATTCCGTGGCCGCCAGCAGGGCGCCAAGCAGGTCAGAATTTCCGCCTGGCGCCGTTTCGTTACTTTCTGGCTGCACCATGCGCAGCAATGTATCGGCAGTCTTGGTGAGCTGGCGCGCTATCCGTTTGCGTCACTGATGACCATGGCGGTTCTGGGCCTGAGCCTGACCTTGCCGGCAACCCTCTATGTGATTGTCAAAAACACCGATGCCGTCGGCGCCAACTTTCAACAGGCGTCGGAAATCACTCTGTTTCTTAAGCAGGGGCTGAGCGAGCAAGAGGTTGCTACCTTCAGTCGCCGGCTGCAGCTGTCTGAAGCCGTTGCGCAAGTCGAGCTTATCGATAAAGAAGCGGGGCTGGCTGAATTTCGTGAACGTTCTGGTTTCGGCGAAGCTCTAGATACGCTGGCCGAAAATCCGCTGCCCGATGTGTTGCTGGTAACCCCCGCCGCAGGACACCGTGGCCCGGCCGCGGCCGAACAACTGCAGCAGCAGTTGGCGCAGGAACGGGAGGTTGATGAGGCACGGCTGGATCTTGGCTGGTTACAACGTTTTCAGGCGATTGTGCAGCTGATCCGGGACGGCTTCCTGGGGCTGGCACTGTTACTGTGTATTGCTGTCGTTTTGATTGTCGGTAACACCATCCGCCTGAATATCAGCAGTAAACGCGATGAGATTATGGTGATGAAGCTGGTTGGCGCGACCGACGCCTATATTCAGCGGCCGTTTCTCTACACCGGCTTATGGTACGGTCTGGTTGGCGGTATCATTACCTGGTTGGCGACGGCACTGTTACTATGGTGGTTAAGCGATGCGGTGGCAGACATTGCTGATCTTTATGCCAGTCAATTTCGTTTAAGCGGACTGAATTTAGCTGAAATGGGCGTCGTCTGGGGCCTGGCGATAGGTCTGGGATTGGTCGGTTCGTATATAGCTGTAAGAAAACATGTCAGTGCTATTGAACCCCATTAAAACAGCCCCATGTACCTTATAGGAAGATCATTCGATCCCATTGTCAGCAGCGTCAGATTTGCTAGAATGAGGGAACTTATCAGGCTTGAAACAGTCTGAGTGTGTGACAGAAAAAAACCACGTTGAAAAAGACTGTCACCAGCAAGAGAGGATGTTGTTGCATGAGCACTGAACTTACAAACATGGCGTTAGCAGTACCGCAGAGCGGTGGCAGTCTTGAGGCCTATATTCAGTCGGTCAACCGCATTCCAATGCTTACTGCTGAGAAAGAGCATGAGCTGGCAGTTCGGTTAACTGAAGAAAACGATTTAGAAGCTGCGCGCGAGCTGATTATGTCGCACCTGCGTTTTGTTGTGCATGTGGCGCGCAGTTATTCAGGTTATGGCTTGCCGCAGGCTGACCTGATTCAGGAAGGCAATATTGGCTTGATGAAAGCTGTCCGTCGCTTCGACCCTTCGGTGGGCGTGCGTCTGGTGTCTTTTGCGGTGCATTGGATTAAAGCCGAAATTCATGAGTATGTGCTCAAGAACTGGCGCTTAGTGAAGATTGCGACCACCAAGGCGCAACGTAAACTGTTCTTCAATCTGCGCAAAATGAAAAAGCGTCTGGGTTGGTTCACTCAGGAAGAAGTGAATACCGTGGCCGAGACACTTGGCGTCAGCACCGACGAAGTGATGGAAATGGAAGCGCGTATGAGTGCCCATGACCAAGCTTTTGAGCTTAGCTCTGATGACGATGACGCACGTGAAAATAGCACGTATTCACCGGCGCAGTATCTGGAAGATAAGCGCTCTGATCTTGCGGAAGAAGTCGAGCAGGAAGAGTGGCAGGCACATACCCAGCAGCGTTTGTTCTCAGCCATTAAAACCCTCGATGAGCGTAGCCAGGACATCGTTCGTGCGCGCTGGTTAGATGAAGATAATAAGTCGACGTTGCAGGAACTTGCTGATAAGTATCAGGTGTCTGCAGAGCGTGTGCGCCAGTTAGAAGCGAATGCGATGAAAAAGCTGCGCATGGCAATGGCGTAAGTCATGCAATGTCGTGTCGGTTGCGGTGCTTGTTGTATCGCACCGTCCATCAGCTCCCCCATACCAGGAATGCCAGCCGGGAAACCCGCTGGCATTCGTTGTATTCACCTGACTGAAAAGAATCTCTGCGGCATTTTCGAACACCCCGAACGCCCGCAGGTTTGCGCTGCTTTTGCCGCCGAGCCATCGGTGTGCGGTACAAGTCGCGATGAAGCGCTGATTTTATTAACACGTCTGGAACAGGAAACGACCTGATTCACCAGCAGTAGTCACCGATCATAGTGGTGCTGCCCATTTTTTCTTTCCCTTCGCAAAGTAACTCAGAGAAATAAACCAGCTCAATGTCTTCATTCGGCATGCTGGCGAGCTGTTGCAAAAATGTCAGGGTACTCGTGTGAGGATGCCCAATAACAATGGCATAGCCTTGATTTTCGGCGATCAAACGCGCGCGTTGCCATTGTGCGCGGATCGCCTCCAGGGAGGGGGCATTATCAATAAACACGTGGCGCCGGTTACTGGGAATGCCCGCGGTACGGGCGGCGGCTTCCGCTACCGTCGCTGTGGTCGTTCGGCTGTCGAGAAAATACAGACTGCGCTTTTTGAGCTCCTGCATCAGCCAATCCATTTGCTGTGGCTGGGCGGTTAATAAGCTGCCTTGATGATTGTTCAGTCCGCGCGCCTGCGGCAGGCGCGAGAATGCAGCCCCCAGGGTAGCAATGAACTGAGCTTTACTGTCAAAGCGATCGAGCACTTCCTGTGTTTGCTCGGTCATGCCTTCCGGCTGCATGGGCATATGGATCATGACTTCATGACCGGCGGCGTATGCCTGCTGGGCCAGGCGTTCCCCGCTGGGGGTAAAAGGCAGAATGGCAAGTGTCACGGGAAAGCTAAGCTCAGTAAAAGCGGTATGGCCACTATTATGGCCGAGGTCGTCAATCACAATGGCAATGCGGGGCAATGGCTTAATGGCTTCAGCCGGTGGCATATTACCGCTGCCTTGATCGCTGGCGGCCCACGCCTGAACAGTGAGCAGTAGCCCGCTTAGCAAAACACCGAAGCGCATCATTTAGCGCACCCACCGGGTCGGATTGACCGGGTCGCCCTTCACCCGGATTTCGAAGTAAAGCGCAGGCGTTTCACGGCCGCCACTTTGCCCCACCCGGGCGATGTCCTCACCCCGGCGCACCACCTCACCGACATTCGGCAGGATGGTTTGATTGTGACCGTATAAGCTCATATAACCATCGCCATGATCAAGTACCAGCAGCAGGCCAAAACCACGCATCCAATTGGCGTAAATGACGCGACCGTCGGCAAGAGCTTTCACCGGCGTACCTTCGGCAGCATCAATCACCACGCCTTTCCACTTTACGCCACCACTGCGCGCACGGCCGAACAGGCGCTGGACTCTGCCTTGTGCGGGCCAGCTTAGCTTACCTTTGAGCTTGCTCAAGCCCTCAAGTTGTGGCTCGTCGCGCAAGGCCGCAATAATGGCGGCGAGTACTTCTTCAAGCTCACGTTGATCCTGCTCGAGCTGAGCGATGCGGGACTCGTCTTGTTGTTGCTGTTGGTGCAGTTGGCGGACCAGCTGTTGTTGCTCGGCCTTTTGTTGTTGTAACTGCTGCCGCTGCGCCTCTTGCGCACGCTTTTGGCTGGCCAGGGCTTGCTGCTCTGCCGCAACCTCAGCAGTTACCTGTTCAAGCTCTGTTGCGGTGGCCTTAAGCTCAGCAAGTTTCTGCAACCGGGCGCGATTGAAATAACCGTAGTAGCCGTGCAGGCGCTCAAAAGCTGCCGGGTCCTGCTGATTGAGAATGAGTTTGAGCAGATCGTGCTCGCCAATGCGATAGGCCATGTCAATTTGCCGCGCCAGCCACTTTTGCTGCTGTTGCTGTTCGGCGCGCAACTGACGTTGTTGTTGCTCAAGAGTGGCAATGCGCGCGAGCGTTGCCGCCAGCGACTGTTCGAGCTGCGACAGCTGACTGGCAACATCGGCAATGCGTTGATCAAGTTGCTGTAACTTGAGCTCGGTAGCGCTGAGCTCACGTGCGCGCTGCTGCATCGCAGTCTGACGGCGTTCGAGCTCGCGGGCAATAGCATCAATGCGGGCCTGCGTTTGTGCGGCGCTTTCTTCGCTGGCCTGTGTCGCAATGTTTAACGCTGGCCCAGCGTAGCCTGCTGTCGCGGGAAGCAACAGTGCAAGCAGTATCAGGCTACGCAAGGCAACTACGGTCATTTCAGTCGAACAATAGGGGTACCTGTCATTTCGGCAGGAATCTCCAGTCCGAGCAGGTGCAGCATAGTGGGTGCTACATCGGATAATTGCCCCCCGTCACGCGGTTCAGCGTCGCGACCGACGTAAATAAAGGGAACCAGTTCGCTGGTATGCGCGGTATGCGACTGCCCAGTGCTATGATCCTGCATCTGTTCGGCGTTGCCATGATCAGCGGTAATAAGACATTCGCCGCCTACTTTTTCCAGTGCCTCAACGACGCGGCCAATGGAGCGGTCCACCGCTTCGATAGCTTTAACAGCAGCATCAAAGTCACCAGTATGGCCAACCATATCACCGTTCGGATAGTTGCAGATAATGACATCTTGCTCACCGCTTTCGATGGCTTTGACCAGCTTGTCGGTCAGCTCTTCACTGCTCATTTCCGGCTGCTGATCGTAAGTTGCGACGTCGGGTGAGGGCACCAGAATACGGGTTTCGTTGTCAAACTCCTGCTCACGTCCACCGCTAAAGAAGAAGGTGACATGGGCGTATTTTTCGGTTTCAGAAATACGTAGTTGCGAATAGCCTTTGTTCGCAAGGTACTCCCCCAGCACATTGGTAAGTTCCTGTGGCGGGAAAGCTACTTTACAATCGATATCTTTGGCGTATTCGGTCAGTGACACAAAGTCGGCCAAATCAGGGCGGCGCTTGCGGTCAAAGCCGTCAAAGTCATCGGTGACAAAGGCGTGACTCAGCTGTCGCGCACGGTCAGCACGGAAGTTCATAAATACCACGGTATCACCGTCCGCGACTGGCGCAGCGTCGCCAACGCGGGTTGGTTCGACAAACTCATCACTTTCGTCGCGCTCATAGGCTTCGGCAAGTGCGATAGCCGCGCTGTCGTAATGATGTTCTGCGTTGCCTTCGACAATGAGTTGCCAGGCTTTTTCAATGCGATCCCAGCGTTTGTCACGATCCATAGCGTAGTAACGACCACAGAGCGTTGCAAAGCGGCCCACGCCTAATTTACTGAACTGTTGTTCAAAGCGCTCCAGCGAAGGCTTGGCCGAGCGCGGCGGCGTGTCGCGGCCGTCCAGGAAGGCATGTACATAAACGCGCTTGGCGCCACGCAACGCGGCCAATTCGACCATGGCCAGCAGATGATCCTCGTGGCTGTGCACGCCACCGGGAGAAACTAAGCCCATAATATGAACCGCGCCGTCATGTGCCAGCGCGTTGTCGACCGCGTTAACCAGCACTTCGTTGCTGAAAAACTCGCGGTCGGCAATGGCTTTGCTAATACGGGTGAACTCCTGATAAACCACCCGGCCGGCCCCGAGGTTGACATGACCGACCTCGGAATTGCCCATTTGTCCGTCGGGCAGGCCAACGGCTGCGCCGGAGCCGTCAATGAGTGTATGCGGATACTTTTCCCAAAGCTTGTCCATGTGCGGTGTATGCGCCGCAGCAATGGCATTGTCGTCCGCTGCTTCACGGTAGCCCCAACCGTCTAGAATTAACAGGGCTAATAGAGTATGTGGTTTAGCCATTGAACATCCTCAAATTTGTTAGGTTTGGGTTGTGCTTGATCTGTCATTAGTTTATGCGATTTTCTGCCATAGCGCACCCGCTGTCGGTCGAAATGCCGGCAAATTTTGCTGGTAACTGCCATTTCAGACGGTATACTCTGGTGCTTGATTTTTTCAGTAGGAGCAGTGAATAACCATGGAGCAACTTCTTGCTTTTGCCGCCGACCACTATTTGATGAGCATCTTATGGGTGGTTTTGCTGATCGCGATTATCGTTTCTTATCTTTCAGCAGCAACCTCAAAGGTTAAAGCGTTAACAGCGCAAGAAGCGACCTTACTGGTCAACCGTAACGACGGTGTCTTTGTTGATATTCGCTCAGTTGATGAATTTCGCAAAGGACACATCCATGGCGCGATTCACCTTCCTGCTGAGCGGATCCGGAAAAATGACACCGCGGCACTTGATAAATACAAATCGGTCCCCATCGTTGTGGTATGTGCAACCGGTATGACCGCCAAAGCAGCTGCTCAGCAGCTTACCAAAGCGGGTTACGAGAACGTTGCCTTATTACAAGGTGGAATCTCTGCCTGGCAAGGCGCCAGTTTTCCGCTCGTTAAAAAATAAAATTCAATCAATTAGATAGTTAATAGGAAGTAAGACCATGGCTGACGAACAGCAAGTAAATGGCGCCGCACAAGGCGACGCACAAGACCAACAGCAACAAGCATTCGCAATCCAGCGCATCTACACCAAAGACGTGTCTTTTGAGTCTCCAAATGCACCAGAAATTTTCCGCAAAGAGTGGAAGCCAGAGCTGAATCTTGACCTGAACGTTAAGAACACCAAGCTCGAAGACAACACTTATGAAGTGGTTCTGAAAATCACTGCGACCAACAAAGTGGGTGACGATGTTGCGTTCTTGGCTGAAGTTCATCAGGCCGGTATTTTCACTATTGCTGATTCAATTGAAGAAGCACAGCGTGCACAGCTGTTAGGCGCTTTCTGCCCGAACATCCTGTTCCCTTATGCGCGTGAGTGCTTGTCAAGCCTGGTAAGCCGTGCAACGTTCCCACAACTGAACCTTGCTCCGGTTAACTTTGACGCGGTATTTGCACAACACCTGCAACAGCGTCAACAGCAGGCGTCTGAGCAAGCTGACGCTTAATTAGCTGGTTGATAAACCACTAATGACTCAAGCTAAAGTAACAGTGCTAGGTGCCGGTTCCTATGGAACTGCCCTGGCACTTTGTTTTGCGCGCAAAGGAACGCCCGTCTGCTTATGGGGCCGTGACTCCCTGCAGGTGCAGGCAATGGCTTCGCAACGTGAGAACAAACGCTACCTGCCTGGCATTTCTTTACCTGACTCACTGACCGTAACCGATGACCTTGCCGATGCGGTGCGCGATTCGCAAAACATCGTGGTGGTGGTGCCGAGCAGTGGTTTTGCTGAAGTACTCAACGAAATCAAGCCTTTAATGCCTGAGCACGCGCGTGTGGCCTGGGCGACCAAAGGTCTTGAGCCAGGTAGTGGACGACTCCTGTTTGAGGTAGCGCGCGAGATTTTAGGTCAGGATCACGCCCTTGCGGTGCTCTCAGGGCCCACCTTCGCGATGGAAATGGCAAAAGGGCTTCCTACGGCTATTTCTATGTCATCGACCGATCCTGACTTTGTGCATGAGCTCTCTGACCTTTTGCACTGTGATCGCAGCTTCCGGGTGTATACCAATGACGACTTTATTGGTGTGCAGCTAGGTGGTGTGGTGAAGAATGTCATCGCCATCGGCGCCGGTATGGCAGATGGTATTGGCTTTGGTGCGAATGCACGTACGGCGTTGATTACCCGTGGGCTTGCTGAACTCACCCGGCTGGGACTGAAACTGGGCGCGAAACCAGAAACCTTTACCGGTATGGCCGGATTAGGCGATCTTATTCTGACCTGTACCGATAATCAGTCGCGTAACCGACGTCTGGGTCTGGCACTTGGCAAAGGCAAAAGTGTTGACGCGGCCATGCAAGAGATTGGTCAGGCGGTGGAAGGGTACCGCAATACCAAAGAAGTGGTCATGCTGGCGCGTCGCAACGATGTTGAGATGCCGATCTGCGAGCAGATTTATGACGTGCTGTACGGTGACACCACGCCTCAGCAGGCGGCGATGAACCTGCTGAGCCGGGCAAAAACCTCAGAGTAACTGGTGCGCGATGGTCTGCCATTGCGCATCGAATTCACTGGTCGGGGTTTGTTTGAACTCAGAACGCACAAACTGCGCGATTTTACCGTCAGCATAAGCCATCAGCAGATTCGCCAGTACCGCCTCATCTAAACGACTCTGTACATTTTCCCGCAAGCGACGCTCACGTAGCGCCTGTTTCAGGTTCGATTCAATTTTGGTGAACAGGTTCTGCACCCGTGAGCGCAGGCGCTCATGTTCGCCCATTAATGCATCGCCGGTCAGAATACGGGTAATGCCCGGGTTACGCTCAATAAAGGTCAGCACCACGCGCAACATCATTTCACAGCGCACCAGGGTGTCTTTCTCGACTTCCATTACCTGATTAATGCGGGTCAGAACCGCTTCTTCGGTAAACTCAATTAAGCCCTCAAACATCCGTGCCTTCGAAGGGAAGTGACGGTATAAGGCCGCCTCTGATACGCCTAATTCCGCCGCCAGATTCTTGGTAGTAATGCGCTGGCCCGGGCTGGTTTCCAGCATGTGCGCCAGGGTGCCAAGAATCTGTTCTTTGCGGTTGGGTTTTTGCGTTGTCATTGTTGTTGTTATCTCCGTACTCTCTCATTAGGGCGCAACAGCAGGCTTAGCTCGCCCTGGTGTGGCTCTGTAATTGTGCCAGCTGGCGTAAAATGGCTTCGGCGATGTGGGATTTGGCCGCACGCGGCAGATCTTTTTGCTGCAACTGCCCCTGCGCATCGTGCCAGAACAAGGTCATGGCATTGGCGTCACTGTTAAAGCCAATGCTGCTATCGCTGACGTCATTTGCCGCTATCATGGCTAACTTTTTGCGCTTTAATTTGTCTTCGGCATAGTGTGCAACCTCTTGCGTCTCGGCTGCGAACCCAATGCATAACGGTGCATTGTCGCTGGTCGCGACGGTGGCGAGGATATCAGGGTTACGGACCAGTTCGAGTTGCGTGCGATCTGCTGATTTTTTAATTTTCTGTTCGGCAACTGTCGCCAGACGATAATCAGCAACAGCAGCACAAGCAATAAAGACATCGGCGTCGGTAACGGCTGCTTGCACGGCCTCGAGCATTTCCTCTGCACTTTCAACATCGACGCGTTGCACGCCCTCGGGGGCTGCGAGTTGCGTGGGGCCGCTGACCAAAGTCACCCGCGCGCCCAGGCGCCGCGCTTGCGCGGCCAGCGCATAGCCCATTTTGCCCGAGCTGTGATTACTCAGGTAGCGCACCGGATCAATGGGCTCACGGGTAGGGCCGGCAGTAATGACAATATGTTGGCCGCGAAAAGGACCCTGCTGCGGGGCCAGTAGCTCGACCACGGCGTCGCGCAGCGCAACCGGTTCAGGCATGCGCCCGGCGCCCACGTCACCACAGGCCTGGGAGCCACTATCGGGCTCAATAATATGAAAACCAAGTGCGGCAAGACGATTCATATTGTCCTGCACCGTCGAGGCCGACCACATTTGCTGGTTCATTGCTGGCGCCAACATAATAGGTGCGGTGGTAGCAAGGCACAGCGTGCTGAGCAGGTCATCAGCAAAGCCATGGGCGAGCCGGGCCAGCGTATTGGCGCTGGCCGGAGCCACCAGAATAACATCAGCCCATTTGGCTAACTCAATATGGCCCATCGCTGCTTCTGCCGCAGGATCAAGCAGATCATCATGTACGGGATGACCGGATACCGCCTGTAAACTTAATGGGGTAATAAACGCGTGCGCACCAGAAGTCATCACTACCCGCACAATAGCGCCCACTTCGCGCAAGCGGCGCACCAGGTCAGGGCTTTTATAAGCAGCAATACCACCACTTACTGCAACCAGTACATGGCGTCCCGATAACGCTGTAGAAAGGCTTTCCGTCATAGTGAGTCCTTACGTAATCTTTACCGGCTAAGATACCATGAGGCGGGATATTTTTGCGAATTTAATCGATGTCTTACGGCGGCGAGCCAGCCGCTGACCGGCAACTTGCTCCTGCGCATGTTAAGCTGCTTCGGCCAAACTTTATAGGACTATCAGGGTTCAGGGAGGAATCATGGCGACAGTGAAACAATGGCCCAGTTGCGAGCGGCCACGGGAAAAACTGGCTGAGATGGGGGTGACCGCGCTAAGTGACGCGGAGTTGCTGGCCATCTTGCTCGGCACCGGCATACGCGGCAAGGATGTGGTGACCTACGCCCGCGACCTGCTGGCTTGTTATGATGGGATTGGCGGATTACTTGCGGCGCCCGCCAGTGATTTATTACAGCAGTTGGGTATGGGACCGGCACGGGTTATGCAGTTGCAAGTGGTGATGGAGATCTCACGCCGTTATCTGGCCTGGCAATTGCAACGTGACGCGGGATTCACGCAACCGTCAATGGTGGGCGACTACCTGACCGCGCAGCTCCGCCATCAGCAGCGTGAAGTGTTTGTGGTGTTATTGCTCGATAGTCAGCACCGGCTGCTCAAATATGTTGAGCTATTCCACGGTACGATAAACGCTGCGCCGGTATACCCGCGCGAAATCATAAAGCTGGTGATGCAACACAATGCGGCGGCGGTGATTCTGGCCCATAATCACCCGTCAGGTGTGGCAGAACCCAGCCAGGCCGATCAACGGGTTACCGAACGGCTGAAAAAAGCCCTGGGCATGATCGACGTGGCGCTGCTGGATCACTTTGTGATCGGCAGCGGCAAGCCGGTTTCATTTGCCGAACGCGGGCTGTTGTAGTAGAGTAGCGCCACCATCCAGATGATCAGCAAAAGATCAAAAAAATACGTCGATCACTTGATTACCGAGCCGGATTGCTGTATAAAATGCGCCCTCGGATTCAAGGCAAGGCCGCGATGGGCGACAGGCGAGCTTGAAGCAATTTTTGGAGTAAAAAACGATGTCACGAGTATGTCAAGTTACAGGAAAGCGTCCGGTTACCGGTAATAACCGTTCTCACGCGCGCAATGCGACCAAGCGTCGTTTCCTGCCGAACCTACAATCTCACCGCTTCTGGGTAGAATCAGAAAAGCGTTGGGTGAAGCTGCGTATTTCTACTAAAGGTATGCGCATTATTGATAAAAACGGTATCGACTCTGTGCTCGCAGACCTGCGCGCACGTGGCGAAAAAGTGTAAGGAGCTGAACCATGCGTGATAAGATTCGTCTAGTTTCTTCTGCCGGTACTGGTTTCTTCTACACTACCGACAAAAACAAGCGTAACATGCCAGAAAAAATGGAAATCAAAAAGTACGATCCAGTTGTTCGTAAGCATGTCATGTTTAAAGAAGCGAAAATTAAGTAATTTTTGCCTCCTAAAGCAGAACGCAAAAACCCGGCTCCGGCCGGGTTTTTTAATGGGTGGGATCCACCAGCCCGCCAATACTGGCGTTGAGCCGGTACCAGCCGGTAATGCTGTAACGATCGCGTAAGCCGGCAAGCACCTCGTGCACAAAAACGTCACTGAGAAAAACCACCAGCTTACCTGCTTCAGGTAGTACCGTCTCCAGCACTTCACCGCGCTCGCCATAAATAACCAGCTGTCCGCCATCGGCTTCCTGCCATTGCGGATTCAGGTAAAATACCGTGGTCAGAATACGGTTGCTACGTCCTTTAAAGGCGTCCAGATGCTTGCGATAAAAAGCACCCGGCGGGTAGTGGGCAAGGTGACATTCGTAATCGAACAGACCCATAAACAAGCTACGGTTTATCTCCAGCCGCAGCCGATCCATCATTTTCAGATAGGCATTTTCGTAGGGCTGTTCAGCCTGTAACCAACGAATTTTGTCCTGGCGCACTGCGGTATTGGTGGTAAATTTGTCGGCACGGCCAATGCCTGCCTGGTACCACGCCTGTGACGGCAAGCCTAAAGCATAGTCGTACAGCTGCTGACATTGAGCGCGGGCGAGAAAGTTCGGTACAATGACATAACCCTGAGTGGCCAACAGCTCGAGATCGATCGCTTCTGTGGCGAAGTCGTCAACATGCAATGCTGCGTCGGTATGCGGCTCAGATCTCATGGTATAGCAGGGCTCCGAATTTTTCGGCGAATATAATGAACACTTAGCTTAAATACAAGAGAATTCAAATGCCAGAATTACCCGAGGTTGAAGTCAGCCGCATGGGCATTGCGCCCCACCTTGAAGGTGAGCAAATTGCGCGCGTCGTGGTGCGTGATCGGCGCTTGCGCTGGCCGGTGCCCGCGTCGGTTGAAAGTCTTGCCGGGGCGCGTATCGCTAAAGTGGAACGACGGGCGAAATATCTGATTTTACATACCGATAAGGGCTACTTAATCCTCCATCTGGGTATGTCAGGCAAGCTGCGCATTGTGCCCAGCGACAGTCTGGTGGTCAAACACGATCATGTCGACCTGCAACTGAGCAATGGCCAGTGTTTACGTTTTAACGACCCGCGTCGCTTTGGCTGCGTTCTGTATAGCCCGAATCACCCTGGCGATGCGCACCCGTTGCTGGCTGAACTGGGTCCTGAGCCCCTGACTGACGCTTTTACTGCCGCTTATTTATATGAACGTTCACGTAACAAGCAACAGGCCGTTAAGACCTTCATTATGGACAACCATGTGGTCGTCGGAGTGGGTAACATTTACGCAAACGAAGCGCTATTTAAAGCGGGCATTCATCCCAAACGCGCGGCGGGTAACGTAAGTCTGGCGCGCTATCAGCGCTTGGTACCGATTATCAAAGAGACGCTGACCGAAGCGATTGCGCAGGGCGGCACCACCTTGCAGGACTTTACTCAGGCTGACGGACAACCTGGCTACTTTAAACAGCATTTGAACGTGTATGGTCGTGGCGGTAAGCAGTGCATGGTTTGTAAAACCGAGCTAAGTGAGATCCGTTTAGGTCAGCGCAGTACCGTCTATTGCAAGCGCTGCCAGCGCTAATCAACCCGTCTAATAAAGTTGGCCAGGGCCTGCATAAATGCCTCAGGATCACTGATAAAAGGCGCGTGACTACATTGCGGCGCAATATAGCTCTCGCTTTGCGGCGTGAGTGCATCGACCCGGGGCACGACTTTGCTCGGTACCAGGGCGTCAAGGCGCCCGTAAATGCGTAAAAATGGCATGCTCAGACGCGCTAATTCGGCGCGTAAATCGACACTCGCCAGCATATCAAGACCAGCATCCAGCACGCTCACTTCGGCCATTGGCTTGCTGAACAGCCATTCTTTAATCATTTTGACGTCTTGCTTTGCATGGGGGCTGCCCAACGACTGTAGCGCCAGAAAACGCTCCACGGTACGCCGGAAGTCCTTACTTAGTTGCTTGCCAAATTGCGTCAGAATAGCCGGTTCAATACCGGGCCAGTCAGGCGCAGCTGCGGGGAAATAAGGTGAGGACGCCACCGTGGTCAGGCTATGAAAGCGTTGCGGCGCCTGCAGCGCCAGTTGGGTGGCGACCAGCCCGCCGAGCGACCAGCCGACCAGATGACATCGCTCTGGTAAGGCCTGCAGCGTCAAATCGCACAAATTCGCAAAGTTAAGTGGCAGTTCTTGCGGCCAGGGGGACTCGCCATAACCGGGTAAATCGATGCGGGTCACCCGGCCCACCGCCTCCAGTGCTGGTAGCACCGGGGTCCAGATATTGGCATTCAACCCCCAGCCATGGAGTACAACAATATCCGTTCCGCTACCACTGACCTGCGACCAAACCTTAGCTACCATTTACCTGTCTCATTACGACTCAAGGAGGAGCTATGGTACCGCTGGAGCAGATGTTTGCCAAGTTGCCGGGCGGCTGCTGCTGGCTCTGTCTGTTGCCACTTAAGGCCACGGAGGCGAGCGGTTTTTGCCGGGCCTGCTTTGCCGATCTACCGCGTCTACCGCCGCGCTGCCTGCACTGGCGCGGTAGTATTCAGGCTCAACGCCATGGCCGCTATTGGTTCGCGGCGCTTGCCTGGCAACGGGATAGCAGGCAGCTTGTCACCTGTCTTAAGTTTCAGCGAAGTCCGGAGCTGGTACGTTGGTTGGCGCCATTGTTAAGCGCGCAAGTCATGGCTTGTTATCAGAGCTATGGGGTGGCACTGCCCGATTGTGTTGTGGCGATGCCAATGACGGCAAAGCGCTGGCGACAACGGGGTTACAATCAGGCCAGTTTACTTGCCAAAGCCGTGGCTGAACAGCTGCAACGACCTTATGCACCGGGCCTGTTACGGCGCCTGACCGATGAACAGCGACAACATAAATTAAGTCGTCGACAACGTTGGCAAAGCATGGAGAACGCAATGCACTGCACGCGCAGTGTAGGAGGGCTAACCGTTGCGGTGGTCGACGATGTGTTGACCAGCGGGGCTTCAGTCACCGCCGCCGCTGCGGCATTGCAGCGGCGAGGTGCGAAGGCGGTCGATGCTTGGACATTATGCTACACCGAACCGCTTCATGCTGGAGATAGTTAGTGGGCTGCTTCTGCCGCTTCGGCAGCTGCCGCCGCTTCATCTTCATCACGCTGTGGATAAGCGTCAATCGCCGGCGAGGTGAAAATAGCGTTGCTTAACAGCTTCGCGGTACCCCAGAAAAAGGCGCGGAAGTTAACGTCGTCAGCAAAACCAATGACCCGGCCACCACCATAACGATGGGCGACAATCGCTGCTTTCTCACTGATCACTTCGCGGTTTTCTTTCGCCGCGTAACCACTTAACAGCGGCTCCTCAAGGTAACGCGCCACGGTAATGAACGGTGATTCGGGTACTTCCATAGCATTCAGGCTATCTTTAAAGATCGGCAGTTTGCTACGTGGGAAGCCAAACGTTAGTGGATGACTCAAGTCGAGCTCAGTACCAAAAATCGCACCGGCAACACGACGCTTGCCATAATAGCTATCGCGGTCAGCGTAGCTTAACTCGCTGCTGTCGAATTTCTCGTCGAAAACGCTGTCGTCAACAAAGCTTGCTGCCAGCAGTTCATTTTCTGCCAGCCATTTTGCACCACCTTGCTGGCCAATCACGGTACCGCCGTCACGTACCCAGTCGCGTAGGCGACTGACACTGCGGTCGTTAAGGGTACGATAGCTGCCATCCACCATAATAATATGGGTGTAGCGCTGTAAATCGATGCGGTTAAAACGGTCCGTATCGATCATCGAAAGCGGAATGCTGACGTGGCGATCGAGGTAATACCAGGCTTCGCCATTTTCGTACATGTTAGCGCCATCACCCACCAGCATCATGACCTTCACCGGTTCAACCGGACGCAGGTTACGGCTACCTAAGTCGATACCTTCGGGTGTCAGACCTGAAGTGATACTGTGGATCGCTATATTGTTTCGAGTTGCGACTTCAAGCACTAGCTCTTGCACTTCTTGCCAACTCTTTTGCTGATTGGCACGCGTCACGACCACAGCGCCCTGGGCAAAGGCATGGGTACCATCGCTGACTTTCGCAGTGAAACTCTCGTCCGCCTGGCGGACATACACGCCGGCAGCCAATAGCTCTTGCAGCGCACGAGGGGCAAAATAACTGTGCCAGTCAAAGCCGTAGGCATAAGCGTTAGCAGCCAGTGCGACAGACGTAGTTTCCGGATCCTGCCAGCGCTGGTCGCTGTGACGTACGCGGGCGTCGGTGCTGGCAAAATTAACGTTAAAGGCCAGCGGTAAGGTCCAACCTGAGACGTCATAGAAAGTATTGTCGCGGAAATTCTGCTGAGTGCTGAAAATGGCACGAATCAGGCGGTACTGAGGCTGCTCCAGTGGCACGTAATAGCTACTGCCCGGAGTGTAAGTTACGCCGTTTTCGGTCACCTTAGAAGTGATTGGGTACACCTGAATATCGTGCTGATCGAGGATTTCCAGTAACCCGGCCAAGCGTGCCGGATCGTTGTTTTCGCCGATCAGGTAACCATTGAAGTCAGCGTCATCAGCCAGCTCCAGCGCCTCATCAAAGAAGCGCTGCTGATAATCGAGAAACGCTGCTTTGCTGGCGTGTGCCCCATACATGGTTGTTAAGGAGGTGGTGAGCTGGTTTTGAATGGTGAACGGAAATTTCACCACGCCGTTAATGGAATCCTGCGCATGACCACGGCTTGAGGCTTGCTCAAACAAAATACCAATTGCGCCTTGTACGTCTGGATAGGTCGAGCCTTTACCTACATAGAAATCGTCAAACGCTTCCTCGGTAAAGTACAAGTGACCTTGCTCGTCCAGAGCTGCGGCGTGATCGTCAGCCAGCTTTCCGGTAAGTGTCACGTTTTCATCCGGGGTATAAGGATTACGACGCGTAGGAATACCTGGTTGGAAGAAGAAGGTGCTGTTGGTACCCATTTCGTGGAAATCGGTCAGCACATTTGGCTTCCACTTCTGGAAGTTCGCGATACGGGCGCGCGATTCCGGGTGCTGCAACAATAACCAGTCGCGGTTTAAGTCAAACCAGTAATGATTCACCCGTCCGCGTGGCGTACCCTGCACATGTTCACGGTGCTGCGGATCGGCCACCAGGTTTTCACTGCGGTGCTGATTCGCCCAGTGCGCGAAACGCGCCAGACCGTCCGGGTTTAAGCTTGGGTCTAACAGAATAATGGAGTCGCGTAGCACGGCCTCAATTTTTTCGCCCTGTGCTGCGGCAAGGTAATAGGCGTAGAGCAGTGCGGCGTTGCTGCCGCTTGGCTCGTCACCGTGAATACTGTAACCCATGTAGAGTACCAGCGGCGCGGTTTCCGGATCGCCTTTGCGGGCCGGATCGGCAATAGCGAGATGCGCATCGCGCAATGCTTCAATGTTTTTGTGATTCTCTGGCGTGGTGATCGTCACCAGCAGCAATGGACGCGCCTGATGGGTGCGGCCAGTGACTTCCAGTTCAAAACGGTCACTTTTTTCGGCCAGTATTTCCATATAACGGACCAGTTGGTCATGGCGTACGTGCCATTCACCCACTTCATAGCCCAACACTTCCTTCGGCGTTGGGATACTTGGGTCGTAAGTCACGTCATCGGGTAAATAATCTTGCAGCGAAGCACTGTGGGCACTGAATGTTACCAGCAGTAGAGCCGCCGCGAATAACTTAAGCAAGCGCATAATACCTTCCTGAGTAAATGAGACATCGGTACAAGCTAGCAAAATAGCGGGCCTGGCCCAAGCTGGTTACTATGCAATGACCGATTTTTGCGATAAGATATACCCTACTAAATTACTCAAGTATAGCAGTGAGGTGGTAAGCCCATGATTCGTATTACTGAAAGCGCCCAGGCGCATTTTCGCAAATTGCTTGCCGATCAGCCGGATAACACCAATATCCGGGTGTTCGTGGTGAACCCGGGCACGCCGTCAGCAGAGTGCGGTGTTTCCTATTGTCCACCCGATTCGGTTGAGCCTGACGATGAGCTGCTGCCGTTTTCCGGTTTTGATGCCGTGGTCGACTCGGGCAGTGCGCCATTTTTACAAGATGCAGTGATTGACTTTGAAGAGCAGGAACTTGGCTCGCAACTGACCCTGAAAGCACCGAATGCGAAAGCCCGTAAAGTGGATGACGATGCACCACTGATTGAGCGTGTCGAGTATGTCATCCAGGCTGAGATCAATCCACAACTGGCCAACCACGGCGGTCGGGTCGCGATTAACCAGATCACTGAAGATGGTTATGCCATTTTACAGTTTGGCGGCGGTTGTAACGGTTGTAGCATGGTCGATGTCACGCTAAAAGAAGGCATCGAGAAAGAACTTCTGCAACGCTTCCCCGGTGAGCTTAAAGGCGTGAAAGATGTCACCGAGCACCAACCCGGTGAGCACTCGTATTATTAACAAGTGGTGAAAAAGTGATCCCGAACACTTTTTGGTTCCGTATGTGTAATTTGCCAATAACACAACGAGGAACTTCTTATGAACGGGATCAGAAAACTCAGTATACCCGCGCTGGCGGTGCTAATGCTAGCAGCCTGTGGCAGTGACAACGACAACCCTGATCCAATTGTCACGCCACCACCCCCTCCGCCTGCCTCCACTTACCTGCGCGTTCACCATAGCGTGGCCGACGCGCCTGACGTTAATGTTTTAGTAGACGGCAATGCAGCACTTGAGGGCGTACCCTTTGGCGCTTCGTCCGCGGTACTTGAGCTCGACGAGGGCTCCTATAGCATTCAGGTCGACGGCATATTGCCAGATGGTTCAACCGCAACCGTTATCGGTCCCAGCGATGAAAACCTGGGCGATAACTTACGCTATGAGATTTTTGCCGTCGGTAAAGTGAGTGACGGTTCCATTGCGCCGCTAATTTTTGCCAATCAGACCACCGAGGTCACTGATGGCAATGCGCGCGTTGAAGTCGTGCATGCGGCGCCTGACGCACCTTTGGTGGATGTCTTTGTGACCGCTCCCGGCGCCGATTTAACGGCCGAGACTGCGGTCACCACGCTGGCCTTTACTGATAATTCCGGGCAGGTTGAAGTCCCTGCAGGTGATTATCAGGTACGTATTACCGTAGCCGGCGAACCAGCGACGGTGGTGTACGATAGCGGTACCCTGAATCTGGTTGATGGTGCCGACCTGGTCGTTGCTGCGATCACCAATACCATGACTGGCAGCTCACCGGTCATGCTACAGGTGGCCAATGGTGAAGGCGCGGTAATCGTGCCTGACGTGAACGCCGGCGCCGATATTCGGGTCGTGCATGCCAGCGCCGACGCGCCAGCGGTTGATGTCACTCTGAATAATGCTGCGTCACCGGCCATTGCCGATTTGGCATTTTTAGAAGCTACTGGCTTTGTTAATCTGCCGGCGGGGGACTATCTGGTTGATGTAGCTGCTGCAGGAGGCTCGCCCGTGGTACTTGACGACGTGCCTTTGGCGCTTGCAACCAGCGACATGCTCAGCATCTATGCGGTGGGCGCCTTGGGCGACAGTTCGCTGACGTTGGCGGCGGTCAGCGATATGCAACGCCGAATTACGACCGAAGCGCAATTGCAACTGGTGCATGCTTCACCCAGTGCCGGTAACGTCGATATCTACGTTACCGCGAGCGATAACATTAGCAACGCGGATCCGGCCTTTAGCGATGTCCCCTTTAATGCCTCTGCGTTGGTGTCGACCGGTTATGTTTCATTGCTACCGGGCGATTATGTCGTGACGGTCACGGCCACGGGCACCAAAACTGCGGCAATCGGCCCGATTCCGCTAACGCTTGAGGGGGGTGGTATTTATACCGCCGCAGCAGTCGATGCGACAGGTGGTGGTTTGCCACCGCAACTTATCTTACTCGACGATCTGGCGCCGCCGGCGCAATAAATAGACCCATTGGCTAACGCCCCGGGCGAGTAAGAACGCACTCAATGCCAGCCACAATCCGTGGTTGGCATTTTCTTTACTAAGCAAGGTCTGGCCCAGATACCAGCCCGGCAAAAACACCAGTACCGCACTGATCACCATAGTGTCGCGCATGGCGCGCGCCCAACCCAGCGCAATGTAGACACCGTCAAAGTAATAGCTCCAGTGACCGAATAACGGTAGAAAGTAAACCCATGGCAGATAAACACTTGCGGTTTGGATGACATCCGGCAAGTCGGTCAGCAGCCGTATAATGCCGGCGCCCGCCAGCCAGAACACCAGACTGTAGATGACGGCAAAGAATCCCGACCATAACAGCGTCAGACGCAGCCAGTAGCGCACTTCCGCCCGGCGCTGGCGTCCTACCGCCGCGCCTGCAAGTGCTTCTACGGCATAGGCGATGCCATCAAGCCCCAGTGAAATCAGCATAAGGAACTGCATTAACACCGCATTGACCGCAACGTATAAATCGCCAAAGCGCGCGGCGTAGCCTGTCATTGTCGCCATGCATAGCTGCAATACCAGCGAGCGGATAAACACATCGCGATTCATACCCAAAAAGCGCGCAAAGTAGTGACGCTGTAATTGCCAGTGATGGCGTAGCATCAGCACCTTGCGCAACATAAACAGGCCTAACAGCGCAGTGCTGACCTCGGCAGTAGCAGAGGCCCAGGCAGCGCCGCGAACGTTGAAGTCGAGGCCAACGATAAGGATCAGGTCGGCAATAACATTGACCGCATTAGTGAAAATAACCAGTAACATGGCCTTGCGACTTTCCTGGCGCCCCAGCAGAATGCCCAGTACCACCAGATTCACCAACGCTGCGGGCGCTGCCCACATGCGGATGCCAATATAACTGGCGGCATAGTGTTGCAGATCCGCGCTTGGGGAAATCAGCCACCAGGCCAGTTGCAATAGCCAGGGGGTGCTGAGGGTTAACAGCACGCCTAGTACCACCGCAAAACTTAGCGCATGCAAGGCAATCTGACGTTGTTCATCGCGTTTGTTACGGCCAAAGGCGCGGGCAATTTCACCGGTCGTGGTCATTCGTAAAAACACTGCCAGCAGAAAGACGAAACTGACCACCATGGCGCCGAGTGCGACGGCGCTGAGGTAGATCGAATCAGGCAGATGCCCTATGATTGCGGTATCAACAAGACCGAGCAATGGCGCGGCAATATTGGAAATGATCATCGGCAAGGCAATGGCGAAGATCTTTTTATGTGCCGGCCAGGTGCCCCAGAATTTCCGGAGATGAACTATGCGTTGGTGGTTGTTCGCTTTACTTTGGCTCATGAGCTTCCCTGTGCTAGGCGCAGCGGCGCAACACGGTGTTGTAATTTTACAGTACCATCATGTGGGTGATGATACACCGCGCGTCACCTCGATTACAGCCGCAGAACTTGAGGCACATTTTGCTTACCTGCAGGAACACGATTATCAGGTGGTGTCATTGCAGCAGGCGCAGCAGTATATCGCCAGTGGCGAAGTACCTGACAAATTGGTAGCCATTACCTTCGATGACGGCTGGCGCAATGTTTATGACAATGGTCTTGCGGTGTTCAAGCGTTATGAGTACCCGTTTACCATTTTTGTTAACCCGCAGTTGATGGCAGAAACGCCGCGTTTGTATATGGACTGGGAGCAGTTAAAAGAGCTGGAAAATTACGGCGCGACCGTAGCCAACCACTCGAATCATCATCAGCATATGACCTGGCAGGCACCCGATGAGTCGACCGGGGAATGGCTGGCACGGCAACAACAGGATGTGCTGGCGGCACAGGCCGCGCTGATGCATGGCATGGGAAGCGCACAGCCGCGCCACTTTGCTTATCCTTACGGCGAGTATAATCCGGAGCTCGCGGAAATGTTGGCGGAGCAAGACTTTATTGCCTTTGGTCAACATAGCGGACCGTGGGGACCCGAAACGCCCCTGACTGAAATTCCGCGCTTCCCGGCATCGGCTCAGTACGCCAATCTGAAGACCCTGGCGACCAAGCTGGCAAGTTTACCGCTTCCTGTGCTCAGTCATGCGCCGGCATCGATGGTGCTGGACGCGGAAGAAGCTGCAGACGGCATTACAGTTCAGGTACGTCTGAAACATACCGATGACTTTGACGCCACGCAGCTGGGCTGCTTTTATCAAGGTGAGCGGGTCGCGCCAAAATGGCAGGAATTGACCTTTGCGTTACAGCTGGAGCAATTACCGATAGGACGTTCGCGGGTGAACTGTACGGTACCCAGTAAAAGTGAACCGGGACGTTTTTACTGGTATTCAGTGCCGTTGGTACGCCCAAATGACGTCGGGCGTTGGCCGGATTAAGTTCTTAGTCGTACTGCTGGATGATCAGCTGGAAGTCGCGGATCATTTGATCCATGTCGACCGTGGGCAACTCACCCGGTTGGTGGCTCGCCTTGAAAATAGCGTGGCGCTCGCCGTCGGGATTGACCAGCACAATAGCTGAGCTGTGATTGACCAGATAGTCGGTCTCATCGGCCGCGGGAATGGAGTACATCAGCCCAAGGCCGTTGACGAATGGGTAGAGCTGCTGATGGTCGGCGCGTACGCCCATGAACTCGCTACCAAAGTAGGTGTTGTAGTCTGCTAGCTTTTTGATGGTATCGCGTTTCGGGTCGACGCTAATCATCCACACCCGTACCGGACGTTCTGCCAGTGATGCTAACTGCGGCAGAGCCTTACGTAGATCGGCCATAGTGGTCGGGCAAATATCCGGGCAGGAAGTATAGCCGGTAAACAGAAAAGTCCACTGACCGGTCAGGTCTGCATTGGTCAGTTGCGCCCCGGTGTGCCCCTCAAGAATGAAAGGATTCAGTTCACGCGGCGGATCATACACCAGCGCCTGCGGCTGTGGCTTGGGCAAGCTATTAAAAATAACCACACCGGCAACCAAGGCAATAATTGCAACCACTGATATTAATAATTTCTGCATTTTGTACTCCCTTGGCCGTTTAAATAGCGGGTGTAGCCACGTAATGGTCTACTAACAATAGCACAAATAGCGCCATCAATTGCCAGATAGAAAAGCCAAACATGCGATAAGCAGTATGCTTTTCAGGGGCAAACTTCAGCTTCCAGGCATAGCCCAGGAACCAGAGACTCAGAATGCTTGAGCCGACTAAATAAATGAGTCCGGACATGCCCACGATGTACGGCAGCAGACAAATCATTGCCAGCAAAATGGTGTACAGGAAAATACAGGTTTTCGTAAATTCAATGCCATGGGTCACCGGCAGCATCGGAATCTCAGCTTTGGCGTAGTCTTTGGCGCGATGTACGGCTAATGCCCAGAAGTGCGGCGGCGTCCAGGTGAAGACAATCATCACCAGTAAGATGGCGTGGGGGTGAATTTCGTTGGTAACCGCCGTCCAGCCCAGCAGAGGAGGTGCCGCTCCGGCAAGTCCGCCGATAACGATATTCTGCGGTGTGGCGCGCTTCAGATACATGGTATAGACAATGGCATAACCAACCAGCGAGGTCAGCGTCAGCCAGGCGGTTAGCATGTTCACCCACAGGGCTAACACAATAAAGCCGAGCGTACCGATTACTGCAGCAAAGCCAAGCACATGACGTGGTGAAAGGCTGCCCGATGGCAGCGGTCGGCGCAGGGTGCGGGCCATGCGCGCGTCAATGTGACGATCGACCAGATGGTTCACCGCTGCCGCGGAGCCAGACATTAGTCCGATGCCTGCCATAGCGGGAATGAACACGTCCCAGCCGACCCAGGTTGGACTTGCCAGACACATGCCGACCAGCGCGGTCAGTAATAGTAGTAATACGACCCGCGGTTTCGTCAATTCAAGGTAGTCACGCCAATGTGCGTGCGCTTTATAGGTCATCTCTGTCATACAACTTACTTCCTCTCACACGCAGTTATTGTTGTTTTAAGCGTGGCGTGCGATTTTATAGTTTAACCCTACCAGACTTAACAGCAGCAATGCACCCATTAAATTATGCGACACAGCTACGGCAAGTGGCAGCATTAGCACCACGTTGCTGATACCGAGCGCTAGTTGCAGTATCAGCGCCAGGGCGACCCAGTTCAGGCTGGTGCGAATCACGGTGGAGTGTGCTTTCACGTAGCCGCGCCACAATAACAAGCCGACGACTAATGTGGTGACCAGCGCGCCAAAGCGGTGCGCAACATGCATGGTCATGCGCTCGGGGTAATCGTGCGCTCCATACTGGTAGGTGACCGCCTCTGGTACCGAGAAAGCACCGGCAATATCAAGATTCGCGCTCCAGTTACCTTCACAGATGGGCAGCTCAGTGCAGGCCAGCGCTGCATAATTTGCGGCCACCCAACCACCTAAGGCTATCTGCAGTACAACCACCAGCAAGGCAAACATGGCCAGGTTGGCAAGTTGGCGGGCTTTCGGATCGCCCATAGGTAAATGAATACGCTTCAGTCGCAGACGTAACAGATAGAGCAGCGACAAGGTGGTGAAGCCGCCTAATAAATGGCCCATAACAATCAACGGCTGAAGGTTAAGCGTTACAGTCCACATACCCAATGCCGCCTGGAATATCACCAATAGCAACAAGAATAGCGGTAGTTTCAGTGGTGTTTCCGGATATTTACGCTGGCGCACCAGGGCCAGCACGGCGATAACAAAAATCGCCAGACCCAACAAGCCTGCGGCATAGCGATGAATCATTTCATTCCAGGCTTTGTGGTGCTCAAGAGGAGCGTCTGGAAATAACTGCTGGGCAGCAGCAACCTTATCGACGTCAGTTGGCACCGTTAAGTGGCCGTAACAGCCGGGCCAGTCAGGACAGCCTAAGCCGGCATCGGTAAGGCGGGTATAAGCACCCAGTACAATCACAATAAGAGCGAGAACAATACTAAGATTCACTAATAGACGCATGGTATTTATCCTACTCGCGAGAGCTTCAACAAGGTGCGTAAATCGGCTAACAGGTCTTTCGCTTCGGCGCGCATTTGTTCTTCGTTGGCGTAGGTTTCATAATGCAGCATTACATTGCCAAGCGGGTCAATAATGAACAGCTGATGCGGCGGTAAGTCACTCAGCCTGGCAATAATGGCGCTGTCGTAGACAGCTTGAACCATTGGGGTATTGTCGAGATTAAAAGCAAGAGGTTCTTTGCTAAATACCAGAGGCGTGACCCGGTCGGTCTCTTTGCCCAGTGCGATATCAAGTTGGTTCATTGCATACAGTGCTTGTTCGCAAGGGGTGCCACATTCATTGTCTGCAATCAAGGCGACATTCCAGCCTTCAGGCAACCGCTGATTCAGTGTTTCACCCAGCTCAATCGGTGGCACAAGCATAGTGCCCTTATTGGTTGCTGCCCCCTGGTACCAGCTCTGATCGAGGACAAATTTAGCGCCGATCACCGGCAGCGCGAAAGCTAAAATGACACCGATGAAGGTGGCGCGGGATTTTTTTACAGACGTCATGCGCTTTCCTTTTTTGTTTTTGTTATGGAGCGTCGGACCAGCAGAACGATAATTAAGCCAACGACCGCCAGCGAGAACCATTGCAGCGCATAAGCCTGATGCTTCTCGGGCGACATCACCTGTGGTTCCCAGTGTCGCGGCCAGCCATAATTTGCATTTTCTGAGAGTAGCACCACACTTGTAGCGATGGGAAGCGCTACGCTTTCACTAATTTCTTTGAAGCGTAACTGCTGCACCCGCCAGGGTGGGCCACCGGGTTCGACAATGTGATCGGCCAGCGAAAAAGCATGTTGATTTGCGGGATACCACCAGCCTGTCACCGTGACAGTGCCGGCGGGCACCTCAAGCTGCGGTAGCTGGCGACGGTCTGGACCAACGGGTACCCAGCCCATGTTAACTGGTATCAGCTGTTTACGGTCGGTTACCTGTAATAAGCCGATGACCTGATAGCCGACTTCGCGTTGGAATATCTGATTATCGAGCAATAGGTAAGCATTCAGAAACTGGCCGCTGACCTGTACTGGTTGATAACGTTCCAGGCCATCGGTATTGACAGGAAGCGGCGTAAAATTGGCGCTATCGGCCTGTTGCCGGGCGCTGGCAAAGTCATCGAACAGGCGCTGCTTTTCGGCGGCACGGTCAAGCTGCCAAAATCCTAACTTGACCAAAAAGCCAAATGCCAGCACAGTGAGTAAAGTTATCAAAATGGTGCCGATGCGCATCAGCTTCTACCAAAAAGGGATGACAGAATGGTTATTACTGCAAAAATCATTTTAGTACTACTCATGTTCTACATGGTCTTCAATCTTGCGCAGGCGCTAATCGCAATGCTACGCAATGACCCGACCAAACCGCCAATGACCCGTTACTTAGGCCGCCGGGTAGGAGCCTCCGCTCTGGCCATCGCTATTATTGTGATCTTATTACTGTCTGGTGTACTTGAGCCGAACCCGCGACCGTACTAAGTGCCTTGG
Organism: Pseudidiomarina insulisalsae; assembly: GCF_003987065.1. Lineage (GTDB taxonomy): Bacteria > Pseudomonadota > Gammaproteobacteria > Enterobacterales > Alteromonadaceae > Pseudidiomarina > Pseudidiomarina insulisalsae. Next base: position 84,682 of record NZ_PIPY01000002.1, on the reverse strand, counting down.
CACTTAGTCGGTCGGAAGCTGGATCAGGTCTTAAAGTACATAAACAAAAATAAACAAACATACCCAGACCACGTCAACAAAGTGCCAGTACCAACTGGTGGCCTGGAAGGCAAAGTGACTGTCCGGAGTGAAGTGACCTTTGAGTACTCGCAGAAACATGACGATAAGCATGATGGTACCTAAGGTCACATGCAAGCCGTGGAAGCCGGTCAGCATATAGAAGGTATTACCATAAATACCCGAGTCGAGCGTCAGTCCCAGTTCCTGGTAGGCATGCACGTACTCAGCACCTTGCAGGTACAAGAAAATACAACCCAGCAGAATGGTAATACCGAGCCAGACTTTCAGTTGGGTCCGGTTGCCTTTTTCCAGCCCCACATGGGCAAAGTGGCAGGTAAATGAAGAGGTGATAAGGATGATGGTGTTATACAGCGGCAGACCATACCAGCCCATTTCACCGGATCGAATACCACCCGGCGTTTCGGTTAGTGGCCAAATCGCTTCGAAACCGGGCCATAAAATCTCATTGGTCATCAGGTTATTACTCGCTCCGCCCAGCCACTCAACGGCGATCACCCGTGCATAAAAGAGTGCGCCGAAAAAAGCTGCGAAGAACATAACCTCAGAGAAGATAAACCATGCCATGCCCTGGCGGTAGGAGTGCCCTAACTGCGAGCTATAGAAACCGGACATTGACTCGTTGATTTGATCACGGAACCAGCCAAACAGCATCACCAGAATTACGGCGATACCGGCCAGCAGGACGTTAAGTCCCCAACCGTCGGCTTCGTTTTTCATATCGATGACGGTATGTCCAGCGCCAAAAGCGATCAGGCCTAAGCCAATGGCACCGACAATAGGCCACGGACTCGATGCAGGCACATAATATTTTTCGTGTTTTTGTTCTGCCATTGCAAAAATCCTCAGTTCACCGGCTGCGCGAGGGCAGCCAGTGCATCAGGTGTAGCTTTTTCTGTCATGTCGTACATCGTATATGACAGGGTGACCGTATGAATATGTTCGGGAATGTCAGGGTCAAGATAAAACTGCATCGGCATAGCGGTATCGCTACCCGCGGCCAGAGGTTGCTGGTTAAAGCAAAAGCACTCGACTTTATTTAAGTAGAGGGAAGCCTCCCCTGGAGCAACCGATGGAATAGCCTGAGCCACCATATTCTTGCCGGTAGGGTTACGGGCAAGAAAGTTGACCACTTTGGTCTCACCTGGGTGTACCCGAACCGAGCGCACTTCAGGTTCGAACCCCCAGGGCATCCCTTTATTCACACGGGTAATAAATTGCACATTGACCGTGCGGCTGGTATCCACTGCCTTAGTATTCGCGGCCGCCTGACCATCGTTAAAGCGGCCGTTAAAACCAGTGATATCACAGAACACGTTGTACAGTGGCACCAACGCAAAGCCGAAAGCAAACATGCCGACGACCGTCAGCAAAAGCCGACGGACGATTCGGGAATTATCGGGTTGAGTTGGATGCTGACTCATATCATTTCGCCTCAGGTGGGACATCGTAAACGTCAGGTGGCGTATCGAAGGTATGATACGGCGCCGGTGATGGAACTTCCCATTCCAGGCCGTCCGCGCCGTCCCATGGTTTCGCCGGGGCTTTTTCACCGCCTTTAATGCACTTGATAACAACCCAGAGGAAGATCAGTTGCGACAGACCGAAGGCAAAGCCGCCGATACTGACGATCTGATTGATATCAGCGAACGCCAGCGAGTAATCCGGAATACGCCGCGGCATCCCCGCCAGGCCGGCAAAGTGCATTGGGAAGAACAATACATTGACCGAAATCAGCGAGGCCCAGAAGTGCAGTTTACCGAGTTTTTCGTCATACATATGACCGGTCCACTTCGGCAGCCAATAGTAGGCGGCGGCCATAATTGAGAAGATGGCACCGGTGACCAGTACATAGTGGAAGTGGGCCACGACGAAGTAGGTGTCATGATACTGAAAGTCGACCGGAGTAATTGCCAGCATCAGGCCCGAAAAACCACCAATGGTGAACAGAATGACAAAAGCCAGGGCGAACAGCATGGGCGTTTCAAAGGTCATCGAACCGCGCCACATGGTCGCTACCCAGTTAAACACTTTGACGCCAGTGGGCACCGAGATCAGCATGGTGCAGTACATGAAAAAGAGCTCAGCGAACACCGGCATACCAGTGGTAAACATATGGTGCGCCCAAACCAGGAACGACAAGCCAGCAATCGCAGCGGTGGCATAAACCATTGAGGCATAGCCAAACAGTGGTTTACGCGCAAAGGCTGGAATAATTGCTGAAACGACGCCAAATGCCGGCAAAATCATGATGTAAACTTCGGGGTGGCCAAAGAACCAGAAAATATGCTGGAACAATACCGGGTCGCCGCCCCCTGCGGCATCAAAGAAGCTGGTACCGAAGTACTTGTCGGTCAATACCATAGTGACAGCACCCGCCAGTACCGGCATGACCGCGATCAGCAGAAACGCAGTAATAAACCAGCTCCAGCAGAACAGCGGCATTTTCATATAGGTCATGCCCGGCGCCCGCATATTCATAATGGTGACGATGACATTAATTGCACCCATAATGGATGAAATACCCATAATATGCACTGAGAACACGAACAACGCCGTTGAGTCGCTGCTGTAAGTGGTTGACAGCGGGGCATAGAAGGTCCAGCCGAATGCCGGGCCGCCACCTTCCATAAACAGTGACGCTAACAGGATTGCAAAAGCGAACGGCAGAATCCAGAAGCTCCAGTTATTCATGCGTGGCAACGCCATATCCGGCGCACCGATCATCATTGGAATCATCCAGTTGGCCAGGCCGGTAAAGGCCGGCATGACCGCACCGAAAACCATGATCAGACCATGCACCGTGGTCATCTGATTAAAGAAGTGGGGCTCTACCAGCTGTAAGCCAGGCTGGAATAGCTCGGCACGAATGACCATAGCCATTGAACCGCCCACCAGGAACATAATAAAAGAGAACCATAGGTATAAAGTACCGATATCTTTATGGTTCGTGGTAAATAGCCAACGGGTGATACCCGGCGGCGCATGATGGTGATGATCGTTGTGATCCATCTCGCCAACAACAGTGCTCATAGTCAGGTCTCCCCTTATTCGTTCATGTACGCGTTAACATCAGCCGCTTGCACGGTTTCGCCGGTATTGTTACCCCAGGCATTACGCTCGTAGGTAATAACGGCAGCAAGTTCTTTCAGGCTGAGTTGATTTCCAAAGGCTTGCATCGAGGTGCCGGATTTACCATTGACGACAATATCGATGTGCCCCTGCATGTCGTTAAGCGCCATTTCGGAGCCTTTCAATGCCGGGAATACGCCGGGAATACCTTCACCGTTGGCTTGGTGGCAGGCTGCGCAACTTCCCAGATAAACGCGCTCGCCAACTTCCATCAGTTCGTCCATGTCCATCGACATGGCCAACAGGCGTTGTTCTTCTTCTTTTTCCTGGCGGGCAATTTCTTCCTGTTCGGCCAACCAGGCGTCAAACTCGGCAGGTTCTTTGGCTATGACCACCACCGGCATGAAACCATGGTCTTTACCGCAAAGCTCAGCACACTGCCCACGGTAAATGCCTGGTTCGTCAACCTGGGTCCAGGTTTCATTAATGAAGCCCGGGTTGGCGTCCTTTTTGACGGCAAAGTCAGGTACCCACCAAGAGTGGATAACATCGTCTGAGGTGACTAAGAAACGTACCTTGCGGTCGGTAGGGATAACCAAAGGACGGTCCACTTCAAGCAGATAGTTTTCTCGTTTTTCCAGTTTATTGTCGATCTCGTCGCGCGAGGTCGCCAGCAAGCTGTAAAACTCAACATCACTGTCGAAGTATTTGTAATGCCATTTCCACTGTGAGCCAGTGACTAAAACGGTCACGTCAGCTTCTGAAGTGTCTTCCATGGCAATGAGCGTTGAAGTGGCCGGTATAGCCATTCCGATCAGGATCAGAAAGGGTATTGCCGTCCAGATAATTTCAACTTTAACGTTTTCGTGGAATTGTGCGGGCTTACGGCCTTTTGATTTGCGGTGTCGGATCATGGACCAGAACATGGCCCCGAATACGACAACGCCAATCACACAAACGATATAAAAAATCGTCATGTGCAGGTCGTAAACGCGCTGACTAATCTCAGTAGCGCCCTGAGTTAGGTTAAATTGCGAGCGTGCCTGACTAGCCATGGGAAGCATAGCCATTAGCGCGGTGATGAGTCTAATACTCACGCGACATCTCCTCTCATTCTTCCGACGCGGACTTTACCGCGAGTACACCGAAGTGCGTGCCTGAAGAACAAAGAGGTGAGCAGAAAAAGGAACAGCATTTCCGGTTAGAAAAATCGCTTTCCCCACTAACCCTTTGTTGTTATGTATCAATAATTATTTTTATTTATTGTGTTAGCAGTAAGCTGCTACTCCAAAATACCACGCGTAGCTGAAAAAGCCACCGCTAAAGTTAAGAATTTTTTGGTGACAGAATAAAAAAAAGGCTGCCGAAGCAGCCTTGCAGGGAACCTTCCCAATTTTAGTGGAGTGGGGATTGAGAAGGTAGAGACTGAAATACGAAACTGTGCGTCTGGCTGACTTTACTGGCCATTTTCAAACGCTGTGATACACGCGGTGATGACAGGCCATCGAGGAAGCTCAGGACGACGCTTGAAGTACCGGCAAGTAAAGCTTGCTCAGTGGCCCATTCACGCTGATCGGCATCGCGCCCACCAACCCAGCGAATACGTGAGCGGCTAACGCCGGCATTAACCAGTTGTCGGACAATATCACGCGAACCACCGATCACGGTGACCCATTGCTTCGTGCGTAACGCCAGGGACTGGATACGGGGAATCATTACCGCGAACTCGGTGCTGGATAAGGTAGTTTCGTCGCCCCATGCGAATGTATCAGCGACGAACTCGCGGTTTGCGTGTGGGTAGTTGTATCTCATAACCATGCTCCATTTCGTATCACGCCGACGGCCAGACCTTCGATAGTGAAGTACTGATGGGCTAGATCGACCTGAATGGGTGAAAACTCTTCATTTTCCGGATGCAACAGCACCATGCTTCCTTTACGCTCGAAACGTTTTACCGTCACCTCGTCTTCTACCCGGGCGACCACAATTTGACCATTTCGGGCTTCGTGGGTTTTGTGTACAGCGAGCAAGTCGCCATCCAAAATACCGATATCTTTCATACTCATGCCATTAACCCGTAGTAAAAAGTCGGCATGGGGGCGAAACAGGTTTTGATCGACCTGGTAATGGCTTTCAATATGCTGCTGCGCCAGAATCGGTTCACCCGCGGCGACCTGACCGATCAGCGGCAGTCCTTCAGGAATTTCTTCATCGTTCGCACCAATCAGACGGATGCCCCGTGACATGCCCGGTAGCATTTCGATAACGCCTTTTTTCGCCAGCGCCTTTAAATGCTCTTCGGCGGAGTTGGGCGAGCGAAAACCGAGACGCTGTGCAATTTCTGCACGGGTCGGTGGCATACCTGTGGCTTCAATAGTGTCCTTGATCAGGTCCAATATCTCTTGCTGTCTGGGTGTTAAAGGTCGCATCGGTGTACCTGTTTATTCATACAGTGATACTGTGAGTATATACAGGTGTTTTCAGATCGCAACTTTTTTGTTCAACTTTTTTCTGTCAGCAAAGGTGAGGAATCAATGGTATCCTTTAACAGACTGATATACGCGGGGGATTTGCATGAGTTGGAGAGGCTTCGTCGCTAAAATTTTATATTGGCCGGTGCGCTGGCTGACGCGATTCGAGACAATTTTTGATGAGACCATCAGTGCGGTAGGTGACCCTCAGCACGTGGTTTACGTAATGCGTTCGACATCCGTAACCGATCAACTGGTAGCAGAGCGGGCATTAAAGCGTGCGGGTCTACCGGAGTTAAGTGAGCCGCTGTTGTTAAATGGTGAGCGCCACGCTCGTGTCATGTATCTGGAACAGGCGAAGGCGCAAACCAGTGAAGCGGCCATTGATGAGTTTCTGCACCTGCTGAAAAGCCATGAAAAGGATCGCTCATTGGACGTACAACTGGTGCCGTTAGGTTTGTTCTGGGGCCGCAAACCCGGCCAGGAACGTCGCGAAGGTAGTACCATGGTGTCTGATCTCGACAACCCCGGTCACTGGCGCAAGTTCTGGCTGGTGTTGTTTTCCGGGCGCAATATTCTGGTGCGTGGTAGCCGACCGGTCAGCCTGCGGCAAATGAACGATCAATTTGGCGCTGAACGCAAAGTCGCGCATAAATTGGCGCGGGTCGCGCGGGTTCACTTTGTGCGGTTACGTCATGCGGTCGCGGGACCGAAGATTGCTAACCGTGAACGGGTGATCCAGGAGCTGCTGCGGAGCGCTGCCTTACAAAAAGCAATCGCTGATGAGGCGCGTGCCAAGAAAATTACGCTCGAGAAAGCGCATAAGCGCGCTTACGGCTATCTGGATGAGATTGCTGCGAACTACAGCGATACGCTGGTGCGCGTGCTCGATCGCTTTATGGGCTGGATGTGGAGCCGTATATACAATGGCATTCACGTCGAGGGCGGTGAGCGCATTCGCGAATTGGCCCAGGCCGGGCACGAGATTATTTATGCCCCTTGCCATCGTAGTCATATGGACTACTTGCTGTTGAGTTACGTCATCTATAAAGAGGGTCTGGTACCGCCGCATATTGCCGCCGGTGTGAACCTCGACTTCTTCCCGGCAGGTCCATTATTCCGCCGTGGCGGCGCCTTTTTCATTCGCCGCAGCTTCAAAGGGAATAAGCTCTATTCGGCGGTGTTCCGGGAATACCTGGACCGGCTATTTCAAAAAGGCTATCCGGTCGAATACTTCACCGAAGGTGGGCGCAGTCGCACCGGTCGTCTGCTGCAGCCAAAAACCGGCATGATCGCGATGACCATCCAGGGCATGCTCCGCGGCCAGCAACGCCCTATGTCAATTGTACCCGTCTACCTTGGCTACGAGCACGTCATGGAAGTGGGTACTTACTTAAAAGAGTTAAAAGGCAAGTCGAAAGAAAAAGAGTCAATGTGGCAGGTTGTTTCAAGCCTGCGTCACCTACGAAATTTTGGCCACGGTTATGTAACCTTCGGCGAGCCGATTAATGTGGGCCAGACGCTCGACAAACTGACCCCGGACTGGCGTGAATCGGTTACCGTAGGTGCTGAAGAGCCGGCGCGGCCGCGTTGGCTGACGCCAACGGTCAACCTGTTTGCCGACCAGATTATGCAACGTATCAACGACTCGGCAGGCCTCAACAGTGTGAACCTTACCGCTCTGGCACTGTTGAGTGCTGAGCAGCATACCTTGTCACGCGAAGAGTTAGTCGCGCAACTGAATGTCTATACGCATCTGCTGCGTGAGGTTCCTTACAGTAAGTTTGCCTATGTACCGGCGGAGTCAGGCGAAGAGTTATGGCAGTTAGCGAAGCGACACGACAAGTTCACTGTCGTCAGTGACACTATGGGCGAACTGATTCGTTTGGACGGCACCACAGCGATTGCAATGACTTATTACCGTAACAACATCATGCATATGATGATTGTGCCGGCAATTGTGGCCGCCTATGCCTGTGCGCATCCGACCTTTAAGGTAGAGCGTATTGCCAGCTTGCTTGAGCAATTACACCCGCTCTTGAAAGAAGAACTCTTTATCAGTCATGAAGCTGACAGCATGGCGCTTTGGGTGCAGGCCATTGTTGAGCATTTGGTCAGCGTAGATATGGTAGAAGTTTTGGAGGACGGTAGCTATCGCAGTGCTACGCGCGAGAGTGAGGCGTTTTTCCAACTGCAGCTATTATCACGCGCTGCCAGCGAAACCTTGCAACGGTACGCAATTTTGTTCGAGCTGCTGCAACAAGGTGGACCGCAGGGCCGGGCGCAATTGGAACAGGCATCGGTAGAATTGGCTGAGCGCCTGAGTGCCATGCATGGGGTGAACGCGCCCGAATTCTTCGATAAGAAGTTACTAAGTGCGCTGATCTCGACGCTCAAGCGTGAGGACTACATTGAAGTCAACAGCGATGGTAATTTCGTCGCTCACGCCAGCGTCGGCAAGCTCAGTGACATTATTGACCGTTTGCTTGAAGCGCCGGTCGTACAGACCATCCGCCAGTCGGTGCAGCGCCGGACCCATCCTGAGGATTAACGCTTAGCGATACCAGTAGCTCGCGGCAACCGCTGCCGCGAGCACCCAACCAACATGATTGTTGTGTAAAAACGCACGGAAACAGCGTTGTGGTTCGCGGTACCAGATAAGCCCGTGCTGCCAGATAAATAACCCTGCAATCACTATTAAACCAAGCCAGTAAATGAGCCCAAAGCTCAGCAAGTGACCCAATACTACCAGCAGCGCAAGCGTCGCCAGTTGCAGCACGGCGATAGCGAGTCGATCGAAGCCACCAAATAAAATGGCAGTCGACTTCACCCCAATTTTCAGGTCATCGGCGCGATCGGCCATGGCATACTCGGTATCGTACGCCACGGTCCAGCAAATATTGGCAGCAAACAATACCCATGCCACTAACGGCAGACCCTGATCTAGCGCGGTAAATGGCATTAAAATACCAAAGCTAAAAGCCACCCCCAGCACCACTTGCGGCAGTTGCGTAAAGCGCTTGCAAAAGGGATATAAGATAGCCACGCCTGCCGCAGCGATGCTTAATAAAATAGTTGCCTTATTGAACTGCAGCACAATCAGGAAGGCAATGAGCAATAAGCCGGCGAATAAGGCGAGCGCTTGCCAGCTTTTGAGTTCACCGGCCGCCAGGGGGCGTTGCCGGGTACGGCTGACATGACCGTCAATATTGCGGTCGGCAAAGTCATTAATCACGCAGCCTGCCGAGCGCATGACAAAGGCACCGAGTAAAAATAACACCACCACTTTTAACGGCGGATCACCGGCACCGGCAATGATCAAGGCTGCCAGCATGGGCCAGGCGAGCAATAAGGTACCAATGGGACGGTCGGCGCGCATGAGTCGCCAATAGGGATTAGCCATGAATTTGCTCCTGTGCCAGTGTGGAAGCCCCAATGAATACTTCGGCAACCAAAACATGCTGGTTGGCTGCTGTAAAGCGACTGCGGCGTCCCCAAAGTGTAGCAGCGGCAAAGCCAAGTTGTTGATGCAGCTGACCGACCTTTGAGGTGGACGCAAAACTGGAAACTTCAAGTTCACTGCGCACCAGATCCGGTTGTTTAAATAAATGCTCACCGAGTGGTTTATCGCCAAGTTCATCAAGGCGTAAGCGTTGCTGTGCCAGCGCGCTAAACGGAAATACACTACGGGCAAAGACCCAGGGCTGCTCGTCACACCAAAGAATAACTTCGCGCACAATGCCGCTTTGCGCAGCACCGAGCCAGTGGCGCTCGTCGGCTAATAGCGGCGCCTCATGTTGGCCAAGTAGCTGGACCTGAAAGCTCTGGCTGCGTGCTTTCAGCTTGGCGGTAAGCGAGCTGGGGTCAAGCAACCAATCACGGGCGCATTCGGACCAGGCGGATGTCGCTGGCTGGTGCCAGCACGCTTCGCCGCCCTGTCGCACGACCGGGAACTGGATCAAGGGAAAGTTTGCCATGCTATGCGTTATTCAGCTTTTTATAATGTTCGATAATACGTAGCGCGATACCCAGAAATAGTCCGGAAATAAGACCGGCCGAGTGCGCGGTATTGGCAACACTCACCCAAAGCAGGTCGGTGTAACCCAGCAGCAACCAGACCAACATGAAGGCGATAAGCCCCATGGGTAAAAACAAGGGATGTCCCGGGCGTTGCCAGGCAACGACCAGAGCGATACCAAACAAACCGTAAACAACGCCGGACAGGCCACCGAAATAGGGGCCGCTGACCATAAACTGCATGACGTTTGAAAAAACACCGCACACGACCAGGGCGACGAGCAAATAGCTTGAGCCATAAGTGCGCTCGAAGCGACCCCCCAGATACCACCACCAGAACACATTAAAGAAAAAGTGCAGCAGACTAAAATGTAGTAGCACCGGTGTCAGTAAGCGCCAGGGCTGCTGCCAGGGCAAGTCGGTGAAGGTATCACTGATACGCAGGGCTTCAAACATGCCCATTGCCAGTTGCGTGTTGAGTGCCAGGAACACCAGACTGACCAGAGCCGCGAAGGCAATGGTGACGATGCCGGCCTGCTGCAACAGCTGGCGGCCAATACTGGCATTGGGCGGTGGTGCCGTGGTCGGGTCGGTGCCTGCGGCCTGGCGTTGTAACTCGGCTTCGACGCCGTCGGGGTCAGCCTTAAACTCAGCGATGAGATCTTTTGCCAGAGCCACGTAGCTCGACTGGGTGACCCATAGTTCCAGCTGATTCCCATGCTCGGTAACCGTGACTGGCACCCCGCGCTGCTGTAAATAATGGTGCAAGCGCTTCATCATTTCTTCATTGCGGGTTGCCAGTAGTTTTTGCATGGTTAGTTACGCTCCACCACATCAGGATGTTCATGCGCCCAGGCGGTAAAACCGCCGTCGAGGCTGCTAACGGGTTCAATGCCCTGATGCGCCAGATACTGCGCCGCACCCTGGCTGCTATGGCCGTGATAACAGACCACTACTACCGGCTGCTCATCTTCCAGCTCAGCCAGAAAGTCATTGAGTGTTGCGTCGGTAAGATGAACCGCGCCGGGAATATGGCCGGCCGCAAAGGAGCGGGCGTCGCGAATATCGGCAAATGCCGTATCGCCTTTACGCCACAACTCATAAGCGGTAGCAATATTAATGCGGGTAAACTCACTCATCAGCTTTCCCAGTCCAGCACGACTTTGCCTGATTGACCAGAGGTCATAATTTCAAAGCCTTTTTCAAACTCATCCACCGGTAAGTGGTGAGTCAGAATAGGGGACAGGTCAAGACCGGACTGTAGCAGGCTGGCCATCTTGTACCAGGTCTCGAACATTTCACGTCCGTAGATACCTTTAATGGTAAGTCCTTTGAAGATCACCTGGTTCCAGTCAATTGCGACGCTTTGCGGTGGAATACCCAGCATGGCAATTTTGCCGCCATGATTCATGGTTTCCAGCATTTGGGCGAAGGCAGAAGGTACACCTGACATTTCCAGACCCACGTCGAAGCCTTCTTTCATGCCTAGCTCCTGCATGACGTCGGTCAGCTTTTCTTTGCTAACGTCCACCGCACGGGTGGCGCCCATTTTGGTTGCCAGCTCAAGGCGGTAAGGGTTTACGTCGGTAATCACCACGTGGCGGGCACCGACATGACGGGCAACGGCGGCAGCCATAATGCCAATCGGGCCAGCACCGGTAATCAGCACGTCTTCACCGACCAGATCAAAAGCCAGTGCGGTGTGCACCGCATTGCCAAAGGGGTCAAAAATCGCGGCTAAGTCGTCGCTAATATCATCAGGTAGCTTGAACGCATTCTCAGCCGGAATCACCAGATATTCGGCGAACGCGCCGGGGCGGTTGACGCCGACACCGACAGTGTTACGGCATAAATGGCGGCGGCCAGCACGACAGTTACGGCAATGGCCACAGGTAATATGGCCTTCACCGGAAACCCGATCGCCAATTTCAAAGCCGCGCACGCCATCGCCCATGGCGGCAACTTCACCCACGTATTCGTGGCCGACGACCATGGGCACTGGAATGGTTTTCTGTGACCATTCGTCCCACTTGTAAATGTGTACGTCGGTACCGCAAATCGCAGTCTTTTTAATTTTGATCAGAATATCGTTATAACCGTACTCAGGTTTCTCGGCGTCGGTCATCCAGATACCTGGTTCGGCATGTAGTTTTGCTAAAGCTTTCATCAGCTTCCTCCGCAATCAACCAGCGAATTAAATAATTCCCAGGTCTTTTCCAATACGTGTAAAGGCGTCAATAGCGCGATCAAGCTGCTCGCGGGTATGTCCGGCTGACATCTGGGTACGGATACGCGCTTTGCCTCGTGGTACGACAGGGAACGAGAACCCGATCACGTAGATGCCCTCGGCAAGCAGGCGATCGGCCATTTCTGCGGCCAGCTTAGCGTCACCAATCATGACCGGAATAATCGCATGATCAGCCCCGCTCAGCGTAAAGCCGGCTTTGGTCATTTCGGAACGGAAGTGGCTGGCGTTGTCCCAGAGGCGCTGGCGTAATTCGTCGCCTTCTTCCAGCATTTCCAATACGCGAATGGAGGCCTGGACAATAGCTGGCGCTACTGAATTCGAGAACAGGTAGGGGCGTGAGCGCTGACGTAACCAGTCAATAACTTGCTTTTTACCTGAGGTGTAGCCACCTGAAGCGCCACCGAGAGCTTTACCCAAAGTACCGGTAATAATATCGACGCGACCCAGCACGCCGCAGTATTCGTGTGTACCTTTACCGTTTTCACCAAGGAAGCCCGTTGCGTGGCAGTCATCCATCATGGTCAGTGCGCCATATTCCTCAGCCAGATCACAAATGGCTTCCATGTTGGCAATCACGCCGTCCATGGAGAAGACACCGTCAGTGGCGATAAGAATATGGCGTGCACCATCGGCTTTGGCTTGCTGTAATTTGGCTTCGAGGTCGGCCATGTCATTGTTCTTGTAACGATAGCGCTTTGATTTACTGAGGCGGATACCGTCAATAATTGAGGCATGGTTCAGCTCGTCACTGATAATGGCGTCTTCCGGACCCATTAGAGTTTCAAACAAACCGCCATTGGCGTCGAAGCATGACGAATACAGAATCGTGTCTTCAGTGCCTAAAAATCCACTCAATTTTTGCTCAAGTGTTTTATGAATATCCTGGGTGCCACAGATAAAACGCACTGAGGCAGTACCAAAGCCATGTTCATCCAGGCCTTTTTTGGCGGCGGCGATCAGGTCAGGGTGATTTGCCAGACCCAGGTAATTATTGGCACAGAAGTTCAAAACAGACTGGCCGTCGCCAACTTTAATTTCGGCGGCCTGTTCACTGGTGATGACGCGCTCTTTCTTGTACAGCCCCTCTTCTTTGAGTTCCTCAAGCTGGGCGTCGAGTTGTTGATAAAAATCAGTCTTCATGTAATTCTCCGTGCTTTAGAAGCCTACGCAGACGTAAACGTTCGAATTTGTTCTATAGTTTACCTGATTTGCGGGGTATCGCGCATCCTCAATTCAGTTGTCGGAGAAAATTCATGCACAGGCGTGCTATTTATCCTGGAACCTTTGATCCTATTACCAATGGTCACGCTGACCTTATCGAGCGTGCCGCTAATTTATTCAGTGAAATTGTTGTTGGCGTGGCCAATAACCCAAGTAAGAACCCGATGTTCAGTCTCGAGGAGCGGGTGGAGCTAGTGCGTCAGGTCACAGCGGAGCTGCCCAATGTGCGGGTGGTGGGGTTTAGCGGTCTGCTGGTGGACTTTGCCAGGGAGCATGGCGCTACGGTGCTGATTCGTGGCTTGCGCGCGGTGTCCGATTTTGAATACGAATTTCAGATGGCAAATATGAACCGGCGTTTGTATCCGGGGCTGGAAAGCGTGTTCTTAACGCCAGCCGAAGAAAACTCCTTCATTTCCTCGACACTCGTTAAAGAAGTAGCGCTCCATCACGGTGATGTGCGCCAGTTTACTGCCCCAAGCGTGGCAGAAGCGCTGGACAAGAAAACCGAGTCAAGAAAAAAACCATAAACAAACCGTTAAGTTAGAGCCTAAGCCTCGGCTTAGGCTACCAATTTTATAGATTTCAAGTTAAAATCGCCGCCCGTTTTCGTTTCTTAATTATTTTTGCTCAGACCAGACCCGCAGGAGTCCACCACATGACTGATCTGGATTTAAGCCAGTATGGCATTACAGACGTCACTGAAATTGTCCACAACCCTTCGTATGATTTGCTCTTTGAAGAGGAAACCCGTAGCGATCTTCAAGGCTACGAGAAAGGTGTCGTAACCAATCTAGGCGCAGTTGCGGTTGATACCGGTATTTTCACCGGTCGCTCGCCGAAAGATAAATATATTGTTCGCGACGAAACCACTGAAAACACCCTGTGGTGGGCCGACCAGGGCAAAAATGATAACAAAGCAATTTCACCAGCTATCTGGGCTGACCTGAAAGGTACTGTTACTGAGCAGTTGTCGGGTAAACGTCTGTTTGTGGTTGACACCTACTGTGGCGCGAACGAAGACACGCGTCTGTCGGTGCGCTTTATCACTGAAGTTGCGTGGCAAGCGCATTTCGTCAAGAACATGTTTATTCGCCCCACTGAAGAAGAGTTAAAAACCTTCAAGCCAGACTTCGTGGTGATGAATGGTGCGAAGTGCATCAACCCGAAGTGGCAGGAGCACGGCCTGAACTCAGAGAACTTTGTTGCCTTTAACCTGACTGAGCGCATTCAGCTGATCGGTGGCACCTGGTACGGCGGCGAAATGAAAAAAGGTATGTTCTCAATGATGAACTACTTTTTGCCGCTGCAGGGCATCGCCTCTATGCACTGCTCGGCCAACGTCGGTAAAGATGGCGACGTGGCTATTTTCTTTGGTCTGTCGGGTACAGGTAAAACAACTCTGTCTACCGATCCGAAGCGTCAGTTGATCGGCGACGATGAACATGGCTGGGATGATGACGGCGTATTTAACTTTGAAGGCGGTTGTTACGCGAAGACCATTAACCTTTCGCAAGAAGCAGAGCCGGATATCTACAATGCCATTCGTCGTGACGCGCTGTTAGAAAACGTCACTGTGCTCGAAGATGGTACCGTAGATTTCAACGACGGTTCGAAAACCGAAAATACCCGTGTGTCTTACCCGATTTACCACATTGATAATATCGTCAAACCAGTCTCGAAGGCCGGTCACGCGAAAAAAGTTATCTTTCTAACTGCCGACGCGTTTGGCGTATTGCCACCGGTATCGAAGCTGACCAAAGAGCAAACCAAGTATCACTTCCTGTCGGGCTTCACCGCAAAGCTGGCTGGTACTGAACGTGGTATTACTGAGCCAACGCCAACGTTTTCAAGCTGCTTTGGTGCGGCCTTCCTGAGTCTGCACCCGACCCAGTACGCGGAAGTACTGGTGAAGCGTATGGAAGCTGCCGGCGCCGAAGCTTATCTGGTCAATACTGGCTGGAACGGTACTGGCAAGCGGATTTCAATTAAAGCCACCCGCGCCATCATTGACGCGATTTTGGACGGTAGCATTGAAGATGCTGAATTTTTGAACTTGCCGTACTTTAACCTGGCGATGCCAACGTCATTGCCAGCGGTTGAAGACATGCAAATTCTCGATCCGCGCAACACCTATGCAGACGTGCAGGAGTGGGACATCAAAGCGCAGGACCTGGCCCGTCGTTTTGTGGCGAACTTCGAGAAGTTTACCGATAACGAAGAAGGCAAAGCATTGGTCGCGGCTGGCCCGCAACTGTAAGTTTTCGTCTGGTAATTCTGAAGCCCCGCATTGCGGGGCTTTTTTCATTCCGCGTTGATGTCGGCATCCGTAACCGTACGATTTCGGCCCTGGCCTTTGGCTGCGTACAGCGCTTTATCGACACGCCGCACCAGCGTCGTTTCATCGTCGCCGGGTTGAAAAGATGCGATGCCAAAACTGGCGGTAATGTGAATATTATCGTGAAAGCTATAGGCTTCGATGGCGTGCCTGATCTTTTCTGCAAGTACCTTGCTCTGTTGCCGCGAGCAGGCCTCTGCCACCAGTAGAAACTCTTCGCCGCCCCAGCGTCCGAGGGTGTCTGAACCGCGCGTGTTACTGCGCAATAACTGTGCTAGCTCAACCAGAATGCTGTCGCCGGTCTGATGACCATAAGTGTCGTTGATGCGTTTAAAGTGATCGATATCGAGCAGAATAACCGAAAAGTCCTGGCGCTCCTGCCGTGCCTTGCGTAAGCCCTGACTCAACGCCTTATCCAGTTTGCTGCGATTCACCAGACCAGTCAGTGGGTCGGTACTGGCGATATATTCCAACCGTTCACCATGCTCCTCAAGATACTGAAATGCTTCGGAGCGGGTTTTTTCGATGTGACGTAAAATGATCAGTAGCGCTGCGGTGGCGATGACAATGTTGGCCAGTGAACGTGCCGTAAACGGCGCCGGTTGCCATTGTGGCGACACCTGACTCACGTAAATAAGGCAACTGCCAATGACCAGAATACTGGTTAGGTAACCCCATTTACGGCCCAGCAGGAAAAAAGTAATGGGTGGATAAATCGCCAGCCAGTACAGGGCGTAATGCTGCCCCTGTGCGGCAACAACGTAAATAATCAGGACGGCGGCGTTTACACCCGCTACCAGCCAGGAGATCAAAATAGTATCTTGCGGTCGCCGCGCATGCCAAACGATAAGTGCCAGACTGATAAGGCCAATACTGAAATGCAGCACGGCAATAGCGGATTCAGCAATCAGAAAATGGTTAATAAAGCCCATCAGCGAAAACGTGATGAACATGACCCAGAGCAGGGCCCAGAGAAATTGGACCCGCCGGTAAAGCGGGTCCTGAGGATTGTTATTTAAGTTGTTCCGCATGTGGGAGTTCGTGATCAGGAGCTTCTTCTGCGCCTTCTTTAAGGAAGGTATCCATCCAGCGCATCAGTCGCATACTGTAATCAAGTTGTGCCGCGACACGACGGTTGCCATGTCCTTCACCCGGATACAGCACTAACCGCACAGGAACGTTGCCATGGGTCTTCAGGTAGCGATAAAGCTCCATCGACTGGCTTGGGTGCACCCGCGTATCTTCTTTACCATGCATAATAAGAATTGGCGTACGCGCTTTCTCGGCATGATAAATAGGGCTGCGCTCCAGGTACCACTGCCACTTTTCCCATGGGTAGCTGCGCGCGTGAACGGCATGCATTTCCTTGGCAATATCGGTGGTACCAAACTTGGAGATATTATCGCTGATACCAACAAACATCACGCTGGCTGCCCAGTGCTCAGTCTGCGCTGTCGCACCCCAGGCTGAGGCAAAACCACCGTATGAACCACCGGTGATACCGGCCTTTTCGGTGTCGACCAGTCCCAGTTCGACCAGGTGGTTCTTACCGTCGACGATGTCATCGAACTCTTTACCGGCATAATCATTCTGCCCCAATTTTGAGAATTCAACACCGCGGCCCGTGCTGCCACGATAGTTAGGGAAAAATAGCACGTAATCTTGCTGTGCCGCGTATTTCGCCGGGCTACCATAGCGGTCCAGCCAGCCATTGCTGTAATGCGACTCAGGGCCACCGTGGACAACAGTGATGAGCGGATAGCGGGTACCTTCCTGATAATCCGTCGGATAGACCAGAATACCCTGTAGCATTAAGCCGTCACGAGCTGCGTACTCTATGGTTTCCTGGCGCGGCATAGTGATTTCGTCAAGCCATGGGTTAGAGTTGGTTAAGCGGATCAGGCTTTGGTTTTCAATCCGGAATAATTCGGTGGGATGGGTTGCGCGATGCGCGCGAGCGTAAACGCCTGGTTGCTCGGGTGTTGCTTCAATATCGACCACGATGGCCTGACCTGGCTCAAGCAAGGTGCGCGTTTCCAACCACTGCATGGTGATCGCGCGTACTTCACTTTCAGTGCCAATATGACCCAGATAAATCAGCTCGTCGTTGCGACGCCAGTCGATGTCCTGCACGTGACCCGGATAATCAGGTAGTACTTCACGAACAGTGTTCTGGTTCTGCAAATCAAACACGAACAAGCGACCGTCAGCCGGGTCATTGTAATCAGCTGAACCAATCACCGCCAGGTAGCGGCCATCCGGCGAGAACTCGGCTTTGCCCAGCTTACCTACGGTTTCAAAGGCACTCTCCTGGGCACCGGCAAAAGAGACCAGCTCGTACTGGCTGCTCATGTAGCTGTCATCAACCAAAGGCGTTGGCGCGGTGCGTAGCAATAACTGCTCGTGGCCCGGACGAAACGCGATGGAATGGACCTGACGGTCATCAGTGATTTGCGCGGCAATCGGCGCTTCGTTGCTCAGATCTACCAGCCAGGCATGCGTGAACTCAAGTTGTTCTTCATAGACCTCAGCTTTAAAGCCTTTTTTGGCAAGATCTTTTTTGGCCTTGTCGGCTTCTTCGCGCGCACGGAACGCCAGATAACGACCATCAGCACTCAGGGCGTAGCTGTAAATGCTATTGTCATGGCTAAATACCTTCTGCGCTTCACCACCACTTAATGAGATTTTATACAGGCTGGTGTGATCGTCACCTTCACGTTTGCTGGTGAAATAAATGAAATCGCCATGAATGGTGACATCACTGACGCTGTTTTTGTCGGTGATAAAAGGCACCGGGTCCTTTTCGCCACGAACGACTAACAGTTCAATAAAACTGCTGCCGTCTTCGTCCACATAGGGAGTACGCGGCTTGACCCGGGTAAACGCGGCCACCTGACCGTCGTTGCTGACCGAAACGCTGTTAATGGATTGCGTGGTTACGGTTTCCTGCAGCGTAATATCACGCGCCGAGGCCGCTAAACTAAGGGTCGCGCAAAGTGCGGTTAGACCTAGTCGAAGGAACATCTTTATCTCCTATAGTGTTATTTTTCTTCAACATAGTAGCAGTAAAACGGTTGACTTCCCACGAAATCAGGCCACTCTAAACAATACTTAGGATAACAAGGGACCTTAAGTATGGCAGATCAAATCTGGATTGGAATTATCCTAATCACAGCTTTGGTGCTTTTTGTCATAGAACGCTGGCGCTATGACTTCGTGGCAATGGGCGCGCTGTTTGCCGCCTATATTGTCGGCCTTATCCCGCGCCAGGAAGTTTTCTCCGGGTTTGGTAACCCAGCTGTCATCACGGTCGCCGCGGTATTGGTGATAAGTCACGCACTGTGGCGCTCGGGCGTGGTTGATAAAATGGCCAGTAGCGTTAAGCAAATGGGTGATCGGGTCTGGTTGCAAATGATTGTGCTCACCAGCCTGACGACCTTCGTCTCCGCCTTTATCAGCAACACCGGGGCAATGGCGATTATGATCCCGGTCGCCCTGCAGTTGTCGCGTAATGGCGCCGGACATGCCTCATTAATGCTAATGCCCATGGCGTTTGGTTCCTTATTGGGTGGCACCATCACCATGATCGGTACCCCGCCGAATATTATTATTTCCGATATCCGCGCCAGTCATGGCGCCGAACCCTTTGGTATTTTTGACTTTACCCCGGTGGGTCTGGTGGTAGCGGTAGCAGGCCTTATCACCATGTGGCTGACCGCCCACTGGCTGGTGCCGCGCAGTAAAAGTCGCGACACCTCAAGTTCGCCTTATGATGTCAGTGCTTACCTGACGGAGCTTTATCTGCCTGAAGAGGCGAGCCTGGTCGGGCATACGCTGTTTGAATTTGAATCGAAAATCAAAGAAAACTTTGCCGTGGTGGCATTAAAACGGGGCAAACAAACCATCAGCGCCCCGCCAAGGTACCTGCGTTTGCGCGCGGAGGACGTGCTCATTGTCGAGGCCGACGCGGCAACCTTGCAGGAGATCCTCGATTTAACCAAATTTGAGCTCAATGCCGAAGAGAAAATCGATACCCGCTTTTTGGTTTCTGATGAGATTAAAGTCATTGAAGGAATTGTCGGGCATGACTCACGCCTGATCGGCCGCTCGGCCGCTGATCTGCGCTTACGCCATCGTTTTGGCGTGAATGTACTGGCAGTCGCCCGCGAGGGACAGCCGTTGCGGCCCAGTCTCTCGGATGTGCGCTTTAAGCCGGGCGACGTGCTGCTGTTGCAGGGTGATGCCGAAGTCTTAAACGATGTATTTAACCGTTTTGGTTGCTTTCCGTTGGCACAGCGTAGCTTACGGCTGGGTAAAAAACGGCAGCTGATTTTACCCATTGCCATTTTTGCTGGCGCTATCACCATGAGTGCCCTTGATTTTCTCAGCGTGCCGGTCGCTTTCACATTAGCAGCGGGCTTGATGGTCATCGCTGATGTTATTCCGATACGTGAGCTCTATCAGTATATTGAATGGCCGATTATCGTGCTATTGGCCGCGACGATTCCTTTGGGTGGAGCACTCGAGCGCAGCGGTGCAGCCGACACTATTGCCAATTTAGCGCTGTGGGTCAGCCAGGACGCGCCAGGGATGATGGCGATCGGTCTGCTACTGGTGGTCACCATGCTACTCTCGAATGTCATTAACAATGCTGCCGCGGCAGTGCTGATGGCGCCGATTGGTATCAGCATGGCTGGCACTCTGGAAGCATCGCAGGATCCGTTTCTGATGGCAGTGGCTTTAGGGGCTGCATTACCGTTTCTAACGCCTATCGGGCATCAGTCAAACATTCTGGTCATGGGTCCGGGGGGCTATCGTTTTGCCGATTACTGGCGGCTCGGCTTGCCACTCTCGATTGTCATGTCGGTGGTGGCCTTAATTATGATTTCTGTGACCTGGCCAATGTACGGGTAGCTTCGGCACCACGAGCCACAATACGTACCTGGGCGATCGTCGTTTCCAGCAGTTCTTTGCGTTCCGCCGGCGAAGCGTCCAGCGCGTCGGCACCGGCGCTGAAGACAATGCGAACAATGGCATCAGCATGTAACTCGGCAATGGTACGGTCAAATTTTTGTTCGTCCACCAGGTAGTCGACCAGCTCAGCAGTAAAATGCTCAACCTCGCGCTGCACTGCAAGACGAAACTCACGTGAGTTGCCGGATTTTTCCTGCAGTAATAAGCGAAAAATAGCGGTGTTATTGGCGACAAACTCCATAAAGGTGGTGACTGACGAGCGAATAATGGATCCACCCTTCGCGATTTGCTGGCGCGACTGGCGTAGCAGTTGCCGCAGTGCCAGACCGCCTTCGTCAACCAGCGTCAGGCCCAGTTCTTCCATATTCTGAAAGTGGCGATAGAACGACGTCGGCGCGATACCCGCCTCGCGGGCCACTTCGCGTAGGCTTAATGAGGCATAGCCGTGCTCTGCACTTAACTGATTCATCGCCGCCTGAATTAACGCGCGTCGGGTTTTTTCTTTTTGCGCCGCTCTTACACCCGCCATGATTTGAACTTCCTACAAGAAATGTTGCCTTAAAAAGCGATTATGTCAGTGAACGCCTGTTCACGCAATTTATCGCGAAAAGGCAAATAAAGGTTGCATCCGGCGGTAAATATGCGTAAATTCAGCGTACACATGTTCGCTTAAATTTTTAGCTGCGAATATGCCGTTTTATTAAGTAGGTTTTATATGTCCAAGTCTTCTGTTGTTAAGCCAAAAATCATTTGGCTCAATACCCTCGTTTTTGCCATTACTTTCGCAGTCGCTGCCATAGGTGTGCCCTGGTATGGTCTCACCCACGGTTTCTCAAGCGGACTATGGTTTGCGTTAATCGGTACCATTGCTTTTGCCGGCATCTCAATTACGGCGGGCTATCATCGCCTGTGGTCACACCGGGCTTATGATGCCCATTGGTCGCTACGTGTTTTATTTGCTTTAGGTGGCGCGTTAGCGGTACAGAACAGTGCTTTACACTGGTCTTCTGACCACCGTGAGCACCACAAGCATGTCGACGATAACGATCATGACCCGTATTCGGCTAAACGCGGTTTCTGGTATTCACACATTGGCTGGATGCTGCGCGAGTACCAGGCGTCGCGTTACCACGACTATAATAACGTTAAAGACTTACAGAATGATCCTGTGGTCATGTGGCAGCACCGCCATTACTTAACGCTGACGTTGTTGACAACCATTGGCTGGCCGGTATTGATTGGCCTGATGCTAGGCGATGTCTGGGGCGCGGTGATCCTGGTCGGCTTCGCGCGACTGGTGATTAATCACCACACCACGTTCTTTATTAACTCGCTGGCGCATATCTGGGGTAAGCAGACCTACACCGATCGTAATACTGCTCGCGACAACGGCGTGTTGGCGTTCTTAACTTTTGGTGAGGGTTACCACAACTACCACCATATTTTTTCGGCCGATTACCGTAACGGTATTCGCTGGTGGCACTTCGACCCGACTAAATGGCTGATCCGTACCTGCTCGTGGTTGGGATTGACGTCAAACCTGAAGCGTACGAACGGCTATCAGGTCGAAAAAGCAAAGCTGGAAATGCAGTTTAAGAACGCGAAAGCGAAAGCATCGATCAGTTGTGATACCACCCTACAGAAGTTGCATGATGAATATGACGCACTGATCTTACGCTTGCGCGAATACTATCAGGCACGCAAGCAGCTGCTCGACAGCAAAGCCAAGGCATTAACAGATCATATGCCAAAACTGGATGAAATGCAGAGCAAGGTAAGTGAGTTGCGCGCTGCATTTGAGGAGCACAAACGGGCGTTTAAAGCATCACTGCGTCGCCCGCAACTTGCCTGACGACTGAATCGTTAGCGTAGTAAGAAGTAGCCGGCCGCCTGGGGTTGTCCTCAGGCGGCCGGTTTTTTTTGTGCTATTTCTTTGCCTTCGCAAAGGCTTCAGCGAAGGCCGATCCCATGGCTGAATTAGCAGCGGGCTGTGGTTTCTGCGCAGCTGGCTTGTTTTTCGCTGACTTTCCTGACGCTGGCTTTGGCTTGCGCTCGCCTTTTGCCGGAGCCGAAGCCGGGGCTGCGGTCACTTCATCATTAAGGCGCATGGTCAGGCTGATGCGTTTGCGGGCGACGTCGACGTCCAGTACTTTCACTTTAACGATATCGCCGGCTTTCACGACCTCGCGTGGGTCACTGACAAAGTTCGATGACAGGGCACTGACATGAACCAGCCCGTCCTGATGCACGCCGATATCGACAAAGGCACCGAAGGCAGCAACATTTGACACCACTCCCTCAAGCGTCATGCCGGGACGCAGGTCTTTCAAGGTATCGACACCTTCCTTAAAGCTGGCAGTCTTAAATTCAGGACGCGGATCCCGGCCCGGTTTGTCAAGCTCGCGGATAATGTCGCGTACTGTCGGCAGACCAAAGGTCGTGTCTGTGTAGGCTTGGGCATTGAGGGTTTTTAAGAAACCACTGTCACCAATTAAGTCGGCGACTTGTTTCTGATGATCCGCTGCCATACGTTCCACCAGCGGATACGCCTCAGGGTGAACCGCTGACCGGTCCAAAGGTTGCTCACCATCCATAATACGCAGGAAGCCAGCCGCTTGTTCAAACGACTTAGGTCCCATGCGCGCCACTTTCAGCAGCGCTTTGCGAGTCATAAACCGTCCGCTGGCATCGCGGTGGCTGACAATGTTTTGCGCCAAGGTTTTGTTTAAGCCTGCGACCCGGGCAAGCAGCGCCACGGACGCAGTATTCACGTCCACCCCGACAGCGTTTACACAGTCCTCAACGACGGCATCAAGGCTTTGTGCCAGTTGCGCCTGGCTGACATCATGCTGGTATTGGCCCACACCAATCGATTTTGGCTCAATTTTTACCAGCTCGGCCAGTGGATCCTGCAGACGACGGGCAATGGAGACTGCGCCGCGCAAGGCAACATCCAAATCAGGGAATTCCTGCGCAGCCAACTCTGACGCTGAGTAAACCGAGGCCCCGGCTTCGTTGACGATAACCTTGTCGACTTTCACTTCGGCATTAGCTTTGAGCATGTCGCTGACCAGCTTATCGGTCTCGCGGGAGTAAGTACCATTACCAATGGCAATCAGTTCCACCTTATGCTGCTTACACATACCGGCGAGGGTTCGTATGGCCTTGTCGACCTGATTCTGTGGCTGAAACGGATAGACAGTGTTGGTACCGAGCACTTTGCCGGTGCTGTCAACGACCGCTACTTTAACGCCGGTGCGTACGCCAGGATCAAGACCCATGGTTGTTTTCGCGCCTGCGGGCGCCGCCATCAGCAAGTCTTTCAGGTTGTTTGCGAAGATTTTAATGGCATCGGCTTCGGCGCGCTCACGGACGGTACCGAATAATTCGGTTTCCATATGCAGCAACAACTTGATGCGCCAGGTCCACTGAATGGTTTGTTGTAACCAGCTATCGGCGGCGCGATCAGCGGGGCTGAACTGCAGGTGGTCGGCAATCAGCTGTTCGCCGTAGCTACGCGCCTTAGGATCGTCCTGCTGCGGGTCAGCATTCAGTTTGAGCTGTAAAATACCTTCATTACGACCGCGGAACAGGGCCAGCGCACGATGCGAAGGGATTTTCTTCAGCGCTTCACTAAAAGCGAAATAGTCACGGTATTTCGCACCTTCCTGTTCCTTACCGCTGGCAACTGTGCTGGTAATTTCCGCGTTATTCCATAAATAATCACGGACTTTCTTTAACAGCGCGGCATCTTCAGCAAAACGCTCCATTAAAATAAAGCGTGCGCCTTCGAGTACCGCTTTGGTGTCAGCAAAACCGGCCTCAGCATTAATATACTGGCTTGCTTGCTGTTCCGGGTCCTGCGTTGGATCGGCTAACAGCAGTTCCGCTAATGGTGCAAGACCGGCTTCAATGGCAATCTGGCCTTTGGTGCGACGCTTCGGCTTATAAGGCAGGTACAGATCTTCAAGTTCGGTTTTTGATTCGGTAGCGCGGATGGCGCGCTCCAAATCAGTGGTTAATTTATCCTGGTCACGGATACTGGCCAAAATGACTTCGCGACGCTCATTGAGCTCGCGCAAATAGGTCAGGCGCTGGGCCAGGTTTCGTAATTGGGTGTCATCAAGTCCACCGGTTGCTTCTTTCCGGTAGCGGGCGATAAAAGGTACGGTCGCACCTTCGTCGAGCAGCGCGATAGCAGCTTGTACTTGCTGCGAACCTACGGCTAACTCACTTGCAATCTGCTGGGCAATTGAGCTCATCTGGTCTCACTCTCAGTTTTCGTTGGTGTTACTGCTAAATATGGTGCCGCAGTATACCAGTCATTCTGCGCCCGGCGCGACCTCCTTTACTCAATTCGCTGGTTTGGTGCGAACGTAGTCAATGGCGCTTATATACCAGGTATGCAGGCCGGTCGGCGTACTCACCTTCACCACATCGTCAACGGATTTACCGAGCGCCGCCCGAGCTATGGGAGCGTCGATAGATATGACGGTTTTATCGTTATAAATTTCATCGGGTCCGACGATCGTAAAAGTCCGCTCATCGCCATGATCATTTTCGATAGTGACTGTCGCTCCAAAGTAAACTTTGCCTTCCTGTTCGGGTGAAAAATCAATGACCTTCAGCACCTCAAGGCGTTTTCGCAGAAAGCGTATGCGGCGATCAATCTGGCGTAATTTCTGCTTGTTGTATTTGTAATCGGCATTCTCAGAGCGATCACCGAGACTTGCTGCCCATGCGACTTTTTCGGTCGTTTCGCGCCGTTCCACCCGCCAAAGATGGTCCAGCTCGGTTTGTAGTTGTTGGAAGCCCTGGCGCGAAATTAAATTAGTGCGAGCCATTTCACTTTATTCCTGTCCTGTAAAAGTCGATACATTCTGATGAGGCAAAAGGTACCATCTTTATTTAGACATGGAAGCTGAATTTAATTAAGTTAACTATTTTAAAGGTTCGCGAAGCTGCGGAGAAAAACAATGACGGACTGGCAAACAGCAGATCGGTTTCTGGCAAGCACGCACGAAGTGAAGAACCAGCCGCCGGCGTTAGAAAATTACAATCTTTACCATGCCGATACGGCGCTGCAAGCCGCGGTCAAGCGCGAAGGCGCGCAGTGGGCGCAGGCGGACATTGAGCACATGGGCAGGCTGGCGGGCAAAGCGCAAACCATACGCCTGGGTTTTCTTGCCAATGCTAATAAGCCCCAGTTCCATACTCATGATCGGTTTGGCCATCGGGTTGATCTGATTGAATACCATGACGCCTATCACCAACTGATGCAAATCGCCACCCGTCACGGGCTGCATGCCTCGCCCTGGGCGCAGCCGCGGGCCGGGGCCCATGTCGCCCGCGCCGCCAATTATTATCTGCATACTCAGGTGGAAGCGGCGCACGGTTGCCCCATTACCATGACCTTTGCTGCCGTGCCCGCACTACAGCACCAGCCGGATATCGCCGCTCAATGGTTACCGAAAATCCTGCACTTTGACTACGACGAACGCAATATTCCTTACACCGACAAAGCTGCTTTAACCATCGGTATGGCGATGACCGAAAAGCAAGGTGGTTCCGATGTCCGCGCCAATACCACCCGCGCTTATCCGGTGGCCGCGCAAGGGCCGGGGCAAATGTACGAACTAGTGGGCCACAAATGGTTCGTATCGGCACCTATGTGCGATGCGTTTTTGGTGTTAGCCCAGACCGACGGCGGCTTAAGCTGCTTTTTACTGCCGCGCTGGCGACCCGATGGCAGTAAGAACCCGCTGCAGATTCAGCGCCTGAAAGACAAAATGGGGAACGTTGCAAACGCTTCCAGCGAAGCGGAACTGCGCGGCGCCATGGCCTGGATGATCGGCGAGGAAGGACGTGGCGTGCGCACCATTATTGAAATGGTGGCGATGACCCGCTATGACTGCATGATCGGCTCATCCGCCGGCATGCGTCAGGCCGCTGTGCAGGCACTGCATCATTGTCAGCATCGCCGGGCTTTCGGCGCGACGCTGATCGATCAGCCGCTGATGCAAAATGTGCTGGCCGATCTAGCGCTGGAAAGCGAAGCAGCCATGACGCTGACGATGCGCATGGCGCGTGCGCTGGATCAGCAGCAGGACCCACATGAGCAGGCGCTGGCACGCATTGCGGTGGCGGTAGGTAAGTACTGGATTTGTAAGCGCGCGCCTGAGCATGCTTATGAAGCGATGGAAGTGATTGGCGGTAGTGGTGTGATGGAAAACAGCATCATGCCAAGACTCTATCGTGAGGCGCCTATTAACGCCATCTGGGAGGGCAGCGGTAATGTGCAATGCCTGGATGTACTGCGTGCGGTCAGCAAACAGCCGGAATCATTTGCCGCCCTGATGCGTGAGCTGGAGCTGGCCAAAGGCGCTCATCCCGGGTTAGACAAGGCTATCGTGGCGTTGCCAGAACGACTGCAGCAAGCGCAGGAACAACCCTTTTTCGGCCGTCAGTTGGTGGAGCTGATGGCACGGACGCTTCAGGGGGCCTTGTTACAGCAACATGCCCCGAATGCTGTCGCCGATGCCTTTTGTCAGTCACGTCTTGGCACCAGCGGACACCTTGGCTATGGCCGGCTGGCTGATGCCAAAGCTGCCATGCAGATCATTGCCCGTGCCTGGCCAACAAATTAAAACAAGAAAGGAAAAACTGCGATGACAATTTATCAGATGCTTAGCCGCAACGCGCGCAAGTTTGACGACCAGGTTGCGCTGAGCGACGACCAACGCGAACTTAGCTGGCAGCAACTGCACGAGCGGGCAGAGCAACTCGCGCACTGGTTGCGCCATGAGTATGGTGTGCAACCGGGCGACAGAGTGGCGTTGGTACTGCCTAACAGCCTTGAGTTTGTTATCGGCTTTTTTGCCGTGCAACGGCTGGAAGCGATCGCGGTGCCAATCAACGTACGCCTGACCACCGCCGAGCTTGAGTACATTATCGCCGATGCCCAGGCCACCATGGTCATTACCGCAGCGGCCACTGACGCTGCCATCAGCCCGATCATTGAAGCCGGGCTGCCCGGGCTCTGGCTTGACCGTTGGGATGCCGATACGGTCCCCGACGCGCCGCAGCTGCCTGAAATGGAAGCAACCGAAACCAGCGCGGCGCTGATTCTTTATACTTCAGGAACCACCGGCCGGCCCAAAGGCGTGCTGTTCCAGCACCGGGCGATTCATGCGGTCGCCACCATGATCGCCATGGAAATGAAAATGACACCGGAGAGTAAACTCCTACACTTAATGCCTTTTACCCATTCGGCACCGCTGAATTTGTTCCTGATGGCTGGTACCCTGGTCGGCGCCAGCCATGTGGTGGCCCCGACGTTTACGCCACAATTGCTGCTGAATCTGGTACAAAAACACCGCATCACTCACTTTTTTGGCGCCCCGGTGGCTTACTTACTCACCGCACAGGACCCCGCCATCGCCGACACCGACTTAAGCAGCGTTACGCACTGGATATATGGCGGCGCCGCGATGTCGACCGAGCATACGCAACAGGTGCAAAAAGCGTTTGGCTCTGATCAGTTTTACTGCGTCTATGGTCTGACTGAAGCCGGCCCATCGGGCACCCTGTTGCTGCCAGATGAGCATGGCGAAAAAGCCGGCTCGGTCGGACGTCGCGCGGCCTTCGGCACCGAAGTCAGGCTGCGTACTGAAGAGGGCTATGCGCCGGTTATCAATGAGCCGGGAGAAGTCGAAATCAGCAGCGACGGCATGATGCAGTGCTACTGGCGTAATCCGCAGGCGACGACCGATACTTTTACCGCTGACGGCTGGCTGAAAACCGGTGATATTGCTGTACGTGATGAAGAGGGCTTTTACTGGATTAAAGATCGCAAGAAAGACATTATCATCTCTGGCGGCGTGAATATTTATCCGCGCGAAATTGAAGACGCGCTGGCGACACATCCGCAGGTGGCAGAAGCTGCGGTAGTGGGGGTACCTCACGACCAGTGGGGCGAAACCGTCAAAGCCTTTGTGGTTTTGCGCGAGCCCATGGCGGATATGGCGGACGAGCTACGCAGGTATTTAAGCGAACGGCTGGCCGACTATAAGCTGCCGCGGCTGTTTGCTGAGCTCGATGAACTGCCGCGCAACGCTAACGGTAAAGTCCTCAAGCATGAGCTTTAACGGTTGCTGTATCATTGGGTCACATATTTAGAAACAAAAAGAGCTGCGCTGCAGCAGGCCAATGCGTTGGCAAATAGCAGACCATATTTTATAGTGGCAACAGTAAGATAACCTTGGGAGCAGCGGTGGGATGTCACAGGAAACCTTCAAAATTTTGGTCGTAGACGATGACGCGCGCTTACGTGGTCTGCTTGAGCGCTATCTGACCGAGCAGGGCTTTTATGTGCGTTCGGCAGCACACAGTGAACAGATGGATCGTCTGCTGGAGCGCGAAAACTTCCATCTGATGGTGCTTGATCTGATGCTGCCCGGTGAAGACGGCCTGTCAATCTGTAAGCGTCTGCGCCAGGCCAATAACGATATTCCCATTGTCATGTTAACTGCCAAGGGCGACGAGGTGGATCGCATTATCGGGCTTGAGCTCGGTGCCGACGATTACCTGGCCAAGCCATTTAATCCACGCGAGTTACTGGCGCGCATTCGTGCCGTGTTACGCCGTCGTGGTAAAGAAATACCCGGGGCGCCGACTGCCGATGATGAAGAAATTGTATTTGGCGAGTTCCGGTTGAATCTGGGCACCCGCGAAATGTACCGGGGTGATGAGCCCATGCCCCTGACCAGTGGCGAGTTTGCGGTATTAAAGGCGCTGATCACCCACCCGCGCCAGCCTATGTCCCGTGACAAGCTGATGAATCAGGCCCGGGGGCGTGATTACAGCGCACTGGAGCGCAGCATTGACGTGCAGGTTTCGCGCTTGCGCCGCATGCTTGAGGCTGATCCTGCCAATCCGCGTTACATTCAGACGGTCTGGGGCCTGGGTTACGTATTCGTGCCGGACGGCAGTAAAAAAGCCTGATTTATGCGCATCCTACCGCGTTCGGCCTTTGCTCGTACGGTTGCGCTCATTGCGTTATTGCTGCTAATCAATCAACTGGTTTCGTACATTATGATCGGCGTGTACGTAGTCAAACCCAGTATGCAGCAAATCAGCTCGGTAGTCGCCAAGCAGGTGCAAGGCATTATTGTGCTCGACCGCTGGCTCGGCGAGCGTAGCCTGTCAGCAGCGGAAAAGCGCGCTCTTGCGGAACGTTACACGGATGCCGTCGGCATCGATGGCTTTACCCTGGTGGAAGCGCAGGCAAACGGTTTGGCCAATGCCTCTACCTATAATTTTCTTTCCGACCAGATGAGCCAGCATCTGGCCGCGGACACCGAGGTACGCATCTCACAGGGTGATATTTACTACGTCTGGATCCGCACCGAATCACTCGACGGCTATTGGTTGCGCCTGCGTCTCGATACCTTTGATGAAGCGCGCTTCTCACCCCTGTTATTCTATCTGATTTTAATTGGTGGGCTGAGCGTGCTGGGCGGCATGTGGTTTACCAACTGGCAGAACCGCCCACTGAAGTCGCTCGAAGCCGCGGCGGCGCAAGTGGGACGGGGCGAATACCCTGACGAGTTGCCTGAGCGCGGTTCCACCGAGGTTATCGCGGTAACCCGCGCGTTCAACCAGATGACCCGGGGAGTTCAACAGCTGGAGCAGGATCGCGCCTTACTGATGGCTGGTGTGTCACATGACCTGCGCACGCCGTTAACCCGTATTCGCCTGGCCACTGAGATGATGCCTGCGAGCGAGGATTATCTGGCTGAAGGTATTATCAGCGATATTGATGATATGAATGCGATCATCGATCAGTTTATTGATTATGTGCGCATTGATACTCAGGCAGATAACGACTGTGAAAACCTCAATTATCTGGTTGAGGATGTTGTCGGTCATGTTCCGGAAAGCTGGGCGGCGCAGATCACCGTGGCCTACCAGCAAATGCCGGATATTCCGGTACGCGCCATCTCAATTAAACGTGTCCTGCTAAACCTGCTCGAAAACGCCGAACGCTACGGTAATGGCAAAATCAGCGTTGAAACCGGTTACGATGCGGCGCGCGAGCGGGTCTGGGTTACCGTTAGCGATAATGGCGAGGGCATACCGGCGGGTCAGGTTGAACATGTGCTGCAGCCGTTCACCCAGGGCGACAAGGCGCGCGCAAGCAAGGGCTCAGGGCTGGGGCTGGCGATTGTTAAGCGTATCGTGGAGCGGCACGGCGGGCGCATCACTTTTGGCCGTAGCGCGAAGTTGGGGGGCCTGGCAGTTCGGGTTGAACTGCCAAGCCAGATGCAGCAAGACGCCTGTTAGCCGCGAATGCGGTTCAGGCCATTTAGCGCGGCAACACGGTAGGCTTCGGCCATGGTGGGGTAATTGAAGGTGGTGTTGACGAAGTAGTCGATGGTATTGCCACCGTTTTTCTGCTCCATAATCGCCTGGCCAATGTGGATAATTTCTGCCGCCCGCTCACCGAAGCAATGAATACCCAGCACTTCTTTGGTTTCCCGGTGAAACAACAGCTTCAGGCTGCCTACCGTCATACTGGAAATCTGCGCGCGCGCCAGATGCTTAAACTGCGCACGCCCAACCTCGTAAGGGACTTTCTGCTGCGTCAGCTCTTCTTCGGTTTTACCTACTGAGCTGATTTCCGGAATCGTATAAATACCAGTAGGAATATCGCGGATCAGGCGCTGTTCACAATCGCCCTCGAGCATCGCAGTGGCACAAATACGGCCCTGGTCATAAGCAGCCGAGGCCAGCGAGGGATAGCCAATAATATCGCCCACCGCATAAATATTATCGACGTCGGTCTCGTATTGTTTAGACACATCAAGCTGGCCACGGGAGTTAGGCTTCAGGCCCAAAGCTTCCACATTGAGTTCTTCAATGTTGCCCGAGCGGCCGTTGGCATAGAGCAGGCAGTCGGCATCCAGGCGCTTGCCTGACTTGGTGTATAAGGTGACACCATCCTCATGCCCTTCAATGCGGTCGTATTCTTCGTTATGGCGAATCACCACCCCGTTATTACGCAGGTGATAGCTCAACGCGTCGGAAATCTCGGCATCAAGGAAGGACAACAGGCGATCACGAGTGTTGATCAGGTCGACTTTAACACCCAGACCGCGGAAAATGCTGGCGTATTCGCTGCCGATCACACCAGCACCGTAAATAATAATGCTGCGCGGCTCGTATTTCAGCGACAGCACGGTGTCGGAGTCATAAATACGTTCGTGGCTGAAGTCGACGTCGGGCGGGTGATAAGGGCGCGAACCCGTGGCGATTACTACTTGCTTGGTGCCAATGTATTCAATGGTGCCATCGTCCTGGGTGACTTTAATGGTGTTGGCATCTTCAAAACTGGCGGTGCCATGAATGACCGTTACGCCGTTGCGCTGATAAAAACCGCTGCGCATCTGTACCTGTTTTTCAATCACGCCCTGGGCGTGTTTGAGGATATCGGCAAAGGACATGCTGCGTGGCGCGCAGGCGCCAACAAAGAGCGGATTGGTATTGTACTCAATCAGCCGGCTGACCGAGTGACGCAATGCCTTCGAGGGAATGGTGCCCCAATGCGTACAACCGCCACCTAACGAGCGATACTTTTCAATCATGGCGACGTTGCGACCGTTTTTCACTAACTGCATGGCTGCACCTTCGCCGCCAGGACCACTGCCGATGACTACCGCGTCGTATGATGTCGTAACTTCGCTCATGAAAAGCTCCTGTTGGTTGTACCCTAAATAACGAGTCGCTATAGTAACCGAAACGGTCGGGGTAGAGCCAGCTATCCAAGCTTATGCCCGACATTCGCAGAATAGATTCCGTTGGCGGAAGATCATGGCCCGAAAACCCACTCCCGAAATCTTACAAAGACAAATTGTAGCCCGTAGTCGGCTATTACGCATTGAAGCGGTCGATTTACGCTTCAGTAATGGCGTGGAGCGCCAGTTTGAACGTATGCAGAGCAGCGGGCGCGGCGCAGTGATGATTGTGCCATTTGTCGACGCGCAAACCCTCATGTTGGTGCGTGAGTACGCGGCCGGGTTACACAACTATCAGTTAGGTTTTCCCAAAGGGCTGATTGATCCTGGAGAGACGCCGGAAGAAGCGGCCAACCGTGAGCTTAAAGAAGAGATCGGCTTTGGCGCAGAAACCCTGATTCCGCTCAAAAGCGTCACTATGGCACCGCAATTCTTCTCCGCCACTATGCATATTTTTATTGCCCGCGACCTGTATCCCGAGCGTTTGCCCGGTGACGAGCCAGAGCCACTGGAGCAGGTCCCCTGGTTGCTGAGTAAGGCAGAAGCCTTACTTGAGCAGGAAGATTTTACCGAAGCGCGCAGTATCGCTGCGCTACTGATGACCCTAAGGGAGCTTGAACGTGGCCGCGACTGAGCAGTTACACGCGTGGTTAGAGGGCGCTGCCTCCATCGCGCAGCGCGCCGGCGACCTGGTTATGGAATTGTACGAGGAACAGGCGTACGCCACCTTTGAGAAAGCTGATGACTCACCGGTCACCAGCGCCGATTACGCCGCGCACCAGCTAATCACTGAGCAATTAAACAAGCTGACGCCTGATATCCCGGTGCTCTCGGAAGAGGGCGCACACCTGACTCTGGCAGAGCGGCAGCAATGGCCACGCTACTGGCTTATTGACCCGATTGATGGCACCCAGGAATTTATTGCCCGAAGTGGCGATTTTACCGTGGTGATTGCTTTGGTAGAGCAGCACCAGCCACGTTTCGGTGTCATTTACTGGCCGGCGGGCGATAAGTTATACCTGGCAGAGCGGGGCAAGGGCGCGTACAGGCGTGATATCAGCGGTGAGCAGCGACTGCGGGTGCGCAAGCTTGCGGTGCCTGAAACTGATCCAATTATTCTCGCTATCAGCCGGCGCCAGCCGCGTGAACGGGTCATGCAGCGGATGAATCCCGATCGCGATCTCAGCACCTTGCCAGCCGGTAGCTGCTCGCTAAAAGCGTGCTTGATTGCCGAAGGGCAGGCAGATTGCTTCTTACGGGTCGGGCCGACCGGCGAGTGGGACACTGCGGCGGCGGATGTCATTGTCGGTGAGGCCGGGGGCAGCATTGTGAGTGAGCAGTTCAAGCCACTGACTTACAACGAAGAAACCGAATTGGGGAACCCCAATTTTATGATTTTAGGTGACCCCGGGGTGCCCTGGAAGGACGTTTTTATTCGTCACCGAAGTCATCGCGAGGCATAATATTGACGGTTTCATGTAGCTCGGACCACACCAGTATTGCCTCGCCTGAGCGTAACTGTGCGTGCACGTCGGCAACCTTTTCAGCCAATGACTTTTCTTCATCGCCATAGTCAGTACCTTCGCGTAAAACGAAGGACTCAATAATAGCATCAAGCGTTTGCGGGTCGAGTTGTTGCCAGGGAATTTGCATCAGTCGGCTGCCTCCGCTTGCTGTAAGGCCTCTTCGGCCGCCATCCACTGTTCTTCGGCACGCGCCAATGCCTGTTGCTGACTGGCCTGCTGCTGCAATAACTCGGTGAGTTTGGCTTTGTTCGCCTCATCGTAAAGACGGTTGTCAGCCAGCAGCTCATTGAGGCGAGACAGCTCAGTTTCAAACTGCTGAACCTGTGACTCGTATTTACTGACGGCATCTTTAAAAGGTTTCAGTCGCTGACGGCGCTCGGCTGCCTCGCGTTTCTCGGCTTTGCGATCCGACTTGCCTGAATTCGCGGTGCTCGTATCAGTACCTTGCGCTGAGCCTTTTTGCTGGTGTTGTAACCACGCGTGATAAGCGTCAAGGTCGCCGTCAAACGGCTGCACCCGTGCGTCGGCGACTAACAAAAATTCATCGACGCTGGTGCGCAATAAGTGACGGTCGTGCGAGACAATGACCATAGCTCCTTCAAAGTCTTGAAGGGCGTAGACCAGCGCCTCGCGCATGACGCTGTCAAGATGGTTGGTCGGCTCATCGAGCAACAGCAGGTTGGGTTTTTGGTATACGATCAGTGCCAGTACCAGACGGGCTTTTTCACCGCCCGACATCGGCGCGACCTCGCGCGTCGCCTGGTCACCGGAAAAGCCAAAGCCACCGAGAAAGTCACGCAACTGTTGCTCACTGGCATGGCGATCGAGGCGCTGCAGATGCTGTAAGGCAGTGGCCTTGCTGTCGAGTGTCTCTAACTGATGTTGGGCAAAGTAGCCAAGCTTGATGCCAGGGTTCAGCGTCAGTTGCCCCTGTTGCGGCGCGAGTTCGCCCGCGAGCAATTTGACCAGTGTCGACTTACCGGCACCGTTGCGACCGAGCAAACCGATACGGCTACCTGGCACCAGATTAAATTTAATATGTTCAAGAATGACCTTGTCGCCATAACCGGCTTGCACATTATCGAGTGCTAACAGTGGCGTAGGCAGTTGCTCCGGCTTGCGGAACTGAAACTGGAACTGGCTGTTGGCCACTAACGGAGCGCTACTGGTCAACCGCTCCAGCGCTTTAATGCGGCTTTGGGCCTGACGCGCTTTACTGGCCTTATAGCGGAAACGGTCAATATAGCTTTGCAGGTGCTTACGCTGCGCTTGTTCTTTTTCAAACTGCGCCTGCTGCTGGGCAAGTTGCTCGGCGTATTGACGCTCGAAGCTACTGTAATTACCGGAAAAAGCGGTGGCTGTCTGTTGCTCAATATGGATGATTTGCTGGCATATGGCATCGAGAAAGTCACGGTCGTGTGAAATCAGCAACAGGGTGCCCGGAAAGCGTTGTAACCAGTCTTCGAGCCAGAAGATAGCGTCGACATCAAGGTGGTTGGTGGGCTCATCAAGTAACAGTAAGTCAGCCCGGGAAATCAGTGCCTGAGCCAGGTTCAGGCGCATCCGCCAGCCGCCGGAAAAAGCTTTCACCGGTTGTTGAAACTGAGCGTCGGAAAAACCGAGGCCAGACAATAATGCCGCCGCCCGCGCCGGTGCCTCATAAGCCCCAATGGCGGCCAGCTGATCGTGTAACCTGCCCATGGCATGGCCATCTTCGGCGGCTTCTGCGTGACGCAACTGATCCTCAAGCGCGCGCAGTTCAGTATCACCATCAAGCACATACTCTAGCGCCGGCTGAGGTAGCCCCGGGGTTTCTTGTTTAACACTGGCAATGCGCCAGTGTCTCGGAACTTCGCACTCGCCTTCCTCAACCTGCAGCTCGCCACGTAACAAGGCAAAGAGCGACGACTTTCCGGTACCGTTACGACCGACCACGCCGACATGGTGGCCGGGGAAAATCGTGAGATCGGTATTTTTCAGCAACACGCTGCCGCCGCGCATGAGCGCCATGCCCCGGATTGAAATCATGACAAACCTTGTACTTGGTGTTAGTAAATGAATCTGCGACAATTATACCTGAAGCAACCCGAGGTGAATATGGCACGCACACGTAAACGATTTATCGCTGGCGCAGAATGTCCCGCCTGCGGCGCACAGGATACCTTGCAACTAACCATTGTGACCGACGCGCAGGGCGACGCCCACGAAGAGGTTAAATGCGTGGCGTGCGGGCACAAATTTACTGAGCGCGAAGCAAAAGCTGAAAAACAAGATGTGGCCAAAGACAAAAATGATGGCAGTATTATTGGTCTGTTTAAACCTTAACCAACCCTAAGGAACTGTTATGACTGACTATAACCCGCTCGTCTTTAGCGGTATCTGGATTATCATTGTCACCCTCATGCTGCAGTGGGCTATTGCTGCTGCGGTCAAAGCCAAGCAGCCCAATGCCATTCCGGGCAAAGTGCCCTCAGGACTCAGCCACGACTCGTTCGTGTTTCGCACCCACCGCACCTTTATGAACTCCCTGGAAAATGTGCCAATGTTTCTGGCAACGGTATTTCTGGCGCTGTTCCTCGGGCTTTCCTCGAACTGGTTCGGTTACTGGGTGATCATCTTTGCCTTGGCCCGTATTATTCACATGGTGCTCTACTACGCCATTGCCACCGAGAAAAACCCAAGTCCCCGCAGTTGGTTTTTCGTCATTGGTGCCATTGCCAATATTGCCATACTGGTGCAATGCGCAATGGTCATGTGGTTTTAACCGGCGCACGGTATTGGCTTGTGTGGGGTCTGGAGCGCAAAGCTGAAATGACCTACACTAGATACCCACAGACCTGAACATAGTTAAGTTTTGCTAGGAGTCGTAGCTAATGGCCCAGGATTATCCAATCGGAACCCCCGGTGAGAAGTGGGATGATACTAATAAGCAACAGTGGTTAGCGCAGCAGGAAAAGCAGCGCGATTACGCCAATGATGTGATTCGCCGTATTGATCATCTGCGCGAGCAGTTTGACGTGGAAACCTACGGTGAGCTCATTTATGACGATAAAACCTTCCCATTGTTTGTTGTGCGCAGCCGTAACTGGCGCGTAAATAATCCTACCGTTCTGGTTACTGGCGGTGTGCATGGCTATGAAACCAGCGGCGTGCATGGGGCACTGTACTTTTTGGAAACTGAAGCGGTGAACCATCTGTCGCGGTTTAATATTTTAGTCGCGCCATGCATCAGTCCATGGGGTTACGAAACCATTAATCGCTGGAATCCCGACGCAGTTGATCCCAACCGTTCCTTTGTCAGTGACAGCCGGGCGCAGGAATGCGAATTGATCATGACGTATCTGGACAAGCATCAGATTAATCCGGACGTACATATCGACTTACACGAAACCACCGATACCGATAACAGCGAATTCCGCCCGGCCAAGGCTGCGCGCGACGGCACCACCAACACGAACTGGAACATTCCTGACGGCTTTTACCTGGTGGCTGACAAGCAGCGTAGTGAACCTGGTTTCCAGCGTGCAATTATTGAGACAGTGAAGCCAGTGACGCATATAGCCCCTGCCGATGATGAAGGCTGCCTGATTGGCGCGCCGATGGTACAAGAAGGTGTGATTGAGTACGAAGCAAAGCCGCTTGGACTTTGTATGGGGATGACCGACGCGCGTTTTGTGACCACCACTGAAGTTTACCCGGATAGTGCTAATACCAATTCGGTGGAGTGTGTTGATGCGCAGGTTGCCGCAGTTCGGGGCGCGCTGGAGTACGCCGCAAAAGAACTTTGACGCGCAATGAGTGTAACTTTCTTAATATAGAGAGGGCGATAAGTGGACGACGTATCGGCACCATGTAGGGCGGTACAGCAGTGGGTTGCAGAAATTGTCGTTGGCCTCAATTTTTGTCCTTTTGCGCATCGTGAGGTTGAGCGGCGCACCGTCCGTTACGATGAAAGCAACGCGACCACGGTGGAACCAGCCCTCCATGATTTCGCGCAAGCTGTTGAGCTGCTGAGTGTCAGACCGGAGATCGAGACGCTGTTGCTGGTTTTCAGCGCGGGATTCAGTGATTTCGATGACTACCTTGAGCTGCTTGATTACGCTGAACTGCTGCTGCAGGAAAGCGGACTGGAAGGGACTTTTCAGATCGCCAGTTTTCATCCGGATTATCAGTTCGCTGATACTGCAGCGGATGATGTCAGTAACTATACCAACCGTGCACCCTATCCGGTATTACATCTGCTGCGTGAAGCCAGCCTTGAAAAGGTACTGACACGTTACCCGCAGCCGGAACAAATTCCGGCAGCGAATATGGCAACCGCTGAACGTCTTGGCGCCGCCTTCTTCGATGACATTCTGCTGCGTTTGCGGAACACTGATTAGGCGTCGCGCGGCAAGCCTTTTTCCACCGCGCGGGTCAAACGCAACACTTGCTTTGACGTGCTGGCACTTTTGTTATGCTGACGCGTTAGGGCCCAGTCAATATGTTCGTCGACCATGTCATTGACGCTGCCACGGCGCGCTTCAAGAGCGGCAATAATTGCCGGGTCATGCGGCGCGTTGCCAAGCGCTACCGCCAGATTCCGCTGCCAGCAGGCAAAACCAATACGCCGGATGGGCGAGCCCTCGGTGCGTTTGAGAAAGGTCGCTTCATCCCATTCCCATAACGTCAGTAACTCTGGTGCGTGAAGATCTTTGCGCGGCGCGAAGTCGTCCTCGGCGGTGAGTTGTGAATAGCGGTTCCAGGGGCAGATGAGCTGACAGTCATCACAACCATAGATACGGTTTCCCATCAGTGGCCGCAGCTCTTCCGGAATAGCCGACTTTAATTCAATAGTCAGGTACGAAATGCAGCGCCGGGCATCGAGTTTGTAGGGCTCGACAATCGCCTGTGTCGGGCAAATGGTAATGCAGGCCTTGCAACTGCCACACTTCTCCTCGACAGGTGCATCAACAGGCAGCGGCAAATTGATCAGCAGCTCGCCTAAAAAGAACCATGAGCCGCCTTGTTCATCAAGCACCAGGGTATGTTTGCCGGTCCAGCCAAGTCCGGCCTTCACGGCCAGCGGGCGCTCAAGTATCGGTGCTGAATCGACAAAGGGACGGAAATCGAGTTCGGCACAGGCTTGTTTGATGCGCTCGCCCAATTGCTTCAAGCGTTTGCGCATCAATTTGTGGTAATCGCGACCCAGCGCGTAGCGACTGATATAACCCAATCGTGGATTTTTCAGGGTCTTGGCGAAGCCCGCCTCGGCAGGCAGGTAATTCATCCGTACTGAAATTGCGCGGACGCTGCCGGGATGCAGTTCATCGGGGCGGGTACGCAGATCGGCGTGGCGTTCCATATAGGCCATTTCGCCATGCATGCCTTCTGCCAGCCACTGCTGCAGTGCCGCGCGCTCACTGCTCAGGTCCAGATCGGTAATTCCCACTTTCTGGAAACCGAGCTCGTGCCCCCAGCGCTTGATGTCTGCCGCAAGTTGCTGCAAATCCATAAAAATCGTCTTATGCTTACACAGGAGTCTTTAAAATAACAAAAAAGCCATGGAGATGCACCGATGCGTTTAAGTATGCAGCAGTTGGTATTTCGCACAAAGCAGGTTCGGGAACGCGAGTTAGAGGCCGCGAAAACATTGGGGGTAAGCCCAGCCCAACTGATGCAGCGCGCAGCCCAGAGCTGTCTGGCGGCGCTGGAGCGGCAACATCCGGCGCCGGCGCGGGTGATGATTTTATGTGGCCCGGGAAATAATGGCGGCGACGGCTGGGTTCTGGCACGACTGGCGCGCCGCGTCGGCTACCAGGTAACGGTGGTAGCCGCGCAGGCAAAATCAGACCTGGCGAAGCAAGCGGCGAAGGCCTGGCGCGATGAACAGGGCAATGTTGAGCCGTTAGAAGAGCTTGATCGTGCACACCTTGCTGAATGCGACATTATTGTCGATGCCATGTTAGGCACTGGCCTTAGCCGTGAGCTGGACAGCACCTACCGAAAGGCTGTCGAGACCCTGAACGATGCAAAAAATTTCCATAAATTATGGGTGCTGAGTATTGATTGCCCGACCGGACTGCAAAGCGACACCGGCACCGCCTTACCGGTGGCCGTTGAGGCGGACTATACAGTGACCTTTGTTGCGCTTAAGCCGGGGCTGCTTACCGGGCAGGCGGGGCATTACTGTGGCAAGCTGGAACTGGCTGAGCTGGGAATCGCTCCCGCGTTCCGTCAGCTCGAACGCCCATTTGCGACGCTGATTGAACAGGACGAAGTGGCGCGCCATTTGCCGCCGCGCCAGCGCAACAGTCATAAGGGCCGACACGGGCATCTGGCGATCGTCGGTGGCGCGCCAGGTATGAGTGGCGCCGCTATTTTGGCGGGTCTGGCGGCGTTAAGAACCGGCGCCGGCAAGGTCTCAGTACTGACCCACCCTGATACCCAGGGCATCATTGCTGCGGCTCAGCCCGAGCTCATGGTGCAGGCAACGGACGCAGCGTCGACAGCAGAGCTGGAACAAGCACTGGCTGGTGTTGATGCCGTAGTATTAGGACCCGGGCTTGGCAAGAGCGACTGGGCGAAATGTCTGTTTGATTTTCTGATCGCCAGCGAGCTGCCCTTGCTGCTCGATGCCGATGGCCTGAATTTACTCAGTGCTGAGGAAGCCTGGCAGGAGCGTTCAGCGCCACTTTGGCTGACACCTCACCCGGGAGAGGCCGCGCGGCTGTTAAATAGCTCCAGCAGTGAGGTCGAAAAGGACCGCTACCAGGCGGTAAATGAACTGGGTAATCGTTATCAGGCGCAGGTGTTACTGAAAGGGGCAGGATCGTTGATTGCCAATCCCGTTGCCCGGCACTTACGCATTTGTCATCGCGGTAGCCCGGCACTGGCTGTCGGCGGAGCCGGCGATGTTTTAAGTGGTATTGCCGGCAGTCTGATTGCGCAGGGCTTACCGGCCGAAGCGGTACTTCCGGTAGCGACCTGGCTCCATGCGGTTGCCGGTGAACACGCTGCAATTGACGGCGAACGTGGTACACTACCCAGCGACTTATTCGGGCCGTTGCGGAAGTTAGTGAATCCATGAAAGAGAAGCAGTTTTACCTGGCGTCAGAGGCTGAGTTATTGGCGCTGGCAGCGCGTTTTGCCACTGTTGTTAAGCAGCAACCGACGACAGCTGAACAGGCGCTTGCAATTTATTTAATTGGCGAGCTGGGTGCCGGCAAGACCACTTTCAGCCGTGGTTTTATTCAGGCCTTTGGTCATCAGGGCAATGTAAAAAGCCCTACTTACACCCTGGTAGAGAGTTACGAATTGCCACCCTGGCAGATTCATCATTTTGATCTTTACCGCCTGGCTGATCCTGAAGAACTTGAATTTATGGGCATTCGTGATTACCTTGACAGTAATACTATTCTACTGGCCGAGTGGCCCCAGCG
Organism: Pseudidiomarina insulisalsae; assembly: GCF_003987065.1. GTDB lineage: Bacteria > Pseudomonadota > Gammaproteobacteria > Enterobacterales > Alteromonadaceae > Pseudidiomarina > Pseudidiomarina insulisalsae. The sequence goes on along the minus strand of NZ_PIPY01000002.1, from coordinate 43,524 downwards.
CGGAGCGGGCATGCTACCAGAGCCAGATATTAAAATAGTCATTGAGTATGCCGATACGGCCCGTACAATGACATTAGGTGCGCTAACAACAAGAGGTCGGGAGCTTCTCGATAAACTCTGATGCAACGTTTCTTTGCTTTTGTCATCACACTACTGCTGGCGCTGGTCGTGGTTCCGGCCCATGGCGCAAACAGTATTGAAAATATCCGGATGTGGCCGTCGCCAGACAACACCCGGATTGTGTTCGATATGGCAAATGCCGCAGAGTACAGCTATTTCACCCTGAACCAGTCCCATCCGTACCGCCTTGTGATCGACTTTCCGAGCACAGAACTAAAAGTAAACCTCGACTATCTGGAGTCTAATTCGTTATTGGTGAAGAACATCCGCACCAGCACCCCGAAGTTACCGGGTAGTACGCGTATTGTGGTGGAGCTGGATAAGCAGGTGGACCCGATCTTACAGGTGTTAACGCCACAAGATATGTACGGCCATCGGTTGGTGGTCGATTTGCCCGGTACGTCATTAAAGCGCGAAGGCCACGCTCTGAGCGCCGATGATTTACAGGAACGCAAAGTGACCGTAGCGATTGACGCGGGTCATGGTGGCGAAGACCCGGGTTCAATCGGTCCGCGCGGAACTTACGAAAAAGATGTGGTACTGACAATCTCCCGCGCGCTGGCGAATATGATTAATGAAGATCCGGGCATGCAGGCTTATCTCATTCGTTCGGATGATTATTACGTGAACCTGAACGATCGCCCGCGCAAAGCAGAGCGCGTCAAAGCAGACCTGTTCGTTTCAATTCATGCGGATGCGTTCACTACCCCGCAACCGCGCGGGGCCTCCATCTGGGTCTTATCAAACCGTCGCGCCAGTACTGAAATGGGTCGCTTACTGGAGAACAAAGAGCGATTGTCTGATGTGCTAGGTGGCGTACCTGCAGTGGAGATGGAAGATAGCTTTCTGAATGAAACCCTGGTGTCCATGAGTATGGATCATGCCATGGCCAGCGGTTACGAAGCAGCCAACGAAGTGCTGGCTGAGTTAGGCCGTATTACGAAAATGCACAAAACCAAACCGCAGCATGCCAGCCTGGCGGTATTAACTTCAACCGCTATGCCCTCCATGCTGGTGGAAACAGGATTTATTTCGAATCCAACCGAAGAGCAGCTGTTGCGCAGTAATCAACACCAACAGAAGCTGGCGCGCGCTATCTATCAGGGGGTGCGCAGTTACTTTCTGCGCCGCCCACCAGATGGCACCATATTCGCTAATAATCGTAGCAGCCGGCACGTGGTACGCTCGGGCGAGTCATTGTCAGTGCTGGCGCAACGCTACAACACCTCTATTGCGGCAATTAAGGCGCGCAACAACTTGAACAGCTCGGTCATTCAGATTGGCCAGGTGCTGGAAATACCGAGTCCGGAATAGGTTTCACCATGCCCATCAAACTTCTACCGATTAGTCTGGCGAACCAGATCGCTGCAGGCGAGGTCATTGAGCGTCCGGCGTCGGTGGTCAAAGAACTGATTGAAAACAGTCTCGATGCCGGTGCCGACAGCCTGGTAATTGATATTGAGAAAGGCGGGCGCCGCCGTATTCGCATTCGTGACAATGGCGCGGGTATTGTGAAAGACGAACTGCCGTTAGCACTGGCGCGCCATGCGACCAGTAAAATCAGTAGTCTGGCGGACCTTGAGGCGATCCAGAGTCTGGGCTTTCGGGGCGAAGCGCTGGCGAGTATCAGCTCGGTGGCGCGCCTGAGCCTGACCTCGAAACCTGCCAGTCAGAGCCAGGCGTGGCGGGCCTGGGTCGAAGGCCGTGATATGACCGCCGAGCTAGCGCCCGCCAGTCATCCTGATGGCACCACCGTCGATGTCGAAGATCTGTTTTTTAACACGCCCGCGCGGCGTAAATTTTTACGTACCGACAAAACTGAGTTCGGACATATCGATGATCTGTTAAAACGCATTGCGTTGAGCCGTTATGACGTGCGACTGGTGCTGAACCATAACCAGAAAACCGTCCGCAATTACCCCGCGGTGACGAAACAAAACGCGCTCGAGCGTATCGCCAAAGTGGTGGGTACAGGTTTTACCGACTGTGCCAGGTTCATTGACGCTGAGCATCTGGGGGTGCGTTTATGGGGGTGGGTGGCGCCACCTGAAGGCTGTCGGCATCAGGCTGATGCGCAGTTCTTTTATGTCAACGGGCGGATGATGCGTGATCGCATGTTAAATCACGCCATTCGTCAGGCTTATGACGACGGGCTAACCGATGAGCGCTCGGCCACTTACGTGCTTTATCTGGAGCTGGCACCGCAGGACGTTGATGTCAATGTGCATCCGGCAAAGCACGAGGTACGCTTTCATCAGGCGCGGGAGATCCACGACTTCGTCCTGCAAAGTATTCGTCAGGTATTGCATCAGAACGCGGCGGCAGCGCCGGGTCATCAGTATCAGGCAGCATCGACTAACCTTCAGCAACAGGTCGCCGAGTTGCGGCCACGCTCTGCAAATCCATTGCCCGGCGCTGTGTCAGTCGGTACGCAGCCGACAACAAGTGCTGCCCAGCCAGCAGTGAAGGCGCCGCAACCGGAAAGCGCTGCGCGCCTGTTAAGTGTGGTGGACCAGCGCTTTGCGCTGATTCATCAGCCCGAGCAATCAACCCAACTGGCGCTATTACATTTGCAGGCGATTGAGCGCGACTACCTGGCGCGTCAGTGGCAGCGCCAGTTTCAAACCGGACTGTCGGGGCAGCCACTGTTGACTCCCGTCAAGATTACCGACGAGGCATTGTTACAGCGTTTTAAAGCGATTGATAACGTGCGTGTTGCGCAGTTGGGTATCCTGCTCGCGCAGGAAGGTCGCCAGTGGCTGGTGAAACAGGTCCCAAGCGCCTTGCGCCACACCAATATCACCGCCAGCCTTACCGAGGTGGTCAGTATGCTGGAACACCACCAACAGCCGCCTGATACATTCTGGGACTGGCTGGCAAGCCAGCAACTGAGTGTTAGCTACTCAAAAGTTCAGGCTGAGCATTGGTGGCAGGTCTGGCAACAGCAACTGCAAAGCGCAGCAGACTATTTGCTGACGGTGGCGCTACCCGAGTTACCGGAGCCATTACGATGAGTGAGCCTTATGTCATTTGCCTGTATGGTCCGACTGCCGCCGGAAAAACCGGACTGGCGATAGAACTTAGCCAACGCCTGAACGCAGAAATTATTTCTGTGGATTCCGCGCTTATTTATCGCGGTATGGATATCGGCACCGCTAAGCCTACCGCAGCTGAACTTGCGGCAGCACCCCATCGGCTGATCGATATCTGTGACCCCGCGGAGCGTTACTCCGCGGCGCAGTTTGCCAGTGATGCACGGCGTGAGATTGAGGCAATACTAGCGACCGGCAAAATTCCACTCCTGGTTGGCGGCACCATGCTCTACTTTAAAGCATTGCTCGAAGGCATGTCGCAATTACCTGAGGCGGATGCAGATCTGCGTCAGCAGCTTACCGCGCGTCTGGTTGCCGAAGGCGCGCAGGCACTACATGATGAACTGGTCCGGGTTGACCCGACCAGCGCGCAGCGCATTCATCCTAATGATCCACAACGCCTGATCCGCGCGCTCGAGGTTTATCATTTAAGCGGAAAAACCATGACCGAGCTTACCGCCACCCGTGCCGGTGCACTGCCTTACCCGGTGATTCAACTGGCAGTAGCACCGCAGGAAAGGCAGGTGTTGCATGAGCGCATCGCCCAGCGTTTTAAGCAGATGCTGGAGGAAGGTTTCATTGCCGAGGTTGAAGCGTTACGCGCCCGCAACGACTTACATCTGGATCTGCCAGCGTTGCGCTGTGTCGGCTACCGCCAAGTCTGGCAATACCTTGATGGCGATGATGACTACCCAACCATGGTCGACAAGGGTATTTTTGCGACCCGGCAACTGGCAAAACGCCAGCTCACCTGGCTGCGCAAATGGCCGGGCGTAGCGTGGTTTGACAGTCTGGCACCGGACCTGTCAGAGCAAGTCATGGCCTATTGTCAGCGCACACCTGAAAACTTTACCCGGTTTAAACCTTGAAAGCCGACAAATAGGCCTTATAGTTAAAGTAGTTAATAAGAAAATTTGGTATGGCTGGTAAATTGGTGCGGTTAGACTATAGTAGACCTCTCGGGTAGCTGTGGTCTGTAGTAAACTGCCACACTCTAGAACAATAACAAGAAAAGGAAGCGAGAGATGGCTAAAGGGCAAACGTTACAAGACCCATTTTTGAACGCTTTACGACGGGAGCGCGTACCCGTGTCTATTTATTTAGTTAACGGTATTAAACTGCAAGGCCAGATTGAGTCGTTTGATCAGTTTGTTATTCTACTGAAAAATACCGTCAGCCAAATGGTTTACAAACATGCCATTTCCACCGTGGTACCAGCTCGGATACCGCAAAACTACTTGCCGCAACAAGAAGCGGCGGGCGATGAGGCAATTGATTAAGCAACGATTCTTGAAGGAGCAGTGGTAGCTTGTTTGAAAGGTTTGAAAGTGGTGAACAGGCTATCCTGGTGCACGTCGATTTTCCCGCAGAAACAGATCGGGAAGACCTCTCTGAACTTAAATTATTGGTCGCTTCCGCAGGTGTAGAAACACTGGCGGTGGTGACCGCTGCGCGTTCAACGCCCAGTTCACGTTTTTTTGTCGGTAGCGGCAAAGCAGAAGAAATCGCTGAGGCAGTGAAGCTGCACAATGCCAATATTGTTATTTTCAATCACAGTTTATCGCCGACTCAGGAGCGTAACCTCGAGAAGCTTTGTCAGTGCCGGGTGCTCGATCGTACCGGACTGATTCTTGATATTTTCGCCCAACGCGCGCGCACCCATGAAGGTAAATTGCAGGTTGAACTCGCCCAGTTGCGTCATATCTCCACGCGTCTGGTTCGCGGCTGGACCCACCTTGAACGACAAAAAGGTGGTATTGGTTTACGCGGGCCGGGTGAGACTCAGCTTGAGACGGACCGCCGCTTAATTCGTGGTCGTATCAAGAACATTCTCGCGCGTCTGGAAAAAGTCCAGAAGCAAAGGCAACAGGGCCGGCGTGCAAGACAGCGGGCAGAGATACCGACGGTTTCGCTGGTCGGCTATACCAACGCCGGTAAGTCAACCCTGTTCAATCGCATTACTGAGGCTGAAGTGTACGCTGCCGATCAGCTGTTTGCGACACTTGACCCGACATTACGTAAAATTGAGGTACCCGATGTGGGTGCGATTATTCTGGCTGACACGGTAGGTTTTATCAGACACTTGCCGCACGAGCTGGTAGCGGCGTTTAAAGCGACCTTGCAGGAAACGCAGGACGCTGATCTGTTGCTGCATGTTATTGATATCAGTGATGAGCGGCAGCAGGAAAACATGGAGCAGGTCAGCGAAGTACTGGAAGAAATTGGTGCCGATGAAGTACCTCAACTGCTGATTTGCAATAAAATTGACCGTTTGGACGACGGCGCGGCACGAATTGATTATGATGATCAGAATCGCCCCGTCCGCGTCTGGTTGTCGGCGCAGACCGGTGAGGGCGTCGACCTTCTGAAACAGGCTCTGGAGCAGCGGTTACGCCCCGATATGGTGAATGTGGTATTGCGCATTCCTCCCTCCATGGGTAAATTGCGTGGGCGCCTTTATGCCCTTAACAGCGTGACCGAAGAAGCCACCTGTGAGGACGGCGCGCTGGCCTTAAAAGTACGCATGTCCGCGGTAGACTGGCAACGTTTATGCAAACAAGTTGCCGATGAGTATGGCGATAGCTTGCAAGGATTTGTAGAATAGTTGTCATACATACAGATTTCTATTTATTAACTCGATCGATAGTTGGAGTAGTCAATGGCCTGGAATCAACCGGGAAACGGTAATAACAATGACCGTGATCCATGGAAAAACCAAGGCGGCCGCGATCAGGGTCCACCTGACCTTGATGAAGCGGTGCGCAATTTATTAAATAAGCTCGGCCTTGGCGGCTCGGGCAAAAAGGGCGGCGGCAAGTCGTCTTCAGGTGGTGGCTTCCCCGGTAAAGGCGTGGGTATCATTGCTGTATTACTGGTGGTGGTCTGGTTTATTGCTGGCTTCTATACCGTAAAAGAAGCAGAGCGTGGCGTTGTTCTGCGTTTTGGTAACTTCCATAACCTGGTTGAGTCAGGCCTGCACTGGCGTCCGATTTTTGTCGATACAGTCCAAATGGTCGATGTAAGTAATGTCCGCCAGTTCCAGTCGGAAGGCTTCATGCTGACCCAGGACGAGAACGTGGTGCATGTCGAGTTGGACGTGCAGTATCGCGTTATCAACCCGCGCGATTATCTGTACGCCGTAGAGGACGCCGATAATAGCCTGGCACAGGCAACTGACAGTGCGTTGCGTTACGTTGTCGGTCATACCACTATGGATGAAGTTCTGACCGTGGGTCGGGAAAATGTTCGCACCGCAACCCTTGAGTTATTGGAAAATATCGTAGCGCCTTATCAGCTGGGTATTCAGATTGTTGATGTGAACCTGTTGCCGGCACGTCCACCCGAAGCAGTGAAAGATGCGTTTGATGACGCTATTGCGGCACAAGAGGACGAGCAGCGTTTTATCCGCGAAGCTGAAGCCTACGCGCGGGAAAAAGAACCGACTGCACGGGGTCAGGTACGCCGGATTCTGCAAGAAGCGCAAGCCTATCGCGAGCAGCAAATCTTAAAAGCGCAAGGTGAAATCGCGCGCTTTAACGAGCTGTTACCACAGTATGAGGCTGCACCTAAAGTAACGCGCGACCGTTTGTATCTGGAGACGTTGGAAAAGATCTACGCTAACACCGCCAAGGTCATGGTCGATGTTGAGGGCAGTAACAACATGATGTATCTGCCATTAGATAAAATTCTTGAGCGCCAACGTCAAAATGTCAGTGGCGCGGCAGGCATGGCAGACGGGCAGGGCAGTACTTCACCAAGCGAGACCCGTAACCCTGACGTCCGTCAGGACGCTAGTTCGAACAGAACCGGCCGCACCAGTGATCGTTTTAACGGAGGTCGAGGCTAAATCATGAAAAATTTAATTGCCGTATTAGTGATTATTGCTGTAATTCTCGGCTTCTCATCGCTGTTCGTGGTGAATGAGGGACAACGAGCAATTGTAATTCAGTTTGGTAAAGTACAGCGGGATGCAGATACGGGTCTTCCGACAGTTTATGAGCCGGGACTGCACTTTAAGCTACCATTGATTGAGCAAGTAAAGCGGCTCGACGCGCGCTTTAAAACTCTCGATGGTGACCCGGATCGCTTCGTTACCAGTGAAAAGAAAGATCTTATCGTCGACACCTACGTGAAGTGGCGTATTTCTGACTTCGCTAATTATTATCTGTCGACCAATGGTGGTAACCAGGCCCAGGCGGAAGCCTTGTTGACCCGTCGGGTGAACAGTGGTCTACGCGCTGAGTTTGGTAGCCGTACCATTAAGGAAATCGTCTCAGGCGAGCGTGATAACCTGATGCGCGAAGCCTTGATTCGTGGTGCTGACAGTGCGCAGGAATTAGGTATCGAAGTGATTGACGTGCGCGTGATGCAGATTAACCTGCCGACCGAAGTCAGTCAGTCGATTTTCCAGCGTATGCGTGCTGAGCGTGAGGCTGTTGCCCGCGAACACCGCTCTGAAGGTCGTGAGCAGGCTGAGTTTATCCGTGCTGATGTCGACGCACGGGTAACGGTAATGCTCGCTGATGCCACCCGTCAATCGCGCGAGATTCGCGGTGAAGGTGACGCGGAAGCTGCCGGCATCTACGCTGAAGCCTACCAGCAGGATCCTGAGTTCTATCAGTTCATCCGTAGCCTGCAGGCTTATGAGAAGAGCTTCGAGCGCGGCAACGATGTGCTGGTGCTTGAGCCAGACAGCGACTTCTTTAAATACCTGAAGAACATCTCAGGAAGCTAACAGCAAAGCCGGCTCACGCCGGCTTTTCTTTTTTGAAAAGCAAAAGCGTTGTTGGATATTGGATATTAGTTATTGGTGAATCACTTTTCTAATATCCAATATCTAATATCCACTAACGCAGTTGGTTTTTTTTATGTCCTTTAAAAAGTTTTATTCTTATTTTTTGGCTGAGCACCCTGAAACGCTTCATTGTTCGCCTCATAGCCATCACTATTGGCCTGACGTGACCAGAGCAGCGCACCTTGCTTACTGGCAGGACAGCGCGCAGGGGGCCGACCAGAAGTGGGATATTATCTTTGGTGAGCGGATTCCGCGGGTGCAGCAATTGCTGGCACAGATGCTGGGACATCCACATCCCGAACAGTTCGTGTTTGCCCCCAATACCCATGAGCTGGTGTACCGTATCTTTAGTTGTTTTGATGCCGGTAAGCCGCTGCGCATTCTCACCACCGATGGAGAGTTTCATAGTTTTTCGCGCCAGTTGCGACGCATTGAAGAGCGCGGCAATGTGACGGTCGAGCGCGTGGCTTGCGAACCTTTTGCAACTTTTGGCCAGCGGTGGGAAAAAGCCCTTCGCGCGGGAAGCTATGATCTTATTTTTATCAGCCAGGTCTTTTTTAACTCGGGGGTCGTTGCGCCCTGGGTGGACGACTGGCTGCATCTGGTACCTGAGCAGACGCAGGTGGTGATCGACGGTTACCACGGGTGTGGCGCACTACCTACCTCGCTGAAAGATGTTGCAGACAGGGTTTTTTATCTGGCCGGAAGCTACAAATATCTGCAAGCCGGCGAAGGCTGCTGCTTTATGAGCGTTCCGCAAGGTACACTATTGCGCCCGGAATATACCGGCTGGTTTGCTGACTTTGCGAATTTAGCGAAGCCGCAGCAGGGCCCGGTTGGCTATGCCGACGATGGCATGCGATTCGCCGGCGCTACCATGGACTACAGCGCGCTCTATCGACTTGAAGCGGTTTTACAGTGGTGGCACGACGACGGCCTGACGATTAATGCAATTCACCAGCATGTACAACGCTTGCAGCAAAACTTCCTGGCAATGCTTGATGACGTGCAGCATCCGCTATTGAACCGGCAGACCTTGCTCTTACATGACGCCGACCAGCATGGGCATTTCTTTACCTTCGCGCTGGAAAGTGCCGGGCAGGTTGCCGAATTTGCCGCGCAATTGCGCGCGCAAGGCGTGGAAACTGATTACCGCGGTAAGCGCTTACGTTTTGGTTTTGCCCTGTACCATGACGCAGACGACTTTGACTGTTTGAAAAAAGCATTAAGCTAGGCGGGTTGGGCTACCGAAGCCGGTAAATACCTGTTAAAATCGCCGCCTGTTTTTTCAACAGTAACGCTGGTATCACAAATCATGGGTAAAAACGTCGTAATTCTCGGCACACAATGGGGTGACGAAGGTAAAGGTAAGATTGTCGATTTACTTACCGCCAAAGCTTCGTTAGCGGTTCGCTATCAGGGGGGCCATAACGCTGGTCATACGCTGGTAATTAATGGCGAGAAAACCGTTCTTCATTTAATTCCATCTGCCATTTTGCGTGACAACGTAAAATGCGTCATCGGTAATGGCGTGGTGTTATCGCCGGAAGCGCTGATGGAAGAAATCGCAATGCTTGAAAAGCGCGGCGTTCCAGTTGCTGAGCGTTTGTTGATTAGTGAGGCTTGCCCGTTGATTCTGCCTTACCATATAGCCTTGGACCAGGCGCGTGAGAAAGCGCGCGGTAACAAAGCAATTGGTACCACCGGCCGTGGTATCGGTCCAGCCTATGAAGACAAGGTTGCACGTCGCGGGCTGCGAGTGGGTGACTTATTTAACTTCAGTCGCTTTGAAGAAAAACTTCGCGAAGTGGTCGAATTCCACAACTTTACCCTGACCAACTACTATCAGGTGGAAGCGGTCGACGTTGAGGAAGTACTTGCCTATTGTCGTGAGATTGCCCAACAGCTCGAAGGCATGGTTGCTGATATCCCGGCGCTACTGGATGATGCCCGTAAAGCGGGTGAGAACATTATGTTTGAGGGCGCGCAGGGTACCTTGCTGGATATCGACCACGGTACTTACCCGTATGTAACCTCATCGAATACCACCGCAGGCGGTGTGTCTACCGGCGCCGGCTTTGGCCCGCGTTATATCGACTACGTGCTGGGCATCGTTAAAGCCTACACGACCCGTGTTGGTAGCGGCCCATTCCCAACTGAGCTTGACTGCGATGTCGGTGAGCACCTGGGCGTAAAAGGCCATGAGTTCGGTGCTACCACCGGACGTAAGCGTCGTACCGGTTGGTTCGATGCGGTGGCGGCCCGCCGCGCGGTACAGATTAACTCCGTCAGTGGCTTCTGTCTGACCAAGCTTGACGTTTTAGATGGCCTGAAAGAACTGAAGATCTGTATTGGTTATAAGCTGCCTGATGGTTCGGTGACCGAGTACCCACCGTTGGCGGCAGAAGACTACGACTGTGTTGAGCCTGTGTATGAAACCATGCCAGGTTGGGATGAAAGCACTGTAGGTATTACTGAACATAAAGAATTGCCGACAGCAGCGCTTGCGTATATCAAGCGTATTGAAGTTTTAACCGGTGTTCCTGTGGACATTATTTCGACAGGTCCGGACCGCGCTGAAACGATTATTTTGCGCCATCCGTTCGCAAATTAACCAAACAAACGCAGAATCGTAAAAAAATCGGCATTAGCTATTGCATCATCAAAATCGATACAATAGAATGCGCTCCACCTAACCGGGGTGCCGGCATAGCTCAGTTGGTAGAGCAACTGACTTGTAATCAGTAGGTCCCGAGTTCGACTCTTGGTGCCGGCACCAACTCAAAATTTGTTTGGAGGGGTTCCCGAGTGGCCAAAGGGATCAGACTGTAAATCTGACGGCTCAGCCTTCGCAGGTTCGAATCCTGCCCCCTCCACCAATTTGCATCTGTTGAATGCGGTGAGTTCAGAATGGTTTGAGGTGGCCCGATTCAAGGCATGCGGGTATCGTATAATGGCTATTACCTCAGCCTTCCAAGCTGATGATGTGGGTTCGATTCCCACTACCCGCTCCAATAATCTGTTAGTGCTGATATAGCTCAGTTGGTAGAGCGCACCCTTGGTAAGGGTGAGGTCGGCGGTTCAAATCCGCCTATCAGCACCATCTCTTCGGTCCATCCCCTCAGCTCATTCGTTCGGTTACGTAATTAACTTGACTATTGCTGGTGTTAAACCACCGTACGTTGTCCAAAGAGAGGCTGTCATGTCAAAAGAAAAATTTGAACGTTCCAAACCGCACGTTAACGTTGGTACTATCGGCCACGTTGACCATGGTAAAACTACTCTGACTGCTGCCATTACAACCGTATTGGCAAAAACCTACGGTGGTTCAGCGAAAGACTTCGCCGCCATCGATAACGCTCCAGAAGAGAAAGCGCGTGGTATCACCATCTCTACTTCACACGTAGAGTATGACACGCCAACGCGTCACTACGCACACGTTGACTGCCCTGGACACGCTGACTATGTGAAAAACATGATCACCGGTGCTGCGCAGATGGACGGCGCTATCCTGGTAGTAGCTGCAACTGACGGCCCAATGCCACAAACACGTGAGCACATCCTGTTGTCACGTCAGGTAGGCGTACCTTTCATCGTTGTATTCATGAACAAATGTGACATGGTTGACGACGAAGAGCTGTTAGAGCTGGTTGAGATGGAAGTTCGTGAACTTCTTTCTGAGTACGACTTCCCAGGTGACGACCTGCCAGTTATTCAAGGTTCAGCTTTGAAAGCACTGGAAGGCGAAGAGCAGTGGGAAGCGAAAATCCTTGAGTTGGCAGAAGCACTGGATACTTACATTCCAGAGCCAGAGCGTGATATCGACAAGCCGTTCATCATGCCAATCGAAGACGTATTCTCAATCTCAGGTCGTGGTACTGTAGTAACCGGTCGTGTAGAGCGTGGTATCGTTCGCACGGGTGACGAAGTAGAAATCGTTGGTATCAAAGACACTACTAAGACTACCGTAACGGGTGTTGAGATGTTCCGTAAGCTGCTTGACGAAGGTCGTGCAGGTGAGAACATCGGTGCGTTGTTGCGTGGTACCAAGCGTGACGAGATCCAGCGTGGCCAGGTACTGGCGAAGCCAGGTTCAATCACTCCACACACCAAGTTTGAAGCAGAAGTGTACGTACTGACCAAAGAAGAAGGCGGTCGTCACACTCCATTCTTCAAAGGTTACCGTCCACAGTTCTACTTCCGTACAACTGACGTAACTGGTGCAGTACAGCTGCCAGAAGGCGTGGAAATGGTCATGCCAGGCGACAACCTGAAATTTGTTGTTGACCTGATTCACCCAATCGCGATGGACGAAGGTTTACGCTTCGCAATCCGTGAAGGTGGCCGTACAGTAGGCGCGGGCGTAGTCTCTAAAATCTTAGATTAATAGCGCGGCGTTTATCTGACGCAATTGAAAAGGGAGCCTCGGCTCCCTTTTTTCGTTGTCAAAGGCAACCCCGTTAATGGTTACTGGATATTAGATACTGCAAACCAATAACCAGTAACCAATATCCATTATCCAATAACCAACAACGCTCTTGTTTTAAGCGCCTTGATCGGTATAATACAGCGTCCATTTTCCGGCGTTTTTACGGGAAAAGTTAGGGGTGTAGTTCCAATTGGTAGAACAGCGGTCTCCAAAACCGACGGTTGGGGGTTCGAATCCCTCCACCCCTGCCATGAAATTCAAAAGCGTTATTCGTTACTCGAACGCTACGCTTGTCGTTATTAGTTTTCACGAATAACGAATAACGAATAACGAATAACGAATAACCGGGTTTTTAATAAATACAGGATTGAATAATGAGTGCTACTTCCGAAACGCAAAGCAGTTCATTCGATAGCATCAAGTGGATCATCGCTATCGGTCTGTTAGCTGCTGCTGTAATAGGCAACTACTATTACGGTGAAACAGTTTCAGTACTGTACCGCGCTATCGCCGTGGTCGTGCTTGTTGCGATTGCAGGTATTGTTGCCGGTATGACCGATAAAGGCCGCCGTTTCCGTAGCTTTGCCAAAGAAAGCCGCACCGAAGTGCGTCGTGTAGTATGGCCAACACGTCAGGAAGCCACTCAGACAACTATTATCGTTGTTGTCGCAACCGCCATTGTGTCATTGATTCTTTGGGGCATGGATGCGATTCTGGTGCGCGTAGTTGGTTTCTTCACCGGACTGGAGTTTTAAGCGATGAGCGAAGTTAAAAAGCGTTGGTACGTAGTACAAGCCTTTTCAGGATTCGAATCCCGTGTCGCGCAGTCACTGCGTGAGCATATCAAAATGCACGGCATGGAAGACAAGTTCGGTGAAGTTCTGGTTCCTACCGAAGAGGTGGTCGAGATGAAAGCCGGCCAGCGCCGTAAGAGCGAGCGCAAATTCTTCCCGGGTTATGTGCTGGTGGAAATGGCCATGGACGACGAGACCTGGCACCTGGTGAAAAGCATTCCACGCGTATTGGGCTTTATTGGCGGTAAACAAGATCGCCCAACGCCGATCACGCAAAAAGAAGCAGACGCTATCCTGAATCGCCTGCAAGAATCAGTCGACAAGCCGAAGCCGAAGACCCTGTTCGAACCAGGTGAAGTGGTACGCGTTAACGATGGTCCGTTTGCAGACTTTAACGGTACCGTTGAAAGCGTCGATTACGAGAAGAGCCGTCTGACGGTATCGGTTTCGATTTTCGGCCGCGCCACACCAGTAGAACTCGAATTCAGCCAGGTAGAAAAAGCTTAAAAACCAAAAGCGTTACTCGTTATTGGATATTGGTTAATAGTTGCAACCAATAACCAGTAACTAATATCCAGGAACGCTCTTGCGTTTATATATTGCAATTGGGGGCGAGAAGAGCTATACTTCGCCTCCTTTTTTACGTCGGGGAGCCGTTTGAGTAAGTCACCCCTTGGTTTTCGCAGGTGCGAAAATTGAAGACTTACAAGGCGTTAGACCCAAACCAAGAGGTATAAAACATGGCTAAGAAAGTTAGCGCTATCATCAAGCTGCAAGTCGCAGCTGGTGCAGCAAACCCGTCACCTCCTGTTGGTCCAGCACTTGGTCAGCACGGTGTGAACATCATGGAATTCTGTAAAGCATTCAACGCGGCAACAGCGGAGCTTGAAAAAGGCGCGCCAGTTCCAGTTGAAATTACAGTTTTCGAAGACCGTTCTTTCACTTTTATCACCAAGACTCCTCCAGCGGCATTCTTGCTGAAAAAAGCTGCAGGTATCAAGAGTGGTTCAGGTCGTCCAAACACTGAGAAAGTGGGTACTGTTACCCGTGCTCAGTTGGAAGAAATCGCCAAGGTTAAAGAGCCAGACTTAACAGCGGCTGACCTTGACGCAGCAGTACGCACTATCGCCGGTTCAGCTCGTGCGATGGGCCTGAATGTGGAGGGTCTGTAAGATGGCTAAATTAAGCAAGCGCGCTCGCCTGATCAAAGAGAAAGTTGAAGCTCGTGATTATGAAATCAACGAAGCAATCACTCTTTTGAAAGAATTGGCAACTGCAAAATTCAAAGAAAGCGTTGATGTTTCCGTCAACCTCGGCATCGACGCTCGTAAATCTGATCAAAACGTTCGTGGTGCAACTGTACTGCCTAACGGTACCGGTCGTGACGTTCGCGTAGCTGTATTCACCAGCGGCGCCAACGCAGACAAAGCGAAAGAAGCAGGTGCTGACCTGGTAGGTATGGAAGACCTTGCAGAGAAAGTTAAGAAAGGCGAAATGGACTTTGACGTTGTTATCGCTTCTCCTGACGCAATGCGTGTGGTCGGTCAGTTGGGTCAAATCTTAGGTCCACGTGGCCTGATGCCAAACCCGAAAACTGGTACCGTAACACCTGACGTTGCCACTGCGGTTCAAAACGCGAAAGCGGGTCAGATTCGTTATCGTAACGATAAAGCGGGTATCATCCACGCGACTATCGGTAAAGTTGATTTCGATAACGACAAACTGAAAGAAAACTTAGAAGCATTACTGGCTGCTCTGAAGAAAGCGAAGCCTTCTTCAGCCAAGGGTCAGTACATCAAGAAAGTTAGCTTGTCGACAACGATGGGTGCTGGCGTAGCCATCGACCAAGGTTCGTTGGAGACTAAGTAAAGGTTTGTGGGTTGGAGTCGCCACTTCAGTGTAGAAGCTAAGTGAATGTGGCTCCCGTCCAAGACCGCAGGTGTCTCGCGGTGATTTCTGCGAAGAAATGATTAGCGACACTTAATTTCCTGCGCAGATGGTGTAATCCGGCTCAGACTCTCTGGGTAAGAGATTCACCGTGACAACGTGGCAGATGCAGTTCCGGTCTGCCTATGTGTAACGATAGTTCGCGGCTCTGCCAAGAACTAAAAAAAGAGGTGATATCAGTGGCACTAGGTTTAGCAGCAAAAAAAGCAATCGTTAAAGAAGTTAACGAAGTTGCTTCAAACGCTCTATCCGTCGCTGTTGCTGAGTATCGCGGTATGGAAGTTGCGGACATGACCGTGCTGCGCCGTAAAGCGCGTGAGCAAGGCGTATATCTGAAAGTTATTCGGAATACCCTGGCGAAACGTGCTTTTGAAGGTACGCAGTTCAACGACATGGACGAAGTACTGAAAGGTCCACTTGTTTATGGCTTTTCTTTGGACGCACCGGGCGCTTCAGCTCGTTTGTTCAAAGACTTCGCTAAAGAAAACAAGCACCTGAAAGTAACTGCACTTCACATCGGTAGCGGTGTAATGGGTGCAGACAAACTTGATGCAGTAGCATCACTTCCGACGCGTGACGAAGCATTGGCGAAATTGCTGGCCACCTTCAAAGCACCTGTTAGTAAGTTCGTTCGTACAGTTAACGAAGTGCCTACTAAGTTTGTGCGTGTGCTGGCGGCAATTAAAGACGCTAAATAGAAGCGGTTTTTTTAACCAATTTTTTGTAATTTTTAACCCAGGAGTTTAGAGTTATGGCTCTTACTAAAGAAGATATCTTGAATGCAATCGCTGAAATGCCAGTAATGGAACTGGTAGAGTTGATTGAAGCTGCAGAAGAGAAATTCGGCGTTGACGCATCTGCTGCTGTTGCAGTAGCTGCTGGTCCAGCTGCCGCTGCTGAAGCTGCAGAAGAGAAAACTGAATTCGACGTAGTATTGAAATCAGCTGGTTCAAACAAAGTTGGCGCGATCAAAGCAGTTCGTGCAGCAACTGGTCTTGGCCTGAAAGAAGCGAAAGCTATGGTTGAGTCTGCACCTGTTGCCGTTAAAGAAGGCATCAGCAAAGACGACGCTGAAGAACTGAAAAAGCAGCTTGAAGAAGCTGGTGCAGAAGTTGAAGTTAAATAAGCAACGACTGACACAAAAACTGGCCGCATAGGCCTGGGCCTGGTGACTTTTTGAGTCACCAGGCTTTTTGCGCTGTTAAGCATGTATCATTTTTGCCCGTTATTGGGGTGCATGCTCGCGGTGACAAAAACGGGAACGACAAGCTTTAACAAGTTTGTTTTTAACCATCGACTCCCCGGTGGTTAGGGTCATCAATCAGCTAGCTGAGGAACCCCATGGCGTACTCCTACTCTGAGAAAAAACGTATTCGCAAGGATTTTGGTAAGCGACCTCATGTACTTGAAGTACCTTACTTGTTGTCAATCCAATTAGATTCATTCAAAAAATTTATTGAGCTGGATCCAGAAGCCAACAATGGTCTGGAAGCAGCTTTTCGCTCAGTATTCCCGATTGCCGCTTATTCAGGCAATTCGGAGTTGCAGTACGTGAGCTATCACTTAGGTGAGCCGGTATTTGACGTTCAGGAATGTCAAATTCGCGGTATTACCTATTCTGCTCCATTGCGAGTGAAACTGCGTCTGGTTCTTTATGATAAAGAAGCTGCCGCAGGTACAGTTAAAGATATGCGCGAGCAAGAGGTCTACATGGGCGAAATCCCATTAATGACTGATAACGGTACTTTTGTTATTAACGGTACCGAGCGTGTTATCGTTTCTCAGTTGCACCGTTCGCCGGGCGTGTTTTTTGACCATGACAAGGGTAAAACCCATTCGTCAGGAAAAGTTCTGTATAACGCGCGTGTGATCCCTTACCGTGGTTCATGGTTAGACTTCGAGTTCGACCCGAAGGACAACGTGTTCGTGCGTATTGACCGTCGTCGTAAATTACCGGCGTCAATTATTCTGCGTGCTTTGGAATACACTACCGAAGAAATCCTGGCGATGTTCTTCGAGACCACGTATTTCCAATTCCGTGGCAAGAAAGTATTTATGCAGTTGGTGCCAGAGCGTCTGCGTGGCGAAACTGCGAAGTTTGATATTAAAAACGATGATGGCGAAACCATCGTCGAAAAAGGCCGTCGCATTACCGCGCGTCATATCAAACAAATTGAAGGCCTTAATCAGCCAGAAATGGAAGTACCACTTGAGTACCTGGTTGGTAAAGTGCTGGCGAAAGAGTACGTTAACAAGAAGACCGGTGAAGTGGTTGCGGAAGCGAACGCTGAACTGACCCTTGAGTTGTTGGCGGAGCTGCGTGAAGCAGGCTTTAAGAAATTTGAAACGCTGTTCGTGAATGACCTCGATCATGGGCCATACATGAGCGAAACTCTGCGCATTGACCCAAGCAGTAACCGTCTGGAAGCCTTGGTTGAAATCTATCGCATGATGCGTCCTGGCGAGCCACCTACCAAGGAAGCTGCCGAAGCGTTATTCGACAACCTGTTCTTCAGTGATGACCGTTACGACTTGTCGGCAGTAGGTCGCATGAAGTTCAACCGTCGTTTAGGTCGTGAAGACCTGACCGGTCCGGGTACGCTGACCAACGAAGACATCATTGATGTCATGCGCAAGCTGATCGAAATCCGTAACGGTATCGATGAGGTTGACGACATTGACCATCTTGGTAACCGTCGTATTCGTTCGGTGGGTGAAATGGCAGAGAACCAGTTCCGCGTCGGTCTGGTGCGTGTAGAGCGCGCTGTGAAAGAACGTCTGAGCCTGGGTGATCTGGACAACATCATGCCGCAGGACCTGATCAACGCGAAGCCAATTAGCGCTGCGGTGAAAGAGTTCTTTGGCTCAAGCCAGTTGTCGCAGTTTATGGATCAGAACAACCCGTTGTCAGAAGTCACGCACAAGCGTCGTATCTCGGCCTTAGGTCCGGGCGGTCTGACGCGTGAGCGCGCAGGTTTCGAAGTACGTGACGTACACCCGACCCACTATGGTCGCGTATGTCCAATCGAAACTCCGGAAGGTCCGAACATCGGTCTGATCAACTCATTATCGACCTTTGCCCGTACCAACGAGTATGGTTTCCTTGAAACGCCGTACCGCCGCGTTGAAAACGGTGTCGTAACTGACGACGTTGACTACCTGTCAGCGATTGAAGAAGGTCAGTACGTTATCGCTCAGGCGAACGTGAAGACCAATGATAAAGGTGAACTGACCGAAGACCTGGTGCCGTGTCGTCACAAGAACGAAACGACCCTGATGTCAAAAGAGCAGGTTCAGTACATGGACGTGTCGCCACAGCAGATCGTTTCGATCGCTGCGAGCCTGATTCCGTTCCTTGAGCATGACGATGCGAACCGTGCCTTGATGGGCTCGAACATGCAACGTCAGGCGGTACCAACCTTGCGCGCAGATAAGCCGCTGGTAGGTACCGGTATAGAGCGCACGGTAGCGGTTGACTCAGGTGTTACGGTCGTGGCGAAACGTGGTGGTGTCGTCGACAAAGTTGACGCCAGCCGTATCGTGGTGAAAGTGAACGAAGAAGAAATGGTGCCAGGCGAAGCGGGCATCGATATTTATAACCTGATTAAGTACACCCGTTCGAACCAGAACACCTGTATTAACCAGACCCCAACTGTGAATGTTGGTGAGCCGGTGATTCGCGGTGACGTACTGGCCGACGGTCCGTCAACCGATATGGGTGACCTGGCGCTGGGCCAAAACCTGCGCGTGGCGTTCATGCCGTGGAACGGTTACAACTTCGAGGACTCGATTCTGATCTCGGAGCGTGTGGTTCAGGAAGATCGCTTAACCACCATCCACATTCAGGAATTAAGCTGTGTGGCGCGTGACACCAAGTTGGGTGCAGAAGAAATTTCTTCTGACATTCCAAACGTCGGTGAGTCCGCCCTGAACAAGCTTGACGAGTCGGGCGTGGTTTACGTGGGTGCCGAAGTAAGCGGTGGTGACATTCTGGTTGGTAAGGTAACGCCAAAAGGTGAAACGCAGCTGACTCCGGAAGAGAAACTACTGCGTGCCATTTTCGGTGAAAAGGCCTCGGACGTGAAAGACAGTTCACTGCGTGTACCTAATGGTGTCACCGGTACTGTTATTGATGTTCAGGTATTCACCCGTGACGGCGTCGAAAAAGACAAGCGTGCACTTGATATCGAGAACATGCAGCTTGAACAGGTGAAGAAAGATTTAACCGACGAATTCAAGATTCTTGAGCGCGGTATCTTTGAGCGTGCGCGCAGCCTGCTGTTAGCAAACGGCTTCGACGAGTCGAAACTTGCCGGCCTTGAGCAAAGCAAGTGGTTGACGCAGAACCTGAAAAATGAAGATGCACAGCAACAGCTTGAGCAGATTGCTCAGCAGTACGAAGAACTGCGTAACGATTTCGACACCAAGTTCGAGAACAAGCGTCGCAAGATCACCCAGGGTGATGACCTTGCGCCAGGTGTACTGAAAATCGTTAAGGTTTACCTTGCGGTCCGTCGTCGCATCCAGCCAGGTGATAAGCTGGCGGGTCGTCACGGTAACAAGGGTGTTATCTCAACCATTCAGCCGGTTGAAGACATGCCTTACGACGCCGACGGTAACCCGGTCGATATCGTACTTAACCCGTTGGGTGTACCTTCGCGTATGAACATCGGTCAGATTCTTGAGACCCACCTGGGCTTAGCGGCTCGTGGTATCGGTACCAAGATCGAAAAAATGATGAAGCACCAAGCGAAAGTCGCTGAGATGCGTGAGTTCCTGCAGAAGGTTTATGACCTGGGTGACACACGTCAGAAAGTCGATATCAGTGACTTCAGCGATGACGAAGTATTGCGTCTTGCGAACAACCTGAAGAAAGGCCTGCCAACGGCAACGCCTGTATTCGACGGTGCAATTGAAAGTGAAATTAAAGAACTCCTGAAACTTGGTGACCTGCCTGAGTCAGGCCAGATCACTCTGTATGACGGACGTACTGGTGAACGCTTTGAGCGTGATGTAACGGTCGGTTACATGTACATGCTGAAACTCAACCACTTGGTTGACGACAAGATGCACGCACGTTCTACCGGTTCGTATAGCTTGGTTACTCAGCAGCCGCTGGGTGGTAAAGCACAGTTCGGTGGCCAGCGCTTCGGTGAGATGGAAGTGTGGGCATTGGAAGCATACGGTGCAGCTTACACCTTGCAGGAAATGTTGACGGTGAAATCGGACGACGTAAATGGTCGGACGAAGATGTACAAGAATATCGTCGACAACGACTTGCGCATGGAAGCTGGTATGCCGGAGTCCTTCAACGTATTGCTGAAGGAAATCCGCTCACTGGGTATCAACATTGAGTTGGACCAGGACTGAGACCACACCGGACGCTAATTGCCAGGAGATAAATCGTGAAAGACTTATTGAAGTTTTTAAAACCGTTAAACCAGACTGAAGAGTTCGATGCGATTCGCATCGGACTTGCTTCGCCGGACATGATCCGTAGCTGGTCTTACGGTGAAGTTAAAAAGCCAGAAACGATCAACTACCGTACCTTCAAGCCGGAGCGTGACGGCCTGTTCTGTGCGCGTATCTTTGGTCCGGTGAAGGACTACGAATGCTTGTGCGGTAAGTACAAACGTTTGAAGCATCGTGGCGTTATCTGTGAGAAGTGTGGCGTTGAAGTTACATTGACCAAGGTGCGTCGTGAGCGTATGGGCCACATTGAATTGGCGAGCCCGGTAGCGCACATCTGGTTCCTGAAATCATTGCCAAGCCGCATCGGCCTGATGCTTGATATGACATTGCGTGATATCGAGCGGGTACTGTATTTCGAATCTTATGTCGTCACTGAAGCAGGCATGACGTCGCTTGAGCGTGGGCAAATTCTGACTGAAGAAGAATACCTCGACGCACTTGAAGAGCATGGCGACGAATTCGAAGCCAAGATGGGTGCCGAAGCTGTTCTGAGCCTGTTGCACCACATTGATATCGAAGCCGATATCAAACAGTTGCGTGAAGAGCTGCCAGAAACCAACTCGGAAACCAAACGGAAGAAGATCAGCAAGCGCCTGAAGCTGCTTGAATCATTCCATCAGTCAGGCAACAAGCCTGAGTGGATGATTCTGAAGGTACTGCCAGTGCTGCCGCCTGACTTGCGTCCATTGGTACCGCTTGACGGTGGCCGTTTCGCAACTTCCGATCTGAACGACCTTTACCGTCGTGTGATCAACCGTAACAACCGTTTGAAGCGCCTGCTTGATCTGGCTGCGCCAGATATCATCGTGCGTAACGAAAAGCGTATGTTGCAAGAAGCGGTGGATGCGCTGCTGGATAACGGTCGTCGTGGCCGTGCCATTACCGGCACCAACAAGCGTCCATTGAAATCGCTTGCTGACATGATCAAAGGTAAGCAGGGTCGTTTCCGTCAGAACTTGCTTGGTAAACGGGTTGACTACTCAGGCCGTTCAGTAATTACTGTTGGTCCTAAGCTGCGTCTGCACCAGTGTGGTCTGCCGAAGAAAATGGCATTGGAGCTGTTCAAGCCGTTTATCTACGGTAAGTTGGAAGGCCGTGGCCTGGCAACGACCATCAAAGCAGCCAAGAAAATGGTTGAGCGCGAAATCCCTGAAGTATGGGACGTGCTGGACGAAGTCATCAAAGAACACCCGGTGATGCTAAACCGTGCACCAACCCTGCACCGTTTGGGTATCCAGGCGTTCGAACCGGTACTGATCGAAGGTAAGGCGATTCAGCTGCACCCATTGGTGTGTGCGGCCTATAACGCCGACTTTGACGGTGACCAAATGGCGGTTCACTTGCCGTTGACCTTAGAAGCGCAACTAGAAGCACGTGCGCTGATGATGTCAACCAACAACATCCTGTCACCAGCTAGTGGTGACCCGATCATCGTCCCTTCACAGGACGTTGTCTTGGGTCTTTACTACATGACGCGTGAAAAAGTAAACGCGAAAGGTGAAGGCATGGTCTTCAAAAACGCCAAGGAAGCAGAAAAAGCTTACCGTACTGGCGTTGCTGAGCTACACGCCCGCGTCAAGGTTCGCCTTGCCGAAGTGAGCATCAGTGAAGAAGGCGAGCGTACCCATACTTCTACGATTTATGATACGACGGTTGGCCGTGCCATTTTGTCGTTAATCTTACCGGAAGGTATGCCGTTTGAAATGATTAACCAGTCGATGGGCAAGAAGCAGATCGGCCGGTTGTTGAACACCTCGTACCGTGATCTGGGTCTGAAGCCGACAGTTATCTTCGCTGACCAAATTATGTACACCGGTTTCCATTATGCAATGGTGGCGGGTGCATCGGTTGGTATTGATGACATGGTCATTCCGGACGCGAAGAAAGACATCATTGAGTCTGCTGAAGAAGAAGTTGCTGAAATTCAGGAACAGTTCGAGCAGGGCTTGGTGACTGCCGGCGAGAAATACAACAAAGTTATCGATATCTGGTCGACCGCGAACGAGAAAGTTTCCAAAGCAATGATGGAAAACCTCTCGAAAGAAGTTGTGGTCAACCGTGAAGGTGAAGAAGAAGAGCAGGACTCGTTCAACTCGGTCTATATGATGGCGGACTCAGGCGCTCGTGGTAGTGCCGCACAGATTCGTCAGTTGGCCGGTATGCGTGGTTTGATGGCGAAGCCGGACGGCTCCATCATCGAGACGCCGATTACTGCGAACTTCCGTGAAGGTCTGAACGTACTTCAGTACTTCATCTCGACCCACGGTGCACGTAAAGGTTTGGCCGATACCGCATTGAAGACTGCGAACTCAGGTTATCTGACCCGCCGTCTGGTTGACGTTGCCCAGGACGTGGTCATTGTTGAGGAAGACTGTGGTACCCACGAAGGTCTCTTTATCAAGCCGCTGATTGAAGGTGGTGATGTGGTTGAGCCGCTGCGCGAGCGTGTCTTGGGTCGCGTCGTCTGTGATGACGTACTGATGCCTGGTTCAGACGAGGTGCTGATTACTCGTAATACGCTTCTTGATGAGAAGATGTGTGACCTGTTAGAGCAAAACTCGATTGACGAAGTGAAAGTACGCTCGGTGATTACCTGTGACACCGACTTTGGCGTGTGTTCACACTGTTATGGTCGTGATCTGGCCCGTGGCCACATCGTGAATCAGGGTGAAGCAGTGGGTGTTATTGCTGCTCAGTCGATTGGTGAGCCGGGTACCCAGCTGACCATGCGTACCTTCCACATTGGTGGTGCGGCATCACGTGACTCTGCGGCAAGCAGTGTTCAGGTGAAGAACAAAGGTACACTGAAGCTGCATAACGCGAAGTATGTTGAAAACACTGATGGCCACATCGTTATCACTTCACGTTCAACGGAACTGACGTTAATCGATGAGTACGGTCGCGAGCGCGAGCGTTACAAACTGCCATACGGTGCGGTACTGAAGAAGAGCGAAGGTGACAGCGTTGATGCTGGCGAAATCGTGGCGAACTGGGATCCGCATACGCACCCAATCATCACTGAAGTTGCCGGTCGTCTGAAGTTCGTCGACTTGATTGATGGCGTTACGATGACCCGTCAAACCGACGAGCTCACCGGTCTGTCAAGTATCGTAGTACTTGAAACCGGTCAGCGCACCAGCGCCGGTAAAGACATGCGTCCAATGGTGAAACTGGTCGACGAAAAAGGTAACGACG
Source organism: Pseudidiomarina insulisalsae (assembly GCF_003987065.1). Classification (GTDB taxonomy): domain Bacteria; phylum Pseudomonadota; class Gammaproteobacteria; order Enterobacterales; family Alteromonadaceae; genus Pseudidiomarina; species Pseudidiomarina insulisalsae. Next base: position 19,680 of record NZ_PIPY01000002.1, on the reverse strand, counting down.
TGAATATCGCCGGTACCGATATGCCAGCGCAGTACTTCCTGCCAGGCAACGCGATCATTAACCTTGAAGATAATGCCGAAGTGAAAGTAGGTGATACGGTTGCACGTATTCCACAAGAAGGCTCGAAAACGCGCGACATTACCGGTGGTCTGCCGCGCGTTGCCGACTTGTTCGAAGCGCGTCGTCCGAAAGAGCCTGCGATTCTTGCCGAAATTACCGGTACGGTAAGCTTTGGTAAGGAAACCAAGGGTAAACGTCGTCTGATCATCACTCCTGCTGAGGGTGGCGACCAGTACGAAGAGATGATTCCTAAGTATCGTCAGTTGAACATCTTCGAAGGTGAGCAAGTGACCAAAGGTGAAGTCATTGCCGATGGTCCTGAAGCGCCGCACGATATTCTGCGTCTGCGTGGTGTAAGCGCGTTGGCCAACTATATCGTCAACGAAGTACAGGAAGTTTACCGCCTGCAGGGTGTAAAAATTAACGATAAGCACATCGAAACGATCGTTCGTCAGATGCTGCGTAAGGCGATTATCCTGAGCCCGGGTGAAACGGAACTGCTCGAAGGCGAGATGATGGAACTGTCTGACGTATTGGCGGCGAACGCGAAGGCGGAAGCCGACGGTAAGATCCCAGCGACCTATGAGCGTCAGCTGTTGGGTATTACCAAAGCGTCACTGTCGACCGAGTCGTTCATCTCTGCGGCGTCGTTCCAGGAAACGACCCGCGTTCTGACCGAAGCTGCGGTACAGGGTAAGCAAGACCCACTGCGTGGTCTGAAAGAGAACGTTATCGTGGGTCGTCTGATCCCAGCCGGTACCGGTTTCGCTTACCACCGCGACCGTGCGCGCAAGCGTATGGAAGCATTAGCGCAGGGCGAAGCTCCGAAGCTGACTGCAGAGGAAGCTGAGCAGCAACTTGCTGACGCACTGAACTTCGGTAACGAAGAAAAGGACAACGGCGATAACGCAGAATAAGCGTTCGTAGTTTGTTACGTAATTTGTAACATAAAAGGCCAGTCGCTAACTCGACTGGCCTTTTTTATTGGGCTAACGTAAATCCTATGTTGATGCAACGTGGTCGCCAAACAACAAGGAGCCGAGGCCCATGAATTCCCTTCGACAATCTTCGCAATCAGGTTTACTTTCGAAACTGCTGTGTTGGCTGGGCGCCATACTAGTGTCTGGCACTGCGATGGCTAGTTCTTTAGATGGCACCTGGCGAGGCGAGCTTAACTACCAGGATAATTTGAGTATGGTGATAGGCATCACTATCGAAGATGGTGAAGCCACGTTTGCCAGCCCGAATCAGGGCCTGTACGCGCAGCCGGTCAGTGCATTTGAGGTGGATGGCGACACCGTCACTGTGCAAGTGGCCGAGTTGAACCTCGCTTTTCGGGGCGTGGTCAGTCACGAGCGCATGGTCGGCGAGTTCACGCAGGGCCAAAGTTTTCCGTTAACGCTGACCCGTCTGGACGCTACGGCACTGCAGCGCCTGCAGTACGAAGGCCAATACGCTGGCGCGCTTGATGTCAACGGCAATGAATTACCCTTGCAGGTAAATATTGCGGTGCTCGTAGACGGCTACCTGGGAACCCTGGACAGTCCGGCCCAACAAACTTTCGGCCTGCCGCTGGCTGAAGTAAAAATCGATGCCATGCGTCTGAGCTTCACTTCGCCGATCATCAAGGCGGCTTATGCGGGGGAAGCACAAAGCGAGGGCAGTTATGTGGGCGCCTGGCATCAGGGCCTGCCCATGCCGCTCACGCTGACCCGGGTAACCGAAGACACTCCTGCACCGCAAGTGAAACAGCACGACTTTGGCGAGTTTGGCGGTGCCACAGCAATCATCTCAGGTGGCGACCCGCAGGTGAATTATTTTGGCGAGCATGATTCGCAGACGTTGTACGAGATCGGCTCGGTAAGTAAAACTATCGTCAGTTATCTGCTCGCCAGTGCGGTAGTTGAGGGCAAGGTTGCTTTAACTACGCCGTTACAGCGCTTCTTCCCATCCGCTCCTGAGGGGATAACGCTGCAGTCGCTGGCGACACATACCAGCGGGTTACCGCGATTGCCTGCCGATCTGTTTGCTCAGGCCACGGGGCATGACCCCTATGCACATTACGATCGACAGATGCTTGCGCAAGCACTTGCTAGCGTTGAGCTGCACAACAAGGGACATTTGTATTCCAATTTCGCGGTGGGAGCGCTTGCTGAAGCACTGGCCGTTGCCTATGACATGTCGTTTGCAGAGCTGGTTCGGAAAAGGGTATTTAAGCCTTTCAATATGACCAGTGCGTATGTTGCTACTCCTGATGCGCCGCACCGTGAGGCCCTGGCGATTCCGCATGATACCTTAGGTAATGTGGTATCACCCTGGCGTTTTCAGGCGCTGGCCGGTGCCGGTGCTGTGGTGGCAACCTTGCCTGATATGATTGCCTACGTGCAGGGGCTGAACCAGGCGCTTGCAGATAGTCCGCAGTTACGGGAGGTGTTACTGACGCCCCGCGCTGACTTTGGTGACTGTTGCCAACAGGCACTTGGCTGGTTTTTACAAGAGGATGACGACGGCAACACCTTTGTTTGGCATAATGGCCAAACAGCTGGCTTTAGCAGTTACGTCGGCTTTTATCCCGATGGCTCGCGCGCCGTTATTTTCCTCAATAACCAGGCCCGGCCAATGAATGCTGAGGCACAACAACGATTAACCGACCGCTAAGGCACAAAACAGGCGGCCAAAGCGCCGCCAATCATCGCTTTTCCTTGACAGTCCAATTATTGACCATTAAAATTCGGCCTCCCCGTAATTGGCGGGCGTTTAGCTCGTGGATGCAGGGGACTTGGATTTTTTCACTCTGTTGAGCGACATCAACAAAATCAGGAGTTATGAATGGCAACAGTTAATCAGCTGGTGCGCAAAGGTCGTCAAAAGCCGGTTGTTAAGAGCAACGTTCCGGCACTTGAGGCTTGCCCACAAAAACGCGGTGTATGTACCCGTGTTTACACAACCACCCCTAAAAAGCCGAACTCAGCGCTACGTAAAGTTTGTCGTGTGCGTCTGACCAACGGTTTCGAAGTTTCTTCGTACATCGGTGGTGAAGGTCACAACCTGCAAGAGCACTCTGTCGTATTGATTCGCGGCGGCCGTGTAAAAGACTTGCCAGGTGTTCGTTATCACACAGTGCGCGGTGCGCTTGACTGTGCCGGCGTAAACGATCGGAAACAAGGCCGTTCGAAGTACGGCGCGAAGCGGCCGAAGTCTTAACGGTTCTCCGTTAGTAAGGCCAAACACTGTAATTTGTAAGTTTTGGGGAATACCCTGAATTAATCGGAGAATATTAAGATGCCTAGAAGACGCGTCATTGGTCAACGTAAAATCCTGCCGGATCCTAAGTTCGGATCAGAGTTGTTGGCTAAATTTATCAATGTCGTCATGGTAGACGGCAAAAAATCTGTCGCAGAGAAAATTATCTACGGTGCTTTAGATATCATGGCTGAAAAGACCAAGAAAGAGCACTTAGAAGTATTTGAAACAGCATTGGACAACGTACGTCCTACGGTAGAGGTTAAGTCACGCCGCGTGGGTGGTTCAACTTACCAGGTACCTGTAGAAGTTCGTCCGGTGCGTCGTAATGCACTGGCTATGCGTTGGTTAGTTGATGCCGCGCGTACTCGGGGTGAAAAATCCATGGCTCAGCGCCTGGCAGGTGAAATGCTAGACGCATCAGAAAATAAAGGCTCTGCTGTGAAGAAGCGTGAAGACGTCCACCGTATGGCCGAAGCGAACAAAGCGTTCGCCCACTACCGCTGGTAAATTCACAGTTAACCCAAAGAGGAATTTATGGCTCGTAAAACTTCGATTGAGCGCTACCGTAATATCGGTATCTGTGCTCACGTAGACGCAGGTAAAACGACCACCACTGAGCGTGTGTTGTTCTACACTGGTCTGTCTCACAAAATTGGTGAGGTACATGACGGTGCAGCAACCACTGACTGGATGGAGCAGGAACAAGAGCGTGGTATTACCATTACCTCAGCTGCGGTTACCTGTTTCTGGCGTGGTATGGATGCACAATTCCCAGAGCACCGCGTTAACATCATCGACACCCCGGGACACGTTGACTTCACTATCGAAGTAGAACGTTCTCTGCGTGTACTTGATGGCGCTGTTGTTGTTCTGTGTGCATCTTCAGGTGTACAGCCACAAACCGAAACGGTTTGGCGTCAGGCCAACAAATACGAAGTACCACGTATGGTCTTCGTGAACAAGATGGACCGCGCTGGTGCGGACTTCTTGCGTGTTGTTAAGCAGATCAAATCACGTTTGAACGCAACTCCGGTACCCATTCATTTGGCGATCGGTGCTGAAGATAACTTCAAAGGCGTTGTTGACTTGATCAAAATGAAAGCGATCAACTGGAACGAAGCAGACCAGGGCATGACCTTCACTTATGAAGACATCCCTGCTGACTTGGTTGATGAAGCAGAACAGTATCACAACGAGTTGGTTGAAGCGGCAGCGGAAGCAAACGACGAGTTGATGAACAAATACCTTGAAGAAGGTGAACTGTCAGAAGCTGAAATCAAGCAAGGTCTGCGTCAGCGTACCCTGAACAACGAAATCGTATTGTGCTTGTGTGGTTCTGCATTTAAGAACAAAGGTGTACAAGCGGTACTTGACGCTGTTATCGAGTACTTGCCGTCACCTACAGAAGTTAAAGCGATTCGCGGTATCCTGCCAGACGAATCAGAAGGCGTGCGTAAGTCTGACGACGCTGAGCCGTTCTCAGCGTTGGCGTTCAAAATCGCAACCGACCCGTTCGTTGGTACTTTGACCTTCTTACGTGTTTACTCGGGCGTACTGTCACAAGGTGACACCGTATTTAACCCGGTAAAAGACAAGCGTGAGCGTATTGGTCGTATGGTACAGATGCACGCGAACGACCGTCAGGAAATCAAAGAAATCCTGGCTGGTGACATCGCTGCAGCTATCGGTCTGAAAGACGTAACGACTGGTGACACCCTGTGTGACCCGAACAACGTGATTACCCTTGAGCGTATGGAATTCCCAGAGCCGGTAATCTCTGTTGCTGTAGAACCAAAAACCAAAGCTGACCAGGAAAAAATGGGTATTGCTTTAGGTAAACTGGCTGCAGAAGATCCGTCGTTCCGCGTGAAGACTGATGAAGAATCAGGTCAGACGATCATCTCTGGTATGGGTGAGCTTCACCTGGATATCATCGTTGACCGTATGAAGCGTGAGTTCAAAGTTGAATGTAACGTAGGTAAACCACAGGTTGCTTACCGTGAAACTATCCGCAAAGCGGTTGAAGTTGAAGGTAAGTTCGTACGTCAATCAGGTGGTCGTGGTCAGTTCGGTCACGTCTGGCTGAAACTTGAACCGATGGAATTCGACGCTTCTGACGACGAAACTCCTAACTACGAATTCGTCAACGAAATCGTAGGTGGTGTAGTACCGAAGGAATACATTCCAGCGGTAGACAAAGGTATCCAGGAGCAAATGCAAAATGGTGTACTTGCTGGTTACCCACTGCTAGGTGTTAAAGCGACGTTGTACGATGGTTCATACCACGATGTCGACTCATCAGAAATGGCGTTTAAAATTGCTGGTAGCATGGCTTTCAAGAAAGGTGCATTGCAAGCAAACCCAGCGGTTCTTGAGCCGATGATGAAAGTCGAAGTTGTTACTCCTGAAGAGTTCATGGGTGACGTAGTTGGTGACTTGAACCGTCGTCGCGGTATCATCGAAGGCATGGAAGATGCCCCAGGTGATCTGAAAGAAGTGCGTGCTCAAGTTCCATTATCAGAAATGTTCGGTTACGCTACTGACCTGCGTTCGCAGACTCAGGGCCGTGCATCTTATGCAATGGAATTCCTGAAGTACAACGAAGCACCAAACAACATTGCTGAGCAGGTTATTGCTGCTCGTCAAGCTAAAGATTAAGTAGAGTCTGGTCCGGTTCTCTACGGGACCGGACTTTTAACTTAAGTTAAGGAAAAGTCATGTCAAAAGAAAAATTTGAACGTTCCAAACCGCACGTTAACGTTGGTACTATCGGCCACGTTGACCATGGTAAAACCACTCTGACTGCAGCGATCACTACTGTATTGGCTAAAACCTACGGTGGTTCAGCGAAAGACTTCGCTGCGATCGATAACGCTCCAGAAGAGAAAGCGCGTGGTATCACCATCTCTACTTCACACGTAGAGTATGACACGCCAACGCGTCACTACGCACACGTTGACTGCCCAGGACACGCTGACTATGTGAAAAACATGATCACCGGTGCTGCGCAGATGGACGGCGCTATCCTGGTAGTAGCTGCAACTGACGGCCCAATGCCACAAACACGTGAGCACATCCTGTTGTCACGTCAGGTAGGCGTACCTTTCATCGTTGTATTCATGAACAAATGTGACATGGTTGACGACGAAGAGCTGTTAGAGCTGGTTGAGATGGAAGTTCGTGAACTTCTTTCTGAGTACGACTTCCCAGGTGACGACCTGCCAGTTATTCAAGGTTCAGCTTTGAAAGCACTGGAAGGCGAAGAGCAGTGGGAAGCGAAAATTCTTGAGCTGGCAGAAGCTCTTGATACTTACATCCCAGAGCCAGAGCGTGATATCGACAAGCCGTTCATCATGCCAATCGAAGACGTATTCTCGATCTCAGGTCGTGGTACTGTAGTAACTGGTCGTGTAGAGCGTGGTATCGTTCGCACGGGTGACGAAGTAGAAATCGTAGGTATCAAAGACACCACTAAGACTACCGTAACTGGTGTTGAGATGTTCCGTAAGCTGCTTGACGAAGGTCGTGCAGGTGAGAACATCGGTGCGTTGTTGCGTGGTACCAAGCGTGACGAGATCCAGCGTGGCCAGGTACTGGCGAAGCCAGGTTCAATCACTCCACACACCAAGTTTGAAGCAGAAGTGTACGTACTGACCAAAGAAGAAGGCGGTCGTCACACTCCATTCTTCAAAGGTTACCGTCCACAGTTCTACTTCCGTACAACTGACGTAACTGGTGCAGTACAGCTGCCAGAAGGCGTGGAAATGGTCATGCCAGGCGACAACCTGAAATTTGTTGTTGACCTGATTCACCCAATCGCGATGGACGAAGGTTTACGCTTCGCAATCCGTGAAGGTGGCCGTACAGTAGGCGCCGGCGTTGTATCTAAAATCTTAGATTAATAGCGCGGCGTTTATCTGACGCAATTGAAAAGGGAGCCTTGGCTCCCTTTTTTCGTTGTCAAAGGCAACCCCGTTAATAGTTACTGGATATTAGATACTGCAAACCAATATCCATTATCCGATAACCAATAACGCGGTTGGTTTTTTGCCTTGACTTTTGTGGTTGGGTTGCGGAAGATAAATTTCAATTTAGGTGGCGCTGAGGACATCGTGCGTTATTTCATAGCACTCGCTATTCTAGCACTTGCTTTACTTCCAAATTCCAGCAGGGCGGCGCAACGGATCCATATTGCCGCTTACGAGTACCCTCCCTATTTCTCAACCTTCAGCGAAACGCATTTGCTGGGTGATTTGGTCGAACTCCTCAATCGCTCGCAGCACGACTATGAATTTGTTATCCATGACATCCCCTCGAAGGCACGCTTTAGAGCGCTAAGCAGCTCTGGCTGCTGTCATATGATGCTATTTGAGTCACCGGGATGGGGCTGGTCGGAGAGTTTGCCTGAAGTGGAGTTCGGGCAGACCCTGGTGAAGGGGGCGGGCCGGCTGATAGCACTGAACAAACAACAGCGTCGGGATCAGGCGTTTTTCAACCGCGAGGGCCTGCGGTTTGGCGGTATTATCGGCTATCACTACTCATTTCTGAATAACCGCACTGACGCGGAACTGCTTGAACAGAAATACAATGTTTATCTGTCGCTGAGCCATCAGGTGAATCTGAAGATGTTGCTGAATAATCGCCTGGATGTGGTGATGACCCATGATCAGTATCTGGTGCAACTGCAGGATGAGCCCTGGTTTGATCAGCTGTTACTGCAAAGCGAACCTTACATGGAGTATGACCTGCGTAGCGTCATTAACCCCAGGAAAGGTTTCACCCTTAGTGAATGGCAAGCCGTGTTGCAGCCACGCATTGACGACGGTAGTTTTGTCGCCTTACTGGCCCGCTATCATTTACCCTGGCCGCCGCGGCCGCTGGAACTTTAATAGACGCTCAGGCCAAGCTGATTTGCCAGACTACGGATCATCGCCATACTGCGTGCCGAGTTACCGTAAGCATTCAGCGGTGGTGACCAGGCAGCAATCACACCATAGTCAGGCACGATCGCGACAATGCCGCCGCCCACACCACTTTTCGCTGGCAGGCCCACGGTAAAGGCAAACTGTCCCGACTGATCATACATGCCGCTGGTGCTCAACAGCGCATTAATGCGCTGGGCATCACGGTGTGAAGTAATTTGCTGACCGCTACGGGGACACTTGCCGCGATTGGCCAAAAAGGCAAAGCTGCGGGCAAGATCTTCGGTAGACATACTAAGCGCGCATTGCCAGAAATAGTGATCTAAGACCTCTTCAACATCGGCTTCAATATTGCCAAAGCTTTTCATCAGGTAGGCCAGCGCAGCATTACGCGCGCCATGGTTTTTCTCAGACTCATGCACGCGCGGATCAGCTGTTACCGTGTCGCGGTTACACAGCCCCCGCACCATGCTACGAACGGCTGACTTACTGGCTGAGTAATGACTTACCAGCACGTCGCTAACCAGAATGGCACCGGCGTTGATCATCGGATTGCGTGGAATGCCGCGTTCCCACTCCAGCTGCACAATGGAATTAAAGGGTTGTCCGGAGGGCTCCATTTGTACCCGTTGCCACAGTGCGTCACCCATGCGCTCCATCGCCAGCATCAGGCCAAAAATCTTTGAGATGGACTGAATGGAGAAAGGCTGATGGGCATCACCGACCGAGGTGACCTTGCCGTCGAGCGTTGCGACCGTTAGGGCGCAACACTCGGGAGACACTTCGGCAAGGGCAGGAATGTAATCAGCAACCTTGCCGTCAGTAATTTCACGCGCTTGCTGCAGAATTTCCTGCAGCAGCGACTTCAAATTATCCGGCGCGTGTATCGGCTGGCCGCCACTAATCACATCTTGTGTCATAAACCTAACTTTGTTTTAGCATGGGTGCCAGGAAGCGCGCTGTATGTGAACGCTCACAATCAAGTATCGATTCAGGCGCGCCTTCGGCAAGAATTTCACCGCCGCCGGCGCCGCCCTCAGGCCCCAGATCGACAATCCAGTCGGCAGTCTTAATGACATCCAGATTGTGTTCAATAATGACAATAGTATTGCCATGGTCACGCAGACGATGCAGCACCGTCAACAACTGCTGGATATCATGAAAGTGCAGGCCGGTGGTCGGCTCATCAAGAATATACAGGGTTTTACCGGTATCGCGTTTGGAGAGTTCGCGCGACAGCTTCACCCGCTGCGCCTCACCACCTGACAAGGTCGTTGCGGACTGGCCCAGACGAATGTAGCTCAGGCCAACGTCCATCAAGGTCTGCAACTTACGGGCAATGGCCGGTACCGGCGCAAAGAACCCGTGCGCGTCTTCCACGGTCATTTCCAGCACTTCGTGAATGCTTTTGCCTTTGTAGGTAATTTCCAGCGTTTCACGGTTATAGCGCTTACCTTTACAGATATCACAAGGCACGTACACGTCGGGCAGGAAGTGCATCTCGACTTTAATCACGCCGTCGCCCTGACAGGCTTCACAGCGACCGCCGCGGACATTGAAACTGAAGCGCCCCGGCTTGTAACCACGTGAGCGCGCCTCTTCGGTGCCCGCGAATAACTCGCGGATAGGGGTGAAAATGCCAGTGTAAGTTGCCGGATTGGAGCGCGGTGTACGACCAATCGGACTTTGATCAATATCGACAACTTTATCGAGGTACTGCATGCCGTCAATGTCACGATAAGGCGCTGGCTCGTTGGCCGTTGCCTTGTTGAGATCGCGATGGGCGATGCGGAACAGAGTGTCATTGATCAGTGTTGACTTGCCCGAGCCCGAGACCCCGGTGACACAGGACATCAGTCCTACCGGCAGCTTCAGCGTGACATCTTTGAGGTTGTTGCCAGTGGCGCCAGAGAGCGTCAGCCAGTTCTCTCCCGGCTGATGTCGTTGCTTAGGCACCTCAATCATCTTGCGACCTGACAGATAGTCAGCGGTAAGCGAGCGCTCACTTTTTAGAATGTCATTAATGTCGCCCTGTGCCACGACCTCACCACCATGAACGCCAGCCCCAGGACCTATATCGATCACATAGTCCGCCGCACGAATCGCGTCTTCGTCGTGCTCAACCACAATCACGGTATTACCAAGATCACGCAGGCGGGTGAGCGTATTCAACAGGCGTTCATTATCACGCTGATGCAAACCAATCGAAGGTTCGTCCAGAACGTACATAACGCCAACCAGACCGGCGCCAATCTGACTGGCCAGACGAATGCGCTGGGCCTCACCACCAGAGAGGGTTTCAGCGCTGCGCGATAAGCTCAGGTAATTCAGACCGACGTTCACCAGAAAGCCCAGACGATCGTTAATTTCTTTTAAGATTTTCTCGGCGATCTGAGCGCGTTGGCCGTCAAGTTTAAGCTCGCTGAAAAATTGCAACGCTTCGCCGATGGAGCGCTCAACGACCTGCGGCAAAGTAGTATTTTGCACAAATACGTGGCGCGCTTCTTCACGCAGGCGGGTACCGCCACAGCTCTTACAGGGCTGTGCCGCGAGGTACTTCGCCAGCTCCTCGCGCACTGCGGTCGAGTCGGTCTCGCGGTAACGGCGCTGCATATTCGGAATAATACCTTCAAACGGATGACGACGTACGACGCGGTCGCCCCGGTCATTCATATAGGTAAATTCGATATTCTCGCGCCCGCTACCATAAAGAATGACTTCACGGTGCTTGTCACTCAACGAATTGAACGGCTTATTCAGGTCAAAGCCGTAATGCTTAGCGAGTGACTGCAGCATCTGATAGTAATAAAAGTTACGCTTGTCCCAGCCGCGAATGGCGCCGCCGGTGAGACTCAGGTCGGCATTGTTGATCACTTTTTGCGGATCGAAGAACTGTTCAATACCTAAACCATCACATGAGCTACAGGCACCGGCAGGGTTGTTAAATGAGAACAGGCGAGGCTCAAGCTCCTGCATGCTGTAACCGCAATGCGGACAGGCAAAGTTGGCCGAGAAGATCATCGGCACTAACGTTGCGTCGTCATCCATAGGCGCTACAATTGCTGTGCCTCCGCTAAGCTCAAGCGCGGTTTCAAATGACTCGGCGAGGCGCAACTCAAGGCCTTCGCGAACCTTAATGCGGTCGACAACCACTTCAATGGTATGCTTTTTTTGCAGTTCCAGTTTTGGCGGATCGCTCAGATCGCAAAGCTCACCGTCGATACGCGCGCGGATAAAGCCTTGCGCTGCCAAATTATCAAGCACTTTGGTGTGCTCACCTTTACGGTCCTGAATAATCGGCGCCAGGATCATTAATTTTTCGCCTTCAGGTAGCTCAAGCACCTTATCTACCATCTGCGAAACCGTTTGCGCGGCCAGTGGCTCATCATGGGTTGGACAACGTGGCTCGCCGACCCGCGCATACATCAGCCGCAGATAGTCATAAATCTCGGTAATAGTACCGACGGTCGAGCGCGGGTTGTGCGAGGTCGACTTTTGCTCAATCGAAATAGCCGGTGATAAGCCTTCGATGCTGTCGACATCGGGTTTTTCCATCAGTGACAGGAACTGCCGTGCGTAGGCTGAAAGCGACTCGACATAGCGACGCTGACCTTCTGCATAAAGCGTATCAAACGCCAACGACGACTTGCCGGAACCGGATAAGCCGGTAATGACGATAAGCTTATCGCGAGGCATTTTAAGCTGCAGATTTTTAAGGTTATGGGTGCGTGCGCCGCGTACTTCAATAAAGTCCATAGTAATAACCTGTAACTCCGTTGGCGAATGTGAAACGAGCATTATCGCACAGTGACCACCTTCTGGTACAATCACCCTCAAAATTTTGTCGCAAGCTCGAGCACACTGTTTCAAATAAATGAGAGATTGATGCCAAAACCTTCCAGTGAACAACGCCTTAGTGCAATTGAACGCCGCTCGTCCGGAGCTTTAGCTGCTGTTTTTGGACTACGGATGCTGGGACTGTTTTTGATCATGCCGGTCATGGCGATCTACGGTCAGGCCTATCCGGACTACACGCCACTATTGGTCGGACTGGCCATCGGCGCCTACGGTTTAACGCAAGCGTTATTACAAATTCCGATGGGCATGTTGTCGGACAAAATAGGGCGTCGACCCGTTATTATAGGCGGTTTACTGGTTTTTGTGCTGGGCAGTCTGGTCGCAGCTTATGCAGAAACGTTAACTGGCGTGGTGATCGGCCGCGCCTTGCAGGGCATGGGTGCGATTGCAGCCGCTATTCTGGCCCTCGCGGCCGACATTACCCGTGATTCACAGCGCCCCAAAGTAATGGCGCTGATCGGTATGTGCATCGGTCTGGCATTCGCTCTGGCATTAATCCTCGGACCTTTATTGGGTCCGCATATTGGACTGTCGGGACTCTTTTTATTCACCGCAGTGAGTGCGGTGTTTGGTCTGGTGGTTTTTTATTTTGCGGTACCTAAAGTCGAAGTACGTGCGCCGCGCGGTGATGTGTTGCCGAATAAACGAGAGTTCGCCTCATTAGCTAAGCACCCACAGCTGGCGCGCTTAAACGCGGGCGTATTTATTCTGCACTGCCTGCTTACCGCCTTTTTTGTGGTGGTACCGACGCAACTGGTACTGGGAGGCCTGGCAAGCGCGCAGCACGCCTGGCTTTATTTGCCAACGCTGATTGTATCGTTCGCCTTTATGATTCCAATGTTGATAGTTGCCGAAAAGCGCCGGCAGCAACCAGCTTTTTTCCGCGTCGCCATTGTATTGTTAATGCTGGCGGTCGCCATTATCGGATTTATCCAGGGCTCGTGGCTGATTTATGTCGCTGCTATTGTCCTGTTCTTTACCGGCTTTAATTTTCTCGAAGCTACATTACCGTCGACGCTGACACGATTCGCGCCCGCTGGCCGCAAAGGCAGTGCCAGTGGTATCTACGCGACGGCACAGTTTGCCGGGGCATTTGTGGGTGGTGCCGCTGGCGGTGCCATTTTACAGTCGGCAGGCGTTATCGGCGTTGTTGCCTTTGCGCTGATCCTGCTAGTATGTTGGCTGATGATTAGTTTCGGCATGTTGCCGCCGCCCCAGTGGCAGAATGTCAGTTTCAAACTGCAAGAATTACCGCCCACCGACGTGGAAGCCCTGACAACATCACTTGCTAACGCCCCGGGTGTGGAAGAGGTGAGGCTGGTGGCGAATGAGCAAATCGCCTATTTAAAAGTACATAAAACTGATTACAATGAAGAACAAGTTACGGCTATTGTTAAGCCGTATCAATCATGAGCAAAGGAGCAAGGCATGGCCAGTCGCGGCATCAATAAAGTCATTCTTATCGGAAACTTAGGCGCAAAGCCAGAAATCCGTTACACGCAAAATAATACAGCGATTGCCAACCTGTCGATTGCCACCAGTGAAACCTGGAAAGACAAGCAAACGGGCGAACCGCGTGAACAAACCGAATGGCATCGTTGTGTGGCCTATCGCCGTCTGGCAGAAATTGCTGGCGAGTACCTGGATAAAGGCTCAAAGGTTTATGTTGAAGGTCGTCTGCAAACGCGTAAATGGCAAGGCCAGGACGGCGTTGAACGCTACACCACTGAGGTCGTAATTAATGATCTGCAAATGCTCGACAGCCGCGGCGGCCAGGGTGGCGGTTATCAAGGCCAGCCATCCGGTGGTGGCCAGTACTCACAGGGCGGTGGCCAACAGCGTCAGCCTGCTCAGCAGCCACAAGGCGGCTTCAATCAAGGCGGCCAGCAGCGCCCGGCTCAGCAACCGCAGCAGCAGGATAACGACCCATTTATCCCGGATCAGGACTTCGACGACGATATCCCGTTCTAGCCCTGATTCAGGGCTTTTCTCGTTTTGCCGGCCGGCGCCGCAGAAATCTTTAGCGCTTGCTACACTTGATGGTATCATTCATCAACAAAGCGACTCGTAAAGTCATAGCATGCAGCGAACTCTGTTAATTCTGTGTAGTTTCTTACTGTTAGGGTGTCAGCAACAGCAGCAAAAAGCTGTAATTGTTGCTAACTCGTGGCTCGGGGCTGCGCCTCTATTTGCAACCGTCACTACCGAGCCCGAATCATTTCCCGCGCAGCTGAAAACTGTGATGTTGGCATCTGATGTAAGTGTGTTGCGCATGCTGAGCAACGGTGCTGCCGCGGGAGCCATTGTTACGCTGGATAATGCACTTGGCATCAACACGCTGACCGAGGGCGACTATTGTATCGCTATGGTTGTTGACCACTCGCGCGGTGCCGATGCCATTCTGGCTCGCGCTGACTGGAGCTACGACATTCATCGGCCGCTGCGTGTTGGGCTTGAAGACAGTACCCTGGCCCGCTATATGTTGACCAGTTGGCTAAAGGCTGCAAATATTCCTCCGCGACAAGTGCAAAGCAGCATTATGTTGCCTTCCGAGCAATTACAGGCATTTACTGAAAATAAGATCGATTTCATTGTGACTTATCAGCCTTTTGTCGAACGGCTGAAGCAGGTGGGTGCTAATGTCATTTTTTCATCGCGTCAGCATCGTCTGGAAATCTTTGACGTGCTGATTGTCGAGAAGCACCGCTGGCCCGAACTGTCAGGCGCTATTCTGTCGTTGCGCGAGCAGACATGGCCACAAACGCAACGTCTGCTTGCCGAGCAATCGCCGCAATTCTGGCTGGCCCTGCAAGCACTGACCGATACGAATGAGGCTGAACTCCAGGCGGGGTTGCAGGGCATCGAGTTTATTGGTGCCGGACAGCAGATGCAGGCGCTTGAACATGTCTTGGGTATCTCAACACCGGCAATCGCCGCTCACCTGGTAGAATTTGGTGTTTACGATCGGGTGACGCCACTGACTCAATGCGGGGCAGACTCATGAGGCGACTGGCATGGTGGCAGCGCTTAAGCGTACAAATCACCATTCCTATTTTAGTAGCGGTAGTGCTGCTATTGGCAGGACTTAGCTATTTCATGCTTGAGGCGCAACAGCGTGCGGCATTGCGCTCTGCAGAGCTGGAGCTGCGCAGTAGTTTATCGGCCGCGCAGGGCTCACTGAACCGCATGTACAGCAATGATCGAACGCAGCTCATTCCCGAGCTGCTAAGTGAGATTCATGTGCATCCGCGCGTCAACAATGCCGCTATCATCCAACCCGATAAGGAGCTCGTTGCTGTTTACGAACCCAAGCTCATGACGGGGGCCTTACCAGATTTTGTCAGTGAGCTCGAAAGCGCCACGCTTGAGCGCGTGTCCCAGACCGGACAAACACTGATTGAGTTTCATCCGCAGCATAAGCATATCGTTGCCCTGGTACCTATTATTGAGAGCCATCAGATTAACCGTCAGGCCCGGCGTAATATGCTGATAGTGGAGTATTTGCACGACCCGCAATTTTATCAGTGGGCCGCGATTCCCTGGTTACCATTGACGCTGCTGGCATTTTTGTTTGTGGTGGTTGGTTTTGTGCTGTGGTGGCTTTCACAGCGCAATATCGCCCATCCGGCGCGCCAACTCGCCGATGCAGTGACAGAGTTTGGTCAGGACGGCAGGCTAACCGCGAGTAAGCTGCCGGTGCGCGTACCGAATGAGTTTGGGGTGCTTGCGCAAACCTTGTTGCTGGCCGCTCGCGAGCGCCGTCAGCGCGAAGCGAAATTACGCCAACTCTCTGCGGCCGTTGAGCAGGCCAATGAGAACATCATGATTACCGACTTGAAAGGTAATATTGAGTATGTGAATCCAGCATTTGAAGAAACCACGGGCTACCAGCTTGACGAAATCAAAGGTCGTAACCCGCGCTTTTTAGCATCGGGCCGCACCCCCGCAGAGGAATACCAGCAGCTTTGGCAAAGCCTGCTGCGTGGCGAAACCTGGCAGGGCGAGCTGTACAACCAGACGAAAGATGGCGTTGAGTATCGCGAGTGGGCGACGATTTCTCCTCTGCGTGACGAGCACGGCCGGGTGACGCATTATCTGGCAAGTAAACTGAATATTACCGAGCGCGTCGAAGCTGAGGCCCAAATCGAATACCTGGCTTATAACGATGTACTGACCGGCCTTCCCAACCGTACCAGTTGTACCCGGCATCTGGAAAGACTTCTCTCGGCGGTAGAGACCGGACAGCATGGCGCGGTCATTCTGTTTGATCTTGATGGCCTGCAACGAATTAACGACGTACGTGGCTTTCAGTTTGGTGATGCCATTTTGCAGACCGTGGCGAATCGGTTACGCAATCTTGTCGCTAATGAGAAAGACGGCTTTGTTGGTAACCTTGGCGGCGACCTGTTTGGCGTGATTTTGGCGCCGCAGCCGAAAACCACCCGTGCCTTATTAGAAGATACGCAAGTGCTGGTGAAGCTGATCCTTTCTGAAATTAATCAGGGAATTATGGTCAATGACGAACATGTTTCGGTCACCGCCAGTGCCGGCATCGTAATTTATCCGGAAAATTCTGAGTCAGCTGAGGCCATTATCCGGCACGCTGAAACTGCGGTGCATACAGCTAAAGACGCGGGCGGCAACCAGACCGCTGTTTATGACGTTGCCTTTAGTCATGAGCTGGAAAAACGATACGACATTGAGCGCGAGTTGCGCACTGCCCTAAATGAAGGCGGACTGGAGCTTTATTTACAGCCAAAAATGTCGACAGCCGCCGAATTGGTCGGCGTAGAGGTGCTGATTCGCTGGAATCATCCGGAGCGCGGCCTGGTGTCACCTGCTGAATTTATTCCGGTCGCGGAACAGACCGATTTGATTGTTGACCTGGGCAAGTGGATTGTCCGTCACGCCCTGGCCGAGCTGAAACGTTTGCCAGAACCGATCACGCTGGCAATCAACATCAGTCCGCGGCAGTTCCGTAAGTATGATTTCGTGTACTTTATCGAGCGCGAGTTACAGTCGAGCAGCGTTGATGCCAGTCGGCTGGTGCTGGAAGTGACCGAAAACCTTTTTGTAGAAGATGTGAAAGACATTGTGAGTAAAATGACCGCCTTGCAGCAAACCGGTGTGCAATTCTCAATTGATGATTTCGGTACCGGTTACTCCTCGTTGTCGTATCTGCAAAAACTACCGATTCAGGAGCTGAAGATAGACAAAAGCTTCGTGCAGGCGATCAGTAACAGTGAACAGCGTGCGATTGTCGACTCGGTGATTGCCATCGCTAAAAACCTGAAGTTACGCATTGTCGCTGAAGGCGTGGAGACCCAGGCACAGGCAGATTACCTGGCCGAACGCGACCCCGAGATCGTATTACAGGGCTATTTGTACGAGAAGCCGTTACCGGTAAAAGTTTTCCAGAGCAAGTATCTGCAGGGCGACTAGCGTCGGGTGAAATTTGGACTAAACTTAGTCGGAATTTCACCGGAGGATACGCAAATGTCTAACAATAAATGGCTGTTTTCTCTTCTCTTAAGTTCGCTTGTGCTGGCCTGTAGCCCAGCACAGGAGAACGCCCCGGCGGACGCTGGCACGACCCGGTCAGAGCCCACCCGCCAAGTGACGCAGTACGACGCTGAAACTTTTTTTGCCACGACGACGTTGTTTGGCTCATCCGTTAGCCATGACAACAAAGAGGTCCTGGTTACCAGCGATGCTGATGGCATTTTTAATGTCTACAGCTATGCCGTTAATGATGGCAGCAAAACGCAGTTAACCCAGTCCACTGCCGACGCTTATGCCGGCATTAGCTGGTTCCCGGACGATAAACGCTTTTTGTATACCGCCGACCAGGGCGGCAATGAGTTGAATCACCTTTATGTACGTGAGTTGGATGGTTCGGTTCAGGATCTCACGCCGGGTGAGAATCTGAAGGCATCTTTTCTGGGCTGGCGCGCTGATGATCAGGCCTTTTTCGTAATGACCAATGAGCGCGACCCCGCCAGCTTTGATATTTACCGTTACCAGGTCAGTGATTATAGCCGTGAAATGGTCTTCAAAAATGAAGGCGGTTGGGCCGGAATGGAGCTTTCGCCTAACGGCGAGTGGTTAGCATTGGCAAAGGTCAACAGTAATAAAGATACGGACATTTATCTGTTAAATATGACAAGCGAAGCGGCACAGCCGCAGCTGATCACTGACAGTGACAAAGAAGTTGCCCATACTATTTTTAGCTTCACGCCCAACAGCCAGCAACTTATTTACGGCACCAATGCATATGGTGAATTCGTGCAAGCCTGGGCCTATGAGCTGAACACCGGTCAGCACGCAGTTGAATATGCCGATGACTGGGATGTCATGTTTGTCTATTTTTCTGATCGGGGCAGTTACCAGGTGATTGGCGTGAACGCCGATGCCAGTACTGAACTCACGATATTGGATCGGGACACTGGTGAACCTATCGCGATGCCCGACTTCCCGGCGGGCGATTTGCAGGGAGTAAACTTCTCCGACGACGAGTCACTGTTGATATTTTATCTTAACTCAGACACGTCTCCGTCAAACCTTTACGTCTGGCAAGTCGGCAGTGACCAGGTGAGTCGCCTTACTGACACGCTAAGCCCAGCCATCAATCCACAGCATCTGGTTGCCAGTGAGGTCGTGCGTTTTGAGAGTTTTGACGGTATTGAGATCCCGAACATTCTTTACCGTCCGCATCAGGCCAGTGCAGAAAACCCCGTGCCGGCAGTTATTTTCATTCATGGT
This sequence comes from Pseudidiomarina insulisalsae, assembly GCF_003987065.1. Lineage (GTDB taxonomy): Bacteria > Pseudomonadota > Gammaproteobacteria > Enterobacterales > Alteromonadaceae > Pseudidiomarina > Pseudidiomarina insulisalsae. The sequence goes on along the minus strand of NZ_PIPY01000002.1, from coordinate 832 downwards.
GGGCCGGGTGGACAGACGCGCAAGGGTTATAGCCCGCTGCTGCAACACCTGGTAAATCATGGCTATGCCATTTTGGGTATCAATAACCGCGGTTCGTCAGGTTATGGCACTACCTTTTACCACCTTGATGATCGCCGTCACGGTGAAGACGATTTGCAGGATATTGTTTACGGTAAGCAGTATCTGCAAAGCCTGCCATGGGTAGCTAACGATCAAATAGCTGTTATGGGGGGTAGCTACGGCGGTTATTTGACCATGGCGGCACTTGCGTTCACTGACGAATTTGACGCCGGTATTAACATTTTTGGTGTGACCAACTGGGTGCGCACGCTGGAAAGCATTCCTCCTTGGTGGGCCACCTTCCGTCAGTCCCTTTACGATGAGCTCGGCGACCCTGCGGAACATGCCGAGCGCCTGCGCCGCATATCACCGCTATTCCATGCCGATCAGGTGCAGGCACCGGTGTTGATTGTACAGGGCGCGAATGACCCGCGCGTATTGCAGGTCGAGAGTGATGAGATGGTTGCGGCCATTCGTGAGAATGGCGTGCCGGTCGAATACGTTCTGTTTGAGGACGAGGGCCACGGCTTTCGCAATAAAGAAAACCGGATAGAAGCACAAGAAGCTTACCTGAACTTCTTAAACACTTATCTTAAACAAGAGCCAATGCAGTAGAAAAACAGAGAAAGAGCGGCACGGGATGCCTAATGCCGATCAGTTAAGAAATATTTTAGCGATCGCTTGACCGATCCTCCCAATAGATCAGAATCCGTAGTTAGTTAACACTGGCTACGGATTTTTTTATGCAACTTACTACAGCGCTGGCAATGGC
>NZ_PIPY01000019.1 GCF_003987065.1 Pseudidiomarina insulisalsae | reverse complement strand
CAGGGCAAGATCGTGAACGTTTCTTGACCAGTTGGGCTAATAAATAATTGATCGATTTGACGATCAGTTTTAGTCGTGATCATATACTCTCTTTTACGGAGAGCCATGATGAGCCTGACCTTGCTGACTGACCACTTTGCCGACATTGAAGACCCAAGACAAGCATCAAAAGTAACCTATAAATTGTTTGATGTCCTGTTTTTAACCCTGACTGCGGTCATATCAGGCGCAGAAGACTGGGAAGAAATCGAAGATTTCGGACACCTTAGGCTAAAATGGCTAAAAAAATACGGTGATTTCAGTCATGGCATTCCGGTGCATGACACCATCGCCAGGCTTGTTTGTCGTATCGACCCGCAGGCGTTTCACCAGCGATTTATTCAGTGGATGCAAGCAACTGAAAAACTTAGCGATAAACAAGTCGTTGCCGTTGATGGTAAAACGCTGCGCCGCTCGTACAAGCGCCATGACAGGCAATCGACGCTGCACATGATAAGTGCGTTTGCGACTAAAAACGGTGTTGTTCTCGGCCAGCGGCGGACGGATGAAAAGTCGAATGAGATCACCGCCGTACCTGAGTTACTGGAGCTGCTGGAGCTGGAAGGTGCGATGGTGACACTCGACGCCATGAGCTGCCAGAAGCAAATCGTGAAAACAATAGTAAAGAAAAAAGCGGACTACTGCATTGCGGTAAAAAAGAACCAAAAGTCGCTATATCAGGCACTCCAGGATGCATTTGAGCTCAGTGAAAGCAACGATCCCGGACATGTTGAGCAAAAGCATGGTCGCGTTGAATATCGCTCTTATGATGTCTTATCAGCATTAGAGTTGCCCCCGGGCATACGTTCAGCCTGGTCATCAATCAAGACCATTGGTCGAGCCACTTATTATCGTTTGGCCAATGGCAAGGAGCAGTTGCAGTATCGTTATTATATAAGTTCAGCAAGCTTATCTGCTGAGGAGTTTGCCAGCACAGTGCGCGCCCATTGGGGCATTGAAAACAGACTGCATTGGGTCCTTGATGTTTCCATGCGAGAAGATAACTGCCCAATTAGTCGTGGCCATGCTGCCGATAATCTGGCTTGCTTCCGACATGTTGCGCTGAATCAGATACGGCGCGAGAAGACGATAGATGCCAGCGTCAATCGCAAACAGAAGATGGCCACCATGAGCGAAGAAGTGCTGGACTTAATCGTGAATGCTTAAAAAACGTTCACGCTCTTGCCCTG
>NZ_PIPY01000018.1 GCF_003987065.1 Pseudidiomarina insulisalsae | reverse complement strand
TCATTAGTTAAGCGATAGGCTTAGACCTATCTTTAAGGAGTGTCTATGGAGCGCATTGAAATTTTTACTGGCGAACAACGTCGTCGTCGTTATACTCCGCAAGAGAAAGCCAAGTTTGTTGCCATGACCATGCAGCCGGGGTATTCGGTGTCACTGGTGGCCAGGCAGAACGGCATCACCCCGAGTTTATTGTTTAAGTGGAAAAAGCTCATGCAAGATGGTGGCATGTCTGCAATTCAATCTGGTGACGAGGTCGTCAGTGCCGCAGACCATAAGGCGCTTCAAAAGAAGGTTAAGCAGCTCGAGCAGTTGCTTGATCGTAAAACCATGGAAACGGAGATCCTAAAAGAGGCGCTGGAGATAGCCCAGTCAAAAAAGTTTATATCGCGCATGCCATTGCTGCCACCGGACGGTTCCCTGTCCTCCGAGTAGCTGCGATTCTTGGTGTGTCGCGCTCGAACTTATATCAACGCTTGTATGCGCGCCAAAAAGGTCGCTCAGCACGCTATAGCAAGGCTGATGATGCACTTTTGTTGCCATTAATTGAAGAGATCTGCAGCGACCGCGGTAGCAATGGTTATCGGCGTATTACCGCGCATTTAAACCGGGAGCTGAGAAATCAGCAGCATGCTATTGCTCGGGTGAATCCGAAGCGCGTGTATGGCATGATGCGGCAAAATAACTTGCTGCTACGTAAGCATACCGGGCGTGTGGGTGAGCACCGCGCTCATGACGGTCAGGTGATTACGCTGCACCCAAACACACGCTGGTGTTCAGACGGCTTTGAAATTACATGCTGGAACAAAGAAAAAGTGCGTGTGGTGTTTAGCCTGGATTGCTGTGATCGTGAAATCATGAGCTACGTCGCAACAACCACGGGGATCCGCGCAGACATGGTTCAGGATGTTCTGGTTGAACGCATCGAACAACGCTTCGGTAACGTTCAGGAGCTGCCTCATGCGATCGAATGGCTTACAGACAATGGCAGTTGTTATATTGCCGATGAAACACGGCAGTTCGCCAAATCACTCGGCTTTAAGGTTTGCACGACACCGGTCCGCAGCCCGCAAAGCAATGGTATGGCTGAAGCGTTTGTGAAAACCTTTAAACGAGATTATGTATATCTGAATGACCGCCCTGATGCAGCTACGGTATTAACCAAGCTCGCTGAATGGTTCGAAGATTACAACAATTACCATCCGCACAGCGGATTGAAAATGATGTCACCGCGAGAGTATCG
>NZ_PIPY01000017.1 GCF_003987065.1 Pseudidiomarina insulisalsae | reverse complement strand
TAATGCCAGTCAGTTAAGAGCTGACTGGCATTTTTTTTACGGGGTATTTGACCTGCTTGGATCGCACTTCTCGTGGATAAATTCGTTCGGTTCTCCTCATTGGTAGGATGAAGTGCTCCCCGAGATCCTGCATATTACCTAAAGTTTTGGGTATGTTTCCGGCTGAGAAAAGTGATGCGGTATAAAGCCAGTTAATGATCACCGTCGCACATGAAGTGAAGCTCAGTTGATTTGCATATATCCCTTTGAGTTTGCTGGCCATTTTTATCATCTGGTAACGGATAATATTGTAGGCCAGTAAGATCCCCCAAAGCTCCTGACGGACCATTTCCGGTCTTTTACTTCTGAGAGTGTAGTGGTTCTGAAGCAGACTTTGCTTCATTTCACGGTAGCCGAGCTCGATTTCCCAGCGTTGCTCATAGAGTTCAACGATATCCGAACTCGGATAGCGCATCGGGTCGATCATTGAAGTCAGTATCGTCCGTTCCTTTCCATCAATCACTTGAGATAGTAACCGGGCCTGAAGGGTCTCTGGCAGTTCAGGATATTTCTTGCGTGACTGTGGCGTTGTCGTTAGTTCGACGAGTTTTTGGTTACGGCCAACTTTTCGTAATACCTTGTACTGCGTGCCTTTTTTCAGAGGTATCAACCAATGTCGTTCAGTTCCGGCTTGCTGCCACTTATGCAGCAATCCGAGTGAGTAAAAGCCTCGATCAAAGAGCGTCAGGGAATGGTCGGGCGTGGTTTCAATGAGCTGCTCAGCAAGAACCATTTCATTCGTTGAAGAGCTTTCAAAACGACTGCTAACCAACAGGTGACTGGTTAGCTCCATTTGGCAGACCATGCGTACCTGCGGGTGCTGCTCTCCATGCTGGTTACTACTTTTTTTAAACGCTTGGGCATTCTCCGTTGAATCCGGAGTACGCCAGACCACGCCATCGACCCCCAACAAGCGCAGTCCATGCCAGGTTGGATGCTCCGCCTGAGCATTCCAGATAGCCTGGGTGTGTTCAAATACCATTTGCACCGCATGCTCGCCAAGTCGCTGTCTGGCTTGCGGGATTGCGCTGGGCGCGACAAGAGTACGCTTACCGGGCAACATGATATTCATCTGACCGACAATGTCCCAGACACTGGTATTGCGGTACAAAGCCATGCCGATAATGCTCCAGAGCACCATATCAAGAGGCAGGCGGCGTTTCCTCAACGTACCCACTCCGGCATTATCAAAAGCCTGGTCAATTAAATTCGGATCAAGAATATCGGATAATTTGCCGAGTTCACCGGCGTTAGGTGCATATCCATTTGCCATTGCCAGCGCTGTAGTAAGTTGCATAAAAAAATCCGTAGCCAGTGTTAACTAACTACGGATTCTGATCTATTGGGAGGATCGGTCAAGCGATCGCTAAAATATTTCTTAACTGATCGGCATTA
>NZ_PIPY01000016.1 GCF_003987065.1 Pseudidiomarina insulisalsae | reverse complement strand
AACGTTCTTTAACAATATATCAAGCCAAGCAAACTGTGTGGGCACTTACCGGATTCAGGCAGAGAAAAAGCATCTTCGGATGCAGTATCTTCGGATACACCTGACTGATTGGAAAAGTGCTTAACAAATTAAGATTTATTAAGTCATTGATTCAATGGGTCGATTAAACACTTTAAACTGAAGAGTTTGATCATGGCTCAGATTGAACGCTGGCGGCAGGCCTAACACATGCAAGTCGAGCGGTAACAGAGAGGAGCTTGCTCCTTTGCTGACGAGCGGCGGACGGGTGAGTACAACTTGGGAACTTGCCTTTAGGAGGGGGACAACCACGGGAAACTGTGGCTAATACCGCATAATGTCTACGGACCAAAGTAGGGGCTCTTCGGACCTTACACCTAAAGATAGGCCCAAGCGAGATTAGCTAGTTGGTGAGGTAATGGCTCACCAAGGCGACGATCTCTAGCTGTTCTGAGAGGATGATCAGCCACACTGGGACTGAGACACGGCCCAGACTCCTACGGGAGGCAGCAGTGGGGAATATTGCACAATGGGGGAAACCCTGATGCAGCCATGCCGCGTGTGTGAAGAAGGCCTTCGGGTTGTAAAGCACTTTCAGTGGTGAGGAAGGGCGTAAGATTAATACTCTTGCGCATTGACGTTAGCCACAGAAGAAGCACCGGCTAACTCCGTGCCAGCAGCCGCGGTAATACGGAGGGTGCAAGCGTTAATCGGAATTACTGGGCGTAAAGCGTACGTAGGCGGCCTATTAAGCAAGATGTGAAAGCCCCGGGCTCAACCTGGGAATGGCATTTTGAACTGGTAGGCTCGAGTTCTGAAGAGGGTGGTAGAATTTCCTGTGTAGCGGTGAAATGCGTAGATATAGGAAGGAATACCGGTGGCGAAGGCGGCCACCTGGTCAGAAACTGACGCTGAGGTACGAAAGCGTGGGGAGCAAACAGGATTAGATACCCTGGTAGTCCACGCCGTAAACGATGTCAACTAGTTGTTCGTGTCATAAACGATGTGAGTAACGCAGCTAACGCACTAAGTTGACCGCCTGGGGAGTACGGCCGCAAGGTTAAAACTCAAATGAATTGACGGGGGCCCGCACAAGCGGTGGAGCATGTGGTTTAATTCGATGCAACGCGAAGAACCTTACCATCCCTTGACATCCAGAGAAGGTCTTAGAGATAGGGCTGTGCCTTCGGGAACTCTGAGACAGGTGCTGCATGGCTGTCGTCAGCTCGTGTTGTGAGATGTTGGGTTAAGTCCCGCAACGAGCGCAACCCTTATCCTCAGTTGCCAGCACGTAATGGTGGGAACTCTGTGGAGACTGCCGGTGATAAACCGGAGGAAGGTGGGGACGACGTCAAGTCATCATGGCCCTTACGGGATGGGCTACACACGTGCTACAATGGCGCGTACAATGGGAAGCAAGCTAGCGATAGTAAGCGGATCTCAAAAAGCGCGTCGTAGTCCGGATTGGAGTCTGCAACTCGACTCCATGAAGTCGGAATCGCTAGTAATCGTGGATCAGAATGCCACGGTGAATACGTTCCCGGGCCTTGTACACACCGCCCGTCACACCATGGGAGTGGGCTGCACCAGAAGTGGTTAGTTTAACCTTCGGGAGAACGATCACCACGGTGTGGTTCATGACTGGGGTGAAGTCGTAACAAGGTAGCCGTAGGGGAACCTGCGGCTGGATCACCTCCTTATGAAACAGCCTTGAAGAAGTTAAGTGCTCACACAGATTGCCTGGTTTGATAGATGTAACGAGAGAAACTGGGTCTGTAGCTCAGCTGGTTAGAGCGCACCCCTGATAAGGGTGAGGTCGGTAGTTCAAGTCTACTCAGACCCACCAAATTCGCACGATGGCTGCGTTGGTAAGCAACTCGCATAGCAGGCTATGCTTCGCTGCTTCCCGCCTTGCCCTCCCGCGAATTACTTATGGGGCCATAGCTCAGCTGGGAGAGCGCCTGCCTTGCACGCAGGAGGTCAGCGGTTCGATCCCGCTTGGCTCCACCATTTCTCTTGAAGTTAGCGTTAAGCATTTTTGCGAAAGTGTTTACCGGTAACCTCGTGTTACACGCTCTTTAACAATAAGGACAAGCTGATTGTAATAAAGTAATGAAATGCCACTCTACTTGAATCAACCATTTTGGTAGAGGCGTATCGAACTTGTGTACAGCATCGAGAACAGCCCATACGACTGAAGATATAAACATTTTCGGGTTGTATGGTTAAGTGACGAAGCGTAGACGGTGGATGCCTAGGCAGTTGGAGGCGATGAAGGACGTACTAACTTGCGATAAGCCATGATAAGGCAGTAAGAGCCGCTTGAGTCATGGATTTCCGAATGGGGCAACCCAGTGTGCTTGCACACTATCCTTAAGTGAATACATAGCTTAAGGAAGCGAACCCGGAGAACTGAAACATCTAAGTACCCGGAGGAAAAGAAATCAACCGAGATTTCCCTAGTAGCGGCGAGCGAACGGGAAGTAGCCCTTAAGCAATCATGGTGGTAGTGGAACGTGTTGGAAAGCACGACAATAGAGGGTGATAGTCCCGTACACGACGCCAACATAATTGTGAAAACGAGTAGGTCGGGACACGTGTTATCTTGACTGAATATGGGGGGACCATCCTCCAAGGCTAAATACTCCCAACTGACCGATAGTGAACCAGTACCGTGAGGGAAAGGCGAAAAGAACCCCGGCGAGGGGAGTGAAATAGAACCTGAAACCGTCTACGTACAAGCAGTAGGAGCCTTCTTCGGAGGGTGACTGCGTACCTTTTGTATAATGGGTCAGCGACTTATATTTTGTAGCAAGGTTAACCGCATAGGGGAGCCGTAGGGAAACCGAGTCTTAACTGGGCGCTTAGTTGCAAGGTATAGACCCGAAACCGGGCGATCTAGCCATGGGCAGGTTGAAGATTGAGTAACATCAATTGGAGGACCGAACTCACTAATGTTGAAAAATTAGGAGATGACCTGTGGCTCGGAGTGAAAGGCTAATCAAGCCCGGAGATAGCTGGTTCTCCCCGAAAGCTATTTAGGTAGCGCCTCGGACGAATACCACTGGGGGTAGAGCACTGTTTGGGCTAGGGGGTCATCCCGACTTACCAACCCCATGCAAACTCCGAATACCAGTGAGTACTATCCGGGAGACACACGGCGGGTGCTAACGTCCGTCGTGGAGAGGGAAACAACCCAGACCGCCAGCTAAGGTCCCCAAGTCATGGCTAAGTGGGAAACGATGTGGGAAGGCTCAGACAGCTAGGAGGTTGGCTTAGAAGCAGCCATCCTTTAAAGAAAGCGTAATAGCTCACTAGTCGAGTCGGCCTGCGCGGAAGATGTAACGGGGCTAAGCCATGCACCGAAGCTGCGGCAGCAAACTTGTTTGCTGGGTAGGGGAGCGTTCTGTAAGCCGTTGAAGGTGTGTTGAGAAGCATGCTGGAGGTATCAGAAGTGCGAATGCTGACATGAGTAACGATAATGCGGGTGAAAAACCCGCACGCCGGAAGACCAAGGTTTCCTATCCCATGCTAATCAGGGTAGGGTAAGTCGGCCCCTAAGGCGAGGCCGAGAGGCGTAGTCGATGGGAATCAGGTTAATATTCCTGAACCGGCATGTACTGCGATGGGGGGACGGAGAAGGCTAGGCAAGCCGGGTGTTGGTTATCCCGGTGAAAGTATGTAGGTTGGCGGCTTAGGAAAATCCGGGCTGCTAAGACTGAGATACGAGACGAGTACCTACGGGTGCGAAGTTGTTGATGCCCTGCTTCCAGGAAAAGCCTCTAAGCTTCAGGTACATGTTGACCGTACCCGAAACCGACACAGGTGGTCAGGTAGAGAATACTAAGGCGCTTGAGAGAACTCGGGTGAAGGAACTAGGCAAAATAGTACCGTAACTTCGGGAGAAGGTACGCCAGAGCTGGTAACTCCCCTGCGGGAGAAGCCGGAGCTGGCCGCAGTGACCAGGTGGCTGGGACTGTTTATTAAAAACACAGCACTCTGCAAACTCGAAAGAGGACGTATAGGGTGTGACACCTGCCCGGTGCCGGAAGGTTAATTGATGGGGTTAGCGTAAGCGAAGCTCTTGATCGAAGCCCCGGTAAACGGCGGCCGTAACTATAACGGTCCTAAGGTAGCGAAATTCCTTGTCGGGTAAGTTCCGACCTGCACGAATGGTGTAACCATGGCCACGCTGTCTCCACCCGAGACTCAGTGAAATTGAAATCGCCGTGAAGATGCGGTGTACCCGCGGCTAGACGGAAAGACCCCGTGAACCTTTACTACAGCTTGGCACTGAACATTGAACCTCCATGTGTAGGATAGGTGGGAGGCTTAGAAGCGTTGGCGCTAGTTGACGTGGAGCCATCCTTGAAATACCACCCTTGTATGTTTGATGTTCTAACTTAGCTCCCTTATCGGGAGTGAGGACAGTGCCTGGTGGGTAGTTTGACTGGGGCGGTCTCCTCCCAAAGCGTAACGGAGGAGCACGAAGGTTGGCTAAGTACGGTCGGACATCGTACGGTTAGTGTAATGGCACAAGCCAGCTTAACTGCGAGACAGACACGTCGAGCAGGTGCGAAAGCAGGTCATAGTGATCCGGTGGTTCTGAATGGAAGGGCCATCGCTCAACGGATAAAAGGTACTCCGGGGATAACAGGCTGATACCGCCCAAGAGTTCATATCGACGGCGGTGTTTGGCACCTCGATGTCGGCTCATCACATCCTGGGGCTGTAGTCGGTCCCAAGGGTATGGCTGTTCGCCATTTAAAGTGGTACGCGAGCTGGGTTTAGAACGTCGTGAGACAGTTCGGTCCCTATCTGCCGTGGGCGTTTGAGAGTTGAGAGGGGTTGCTCCTAGTACGAGAGGACCGGAGTGAACGAACCTCTGGTGTTCGGGTTGTCACGCCAGTGGCACTGCCCGGTAGCTATGTTCGGAATCGATAACCGCTGAAAGCATCTAAGCGGGAAGCGAGCCTCAAGATAAGCTCTCACTAGCACGTAAGTGCTCTGAAGGGTTGTTGAAGACGACAACGTTGATAGGCGGGGTGTGGAAGCGTAGTAATGCGTTGAGCTAACCCGTACTAATTGCCCGTGAGGCTTAACCATACAACACCGAAGGTGTTTAGGGTTGTCTCGAACACATGTTCGACCCTTTACCA
>NZ_PIPY01000015.1 GCF_003987065.1 Pseudidiomarina insulisalsae | reverse complement strand
TTGTTAAGCACTTTTCCAATCAGTCAGGTGTATCCGAAGATACTGCATCCGAAGATGCTTTTCTCTGCCTGAATCCGGTAAGTGCCCACACAGTTTGCTTGGCTTGATATATTGTTAAAGAACGTTCGCTTCTTTCTGAAGCGGGATGCGTATTTTACGTCATCCTTTGCCAGCGTCAAGATCCTTTTCGATCTTTTTTTTCAGGCGCTAAGCGCCGCTGGCCGTTATCTCTGGGGCTCTGCCCTCGGTGACAACGGCGGCGAATTATAAGGATCGTTGCAGCCGGCGCAAGATCTTTTTTCGAAAAAACATTTGATCGCGTTTTTTTTGAGCAATTTGAACGATCTTTAGCTACCTATTGTCTATAAAGACTGCTAATGTTCTGTAAATCGTTAATTAGAAAAAGAACAAGGTAACGAGCAAATGGGGGGTGCGCAACGAATGAAAGCGACAGTAGCACTAACAATCTTATTGGCATTTAGCGCCTCGCAGACTTCTCATGCGTTGGCGATAGGTGATGAAATAGCCCATTACGAGGCCGAAAGCTATCAGCTTACCGAAGAAAATAAACGTCTGGTAAATACCTATTTAAGAATGTTCCGCTATTATACCAAGCGGAATTTTTCCGCAACACGAACGGTACGGGTACTAATGAGCAATTACCCGCAGCATGTCGAACCCATCCTTCATGCTGCCTTCGAACGCTATCCTAAGAGTTACGAACATATTATAAAAGCAGCAATTAACGCCGAGCCCGCCTTTACCAAAGACATTATGGCTGTCGCGCTGCATACCGGTGTGGCCAAACCTGCGGAGTTGGTACGCATTGCGGTAGAAGCTGAGCCAGCCTACGCGGATGAAATTGTCACTGAGGTTGGTCGGGTGAATCCCGAAGAGGTTGAAGAACTCGTTCGCGTCGCTGTCCGGGTCGAACCCGAAATGGCTGACAGTATTATGCAGTCGGCAAGCGCGTCGCAACCAGAGAAGGTCGAAGGAATTGTTCATGCGACTTTAAGTGTACTCCCGGACTTTGGCGCCTATTTGAAGAGTTCCCTGTCAGACCTTATTAACCTGGTGACAGGAAATGATACAGATAGCAATGCTATCACCGGGCAACGCGAAGCTATATCGGTATTAAAAGGGGCTTATCGCGCAGGTATGAGTTATGAAGAAGTACAGGCCATCGCCGATGCTCACGGTATTGACAAGCAACAGCTCGCCGCAGCTATCGAAGTGCAACAATAATCTTCTTTTGCTTGCAGACAAAAAAAAGCCGCTCGTATGAGCGGCTTTTTTGTTCTCCCGAAGGAGTTTTACTCTTCTACTGCAACTTCTTCAGCTTCAGTAGCTTCAACTTCTGGACGGTCAACTAGCTCAACATAAGCCATTGGTGCATTGTCACCGGCGCGGAAGCCACACTTCATAATACGAGTGTAACCACCAGCGCGTTCTTGATAACGCGGGCCAAGTTCGTTGAACAACTTACCAACCACATCTTTATCGCGAGTGCGAGCGAATGCCAAACGACGGTTCGCTACGCTGTCTTGCTTAGATAAAGTGATAAGCGGCTCAATAACGCGGCGAAGTTCTTTTGCTTTAGGAAGTGTCGTTTTGATCACTTCGTGACGCACAAGTGAGCTTGCCATGTTGCTGAACATCGCTTTGCGATGGCTGCTGTTGCGGTTGAGTTGACGACCACTCTTACGATGGCGCATACCTATACCCTTCTCAGTAATTCTCTGTAAAAGATAACTTAGTCGCGATCAACAAGGCTTGCTGGCGGCCAGTTCTCCAGGCGCATGCCCAAAGACAAACCACGAGACGCAAGCACGTCTTTGATCTCGGTCAGCGATTTCTTACCAAGGTTTGGAGTCTTCAACAACTCAACCTCAGTGCGCTGAACTAAGTCACCAATGTACTGAATAGCTTCTGCTTTCAAACAGTTCGCAGAACGCACAGTTAATTCCAAATCGTCTACCGGACGTAACAGAATCGGATCGAATTCCGGCTTCTCTTCTTTCTCTTCCGGCTCGCTCATGTCACGCAGCTCAACAAAGGCTTCTAACTGCTCAGCCAGAATTGTTGCTGCACGGCGAATCGCTTCCTCTGGATCCAGAGTGCCATTCGTTTCCATGTCGATAACCAGTTTGTCCAGGTCGGTACGTTGTTCAACACGTGCTGAATCAACGTTATACGCAATGCGCTCAACCGGACTAAAAGAAGCGTCAACAAGCAGAAGACCGATCGGACGCTCTTCATCGTCAGCGGACTGACGTGCCGAAGCTGGAACGTAACCGCGACCACGCTCAACTTTGATTGACATTTCAATCTCAGTATCGCCTGTTAAAGTACAGATCAAGTGGTCTGGGTTAATGATTTCGATATCGCCGTCATGGGTGATATCGCCAGCCTTGACAGGGCCCGCTCCAGATTTTTTCAAGGTCAGCATAGCTTCATCTTTACCTTCCATGGTAACTGCCAAGCCTTTCAGGTTGAGCAGAATTTCGATGACATCTTCCTGAACACCCTCTTTGCTGCTGTACTCGTGCTGCACACCTTCGATTTTCACTTCAGTCACTGCCACACCTGGCATGGACGAAAGTAAAATACGGCGCAGTGCGTTGCCCAGCGTGTGACCAAAGCCACGCTCAAGAGGCTCCAACGTCACCTTTGCGTGAGTCGGGCTGATTTGTTCAATGTCCACTAGCCTTGGTTTAAGGAATTCGGTAACAGAACCCTGCATTGTGTCCTCTCTTTATGCTTAAGCTTTACTTAGAGTAAAGCTCTACGATCAACTGTTCGTTAATTTCAGCAGACAAGTCTGAACGCTCTGGAAGACGCTTAAATTGACCTTCCATTTTGTTCCCGTCTACTTCTAACCACACTGGTTTTTCACGCTGGTCAGCGAGTTCCAGTGCAGCGGCGATGCGTGCCTGCTTTTTCGCTTTTTCGCGAACGGACACAACATCTTCCGGACGAACTTTGAACGACGGAATGTTGACTACCTGGCCATTCACTACCACAGCTTTGTGGCTGACCAACTGACGAGCTTCAGCACGTGTTGACGCGAATCCCATGCGGTAAACCACGTTGTCCAAGCGTTGCTCAAGCAATTGCAGCAAGTTCTCACCAGTGTTGCCCTTAATACGGGCAGCTTCTTTGTAATAGTTACGGAATTGCTTTTCCAGTACGCCGTACATACGACGAACTTTTTGCTTTTCACGCAACTGTAAACCGTAATCAGACAAACGGCCACGACGTGCGCCGTGCTGACCCGGTGCGCTCTCGAGTTTACACTTCGAGTCGATAGCGCGTACGCCGCTTTTCAGGAACAGGTCAGTTCCTTCGCGACGACTCAGTTTGAGTTTTGGACCCAAATATCTAGCCATGTTCTTTCTCCAACTATCGTATGGCGCCTATTAAACGCGACGTTTCTTAGGCGGACGACAACCGTTGTGAGGAATAGGCGTCACATCAGTAATATTAGTGATGCGATAACCTACAGCGTTCAACGCGCGAATTGATGATTCGCGACCAGGACCTGGGCCCTTAACGAACACTTCAAGGTTTTTCAAACCATATTCCTTCGCCATTTCACCCGCGCGCTCAGCAGCAACCTGTGCAGCGAATGGTGTTGATTTACGTGAACCACGGAAACCAGAACCACCTGCAGTTGCCCATGCTAACGCGTTACCTTGACGGTCAGTGATGGTCACAATGGTGTTATTGAAAGATGCATGGATGTGAGCCATGCCATCAGCGACTTGCTTTTTAACGCGCTTACGAGTACGAGTTGGTTGTTTAGCCATTTCTCAACTCCTTACTTCTTAATTGGTTTACGCGGACCTTTACGGGTACGCGCATTTGTTTTGGTGCGCTGTCCACGTAGAGGCAAGCCACGACGATGACGAAGGCCACGGTAACATCCGAGGTCCATCAAGCGTTTGATGTTCATAGAAACTTCACGACGTAGGTCGCCTTCTACAGCGAATTTACCTACTGCTTCGCGAAGCAGATCTAGTTTTTCTTCTGACAAAGAGCCGATCGTAGTATCTTCTTCGATACCCACCGCAGCAAGGATATGCTTCGAGCGAGTACGACCGATACCATAGATCGCAGTCAGGGCAATGACTGCATGCTTATTGTCAGGAACGTTAATGCCAGCGATACGGGCCACTAACACGTCTCCTTTAGTTTATGGGTGACCAGTTGAAAAGCCCGTTAGGATACTCAACCAGTCGCCAGATTGCAAACATATCAAAGCCGCAGCCAGGAATTTTTTCGAGGCTGCGGGCTTCTTCTTCGAATTAACCTTGCCGTTGCTTGTGCTTAGGGTCACTGCAAATTACACGCACAACACCGTTGCGCTTGATAACTTTACAGTTACGGCAGATTTTCTTCACGGAAGCACGAACTTTCATTGCTACACTCCGTAATTATCCAATCTTAACGGCCGAAGCCTTTAAGATTAGCTTTTTTCAGGACCGAGTCATACTGATGTGACATCAGATGCGTTTGGACCTGCGCCATAAAATCCATGATAACCACAACGATAATCAATAACGATGTACCGCCAAAGTAGAACTGAACGTTCCACGCAATCATCATGAACTCTGGAACCAAACAGACAAAGGTAATGTACATCGCGCCTGCAAGTGTCAGACGGGTCATTACTTTATCGATGTAACGCGAGGTTTGCTCACCTGGACGAATACCAGGGATAAACGCTCCCGACTTCTTCAGGTTATCTGCTGTCTCGCGTGGATTAAACACCAGCGCGGTATAGAAGAAACAGAAGAAGATAATTGCCGCTGCATAAAGCATTACGTACAGAGGCTGACCTGGTGACAGAGTCAACGACAGCTCCTGCAGGAAGTTTGCTACCATGCCTTCGCCCTGGCCGAACCAGGTAGCGATAGTGCTTGGGAACAAAATAATGCTCGATGCAAAAATCGGCGGAATTACGCCTGCCATATTAACTTTCAATGGCAGATGCGTGCTTTGCGCGGCAAAGACTTTACGTCCTTGCTGACGTTTCGCGTAGTTTACCACAATTCGGCGCTGACCGCGCTCCACAAAAACTACGAAATACGTTACTGCGAAAACAATCACACCAATCAGCAATAACAACAATAAATGTAAATCACCCTGACGTGCTTGCTCAGCCGTTTGCCCGATGGCAGACGGTAGGCCCGCAACAATACCGGTGAAAATAAGAATAGAGATACCGTTACCAATCCCACGCTCAGTGATTTGTTCACCTAACCACATCAGGAACATTGTTCCGGTGACCAGGCTCACAACCGCTGTAAAGTAGAATCCAAAGCCCGGATCGATCACGAGTCCTGGCATCAGACTTGGTAGGCCAGTGGCAATACCAATTGATTGGAACGTTGCCAGCACCAGGGTGCCCCAACGCGTGTATTGACTAATCTTACGCCGACCAGCTTCACCTTCTTTCTTAAGCTCAGCCAACCGTGGGTGTACCACAGAGGCCAACTGCATAATAATCGATGCGGTGATATACGGCATAATACCCAAAGCGAGTACTGATGCGCGCTCAAGCGCACCACCGCTGAACATGTTAAACATGGCAACGATGGTGTCTTTTTGCTGTTCGAACAATTGAGCCAATACAGCGGCATCAATACCAGGAATAGGCACAAAGGAGCCCGCACGGAACACGATTAACGCGCCGAGTACAAACAGCAGGCGTCGTTTTAGTTCCGAGGTGCCGCCTTGAGCTCTGTTAGATTCCAATCCTGGTTTAGCCATTTGCTCTATCCTTCGATTTTGCCGCCAGCAGCTTCAATAGCTTCGCGGGCGCCTTTGGTGACCTTAATGCCTTGTACTGTAACGGCACGATTGATTTCGCCTGACTTGATTACTTTAACATGCAAGATGTCGTTACGAATCAAGCCAGCTTCTTTCAAACTCGCCATAGTTACAGTTTCGCCAGCAACTTTTGCAATCTCAGCAAGGTTTACTTCTGCAGTCACGAATGACTTGCGTGAAGTGAAACCAAACTTCGGCAAGCGACGCTGGATTGGCATTTGACCGCCTTCGAAACCTGGCTTCACAGTACCGCCTGAGCGAGACTTCTGACCTTTATGGCCACGACCACCAGTTTTTCCTAAGCCTGAGCCAATACCGCGTCCAACACGCTTCTTGCTGGTTTTAGCACCAGGTGCAGGGGAGAGTGAGTTCAAGAACATCGTATTAGTCCTCCACCTTTACCATGTAAGTGACTTGGTTCACCATGCCGCGGACGGCTGGAGTATCTTCCAGCTCGACCGTGTGACCAATGCGGCGCAGACCAAGACCACGTAGAGTAGCTTTATGCTTCGGCAAACGACCGATTGAGCTACGCGTCTGTGTTACTTTAATTGTCTTATTCGCCATTGTTCACTACCCCAGAATGTCTTCAACGCGCAATCCACGCTTAGCCGCCACTTGATCTGGCGACTTCATGTTGTGAAGTGCCTTAATCGTGGCACGTACAACGTTGATTGGGTTGGTTGAACCATATGCTTTTGACAGCACGTTGTGCACGCCTGCTACTTCCAGTACTGCACGCATCGCACCACCGGCGATGATACCTGTACCTTCAGAGGCTGGCTGCATGAATACCTGTGAACCTGAGTGACGGCCTTTTACAGGGTGTTGCAAAGTGTCGCCTTTCAGCTGCACGGTTACCATGTTGCGGCGCGCTTTTTCCATTGCTTTTTGAATAGCAGCTGGAACTTCGCGAGCTTTACCGTAACCGAAACCCACTTTACCCTGACCATCACCAACCACGGTCAGTGCAGTGAAGCTAAAGATACGACCACCTTTAACTACTTTTGCTACACGGTTGACTGTGATTAGCTTTTCTTGCAGGTCACTTTGTTGAGCTTCTACATTTGCATTTGCCATGTTCGTCTCCTAGAACTGAAGTCCAGCTTCACGCGCTGCGTCAGCCAAAGCGGCTACGCGACCGTGATAACGGAAACCACTGCGATCAAAAGCGACATCTTTGATGCCTTTTTCCATCGCCCGTTCAGCGATCAACTTTCCAACCGTTTTCGCTGCGTCGACGTTACCGGTTGATTTAACCGCGTCACGAACAGACTTTTCTACAGTTGAAGCTGAAGCTACTACTTCAGAACCGTTCGGTGCAATGAGCTGTGCGTAAATATGCCGTGGTGTACGGTGAACGACCAGGCGGTTTGCACCCAACTCAAGCATTTTCTTACGTGCGCGAGTGGCGCGGCGTAAGCGAGCTGTTTTCTTGTCCATCGTCTTACCTTACTTTTTCTTGGCTTCTTTACGGCGTACCTGCTCATCGGCATAACGTACACCTTTGCCTTTGTAAGGCTCTGGCTTACGGTATGCGCGAATGTTAGCGGCTACTTGACCCACTAACTGCTTGTCTACACCTTTAACGACTACTTCAGTTTGTGTTGGGACTTCGATAGTAATTCCCTGTGGGATATCGAACTCTACAGGATGAGAGAAGCCCAGGGTCAGGTTCAGTTTAGAACCGGCAGTATTTGCACGGTAACCAACACCTACCAGCTGTAGCTTGCGCTCATAACCTTGCGCAACACCAACCACCATGTTTTGCAGTAACGCGCGTGCGGTACCCGCTTGAGCAGTTGCATTTGCAACGCCGTCACGTGGAACGGTACGCAGAACGTTGTCTTCTTGAACTACTTCGACAGCGTCGTTAACTACACGGCTCAATGAGCCTTTGGCACCTTTAATTGTCACTTCCTGGCCATTTAGCGTAACTTCAACGCCAGCAGGAATGGCAATAGGTGCTTTAGCAACTCGTGACATTTCCTAACTCCTCGTTACGCTACGTAACCGATAACTTCACCGCCAAGACCCGCTTTGCGAGCGGCACGGTCGGTCATCAGGCCTTTAGAAGTTGAGACGACAGCCACACCTAAACCACCCATTACTTTAGGCAGTTCGTTGCGTTTCTTATAGATACGCAGACCAGGGCGACTTACGCGCTCAATTGATTCGATAACAGGTTTGCCTTCAAAGTATTTCAAAGTAACTTCCAGCTCAGCTTTCACTTCACCAGAAACACTGAAATCCGCGATATAACCTTCTTCTTTCAGAACTTGGGCAATAGCCACTTTCTGCTTAGAAGCAGGCATGCGCACGGCGACTTTGTTAGCACCCTGAGCGTTGCGGATGCGAGTGAACATATCCGCAATTGGATCTTGCATGCTCATATTTGCTTTCTCCCGTGACTCGTGGCTTACCAGCTAGCTTTTTTCAAGCCAGGAATTTCACCGCGCATCGCTTTCTCACGAACTTTGATTCGGCTCATACCGAATTTACGTAAGAAACCGTGAGGGCGGCCTGTAACGCGGCAGCGGTTACGCTGACGGGTTGGGCTTGAATCACGCGGGAGACTTTGCAATTTCAGCACGGCTTCCCAACGCTCTTCATCCGAAGAATTCGGATCGCTGATCACAGCTTTAAGTGCGATGCGTTTCTCTGCGTATTTAGCAGCAAGCTTTTGACGCTTGCGCTCACGCATTTTCATTGCTTCTTTAGCCATAACTCTACACCTTACTTCTTGAACGGGAAGTTAAAGGCAGCGAGCAAAGCGCGAGCTTCGACATCAGTGCCTGCAGTAGTTGTGATAGTGATATCCAAACCACGTACCCGGTCAACTTTATCAAAGTCGATTTCAGGGAAGATGATTTGCTCACGCACACCCATACTATAATTTCCACGTCCGTCGAATGATTTAGGGTTCAAACCACGGAAGTCACGAACACGAGGAATTGCAATAGAGATTAAACGCTCTAAGAAATCCCACATACGCTCGCCACGCAGAGTCACTTTACAGCCAATTGGGTAGCCTTCACGGATTTTGAAGCCAGCGACAGATTTACGAGCAACGGTACGAACCGGGCGTTGACCAGAAATCGCTTCCAGGTCTGCCACTGCGTTGTCGAGAATCTTTTTGTCAGCCAGAGCTTCACCAACACCCATGTTTAGGGTGATTTTCTCAATCCGAGGGACTTGCATGACGCTGTTGTAGCTGAACTGTTTAACCAGCTCAGGAACTACTGATTCTTTGTAAAAATCATGCAGTTTCGCCATCGTAAAACTCCAAATAAAAAATTAAATGATTGCGTTGTTCGACTTAAAGAAACGAACTTTTTTGCCGTCTTCAAGTTTGAAACCAACACGATCTGCTTTACCAGTCTCTGGGTTATAAATCGCTACGTTAGAAACGTCGATTGAAGCTTCTTGCTCCATCACACCGCCAGCAACGCCAAGAGCCGGGTTAGGCTTCTGGTGTTTCTTAACGATGTTTACGCCTTCAACGAAAACACGATTTTTAGCGGTGTCGACTTTCAGCACTTTACCGCGCTTACCTTTGTCTTTACCTGCCAGGACTACTACTTCGTCATCACGTTTGATTTTTGCCGCCATAACTGACTCCTTACAGTACTTCTGGTGCCAGAGAAACAATCTTCATAAATTGCTCAGAGCGCAATTCACGAGTCACTGGTCCAAAGATACGAGTGCCAATAGGCTGTTGGTTGTTATTCAACAATACAGCCGCGTTGCGGTCAAAACGGATGACTGACCCGTCTTGACGACGGACGCCTTTTCTGGTGCGAACGACCACCGCATTAACTACGTCACCTTTCTTCACTTTACCGCGAGGAATCGCTTCTTTAACAGAAACTTTGATGATGTCGCCAATGTTTGCGTAACGGCGGTGCGAGCCACCCAGAACCTTAATACATTGTACGCTGCGTGCGCCCGAGTTATCGGCCACTTCCAGTGTAGTTTGCATTTGGATCATTGCAGTGCTCCGCTTGATTAATAAAACAGACCCTCTCGGGTCGCTGTCCGTCCTTTTACTCAGCTAACGTCAGATACTTCTGAATTTTAGAGAATAAAAGACTTCCCCTTATAAAAAGGGCGGCGAATTGTAACAGATAAAATTTCAGGATGATAGTGCCAGAAGGGAAATTCTTTCAGGAAACCAGGACCTGCTGCCCGACACTCACAAAGCGGACAAATAATAGCAAAATATTAGCGCAAAGACTATTGGTTTACTGTACTTATTTATGAGTTTTGAAACCCTGCTAATTAGGCTTAACGTCATGCAGTATGCGACCGAAGCAGTTGGCAAGCGGCTGATCGAAGTGGTAAATTCAAGGCTATAGAGCTCGAGACTGGCCCCGAAAACGGGTCAATTCATATAGCATAGCGAGGACAAATGAAGTTAGCAGCAATCGTATTTTTGCCTTTCATTGGCGCTATCCTTCCACTGCTTCTGGCCAGTCGGCCGCGGTTACACAGTACCGTCTCCGCCGCGGCGATCACGGCACTCAGCCTCGTTATTCTCATGGTCGCAGCGACTGGCACCTTTGCCGGCGCCACGCCTACTTACTTTCTGGAATGGCTGCCTTCACTTGGGCTACATATTGCTTTTCGCCTTGACGGACTCGCCCTGCTGTTTGCCGGACTCATACTGATAATTGGTTTATTAGTGATTGTCTATGCGCACTATTACCTGAGCAGTAAAGACAGCGCTCCACGGTTTTTCTCCTGTCTGCTGCTGTTTATGGGCTCAATGCTGGGTATTGTCACCGCAGACAACCTGATTCTGATGTGGTTCTTCTGGGAGTTGACCAGCATTTCGTCTTTCCTCTTGATTGGCTACTGGTTTCATCAAAGCAATGCTCGTCGCGGCGCGCGAATGGCATTGGCGATAACCGGTGGCGGTGGTTTAGCACTGTTAGCGGGTATTCTGCTCATTGGTAGCATTGCTGGCAGCTACCAACTTGATGTAGTGCTCGCAAGCGGTGAACTGATTCGTAATCATGATCTATACGTACCTGCGCTGATTCTGGTTCTGCTGGGCGCATTTACGAAGTCAGCGCAGTTTCCATTCCAGTTCTGGTTGCCCCATGCGATGGCAGCACCGACACCGGTAAGCGCTTACTTACACTCTGCCACTATGGTTAAAGCCGGCATATTTCTGATGGCGCGCCTGCTGCCGGTGTTAGGTGGCACACCCGAGTGGACGACCATCGTCACCCTTACCGGTCTGGCGACACTGCTTTTCGGCGCATACTTTGCGTTGCTCAAAACCGATTTAAAAGGCTTACTGGCATTCTCGACCATCAGTCATCTGGGCCTGATTACCATGTTGCTTGGCCTCGGCAGCGTCGGCGCGGTGGTCGCGGCGATGTTCCACATCATTAACCATGCCGCATTTAAAGCCGGACTCTTTATGATTGCCGGTATTATCGACCATGAAACCGGCTCGCGTGATATGCGTAAACTAAGCGGATTGCGCAAAGCCCTGCCGTTTACCATGGTGCTGGCGGTCATTACCTCAGCAGCGATGGCTGGCATTCCCTTATTTAACGGCTTCTTGTCCAAAGAAATGTTCTTTGCCGAGGCTTACGACCAGCAACTCTTTGGTGGTTTATCATGGTTTATACCAGTGCTGGCCACTTTGGGCGCGATGCTCTCGGTCGCTTATTCGGTGCGCTTTGTCCACGATGTGTTTTTCCAGGAGGAAGCTACCGACTTACCCAAAAAGCCTCACGAGCCGCCACTGATGATGCGCGCGCCCGTTATCATCTTTGCTTTTATCTGTATTGCCGTGGGTTTGGCTCCCATGTTCTTTACCGCAGAGCTGCTGACCCTGGCGGTTAGCGCGGTCAGTCAGGTAACACCGCAGTTAGATATCGCCATCTGGCACGGTTTTAATATGCCGCTGCTGATGAGTGCCCTGGCACTGCTCGGTGGTATCGCCATTTATATCGGCCGTTCTGAGCTGCTGACGTTCAGCCGGCAGTTCGATGCGCGCGACGCAAAGGATATTTTTGCCCGGATTGTCAGCGCCACCACACGATTTTGCGATGAGTTTACCCAGTACGTAGAAAACGGCTCATTGCAGCGTTACGTGGCATTTTTGCTGGTATTTACGCTAATCCTGGTGGTTCCGGAACTGGTCTCAATCATGCAATTGGAAGGATCACGCCCGCAGCTACCGATTGATGCCATCAGTTTGATTGGAGCGATACTACTGATGCTGGCAGCGCTGTCTACAGCTATGTTGCATCGGCAACGCCTCACCTCGCTGATGATGCTTTCAGTAGTAGGCCTTATTGTATCACTTAGTTTTGTCCATTTTTCCGCGCCGGATCTGGCAATGACACAGCTGGTGGTAGAGGTCGTCAGTATTATTCTTATGATTCTGGCGCTGTTTTTCATGCCACAACGCATACCCAGAGCTTCAAGTGGTCGTCGCGTCGCGCGCGATGTGCTTCTCGCCGGTAGCATTGGTGGTATTGTTGGCACGCTGAATTACGCGATTCTGACCCGACCGTTTGACAGCATTTCTAATTTCTTCCTGGCGAACTCTGTCCCCGGAGGCGGTGGTACTAATGTGGTTAACGTTATTCTGGTTGATTTCCGGGGCTTCGACACCTTAGGTGAAATCGCTGTGCTGGCCATTGCCGCGGCAGGCATTCACAAGCTTCTCAATAACCTGCGTCCTTTTATGCCATCCAGCGATGTTGATGGCCGGCCCTGGCACAGGGTGAAGCACCCGTTGATGGTGCAAACGGTCGCTCAGGCACTGTTACCGCTAGCACTGATGGTGTCGGCTTATATCTTCTTGCGCGGCCATAATTTACCCGGCGGTGGCTTTATTGCCGGACTGGTAACCGCTGCTGCGATGATTCTGCAATACATCGCCAATGGCGTCGACTGGGTAAAACATCGGTTTGATTACAACTATCAGACACTTACCTCTGTTGGCGTCATGATCGCGCTCTTTACCGGCGTAGGTAGCTGGCTCTTCGACCATAACTTCCTTACCTCCAGCTTTACCTATGTTACCTGGCCGCTGGTCGGTAAATTTGAGTTGGCGACGGCTATTTTATTTGACCTTGGTGTCTACCTGACCGTTATCGGCGCGACACTGATGATTCTTGCAAACTTCGGACAGATGACGACACGTCATCGTCCGCGTCAGGAGGGCTATTAATGGAAACGCTCTATGCCATAACTGTTGGCACGTTGACTGCCTGTAGTGTGTTTTTGATACTGCGGGGGCGCTCATTCCCAATTGTCATTGGCATCACTATGTTGTCCTATGCAGTGAACCTGTTTTTATTTTCCACCGGACGTCTGGTCATTAATGAGATACCGATTGTCGGTGCCAGTGAAAACACCACTGACCCGCTGCCGCAGGCGCTGGTATTAACAGCTATCGTCATCGGTTTTGCCATGACGGCTTACTCGATCATTCTGGCTGTCCGTGTGCGTGGCGAGATTGGCTCTGATGAGGTCAACGACTATAACTATGCTGAGCAGGAAGGACAGCGTTAATGCTAGCTGATCATCTCGTTATTTTACCGATCTTAGTGCCAATGCTGGCGGCATTGTTACAGCTCTTGCCATGGGGTGAGCGGCCACAGTATTACCGTCGCATCATCGGATTAGTGTCATCGTCACTCACCTTACTGGTAGCGATTCTGCTGTTACTGGCCGTACATGACGAAATTCAGGTCTATGCGCTGGGCAGCTGGCAGGCCCCGTTTGGTATCGTGTTGGTGGCAGATAAGCTCTCGGCCTTGATGGTTTTGTTGACCGCAGTGCTGGCACTTCCGGTGCTCATTTATGCCTGCCATGGCGAGGACAATTTAGGTTCGCATTTCCAGGCCCTGTTTCAGTTTCAGGTGCTCGGAATTATGGGCGCCTTTCTGACTGGCGACCTATTCAACCTGTTCGTCTTTTTCGAGATTCTGCTCATTTCGAGCTATGCCCTGTTGATGCACGGCGGGGGAAAAGCAAAATTACGCGCGACCCTGCATTATGTCGTACTCAACCTGACCGGTTCGGCGTTGTTTTTGATCAGCCTGGGGGTGCTTTATGGCATTACCGGTACTCTCAACATGGCTGACATGGCAGAAAAAGTAGCGCAGTTACGTGGTGATGAAGCGGCCATTGTACGTGCCGGCGGTCTGTTGCTATTCATTGTATTCGCACTTAAAGCAGCGCTGTTGCCAATGTATTTCTGGCTACCACAGGCCTACTCCAATACCACAGGCACCGTTGCTGCATTATTTGCAATTATGACCAAGGTCGGTATTTACGCGATTGTTCGGGTCTTTACTATGATCTTTGGTGCCGATGCCGGAGAAGCCGCTTTATTGGGCTACTCCTGGTTATGGTGGCTGGGTCTTTTCACGATTTTGCTTGGCGCTCTTGGCGTATTGGGCAGTCGTGATATTCGCCTGGTGGTCGCCTATCTGGTGCTCATTTCAGTGGGTACCATGTTAACCACCCTGAGTCTCGGTCACAGTGACGCGATTAGTGCGCTACTGTTTTACCTGGTACACTCGACATTGATCACAGGCGCCTTATTCCTGCTGGTCGACATGATTGCCGTACAACGGGGGAAAACCGCTTCACGAATAGTGAAGGGCCGGAAAATGGCGCAACACAACCTGTTAGGCGCGCTCTTTTTTATCGCCGCCATTGCTGTTATTGGCATTCCACCGTTATCGGGATTCGTCAGTAAGCTGTTCATTCTCGAAGCGGCGCGTACCGGTGCGCAAGTCGCCTGGTTATGGCCTATTATTCTGGCTGCTACCTTTTTAATGATTATCGCCTTATCGCGCGCAGGGAGTCGTATGTTCTGGCATACGCTTGATGGTAAGCCCAATGACGTGACCCACCCCAAGTGGCAGCATGGTGCGGTGGCTCTGCTATTGCTCGGTGCTGTTGGTCTTACCGTTTTTGCGCAACCCATGGCCAGTCTGACAGACGGCGTCGCCAAGCAACTGACAGCACCGCAGCACTATATTTCAACCGTGCTCAGAAATGGAGGTGGCAATGACTAAATTAATACCTGCCCCCTGGTGGAGCATATTTTTACTGGTCTTCTGGCTGCTATTGCAAAACAAGGTGTCGGTGGGCGTCACCGTGCTGGGAGTGATTCTCGCCGTTATAATTCCGCTCTATACATTAAGAGCGCGCGAGTATCGCACCACTTTGCACCATCCGTTGCTTGCACTGCAGTACTTTTTTATTTTGCTGGGCGACATCATTGTTTCTAATTTTAATATTGCAGCCATTATCCTGCGACCGCGCAAAAGCATTCAGCCAGCGTTAATCGAGTATCCGCTCGATATTACTGGTACGGTGCCAATTACTGTGCTGGCCAGCACGATTAGTTTAACGCCGGGGACAATTTCTGCTGAGCTAGGGCGCGACGGTCGTAGTATTCTGATTCATGGTTTAAACGTGAGTGACCCAGACGCTACGGTACGTCAAATCAAGCAACGTTATGAGCGGCGTCTAAAGGAGATCTTCCAATGCTAGTCTACGCGCTACAAGTCGCTTTCGGACTGTTCGGGCTTTCATTGATGATGAATATTGTCCGTCTCATTCGCGGGCCGAGTTTACCTGATCGCATTCTGACGCTGGATACGATCTATATAAACTCTCTTGCCTTACTTATTTTGCTGGGTATCTGGCATAACACCGCGTTTTATTTTGAGGCGGCACTGTTAATTGCCATGCTCGGATTTATTGGCACCGTCGCTGCAGCAAAATTTCTTTTGCGCGGCGATATCATCGAATAAAGGTAGGAACTGACACCATGAGCGAATTACCAGTTTGGGCCGATTGGGTCATTTCTTTTTTTATCGTGCTGGGCGCAAGCTTTGCGTTTATCGGCTCGCTTGGACTGCTGCGACTGCCCGATTTTATGGCACGCCTTCATGCGCCGACCAAAAACACAACATTGGGTGTTGGCGGCATTATTATAGGTTCTATTCTTTACTTTTCAATTACCGACGCGCTGAGCTTGCACGAGCTGCTGATTGCAATTTTCCTGTTTCTTACCGCCCCTATTAGCGCTCATTTGCTGGCCAAAGCAGGCCTTCATTTAGAGCTAAAGTTAACTGAGCAAACTCAGGATTTACGAAAAAAACCTGAACAGTACAGCGATAGAGATGATTAATTGAAGCAAGCCCCCTTTGGTTGCAGGCAAAGCAGCATCTGCTGTTCAAGTAATAAAAACTGGTCCACCATGGCCTGAAGATCATGGCCGCCTACCTGCGCATACGTTAGTTGCAACTGTTCCACCTCAAGCATGATACCGTGAGCGCGAGTCATGATGCCGTTTTGCTGAATCGTCGCGCTTTCCGTCGTCAGATTGCCCTGTAGTCGCGCTAGATTTAGCAGACCGTTCCCGAGCATGTTAATGGGCGTATCAAGAACCACTTGCCGTGAGGCATTACGACGAATAAGCGCCTGATTCACCGCCCAACTGTCAACCGCCTTCACGGTCATTAGCAACTTATCAAAGAACCCCTCACGCATGCTGCCGGGAAAGCGTGTCAGATAGTCATCCTGAAGTGCAGCAGGAAGGTTCACAATTTCCAGCACCAACTGATTGGGATTGATCGAGATACCACTTAGGTTCAGTTGATTTCCGTCAGCCAGGCGCAAACGCGGTATCTCCAGTTCGTAATAATTGCCGATAAACGAAAAGTTCATCACCAGACTATCGTGCTGAAAAGCATAGGCCACCATAGCCTTATGCCAGAACAATAGTTCTTCTCTGATTCGATCTTGTTCCAGCTCTGTCACCTTTCCGGCAACTGGCATGGGAATACTTACCCAGATGAGTCCGGTGAAGGTTAATAACAGTACAATAATCGGCAATATGAAGCCGCTGGTTGTGCCGGGAAGCCGATGATACAAAAGCCATTGATCCATTAATTCGCTCCACTCACCTGGTTGTGCCGTTGCAGATCAAGCAAAACCTGCAAAAACTCCTGGTAATGCTGTCCCCTGGCTGAGCGTTGCAGCGCTTCATTTTGATAACTACGGCCAATCAGCAGCAATTCGGTGGCGAGGCGTAAATGCGTTGCGGCAGCATTGAACCAAACTTCGCTTTGCTCCGGATAATGCTGGCTACATTCGGTAAAGCGTTGTAGCGCGGCCTGATACTCATGTTGCCGGTAGTGAATAGCACCCAGATAACAAATGGCCTGAGTGTCAAAAACCGGGGCTGCAGCGAGGCGCTGTAAAATACCCTCGGCTGTATGGTAATCACCGCGACTGTACGCCTGCATAGCGACCTCTCGCTCCGATTGCTGTACCGGTTCAGAGATTACAACCGGGGTTGACTGGCAGGCACCCAAAAAGAGCGTACTAAGTGTCATCGCAATCACCCGCAACTTACTCATACGTCACCTCGCGCTCTTCAAAAACCACCTCTCTGCCACACCAGTGTTCCAGCGGAAAAGGATAACCAGCTTCACACTCAATGATTGAGCTGACGCCTTTTAGTCTGATCATTACACCCGGCTGAACATTGCGCCGGACGGCAATGATTCGCTGCTGGCGATCCAGGCCGATAATATCCATCGCAAAGCTCATTCCCCAACTATGTACTGCAGTACAGCTGGGAAACCAGTAGGCCTGACCGCGGGGTAATCCCTGTTGCAGCAACATCCCCACCAGTCGTTGCGGGAAACTTGTTAAGACTTTTACTTCCTGCCAAAGACAAAATTGTTCAGGCTGCAGCACTAATCGTCCGTATTTCATCGCGCATACTCCTTATGCTCTCAGTTTTGCAGATAACCAATAAAAATCGGCCCCAGAATCAGTAAGAAGGTGACCGGAAAAAAACATAAAACCAGCGGCAGCAAAAGCTTCAAGCCAACCTCCTGCGCAAATTTTTCGGCCGCCAATTGCTGTTGTTGACGCAGTAGCTGTGCCTGCTCACTCAAGGTGTCGGCAAGTGCTCCACCGCTGCTTCTTGCCTGAATCACCGCTGCCGCAAAACTCTCCAGTGCGGCGCTTGGCAGGCGCTGCTTCAGCTGCTCCAGCGACGCAGCGACACTGACCCCGGCGCTGATATGCTGGTGCAGCACCCGTAACTGTTTTAACGCCACCGACCGGCTCTCTAGTTGCGCCAGCGCATGTAATGCAGCAGCAAGCGAAAGTCCTGCGCGCATAAGCATCGCGAGCATATCAAGGCACCCCGGCCACTGGCGCTCAAACGTCCGCAGCATCAGCTTACGGCGCGCACGAGACTGTAAGAAGCGTAGACTTAAAAGGCCTAAAGCTGTGACCTTAAGGCCAGCGGGAATAGGTAGCAGCAGTAGCGTCGTCAGAACGGCCCCGAGTACGCATTTTTCCAGCACATAATCCGTCACTTCTTTATCTAAATAACTGCGCTGCACATGTCGGGTAAGACCGCTTTGCACCCTGACAGGCAAATATTCCATGGCCGAATCAATCCCCCTGCATAACGCCGGAGTTAAACGCCTGGCAATGGCAGCGATGAGTGCCAGGCTGGCCACAGCGGTCAGCACCAAAGCAACTATGAGCATAGCCTCAGGCATCACGACGGAACTGTCCCAGAATACGTCGTGTCAGAAAAAAGCCAACAGCCATCATGCACGCGCAGACCACAAGAACCAGTTTGCCGGCATCGGTCTGGGTCAACAGCTGCGAGGACTCGGTGCTCACCGCGCGGATTGCAACGTATAAAAACAGCGGCAAGACAAACATGATTTTCCCTTGCAGGCGCGCCTGCGCAGACAAACTTAAAATGCGCTCTTGCGCGTAATGTTGCTGTTGAATCGCGCGCGCCATGCGGTTAAGCATCTCTGCTTGCTGTCCGCCATAACGGGCGCTGGTAATCAGGGCGAAGGTAAAGAATTGCACCAGGGCGGTATCGGCTCTTTGGTAGAAGTCATTAAGCGCTGCGGTTAAACTGTCACCGGTTTGCTGGCGTTGTGCGACAAGCTTTAATTCGGTCGCCAATGGGGCACGTACTTGTTGTGCCGTGAGTATCAATGCTGGCATCAGACTCAAGCCAGCTTGCAGACTTGTCGCCAGCAGTCGCAGTGCCTCGGGAAGTTGTCGCTCGATCAGTGTCACACGTCGATTCCTCGCGACAACTCTCAGCCAGGGCAGTGCGGCAATACAAAGTACGAAGCAAGCCAACACCCACTGCCACTGTTGACTGATCACTAAAACCAGTGTGCAAACCAGCAAGGTAAAACCGCCGACCAGAGTCCAGAACTGCGTCACCGGGAGAAAGATCAGCAGCGTAGCCAGGGAGTTTTCAGTTTCACGAGCCAGACTGCTTCGTATTTGCTGAAAAAAGCGCAAAAATAAATAGATGCCAGCCAGCACTATCACCACCACACAGACCATCGCCAACAGCATGACTTGCCAGAGTTCAAATGTCATCGGCGCTGCTCCACTCTGAGCGAATTCCGGTCTCTTCAAGTTTTCCCTGTTGCCAGTCGAAAACAGGGCTGATCTGATAGGTAAGCGTCTCCAGCCCCACTACTTCACTGATCGCGCGCACGACCCGAACGCCACTGGATAAGCGGCTGACCTGCACGATGATATCGACGGCACTGGCGATTTGCTGACGCACAGCCGTCAGCGGTAAATCATAGCCAGCCAACATGACCATCACCTCCAGGCGTTGCAATGCCTCGCGCGGACTGTTGGCATGCAAGGTGGTGAAGGAACCTTCATGGCCGGTATTCATCGCTTGCAGCATATCCAGGGCTTCAGCTCCGCGACACTCGCCGACAATGATACGATCAGGCCGCATCCGCAAGGCGTTAATTAACAGCTCCCGAATGGTGATCTGGCCGCGCCCTTCCGCATTTGCGGGACGTGCCTCAAGACTGACAAGATTGGCATGCGGTAACTTCAACTCGGCAGCATCCTCAATGGTAATCACCCGCTGACTTGCCGGTATTTCACCGGCAAGCAAATTCAAAAAGGTGGTCTTGCCGGTGCCGGTGCCACCAATAATGACCATGTTTTTTCGCCGCTGTACCGCATGTTGCAGGTATTCCGTCGCGGCTGGCGAAATACCTCCTGCGTCTGTCAGTTGCGCAAAGGTAAGTGCCTTGCGGGCAAATTTACGAATGGTCAGACAGGCACCTTTTAGCGCCAGTGGAGCGATAACGGCGTTGACCCGTGAGCCATCTGGTAACCTGGCATCGACCATCGGTTGGGCGCTATCAATGCGCCGTCCCAGGGGCAAGACGATGCGTTCAATGACCTGCAATAGCTCCTCTTCACTATCAAAACTTATGTCCGTTGGCACAATTTGACCGCCACGTTCAACATAGACGGAGGCATAGTGATTGACCATGATTTCACTGATGCTGTCATCTTCAAGTAAGGGACTGATGGGACCAAAGCCAAGACAGGACTCAATTACTTCACGAATGAGTTGCTGTACTTCCTGCGGTTGCTCAGCGCCAGCATGCTCGCGACTGTAGTCGTCAAGAAAGTCTCGCGCATATGCCCGCAAATGTTCAGTAGTGGCAAATTCACGCTGCAAGGTAACGCGCTGAATCTGAGCCTTCAGGGTATGAACAAGTTGCTTACGTTCCATCAGCGCCGCTCCGGTTGCATCGTTGGAAAAGTAAAGGGCTCGATGAGGCCAACACAGCCGGAGCGCGCAAAGAATTCCCGTCGCTGTTCACTGCCGCGCGCCGCATTCATGCGTTTGCTGCTCTCCAGCTCAGCCAGTCGTGGCGTGACCATAATCAGCAGATCAGTCTCAGCCGAACGAAACTGCTCAGAACTAAACAAAGCACCCAGCACGGGTAAACTATGCAGTGCCGGGAAGCGATCCGCGTGCTGTGCTTGTTCATGATGTATCAGGCCTGATAACACCAGGGTTTCGCCAAGAGGAATGGTCAGGGTCGACATAACCTTGCGACTCAGTAAGCCAGGCACCCCATTGACCGCTGTCGCCGGATCTATCGAACTTAACTCTGCCAGTAGCTGCGCGCTGACGCGTCCATTTGCTAATAAAACCGGCGCGATTTCCAGTTGTATGCCATAGGGCCTGAAACTTACATCCTGCAGCCCCTGCGCCAGCACCTGAGGGACGGGGAACTCACCCCCGACCAGAAAGTTCGCTTTACTACCGCTCACTGCGGTTAGTGTTGGCGTCGCAAGCAAGCGCGCCTGCCCTTCCCGCTCCATTAAGTCCAGCGTTGTCTGCGCTGTGAGCGGCAAATGGATCCAACTACCAAGGTCTTCGATGCGAGGCCCGTTCACGTGACCCGGCCAGCGCACGCCCAGATGACGGGCAAAGGAGCGCTTTACCTCGGCAATTCTGACTTCAAGCACCAGCATGGGAGCTTCAGGTTCTGCCAGCCATTCGATTTGCGAAACAAGTTGTGGAAAGCGTTGCAGTAAAGCGTCAATATCGCGCTGCGCAACCGCCGGCAGTTGCCCGGACAAGCGTGTCAGCCCGGTTCCATAGGCTTCAATTTTGAGTTGTGGGTAGAGTCGTTGCAGAGCGGTTAGCTCAAGTTGCATGCGTTCATCGACCAGTGCCGTGACATTAAAGCGGTAACTCTTATAAAGTTGCGCCTGGTGAAATATCAGTACCTCGGTCTGACCGGCACTTTTTCCGGTCAAAACCAGCACGCCGCTGGGCAGTTGCTGATAGCCCATTACTTCTGGTGCGGTGATCACCACTTCGGCGTTATCTTCCAGACGTAAGATATGCGTCTGCCCGAGAGGTAACTCGAATTTGACCCTGTCCGTTGCACCTGCGCCTGACGCTAATGCACAGAGCAGTAAAAAGAAAAGACTCATTAGCAACTTCATAACTGGCTTCCTGCCTTGGTAATTACATAAACCTGTGCTTCCTGCCGTGGTGGCGGTGACATATGGACTGCCTCAGGATGTTGCAGCCACACCACAAATCCGCTATGCCGCAGACGTTCAAAAGTGACTGCCTGATCCGCATTCAGGCGTAAAGTTATCGTAGATGCCATGGCTTCTTGTCTTGCAGTTTCTTGCCAGGCATCAACGGCGAGTACTTCAATGTTAGTCAGTTGCGCGGGTTGCGCTTGCTCTGCCTGAGCAAACGTCTGCGCTGTCAACGTGATGCGGTTTCCCGGTACCAGCAATCCATGATGAAGCTGTTCCAGTGACACCAACGCGGTGACGGCAAACTCACCTGGTTGTAAGCGGTCACTGAAGGACTTTGGCCGTGGCTGATTTAAATAACTTAGCAACACCGGTTCGCCGGCACTGACAAAATGGCGCATCTCCTTGCCGACCACGGTGTAAGCGTCCTGCGGTCGCAACCAGTCATCACTCAGGTAAACCGGCGGATACTTTCGCTGTTGCAAGTCTTCCAGTGCAATGATCTCCCCCGGTTCAATATCGCGACTAAGCACCAACACCCATTCCATTGCCGCATTGCGCTCTTGTTCCAGCAACTGCGACTGGTGTTCGATATAGCCGTGAATCACCTGATAAGTCACGCCCGTTAAAGCGAAAACCAGCACTGCCAGCAATCCCAGTTTCCAGTCGAAACGTTGTTGCCACGCCATGACTTAATAGGCCCAGGGGTGCAACAGAAAATGGCTCCAGATGGCATTAAAAACTGTCATCCAGCCCTGCACCAAATCACCTAGCCATTGCATTAGTGTGTGACCGTCAGTGGTTACCGGCACCGTGACGATAAGCAGCAACGTCAGTGCTACCACCAATACCTCGACCGCTGCCTGTCCGCTATTACGGCATGGTTGCGCTAAGTAATAACAGTTCGTCGCCGTGCGGATAGATAAAAATGTCTTCAACGGGATTTTGCAGGGCAAGATAAAACCTTCCATGGTCTAACTCCAGAAATTGCGGCCGGCGATGGGTGAATCTGAGTTCAACAAAGCTTCTTAACTGCTTGATATGATGCTTATTTAAAAACACTTCTATACTTTTTCCCTGGCCATTAAACTGCTGTAGCAACCGCCCGCGCCAGTTGTTGCGCGGTGCTACAGTCGGTTTTGGCAAGCGTCGATAACGGGTGAGCCAAAACTGTCCTGCCGATTCTTGTAGTACCCAAAGCTGGTGATTGACTTCACACCAACTAAACCGCGCGAATTGGTGAACCGGCTGGCAGCCTAATTGCGTCAGCGAGGGGAGCGCGCCGCGACGCAGTTGCCAGATAGTTTGCGAGCGCTGCTCGCTCCATACTGTCGCCTGCCAATCGGGGGGAAGATCTATGGCGAACATCGGCGCTCCGTTTTGCAATGTAACTCTTGCGGCGTGACATCAGCATTTACATAACCAACACGCAACTGATCAGGAGCGAACTCCTCAGTGAAATGAAACCAACTGAGCCAGCCTTGCAATGTTGCAAATCCGTACTGGTTCAATCGTGACGCAGGGGTTAATAACGCTGGTTGGCTACTCAGCTCTGCCAGACTTGCTGCTGACCAATTATCTGTCAGCCGCGCCATTGGTAAGCTCGAATCCGAACCTGCCAGAACGCGCAGATTATCCTGCTCCAGCCGCAAGCCACTTAATGTCTGCATGGGCGCCAGAATGCCGTCGGCATGTTCCGCAAACGCATAATCGTCACTATATTGCAGCGCTTTATTGTCCGCCCATGCCCATAGTTGTTGTCTACTGCTATCAATTCGCTGCTGTTGTTTGCTCAGTAGTGGCGTCAGCGTTTGTTGTACCAGCGTCACCAGTAGCACCAACAATGTCAGCAGCATCATGCCCTCGACCAATGCCTGGCCTTGCGCTTGTCTATCCATCTTGCCTCCCGACAATCGCCAGAACCGCACGGTCACGTTGACTCAGCGAGAGCAACTGACTGAACCACAGCGCGTTAAATAAGTTCGCCTGTTCAACTTTGTTATCATTTCTGGCAAACCAGCGCCGTGGTCGTGAAAAAGCAACACCGGCTTTCGCCGTCGCGTCCGGCAGACGCACAATGACCTGCGGCCACTGTGAAGGACTTAGGTCTGTGCGATTAAAGTAGCGAAAGATATCTTTTTCGTGAGAGTAGAAATGTTGCTGTAGTTGTGCCCAGGCCGTTGCCTGCGGGTTGGTTTTGCCCGAATAGCCGAAGTCTTTTCTGTGAACTTTACGAATTTCGCTGCCGAAGTAGGTAGCGCCGTCACCCCAAGGGTACTCGTCAGAGTCCAGCAGTCCCTGCACGTGAACCGATACGGTATCCATCCCCTGCCAGCTCCACGCACCGCTCTCTTCCTGAATCAAACGCACACCACCGGCTTTCTCAACTTCAACCTGCACGGCGTCGAACCATTCATAGCTGCGCTGTTGACTGAAAGGATCAAGGCTTGCCACTACCAACTTGTAAGCAAGCTTATTATCGCTGCCGGAACGTTGCGGGGCCATAAAGGTCCACCATAACCAGGGTACAGGCACCAGACCGGGCGCGTGCAATAGTTCCCATTGCGGCACCTGTGCAGGCTTATGCCGGGGAGCATGCAAGTCATAGATCTGCTGTAAGGTAGGTGGAATCTGCAACGCAAAACTGACCCGGGCATACCACTGAGTGGTACGTAAAACAGTCGTAATCAGCCTTTGAAAAGCGAGCGTGGCAGCAATAATTTGCTGCACGGAAAAATCAACCTGCCGGACAGCATTGGCGATGTTACGGGTAATGGCATTCAGGTAAGGGATCCAACTGCTGATCAGCGCACTGCGATCGGCGACATCGCGCATCATCTGCAGCCAACTGCCAATGCCAACCAACTGCGCTGTCGTCAGCTGATTGGCAAGCAAAGCCCGATTCATGATCGCCAGTAGATTCATTTCGCGCGCAAGCAGTGTCGCTGCTGATATCGCCATATTGTCCGCGATCGTCTGCTGGTACCACACCTGCTGTACCTTATCGCTTTGCCGCATTACGCCAAGGGTAAGCAACATCAAAGCAGCAAGCACTGGCAGTAACCAAACCGTGGTGAAGCCACGCGGAAGCATTAGTTGTCACCGCTCTCGGTGGCTTCATCATAATTACCGAGATTAACGTCCTGCCGCGCGACCGTACCCGAGCGTCGCGCGCTCGAGCGGGCCTGATTCAACTGCTGCGAAGCACTCTGGCCACTCACTTCATGGGCAATCCCGGACACCTGATTGCGCACGGTTTTGCCCAGTAGGGAGTACACACCAATCGCCGCGACAGCAATCAGTGCAACGATAATAATGTACTCGGTCATGCCCTGGCCTAAAGCGTGGTGGACACGGTGATGTGAGAGAAAACGTCCCTGTTTCATATGGCCTCCTTGCTGAACTTAAAACCCGGCGGGTTGCCAGGTCACTTCACTATAGCTCAGTCGGAGGCGCGTGATCGCGGATCGCGAGAAAACTTACTCGATATTAAGATACTTATGCAGCTGCACCGATAGGCGCCAGTTGCGCGCAATGCAGGTTGCAATAGCAAGCTCAGTTGCACGCGGACGCTGTGAAATCGGCTGCAAGGCAATAATCGTGTCGTCACGTGGCGGACACCTTTGCAGGAGTTTATCCAATGCATCAATGTGCTTTTGCATCGCCACCGGATGTTTAATTTCATCCGCTCGTTTCATACTGTCAGGGCGCACCAGAAAACCGCCCGGCATATCCAATTTTGGCGAAACTGTCACCCAGGTGGCCGCGCTGACTTTTAATTCAAAGGTACCGCTGGTTTCAATCTGTAAACGATAGCCCGCGCCTTCAAGAACCTCACCAAGCTCACGCAAATCATACATGGCCGGCTCACCGCCAGTGATCACTACATGGCGGGCCTGAAAGCCCTGCTGTTGAAACAGCTCAAGCAACTGCGCCGCAGTCAGCTCAGCCCATTCCGGCGACGGCGACGATTTATTCAACATACGCGCAGCATCCACCTGGTCGGCGGCAGATTTTTCCCAGGTATGCTGGGTATCACACCAGGGACAGCCCACCGGGCACCCCTGTAAGCGCAGAAAAATTGCCGGTGTACCAGTAAAGCTCCCCTCGCCCTGGATCGTCTCGAATAATTCGTTGACTGGGTAGTGAGTAGTAATGGGATTCATCCTGTTTTGCGGTAAACTATACGACTATTGTACCGTAATTTTAGCGAAAGGAAGTAATAAGGAGCTTCACTATGGCCAAAGTCGTTGTCATTTACTCTGGTGGCATGGATTCATTTACTGTGCTGCACCGCGCCTTGCGCGACGGCCATGAAGTTTATGCTTTAAGCTTTAATTACGGTCAGCGCCATGTGAAAGAACTTGAAGTGGCCCACCAGGTAACCACGCAGCTGGGACTACCCCACAAGATTGTCGATATTACTGCCATTAATGAGTTGATCGCCAACAGCTCACTGACTTCAAGTGACGTTGATATTCCTGAAGGCCATTACGAAGAAGTATCGATGAAGTCGACCGTGGTGCCAAACCGCAATATGATTTTATTATCGTTAGCGATAGGTTACGCGGTCTCCATTGAAGCGCAGGCGGTCTACTATGGCGCGCACTCAGGCGACCACGCAATTTACCCTGACTGTCGCCCCGAGTTTGTCAAACGTATGAATGACGTGAGTCAGATTGCCAATTATCAGCCAATTGAAATAGCGGTCCCCTACCTCGACTGCGACAAGGGCGAAATATTAAAAGATGGCCTGGCAATGGGGCTGGATTACCGACAAACCTGGACCTGCTATAACGGTCGCGAAAAGGCCTGTGGCAAATGCGGCGCCTGCGTGGAGCGGCTGGAAGCCTTCGCCGCGAACCAAGTCACAGACCCACTGCCTTACGAGTGATTATTTAAAACGGGCTAATAGTTGCTGCGCCTGATGCCAGCGCGGATGGTTTTGTAATACCGGCAGCGCTAACGCGGCGCGCTTCGCCAGTCGCTCGTAGGTAGTGTTAGAGCACTGCCCCGCGGCCGTCACACGATTTTCAAGTGACTCCAGCACGGCTTCAGCGCCAGCGCGATCATTACATGCCAGCACCATATCACAACCCGCATTCAATGCTGCAGCCGCACGTTCAGGCATGGCGCCGGCAACTTTTGCTGCCGCCATCGCCAGATCGTCACTAAATATCACACCTTTAAAGCCAAGCTGGGAGCGCAAAATATGCTGCAACCAGCGCTCGGAAAATCCGGCGGGCTTATCGTCAACATCTCTGTAGACGACGTGCGCAGGCATAATGGCTTCGAGACAGTTGGCCAGTTCTATGAAAGGTGGCAGGTCGGTCTCTAAAATAGTAGCCCAGGGGCGGTCATCAACAGGCGCAGCGATATGCGAGTCTGCTTTTACCGAGCCATGACCAGGAAAGTGCTTTCCGGTTACCTTCATGCCAGCCTGATGCATACCCTTAATAAAGCTTCGGGCCAAAGTGGTCACTTGCGCAGCATTCGTCGCGAACGCGCGTTCACCGATGACGTCACTGATACCGTTAATATCCAGCACAGGAGCAAAGCTGATATCAATATCGACAGCTAAAATCTCACTGGCCATTAACCAGCCGAGCTCCTGCGCCATATGCTGAGCGTCGTCGGCAGACATCGACTGCGGCAGTATCTTGCCCATGGCAGGTATTTCTGAGAAGCCATTGCGAAAGCGCTGCACCCGTCCACCTTCGTGGTCGACTGCCAGCACAAGAGGGTTGCGGGCCGCCGCACGGGTCTGACGCACCAGTTCCTGCAACTGATCCGGGTCGGCAAAGTTGCGGGTAAAATAAATGACGCCACCCACCGCGGGATGCGCAAGCAGTTCGCGTTCAGCCGCATTCAGTTCAGTACCCTCAAGGTCGATCATTACTGCCGTCATAGAACTTCCACCTGACTCCATACGTACAAAGACTGGCAGTTTGCCAAAAATCATCTTGTCCGTCACCAATGAATTTTACTGACTGGACTTCATAGCAACAAAGCCTTATAAAAACTTATGCGGTGTACTGATCAGGAGCAGCATTATGTTGAAAAAGTCAACACGCCTAATTCGTCCCTTAGTTCTTTGCTGTGCGTTTCCTCTGCTCATCAGCTGCGGTGGCGGCTCTGGTGACAGTAGTGAATCACCCGCAGCAGATAGCTGTTCCGTGGTCGAACAAAACCGTTACTTTTTAGATTATATGCGCGAAAACTATTTCTGGTATGAAGATATACCGGCCAATGTCGAACCGGCCAGTTATGATTCCGTATATGCCTTGCTGGACGCCATCCGTAGCCCACAAGATCGCTTCAGCTATATCTTGACCGAGCAGGAGTATCAGGACCGGTTTGTCAGCGCTGAATACATTGGCTTTGGTTTTTCAACCCGAGTGGTCGGCTCACAGTTACTGCTGAACTATGTTTTTGCGGAGTCTCCCGCAGAGCTGGCGGGTATGTCACGCGGTGACGAAATTCTCGCAATTGACGGTGTCGCGGTGGCCACACTTATCGCCAACGGCACATTGAATCAGGCACTGGGCCCCGCTGAAACCGGTTACCCGGTCACCTTCACCTGGCAAAAGCCCGACGGCAGTGAATTTACAGATGTGGTTACCAAGGTTGAAGTTGACACCAATACTGTATTGGCGATTGAGCGCTTTGCGCAAAATGGCAAAGATGTTGGCTACTATGTGCTGAATAGCTTTATTCAACGTACTGGTAGCGATTTGAACCAGGCTTATGACAGTCTGGTCGGCGTCGACGAGCTAATCATTGACGTCCGTTACAACGGTGGTGGGCTGATCCGTTATGCCAATCAGGCAGCCACACAGGCAGCGGGTGATAATGTTATCGGCAACCCTTTCGTCAGTCTGATTTATAACGATAAAAACTCCGATCTGAATAACACTTCGGTGTTCCAGTTAGTCGATGGTATACAGCAACTGAATCTCAATCGTGTTTTTGTACTGACTACCGCCTCCAGTTGCTCATCTTCCGAGCTGATTATAAACGGTCTGAAGCCTTTTGTTGATGTCGTGGTCATCGGTGGCAGTACCTGTGGTAAACCCGTCGGCCAGTCACCACGGCCTTTCTGTGATAAACGCAGTTTTGTGATTAACTTTGAAACCGTCAACGCCGACGGCGAGGGTCGTTACTTTGATGGTATCGCGCCGCAGTGCAGCGCTGCAGATACGTTAGTAGGCGATTGGGGCGTGAATGGCGACCCATTGCTTGATGAAGCAAAATATTTCATCAGTTTCGGCAGTTGCAGTGCCAGCGCGATGACCTTACAAAGTAATGAAGCGTCAACGCGTCGTACTCAGCCGCGCCAGCACCCACTACTGGAGCAGTGGCAAAACGAATTTTAGCGACGATTATTTCAGCAGGGTGGGTAATAACGCCACGCCCTGCTCGGTACAAAGCCAACGGGCTTTAATTGCAAAAGCCCGGGCGAGGTTCGCCTCGCTGAGTACCTCCGCGGGCTCACCGCATGCCATTAACCTCCCCTCATGCAATAACACCAGTTTATCGCAAAAGCGGGCCGCCAGACTTAAATCATGTAAGGCTGCAGTAACCAGTTTACCGTTGTCAGCAAAGCTCCTGAGTAAAGCCATTACTTTTAGCTGGTGATGCAAATCGAGGCTGGCAGTTGGCTCGTCACACACCAGCCAGGGCTGATCTCCGAGCAACGCCCGGGCCAGATGAATCCGGCGCTGTTCACCACCCGAAAGGTGGGGTAGTGGGCGTGGTAAGAATCCCGTTATTGCCAATAGGTTTGCTACCCGAGTCAGTTCGTCACGACCAGCATTTGCTGCCGGTAGGTTCACTAAGCCGCTTTGCAAAAAATGGCTTACGGAGATGTCACCGTGTAAAGCCGGGCTTTGGGGTAAGTAGCCAAATAACGCGCGACGCTCGCTAGCGCTCATATGCAATACGGAACGCTCATTGTAATGCACGCTGCCTTGATGCAGCGGCATGAGCTGTCCGGTAATGGCTGTCAGTAATGAGCTTTTACCGGCACCGTTTGCCCCAATGATGCCGACAAACTGACCCGCTTTGGCAGTAAAGCTGACCTGCTGCAGGCGTGTACTGTGCGCAATCTGCGCTACATGTAAGCTCATGCCGGCCTCTGTTTATAAAGCAGGTAAATCAGCCATGGCGCCCCTAAAAAGGCTGCGACCACCCCTAGTTGCAGTTCAACGGTCGTCGGGACGATCTTAACCACTGTATCTATTAATACCAGTAGCAAGCCGCCGCAGATGCCGCTTAGCAGCATTAGCTGCGGCGGTCGCTCTTCACCCAACAAACGTGCCGCATGGGGTGCCAGTAAGCCGATAAAGCCGATGACCCCGGCAGTGACCACCGAGGCTGACACTAGCAAGGTCACAGCGAATAATACCCACCATAATGAGCGCTTCTGGGCAAAGCCCAGGGTTGCTAAGGTCTGATAATCGAAAATATGCGCATTGATGTAATGGCGCTGCCAGTATAGCAATGCCAAAGCGATCATCAGACTCGGGATCATCAGTACGACCTGCTCCCAGCCGCGATTAGCAACCGAACCTAACAGCCACATGCTCCACTCAAGATAAGCAAAGGGGTTGGGTGCCAGATTCAGTACCAACGCCAGCAATGCGCCGGCAAAAGAAGCGACTGCAACACCCGCCAGAATCAGGCGCAGGCCACTGGTGTTGCCACCTGCTATCAGCCATAGCAGAATTAAACTGACAATACCTCCTACCATACCTACCACTGGCAACGTCACCAGTGTTGGCAGCGCAAGACCACTGTACAGAACAATCACTACCGCTAATGCACTACCGCCGGCAACACCGGTAATTCCCGGCTCTGCCAGCGGATTACGAAAAATGACTTGCAAGGTGGCACCGGCTATCCCCAACGCAATACCGTTAAGCAACGCCAGCAGCGCGCGTGGCAGGCGAATATCATAAAAAATGACAGCGGCTGCATCGCCAAGTGCAGCGAAACCCCAGCCAGCGGAGCCAATGCTCAAATGAATCAGCAGTACCAGCACACAGCCAAAGCTTAACATCAGCACGGTACGGGGATTCATTGACGCACCTCCGGCACCGGGTCTAATGCCTGCAGATACTCTACCGCGCGCACATCAGAGCATCCGGCCACTGCACCATCGACGTTAAAATGCCGACGCTGTGCCAGCCAGTCCTGCACCGCATCGTGCCAAAGCCAGTCATGAGCTCTGGCATAGTCCGCCGAGAAGCCCTCCAGAATGACCGTGTCAGGTTGGCTGCTGATCAGCTCTTCAATACTTAAGCGCACCAATTCACCCGCGCCCATCAGTGACGAAAGTTCGCCGCCCTGGCGCGTTAACAAGTTGGCGATCCAGCTGTCCTGGCCCCAGGTGTAGGCATTCGGCATGACAACCAGAATCTCGCCAAGCGCGGTTAAGTCAAAGGCGCTAAGCTCGGCTGCCTGCGCGTTTAACCAGGCCTGACCCTGGCGGCTCTGGCCCAGCCGTGCCGCAAGTTGTTGCACTGCCTGCTGCCAGTCAGTGTAGGTTTGTGTGTAAGGTAATGTGTGCAAATCGGTATGCGCCTGAAGTGCCAGGCGTAGCTGACGATTGACAAAACTGCCACTGACCACCAGCTCCGGCTGCATTGCAACCATGGCCTCGAGCCGTTGCCCATGCTGCTCGGTGCCAATTACCTGCCACGGCGACACGACCCACTGCGGCAGCCAGTCATCCAGACAGGGATTAAGACTCAACAGTAAGCTATTGACCAGGGTCAGCTGTGTCAGCATCAGATGGCCTCGAGCGCCTGCTGAAGGTTTTTCACGGCAATGACTTCCATGCCATGGATGGCCTCTTTGGGACGATTTCCTGCCGCTACAATCGCGCGGGTAAAGCCATGTTTGGCCGCTTCGTTAAGCCGCGCCTGGCCGTTTTGCACCGGGCGGATCTCCCCGGCCAGCCCGACTTCGCCAAACACGATCAGATCACGTGGTAAAGGCTGCTCGCGAAAACTTGAAACAATCGCCAGCAGTAACGCCAGATCTGCTCCGGTTTCAGTTACGCGCACACCGCCCACGACATTTACAAACACGTCCTGATCGGACATATGCAGGCCACCATGGCGATGCAATACCGCCAGGAGCATCGCCAGTCGGGTGGCTTCGGTACCCACCGCAACACGGCGCGGATTCGCTAACTGACTGGCATCTACCAGCGCTTGCAGTTCGACCAGTAACGGCCGGGTGCCCTCCCAAATCACCATAACCACCGAGCCATTGCCGTGCTCCTCACCGCGTTGCAAGAAGATCGCCGATGGATTACTGACTTCGCGCAGTCCCTGTCCGGTCATGGCAAAAACGCCCAGTTCATTTGCCGGACCGAAACGGTTTTTATTACCCCGCAAGGTACGAAATCGTGAATCTGCAGTGCCCTCCAGCAAAATCGAAGCATCTATACAGTGCTCCAGTACTTTGGGGCCGGCGAGCGAGCCATCTTTTGTCACGTGCCCCACCATGATGATGGCCACGCCCTTTTGCTTGGCGTAACGGGTCAGATACGCTGCTGATTCGCGCACCTGAGAGACACTCCCGGGTGCCGACTGAATGTCCGCCAGATGCATCACCTGAATGGAGTCGATCACCATGACCCGCGGTTTTTCCTGATCAGCAAGATCGCAGATGGTTTCAACGGACGTCTCCGCGAGCATGCGCAATTTATCGGTAGGTAAGCCCAGTCGCTGTGCGCGCAATGCGACCTGTTGCAATGACTCTTCACCAGTCACATAGAGCGTATTCATCGTCGCCGCAAGCTTGCACATGGTTTGCAATAACAAGGTACTTTTACCTGCACCCGGCGAGCCGCCAATCAAAATTGCCGAGCCGGGAACGATGCCACCGCCGAGTACCCGATCAAATTCCTGATAGGTGCTGCTAAAGCGCGGCAAGTCCTCTAAATCAACTTCAGCCAGGGT
This sequence comes from Pseudidiomarina insulisalsae, assembly GCF_003987065.1. Taxonomy (GTDB): domain Bacteria; phylum Pseudomonadota; class Gammaproteobacteria; order Enterobacterales; family Alteromonadaceae; genus Pseudidiomarina; species Pseudidiomarina insulisalsae. The sequence continues at coordinate 18,550 of NZ_PIPY01000015.1, read as the reverse complement.
CTGAACTTTGGCCTGTGTTGCGCCAGCAAACCCGCGGCGCTCAACGGCGGCCGATTTGTTGGTCCCCAGCCGCACTTCCGTTAAGGAGTTCCAGGACTTACACTCAGTACATTGTCCTAACCAGCGTACGTAATCTGCGCCGCAGTCGTTGCAAACATAAGCTGTTTTTGCTTTCGCCATATCCATTACTCAAAAGTTGCTAAATGCTCTGCCAGTATCATCAGATCTGGCGTATCAATACTGTAATCTGCGACTTCCCGCAAGGCGGGCTTGGCGCAATAAGCGACACCGTAGCCAGCGACTTCTAACATGTCACGATCATTGGCGCCATCTCCCACTGCTACCGTATTCGCCAGTGGAATCGACCAACGCTGCGCCAGTTCTTGCAAAAAACGCGCTTTACTGGCGGCATCCACTATTGGCTCTGCAACTTCGCCGGTTAACATTGCGTTGTGCCAAAGCAGCCGATTTGCCTGCTGTGCGTCTAAATTTATTTCGCGGGCAAGTTGCTCGGTAAACCAGGTAAAACCGCCGGAGACAACTGCCGCGTACCAGCCTTTATCGTGAAGCCATTGCACCAGTTGCCGCGCCCCTTGTGACAGTGGAATCGGCTGAAACAGTTGCGCCAGTTGCTGCTGTTTAACCCCGGCTAGCAGTTCCACCCGCGCGCGCAGGCTTTGCGCAAAGTCCAGTTCACCGCGCATGGCCGCTTCTGTTACGACACTGACCTGGTCTTTCTTGCCAACCAGTGCTGCAAGCTCATCAATACATTCGATAGTGATAAGCGTCGAGTCCATATCAAAAACAACCAGTCCAGGTCGTTGTAAATTAAGCATTGTTCTGTTCTTCTTAGTTGCTCTTAGGGGGCTGCTCAGCGTATAGTTTTGCTATGACCACCGCTCAACATGTTATCAATATCATCAAGCTTGTCTATCGGCGCGGCCGCCGGCTTCTTGCCGCGGTGCTCCTGCTCATTCTTATCGAGAATTTCTGGAGTACGATGCAAGAGACCAGTCTCGCCGATTTGCAGGCACATAGCCAACAGCTTGTCGAACTCATGGCCGTCCAGGCGGGGCATGAAGCGCGCTACTGGCTGATTGAAAATGACGTCGATAAGCTACAGGCATTGGTTGAACGTCTGACCCAACACCGGTTGGTCGAATACAGCGCCATTTACGACAGTTATGGGCAAAAGGTCGTCGCGGCCGATGCCGTCACCGACAAACCAGAGCAAGTGTTTGTGGTCATTGAAGAAATTCGGGAAGACGCGCTTATTCACGGTTATCTGCATGTGACGGTGAATCAGCCACTGCTATTGGCAGAGCCGCTGGCGACCCACGAATACCTGACCTATTATGGCCAGTACCTTATTATCTTCGCCGTTGTCGCCGGGATACTGATCACACTTACCTTCAACAAGTGGCGTTATCGTCGCTGGCGTCCGCCGCAGAGCAGCCAATAAGCTCACAGCTATTTGCCCACAATGCCTGCGCCAGCTCTTCTGCCGACTCCTGACGTAACTCGACGAGCTGACTGAACACTTCAGCCACACGACAAGGTTCGTTACGCTCACCCTGATAGCCTGCCAATGGCATATCCGGTGCATCAGTCTCTAACACCAGTCCCTTCAGCGGTGCTTTTGCGATCGCCTCACGGGTTTTCTTCGCACGCTCGTAAGTAATGGTACCTCCAACCCCTAGCTTGAAACCCTTGCTTATCCAGTCCTCCGCCTGCTCAGGGCTACCACTGAACGCGTGTAGCACACCTTTGGTTTCTGGCAGGTCATTTAATTGGGGGGTGATGAGCTCAAGCAGATCACTCTGGGTTTTGCGGTGGTGCAAAATCATGGGACGTTGATAATCAATCGCGAGCTCAAGTTGCGCGGCGAATATATTACATTGTTTTTGCCAGTCATCGCAGGTACGGTCCAGACCAATTTCACCCACTAAAAGCGAAGCATCGTTTTCCAGTTGTTCTGCAATCCAGTCAAGATGTTCTTGTTTATGATCGGCAATAAAGTAAGGGTGTAACCCGACACCAAAGTGCAGCTTGATATCGACGTCCGGCGCGCTGAAGTCAAGCGGTGTACCACATCGGGTTCCCGGTACCAGAATACGCCGCACACCCTTTCTAAAAGCATTTTCCAGCACCTGTTTGCGGTCATCATCAAAGTCGTCAAAGTCTAGATGGCAATGGCTGTCAAACAGGTGGTGGCTCATGATTTTAATGCTCCCGGGTATGATGGAACTCAATGTCGGGGTAACGCTCTATCGCCAGATTTAAATTGACCGAGGTCGGCGCAATGTAAGTCAGGTTATCACCGCCATCAAGAGCCAGATTGGCCTCGGCTTTACGGCGGAACTCATCCAGTTTACGTTCACTGTCACTGCTAACCCAGCGCGCGGTCGCAACATTGATTGACTCATAGACGGCATCAACGTTGTATTCTGATTTTAAACGATGCACCACCACGTCAAACTGCAATACGCCGACCGCGCCAACAATCAGGTCGTTGTTTGCCAGTGGCCGGAAGACCTGTACGGCGCCTTCCTCAGAAAGCTGAACCAAGCCTTTTAACAGTTGCTTTTGTTTCAGCGGGTCTTTAAGGCGTATTCGGCGGAATAATTCCGGCGCGAAGTTAGGAATACCGCTGAATTTAAATTTTTCACCACCGGTGAAGGTGTCACCGATCTGAATGGTACCGTGATTATGTAAGCCAATAATGTCGCCAGGGTATGCTTCCTCGACATGTTCGCGATCGCCGGCCAGGAAAGTAAGTGCATCAGCAATTCGCACGTCTTTGCCGATACGCACCTGATGCATCTTCATGCCTTTTTCGTACTTACCTGACACGATGCGCATAAAAGCGACGCGGTCGCGGTGCTTGGGATCCATATTGGCCTGAATCTTAAACACGAACCCGGAAAAGTCAGGCGAGGTTGCGGCAACCTTGCGTCCGTCATCAGTTTCACGTGGCAGCGGCGTCGGCGCCCAGTCAACCAGGCCGTCAAGCATATGATCAACGCCAAAATTACCAAGTGCCGTGCCGAAATACACCGGTGTCAGCTCACCTGCCAGAAACAGCTCTTTATCAAACTCGTTTGATGCGCCCTGCACCAGCTCAATCTGCTCGCGTAATTCTTCTGCATAGCCCGGAAGGCGTGTATCAAGCTCCGGATTATCGAGGCCTTTAATGACCTCACGCTCCTGAATTCGATGGCCCTGCCCCGTTTTATAGAGAATAACCTCGTCATCAAGCAAATGGTAAACACCCTTGAAGTTCTTACCTGATCCAATCGGCCAGGTGATGGGCGCGCACATGATATTAAGAACGCTTTCAACTTCATCGAGCAATTCCAGCGGATCACGAATATCGCGATCGAGCTTGTTCATAAACGTGATGATGGGTGTGTCGCGCAGCCGGGTAACTTCCATCAGCTTGATGGTACGGTCCTCGACACCCTTGGCGCCGTCAATCACCATCAAACATGAGTCTACCGCCGTCAGGGTACGATAGGTATCTTCAGAAAAGTCCTCGTGTCCCGGGGTATCAAGCAGATTCACCAGGGCATTACGATAGGGAAACTGCATCACCGAGGTGGTCACCGAGATGCCCCGTTCTTTTTCCATTTCCATCCAGTCAGACTTAGCATGCTGCCCAGACTTCTTGCCCTTTACCGTACCTGCTTTTTGCAAACGTTGGCCGTGCAAAAGAACCTTCTCAGTAATGGTAGTTTTACCCGCATCGGGGTGCGAAATAATAGCGAAGGTGCGGCGTTTCCCCACCTCTTTGCTTAATGCAGTTTGCGACATCACATTTTCCTTTTGAGCTTACCCGCGCATTGTCGCCGATTAGCACAAAAAACGCCACCTTGATGCATCTCAGCTTAGGGGATCACCCCTATTTTTTGCCCGCTCACACCATGTCAGTCTGAGAGCGCCAAAATCATCACGATAGGAATGAGACAATGAAAACTACAGTGAAATTATCTGCGGTGAGTCTGGGACTGCTACTTACCTTTGGTGCTTCCAGCTCGTTCGCGAAAACCTTTGATCCTGATTTGCAATCGATCATTAACCAAGCCAGCGCGGATACGCTGCACCAAGTGATCATCACCTTTGACCAGGATGAAGCCCCCTCGGACGGTCAATTGCAGGCATTGGAAGACCTTGGTGTCAGTGGTGTGGCGATGCAACGCTTACCCATGGTCGGCGCGCTTGCCACAGCACAGCAAATTGAACGCATTTACCAGCGGGTAGATGTTCGTTCCGTCTGGCATAACGACCCGCTGGTACTCGAAAATGGCGACGCGACAGCCATCACCGGTGTCAAAAGCCTACGCGACGATACCTCACTGCGCTCCAATGGTATCCCTTATTCAGGCCGCGGTATTGGCGTTGTCGTCAATGACTCGGGCGTTGACGGCACCCATGGCGACCTGATGTACCCGCAACACGTGGTGCAAAATGTTCTCGCCCAGGTCAATTTGAATAGCTTTTCAGGCATTGCGCCAATTACCTATCAGGAAAACGTGGCCAATACCGATATCGCTGGTGGGCATGGTACACATGTTGCGGGAACCATCGGCGGTACCGGCGCGATGAGCAATGGTGAACACAACGGCGTTGCGCCCGGAGCCTCAATTATTGGCTACGGTTCCGGAGCAGGACTGTTCATTCTCGACACCATTGGCGGGTTTGATTATGCCCTGCATAACCAGTTCACTTACAACATCCGGGTGATCTCAAACTCATTTGGAAATACCGGTGATGTCGGCACCGACTTTAATCCCGATGATCCCACCAACGTCGCAACCAAAGCTCTTGCTGATAATGGCATCATCACTGTTTTTTCCGCCGGTAATTCGGGTCCGGGTGAATCGACCATTACCGGTAACTTTAAAAAAGCGCCTTGGGTGATTACTGTTGCAGCGGGTGATAAACAGGGTAATTTAGCCGATTTCAGTTCACGCGGCGTGAACGGCAAAACGGGAACCGCTGTCGTTGATGGCGAGACTTATACCTGGGAGGACCGCCCAACCATTACGGCGCCAGGCGTGGACATTATTTCAGTACGAGCTTCACTGTCGAGCACCGGTACTCTCAGTGCGACGCAGGATTCGGAGAACCTCCCTCCCGAGCAACTTGCCTACTATACCTTTTCCAGTGGCACATCAATGGCAGCGCCTCACGTTTCAGGCATCGTAGCGCTGATGCTGGAGGCGAATCCGAACCTGCAATGGCAACAGGTCAAACAAATCATCCAAGAGACCGCCACCGTGATGCCAGGACGCGACGCATGGGAAGCTGGAGCGGGCTACGTGAATGCGCATGCCGCGGTCAGGGCCGCACTGGGTAACTCTGAGTTATTTGGTGATACGGTAAAACTAAATCGTGAGTTTAACGCCAACGCGCTGCTTACCGATGGTGAAAGCATTACCCGCACCGTGGAATACTTCCCGGTAGGCGAAACTGCAAGTGAGACTTTTACCGTACCTGCTTCAGCAACACTGGTTCTCGCTAGCGCGCAAATTGAAACCGGTACTGCATTTGTCCTTGAGGATCCAAACGGTAACCGCTACGGCTCAGGTATTGGCTTGCCTGTATTAGGTTCCTCGGTGGGCGTCAGCGCGCCAGCCGTGCCGGGTACCTGGAAAGTTTATGCGCGTGGAATTGGCTCCGTGAGTGGACTGTCATTAGACCCGCTAGGCGTGACCAACGGTATTGGCATTCCTGCGCCGACTGACGTCTCGATTCGGTTTGTTGAATCAGCGGGTATCGATGGCATCGACGATACTCAAGGCCACCCAGCACGTGTGTTTATCGAACTGGCGATCAACGAACGATTAATGGATGCCCGCGCAACAGGCTTTGCACCTGACGCGTCATTAGAGCGCATTGAGCTTGCCGATGCGCTAACCTTAAGTGGCCTGACCCGTCAGTCGCGAAGCGGAAACAGCATTAGGTTCTTTGACACGGATGCAAACACAGCTGCGTTCGCAAATGCCGTTACCAGTCGTAATGCCCCCTTACGAAGTGGCGCTGCAAATACCGCTGCGCTGATGCCTCCGCTCACTTCATCGCATTTTGGTAGCGACGCTTCGGTGTCCCGCACGGATGTTGCGTACGCGCTTGTGCAAGCGCTTGGGTTAGAAGAGCTTGCAAATAGTTTTGACCCCAATGAGCCTATCGTCGTGATCCGGTTAGACCAGGTGCTGGAGCTTGAAGATAGTTTCGAAATTCCTGCGAATAAACGTGGATACGTGCAATTAGCGCTGAATATGGGGCTTGCACAGGTGGAGCTCAGCGTCGAACAGGGCACGTTTGATCTTACGCCTACCCTGACAGCCCGGTTTAATGGTGATGCGAGTGTGACCAGGGCTGAACTGGCCCGTGACCTTGCTCAGTTACTGCCGCGCATTTCACAGTAATCCAGTTTTGCTGACGTGCGCCACCATTCATTTGGCGGCGCTTTTTATGAGCTTTTTCCGGTTAACGCAGACAAAGTAAATTCGACCATTTCGGTGAAGCCATTTTGCCGCGCTTCACTTGGGAGTTGCTCACCGGTTAACAAATGATCCGACACGGTAAGCATCGTGAGCGCCTGCACCTGATAACTCGCTGCAATACCGTACAGAGCAGCGGCCTCCATTTCAACGGCAAGAACCCCCATACGCTGCAGCCGCTCAACCTGATCGTGCGGACTATCGTAAAAACTGTCGGTTGAGAATACCTGACCCACGGCGAGAGCTTTTCGCCGTTGATCGGCAAAATTAAGCACGCTTTGCACCAGACGTGGACTTGCGCAGGCGGCAAAATCAAAACCACCGAAACGCACCTTGTTCATGTTGGAATCCGTGCTGGCACTATTGGCCACCAGCACGTCATTGAGCTTTAACTCTTTTTGCACAGCGCCACAACTGCCGACTCGTACCAAGCGTTGCACACCATAATAACGCACCAGTTCAGTCGCGTAGATAGCGCATGAGGGCATGCCCATTCCGCTTCCCATCACCGATATACGCTGGCCCTGAAAATACCCCGTGTAACCCAACATATTGCGCACTGCGGTGACACATTCGACGTCAGTCAAAAAGGTTTCTGCGATGTATTTTGCGCGCAACGGGTCACCTGGTAACAAACAGGTTGCCGCAAATTGCCCTTCGCTGGCACTGATGTGAGGCGTTGCCACTTCGTCGTTCCTTGCTCAGAATTTTTGGGGAAGCATAGAAGTACCATAATCCATGTCGTCGAGTTCGAGCAGCTCAGCAATACTTTGACCTATATCAGCAAAGGTTTCTCGTTTGCCTAAATTATGGGCAGGCAGGTTTTTACCGTACATCAGCACCGGTACGAACTCCCGGGTATGATCGGTACCCGGCCAGGTGGGGTCACAACCATGATCGGCGGTGAGAATCAGCACATCATCTTGCGCCAGCGACGCCATGACCTCGGGTAATAAGCGATCAAAGGTTTCCAGCGCGCGGGCGTAGCCGGCGACATCACGACGGTGGCCATACAAGGTGTCAAAATCGACCAGATTGGTAAAAATAAGACTACGCGGTGGCGCCTCACGCATGGCTTCAATCGTTTTTGCCGTAAGCGCTTCTAAACCATCGGCTTTGTAGCTATGGGTAATGCCCTGTTGGGCAAAGATATCAGCAATTTTGCCAATACTTATTACTGTACCGCCAGCCTCCTGCAGCTTATCGAGAACGGTCTTTGCTGGCGGTGGCGATGCGTAATCTTTGCGGTTCGCAGTGCGGGTAAAACCACGCTCAGCATCGCCAATAAAGGGCCGGGCGATGACCCGGCCAATGTTATAATCATCCACCAGCTGACGCGCGATCTCACAAACCTGATAAAGACGCTCAAGGCCAAAGGTTTCCTCATGACAAGCTATCTGGAAGACAGAGTCTGCCGAAGTGTAGAAAATCGGCTTACCGGTACGGCAATGCTCTTCGCCTAGTCGCTGAATAATCTCTGTACCTGAAGCATGACAGTTGCCAAGATAGCCGGGTAAATCAGCGCGGCGTACCAATTCTTCCAATAACTCCGAGGGGAATGACTGTTCCTTATCCAAGAAGTAGCCCCAGTCAAACAGCACTGGTACCCCAGCCATTTCCCAGTGACCTGAGGGCGTGTCCTTGCCAGACGAAAGCTCCTGGGCCCAGCCATAACGACCAATACATGGCTCGACCTGCTCGATTCCTTGTGGGTACCTGCCGGTCGCACCACGACTCGCTTCTGCGAGCCCTAAGGCAACCAGGTTCGGAATTTGCAAAGGTCCATTGCGCTGCTCGTTCGCCTGCCCGCTGGCACATAATTCAGCAATGTGACCGAAGGTGTCGGCACCTTCATCACCAAATCTGGCGGCGTCGTCGGCGGCGCCTATGCCAAATGAGTCCAGGACCAATACAATTGCCCGCGCCATTGCTTCTCCTTAGTTAGCTTTCTCGTGCTTTGCCAACACGGCGATATACAGCAGTCGGCACCTCAGGGTTACTTGTTGTCAACGTATAAGCCTGCTGCACCGTTGCCGCCGCAGCTTGCCAACTGCTTTCATCAGCAGCATAAACCATTGCCAGCGGGGTCTGTGCATCGACTTGCTGTCCGATACTCAAAATATGATCCAGCCCCACGCTATAATCAAGCGCGTCCTCACTACGACGGCGGCCACCGCCTAAGCTGACCACTGCCAGACCCAGCTCGCGGGTCGCAACTGACCCAACATACTGCCCTTGCTCCAATTGTTTCTCTGAGGCATAGACCGGGCGAGCCACGGCTGCCAGCGGCAGGTACGCGTCGACGTTGTCGAGTAAGTCGGCAGGGCCGTCGAGCGCGTGGACCATGGCCGAGAACTTCTCGGCTGCGGCGCCACTATCTAACGCTTGCTGCACTTGTTGCAGGGCTGCTTCATTTGATGTCGCCAAGCCTCCTAATTGCAACATTTCTGCCGCCAATGCAGAGGTGACCTGATGCAGTTGCGGGGTTCTCAGGTCACCACGTAAATAAGCAATGGCTTCACGCACTTCTACAGCGTTACCGGCCGACTGCGCCAGTACCTGATTCATATCAGTTATCAGCGCTGAAGTATTCAGCCCTGCTCCCTGCGCGACGCTAACCAAACTATCAGCCAGCTCCTGAGATCGCTCAAGGGTCGGCATAATAGCGCCATTACCGGTTTTGACATCCAATACCAGCCCGTCAAGGCCAGCGGCAAGTTTCTTGGAAAGAATTGAAGCGGTGATAAGCGGAACTGACTCGACCGTCGCTGTTACGTCACGCGTGGCGTAAAAGCGCTTATCTGCCGGCGCCAGGCTGCCGGTTTGGCCGATAATAGCAACGCCGACCTGCTTGACCACCTGACGAAACTGACTGTCGCTTGGAAACGTCTGGTAATTTGGTATAGCGTTCATTTTATCCAGCGTACCGCCGGTATGGCCAAGGCCACGCCCTGAGATCATTGGCACATAGCCGCCACAAGCGGCAATAATAGGCCCCAGCATCAGGCTCACGACATCGCCGACACCACCGGTCGAGTGCTTATCAAGCACCGGGCCATTAAGTTGCAGCGACTGCCAATCCAACACTTGTCCGGAATCGCGCATTGCCTCGGTCAGGTAGACGCGCTCCGCCATGCTCATGCCTTGAAAGAACACCGCCATAGCAAACGCAGAAATCTGACTTTCTGCAATGCCGCCGTCGGTCAAACCACGGATGAAAAAGTCAATTTCTGCGCGGGTTAATTCATTACCATCACGCTTACTGCGAATAATTTCCTGAGGTAAATACATTAATAGCTATTCCCTGCTGTTGTCGCGTCCTGTCCCGACAGGGTCGCGACCAGATTGCTTAACAAACCACTTGCGCCAAACCGAAAACGAGCCGGCGTTAAGAAGTCTGCTCCTAAAATATCTTCTGCCAGGTGCAGGTAGGTAGCGGCATCAGCAACATTTCGCACGCCACCAGCAGCTTTAAAACCACAATTCGTGCCACTCTCACGGATGGCTTCGAGCATCACTTGTGCGGCTTCCGGAGTCGCATTGGTTGCAACCTTGCCGGTTGAGGTTTTTATAAAGTCAGCTCCTGCAGTTATGGCCAACTCACTTGCCTGGCGAATGAGCTTGCGCTCTTGTAATACGCCGGTTTCCAGAATGACCTTTAACAACGCACCTTCACCGCACGCCTGTTTACAGGCGCTGATCAACTCTTGACCTAAGTCTGAGTCACCTTGCATAAAGGCCCGATAAGGAAACACCACGTCGACTTCGTCGGCGCCGGCAGCAACCGCGCGCTCGGTCTCAGCCACAGCGCGTTCGATATCAGGATAACCACCGGGGAAATTGGTCACAGTCGCAATTTTTAACTGTGGCAAGCCCAGACGCAGGCTCTCTTGCTTTGCCCATATCACGTACTCGGGAAAAACGCATAGCGCTGCCGGTGGGCCAAAGGCCGTAGCAGCACTTACACACAAGTTGCTGATGCTACGGGTTGAATCATCTTGGTTAAGCGAGGTTAAATCCATAAGTTGCAACGCCAAACGCGCTACAGCTTGATCATTTTGTCTCATAACGGCTTCCGATAGGCTTCTATGTCAAACTCAAAACCGTCCGGCAACAGTTCTTCTATTGACCATTGCCGTAGCTGTCGTTCACTGGTTGAAGAAATCATGGTTCCAGGCTGTAAAAATTCAGCCAGCACCTGGCGACAAGCCCCACAGGGGGCGCAGGCTTTCTCGGTGGCGGTGTAAATCGCTACAGCTGCAATGTCTGCGGGGTCATAACCCTGTGCCACGGCATTAAATACCGCAGTGCGCTCCGCGCAATTGGAAAGACCGTAGGATGCATTTTCAACATTACAGCCGGTCACCACCTCGCCACTACGCATCAATAAGGCTGCACCGACATGAAACTGACTATAAGGAGCATACGCCTTCTGACTTGCTTGCTTGGCATGCTCACGCAAAAATTCAATTTGACTGATTGATTTACTCATACTGTTACATTCTTGTTCACGGCCTGACAGCTTACTCTTTTTGGCAACGCGTTCCAAGCTTCCGCGGGAACCTTCCCTGCTATATCAAGTACACGGAAGCGTACAAAATTGCTGGACAATAAGACCCGCCTCGACTATATTTTAGCAAATTCTAAATTAGAAGCACGCAAAAGAGTTAGCTATGAGTCTTGAACGAGCATTAACAGCATTTGCTGGTATTATGATAATATTATCGGTCGCTTTAACCGTCTGGGTTCACCCCGGATTTATTTGGCTGACGGTTTTTATTGGAGTGAATCTGTTCCAGCAGTCGTTTACCGGTTTTTGCCCGGCAAGTATTGCCATGCGAAAGCTTTTTGGTCTAAAAACGGAACGGGAACTCGCTAAATCAGTATAGGAAACATCAATGAGTACGCCGACTATCGAAGAAATGCAACAAGAAGAGGCGCAAAATGCAGCCGTTTTTTTGCGTTCGATCGCGAACGAACACCGGTTGCAAATTCTCTGTCATCTTGCCGGCGGCGAGCAAAGCGTGGGCGCCCTGAACCAACATTTCCCACTAAGTCCGTCAGCGTTCTCTCAACACCTGGCGGTATTGCGCCAACAACGCCTGGTGAAGTTTCGTAAAGAAGCACAAACGATTTACTATTCGATTAATGATGAAGATACGCTGAAGTTCATGCAATTGCTAAAAACAAAATTTTGCCCTGACTTCTAAATTGGACTTCCGCTCGCAATCCGGCTCATTATTAAGGCATCCTCTCGTCCACTCTTTAACGGGTAATAGTCAGGACGCCGACCTACTTCATGGAAGCCCAAGCGCCGATAAAGATGAATTGCCGCAGTATTAGAAACCCGCACCTCAAGCCATACCGTCATATGTTCGGCTCGCGCTCCGGCAAGCAGATGCTCTAATAACTCGCGGCCGATGCCCTGTTGTTGCCAGTCAGGATGAACGGCAATGTTCATCAGGGTGAGTTCATCGCAAACCGCGTGTGTTATATAAAAACCAACCAGCCCGGCAGTGGAATCGAACCAGCCAAAGACCTGATAGCCCGGCTGAAAACATGACTGTAAATTGCTCTCCGTCCAGGGTTCAACCTGACTTGCGCGTTCAATCACATTTAATTCGGGGCAGAAGTCCTGCAGCAACTTAATCATGAGATGGAAAAATACGCTGCCACAGTGCTTTTTTTTCATCTGCGGCAGGAGGCGTTTGCGCCACTTCGATAATACGCTCAGCGGGCCATTCGCTTACCATCTTAGGTGACACTTCTGCCGGCCGCGTAGTCAGGCCAGTACATGCCCGTACCAGGTCGCTCAGCCAGCGTGGCAGTTCAACAGGTAAGGGATGCTCGCTGCAAAACAGCCACTGCTCGGCCTTATAACAAAATTGCCCGCTCAAATTTACCGAGGACAGCTTTGCAGGCGACGCTTGCGCCATTTCTACCGGGCGCCAAACAGATAAGTTCAATGCGGCCATGGCATCGCGTTGCGATTCATTCCAAAGGTTTTCGGGACTTGTATCAGTGGTCATGGAGGTTGCGGATAGTTGCAGCTGTTAAGGTAGCCACTAGCTTAGCTAATTTACCGTGCGCTGGGAAGTATGGCAGGGGTGGAGGGATTCGAACCCCCAACCGTCGGTTTTGGAGACCGCTGTTCTACCAATTGGAACTACACCCCTGCAAAGTAGAACCCGAATTATACTGGCCGCAAAGGGTCTGGCAAGTCTTTTATCTGCATTTACAGTTTACTTGCGGTTTTTTTCACCGATTTATCTCAGGCGCTTTGATATACTCATTGAGAATCATTGATTTGGCAACTAGGATAACTGTATGACACGCAGTTGCTGGCGAATATTCTTCTTTATTTTCTGTGTTTGCGGACTGAGCTTAGGAACGAGCTTCGCGCAAACGATAGAGCGCCGTGCGACCACTCTTCAAGTGGAGTACTCGGGCGTTGATGGCGAGCTGGCGAAAAATGTCGATAGCTACCTCGAGCTGCTTGATTACAATGGCAAGCCTACCCCTGCAAGTTTTCGTTTACGTTTTCTGGCACGACGCGGTGAAACGTCTATTAAAAATGCGCTTAAACCCTTCGGCTACTATCACAGTGAAGTCTCGCACGAGATTATTCATAGCGAAAATGTAACCCGGGTAAGTTATCAGATTAACCCGGGCCCACGCACTCAGATCGGTACCCTCAATATTACTATTCAGGGAAGTATGCAGGATGATCCTGTTTTTCAAAACCTGCGCAAGCAATTCCCGCTGGCTACGGGACAGCCCTTCATTCACGCGGATTATGAACGCACCAAAAACATGTTGCGTAATCTTGCTGCCGAGCGTGGTTATTATGACGCCCGATTTGAGCGCCAGAACGTCCGCGTCGAGTTAACTGAACAAGCGGCGCATATTGACCTTGTGTATGCCAGTGGCGAGCGTTATAAGTTTGGCGATGTCGAGATGTGCTGCAATCATTTGAGCGACGACTTTATTGCCCGTTACTTTCAGTTTTCACAGGGTCAGCCCTTTCACACCCGCGAGTTACTCGACTTACAGGTGGCGCTGGCAGGCAGTGATTATTTTGAAACCGTCGAGGTCGCGCCCATTTGGGATCAGGCAAGCAATGCGCAGGTCCCTGTTTCTGTGCGACTGACCCCGAATAAACGGGATTACTATCAGGTGGGTCCCGGCTACGGCACCGATACCGGCGCACGTCTTACTCTCGCCTTCGACCGCCGCTGGGTCAACGACCGCGGGCATCGTTTAAGCAGTGTGCTGCGCTTATCACAGGTGCAGAATACCGGCTTTGTCGACTACATTATTCCCGGCAAAGATCCGACTCGTGATCAGTACAGCATCACCGGCGAAATAATGGATAGAAGTTATGAGTCTATTGAGTCAACACTTTACCGGACCAGCGTACGCGACATCCGCCATTATGATGAGTGGCAGCGCACCTACGAACTCGCCTATCAGCGCGAAGACTTCCGCTTCGGTGCGGTGGATAAAACAACATCGAGTTTCCTAATCCCAAGCGCCGAATTCAGTCTGGTGCGCAGCGAAATGGATGCCGAGAACCGCAACCTGGTGGATAATGGTTTTCGCGTCAGCGCTAAGCTAAAGGGGGCCAGTGATACCGTACTCGCTGACACCAGCTTCATTGCTTTAACTTTAAGCGGCAAAGCTGTCTATACTCTGTCACCCCGTTGGCGGTTTCTTGCCCGTAGTGAGATTGGCGCGATGACCACCTCTGACTTTTCCCAAATTCCGCCGTCTTTACGCTTTTTTGCTGGCGGCGACCATAGTGTACGCGGCTATGCTTATCAACAGCTCGGGCCTGAGAATAGCGAAGGCGTCGTCACCGGTGGCCGCTATCTGGGCGTCCTGAGCGCCGAATTTGATTATCTGGTAGCACCGAAGTGGCGCGTGGCGTTATTCACTGATGTCGGTAACAGCGGTATGGAATGGTCCATGCCCTGGCGTCAAACCTTAGGTGCCGGCGTGCGTTGGCTCTCCCCCATAGGTCCCGTGCGGCTTGATGTGGCACAGGCCGTTGATGAACCGGGAAGACCATGGCGCATACACCTGACCATAGGGCCTGACTTATGAGATGGCTTAAATATCTGGCGGCAACAATTGTGACCTTATTTGTGGTGATACCGCTTGGTGCGTATTTGCTGCTTGCCACCACCAGTGGCTCAAAATGGTTGCTAACCACAGCGCTGAACTTTACTGCGATTAATGTTTCCTATGAAACGTTTGAGGGACGTCTACTCGACAATTTCACGTTACGCAATGTTCGTTACACCACTGATGAACAGTTAATTGATATCTCTCAGGTGAGTGTTCACTGGCACCCCATAGCCCTGCTTGACGGCGAGCTACAACTCGAGCGCCTCACCGTGCTGGAGACGCAACTGCAACAGCTTACCTCTGCGGCCAGCACGGACAGTGCGAATCCCGTTGAATTACCCGAACTGCGTCTGCCACTGAATCTTCGTATCAATCAGTTAACCCTGGCAGATGTCAGTTATCAGCCGGCAACAGGTGATATCAGCGAGTTACCATTCGAATTAGAGGCGCGCCTGGCGTGGCAGGAAAGTCAGCTTGATCTCCGCCGGCTCAGAGTCACATCACAGTTAAACGGAAGCCCACTTAGCTTTGACGGTAGTCTAAGCGTACAAACAGCTAACGCCTATCCGGTGGATCTTGACGGCGAGTATCAGGCTGAGTTGCCCCAGCCAGACATTGACTTGTCACCGATACAAGGCTCACTGACAGTTTCAGGCGCTATTGCTGAGCAGTTGCAAATACAGTCCGATTTTTCCGCCGCGAATACGCCGCAACAGTCGTTGACGCTACGCTTATCGCAACTGCTTATCACGCCTGTATGGTTGGCGAACGTGCAGCTAAACAAGCTGCCTTTACAGCCGTTTATCGGGCTTACTGATTCGGCTGCGCAGCTGCAACCTTTTTTTGGGGCAGATACCGCCGTATCCGGTCAGCTTGAAGTGAACGAAGTTCAAGTTGAACTGAACGAAGTACAAGTAAGCAAGCTTGGTGACAGCGAAGGCCGGTTGACACTAAATGGCAGTTGGCAGCATGAGGGCTTTACCCCGAATTATCAGCAAACCACATTTGATCTCACTATTGCCGTGCAGGCGTTTCCCTATTCGCTTAATGAGCAGCAATTTACCGTAGAGCAATTGGAGGCAAAAGTTGCGGGGTCGCTTAACGACTACAATTTCGATCTGACCAGCCAGGTCGCAGTGCCCCCGCTCGACAACAACCTGTTTCGACCCGATAGTCTTGAGCTTACTCTCGAAGGTGAAGGAACGTTGCAGTCGGCGCAACTGGAAACCTTACAGGTTGGTGGGGAAAGCCTGGATTTGAATGCCTCAGCAGACATCGTCTGGGCGCCGGAATTACAGATGCAAATTAATGTCAGCAACGCGAGAGCGAGGCTAAACGCCCCTGAGATCACTGATCCGATTCAACTTAGTGGCGCCTTTAAACTTACCGGTAACGCACTGAATTTTAATGAACTGCGTATCAGTTATGCCAGTACCGAGGTCGTTGTTGATGGCACCACAGCGGGAACCAGCTATATTGAGGGCGAGCTGGTATCGCAAGCACCAGCCGAGTTACCCTTCATGCCATCGGCAATGCAGGAAATTGAACAACTGAACCTCAACTTTGCCTTAAGTGCTAACGACCAGCTCTCAGCTTTTGCGCTTACGATTGCCGAGCTGAGCGTCGTGACGGAATCTTTTTCGACGATCACAGCCACCGAGCCCAGTGAGTTTAACTTTGAGCTTGGCAACGAAACGTGGCGACTATCCAATGAGGCGCTTTGTGTAGCTGACTCCGATCAACGTTTCGGCAGTATCTGCACTACAGTTGACGCCAACCCCCAAACACTTCAGTTGGGCCTGGACGGTGATGAGCTGTCATTATGGCTGTTGAATCGCCTGCGCGCCGAAGATGTTGCAGAACGGGTGGCAGGTGATGTCGATATTGACGCGGCACTCACCCTCGACACTGCCACCTTTAAGATCCGCTCGCTCGAGGCGACTATTGTCAGTGACAATACAGTATTTTTCGCACTTGATCAGGAAACCAGTACACGGCTGGAAAGATGGGAAATTACCGCTACCGGTGACGCCGAAGCCGTAACAGCGACACTTGATGCGCAATTAAGTGAAGACCAAGGCGCCGCCATGGGCGAACTGACCTTACGTGACCCCAATGACACGCAGGCGATTAACGGTGAGTTACTTTTCGCCCTCGATGATTTGGCAATGCTGGACTGGGTGCTACCAGGCATGCGTTACGAAGGAGGCAAAGCGACAGCGTCATTAAACTTGTCGGGGACATTGGCAGAGCCCTCGATTGGCGGTGATATGGAAGTCTTCGCAGAAACGGTCGGCTTTGCGCAAACGAATCTGGTGTCCAGCGATGTTCGGCTCGCATTGCTTGATAATCCCGAAACTGACGGCGAGCTGGAGATACAAGGCCAGGCGCGCTCCGGGGACACTGGCGCTATTTTCGTTGAAGGTGTCGCAATGCCCCTTGAACAAGAGGCCTATTTGTCGATTGAGGGGAGCAATTTCAGGGCATTGCAGATGCCCACAGCAACCGTCGATATCACGCCGGATCTGACAATCTATATTAATGAAAACCTGATTGATATTGCGGGGACTGTTGATGTTCCCTACGCACAAATCAGCGCGCCGGAATTTGATACGGCCGTATCGCGCTCACCTGATGTCATCGTAACCAGAAATGGGGAGCCGGTTGAGCCTAATGGCAATACGATGGGCAATCTCCAGGTACAAGCTGCCGTTCGCGTTAATCTGGGTGATCAAGTCAGCGTAAATGCCTATGGTTTCGAAGGACGCCTGACCGGCAGCTTAGAGCTGGTTGAGCAACCGCGGCGTCCGTTGACTGCGGTCGGTAGTATCAACGTGGCTGAGGGTAGCTATACATTATATGGGCAGGAGCTTGCGATCGATCGCGGTGCCTTTATTTATAACGGTGGTCAGGTGAGTAACCCGGGACTCAATTTACGGGTTCAGCGCTCGATCAACACAAGTGACGCGCTTTCGCAGGTGAGTGTCGGCGCGCAGGTTGGTGGTACGCTAACAGATCCCGATTTTCGCTTGTTCTCTACGCCAGCGATGCCTGATTCTGAAATTTTATCGTATCTGCTGCTTGGTCGTAGTATGCAATCGGCCGCGACCACAGGCACCGGCGATATCCAGCTAAAAGCCCTGCTTATGCTCGGTGCAAAAGGCACGGAGGCGTTAAGTGGATCAATACAGGATACTTTCGGGATTGACGAAGTTGGGGTCGACACCGACCCGACCACGAGAGAAACGTCATTTTATATCGGTAAGTATTTGTCGCCGAGGCTTTATATCAAGTATGGCATCGGCTTACTTGAGAGCACCAACACATTCATGATGCGGTATCAGCTCACCGAGCAAATCCTCATCAAAACAATGTCCAGCACCCGCTCTCAAAGCGGCGACATCTTCTACACCTTCGAAAGGTAGCCCGTAGTTTCTACTACGGGCCAAACCACTCACCACCGCAGCAGCCTATTACGAACAGCCAACAGCAAATAGCAATCAGCGCAGTCAGTCTTTTACAGGCATAAAAAAACCCCAGTCCATCTGGACTGGGGTTCTCTATTTGAAGCCTGGCGGTGTCCTACTCTCACATGGGGAGACCCCACACTACCATCGGCGCTGAAGCGTTTCACTACTGAGTTCGGAATGGGTCAGGTGGTTCCACTTCGCTATGGCCGCCAGGCAAAACTGGTCAACAATAAGGAATCTGATTGTATAGAGTACGTGCCACTCTGCTTGTTTCCCCGTAGTAGAACTACGGGCTACGTGTGTACGTAGCTAACATTTGGTAAAGGGTCGAACATGTGTTCGAGACAACCCTAAACACCTTCGGTGTTGTATGGTTAAGCCTCACGGGCAATTAGTACGGGTTAGCTCAACGCATTACTACGCTTCCACACCCCGCCTATCAAC
>NZ_PIPY01000014.1 GCF_003987065.1 Pseudidiomarina insulisalsae | reverse complement strand
TGAATCAGATACGGCGCGAGAAGACGATAGATGCCAGCGTCAATCGCAAACAGAAGATGGCCACCATGAGCGAAGAAGTGCTGGACTTAATCGTGAATGCTTAAAAAACGTTCACGCTCTTGCCCTGCTTAGATCTGCTAGCGTGAGGCATTGGATTCAAAAATTATTCACTTTTGGGAGTGTCGGATTTTTCCTTTGTCCCCAGGGTTGCTAACCAAATGAACAGAAATGCGAACGCTGATTTTTTAAATAAATACGCATAGTATCCCCATCCGTCACCACGCTGAACTATATATTCGCCAGAGTCAGCGATACCCGAAGCCATTATCAAGTAAACATCATGTAGAAATGGAAGTGATGCCATGAGCATTATAATTCTAAAAGCCAGTAAGTATTTTTTTTCCAAATAAACTACTAGTGGAGTTCTATTACTCATTATTGATCTCTTCTTTTAACTCATTTTTGATAATAGTCTGAGTCGCATCAGACGCAGCGTCAATTCCATTTCTCACTGCTGGAGTACTGTCTAACGCTTCGTTAACGATTTTGGCTGCGGTTCCAACTGATTTAGTACCCGTAACTTGTAGTGCAGTTTCTGTAACTACACCCGCTACAGGATCGTCACCTTGAACGGCAGCTGCTAGCCCCGCTACAAATGATCCCATCCCTGTCACCGCAGCGACTTCTGGTTGGCCGGCAACTAAAGCGACAACCGTTGCACCAGCAAGTGTATCGGAAACAGCACTTAAGTTTTCAGGAGACGTTGAATTTACCACCGCTTGTCGGCCACTCTCAATTGAATTATTTATTCTTGTAGTAGCTTGATCTGCCGAGGAAAACCCAAACATGTTAGCCCACATATTAGCTTCTTCTGAAGACTTACCTGTTGGGTCTTTATATCGGTATGGGTTGTTGTTGCCATAAGCATATCGGTTAAAGCCATGTATGCCATTCGGTGTACTTAAGTGTCGAATCGCACCTACAGGATCATTTGAGTAGAACCGCCCTATAACTGGATCATAGTATCGTGCCTGCATATAACTTAAGTCGGTCGCATCATCCGTAATATGTCCAGTAAAACCAGCTAAGTTTTTATTCGCAGCGATATCGTTAATTGCTTCGCCATAAGGAGTGTACGATTCCTGCCAAATAACAGAACCATTACTATCGGTTCCACTTTGTGCACTGCCGAGGCTATCGTGATGTAAGAACGTCACAACGTTATTGGTAATACGGGCCAGCGTGCCCTGTGCTCCGTGAATATAATCAGTGGACTTGCCGGCATCGAGCGCATCGACATGCACCAGCTGACCAGCCTGGTCGTACACGTTGTAAATCGTGGCACCATTCACGCTTTGCTTGACGCGTTTGAGATTCCCGTCATAAACGTAGGTACCACTACTGCTGCCACTCACGCTAACTGGCTGGTTCTCGGCGTCGTAATTGAACTGCAAGGCGCCGGCGGCGGTGACATTACCACGACTGTCGTAGCTAAAGCTGCGCAAGCCAGAAGCGCCCGAATCATCACTTGTCACTAAGCGGTTCACGCTATTGTAACTCAAGCCGACCGTGCGCGAACCGAGCTGTTTCTGGCGCAGGTTACCTAAGGCATCGTAGGTGTAGCTGCCACTTCCCCACGGACCACTGGCGCTGACCAGACGACTGAGTCCGTCATAGCTATTGGCGCGCGAATTGCTCGGCACCGCGGCGTCGGTCAGTTGGGTTAAGTTGCCTCGCGCATCGTACGTCATGGACTGGTCAAGCGCGACCTGTGCGCCATCGCTTACATAAAGCTGCTGGGGTAAGCCGCGTGCATTCAGCGCTTGTGTAAACTGATGACCGTTCGCGTAAGCGGCCTGAGCCAGACTGCCGTTCGCATGATAACTCATACTTGAAGCCAACAGTGCGCCGTTATTGCGCACCGTTAAAGGGCGACCCAAGCCATCGTTGCTATAGGTAATGCTGCGCCCTGACGGCAGCGTCTTTTGCGTGAGTTGTCCGGCACTGTTATAGCTATACGACAGTGCATAAGTGCGACTATCGAGCGTTAAGGTTTCGGCGGTGGGCTGACTTAAGTTGTTGTAACTGTAATCCCAATTGACGCCACCGCGGCTGACGCTGAGAAGATTTCCATCGGCATCGTAGCTGCGACTGATATTCGGGGTGATGCCATCGTCATAATCGGTGACGGTTAAGCGCCCCATGGCATCGTAGGATAAATCCACACGCGCCGTTGAACCAGGCACCGTACAACCGCTGTTCGCCTGCCCTTGCGCGTAGGCGGTCACTTGCCCCGCCGCGTTGTAGGCATACAGCGTGGCACCGGTCTCCGGTGTGTAATGTCGACACACGCGGCGCTTCGCGTCGTAATAATAATACTGGCTTTGGTCGGCATAATAGCCGTTTTGCGTACCCCATTGGCGCAGTTGTGTTAGCTCACCCCACACGTTTTTCACGAGGTCGGTCTTGGTGCCGGAGCTATGATAAATCGCGCGATAATCGTCCGAGCCCGGGCCATCATAGCCATAGGCATAATAATCAGTATACGCATTAGACGGGTCGTAGACACGGTGCCGATGTGAGCTCATGTACTGATGGCTCACCTGAGCGTACGGCGCAACGGTTTCGGTTTCCGTAAGCACTCGACCGAGGCTGTCATACGTGTAATTAGTTCCAGCCGCAGGCGACGCGCTGGTTGCCGGGAGCGACTTAAACGCGACGTGACCGGTGTTGTTGTAGTTGGTCTTCACGTACGCCACCCAGCCGGTATCCAACGCCTGGCGTTTCTCCAACACCGGGCGGAACATACCATCGTAGTCGATTTCGGTCAGCGCGTTGCCTCGTAAAATAGTCTGCTTCGCGCCACCTTGCGAGAAGTCATAACTGATAGTGGTGTTCAACCAACTGCCTGGATAGTCTATCGCCGTCAACCTTCCCATCGCGTCCCGCGAGTAGCTCGTGGTATTACCGCGGCCATCGCGCGTGCTCGTCAACCAACCGTTATTATCAACGTACTGGTAAATGACAGTGTTGTCTGGGCGCGTTAGTTGCTGCGGCATACCACGCTTCCAGTTTTGTAACGTCGTTACCTGTCCGCGTGCATCGGTAATTGCGTTCAGGGTTCCCGAACTGTTGTAACTGTACTCAGCAATTTTTTGCCCATACTTCCAGTGCTGATAGATATCGCCTTTGCTCGTGTAATTGTAGCTATCGGTCAGGCGAGAGTTCACCGTCACGGTTTTGGTCAACCCTAAGACCCAGCGCGTCGTATTATGCTCGTACGTAATGTCCGTTGTACGTGGCGTTGTCGAGACATTAGACCAGACTTTCGTCTGAATGGGTTTGCCGTAGGAATAAGCGCCAGACGACTGTGTGGTGTTATAAACGTATTCGGTGGTAAAGGTATCGCCATCGCGAGACTGAACTTGCTTTGCTGGCTGCACATTGGCGGTTGAGGACGCCGACGAGACTAATGAGCGTAATGGTGCATATTGATAGTCATTAGGTAAATACGAAGGCCCAAAGCTTCCAGCAGTTAAATAGCTATAATCAACCACCTCAAGCAAACTACCACCCGGCGAAGAACGAACCTCTTTTCGTACCAGCTTACCTACATGTTTATAGTCAACTGACACTTGCGATAGCTCCGACCAGTAATGCACATAGGTCGTTTCCGAGCCATCCGGATTCACTACTTTAGTCCAGTTTGTGGGGTCGTTCTCCGACGTCGCAATGGGATGCCCTTCGTATTCATGGCCTACCGGGTAGCGTTCCTCTTCGACATCCTGCTCATAGGTGTACGTCCACTGTGATGTCGGCATGTCGGGGCCGCTCACCGTTTTCTGGGTCACCGACATGGTCTCGGTGGGAGAATGATAAATATCGTAATAGGTCGATTGGCGCGGATTGATAAAGGCACCGGAGCAACGAATGGTGGTTTCAGTCATCCATTCCGCCCAGCCACGCCGATGTTTGAGTTCAGAGACCGTGAAGGTGCCGGTCACACCGTTGGGGTGCGTAAGGCTTAAGCTTCCGCCAATGTTAGTACAATAAGTCCCCGTTTGCGGGCGGTGATGCATGGCGACCAAATCAAATGACCACGACGTGCCATCAGGCCGCGTTACGCTATTTAAGATCTGTTTAGCCGCTGCGTAATCGCCGCGCATCATATCGCCGACCTCGGCACTGACATACCCATAAGTCCAGGTTCTGCCATTGGCGGTCGCCGAGGACACCACGCCGTCTGCGTTATAGCTTAAGGTAATCGAGCGGCCGTCGTTGGCGTAAATACGGGTCAATCGACCGGACGCATCATAGTCATAGCGCACCCAATTCCCATGCACATCGGTCACCTCGGTGGCCAGCAACATTGCACGTACCCGCTCAATAATGCGTGACGGGCCGGCGTTACCGCCGGTCGGTGTAATGGCACCGAAGTTTCGATGTTTGAACTGCGCATAACGGTCGAAGCGATACTGATCACCATTTGGCGCGATGCCGACAAACCCTTCACCTCCGTCATTTGCGGAGCCACAAATAAAGTACCAGCCAGCGGGTGTAACAAATTGCGCTGCGGAGGGGAACGGTTGGCTGACGTTCGGCGACATACTAAGCACTTGTTGCGTGCCCTGCCCAGGTATAGCAAGCTGCAAGCCGTTGCTGTATTCCACTGGGTAAACATAGCTTTGGACGTCGGAAGCATTCGCCCCCGAATAAATGGATACAGCAAATGCTGATGAGGGGTCGGTGCAACGAGCCCCTGCCCAATCCGTTGTGTAGGTGCCCGACTGCGTTGAAGTAATAACGTGTAAACGAGGGACCGAATAATTCCAGTCGCCAAATTCCACATCTTCATCGAAGTTATGGAAGTACCCCTGCGTCAGCTCACGGATCAGCGTGACTGGCAAATCCGAATTTCCGGGTAAGGATATATCGGTATGAGAAAACGACAAACTTCCCATATGCGTGTCAATCGTATCGCCGAGCAAATCCGAGCCATGCTCAGACAGGCGCTCGCCAATATCACTGCGCCTGTCCCACTCAATCGCAGGCGAGAGCTCCACATCGGATAGATCGCCTCTGTCTCGCGTGAAGCTTTGTGACTCCACAGTGCGCTCCGTGAGCGCGGATTGTTGCTCATCCTCAGCTACTGCTGGTGTTATCGACAACAACTGGATTGTGAGCGCAGATAGCGCAACAGAATGCGTCCATGCCATGACTTTTCCTTTTAAAGATGTTATTTATTTTTTTACAAATAACACCACAAAAAAAAACAAATCAACCTATACTTTACTTTCGCTATCACTTTCATGTGAGACTCAAGTCTAAGCGGTGAGATTTTTTCCATTTCAAAATGCAGATTTTTTTTGCAACTTTGTTCTGAGATAAACTTTATTGTTAAAAAGTCACAAAATTGCGGATGTTTAATTCGGGAAAGGCGAACAACAACAGCGTTTAAGCCCCCAGCTAGGCCAACCTTAAACGATTCCATTCCGTATCGGGTGACTGCCTCTAAAGGAGTAAAAGTCACAGGCTCAAATAAACGGCATGACTGCTATTTCGGGTATGCAAAATTAACGACCACGCTAGTAAGGCGAGAGCGATAAATGGCTCGATTCACTTCTTGCCGGCCGTCATAGATTCTCTTCGGCATATTGCGCCAGATTACTGCGCACCACTCCGTTTAAATTCACCGTGGCACTGCCGGGATAATCTTTAAAACGCTCGACGATATAGGTCAGGCCAGAGGTCACCGCAGTCAGATAATAACTGTCGATTTGCGCCAGGTTACCCGAGCAGATAATTTTGGTGCCGGTGCCACAGCGAGTGATGATGGTTTTCAGCTGTGATGCCGTCAGGTTTTGTGACTCGTCAAGCAATACAATGGCGTTTTGAATGCTGCGTCCACGCATAAAGTTCAGCGACTTAAACTGAATATTGGCTTTGGTCATGATGTAATTGAGACTCGAGTCCATGCTTTCGTCGTGCTTATGCAAAACCTCCAGCGAGTCGGTGATAGCAGCCAGCCAGGGCGCCATTTTCTCTTCTTCTGTACCTGGCAGATAACCAATGGACTCGGCAATTTCGGGGGTATTACGAGTGACGATAATCTTTTCGTAAATGCCCTGCTCAATCACCATTTCAAGTGCTGATGCCAGCGCCAGCAAGGTCTTACCGCTGCCCGCCGGGCCGGTCAGAATCACCAGGTCAATACTCGGGTCAAGCAAGGCATTCATGGCCATGGCCTGATAAATGTTCTTCGGGTGAATGCCCCAGGCGTGATAGCTCATCATGCGTTCAAAGCCCAAGTCATGAATACGCACCTGCTTCTGATCGTAGCCGACGACCTTGGCGGCAAAATGCTCGGTCTCATCAATCAGGTACTGATTACGAAACACTGTGGGCAATACTTCACGTTCGACCTCGTGAAAGGTTTCGCGACCTTCTTGCACACTGGTCACCTCGCCAACGTGTTCCCAGAAGTCACCCTCTAGCTCAACAAAGCCCTTCGATAAAAAGCGGATGTCGTCAATCAACTGGTCGGTACGGTAGTCCTCGACACACTTCACCCCGGCGCCTTTGGCCTTTAGTCGCATATTAATGTCTTTGGTAACCAGCACGACTTTGGTGTTGCTATGCTTCTTTTGCAGCTCAATTGCGGCCTGAATAATACGGTGATCGTTTTCCGATAAATTTAACGCTGACTCGGTTTGTTTCAGCTGGTAGTCGGGAAAGATCGCAAGGGTGCCTCCGGCCTGATGCGCGCCTTGCACACGACTTAAGGGCACACCAGCTATAATTTCTTCAGGGCTGGCATCTTTTAATGCGTCTTCCAGCGAACGGATGGCGACCCTTGCCTCACGGCTGACATCTTTATGGCGGTCTTTAATATTGTCGAGCTCTTCCAGCACGACCATGGGAATGACAACGTTATGTTCATCAAAGTTCAGGAAAGCGAGGGGTTCGTGGAGTAGAATGTTGGTGTCTAACAGATAGTATTTGGGCGTTGTTTCTGTCATGCGCGACCTCAAGCAGCAGGATGTTTAATTATAATTTTTGCTTGCCTTACAGTTTTAAGACTAGCGCAGTTTTCATGAAAATGGTGTGAAGATTTAAAAAAATTTCGCTACCATGTGCGCCCTTTTTAGCGTGCACCTAAGT
Source organism: Pseudidiomarina insulisalsae (assembly GCF_003987065.1). GTDB lineage: Bacteria > Pseudomonadota > Gammaproteobacteria > Enterobacterales > Alteromonadaceae > Pseudidiomarina > Pseudidiomarina insulisalsae. Next base: position 47,882 of record NZ_PIPY01000014.1, on the reverse strand, counting down.
TGTAGAGGAATCTTGCATGGGACAAAGCATGGCATCTGCCAACGGACAAACATTTGCTGCCGGTCAGCGCTGGTTGAGTGAGACGGAATTGGAGCAGGGGCTTGGTATCCTGACTCAGGTCGAAGGCCGTATGGTCACCGTTTTATTCCCGGCCACCGGCGAAGTGCGTCAGTATGCCAGCCAGCAGGCTCCTTTGGCCCGTTACCGCCTGTTACCTGATGATCGCGGCCAGCACGCTGAAGGCTGGTGGTTCCGCGTGACCGAAGTGACCGAACAAGGCGACGTTGTCAGCTACGACGGCCTGCGTGAAGACAATGAAACTCAGGTAAAAGTGCCCGAGGCACAACTGGCGGCCCAGGTCGCCACCCAGCATCCGCTGACCCGCATTCTTGCTGGCAAAACCGACCGCCTCGATATGTATCGTCTGCGTCGCCAGGCACAACAACATCTGCAGGCCTGGCAGCAAAACTCTGTCGCTGGTTTGCTGGGTGCGCGCGCGCAGCTATTACCTCATCAGCTGTATATTGCGCATACCGTCGCCGACCGCTATCAGCCGCGGGTGTTGCTGGCTGACGAGGTCGGCTTAGGTAAAACCATTGAAGCGGGCATGATTCTGCAACGTCGCCTGTTAACCGGACGCAGTCAGCGCGTCGTCATTATGGTTCCTGACAGCCTGTGTCATCAATGGCTGGTCGAGCTCAAACGCCGTTTTGCTCTTGCCTTCAGTCTGTTTGATCAGGAGCGCTGCGAAGCGTTGCAGGATGAGCTGGAAAATGTTTTTGAAGCAGAGCAGCTGGTGGTCATTCCGCAAAGCCTGGTCGCGCAACCGACCTGGCAGGCGCAATTAGCGGCAGCTCAGTTTGATCTCTTCATTGTTGATGAGGCGCACCGGATTGCTCCGCACACCACTGACTTTGCTCACTTGCAACAGTTGTGTGAAGCGATCCCTGCCGTATTATTGCTCACCGCGACCCCGGAGCAGGCCGGACTGGAAGCTCACTTTGCACGATTGCAGTTGCTCGACCCTGACCGCTTTCATGACTTCGCCCAGTTTCAGCAAGAGCAACAGGAATACCAGCAACTTACTCCCCTGGCCGAGGTATTAGCGCGGGTTGGCGCCGAGAAACTGCTTGACCGTTTGCTTGACCATTACGGCACCGGGCGCCTGATGTTCCGCAACAGCCGCGCGCATGTGGGGGGCTTTCCTGAACGTCAGGCCATCAGCTATGAGCTTGATGGCGTACAGTTGAGTCATGAAGAAGACTTTGCTGAGAAAAGCAGTTGGCTGCACGGTTTGTTACAGCAGCATAAACACGAAAAAATGGTACTGATTTGCCGCTCGGCGCTGACCGTGCAGGAGTTGTCCGACTTTTTACGTGTTGAGCATGGTATCCACGCCGCAGTATTTCATGAAGGCATGTCATTGCTTGAGCGCGACCGCGCCGCAGAGTTTTTTGCCAGTCCTGAAGACGGCTGCCCTATTCTACTGTGCTCCGAAATTGGCAGCGAAGGACGTAATTTCCAGTTCGCGCATCATCTGGTGCTGTTTGATTTACCTGCCCACCCCGACTTGTTAGAGCAGCGTATTGGTCGCCTTGATCGCATCGGGCAACAGCACAAGGTCATGATCCACGTGCCGTTCTCGCTCGACAGCCGCGATGACTACCTGTACCAGTGGTACGACGCCATGGACGCATTTGCGTCTCCAAATGCCGTCGGGGCAATGCTTTACGATGAGTTTGCGGAGCAATTGCAACCCTATTTAACTGGCGAGTCACATGACGAACTCGCGTTCTCAGAACTACTTCAGGCCACCGCCGAGCGCGCCGCGCAGTTACGGCAACAAATCAGTGCCGGGCGTGACAAACTGCAGGAATTAAACGCCTATCGCCCAGCGCAGGCTAATGCGGTTCTGGCCGCAGTAGAGGCAAGTGAAGGCAGTGCTGAGCTGGAAAGTTTCATGCAGGAGTTCTGGGCCCGTTTTGGGGTGGACTATGACGAGCTTAACGAGCACAGCGGCTGGGTGCGCCCCACCGAACATATGCGCGTGAGTCTGCCAGGGCTGCCCGACGAAGGCTTGACTGTTACCTTCTCGCGTCGTTATGCGCTGGAGCACGAACAGGTAGAGTTCCTGAGTTGGGATCATCCGCAGGTGCAACACGCCCTCGAGCTGCTCACCCGCGACAGCTTTGGCTCGACTTGTGTGGCGTTAATGCAGAACCGCGCGCTGCCTGCGGGTGCCTGGTTTGTTGAACTGAATTTCAGCACCCAGCTAACCGCTGCGCCAGCAATGGTTGCTCATGAGTTTTATCCGCAACAGAACGTGCGGGTACTGCTCGATAGTCAAGGCCGCGACCTCACCACCCGGGTGCCCGCTAAAGCGCTGGATCAGCAATTACAGTTTGTCGATAAGAAGCAGGCCCGTAAGCTATTGCAACAGCTGCGCCAGAACCTGCAGCAGCATATTCAGGCTGCCTGGGCACCGGCCGAGCAACAGCAGCAAGCCCTGCTGGCCGCTGCTGATGATCGGCTGACAACGGAAATGGGACGCGCCCGACAGCGCTTACACGAACTCAAGCAACGTAACCCTGCGGTACGACAATCGGAGATTGATGCCCTGGATGAACGTCAGCAACAGCTGACACAGGCGCTGAAACAGCCATTACTGCAGCTGGACAGCGTACGTGTGATGGTCAACTTGCCCGCATGACGTTACTGCACTACACGCCACCCACCTCACCTTACCTGGAGATTGTCTATCAGGACGAAGCGCTGGTAGTGGTGAATAAGCCTTCGGGGCTGCTCAGCGTGCCGGGCAAAGACCCGGCGCACCGCGACTCGGTATGGTGGCGGGTGACACGGGTTTTCCCCGATGCCCGGGTGGTACACCGGCTGGATATGGCCACCTCAGGTCTGATTGTACTGGCATTGGGGAAAGCGGCGCAGGCACATCTGCAGCGCCAGTTCGAGCGACGCGTCGTGCGCAAGCATTATCGCGCAGTGGTCGCCGGGCATTTACCGGCCCAGCGTGGGGTGATCGACCTGCCCATGCGCTGCGATTGGCCCAACCGGCCGCGGCAGATGATTGATCTTATGGCCGGAAAGCATGCGCAGACCCGTTATCAGGTGATCAGCACGAGCGACGCTACAACAGAGGTGTTGCTGTTTCCGATCACCGGTCGCTCGCATCAGTTACGGGTGCATATGCAGCTGCTTGGCACACCTATTTTAGGCGATAAATTTTACGCTGATGCTGCGGCCTATGCCGCAGCACCTCGACTTCTATTACATGCCGAAGAAATAGGGTTTGAGCATCCGCTTAGCGGCCAGGCAATTAACTTCCATTGCCCTGCTGACTTTTAATAAGTTCATACGCAGCCTGAATTTCCTGCGCTTTTTGTTGCGCCGACTCACGCATTTCCGGTGGTAAGCCCTGCGCTGCAAGTTTATCCGGATGGTGTTTGGCCATTAGTTTACGGTAGGCTTTTTTAACCTCAGCGAAACTTGCCTGACGGCTTACACCTAAGACCGCGTAGGCGTCATCCAGTCGCTGCGCCGCGCTGACACCTGAGGTGCCGCCCTGGTAGCCGCCGCCCTGACCACCACGAAAACGTTGCCCAGCCTGTGCCATCTGCAGCCACAAATCAAGCTGCTCGCGGCGAAAACCCAGCGCCTGGGTAATGCGCAGCAGCACGTCATACTCAGCTTGCTCCAGTTTGCCATCGTGCAGCGCCAGCACCAGAATCTGCTCCACAAAAAACTGCAGCAAGTCACGGCGCCAGGCCACCTGGCGCCGGAACGCAGAAACTTTGGTCACCAGTGGGTAATCGGCGTTTTTCCCCTCCCGAAAAGCTTCCTGCGCGCGCTCTTTGGCATCATCGCTCAGCTTGAGGTGCTGCATCAGTGCAGAAACATAACCAATGTCCTGCTCTGTCACGCGTCCTTTTGACTTGGCTAAATGCCCAAGCACGGCAAACAGCGTTTCGATAAACAACTGCTGCGTGGCGGGCCCACCGCCTTGCCGCATATTTTGCTCGAGCGCGCGATCAAACCAATGGCCGATCAGCACGCCCAGAAAGATTCCAGGCCAGCGTAATAATAAAAAGCCAAAGAACCCGCCGAGCACCTTTCCCCAAACCATGCCTACTCCTAATTATTTTATTTATTGACGGCTGCCACAGCGGGCATGACGCGTTCAGTTAAAAATTCACGAAATTCGTCGAACTCCGCGTAGTTCACCGCAACTTCCTGAAGATAAGCCAAATTTCGCGGAATATCTTGTAAATACCCGGGGTTACCATCACGTTCGCAGCGGCGCGCGAACAAACCGCAGACATAGCAGTGACGCTGCAGACCCATCAGATCAAACCAACGCTGCCAGACTGCCGGTGACACCGCCACGTCCTCACGTATCTGACGCAGGTAATCGTAACAGGCGGTACTCAGCTGCGCGACAATCTGCGCGGGCCAGCTCACGTAGCAGTCCCTGAGTAAACTCACCGCATCATAAGTAATGGGGCCAATGGCGGCATCATGAAACCCGGTCACCGCGAGACTTTCATCGGGTTGCACCAGAATATTACGCGCATGAAACTTGCGATGCACGCCCACTTGCGGCTGGGCCAGCGCATTGGCCACCAGCGCATCGCAAAAGTCGCGCCAGATTTGTTGCTCCGCGGTAGTAAGCATCAGTTGCAGGTGCTCGCGAAACAACCAGTCGGCCATCAGTGCCAGTTCCTCACGCAACAGCGCTTCGTTAAACTCGGGCAGTGGGCCCCGTGCGGTCTCGCGAACCTGCATAATTTCGGCCATTTGCGGATAAACCTTCGGGTACCATTGCGTTAACGTTGACTCGCGCAAATGGCTTAATAACAAACTTGAGCCCAAATCAGTCATCAGCATAAAGCCATGTTGCTGATGCTCAGCAATCAGTCCGGGCACCTGCATGCCGTGCTCGCGATAGGCATCAGCCACGGCCCGGTAATTATCCATGGCAATGGCGGTATTTTTGGTGTCGACCGCAATAAAACTGCGTACACCGTCGGTGATCCGGTAATAGCGCCAGGGCCTGGCATCGCCAAAAACTGGCTGTAAATCTTGTTGTGACTGGCCAATCACCGACTCGCACCAGGCCTGTAGCTGCAGCTCTCGTTTATTTTCCACGCTAATTCCTCGCTCACAAATGGCAGGCTTAGTTATTTTGCTTTATCATACCTTTCACATAAGAAAGGACAACGTTGAGTCAGCGACCGCATGCATTACATCACTAATGGAGCCTGCCTGGGCATCAGTCTTGCGCTACTTGCCAGTTTTTCCGGCACCGCGCATGCCCAAGATAACACAGAGTTTTTGCAGCAGTGCCCCGTCCGTGCGCCACTTTTTACGATGGCGGCCCTCGATCCGATTGAAAACCTTGCTGCGGGTGCCATTGGCGTACGCGCTGATGCTGCCAATATTGACTCCGCCACCTCCATTGCGTCCTTCACCGGCAACGTTCAGGTGCAGCTTGATAAGCAGTTCCTATTGACCGAGCAAGCCACCGTCAATCAGGACTCGGGTAATATTAACGCCAGTGGTGCCACCAGTTTTACCGACGGCTACGTGCAGGTTGCCAGTGAGAACTTCCGGCTTAACTCGGGCGAAAACCGCGCCTACCTGGCCGGCGCTTCCTATCAATTGCAGGATACCGGTGCGCATGGTACCGCCGAGCTGTTATCGATTGCCCCAGAGCAGGTATTACTGGCCGGCTCTACCTTTACCACTTGCCCCACGGAGCAACCGGCCTGGCAACTAAGTGCCGATGAAATAATTATTAACGAAGATGAAGCCTGGGGCGAGGCCTGGCATGCAAAATTTGAACTCTTTGGCGTGCCGGTTTTATATGTTCCTTATATGAACTTTCCGATTACCGATGAGCGCAAGTCAGGCTTTTTGTTCCCTACGGTACGCTCGTCACAGAAAAATGGCTTTGAATTTGAAATCCCTTACTACATAAATATTGCGCCCAATCAGGACGCGACGCTAACACCGCGTTACATGGCTGAGCGTGGCCTGCAGTTGCAGGGCGAGTACCGTATTCTGACCGACAGCGGTTCTGGCCAGGCAAATGTGGCCTATCTCAACGAAGACGACAGCCTTGAAAGTGATGACGCACGTTATTTATGGCGCGTGGAGCATCAACAAAACTGGAGTCCGAACTGGCGCTCCTATATTAATGCTCTGGACATTAGTGACGATGACTATCTGAATGATTTTGGCAGTGACTTCGCCGGTCGCGCCGACGCGCAGCTTTATCGTCACGCGCGGGTCGACTATTACAGCGAGCACGCCCGGGTCATGTTGCGTGCAGAAGACTTTGAAATTCTCGGTGATTACCGCCCGCCTTATCGTACTGCACCGCAATTGGCCAGCTGGCTTAATTGGCAGGACAACCAGCCATTGGGGCTCAGCCTGTTCTCGGAATTTACCCAGTTCCGTAATCAGGAAGACAGTAACGATCAGGCCACGCGTTTTCATATTGAACCGACACTGCAGTATACGCTGGAACAACCCAGCTATGATGTACTAAGCGAGTTACGTTATAGCTATACCTATTACGACCAGACTTTGCGTACCAGCACGGACCCCATGCAGCCCGTCAGCGAGCTGTCTGAAAACCCGTCACGATCGTTGCCGCAGTTTCGTCTGCGCGGCCGGGTCAACCTGGAACGCAACTTCGCCTGGCAGGGACAAAACTACCAGCAGATTTTGCAGCCGCAGATTCAGTACCTGTATGTGCCGTACCGCGACCAGTCCGATATTGGCATTTATGACTCAACGCTGATGCAGGACGATTATCAGGGCCTGTTCCGTGCCCGGCGCTTTTCGGGACTCGACCGTATTGCGGATGCCAACCAGGTCACGGTGGGTGCCTCCACCAGTGTCTTTTCCGAGAATGCACGCGAACTATTACGCTTCAGTGCTGGCCAGATCTATTACTTTGATGAAAGCCAGGTTAGCTTATTCGATGGTGCCAGCCAGATTGCCGATGACCGTTCAGATCTTGCCTTTGACACCCGCTTTCGCTTTGGCGAGCGCTGGTTTTTTAATGGCGCCATGCAGTACGACATGGAACAAAACAATACCCGCAAAAGTCAGACTGCTATTGAATATCGTGTAGATGAGCGTAACCTCATCCAGTTCAGTCACCGTCAGGTCACCAATATTCTTGACGACGACATCGAACAATTAGGTTTACAAGCGGTCTATCAGGTTCAGGCCAACTGGCAAATTGCCAGTAACTGGTATTACGATTTGGAACAGAAGCGTACCAACGACGCACTTCTTGCGTTACAGTACAACGACTGTTGCTGGGCGATACGGGTGAGTGCCTATCGCCGTATCAACCGCAATCTGGAGAGCCTGAATACAGATCCCATGAATCGCGATCCTGAATTCGATAATGGCATCAGCGTACAATTTATAATTAAGGGGCTAGGGTCCGATAACGGCAACTTATTCGACCTGATTGAACAGAGTCTGTTCGGTTATCGCCACCCGTTCTATTTAAGCAACTAGGTAGTTTTCATGAATAAGATGTTGAAAGTAGTGAGCATTGCATGGCTAACCATCGCCAGCCTTGGCGTCTCTGTGCAAGCCAATGAAGTACTCGACCGCGTCGCTGTCATCGTCAATGACGGTGTTATTTTACAAAGCGAAGTCGAAACCATGCTGGCCCAGATCAAGCGCAATGCTGCCGAGCAGAATATTAACCTGCCCAGCGACGATGTGCTGCGCGTACAAGCCATTGACCGCCTGGTCCTGCAGGAAATTCAGTTGCAGATTGCCCGCCGCAACGGCATTGAGGTCAGTGACGCGCAACTGGAGCAAACCATTGCTTCGATTGCCCGCGAGGCTGGCATGTCCGTTGATGGTCTGCGCCAGGAAATTACCAGTCTGGGCTCCAGCTGGCCGAACTACCGCGAGTCGATTCGCCGCGAAATGATCATCGGCGAGCTGCAGCGTAACGCGGTACGTGACCGTGTTTACATCTCACCGCAAGAAATTCAGTCATTAACTGAAATGATGGAAGAGATGTCGAGTGAGGAAGTTGAATACCGCCTAAGCCACATTCTGATTGGCTTGCGCGATGGCAGTAGCGGCGATGAAGTGCAGGAAGCACGGCAACGTGCAGAAAAGATTCTGCAATCGTTACGCGACGGGCGTGACTTTGCTGAGACAGCGATTACCTCATCTTCTGGTCAGCGCGCGCTTGAGGGAGGCGACATGGGCTGGATGAACATTAACGCCATGCCGACATTGTTTGCCGAGGCCGTGCGCGGTAAGCGCGAAGGCGAGCTAATTGGTCCCATTAAAAGCGGTGTCGGTTTCCATATTCTGAAAGTTGCCGATACCCGCGGCATGGAAACCGTTGAAGTACAAGAAGTTAAAGCGCGTCATATCTTATTGCGTCCGTCGGTTATTCTTTCTGATAAACGCGCTCAGGAGCAACTGCGCGAATTCCGTCAGCAGTTGCAAAGCGGTGAAGCTGAGTTTGCCGAACTTGCCCGTGAACATTCTGACGACACCGGCTCTGCCAGTCAGGGTGGCGACCTGGGCTGGAGTGAAACGGAAATCTTTGATCCGGCATTTAAAGAAGCTGTTGAAACCGCCGAAATTGGCGTGATCAGTGAACCGTTCCGCTCACAGTTTGGTTGGCACATTGTTGAAGTGCTTGATCGTCGCGTGCAGGACGCCACCGAGCGCAGCAAGCAAAACCGCGCCTATCAACTACTGTACCGCCGTAAGTACCAGGAAGAACTGGAAAACTGGCAGCAGGAAATGCGCGACCAGGCTTATATTGAACAGGTCGTTGAATGATCATTCCCCGTATCGCTTACAGCACCGGCGAACCTGCAGGCATCGGCCCTGATATCGCCGTACTGCTGGCACAGGAACAACTCCCCTGTGAAATGGTGGTACTAGGTAACAAGCAAGTATTACAAGACCGGGCTCAACAGCTCGGTCTTGCCGTTTCTATTGTGGCCTATGACCCGCAACGCGCGTCGCAACAATGGCCGGCCGGCACATTGGTGGTCGCTGACCACGCCACCCCGGCGCCGGTACAGGCCGGTCAGTTGAACCCGAAGAATAGCTCGTACGTGCTGGAGTTGCTGGAACATGCCGGCAAAGGTTGCATACAAGGCGAGTTCGCCGCAGTGATGACAGGCCCGGTGCACAAAGGCATTATTAACGATGCCGGCATTGCCTTTAGCGGCCATACCGAGTTTTTTGCCGCTCTGAGCCAAACCCCGCAAGTGGTGATGATGTTGGCAACCGAAGGTCTGCGGGTAGCGTTAGTAACAACTCACTTACCGCTGAGTGAAGTTTCGGCGGCAATCAAGCAGCCACTGGTTGAAAGTGTTATGCGTATTGTTGACGCCGACCTGCGCAATAAGTTTGCCTGTGAATCACCGCGAATTCTGGTCTGTGGCCTGAATCCGCATGCCGGCGAGCAAGGCCACCTGGGGCGTGAAGAGATCGATGAAATTAATCCGGTACTGCAGAAGCTGCAAAATGAAGGCATGCAAATAACTGGCCCCTGGCCTGCTGATACCGTTTTTCAGCCGCACTATCTGGAAAATGCCGATACTGTGGTGGCGATGTACCATGATCAGGGCTTACCCGTGTTAAAATACCGGGGTTTTGGTAACGCAGTGAATATTACCCTGGGGTTACCATTTATTCGCACCTCGGTCGACCATGGTACCGCCCTCGATAAAGCAGGCTCAGGTACCATCGACACCGGTAGTGCCCGCTTTGCATTAATGACTGCCATTGAGATGGCGCAGCGCAGTCAACAACAGGAAGATTGAGAGCAGCATGAGTAAGACGCATCTTGGCCACCGCGCCCGTAAGCGTTTCGGCCAAAACTTTTTACATGACACCTTTGTCATTGATGCCATTGTCGATGCCATCAATCCGCAGGCCGATGAGCAACTGGTGGAAATTGGTCCCGGCCTGGCGGCGCTGACCGAGCCGGTTTGTGACCGTATTGAGCATCTGACCGTGGTGGAACTGGATCGCGATCTTGCCGATCGGCTCGAGCAACACCCGTTTTTACAGCAAAAGTTAACTGTTTACCGGGGCGACGCGCTAAAAACTGATTTTAGCCAGTTTCAGACCGATGCACGCAAACTGCGCGTCTTTGGTAATCTGCCTTACAATATTTCGACACCGATTATTTTTCACTTGCTGGAGCAGGTCGACAGCATTGCCGACATGCACTTTATGCTGCAAAAAGAAGTGGTTGATCGCTTAGCCGCCGAACCTGGCAGCAAGGCCTACGGTCGTCTTACCGTGTCGGTGCAACAGGCTTGCGCGGTAGAACCGGTACTGACGGTGCCGCCGGGCGCCTTTACGCCCCCACCCAAGGTGGAATCCGCGGTGGTGCGGTTGACCCCCTATACCGAGCCCCCCCACCCGGTTCACGATCGTAAAACTTTACAACAGTTGTGTCTGGTGGCCTTTAATCAGCGCCGCAAAACGATTCGTAATAATCTTAAAAATCATATTCCTGCCGAGCAGCTTGAAGCGCTCGGAATCGACCCCGGCGCGCGGCCTGAAACACTTACGGTCGCCGATTACTGCCGCTTGGCAAACTGGTACTACGAACAGCAGGAAGCCTTATGAGTAACATTTCCATTGCCGTGAAAACCCATTACCTTGGCGCACAGTCCGACCCTGACAATGGCCAGTATGTGTTCGCGTATACCATTACCATCACCAATAACGGTGACGTTGCGGTACAGTTACTGAACCGCGCCTGGCGTATCACCGACGCGGACCATAAAATTACCCGGGTGGCCGGCGAAGGAGTGGTCGGTGAACAGCCTCATATTACCCCGGGCGAGTCCTTTAGTTACACCAGCGGAACCGTGTTAGCGACACCTATTGGTACCATGGAGGGACATTACGGCATGGTCGATGCAAAGGGTCATAAGTTTGACGTCACCATCCCCTCGTTCCGCCTGGCGGTACCGAACATTTTGCACTAAGCTGCAACGCTTATGGCACGTTATCTTATTGGCGATCTGCAAGGCTGCTATACGCAGCTCGATGACTTACTACAGCGGGTCGCTTTTGATCCGCAATTTGACGAGCTGTGGTGCGTCGGTGATATCGTCGCCCGCGGTCCGCACTCGCTTGCTTGCCTGCAGCGGCTCGCGGGCTTGGGCGCGACAGTAAAATGTGTGCTCGGCAACCACGATCTTAACTTGCTTGCGGTACTGACCGGTGTACGCGAGGCCAACCCGAAAGACAAACTAGACGCCATTCTCGCGCTAACTCCTACGCAAAAACAGCAGTGGATTGAGTTTCTGGTAAAACAACCTTTGCTGCGTCAGGCCGACGACCTGGTGATGACCCATGCCGGTATTTATCCTGGCTGGTCCATTGAACAGGCCCAGCAGCTTGCCGATGAAGTAAGTACCAGCTTACAGCGCGCCTGGCGCTACGATAAGCTTGGCGCCTGGCTGGACCGCATGTACGGTAATGAACCGGCGTGCTGGTCAGAGAACCTGCAGGGGCCTGAACGTATTCGCTTTATCATTAATAGCTTTACCCGCATGCGCTTTGTCGATGCGAACTTGTGCCTGAACCTGACTGAAAAAGGCGCGCCCGACGACGCTACTGCCGCTCAGGGATTACGCCCGTGGTTTCACCACTGGTCACCGGCAGAAAAGACCCTCGTATTTGGTCATTGGGCAGCGTTACAGGGCAACACCGCCCGCGATGATGTCATTGGACTCGATACCGGCTGTGTCTGGGGGGAACATATGACGTTGCAGCGCTGGCCGGACGGCCAACGCTGGATAGCAGAAAATAAAACGGACTGATTAGTTAACGGTGACGCGGGCAAACTTGCGTTTGCCGACCTGATACACGGCGGTCGTGCCCGCGGCCACCTGCAACTTGGTGTCGGTCACTTTGTCGCCATCAATCTTCACCGCGTTTTGCTTGATCATGCGCATGGCATCTGAGGTGGAATTCACCAGCGCGGCTTCTTTCAGCAAGTGACAAATACCGATTTCTCCACCGTCACTGCTTAGCGTCAGCTCAGGCATCTCATCAGGGATGGCATTTTTGCTGAAGCGCTGCACAAAGTCCTGCTCGGCCGCCTGTGCTGCAGCTTCATCATGAAAGCGGCTAATGATTTCTTTCGCCAGCAACACTTTGTAATCACGCGGATTCGCGCCATCAGCAACCGCCTGCTTAAAGCTGGCAATCTCATCCAGCGGGCGGAAGCTCAGCAGCTCGTAATAACGCCACATCAGCTCGTCAGACACCGACATCAGCTTACCAAACATGTCATTGGCAGGTTCGGTAATACCGACATAATTACCCAGTGACTTTGACATCTTCTGCACGCCATCAAGTCCTTCGAGCAACGGCACCATAATGACCGTCTGTGGCGTCTGGCCTTCTTCTTTTTGCAACTCGCGGCCCATCAGCAGGTTAAAGCGCTGGTCGGTGCCACCGAGCTCAACATCGGCACGTAACTCCACCGAGTCCCAGCCTTGCACCAGTGGATAAAGGAATTCATGAATCGCAATGGGCTGGCCGCTACTGTAACGCTTTTTAAAATCGTCACGCTCGAGCATGCGTGCCACGGTTTGACGGGCGGCGAGCTTGATCATGTCATCGGCACCCAACTTGGCCATCCATTCTGAGTTAAAGCGAACTTCGGTTTTTGCCGGATCCAGTATTTTGAAAACCTGCTCTTTATAGGTTTGGGCGTTTGCGGCAACGTCATCTGGCGATAACGGCTTGCGCGTCACATTTTTGCCCGTCGGGTCACCGATCATGCCAGTGAAGTCACCAATCAAAAACACCACTTTGTGGCCAAGATCCTGGAACACCCGTAATTTATTAATTAAAACGGTATGGCCCAGATGCAAATCAGGAGCGGTCGGATCAAAGCCAGCTTTAATAACTAATGGCTTACCTTTCTCAAGCTTCTCTTTAAGCTCTTCTGCAATCAGAATTTCTTCGGTACCACGCGCAATTTCTGCTAACGCATCCGCCACTGAACTTGTCATGCTTCTTTTACTCCTGAATACTACCCACCGGGACACAAAACCAGACTGAAACGTTGCATTGTATGCTATTTACCGCAGGGTTTTAAGCGTAAATAAAGGTAAAGCGACTGGAAAATAATCACACTTCGTATTATTCTGCAAAAAACACCTAGGGTACATTAGGTCAATAAGTGCGCTAACCTCAGGAAGTTTATGAAGGTATTAACTCAACGAATGGCGGGTCTGCTTGCGCAGTTACCGCGCCGTCACCAAATTCTACTGTCAGCCGTTGCGGTCACAACGCTGACGCTGGTCTTGCTGCCCTCTGAGCCAGCGACCGCGTCACGTAATACGTCAGATCCCAGCCTTGCTGACAAGCAACTGATTCTGGGCGAGCGCCTCGAAATTCCTGTCAAGGTGAAACCTGACGTGAAAAGCAGTGGCGTAACCGCACCACTGCTATCGGCACAACCTGTCGACGAAGTAGCAACCGCAGCAAGCGAAGCAATTACCGAGCCCGTGCAGCCAACCGTTGACTGGAGCGGTTATGAGGTCAAGTCGGGCGACAGCCTGGCGCGCATTTTTGATGTCATGGGCTTCACCCCCCAGCAACTGTATAAGCTGACGCAGGACAAGCAGGCCAACAAATACCTGTTGAAAATTCATCCTGGCGACACCCTGCGCTTTGCCAAAAATGCCGAAGGTGAACTGATTCAGCTGGCCTATCAGATCAGCCCGATTGATACGCTGATTGTCAGTCATACCGAAGACGGCTACGTCAGTGAAATCGCTACTAAAGAAGTAGAGATTCAGGAAGCCTTCGCTTACGCTGAAATCGACTCTAACTTCTGGAATGCGGGGATTAATGCTGGCCTGACCGATAATCAGATCATGGGTATCGCCAGCATTTTTGGCTGGGATATCGACTTCGCCCTCGACCTGCGTAAGGGTGACGAGTTTTCCGTCATTTATGAAAAAGAATATGTCGACGGTGAGTTTGCCGGCTACGGTAAGGTGCTGGCGGCTGAATTTGTGAACCAGGGCCGTAAATACCAGGCGATTCTGCATAGCAACGGTGAGTACTACGCCGCCGATGGTAAAGCCATGCGTAAATCGTTTTTGCGCTCACCGGTGAAGTTCACTTATATCAGTTCCAACTTCAATCCGCGTCGTTTACATCCGGTGACCGGCCGCGTGCGACCGCACAATGGCATCGACTATGCAGCCAATGTTGGCACGCCGGTCATGTCTTCGGGTAGCGGCAAAGTCATTGCCAGTGCTTACAATAACCTCAACGGTAACTATGTATTCATTCAGCATGGCGAACGTTACGTCACCAAATACCTGCACTTAAGTAAGCGTATGGTGAAGCGTGGTGACCGTGTGAAGCAGGGCCAGTTGATTGGTCGTGTCGGTGCCACAGGACGTGTGACCGGCGCGCACTTGCACTATGAATTCTTAGTCGACGGCGTCCATCGCAACCCTCGTACGGTTGAGCTGCCACAAGCAGAGTCACTGACGGCTCAGGAAATGCCGGAGTTTAATAAAATTGCCGCAACACGTTTGGCGATGCTGGAAAATCAAAAACGTGTGCTACTCGCTATGCGCTAAGCAGGCGAGGCTCTCCTGAATGAGTAACGACCTTTATATTGGTTTAATGTCGGGCACCAGCATGGACGGATTAGACGCCGTGCTGGTCGACTTTTCCGGCGCCCGGCCGCAACTTCTCCGCCACCTTGATACCCCGTTGCCAGATGCGCTGCGCAGTGAATTAATACAACTTTGCAGTCCGGGCCATAACGAATTACATCGCCAGGCAACAGCTGATCGTCAATTTGCCGAGCTCTCTGCTGAATTGGTGCTGCGCATATTGCAGCACAGCGACGTCACGGCGGACCAGGTGCAGGCCATCGGCAGTCATGGCCAGACCGTACGCCATATGCCTGACGCGCTTACGCCTTACACAGTGCAACTGGGCGATCCGAATACCTTAGCGGCCTTGACCGGTATTGCCGTGGTGGCCGATTTCCGTCGCAAAGATATGGCGCTGGGCGGGCAAGGCGCGCCTCTGGTCCCGGCATTTCACGACGCATTATTTCGCCAGCAGCTGCAAGGTACGAACAGCGCCGCCGTACTGAATCTGGGCGGCATCGCCAATATTACCGTTCTTGAACAAGCAAGCTCGCAAGTGTATGGCTTTGACACCGGGCCGGCGAATACCCTGTTAGATCTCTGGTTTCGCATGCAGCACCCTGACGCTGAGCATGACTACGACAAAAGCGGCGCCTTTGCCGCACAGGGCGAGGTCATCGACGCGCTTTTAGAAGCCATGATGGCCGACCCCTATGTTCAACAACCGGCGCCGAAAAGTACCGGTCGCGAATATTTTAATTATGGCTGGCTGGAACAGCACCTTAAAGCGCTGGAGAAATGGCGCGGTGCCGATATTCAGGCGACGCTGGCTGAGTTTACCGCGCGTTCTGTCGCGCAGGGGCTGGCAAGTGGACCCAACCCTGTTGAAAAGGTTTTTGTTGCCGGTGGCGGCGCGTTTAATCAGGATTTGATGGCACGGTTGGCGAGGAATTATCCGGCGGCAAGCTGGACCACCGTCAAAGAGCTGGGTATCGATCCACAACATCTGGAAGCGATGGCCTTTGCCTGGCTTGCACGTCAGTTTATGCGCCGTCAGCCCGGTAATTTGCCCGCGGTGACGGGCGCCAGCCGCGCCACCGTATTAGGCGGTCTGTATTTACCCTGACCGCCGGCCTTAATTCTCAAGCCGTGCGAATGCGTCGCGGGTGAGGTTTTCGTTGTTACCCGCTTTACCGACCACAATACTGTCTTCAATCCGCACGCCACCGTAGGGGCGTAACTCGTCAATCCGCTGCCAGTTCAGCTCTTTGGCGTTGGCATGGGCTTCAAGTAACTGATCGACGACATACAGGCCCGGCTCAATCGTAAACACCTGCCCCTCTTCAACCGGCCGTAATAAGCGCAGGAATGGGTGCCGTGGGTCGCGATCAAACTGATCACCACGGTCATTGCGCAAGAAACCACCCACATCGTGCACCTGTAAGCCGATAAAGTGACCCAGACCATGCGGGAAGAAGGCACTGCTGAACCCTTGCTCATAAATGCTCTCGGCAGAGCCGCGCACGAACTCAAAATCACTCAGAATCTGCGCAATTTTAAGGTGTTGAGAAACATGCAGCTGATAATAATCAACGCCTGGCTCAATTTCGCCCAGCAAAGCCTGCTGCGCGTTATCCACCGCCTCTACCAGCTCGGCAAAGAAACCGCTTTGCTCGCGACTGTAGGTGCGGGTAATGTCGGCACAGTAACCACGGTAGGTCGCGCCGGCATCAATCAGGAATGAGCGGCTTTCGCGTGGTGCGCTGGTTTCGTATACGTCGTAATGCAGAATCGCGCCGTGCTCATTGAGCCCGACAATGCTGTTATACGGCAGTTCGCTCTCGCGGAAGTTAATGGCGGCCAGATAGGCATGGTGAATTTCAAGCTCGCTTTTGCCGGCAAAGAAGGCGTCCTTTGCGGCCAGATGCGCTTTTGCCGCACGATCGTTGGCGACGCGCAGGTTTTCAACTTCCCAGTCCGTTTTAATCGCCCGGTGAAAATGCAGATGGTCAATCAGCGCATCAGGATTATGTGCGCGCACTGGCCAACTGGCCACTGGCTCAGCAAAGTGCTCACCAAGGAATGCGGTCGCTTTAAGCTTATCGCCCAGGTACCTGGTCACTTTTTCAAGGCTGTCGACCACGACCAGTTCAACGTGCTCCTGCCATTCCGCAGGGGCAATTTTTACCGCTGCATGCCAGAAGTCCCGTGGTTGGAAGAGAAATACCACAGGGCGCGCGCCGCGCTCATAGAAAATCGCACTTTTCGGGCTGTCGGTGACCGGAATCCAGTATTTAAACAGTGGATTGACCTTAAAAGGCGCTGGATTATCGTCAAGAAACGCCACCCGCGGCTGGCCCGCATAAATGAACGCTGAATCAAAGCCGGTGGCGGTTAAAGCTGCATCAAAACGTGCCTGAACCGTCGCGATATGCGCCGCATATGAACTCATGAACTACCTCGCTTGCGAGTACTCACTCGCCTCACCAGCGAGTGAGAGAATGGATGTTAAACCGAGAAGCTGGCACCACAACCGCAGGTGGTTGTGGCATTCGGGTTATCAACGAAGAAACGCGCCCCTTGCAGGCCTTCTTCATAATTGACGGTGCCGCCGACCAGGTATTGTAAACTCATTGGGTCAACGACCAGGGTGACACCATTTTTCTCAATTTCCATGTCACCGGGGTTCACTTTTTCGTCAAAAGTAAAACCATATTGAAAGCCTGAGCAACCGCCACCAGTTACGTACACACGTAACTTCAACGCAGGATTCTCTTCGTCTGCGATCAGGGTCTTTACCTTATTTGCGGCCGCTTCCGTAAATTGGATCGGCATCGCTTGCGCTGCATCAGTCATTCGCTTACTACCTCCACTAATAGAGCCGCTATTTTCTCGTACCTGACTAAAAGGGTCAAGTATTGCGCCCCCCGACAAGCTCACTCCATAAAAATAGGCGCTCAAGGGTTTTGTTGCTGCCTTCTTCCAGTTCGACAACTAAGCGCACCTGTTCCGGCGCAAAGTCGGTGGGTAACTGAAAACTTCCGGTCTGCACCTTAAAGTAACGCATGCTGAACTCTTTTTCAGCCGGGTCCAGAGCGGCCAGCTCGTACAGATCAAAACTCAGCGCTTCACCGTCAGGGCCGCGTCCTTCCAATCGGGCGCTCACTGTCCCTTTGACATAACCGCGCTGACGATTGGTTTGCAGTACCGCCAGACGAAACTGGTAGTGCCCTTCCTGCGCCAGCGACTTCAGCTCGAATTCGTCAATAACAACGCCTTCTGCGGCCAACTCGGGCGCCATAATCTTCTGATAAAAACTTAGCTCACGACGCAGCGCCAGAATCTCGTCCTGGCTGGCCGCTAATTGCTGCTGCAACTGCTCACCAGCGGCCTGCTCAATGCCCAATTCAACCTCGGCAATATGCTGCTGATAATCCGCCGTCTCTGCCTGTTCATACAGGCGCTCCACCTGCGTTTCAAGCTCACTGACGTGATCATGCAGATACCAGTTCTGGCCCATGCCCAGCAGGTAACCGACAGCCAGTGCCAGACTCGCAATAATGCCGACGCGGATGTATTTTTGCTTCTCATTCATAATGGATATTCTTATCATGGCAGAAACGCCATGCTACGCAGCATTGACCCCTGAGGCAAGAACAAGGATTTGCAATGACATTACTTTGGATCAAAGGTCTTCACATCACCTTTATGGTGGCCTGGTTCGCCGGAATTTTCTACCTGCCGCGGCTGTTCGTTTACCATGCCCAGACCCAGTCCGCTGAAGTCAGCGCGCAACTGAAAGTGATGGAGCGCCGGCTACTGTATTTCGTCACTCCTTTCGCCATTCTGACCCTGGTTTTTGGCCTCTGGCTGATGATTGCCTATGGCAGCGCGTGGCTCGCTGCCAGCGGTTGGATGCACGTAAAGCTGGTGTTGGTCGCCCTGCTGTACGGCTATCATATCTACTGCTTTAAATTACTCGCGGACTTCGCTCATGATCGCAATCGCCGCAGCCACAAATTTTATCGCGTGTTCAACGAGGTTCCGGTACTGGCACTGTTTGCGATCGTTCTGCTGGCAGTGGTAAAGCCCTTTTAATCAGCAACATTCTTTTTGGCCGTCATCTCTGCTAAGATAACGGCCCAGTGTTTGAACACCATTTCTCAACTCACTGAGGCCGCACGACATGAATTTCACTGGCGCCAACATTCTTTCTGTCGAACAATTTCATCGCGATAGTATTGAGCAGATTTTTGAGGTCGCTGACCGAATGCTGCCCTATGCCCGCCGCCAAAAGCGCACTCGGGTACTTGACGGAGCTATTCTCGGCAACCTGTTTTTCGAACCCTCGACCCGTACGCGCGTAAGTTTTGGTACCGCCTTTAACCTGCTCGGCGGCGAAGTTCGCGAAACCACTGGTATGGAAAGCTCAGCTCTGGCAAAAGGCGAGTCGCTATACGACACCGCCCGGGTGCTGAGTAGTTACAGTGATGTGATTGCCATGCGTCACCCCAAGTCCGGTTCGGTCGCAGAATTCGCCCAGGGGAGTCGGGTTCCGGTGATTAATGGCGGGGATGGTGCCAATGAGCACCCAACCCAGGCGCTGCTCGATTTATACACCATCAAAAAAGAACTTGCGTACCACGGCCACAGTGTCGATGGCATGCACATCTGTATGATGGGCGATCTGAAATTCGGCCGTACCGTGCACTCGTTGTCACGCTTGCTCGCCCTTTACGACAACATTCGGTTTACCCTGATTTCGCCACGCGAACTAATGATGCCTGACAGCGTTCTGGCGGTCATTGAGAAGGCCGGTCACGAAGTCACTGTCACCGACCAGGTCAGCGGCAGCTCCGATGCCGATATCGTCTATCAGACCCGGATTCAGCAAGAGCGCTTCACATCGCCCGCCGAAGCTGATCAATATCGCGGTAAATTTCGTTTAAATAGTGAAATTTATACCCGGCACTACAAACCCAACACGGTCATCATGCACCCCTTGCCGCGTGACTCGCGGGCAGAGGCCAATGAGCTGGATAACGACCTGAATCAGCACCCGAACCTGGCTATTTTCCGCCAGGCCGACAACGGTGTGTTGATCCGGATGGCGTTATTTGCGCTGACTCTTGGGGTTGCCGATCAAGTCGAAAAATACGAATGCGAAGTTAACTGGTACAGTGACAAGCGCAACGTTTAACACCATCGAAAAAGAGGATCACGATGTCTCGATCTGAAGACTTATTTGCCCAAGCACAACTGACCATTCCCGGTGGCGTGAACTCACCGGTGCGCGCGTTTAACGGCGTAGGCGGTTCACCGATTTTTATTGAGCGCGCCGACGGTGCCTACATGTATGACGCTGACGGTCAGCGCTACATTGATTACGTTGGCTCATGGGGCCCGATGATCCTTGGTCATAATAACGCCGCCATCCGCGAAGCAACGCATGCTGCGGTCGAGCGTGGCCTGAGCTTTGGCACCCCCACCGCCAGCGAAATTACGATGGCGGAAAAAATTAAAGCGCTGGTGCCGTCTATCGAAAAGGTCCGGATGGTCAATTCAGGCACAGAAGCGACAATGACCGCTATCCGGCTGGCACGTGGTTACACCGGGCGCGATAAGATTCTCAAATTTGAAGGTTGTTATCACGGTCATGCTGATGCCTTATTGGTAAAAGCGGGCTCTGGTGCGCTGACCCTTGGCGTACCAAACTCTCCCGGTATCCCTGAGGATTTCGCCAAGCATACGCTAACGGTCACCTTTAACGATCTTGAATCGGTACGTAAAGTCTTTGCTGAAGTTGGCGACGAAATTGCCACTATCATCGTCGAGCCTGTGGCCGGTAACATGAACTGTATTCCTCCGGCGCCCGGCTTTCTGGAAGGTCTGCGCGACATCTGTGACGAGTATGGTAGCGTGTTGATTTTTGACGAGGTGATGTCCGGTTTTCGTGTCGCCCGTGGTGGCGCCCAGGAGTATTACCAGGTAACACCAGACCTGACCACGTTAGGTAAAGTCATCGGCGGCGGTATGCCGGTGGGCGCCTTTGGCGGTAAACGCGAAATTATGGATTACATTGCACCGGTAGGTCCGGTTTATCAGGCAGGCACCTTGTCCGGTAATCCGGTGGCCATGGCAGCGGGTCTGGCGGCACTGAATCAGTTAGATGACGAAAAGCTTTACCCACAACTAAACGCCAAGGTCACCCGTCTGTTAGATGGCATGCAGCAGTTGGCTGATGAAGCCGGCATACCATTCACGACCAATCGCGCCGGCGCTTCGATGTTTGGCTTCTTCTTTACTGATGCCGACGAAGTGACCACTTACCAACAGGCGACCCAGTGCAATATGGAACATTTCCGGAAGTTCTATCACAGTATGTTGCGCCAGGGCGTTTATCTGGCACCTTCTGCTTTTGAAGCAGGCTTTATGTCAGCGGCACACAGCGATGCCGACATTGAGGCGACTCTGGCGGCAGCAAAAACAGCCTTTGCCGAGTTGAAAGCTTAACTCGCAGCGACACTGTCATGGTGGTCAGAATAGTTTCTGCCACCATGATTTCTCTTCAATCATTCCTTCACAGTTGGTATCTTCCGGAAGCTGTTGTGGAAAAGCCGGGAATACCCGTTTTTCATCACAATGCATGGGTATCGGCACTCCTGTTTGTGGATGAAACGCCTGCTCCTGTAACGGTGACGGTGGTGTCGTCGCTAACGGAACCACGCCCAGCTGGCTAAAGGTGTTCGCCACCACAGGTAATGCCCCACTGGCGCCGGTCAGCCCAATCGGTTGATTATCGTCGCGGCCGAGCCATACGGTGACGAGGCGTTCATGGTCATAAGCGACAAACCAGCTGTCGCGATAGTCATTGGTGGTGCCACTTTTACCGGCCAGAGCATCACGACCGAAAAGTTGTGCCAGATGCTTGCCGGTTCCCTCATTCACAACACCGCGTAAACCGTAATTCACCAGCGCCGCCGTCAACGGATCGAACACCTCAACGCCCGCGCCGGGCTGATGCTGATAAAAACGTAGTCCGGAATGATCGGTCAGCGCGGCAATGGTCGTGTACCGACGATAACGGCCATAGTGCGCCCAGACACCATAAAGTTCACTGACCTGCAGCGGCGACAACTCGACCGAGCCAAGGGTCAGTGACGGCACTGCAGGAATGGGTGAAGTGACGCCGGCACGACGCAGTTTCGCCACCACATTTTCGATGCCGGCTTCAAGTCCAAGTCGCACTGCAGGTATATTGCGCGACTGCGCTAACGCATCGTACAGCATAATGCTGCCGACATATTCGCCATCATAATTCTCCGGCTGCCAGCGCTGGCCGTTGACACTTTCCAGCTCAATCGGCGCGTCAGTGATGATGGTGCCCAGGTGATAGCTGCCGGGTTGCGCCAGCGCTAAGCCGTAAATAACCGGTTTAATTAGCGACCCGACCTGGCGCATGGCGCCGGTAGCGCGGTTAAAGCCGACCTGTTGCCGGTTACGATCACCCACTAATGCTACCAGGCTGGCCCGCTGATGATCGGCAATCACTGCTGCCACCTGCAGCGCATCACTTTGCTTAAAGCGTGGAAGCTGCTCGGCAATGCTGCTCTCAACCGCCTGTTGTGCCAACGGGTCGAAATAGGTAAAGACTCTGAGTCCCTGCGGCTCAGTAGCGCCCGTCAGCTGCAATTCAGCAAGATCTTTCTTTACCTGCGCCAGATAATGAGGGGCCCAGCTGCGGCCCTGGCGCTCAGGTTTTGGCGGTACCAGACGCTCATCTAACGCGGCCAGATAAGCAGGCTGACTGATCAGCTGCTGGGCAAACATTAGCTGCAAAATCATATCGCGGCGTTGCTGCACGCGTTCGGGATAACGATGCGGATTGTAATACGAAGGCCCTTTGACAATGGCCACCAGCATGGCAATTTCCGCGGGCGTTAACTCTTCGACTTGCTTACCAAAGTAATAACGGCTGGCCAGCCCGACGCCGTGAATAGCCCGTCCGCCGTCCTGCCCGAAGTAAATTTCGTTAAAGTAAGTTTCTAAAATTTCATCTTTGCTAAAGCGAAAGTCGATAATCAGCGCCATCAGCGCCTCATTGGCTTTTCGCCACAAGGTTTGTTCACGACTCAGGTAAAGGTTTTTGACCAGTTGTTGGGTGAGCGTGCTGCCGCCCTGTACCGTATCCATTGCCGCCAGATTCGCAAGTGCCGCGCGGCCGATCGATGACAAGGACACGCCGGCGTGATGGTAAAAGTCACGATCTTCGACCAGCAGCAGTGTTTCAATCAGTAGGCTTGGTAAGCGTTCCAGTCCCAACAGCAGCCGGTCTTCACCGTTGTCACCGGTCACCTGGCCCAGTACCAGCGGATCAAGCTGAAACTGACTCAGCAGGCGTTCCTCCGGCAGACTGACGACCTGGTCGATACGCCCCTGGTTAAAACCCACGCGCACTTTGCGTGCCATTTGCGGACCATCAGCAAAGTCAAACGGACGGCGATGGATAACAATACTGCTGCCCTGTTGCTGAAAGGTGCCGCTCTGATGTAACGCCGCGCTCTCGCGGTAGCGCAGTTGCTGCAGCTCTTCGATCAGTTGCTGAGGGCGTAGCGGTGCCAGTGGTTGTAGCGTAAGCGGACGCGCGTAAACAATCGCGGACGCCTCGTAGCGCTCAGTGGCAAAACGCTGCGTCAGCGAGCTGTCCAGGTAAATCGCATAAAAGCCCAGAAGCGCAATGAGGGCAATACCTAGCTTGGTGAGAGTAACCAACAAATAACGCATACACCTTCCAGTCAGAAGTTAATTCTCGTTGTTTAACATCCGCTTGGTTTTTTGCGTTGCCTGCGCCTGCAGCGGATCATCGGGCCAGGGGTGCTTAGGATAGCGCCCTTTCATTTCTTTTTTTACCTGTTGATAAGCATTTTGCCAAAAACTTGCTAAATCGGCGGTGCGCTGCAGCGGCCGCTGCGCCGGTGACAGCAATTCCAGCACCAGGATGACCCGGCCACGACAGAGGCTGGGCGATACCGGCTCGCCGAAGACTTCCTGTAGTTTTAATGCCACCAGCGGCGCGGGCTGACTGTAATCAATGCGATGTCGCAGACCGCTGGGAGCCTGCCAGTGGGTCGGGCAATACTCATTCAGCAGCTGCTGCTGGGAAAAATTAAGACGCGCCTGTAACGCTGGCAAAGGCGACCACTGACGCAGTTCTGCAAGACTGCTGATCTGAGTCCAGTAGGGCGCTGCCCACTCCGCCAGTTGTTGCTGTAGCGCCGGGGCGCTGAAATCAGGCCAGTCGCGTCTCTCCTGCGCAGCAAGGTGTTGTGCCGCCAGGCGTACCCGGCTCAGGTAACTCTGTACCGGTTCAGCAGCGAGCAGCTCAGCCAGTAGTTCGGTGCCACGGCGTTGCACCCACTCAACCAGCAGCTGTACCCGCTCTGTTGCATCGGGCTGCTGGCTGGCCGGCCGTTTTGCTAAGACTAAGGCACCCAGGCGTTGACTTTCGATAGCCTGCAGGCGTTGTTTGGGTCCGCTGAGCTCAAATTCAGTGCGCCAGGCAAGCGACAGCGCCGGGTGGCGTAAGTCCGCTTCGGTTAAATTGATGAAATCGCCAATGATGGCGTCGGGCTGGCGATCAGTAAAGCTCATGCTTAGCAGCAAAATAAGCGCATCGGCCGCGCGGGCGTCCTGATGGTGTAGTTGCGCACCACCGCCATAAGCAACCAGATAACCACCCGTGGCGCTGCGGCGTCGGGCGACCCGATCCGGATACCCCCACAGTGCCAACCTGGTAGCCTGGCTAAGGTCAAGTTGCTCGCAGGCTTCGGTGACTTGCAGCTTGCTGCGCCACCATTGCAGGCGTTGGCGTTGCTCACCCTTAAGCTGTGACGCGGTCAGTGGAAATGACTGCCCGCGATGGCCGCTGGCCTCCAGTTGCGCCAGCAACAAAGCCGCCTGCGCGCGCTCTGGTTGGGCCGCCTTACGGGCGGCGACGGCAATCCGCGCCAAACGCGGGTCATTGCCATAGGCTGCGACCTGCTGGCCAACAACGGTGAGTTGCCCCTGTTCGTCCAGCACGCCCAGTTGTTGTAGCAGGTCATCTGCCACCTGCAGGTGCACCGGGTTCGGCTCACTAAAGAACCTGAGTTCAGCAACCGAACTCCCCCAGCGTTTCGCCTCCAGTAGCAGGCCGGAAAGATCATCGGTAGCAATTGCCGGCGCGTCGAACTCACGCATGCCCGGCTCATCGTTGCTGGCCCATAAACGCAGGCAGCGTCCCGGCCCCAGTCGTCCCGCGCGACCGGCGCGCTGGGTGGCGGAAGCTTTACTGATCCGTTTGGTAAGTAAACGTGAAACCCCGTGCCGGGGTGAAAATTCTGAGCGGCGCTCCCAACCACTGTCGACGACCACGTCGATACCCGGAATAGTCAGACTGGTCTCGGCAATATTAGTCGCCAACACTACTTTTTTGCGGCCGTCCGCCGCGGGCGCGAGCGCCGCCTGTTGTGCCGCCAGCGGCAGTTGCCGGTGCAGTGGCAAGATATCGCATTCATGACTTAGCTCAAGGCGCTCACTCAGGTAACTGATTTCGCGCCAACCGGGTAAAAACACCAACACGCCCTGCTCCGCCTGACGCGCAGCACGCTGCACAACATCGACGGCATGGCGCAGCCAGTCGGTTTGTAAGGGCACCGGATGATGCTCAATGCTAATCGGGTGCTGACGACCCGCGCTGCTCAGCACCCGGGCGTCACCCAGCCAGTCGGCGATAGCTTGTGCGGGCAAGGTTGCAGACATGACCAGCACCGCCAGATCAGGCCGCAACGCCAGCGCTTCTTGCAGCATCGCCAAACCAAGATCACTATAAAGATTACGTTCGTGGAATTCGTCAAAAATGACCACACCGACGCCGCTGAGCTCAGGGTCTTGTTGCAGATACTGAGTGAAGGTGCCTTCAGTAACAATCAGTAAGCGGGTGTTGGAGTCATAGCGGGCGTCGCCGCGCACATGATAGCCAACGGTGGCGCCTACCTTTTCACCCAACTGGCGGGCGAGAAAGTGAGCAATCGATAAGGCAGCCACGCGACGTGGCTGCAATAGCAAGATGCGCTGCTGTTGCCAGGCTTCAGCCTGCAGCAAAGCCAATGGCAGAGCGGTCGACTTGCCGGCGCCGGGCGGCGCCTGCAACACCAGTTTGTGCCCCGGTAACTGGGCAATCAGCTCAGGCAGTAAGGCAACAACTGGTAAGTCCTGACCGCTTGTCACGTAAAGTTTCCGGGGTTAGTCGTTCAGCAGCGCCGCAATGGTGCGTACGCCAAGTGCGGTTGCCCCTGTCGCCCACATTGCATTCGCGCTGTTATGATAAGCGCCGGCAATATCAAAGTGTAACCAGCCCTGACCATCGCGCGGGGCAAAGCGCAGTAAGAAACCCGCGGCATTACTGGCACCACCGCTACCACCGCCTTTTTGCGGGCGGCTATTGGCGCAATCGGCGAAGGCTGACGGGGTATTTTCTTTATGCCAGGGTTGCAGCGGCAGGCGCCATAGGTTTTCGCGCTGCGCGGCTGCGGTACTCAGTGCTTTATTGGCCAGCTCATCGTCGACACTGAACAGGGCATTGTACTCGTTACCCACCGCAACCTGCGCGGCACCGGTTAAGGTGGCTGCGTCAATAATACGTTTAGCACCGGTCTCACCCGCATAAAGCAGGCCATCGGCCAGCACCAGACGGCCCTCAGCATCGGTATTGACCACTTCGACGGTGGTACCGTTTTTATAGGTAATCACATCACCGAGTTTATAGGCAGTGCCGTCCACCAGGTTTTCGGCACAACACAGAACCAGTTGTACGCGCTTCTGCAGGCCTTGCTCGACCGCCAATGCCAGTGCGCCGGCCACGGTTGCCGCGCCGCCCATGTCACATTTCATCGCCAGCATACCTTCACTGGACTTCAGGCTGTAACCACCCGAGTCAAAGGTGATGCCTTTACCGATCAGTACGGTATCAACTTCAGCATCAGCATTGTTAGTGGGGTTATAATCAAGCACCAACATGCAGGGTGCGTGTTTACTGGCGCGACCTACAGTGTGAATGCCCATCCAACCTTCTTGCTTCAGGTCGTCGCCCATAATGACTTTACTGCTTACCTGATCAGGCGCAATGGACTCAAGCTTTTCCGCCACGCGCTTGGCCAGCGACTCAGGATAGATGTCAGCCGGTGGCAGGTTAATAAGTTCCCGGGTCCAGTTAACGATATTACGGGTCTGACTTAGTGCCTCCGCATTGCTGGCCCATTGCAGTTTATTCTTACTACGGGTGTCGGTGTAGCCATTGGCAAAGGCCCATTGGCGCTCAAAGTCCCATCCTTCACCGCTTAGCTGTACCGAGGCGATACCGAGATTGTCCAATTGGCGTCCGGCTTTTTGAACCTTGCGCAAATTTTCGCCTTCATTGGCGCTCAAATAGATGGTCGCGCCGTTTTCGTTGACGATAACTGGTGCAGATTTTTTCCAGCTTGCGTCGGAAAACTCTTGTTGAACAACAAAAACAGCTAGTGCAGTAGACATGGTAAACAGCTCCCATTAAGGTTGCGAATCATTTAACGTAATCGTATCTAAGCTACATGAGGCTGACAATGCAGTTTGACAACCCCTTGCAGCAAGCTTTTTTAGTGCGCCGCTACAAACGCTTTCTGGCTGACGTCTATCATCCGGACTGGCCTGAACATAGTACACCAGAGCAGCCGCTGACCGTGCACTGCCCTAATACCGGCGCTATGACCGGTTGTGCCGAAGCGGACATGAAAGTGTGGCTAAGTGCATCTGAGAACCCCAAGCGCAAGTACCGCTACACCTGGGAGTTGGCGCAAACCCAGGCGGGAAACCGAATTTGCATTAACACCCACCGCGCTAACACCGTGGTTGGCGAGGCCTTACTCACCGGCAAATTGGCAGCACTGAGCGATCTCAGCGCACTACAACCAGAGCAACGCTATGGCTATGACAACCGGCGCATTGACTGGCTGGCCACAGACTCCTGCGGCCGTAAGGTCTTTATTGAAGTGAAAAGCGTCACCCTGGCTGAGGGCAGCCAGGGCTATTTTCCTGATACCGTGAGTAAACGCGCCAGTGAACATCTGAAAAGTTTAATGACGATGGCCAATGAGGGCCATCGCGCCGTCGTCGTGTATTGTGTCTTCCATAGTGCGGTTGAACAGGTCAGCGCAGCTGACCACTGTGACCCTGAGTATGCGCGTACCGCAGTGCAAGCCAGACAACAAGGTGTTGAATTCTATGCTGTTCAGTGTGCAATCAGCGCTGAGGGCATTACTGTGGTGGGTGAATTACCGGTGCAAACCCGCAATAAATAAAATTGCGCAGCTGTTTGCTTTCTGGTATATGTACCGACCTTTTTGAAGAACCATCTCATACAGGAGATCCACAATGCCTCAAGGAACGCCGAAAAAAGCTCATGGCATTTTGGCACAAGCTGGCCTGGAACCTTATCAGGAACAGCCGAACGAAGAGTATATGAACGAGAAGCAGCGCGCGCACTTCCGCAAAATTCTGGAAGTCTGGCGTAATCAGCTGCGTGAGGAAGTGGACCGCACCGTGCACCACATGAAAGATGAGGCCGCGAACTTTCCTGATCCGGTCGATCGTGCTGCACAGGAAGAAGAATTCAGTCTCGAGCTGCGTACCCGCGACCGCGAGCGTAAGCTGATCAAGAAAATTGAGAAGACGCTGCAGCAAATCGAAGCAGACGATTTTGGCTTTTGTGACCAGTGTGGCATTGAAATTGGTATCCGCCGCTTAGAAGCGCGACCGACTGCCGACTTATGTGTCGACTGCAAAACACTTGCTGAAATTAAAGAGAAGCAATTAACCGGCGCCTGATATGGCGACGCCTCAGCCTTATTGTGGACGCTTCGCCCCGACCCCGTCGGGGCCGCTACATTTTGGCTCGTTGGTTGCTGCAGTGGCCAGCTATCTGGACGCACAGGCGCATCAGGGCCGCTGGCTGGTCCGCATTGAAGATGTTGATAAGCCGCGGGCAGTGCCTGGTGCCGCTGATGTCATTCTGCGCCAGCTCGAAGCACACGGCCTGCACTGGGACGGTGAGGTGCTGTTGCAGTCTCAACGCGACGCGGCATATCAGGCAGCTCTGGATGAACTGCAACGCCGGCAATTAAGTTATTACTGCACCTGCACTCGCAAGCAGGTTAAAGCGCGCGGGCCCTATTACACCGGCTACTGCCGCGATAAGCAGCGTCCGCCGCAAGGCTCCGCCATTCGTTTTCGTAACGACACTCCCATCTGTAGCTTCAGCGACCGCTGGCAAGGCCAGGTCACTATTGAGCCTGCCTTCGCCAGTGAAGACTTTGTTTTATATCGCCGTGATCAACTGTACACCTATCAGCTGGCAGTGGTGGTTGACGATCTGGAGCAGGGGGTGACCGATCTGGTGCGCGGCGCCGATTTACTGACGCCCACCGCCTGGCAGCTCACCCTCTGGCAACAACTTAGCAAGCGTACGCCGCGCTTGCTGCATGTTCCTTTAGCGCTCGACGCCCAAGGACAGAAGCTGAGTAAGCAAAATCATGCGCCCCCCTTAACTGAGCATCAGGTTGCTGAGCAACTACAGGCCGCATTTCGCTTTTTACAGCTGCCAGAAGTAGTTGCAACTGACGACCCGAGCGTAATGCTACAGCAGGCCACCGCGAGCTGGCGCACAAAGTATCTTTCCTGAACGTAAAGGATTGGCTACAATACGACTGTTTTTACCGCAGTTGTCGATTAGGAGACACGACCATTATCAAACGCATCAAAGCTCTCGCGCGCAAAGCGCTTGGTTCCAGCGAAGAGGCAGCCTCACTGCCGGCAAATATTCTTGCTAAGCCTCTGGTCATCTCCCGCGATCAGCACCCCATTTCACGCAAAGATATTGCCGAACCTGCGCTTAAAGTTCTCTATCGGCTGCATAAGGCCGGCTTTGATGCCTATCTGGTGGGCGGCTGCGTGCGTGATTTGTTATTGGGAATTCAGCCCAAAGATTTTGACGTCGCGACCAGCGCGCGGCCGGAGCAGGTGCAGAAACTGTTCCGTAATTGCCGGCTGGTAGGCCGCCGCTTCCGCCTTGCGCATATTATGTTTGGCCGCGAGGTCATTGAAGTCGCGACTTTCCGCGGTCACCACGACGACGACAACGACGATGCTACCAAGCATGCCAAGCGTGACGCTCAGGGCATGCTGGTGCGTGACAATGTGTATGGCTCTATTGAAGAAGATGCGCAGCGGCGCGACTTTACCGTTAACGCCCTCTATTACAATATTGCCGACTTTGCCATTTACGATTTTGCCAACGGTATGCGCGATATCGAAGCGGGCGTACTGCGAATGATCGGCGACGCCGAAAACCGCTATCGTGAAGACCCGGTGCGTATGCTGCGCGCAATACGATTCGCCACCAAGCTATCGATGCGCATGGACGACAGTGTTGCGAAGCCGATCGCCGAGCATGCGTCGCTGCTGCAGAATATTCCCCCGGCACGCTTATTCGAAGAATGCCTGAAGTTATTTACCGCCGGCAAAGCGCTGGCGAATTTCGAGCTGCTGTCGGAATATCACTTATTCCAACAGCTGTTCCCAATGCTGAAAAGCTATTTGCAAGCGCCTGACGAAGCCCCCTATCAGATGCTCCGGCAAACCTTCGCCGACACTGACAGCCGTATTAACCAGGGCCTGAGTATTACCCCGGCATATTTGTTTGCCGCGCTGCTCTGGTGGCCGTTACAGGCGCGTATGGAACAGCTGATGGCAGAGAGTGGTCTGCCACCGGTCGATGCGATGAATATTGCTGCCGCCGATGTTTTTGGTCGCCAGGTACAGACCGTCGCCATTCCGAAACGCTTTACCATCCCGGCGCGCGAAATCTGGCAACTTCAGCAACGCTTTGAGCGCGCGAAAGGTAAGCGCGTACAAAGTTTACTGGGCCATCCACGTTTTCGTGCCGCCTATGACTTTTTATTATTGCGTACCGCTACCGCCACGCCACTGGAGCGCAAGCAACTCAACCCGCAAGCGCAGTTCTGGACCGAGCAGCAACAGCAAGCGCCAGCAACGGAGTCTCACAAGCCTGGCAAAAAACGTGGTCGTCGCGGGGGTCGACGCCGCCGCGGTGGTAACGCGAAACGCGGGAAAGACGATAGCTCAGCGTCATGAAAACCGTGTTTATTGCGTTAGGTGCCAATCTGGGTGAGCCGGTGGCTACCCTGACCCAATTGTTGCAACAACTGCGTGATGACCCTCATCTGGCGCAGGTTGAGTGTTCCAGTTTTTATCGGAGTAAGCCGATGGGTCCTCAGGATCAGCCCGATTATGTGAACGCTGTGCTACGCGCGCAGACTTCGCTGGCCCCACTGGATTTACTGGATCATCTGCAAGCGCTCGAGAAGCAGTTTGGCCGTGTGCGTAACCGGCGTTGGGGCGAGCGTACCCTCGACCTCGACCTGCTGTTGTTTGCCGAATTAGAGCTGGCGTTGCCACGTCTGACCATTCCCCATCCGGGCCTGAGTCAACGCGATTTTGTGCTGGTGCCGCTGGCTGAAATTGCCAATGATCTGGTGCTGCCCAATGGCCGTCAGGTGAAGCAGTTGGTCGCCGATCTCCCCAATCATGACCTAGTAAAAATTACCTGATACAATCGAAGCATCTTTAGCACTGCGGTAAGGACTGAACATGGCTGCAATGACCATCGCCAAACTCGCAAAAATGAAAGCTGAGGGCGACAAAATTGCCTCTCTTACGGCCTATGACGCTTCATTTTCCAAGTTATTCAGCCAACATGGCGTCGACTTTATGCTGGTGGGTGACTCGCTGGGCAATGTCGTGCTTGGCGCTTCAAGTACATTGCCGGTGACCACCGAAAATATCGCCTATCATACCCGTGCCGTGCGTAACGGCGCGCCCGAAGCCTTTGTCATTGCTGACATGCCGTTTATGAGTTATGCCACACCTGAGCAGGCCTGTCAGGAAGCTGCAACACTCATGCGGGCCGGAGCGAATATGGTCAAACTGGAGGGCGGCGACTGGTTGCTGGACACTATCCGGCAACTGGTGACACACGGCGTTCCGGTTTGTGCGCATTTGGGGTTATTACCACAGTCGGTGAATGTACTTGGCGGCTATAAGGTGCAGGGAAAGGAAGCCAGCGCTGCGGAAAATACCTTGCGTCAGGCACTGGCCTTACAAGAAGCCGGCGCGCAGATGTTAGTGCTGGAGTGTGTTCCTGCCTCTTTAGCCAAGCGCATCACCGAGCAGCTATCGATTCCGACCATTGGCATCGGCGCCGGTAAGGACTGTGACGGTCAGATTCTGGTCATGCACGACATGCTTGGCCTGAACAGCGACTATCTGCCTAAATTCGTCAAAGACTTTCTTGCCGAAGCGGGCGATCTTGCCGCTGCCGTAGAGCTTTATGTACGACAGGTCAAAGATGGCAGCTTTCCGGGTCCCGAACACAGCTTTAAGGGGTAACCAATGCAGTTATTCAAGAACCTGGAAGAACTGCGCGGCTGGCGTGGTCAGCAAAGTGGCCGTGTTGTGCTGGTGCCGACCATGGGGAACCTCCATGAAGGCCACCTGAAACTGGTTGATCTGGCTAAGCTCCACGGCGATCAGGTGGTGGTCAGTATTTTCATTAACCCATTACAATTTGGCGCCAATGAGGATCTCGACAGCTATCCGCGTACGCTCGAAGCAGACTGTCAGGCGCTGGCAGAACGTGGTGCCGACGCCGTCTTCGCGCCGCAGGTCAGCGACGTCTACCCGCGCGGCTTACATGCACAAACCTTTATTGAAGTGCCCGGTATCTCCGAACTGCTTTGTGGCGCCAGCCGACCCGGACATTTTCGCGGCGTAGCCACAATTGTTGCCAAGTTATTCAACATGGTACAACCGCAGGTCGCCATTTTTGGGGAAAAAGATTATCAGCAGTTACAGGTCATTCGCCTGATGACACTGGACCTTAGTCTGCCTGTGGATATTATCGGTATGCCGACCGAGCGCGCGGAAGACGGCCTAGCGCTTAGCTCACGTAACGGTTATTTGTCGACGTCCGAGCGGGCGTTGGCACCCGCGCTGTACGCAACATTGCAACAGCTGGCCAATGCTGTTGGCGCTGGTACCTTAGCGCCGGATATCGCGGTTGCTGAAGCGCGGCAACAGCTAGCTGATAAAGGCTTCCGGGTTGATTATCTTGAACTGCGCCGACAGCAGGATTTGCAGCCGGCGACCCCGGAAGACACAGAGCTGGTGGTACTGGCTGCCGCCTTTTTAGGGCGCACCCGCTTAATCGACAACCTAACCTTTACGCGTAACTACTAATAGTTGCGCGACAGTAGGCCAAGCTCCCGCATTTCAGTATGCAGCGCGCCACGCAGACTGACTGCCTGGCTGGCAATTTCACGCTGCTCTTCCAGCACCTCGCGCAACATCTGCTCAGTGGTGAGTGGATTCGCCAGCACGACACGAAAAACCACGGTCGGTTCGCGGCCGTAATGCGCCGGGTTCAGCTTGGTACGCGAAACAAAAGAGCGCCCTGCTTCCCGTTGCCGCTTCTGGATAAACCGCGTTAACGCGTTCAGATGAGGGGTTAACCGCCGCACCTGCTCCGGCGTGGCATCGGCCAGCGCTTGTTTTACCTGACTGGGAACAAAGCGATAAGTGAGCAAACACAACTGTGGCTCAGTGACGACTTCAAAGTCATCCTGCGCCGCAATCAAGCGGGCAAACAACCGGGCCTTCTCAATACTTTTATCAATCAGTAATTCGTAGCCGCACCTTCCCATCACATGCATCGCTGAGTAGACCAGCATGGCCATACCGGGGCGTGAGCCCTCCATCGTATGCGCACCCAAATCTTTCGAGCCGTGGCGGATGACGTATTCGGCATGGTGTTCAATCGCTCGTACCATTCCCGGCTCTTTAAACAGCACCATGCCCGCGCCCATCGGCACATACATTTGTTTATGGGCATCAATAGTGACACTGTCGGCGCGCTCCACCCCGGCCAACAACTGCCGATGCTGCTCAGACATCAGCGTGGCGCCACCCCAGGCGGCGTCGACATGGAAATGGGCCTGGATTTCAGCGGCATAGTCAGCCAGCTCGGCTAACGGGTCAATATGACCGGTTTCAGTGGTTCCGCCCACACCGACAATGGCCAGCACTTTGCCACCGTCAGCGGCGACCTGCTCGCAGGCCTCACGTAATTTATCCATCCGGATACGGTTATGATCGTCGGTGGCGACGCCTATCAGGTTCTTACGGCCAATGCCAAGTACATCGGCGGCTTTGGCCAGGGAATAGTGACCCCGCTCTGACACCATAATCGTTAAACGCTTATAGCCGTAGTGTTGCAAGCCTGCGGCAATGCCCTCGGCAGCGACACCAGCGAAACCATTATCGGGCTTAAGCAGCAGGTTGCGGGCCACCCACAGCGCAGTGATATTCGCTACCGTACCGCCCGAGCACATCGCGCCGAGTGAATGCTGCGCACTGTGCATCCAGCGCCGGTAAAAACTCTCGTCACGACGGTAGACCAGATTATGCAGCATACCCAGCACATTACGTTCCAGCGGCGTGAAGGCTTTTGATGTCTCAATTTTTACCAGATTCTGGTTCAGACCGACCATGAGCTTGGCGAGCGGCAACAAAAAATACGGCAATGCCGAGGTCATGTGGCCGATAAAGCGTGGTGACGAGGTGTGGACCGAGTGCGCGACCAGGTTATTCAATAAAAACTCGGTGTGGTCAGAAACATAACGCGGCTGCTCCGGCACTTCACTGGCTGAGAAGTTCTGCTCGATCTCATGCAGCGGTTTTTCGCGCGCGACAATATGCTCGCCAAGAAACCCCATCAGGTTCTCAGAAAGATCTTTTTCGATTCGACCTAAGGTCGAGTCCGGAGCCTCGGGTAAGGTGAAGATCTTCAGTAATGCTTCTTCACTTACTTCCGCAAAAACTTTGTCACTCAACGCGTTATCCTTTTTCTGACATGACACCTGAAGGCAGCTGCTATTCTGCCTCGATCGCTGAAAAATAGCGACCATCTTCCGGAAGGTTAGCAACCAGCTGCCAAAGTTGCTGCCCGCTGCGCTGATACTTGCGCTCAAAGGGGGTAACTGGCTGATGTTTCGCCAGCAGCGGCTGCAAGGTCGCAACACAGTTGACCAATGCCAGACTGCTGGCCACCTCGGTTAAGTATATCAACCAGTTTGAGCGCATCACCAGCTCGCCCCCCAGCCCCAGTACATAAGGCCATACCGGACTGCCATGCCAGCGCCGGCTCAGATGTGCCGCTTTTGGCCAGGGGTTAGGGTACAAAAGGTAGTGCTTCTCTAACTGCCAGTGATGCTCGACCGCCAGGCGCCAGAAATCCTGCAGATCAGCACGCACCAGCAAATAGCGCTGGCCCTGCTCAGAGGTCTGGTAATTTGCATGCCGTTGCAATCGGTGGGCCGACTTGTCGACTCCGATGACCAACGCGTCCGGGTGCTGTTGCGCCAGCCAGGCAGTGCTCTCTCCCACGCCACAACAGGAGTCGAGAATTACCGGCCCCTGCCACTGAGCTACTGCCTGCGCAGCCTGTTCAAAAGCCTCACGGTTATGTTCCTGTATCGGCTTTTTAAACGGCGAGCGCAAATGCCGCATGACAACTTGCGTTAAGTCCTCATGATTGCCGTGCTGATTGGTCGTTACCGGGCGTGATTCGTTAGCACTCACGAACGGATCCCCACGCCGCGCTGCAGCAGCGTATAGGCGGTGGCAAAGAATGCCAGGTTGAACACAATGATAACGCCCAGCGCCACACCGACGTCAACGTCAGAAACGCCGAGAAAGCCATAACGAAAAGCATTGACCATGTAGAGGATCGGGTTGAAGCGGGCAACGGTTTCCCAAATACCCGGTAACAGGCTGACACTGAAGAATACCCCACCGAGGTAGGTCAACGGGGTAAGTACAAAGGTCGGCACGATGGAAATATCATCAAAGGTCTTGGCATAGACCGCATTAATTAATCCCGCCAGAGAGAATAATGTGGAGGTCAGGATGACCGTTAACACCAGTATGCCGGCGTGGTTAATACTGACATTCTCAACAAAGGCAAAAGACACCAGCGTGACAATGACCGCCACAATTAACGCACGCGCCAGACCACCACCGACATAACCGGCAATAATAACCGGCGTAGATACCGGCGCGACTAACATTTCTTCAATGTTGCGTTGAAACTTGGCGCTAAAGAACGACGAGGCGACATTGGAATAGGAGTTGGTAATCACCGACATCATGATAAGACCCGGCACAATAAACTCCATATACGGACGGCCGCTCATATCACCAATGCGCTCACCGACGATGCTACCAAAAATGATAAAATACAAAGTCATGGTAATCGCCGGTGGCACCAGCGTTTGCACCCAAATCCGTAGGAATCGCGTGCATTCTTTAATCCAGATAGTTTTCAGCGCAATCGCACTGTACGACGATGCCATAGCTTATGCTCCTGCTGCGGGTTTATTGGCGCGTCCGCGCTCAACCAAATCGACAAAAAGTTCTTCCAGACGGTTCGCTTTGTTCCGCATCGATATAACTTTGATATCTTGCGCGCTAAGTTGCTCAAAGACTTTGTTCAGTCCCTGCGATTTCTCGACATCTACTTCAATGGTGTGATCGTCGGTCTGACGCATGGTAAAGCCCTCGAGCTGCGGCTCAATGCGCTGCTCGTCATTACGACTCATATCAAGCACAAACGTCTCACGGTTCAAGGTCGTCAGCAGGCGTTTCACCGATGTATTCTCGACAATGGCGCCTTGATCGATAATAGCGATATTACGGCACAAGGTTTCGGCCTCTTCGAGATAGTGCGTGGTCAGGATAATGGTAATCCCCTGCTTGTTAATCTCAATCAGGTAGTCCCACATACTGCGACGCAGCTCAATATCGACCCCGGCAGTAGGTTCATCCAATATCAACAGGCGGGGTTCGTGCAACAGCGCGCGGGCGATCATCAGTCGGCGCTTCATACCGCCAGAGAGCATACGCGCCGCAGCGTCACGTTTATCCCAAAGCCCAAGTTGCTTCAGGTAGTGCTCGGCACGCTCATGCGCAACTTCCCGCGGTACGCCGTAATACCCGGCCTGATTCACGACGATCTGACGCACTGTCTCAAACTGATTGAAATTAAATTCCTGAGGCACCAGGCCGATTTGGCGCTTTAACTCCACCAGTTGGGTATCCAGGTCATAACCAAATACACTCACCTCACCTGAGGTTTTATTGACCAGCGACGAGATAATGCCAATCGTGGTTGACTTGCCGGCGCCGTTGGGGCCAAGCAGTGCAAAAAAGTCGCCCTCAGCAACTTCCAGATCAATGCCTTTCAGTGCTTCAAAGCCACCTTTATAGGTTTTGCGTAAGTTCTTAATCGATAACGCTTTCATATGGTTTCAGGACTCCTCTCCATAACCCCAGCGAGGCTGTAGCTTCTGCTCCAGATTAAGATGATCTAATAACCGCGCGACCACAAAATCGATCAGGTCATCAATACTTTGCGGTTGATGATAAAAACCCGGCGCAGCGGGCATCACCGTCACTCCTAGTTGCGCCAGCTTCAGCATATTTTCCAGATGTAGCGCCGACAGCGGCATCTCGCGTGGCACTACGATCAGTTGACCGCGCTCTTTTATAACCACATCGGCAGCGCGCTCGAGCAAGGTGTTACTCGCTCCGCAGGCAATGGCCGACAAGGTTCCGGTCGAGCAGGGGCAGATAATCATGCGTTTGGGTGCGGCTGACCCCGATGCCACCGGTGAAAACCACTGCTCTTTGCCATAGACCTGAAGCTGTGTTTCGCTCACATTGAAGCGCGACCGTAATGCATCGCCCATAGCCTTTGGCGCCGCCGGCAATTGCCAGTCGAGCTCGGTCGCAAACACTACGCGTGCGGCGCTGGACATCAGCAAATGCACCTGCTGCTGTTGTTGCAACAGGCATTCTAACAAACGCATGGCATAAGGTGCACCAGAGGCACCGGTAATCGCTAAGGTAATTGCGTTGTCAGCTACGGCCATGTTGTCCCTCCTGCAATGCGTTTAACAGGTTGCGGTGTAATCCGCCAAACCCGCCGTTACTCATAATCAGTACCTGATCACCCGGCGCTAAGTTACGTAACAGCTTAGTGAGAAGTTCATCAGTGCTGTGGCTGATATCAGCCTGTGGCACCTGATCTTTAATCAGCCAGCGCAGTCCTTCAGGCTGCAACATGTAGCAGGCGTCAGCTCCCGCGAGCGCCGGCGCCAGGTCGGCAGCGTGTACGCCCTGTTTCATCGTATTCGAACGCGGCTCTAACACCGCAATGATACGCTGTTGACCGACTTTGGCGCGCAAGGCATCCAGCGTCTTACGAATGGCGGTCGGATGGTGCGCGAAGTCGTCGTACACCGCAATATTTGCAGGTTCACCTAATAGCTCCAGGCGCCGTTTGGTATTTTTAAAATCCGCCAAAGCTTCAGCTGCCACCGTCAGCGGCACGCCCACATGATGCGCCGCGGCGATTGCCATCACCGCATTACTGGCGTTATGTTCGCCGACCACCTGCCAGTGAACCTCGGCTTCGTCATCGCCGTGTTGCACCACGAAATGCGTCGCATCGTCGCTGATTAAACGATAGCGCCAGTCGCCGCCTAAGGTTTTCAGCTCACTCCAGCAGCCTTTTGCCAGCACCCGCTGCAGGTTTTCATCAGCCGACGGATAAATAATCTGCCCATGGCCCGGAATAATGCGCACCAAATGATGAAACTGCGTTTCGATTGCCGCCAGGTCCGGAAAGATATCAGCGTGGTCGTACTCAAGATTATTGAGAACAAGTGTTGAGGGCTGGTAATGCACAAACTTCGAGCGTTTATCAAAGAACGCCGTGTCATACTCGTCGGCTTCAATGACAAAAAAATCACTGTTCCCCAGCTGTGCGGAACAGCCAAAATTAGCCAAAACGCCACCCACTAAAAAGCCCGGCTGATAACCGGCAAACGCAAGAATCCAGGTCAGCATACTTGAAGTGGTGGTCTTGCCATGGGTACCAGCAACAGCCAGCACCCACTTGTCCTGTAACAACGCGTCGTGCAACCACTGCGCACCGGAACGATAAGGAATACGCCGGTTTAAAACTGCCTCAACCGCCTCATTCCCGCGGCTAAGAACATTACCTATAATCACCAGATCAGGCTGCGGCTCTAATTGTGCAGCATCATAGCCCTGGTAAACTTCGATGCCGAGTGCTGCCAACTGATCGCTCATGGGCGGATAAACATGCGCATCACTACCGGTCACATGATGGCCCATGGCTTTAGCCAACGCGGCTATGCCACCCATGAAAGTGCCGCAAATACCTAAAATATGAATGTGCATATAGATTTCTACCTATTGAAGCACGAAAAAATGCGCTTAGTGTATCACGCAGTGAACTTTTCCGGCGATTCTTGCAGGCATTTTACCTATTTTTACGGTAAACTTAGCCGCGATTTTGAGCAGCCCACCAAATGAGGATGTTATGCAGCGTTTTATTCCAACGTTACGTCGTGATCATGTCGAAGAAGGCCTTATCTCGGTTATCAACACCCTGCAGATTTGCGCCAAGGAAATTTCTCACCGACTTCATCAGGGCGAACTCGCTGGTGTACTTGGCTCCACGCTTGATGAAAATATTCAGGGCGAAACACAAAAGAAACTTGATGTGCTTGCCAATCAGTTATTAAAAGATATTTTGCTTGAGAATAAGTTTGTCCGCGCAGTTGCTTCGGAAGAAGAAGAAGGCATTGTTGAAGGTTTCGCTGACGGTAAATATCTGATTGCCTTTGACCCGCTCGATGGCAGCTCCAACATTGATATCAATAGCATGGTCGGCACCATTTTCTCAGTGCTGCGGGCGCCCCAGGATGGCCGCACCGGCACCGACATGTTCCTGCAGCCTGGCCGCGACCAGGTCATGGCAGGCTATGTCCTTTACGGGCCGTCAACCATGCTGGTGTTCACCACCGGTAAAGGCGTACGCGTTTTCACCCTTGACCATATGGTCGGCGAATTCCTGCTCACCGACGAAGACCTTGAGATTCCCACAGAGACCTGTGAATTCGCCATCAATATGTCGAATTACCGCCACTGGCAGCCGCAAATGCGCGCCTATATCGATGATTTACTTGCCGGCGACACCGGCCCACGCTGCAAGAACTTCAATATGCGTTGGATTGCTGCCATGGTGGCTGACGTGCATCGTGTACTTTGCCGCGGTGGCTTATTCACCTACCCGTGGGATAGCCGCAAAGCGAACAAGCCATATAAACTTCGACTGATGTATGAAGGCAACCCGATGGCAATGCTGGTCGAGCAAGCTGGCGGCCGGGCGCATAGTGGCGAGCAACGCATTATGGATATCGAGCCAACGGATATTCATCAGCGGGTAGGTGTCATTTTGGGATCGGCAAATGAAGTTGAGACCTGCTTGCGCTACTTACAACAGGACTCGCAAAACGGCGCCACAGACGTATAATATTTTGCAGTTTTAACAATTGTATTTCGTTTATTTATATATGTGATGAATAGGAAACACCATGAGCTTAAGTGATGTAAGCGCGGGCAAGAACCTGCCAGATGAAGTCAATGTCATTATCGAAATTCCTGCGAATGCAGATCCGATTAAATATGAAGTCGATAAAGACACCGGTACCTTGTGGGTTGACCGCTTTATGGCCACTCCGATGTTTTACCCGTGCAACTACGGCTTTGTAAATAACACCCTGTCGCTTGATGGCGACCCGGTCGATGTTCTGGTTCCTACTCCCTACCCGCTGCAAGCTGGCTCGGTGATCAAGTGCCGTCCGGTAGGCGTTCTGAAAATGACCGACGAGTCAGGCGAAGACGCCAAAGTTATTGCGGTGCCTGTCAGCAAGCTGAGCAAAGAATATGATCACATTCAGGACGTGAACGACCTGCCAGAATTACTGAAGGCGCAGATTACTCACTTCTTCGAGCGCTACAAAGAGCTGGAAAAAGGCAAGTGGGTGAAAGTTGAAGGCTGGGGCGATATTAACGAAGCCAAAGAAGAAATCGTTTCTTCATTTGAGCGCGCGCAGTCGAACTAAGCCTTATGAGCACCTGCGTTGAACTGAACCGGCTTCAGTTTAGCTGGCCGGGTGCTCAGTCACCGCTGCTGAGCATCCCCAGCTTAACCGTCACCCGCGGCGAGCGGGTGTTGCTGCGTGGTGCCAGCGGTAGTGGCAAGTCCACCTTGCTGGGGCTTATTGCGGGTATACATACCAGTGGCCCCGGACAAGTCCAGGTATTGGGGCAAGATCTTGCCAACTTAAGCCAACACCGTCGCGACCGTCTGCGCGCCAATGAGATTGGCTATATTTTTCAGCAATTTAATTTACTCCCCTATCTTTCTGCCAGCGCCAACGTAACCCTGGCGTGTCAGTTCGCCCCCGCGCGTCGGGAACGTCTGCAACAGCACGATATTGACCAACAGGCCGCAATGTTACTTACCCGTCTGGGGCTGACGCCGGAGCAGCAGCAACAGCCCGCGCATCAGTTAAGTGTCGGTCAACAGCAGCGCGTGGCGGCTGCTCGCGCATTGTTAGGCAGCCCGGCGCTGATCATTGCCGATGAGCCAACGTCAGCCTTAGATCAGGCACACCGCGACGACTTTATTAAGTTATTATTCGAAGCCTGCGATGCGCAGCAAACTACGCTGTTATTTGTGACCCACGACGCCACACTCGCACCTCTGTTCCCGCGCAGTATTGAGCTTAGCGAAATAAATGAAGCGGGGGCCGCAAATGTTTAAATTAGCACTGGCCAGTTTATGGAATCGTCGTGGCAGTGTCTGGCTAACCATCGTCGCGATTGCCGTGAGTAGCTTATTGCTACTCGGCGTGGAACGTATTCGTGTGCAAACCCAGGAAAACTTCGCCAATACCATTTCAGGTACCGATTTAATTGTCGGTGCACGCACCGGCTCAACCGAGTTGTTACTAAGCAGTGTTTTTCACATCGGTAATCTCTCGAATACCATGAGCTGGCAAAGCTATGACTATTTGCAGAACCTACCCGGTGTGCAGTGGCACATTCCCATGGCAATGGGTGACAGTGTGCGCGGCTTCCCGGTGATTGCCACGACCGATGCACTCTTTCATAACTTTCAATATGGTAATAAACGTCCGCTTGCTTTTGCTACCGGGAAGAGTTTTGCTGAACACGAAGCGCTGACTTATGCAGTACTTGGTGCGGATGCCGCAGCCGAGTTGCAGTTAAGTGTCGATGATGAGCTGGTGATCGCACATGGCACCGGTGAAATCAGCTTCACGCAACACGACGCACATCCGTTTCTGGTCAGTGGTATTTTAGCGCGCACAGGCACGCCCATTGATCGCGGTGTATTCATCCCGCTTGCAGCACAGGCTCTGGTACATGGCGATTACCTGCCGGAGCCCGCAACAGCTGAAGGTCATGAGCACGACCATGAGCATGGTCATGATCACGATCACGGTCATAGCCATCAGCATGGCCCTACGCACGACCATGGCGACGCCAACCCACCAGTCTATACCATAAGCGCAGTGCTGCTCGGGCTGGAAAACCCAGCTCTGGCCTTGCGTTTACAGCGCGTCATCAATACTTACAAACAAGAAGCTCTGTCAGCCATTATGCCAGGCCTGGCGTTACAGAATTTCTGGCGTACGCTGAGCCTGTTTGAGCGTGCCCTGGTGGCAATCTCAGTATTAGTGGTAATCACCGGGTTATTAGGTATGCTCACCACCTTGCTGGCAAGTTTACGTGAACGCCGACGGGAAATGGCGGTCTTACGTTCTATCGGCGCGGGCCCCATGACAATACTGGGGTTATTGGTGGTTGAGGCCTTTGCGGTGACCCTGCTGGGCGTGCTGCTTGGTACTGCCGGGCTTTATGCGGTGCTGTTCTTCGGCGCCGATGTATTACATGAAAGCTTAGGTATTCAGGTCACTGCCAGTGTGCTGACCCTGCGTGAACTCTATTTACTCGCGGCGATACTTGTCGCGGCAACCTTGTTAAGTTTGTACCCGGCCTGGCGTGCGTATCGCAATGCCCTGGCCGACGGATTAACGGTGAAAATATGAAGTGGTTAGTTAGTTTGTTAACAGTTCTGGGATTGACGTTGAGTCCGCTTACGAGCGCCCAAAGCTACACTGAAATCCAGTGGAAAGATCTGGTACCGGAGGGCTACACGCCACCGCCAGTGCGCAGTCAGGCCTATTACGACATGAACCCTGAAGCTATGGGACAACCAGAGCTGAACGCACCTGTGGTTGAGGCGTTAGATGGCACCAAGATCCGTATTCCGGGATTTGTCGTGCAACTACAGGCTGAGGACAGCAAGGTCACAGAATTCCTGTTAGTGCCTTACGAGGGCGCCTGTATTCATGTGCCGCCGCCACCACCGAATCAGGTTATTTTAGTTCGTTTTCCTGAGGGCTACCCCATCCGTCAGGCGTTTAACCCGATCTGGGTTGAAGGCACCATCGCGGTTGAGCGCGCGGAAGGAGACTTAGCCGTGGTTGCCTATCAGATGGATGCCGTCAATGTCGTGCCGTATCAATAACGGCACGACGCTTAGCGACGTTCACGACGGTTAGAAGTGTAATTCAATGCCCAGATAGGGCCCTTT
Source organism: Pseudidiomarina insulisalsae (assembly GCF_003987065.1). Lineage (GTDB taxonomy): Bacteria > Pseudomonadota > Gammaproteobacteria > Enterobacterales > Alteromonadaceae > Pseudidiomarina > Pseudidiomarina insulisalsae. Next base: position 4,427 of record NZ_PIPY01000014.1, on the reverse strand, counting down.
GTATTCGAGATTGGTGTAGACGTTATCCAGATCGTCGAGCTCAATAGTGAAAACCCGATAACCCAATTGCAGGTTTACATCGACGGCCAGATTTTCGACCGGCCGGTATTCAACGCCAAACTCATAGTCTTCCAGCTTTGAGTCTTCAATGCTCACCGCATTGGCTACCCCATAAAACGTAATGGGCGTGGCCGGAATTCCAACCCGTAGCTGACTGTATAAGGTGGGCACCCAACCGTCAGTCGTCGTGCCTTGCAGGGTCTGCTCGCCACGCACCTCGACACTACCATCGACACGTTTTGCGGTGACACCCAGATCAAAGGTCAGTAAGTCATTGTCGAAAAGTTCGTAGTAAAAGGTGTAATCAGTATGGCTGAGATCAGCGGTGTAATTCACCCGACTATTGGCTGCAAAATCGGTACCGAAAAAGCTAAATTGCTGATCCAGCAACTGCGAGCCGTTGGTGATCAGATCGTTATGGCGCACTTTGACATTAGGAAACAGCGGGATCGGGTGCTCAAACGCCAGATAGGCGCTCTGTTGCTGTTCGTCGTCAAAGTGAAAGTTCTCCAGCGATGCGTCTGAGCCAAAACCGCCGCTAACATCTGTTTGCCATACCTGAGCACCGGCATAGACACCAAAAACGGTGTCGGCTGCGGCTGTGGGTGCGAGCAGGATACAGCCTAGTGCTGCAGCGGCGCGTAAGCATTGAGCTTTCATTTGCATAGGATTCCTTTACTACCGTTCAGGCGTTTACTTCAGTGGCCGAACCTCGGCCACCACATCGAGCGCGTCAGCATCGGCGAATTGCAGTTGAAAAGCAACGCTTTCGCCGACTTTAAACGGTTTTTTTACACCAAAGAACATGACATGATAGCTGCCGGGCTGAAAGGTAACTGTCTCCCCAGCAGCGATAGAGAGCTCAGGTACACGCCGCATACGCATCATGCCTTGCTCGTCCATGGTATGTTGATGCACCTCACTTGCCCGCGCCGCATTGGTGGCCACAGCTACCAACTTAACGGGTTCCGGTCCGAGGTTGCGCAGCACAAAATAACCGGCACCATTTTCGGTACCCGGTATCGTCGGCTTGACCCAGGCATCCTCAACGATCACTTCCGCCATGGTGCTCATTGGCAAAAGCAGCATGGCGAAACTCAGGCTCTGTAATAAACGCCGCATTGTAATGCTCCTTAACGAAAAGTTATGGAGCTAGTCTACACTGCTTTTGGACGTTTTCGCACCAGTAAATAAATAATGCCGGCCAGCAATAAATACGGCCATAGCCAGCTAAATAGCACAGCAGCAAGGGCGACTGCGGCTACAACCATCGCCACTGCGATGCTACCGCCAACAGCGACCACTAACCCGAATGCGCCCACCGCAATGGCCAGCATGACAAGACCGGTGACGCCGATACTAATGACCAGGCCGATAATGGCACCTAGCAGGCCCAGAATTTCATCACCAAATAAGAAAAATGCTAACACCGCTGCGATAACCCAAAGCCAGGTTGACTGTTTACGCATGTTGTTCTCCATCGTTGCTACTTCAAGATTGCGTTGCTACAGAGATACATACAAGAATCATGCCATCTATTATTTAAACGTTATTTCATAGACTTAGCATTCCAGACCTTGGTGCTGCTATAAAAAAACCGCCAACAAGTGGCGGTTTTTACAACTAGCTAAGACGCACTGAGTTAGAAGTTATAGGTAAACTCTGCGTAGTAGTAGCCACCGTTAAAGCCAAATGGCGCGTTGGTGTTAGGGTACATGAAAATGCCGTTGAACTGGCTGGCCGGACGTTGTTTATCAGGATAAACGTCAAACAGGTTCTGTACCCCGGCACTGACAATCATTTGCTCATTCAGCTGATAGCGTGCAGAGATATCGGTCGTCCACTTACCACTGAACTCGGTCTGAACCCCCTGGTTGTTCTCTAGCACGTAGTCGCCGAAGTAGTTAAATGCCACGCGACTCTGCAAGTCACCAAGAGAATGAGTGAATACGACGCTACCGTTATTACGTGGGACAGAACGTGTCATCCGTGTGCGCTCGACGCCATCAAACAGATTCTCTTCCAGCCCGCCTAACAGTTCAGGCAGGTTCACATCATCAATCTCGGTCTTGTTATAGCCATAAGCGAGTTGCGCGCGCAACGAGCCCAAGCTATCCAGGTTAAACTCTTGCGCGGCAACAATATCAATACCCTGTGTGGTGGTATCGACTGCATTCACAAAGAAACGCGCGTTATCGGCACCACTCATTGCCAGCGCCTCAGCCACCGCAGGTGAGTCTGCTGGGCTTAAGTCGCCTGACAATATAATGCGGTCGTCGATTGCAATCTGGTAGGCATCAATGGTCAGCGTAAAACCCTCGTAGCCATTAAAGACCAGACCCGCACTGAAGCTCTGCGACTCTTCTGGCTCAAGGCCGTCGACACCTAATGCGCGGGCGACGTCGCTGATGTTGTTAAAGGTACCGCTTTGCTCAGGTTGTAGCCCATTGCCGCGGTCAACAAACAAGGTTGAGATATTCGAGAAGTACAGCTGCTGCACGCTGGGTGCCCGAAAACCAGTATTCGCGGTTGCGCGCAAAGCCCACTGATCATTCAGATCATAGCGTCCCGAAAGTTTCCAGCTGGTATTGCTGCCAAAGTCAGAATAGTCCTCGTAACGCATTGCCGCGCCCCACTGAAAATCAGCGGTCAGCATGTTTTCTACTTCCACATAGAAACCTGTATTGTCACGCGACTCGTCAACTTCTGACTCAGGTTTAAAGCCGGTAAAACCCTGGCTGCCAGCAGGACGGCCCTGGTAGCCACCATTAATATAAGATGCAGGCTCGCCAGCATCGATCTGATAGCTGTTCTCGCGATAACTCACACCGAAAGCAACTGCGAGATCTGAGTTATTCACAAATGGGAAGAAACGCTGAAAGTCGAGTGTGACATTAAGTTCATCGGTGGTCAGTGTGCCGGCATCGAATTCGGTCTGAGAGCTCGGGCCAATCGAGGCGTTAAGTGAGTTCTCTACGCGGTACTGAAATTCACTTTCGCCGTAGCCAACGCTCGCATCAACGTCCCAGCCTGAATGCTCAAAACGATAGCCGACATAGCCGGAAACGTCCTGAGTTTCCGGGCTCAGCAGTGGTAAAAAGCCATCCGGGTAAATCTCAATGATATTACGGTTATCCAGGGCGCGGCGAGAAAACGCGCCAGACTGTGAGGAGCGATCACTTACACCACCAAAAGCATAAAACTCGCCTTCACCAACTTGCATAGCAGCATTCACAAATACCGCGGCGTTTTCAAACTCGGCGTCGCCAACGTGGTGGTTCAGGCGATCGAAGGTTGCCTCACGCGGATCCAGCTCGCCATCGACCAATGGATACTGCTGGCGTGGATCAAGACCCGCACGGTTGGTTTTATTTTTGTGGTGATACTCGGCGGCGACGGTAAAGTGGCCATTGTCACCTAACTCAAAACCGGTGCTACCGTGTAGTTTGTATTGCTCGCCATCGCCCTCGTAGGTTTGTCCGGCATTGGCGGTCAATGAGCCACCTTCATCCTGATCTTTGAGCACGATGTTAATAACACCTGCAATGGCATCTGAGCCGTAGAGTGCTGCCGCACCGTCACGCAGCACCTCAATACGCTTGATAGCTGAGATCGGAATGGCGTTAAGATCAACGTTTGAGCTACCGCGGCCGGTGGTGCCGTTAAGATGCACCAAAGCACTCATATGGCGGCGTTTGCCATTGACAAGGACCAAGGTGTGATCTGGCGATAAACCACGTAAAGATGCCGGACGCACGGCATCAGAGCCGTCGGTAATGGAGGAGCTGGGGAAGTTAAAGCTAGGTACTGCATATTGTAGCGCACGCGCGGTTTCAGTGATGCCGCTCGCGCTCAGTTCTTCTGCTGAGATAATATCAACAGGAGCAGTACCATCGGTTGCGGTACGCATCGACAAGCGTGAGCCAATCACCTGAATGCGCTCTTCCGCCTGAACTTCTGCACCCTCTTGCTGCTGTGCCACTGCAGCAGAGCTGCTAAATGCCCCTACGCTGGCTAATGCTAGTAATACCTTGTTCTTATTCATGAAAAATACCTCTCCTGGGTCAATAGCTCGTTATAAGCACTTAAGCATAGCAATGGATCATTTAATTGCTTAGTTGACTTTAGTCTAAGGTATTTATTTTTGCGTGAAGAGGGAATTCGCTATTCGCTGTTTGCTGTTTGCTGTTTTACAGGCATAAAAAAACCCCAGTCCATCGGGACTGGGGTTCTCTATTTGAAGCCTGGCGGTGTCCTACTCTCACATGGGGAGACCCCACACTACCATCGGCGCTGAAGCGTTTCACTACTGAGTTCGGAATGGGTCAGGTGGTTCCACTTCGCTATGGCCGCCAGGCAAAACTGGT
>NZ_PIPY01000013.1 GCF_003987065.1 Pseudidiomarina insulisalsae | reverse complement strand
GCCATTGCCAGCGCTGTAGTAAGTTGCATAAAAAAATCCGTAGCCAGTGTTAACTAACTACGGATTCTGATCTATTGGGAGGATCGGTCAAGCGATCGCTAAAATATTTCTTAACTGATCGGCATTACGCAGTAGCGGGTTTTTTTATCGTTGCGGAGCCAACAGGAAACGATAGCCAACACCGGGTAAGGTCTCAATAAACTGTGGCTCACGACTATCATCACCCAACTTTCGCCTGAGTTGGCTAATAAAGATTCGTAAGTAGTGGAGGTCTTGTTTGTGTTGCGGACCCCAAACTCTGGTTAAAATATCTTTCTGCGGAATTAAACGCTGATGATTGCTAGCCAGTAGCCAGAGTAACTCAAATTCTTTAGGGGAGAGCTTAATGGTGCGACTGCCTAAAACCACTTTGTGCTGCGAATAGTCAATACTGAAATCATGGAATAGCAGCGCTTGTCGTGTTTCAATTGGATGCACATTCGTATTATCCCGAATTAAAACTTTCAGGCGTGCCAATAATTCACGGATACCAAATGGTTTCGTTAGGTAGTCATTCGCACCTGCTTCCAGCGCTCTGACTTTTTCTTCTTCATCGTCACGCGCGCTTAAGACCAGAATGGGTGTCCCTTTCGCTTTCCGCAGGGAGTGAATAAGATCCTGACCATCACCGTCAGGGAGGCCTAGATCCAGGATAATCAGGTCACAGTCCAGGTGTTGAAACATTTCCAGCGCAGTTGCGAACGTTGCGGTTTCAAAAACCTCAAAGCCTTCCGCCTGTAGCGAGATCCGGATGAATGCACGAATTCGTGGTTCGTCTTCAATAATCAGACATTTTGCTTTGCTATGTTTCATGACCAATGATTGTCGCCCTGATGAAGCGTAGAGTTTATCGGTAACTCGATTGACACAATAACGCGTTTTTCCGCGGTTTCAAGGATTGCGTTTATCTGTCCTTTATGAGCTCGAATAATACCATAGGCAACACTTATACCGAGCCCCATTCCCCCCGCACCATGATCCTTATTACGTCGGCTGATGAAGGGTTCACCCCAAAAGGTTAATTGTTGCGGATCAAACCCCGGGTCGACCTGGTTGCTTATCGCAATCTTTACTACAGTTTCAGGAGAGGTCGCAACTGAGACTTCTACTCTTACGGCGGTGCCGGGTTTGCGGTATCGCAATGCATTCTCAAGCAGATTAAAGAGTGCTTGCTCGAGTAAAGCGCGTTGTCCATGGAAATGAAGCGCTTCTTCGCTTAGCTCAAGCGATAATTCTGGCGCTGAGGTCTCAAGCCGATCGACCACGCTTTGTAAAAGTTCAGATAAGTGAATCGTCTCGTATGTCAGTTGAACACTTTTGTATTCAAACTTAGTGGCCTGCAGAAGGTTCTCTAAGTAGTGCTGCAAGCGGTTGGTTTCGCCAACAGCATTGGTAAGGAGCTCATTTTGTTCATGCGTGGATATTCGCTGACGGTAGTCCAGCAGGGTAGTGAGGTTGCCTAAAATACTTGCCAGAGGAGTTCGTAAATCGTGCGATAAAGAAAATAGTAATTGAGATTTTAGCTCAGCGGCGCGTAACTCAGTTTGCGCTGTGCGATTTCTTACCACCCAATAACTGCTTGCCATTGCGGTAAGAAAGAAAACAACCAGTGTGGCAATTTCTTCAACCTCAATCATATGGAGTGTGCCACGGGGGGTAGTGAAAAGTATGTTAAACAGTAAGGCACCGACGATCGCCGCGATCACCGCTCCACGGAAGGATGTCATAACGGTTGTTACAATGACCCCGAGTAAAAGAATCAGCGCAGTACCAGAGCTTGGTAATAACCACTGCTCAAGTAGAAAGGCAATGGCTGCGGTCGTGAGCATTATCCCAACGACACGTAACAGCTGTATCAACGAATATTTTTTGCGCTGGAGGATTTGTCTATACATAGTGATCCGAAAGTTACCTAACCCCGCCAGAATGTAGGTAATAATAGCGCAATCAAGGTAAAGTATTCGAGTCTTCCAAGCAGCATGGCAATATTTAGCAACCAAATACCAGTGTCTGAAACCACAATAAAGTTGCTGCTAACTTCACCAAAGCCAGGACCCAAAACATTAATACAAGCGGAAACAGCGGTAAACGCACTCCAGAAATCGAGGCCGGTAGTCATCATTAAGATGGTAAAGACCAGGGTAGTGGCGGCGGCCAGCGTCATAAACGCAAGCACTGCGCTAACAATGGTAGGTTTGACAGTTTCATGTTGGTAGCGAATGGTTTTGACAGCATGAGGGTGAACCAGAAGAAATAGTTGCTGGCGGATGAGTTTAAAGCTAATGATGTCACGAATCACTTTATTGCCGCCCGCTGTTGAGCCCGCGCAGCCACCCAGGTAACTTACGAAAACCAGTATAAGTGCCGTGGCACCGGGCCAGGCAGAAAGATCAGTCGCCCCATAACCGGTGCTGGTCATAAAAGAAACAATATGGAAAGCAGCAAATGTTAATGTAGTGAAAAAGTCGTCATAGATCGCATGATTGAAAAGGTAGATAGTAACGCCCAGGCTGACACATGCAAGAATTACCAGAAAGACACGGGTCTCTTCATCCAGCAGGTAATCCAACCAGTTGCGGTTGTGATTAGCGCGATAGTGCAGAGCGAAACTGATTGCCCCGAGGATCATAAAAACATTGCTGACCCATAGAATCAGTTCACTTTCGAAATACCCCATACTGGCATCGTGGGTCGAAAAACCACCTGTGGAAACAGTGGTAAAGCTATGGGCGACTGCATCGTACAGGGACATACCAGCAATCCAGTAGCCCGATGCGCAAAGCAGTGTTAATGCCACATAAACAAGCCATAAATAACGGGCTGCTGAGCGCACCCGCGGTGCTACTTTGTCGTTTTTTACCGGCCCGGGCGTTTCTGCCATCAGCAAGCGCATACCGCCGATATTGAGCATAGGTAAAATGGCGACGACAAAAATAACCACGCCTAATCCTCCGGTCCACTGTAGGAACTGACGATAAAGCAAAAAGCTTTTCGGCATATCATCAAGACCAACAAGAATGGTTGCACCAGTAGTAGTGAGGGCGCTGATCGATTCGAATGTGGCGTCAGTAAAACTGACCCCGGTAATAAAATAAATCGGAATAGCGCCTGAAAATCCGGCAACGATCCAAGTCAGAACTGCAAAAACCAAGCCATCCTGATTTGAGATGGTCTGATGATTGATAGCAGCAGTGCGTAGCCAGACTATTCCGCTGACAACCAGTAAAGCAAGACTACTGCCGAAGAAGACGGTTGCTACTTCGTCCTTAAATATTGAAACTGAGAGAATTGCAAAGGTTGCCTGGATGGCGCTGAACCAAAGTAATGGAAACGCAAGTAAGCGCGATACCGTGTTAATACGAACCATTTATGCCTTGGGATAATGAAGTCGACTAACACCATAGGCTAAGGGGGGCGGGCGTAAAAAAACTAGTGGGAAATTAGTGAAAAATATAAAGAAAGTATAAAGACCCCGGTGATTCCGGGGTTAAGTTTGAAAATGGTGTTAATCGGCGGGGAGTGCCTGTAGGAAATCAGCAAGCAACTCTTGCCGATCTTCGATGCCACACGACATGCGGAGCAGGTCGTCGGGGCAGGGGGTGCCTTCCCCTTCAACGCTGGCGCGATGCTCTATCAGGCTTTCAACGCCGCCGAGCGAGGTCGCGCGCTTCCATAACCTGGTGTTTGCAGCGACATGGATCGCAGCACTGGCGCCCCCTTTAAGGCGTACCGACAGCATACCGCCAAATCCGCCTTGCATCTGGCGTTTGGCAATGTCATGGCCGGCGAAATCAGGCAAGCCGGGATAAAGCACTTCAGCAACGGCTTCGTGCTGCGCCAGTTGCTCGGCAATAAACTGTGCGTTATGGCAGGACTCACGTACCCGCAGATGCATGGTGCGCATACCGCGTAGTAATTGCGCTGCATCATGCGGGCTTGGTACGGCACCCCCCTGGCTACGGACATTGCGGATGCGTTGCCAGTAAGCATCATTGTTGGCACCTATCAGGGCGCCGGCGATAATATCGGAGTGGCCGTTCAGGTACTTGGTGGCCGAGTGCATGACAATATCAGCGCCCAGCGTAAGCGGCTGGGTTAATAATGGGGTGGCGCAAGTTGAGTCGACCGCAACCTGAGCGCCGGCGTTATGCGCTGCTGCGGCAATGGCTTTGATGTCACTGACACACCAAAGTGGGTTACCGGGAGTCTCCAGCCAGACTAATTTGGTTTCGTTCGTGCGCAAATGCCCGGCCACAACGTCAACGCTGGTCATATCAATAAACTCGATGCGCAGGCCCCAGTCAGTAGCGAAGTTCAGTAACCAGTTGCGCAACGCCCAGTACATGACTTTTGGTGCCAGTACATGATCTCCCGGGCGCAGGCCCTGAAAAACTGCGGTGGCAGCGGCCATGCCAGAGCTGAATAACAGTGCTTCCTGCCCCTGTTCAAGTTGGCGTAATAATGCTTCAACCGGCTTATAGCTTGGGTTATCAGCGCGAGAGTAAACATTACCGGTAGGGTAACTGTTGTCTTTGCCGCGTAAATAGGTGGTGGCTACATGAATGGGCGGTACCACCGCCTGGGTCACCTCATCAATCGCACCTAATGCCTGGGCTAAAGCGGTGGCAGAAGTAAAAGGGTAGTTTTTCTTTGGCGTGCTAGCTGACATAGAACCGCTCAATTTGAGTAAAAGAGAGCTCTAGATTATAGAAATATCTGATGCTTGAAAAGCACAAAAAAACGCACCCGGAGGTGCGCTTCTTTGCTACGAGTCTGACCTCATTCACAACCACTTAGTCGTGGTTGTGATCGCCGTCTGAGTGGACGTGACCGTGGTCAAGCTCACTTTGGTCAGCGTCACGAACTTCAACGACTTCTACGTCGAAGTTAAGTGATACGCCAGCCAGTGGGTGGTTACCGTCAACGGTGACCTGGTCATCATTCACTTCAACGATAATTACTGACTGTTCACCATTGTCGGTGCTGGCGCGGAACTGCATGCCAGGCTCAACCGGGTTGTCGCCGAACAGAGTGCGTGGAACGCTTTGAATCAAGCCGTCGTGGCGTTCGCCATAGGCGTCTTCCGGCGCGATTTCCGCGGTGAATTTGTCGCCTTCGGTTTTACCGGCAAGCGCGTCTTCGAGACCTTTGATTAACATGCCGCGACCAAAGATGAACTGCAATGGCTGACCTTCTTTTGATTGGTCAAGCAGTTGGCCTTCCGCAGTTTTCACGGTGTAGTGAATGCCGACAACTTTGTCTTGGCTAATGGTTTGAGTCATGATTCATCCAATTTATATGGCAGTGGGTAAATTTCCAAGAGACTCGCGTCATCATCTTTAATGCGTAATTTAGTGTCAGACTCGAGATCACTCGGTAACACTGCCAGAACATCAAGATGTTGCTCAGTACGGTTCACTGCATTAATTACCGTACCTGCACGCCGCCAGTTGTCGCCAAGCTGCTGCTCAACAGTTGCTCCTGCTGAGACTGGCTTGCCGTGACCACTTAAGCGGAAAAGTGCACGCTTTTGTTTGCCCAAATACTTCATTCGGGCCACCGTCTCTTGGCCGATATAACACCCCTTGGTAAAACTGATGCCGTTCAGTGCCTGAACATTCAGCATCTGGGGTACGAACTCCTGTATTGTACCTGAAAACAGGGCCGGTCGGCCACGCTCGATTTCCAGTGCCTGCCAGTAAGCAAGATCAGAGTTGACCGGTAAGGCCTCTCCCTGCTGCAAACAAAGGTACTGATCAGGACTGGTACCGAGACTCAACACAACGGCAGTGTCGGTGCGGCTGATATGGCCACTGTCACTGCTGGCGAGCGGAGCGTCAAGGAGTTCAGCAAGGTGAGCGGGTGCGGCAGTACCAAAGGCTCCGAACAGTTGAAAGTCGGCACTGGCGTCACGTATCTCGACCTTATTGAAGATACCAAACTTTTGTAATTGCGTTAAGGTTGCTTCCATTGCCGGTTTTGCCGCAATAATAAGTACGCCATCGCCGTAGCGTACCAACCAGAATGTGCTTAAGGTTTTGCCTTTATTGTCACAGTGCGCGCCGTAGATCCAGTTATCCTGGCCTAATTGCTTAAGGTCACAGGTAAACTGACCCTGTAAAAAACTGTCGGTGTCGGGACCCGACACCTGGGCAATACCGTGATCAGTCAGGGAAACTGTTACGTATTCTGGTGGAGCTTTGGTAAACTCTGTCGTTAACACAATCAACCTCGTTGTTTCGCGTCTATGTCAGATAGGTGGGGACAGTTTTTTAAGATACAAGGGGCGATGTCAGAACCTATGCAAAAATTACAACAAAACGCCGAGTCGTTGCGCAATAAAAATCGCTTACGCTGGGCTTGCCGGCGTGGCATGTTAGAGCTGGATGTGCTGTTCATGCCCTTTGTTGAACAGGCTTACGATGACCTGGACGAGCAACAGCAAGCCGCCTTCCGGCGTTTACTGACCTGCGATGACCCTGATTTGTTTGCCTGGTTTATGGGACATCAACGTTGTGAAGACCCGGAACTGAAAGGCATGGTCGACTATATATTAAGTCGCGTGAAGGTTTGAGATGTGGTTATGCAGCCAGCTACCCTGGCGCTGGCTGCGCATGTCAGCAACTGTATGGGGTATCGATCCGCACGGCGAGCGCTTCTGCCGGCTTGATGGCGAGCGGAACTGGCTGCTGGAACAACCGCAGCGTATTTTCGTAACCCCTGCGTTGGTGCTGATCCAGTTTCAGCGTGTCACTCGCGCCGGCCAGTTACAGCCACCGCAATGGTGGTGGTGTTGCGCCGCCTGGACCGACGCTTTGACCTTTTCCCGCTGCCGTCGGTTGGCTTTATTCTGGCGTCAGCACCGTCGGCTCGGCAGTCGCCGCTAGTTCGGGGTAATCCAGGGTGTAATGCAGCCCGCGGCTTTCTTTGCGCTGCATGGCGGAAAGCACGATCAGGTGCGCCACTTGTAGCAGGTTGCGCAACTCTAATAAGTTATTGCTGACCCGGAAGTGGCTGTAATACTCATGCACTTCGTGTTGTAACAGCTCAATACGATGCAGCGCGCGCTCCAGTCGCTTGGTGGTGCGCACAATACCTACGTAGTCCCACATAAACAGACGCAGCTCATGCCAGTTGTGCTGGATAATAACTTCTTCGTCGGAATGGCTGACTTTACTCTCGTCCCAACGTGGCAGATCGCACTTCAGGTCAGCCTCGTGCAGTTGTGCGCAAATATCGGCAGCGGCTGCCTGCGCGAACACCAGGCATTCCAATAGTGAGTTACTGGCCATGCGGTTCGCACCATGCAGACCGGTGTAGGCGACCTCGCCGATCGCATACAAGTGCGGTATGTCAGTCTGTGCCTGCAGGTCGGTCATGACGCCGCCGCAGGTATAATGAGCGGCGGGAACAACGGGCATGGGCTGGCGGGTAATATCAATCCCCAGACTCAGGCATTTATCATAAATGGTCGGGAAGTGTTCCTGAATAAAGTCCGCTGGTTTATGCGAGATATCCAGATACATGCAGTCAGCACCTAAACGCTTCATCTCATAGTCGATGGCACGGGCTACCACATCGCGTGGGGCTAACTCGGCAGCGGCGTGAAAATCAGGCATAAAACGCGTGCCATCGGGACGCTTCAGTATCGCGCCTTCGCCACGTAAGGCTTCGGTCAGCAAAAAGGTCTGTGCGCTCGGATGATACAAACACGTCGGATGAAACTGATTAAATTCCATGTTGGCCACGCGACAGCCGGCACGCCAGGCCATGGCAATACCGTCGCCACTGGCAACGTCAGGGTTTGAGGTGTACTGATAAACCTTACTGGCGCCACCAGTGGCCAGTGCGACAAAGCGCGCGGCGACGGTTTCAACGCGTTCAGCAGCGCGGTTCCAGATATAGGCGCCATAGACGCGTTTCGCGTGGCCGGTCTGACGGTCGGTGATTAAATCGACGGCATTGTAGCGCTCCAGTACCCGGATATTGGGGTGGTTGCGTACCTTGGCCACCAGCGTTGTCTGCACGACTTTCCCCGTCGCATCAGCGGCATGAAGAATACGTCGGTGGCTGTGACCGCCTTCCTGATTCAGGTGGAACTTACTTTCGCCGTCTTCAGCGTCCACCCGGTCAAAGCCCACACCAAGATCAATGAGCCATTGCAGGCTCTTTTTCGCATTTGAAGTGGTAAAAGCGACAGCGTCCGGATTACAAAGACCGGCACCGGCAATTAACGTATCCTGAATATGGCTTTCAATGCTATCATTCTCATCAAAGACGGCGGCAATACCGCCTTGCGCATAGTAAGTAGAGCCTTCGGTGAGCGGACCTTTCGATAACACCAGTACCTGCGCCTGATCGGCAAGGTGTAAAGCCAGGGTTAAACCTGCCGCGCCGCTGCCAATAATCAGCACGTCGCATTGATAATCGATGACTTGTTCCATAAAGTAGGGATTAGTTGAAGCGCAAGGCGCTGTTTTGCCGATGGAATAGCAAAGATTCTACTCTTTTAGAAAATTTTTGCGAACTTTTTGAAAAGCGCCCTGTCAGAACCACCAGCATGAATAAATCGGATGTTGGGCCTGGTTCGCAAGACAAGATGTGGGTTGAGGAGAACAGGCTCAGATGAGCGAACAAGACACTGATAAAGCGCTGGTGCAACGTGTGCAGCAGGGCGACCAACAGGCTTTTAATCTGTTGGTGCAAAAATATCAGCACAAGGTAATGAGCCTGATTTCGCGTTATGTAAAGCAGGCTGCCGATGTGCCGGATGTTGCTCAGGAAGCCTTTGTGAAGGCCTATAGAGCCATCGGAAATTTCCGCGGTGACAGTGCGTTTTATACCTGGCTGTACCGCATTGCGGTGAATACCGCAAAGAACTACCTGGTAGCGCAGGGGCGCAAGCCGCCAGCCTCAGATGTCGATGCTGAAGAAGCAGACTATCTGGAAGGCGCAGGGGCATTACGAGATGCTGCCTCGCCCGAGAGTTTATTGCTGACGGACGAAATACGCGACGTCGTCATGCGCACCATTGAAAGTTTACCGGACGACCTTCGCCGGGCAATTACATTGCGAGAAATTGAAGGCTTAGGGTATGAAGAAATTGCAATCGAGATGGACTGTCCTATCGGAACCGTACGGTCACGAATTTTCCGGGCTCGAGAAGCAATCGATGCGCAGTTAAGACCCTTACTAGAGCGCTAATTTATTTGAGGACTTTTTATGACAGACCGTAGCCATGAACAAGTGTCAGCATTACTCGATAATGCCGTTGCCGACGCGCGTGAACGTGAACAGCAACTGGATAACTTGTTGAGCGACACCGAAGCACAACAGGCTTGGGGGCGTTACGCATTAATGGGCCGCATCATGAAAGATGAAGCTGCCACGCGCATGCCGGTCGATATCAGTGCTGCGGTCGCAGCGCAGCTGGCACAGGAGCCACAACAGGATAAAGTCGTGCAGGGCCGCTTTGGTGCCCGCGCGGTACCGCAAATGCTGCAACGCTGGTTACGCCCGGCAGGAAGTGTAGCCATTGCCGCCGGTGTCGCGTTGGTAGCGGTACTGACGGTGCAACAAAGCCAGCCGGTAATGCCTGAAGAAAGCATGGAGCCAGCGTTCGCCACCACGCCGATTGGCGGTCGCAGCCCGGTAAGTTACAATACGGTATTGCAGAGTAACGAACCGACGCAGGCCGAACTGGCGCAGCAACGTCGTTTGTTGCAGTTCTATCTGCTTGATCACAATAATCAACTTCAGCTTTCATTGCAGGCGCAGCAGTTAAATGAACAAAGTCAAAACCAACAACAACCGGCAACTGCCGAGGAACAAGAACCACGCTTGCCGAATGACAACTAATCTGCTTAGCAGCAGCCTGCTCGGGCTGCTGCTGTTCACTGCCGCCCCCGTTCTCGCCCAGACCAGTCCAGCTTCTGAACTTCAACCAACGGCGCCAGTATCGGCTGCCGAACAGCGTTTTAATGAAATGGCGCAGGCGCTTCGTGAGCTTAATTTTGAAGCAACTTTGGTGCGAAGCACCGGTAACCGGCTGGAGCCGATGACCTGGTTACATGGTAACTACGAGGATGGTCCTGAAGTTGAATTGATTGTCATGCTGAATGGCCCTGATCGACGTATTGTGCGTCTGGGCGATGACACTTCTTATTATTTCCAACCAATGGATGACTCCTACACCTTACGCAGTGACGTGACCTATGGTCTGCTGCCCGCTGCTTTTTACCAGAATTTCGCCGCGCTGAAACCGCATTATCAGGTCAGTGCCGCGGAGCGGGGCGTGCGGATTACCGGTCGTGAAACGAAGTTTTTACGGGTGCTGAGTCGTGACAATGATCGTTACCACTACGGCCTTTGGATCGATAATGAGTCGGGTATGCTGTTGAAAATGCAAATGACGACGCCGCAGGGCGAAGTATTGGAGCAACTGCAGTTAACCACTTTTGTTGAGCGTGAAGCTATCCCAATCAGCCTGAGCGACCTGCGAGGCATACAGCGACCGCCGCGCTTACATGAAATCCGTAATCGTGTGGCGCCGCAATTCGGTGCCAAACCGACGTACCTGCCGGCGGGTTTTGAGTTGTTGCGCTCGAATCATCGCTACCTGGCCGCCACCCGTCTGCCCACGGATCACTTCTTGTACAGTGACGGTCTGACGGAAGTTTCTGTGTATGTTACCGAGAGCGAGGCGCAATCGTTACCCGAGCTTGGCATCCAGGGGCCAGAGTCGATTTATAACACCAATTTGCAGAATTATGCTGTCACTGTGGTGGGAAAGCTGCCGCTGGCAACCCTGCAACGGATTGCTGAAAACATGGCGCTGGTAAGCGAATAGAGGTCGGCATGATTCGTGAAGTCGCTTTAGTGCAGGCAGTGACAGATGATTACCTTGAGGTCACAACCGAGTTGAAAACCGGCTGTGGCGGCTGTGCGCAACAGTCTACCTGTGGCGCCGGTATTATTTCCAAAGCTTTCTCTGATCGCCGTGCCAGATTCCGGGTTGCACGCCCGGCGGGGGATTTTCAGGTCGGTGAGACAGTTGAACTACTGATGCCTGAACAGGCACTTACCAAAGCCTCGCTCCTTATCTACGGGCTGCCGTTGGTGGCGCTGTTCGCCATGGCAGCACTAACGCAGGGTCTGCTGGCATTAAGTGAGGGGGTTGCGATTCTGTTGTCGCTTGGAGCCTTTGCCGGGAGCTTCGTTTTACTCAAGCGTTGGTATCAAATGCGTGATTTGCGTGTGACGCAGCTACTGCAAGTACGACAATTGCAGTGAAATCTCCCGAAAATCCTTTGTTCTGAGCCGTATTATCAGTATGATCTGCGGTTATTCACGTATTTCTTTTAAGTAGTTGCGGGGGCATGAATGCCAGACAAGGCGTTTAAGCAAGCGAATATTCGAAATTTCTCGATCATTGCACACATCGACCACGGTAAGTCGACGTTGTCTGATCGGCTGATTCAACACTGTGGCGGCCTGACCGATCGTGAGATGGCAGCGCAGGTACTGGATTCTATGGATCTGGAACGCGAGCGCGGGATCACGATTAAAGCACAAAGTGTGACCTTACATTACACCGCCAATGACGGCGAAGTTTACCAGCTTAACTTTATCGACACCCCGGGCCACGTCGACTTCTCTTATGAAGTGTCGCGTAGTCTGGCCGGTTGTGAGGGTGCGCTGCTGGTAGTTGACGCTGCGCAAGGTGTGGAAGCCCAGACGCTGGCAAACTGTTACACCGCCATTGAAATGGATCTGGAAGTGGTGCCGGTGCTTAACAAAATCGATTTGCCGCAAGCTGACCCAATGCGCGTGGCGGAGGAAATCGAAGATATCGTCGGTATTGAAGCAATTGATGCGGTGCAGTGCTCAGCGAAAACGGGCATTGGCATCGACGAGGTACTGGAGCGTATCGTTAAACAAATTCCAGCGCCTCAGGGCGACCCCGATGCACCGCTGCAGGCACTGATCATCGATTCCTGGTTTGATAATTATCAGGGCGTCGTGTCACTGGTGCGCGTGCAAAACGGCACCTTACGCGCCGGCGATAAAATGAAGGTCATGTCAACCGGCCAGAGCCATCAGATTGACAAGGTAGGTTTCTTTTCGCCCAAGCCCACCGAAACCGGCATTTTGCGCTGTGGTGAAGTAGGGTTCGTGATTGCCGGTATTAAAGACATTCTGGGCGCCCCGGTTGGCGATACGTTGACCCTGGCTAAAGCGCCGGCCGAGAAGCCATTACCTGGTTTCAAAAAAGTGAAGCCTCAGGTCTATGCCGGTATGTTCCCTATCTCTTCTGATGACTATGAAAGTTTCCGTGACGCGCTGGGTAAACTGTCACTGAACGATGCTTCATTATTTTACGAGCCTGAAAACTCAGCCGCACTGGGCTTTGGTTTCCGTTGTGGTTTTCTCGGCATGTTGCACATGGAAATCATTCAGGAACGACTGGAGCGTGAGTACGACATTGATCTGATTACCACGGCGCCGACAGTTGTTTATAAGGTCGTGAAAACTGACGGTACCGAGGTTAGCGTAGATAATCCGTCGAATTTGCCGCCGATCAATGACATTGAGGAAATTTACGAGCCAATTGTTGAAGCCAATATTCTGGTACCGCAAGATTATTTGGGGAATGTCATTACCCTGTGCGTTGACAAGCGCGGTGTGCAGACCAAGATGGCTTATCACGGCAAACAAGTCGCAGTAACCTACGAGTTGCCGATGGCTGAAGTCGTGATGGACTTTTTTGACCGTCTGAAATCCACCTCGCGCGGTTACGCTTCACTGGATTATCAGTTTAAGCGTTTCCAGGAAGCCGATATGGTGCGCGTTGACGTGCTGATTAACGGCGACCGGGTCGATGCGCTGGCTATGATCACGCACCGTGATCATGCTCAGGGACGCGGCCGTGAACTGGTGGACAAAATGCGCGAACTGATTCCGCGGCAAATGTTTGATATCGCCATTCAGGCGACCATCGGAAACCATGTTATTGCCCGCTCGACGGTGAAACAGTTACGTAAAAACGTTACCGCGAAATGTTACGGTGGTGACGTGAGCCGTAAGAAAAAGCTGCTGCAAAAGCAAAAAGAAGGTAAGAAGCGTATGAAGCAGCTGGGTAACGTTGAGGTTCCGCAAGAGGCGTTTTTAGCGGTGCTTAAAGTAGGGAAATAAGAACAAGGTACAACATGGCAAATTTTTACTCAGTGTTGCTGACGGTGATTACCATCGTCGCCGGTCTTATCTGGCTTTATGATGCTAAAGTTAGTAAACCAAAGCGCCAACAGCGCATTGCAGATGAGGAGAAGCGGTTACAGCAAACCTTGTCTGACGAAGCAAGAGAACGCGTGGCGCCGCAGGGGAGCATCGCCGAGTTTGCCCAGTCGGTATTTCCGATACTTTTTGTCATTTTGATTTTACGCTCGTTTTTGTACGAGCCGTTTCGTATCCCGTCAGCTTCAATGATGCCCACCTTGCTTGAGGGTGATTTTATTCTGGTGGAGAAATTCAGCTATAGTTTACGTGACCCTATCTGGCGTACTGAACTGGTGGAAATAGATCGTCCTGAGCGCGGCGAAATTGCAGTATTCAAATATCCGCCTGAGCCGAGCCTCGATTTTATCAAGCGGGTGGTTGGCCTGCCGGGTGATCGTATTATCTATCGCAATAAGACGTTGTACATTCAGCCTGCATGCGACGAGGCAGCAACGCAATGCCCGGAACTGCAGGTGATCGAGCGTAACCTCGAGCGCGCGGATGCCATCTATTTTAGTGGTGCCACACCGTTGCAACAGTATCGCGAACAACTGGGCGAGGTCGCGCATGACACACTGGTCGATCCGACCGTGGGTAACCGCGACCGCTACTACTTTCAGCAGCCTGGCACAGCGCGCGATGAATGGATTGTCCCGGAAGGCAATTATTTTGTGATGGGCGACAACCGCGATAATTCTGAAGACAGCCGTTACTGGGGCTTTGTTCCGGAAGAGAATCTGGTCGGCCGTGCTGTCTTTATCTGGATGAGTTTTGAGATGGATCGCAAGGCATCGAGTATGCTGCCGCAGTGGATTCCGACCGGCATTCGCTGGGAACGCCTTGGAGGAGTGGAGTAATCGTGAGCTTACCAAAGCCACCCTTACGTGATTTAGAGAAAGCCTTTGGCTATACCTTTCAGGATGCAGAGCGCTGTGAACAGGCGCTAACGCATCGTAGTGCCAGTGCGCAGCATAACGAGCGCCTGGAGTTTCTTGGCGACTCGGTACTTGGCATTATTGTCAGTGAAGCGCTGTTTGAGAAATTCCCGAAAATCGATGAAGGCGACCTCAGCCGCATGCGGGCCACCTTAGTCTGCGGTCGTAATCTGGCAAAAATTGCGCAACGTTTTGAGCTGGGGAAGTATCTGGTACTTGGTCCCGGCGAGATGAAAAGCGGTGGCCACCGGCGTGAATCGATACTGGCCGATGCCATGGAAGCGCTGCTTGGCGCAATGTATCTGGAAAGCGATTTACAGACCTGCCGCAAAGTGGTTTTAAGCTGGTTCGCAGAACAACTGAAAAATATTCAGCCCGGCGCCGGCCACAAAGATCCAAAAACCCGCTTGCAGGAATTTTTGCAGGCCAAGCAAAAACAACTGCCCGTATATGACGTTGTGACCATTCAGGGTCAGGCGCATAATCAACGATTTACCGTCAGTTGCACCGTTGAATTGCTGGCTGAACCTGTGCTGGGTTCAGGCACCAGCCGTCGCAAAGCTGAACAGCAGGCTGCGGCACAAACCCTTACACTGTTGCAAGAGCAACAAGAGACAAATCATGTCGGATAATATGTCAGAAACGAGTTCCGCGTCAGCCTTTGTCGCAATTGTCGGCCGGCCTAATGTTGGTAAGTCGACGCTGCTCAACCGTATCCTTGGGCAAAAGATCAGTATTACCTCAAGCAAGCCGCAAACCACACGCCACCGCATTCTGGGTATTGAGACCGAAGGTGAGCGCCAGATCGTATATGTCGATACGCCGGGTCTGCATCAGGACGAGAAAAAAGCTATCAACCGGATGATGAACCGCGCTGCTACCAGCTCCATGAGCGGGGTTGAAGTGGTGCTGTTTGTGGTGGAAGCAGAGCGCTGGACGCAGGAGGATGATTTAGTGCTGGCGAAACTGCAAAAAAGTCAGCGGCCAGTTATTTTAGTGGTCAACAAAATTGACCAGGTGAAAGATAAAGGTGCGTTATTGCCCTTACTGCAGAATTTGGCCTCCCGGCATAACTTTGCTGAAATCATTCCTTTGTCGGCAAAAACCGGTGATCAGGTGGAAGCCCTGCGGCAAATTGTGCACAACTACGCAAAGCCGGGTATGCACCATTATCCTGAAGACTATGTCACCGATCGCTCGCTGCGTTTTATGGCGGCTGAGATTATTCGCGAGAAACTGATGCGCTTTACTGGTGATGAATTGCCGTATAGCACGACAGTTGAAATTGAGCGTTTTCAGACTGCACCTTCAGGTACCACTCATATTAATGCTTTGATTCTGGTTGAACGCGAAGGGCAAAAGCGCATGGTTATTGGCGCTGGCGGCAGCAAGTTAAAAACCGTAGGCTCTGAAGCGCGCCGTGATATTGAGAAGCTGGTTGACGGAAAAGTGCATCTGGAACTTTGGGTCAAGGTGAAAAGTGGCTGGGCCGATGATGAACGGGCACTGCGCAGCCTTGGCTACAACGAGGATTAAGGTGCGTGGAGCCGGCGTTTGTTCTGCATCGGTGGCCTTTTCAGGACTCCAGTCTTATTGTTGAGCTGCTAAGCCGCGAGCAGGGTCGGTTCCGTGTCGTGGCAAAAGGCGCGCGGCGCCCGAAAAGCCAGTGGCGCGCTATTTTACAACCCTTTACGCCGCTACTGATTACCAGTCAGGGGCGCCACGAATTACAAACCCTGCGTCAGGCAGAGCTTTACGGAACCAGCCTGACGCTTAAGGGAGAGGCACTTTACAGCGGGTTTTATCTGAATGAACTGCTGCAACGCCTGACGTCACCTTATCAACCCGTCGAAGAATTGTTCGATGATTACCACAACGCGCTGCGCGCGCTTGCTGCAAAACAACCGATAGAACCCGTGTTGCGTGAATTTGAGTGGCGCTTGTTGTGCCATCTGGGCCATGGATTCGACTGGTTTGCTGATAGCAATGGTGAGCCAATCGACGCCGACCGTCACTATCGCTTTATAGCGGAACAAGGTTTTTTACCGGTTGCTCAGCTGCAACCCCAGACTTTTTCGGGCGTAACATTACAGCGCCTGGGGGCGTTTGAGCTGACAGACGCGCAACTGCTAAACTCTATGAAACAAATCATGCGACAGGCACTGGCACCCTTTATCGGCGATAAGCCCTTGCGTAGTCGACAACTTTTCTCGCAACTGAAAAGGAAAGAATAATGCATCATGCTCCGATGGGTAACTCAATTTTGCTAGGGGTTAACATTGATCATGTGGCGACCGTACGTAATGCCCGCGGCGTTAGTTACCCTGATCCGGTAACCGCGGCAGCGATTGCCGAGCAGGCAGGAGCTGACGGTATTACCGTGCATTTGCGTGAAGACCGCCGCCATATTACCGATCGCGACGTCGAAATGCTGGCTGACACCCTGCAAACCCGCATGAATCTCGAGATGGCGGTGACGGACGAAATGCTGGCAATTGCCTGTCGCATCAAACCCACATACTGCTGTCTGGTGCCGGAAAAGCGTGAAGAACTGACCACCGAAGGCGGGCTCGATGTCGCCGGTCAGCAAGACAAGATTCGTGCGGCAGTGGAACGCTTAGCTGAGCAGGGTATTAAAACCTCGTTGTTTATCGATGCTGATCAGGAGCAGATAGACGCGGCCACAGCGACGGGCGCCAGTATCGTTGAGCTGCATACCGGTCATTACGCAGAGCAAACTGCGGTCAAAGAACAGCAACGCTCGCTGCTGATGCTGCACGATGCCGCGAAATATGCCCAGGCACGTGGTTTACAGGTAAACGCCGGCCACGGTTTGCACTATTTTAACACTGGCGCGGTGGCCGCTTTGCCCGAGCTGGTGGAGCTTAATATTGGTCATGCCATTGTTGCCCGCGCGGTACTGGTGGGTCTTGATCAGGCCGTTCGTGACATGAAAGCACTTATGCTGCAGGCGCGGACTTCAGGTCCGCGCAAGTAAGATGGCGCGTTTTTATCGTCCGCAACAGCGCCGTTCGCAACCCGCTCAGGCGCTCGCGCGGCAGCAGGTGAGCGCCCTTGATCATCAGGGGCGGGGCGTGGTTCGCACTGAGCGCGGCGTACGCTTTGTACCGGGTGCCTTGCCCGGCGAGATCATTGACCTGCAAACCCAGGGCAAGCATCAGGGGCAGTTGCTTAAGCTGCATGAGGTCTCCGCTACCCGGGTGGCGCCACCTTGTCCTTACTATGCGAACTGTGGCGGTTGTGATCTGCAGCATCTGGAACTAACAGCGCAACGGCGTCATAAACAGCAGGTGGTAACCGAGCTGTTAAGTAAGTTTGCCGATACCCGGGCGCAACAGTGGCTGCCGCCGTTAACTGCCGATGCCTGGCGCTATCGCCGGCGTGTGCGACTGGCAACCCATTGGGACCCGAAACGCCGGCAGCTACGGTTAGGATTGCGTGCGGCAGGCAGCAAAAACATTGTTGAAATACAGGACTGCCTGATTGCTGAAACGGCGTTGACCGCTTTATTGGCGCCACTACGGGCGCTTTTGCCAAAATTAAGCCTTGTTCATCAACTGGGGCATATCGAACTGATTCGTGCGGCACAGCGCTTAGTGGTGCTGCGGGTAATGCGTACGCCCACAGCCGCCGATAAAAAGCTGTTACGTGAATTTGCCACGCAACACGAAGTGAGTATCTGGCTGCAAGGGGGCGATAAGAGCGAGGAAGCTGTGCCGTACCCGTTGAACCCTGACGAAGTCTTGCCAGAATATGAGAGTCTGGGAGTTACGCTGGGCTTTATGCCCGGTGATTTTTTGCAGGCGCAGGGCCAGTTAAGCGTAGCGATGGTGGAGCAGGCACTCAGCTTGCTGGAAGTTAACCCGGCCGATAAGATTCTTGAGTTGTATGCGGGCAGTGGCAATTTCACCATTCCGCTGGCCAAAACCGGCGCGCAGGTGACCGCGGTTGAAGGTGTGCCATCGATGGTAGCACGCTTACAACAGAACGCCCGACGCTTTGGCCTGCGTGTTAATGCGCAGCAAGCCGATTTGGAACAGAACTGGCAGCGTTTTGACTGGGCGCAGCAAGATTTTAATAAGGTGCTGCTGGATCCGGCCCGGGCTGGCGCTTCGGGTGCCATCAGCGAGGTGGCGAAACGCGCTCCGCAGCGCATCGTCTATGTCTCCTGCGCGCCCGACACCCTGGCGCGCGATGCAAAAACACTGATTGCAGCAGGGTATCGCTTGCGCCAGGCGCAAATTATTGACATGTTCCCGCAAACCCATCACATTGAATGCCTGACATGCTTTGAACGGGAGAGGTAGCGGTGGTTCATGTGCGCAGTACTCATGTTGACAGACCAGAACAGCAGGGTGACTGGTTACAACCTGTGGCAGCAGCGGAAATCAAAACGCAACTGCGTGAGCACTGCCGGCAACTCGAACAGCAGCTAAGCGGTGAAGCAGCCAGTCAATGGTTGCGCAAAGGCCAGGAGATGGTCGAAATACTGGCGGCGCTTAATCTTGATGCTGAATCACTTCTGGCGGCGCTCTACAGTCCCGCGTATCAGGCCGGTCAAATCAGTCGCGAGACGGTCGTCGCACAACATAATGAACGCCTGGCCGAACTGCTTGATGCGGTGCAACAAATGCAGATGATCAGCGATCTGCAGCATTTCCAACATGGCAAACCCAACCTTGAGCAAATTGATAATGTCCGCCGCATGTTGTTGTCCATGGTGGCGGATGTACGCGCCGTATTGATTAAGCTGGCTGAGCGTATCTGTCGCCTGCGCGAGGTGAAAGGCGACGATGAAGAGACCCGCGTGCTGGTGGCAAAGGAGTGTCAGGACATTTATGCTCCTTTAGCGAATCGTCTGGGTATTGGCCAGTTGAAGTGGGAACTGGAAGATCTGGCCTTTCGCTACCTGCACCCGCAGACCTACAAAGCGATTGCCCGCCAGTTGCATGAGCGCCGGATTGATCGTGAGGAGTACATCACCGACTTTGTCAAAAACCTCGGCGCGGGCTTGCGCGAGGAGGGTGTCGAAGCTGAAGTGTACGGCCGGCCAAAACATATTTATTCCATCTGGCGTAAGATGCAGAAAAAGCATCTGAGCTTCGAACAACTTTACGATATTCGTGCCGTACGCATTATTACCCAGTCACTCAAAGACTGCTACGCAGCGCTAGGGGTGGTGCATAGCCAGTGGCGTCATATTCGTTCAGAGTTTGATGATTATATTGCGACGCCGAAAGCCAATGGCTATCAGTCCATACATACGGTGGTGATTGGCCCTGAGCAAAAGCACGTCGAAATTCAAATCCGCACCCAGAATATGCATGACGATGCCGAGCTCGGGGTTGCGGCGCACTGGCTTTATAAAGAGGGCAGTGCTGGCAAAAGTGGTGGTTTTGAAGAGAAAATTGCCTGGCTACGCAAGTTGCTGGCCTGGCATGAAGACATGGCTGAGAACGATGATCTGGTCGCGGAAGTGCGTTCGCAGGTGTTTGAAGACCGTGTCTATGTTTTTACCCCGCGCGGCGAGGTGATTGACCTGCCAGCGGGCGCGACGCCGCTTGATTTTGCCTATTACATTCACTCACAGGTCGGCCATCGCTGTGTTGGCGCAAAGGTTGACGGCCATATTGTACCTTTTACCTATACGCTGAAAAATGGTGAGCGGGTTGAAATCCTCACGCAGAAAAACACCAAACCACGGCGTGACTGGCTGAACCCGGCACTCGGCTATTTACGAACCTCGCGGGCGCGCAGTAAAGTCGCCACCTATTTTAAAAAGCTCGACCGTGACAAACATCTGAAAGCCGGGCGCGAGTTGTTAGAAAGTGAGCTGCACAAAGTCGATATTCCGTTGAGTCAGGCCACCACGGTACTGGAGCGGTTTAATTTTAATCAGCTGGATGACCTGCTGGTGGCGATTGGCGCCGGTGATGTGCGCTTAAATCAGGTGGTGAATCAGTTAAAGCCAGCACCTGATGCCACCGCTGAGCGGCTCGAACGGTTACAGCGCAAAAGTAAGCGCAAGTCGGGGAAACAAAGTGATGTCAGCGTGCAGGGCATTGGTAATCTGATGGTGCAGTTTGCCAAGTGCTGTCAGCCGTTACCCGGTGAACCCATTATGGGTTTCGTTACCCAGGGCCGGGGCGTATCGGTGCATCAGCGCGACTGTGAACAGTTAAAGCATTTGCTCGAACAGCACCCGGAGCGCGGCTTGCAGGTGCATTGGAGCCGTCAGGAACAGGGCCGCTACCGCGCTGATTTACGCATTGACGCGGACGATCGCCATGGCCTGTTACATGACATTACCGCGATTTTAGCGAATGAGAAGACCAGTGTCGCGCAACTGGACTCCCAACTTGATACGCACACGCAGCAAGCGCGTATTTCACTGGGCATATTTATTGAGGGGCAGGCGGGGCTGCAACGTATTATCGACCGCCTGCTACAAGTAAAAGGTATTCATAGGGTAGAACGTAGTGCCAGTAACTAAATCATCCGAACAGCAATTTCCCGGCGTCGCAGCATTGTTAGAAGTGATGCGGCGCTTGCGCGATCCCGACGGCGGTTGCCCGTGGGATCTGAAACAAACCTTAACCAGCCTGATTCCCTATACTATCGAAGAAGCCTATGAAGTTGCGGCCGCACTCACTGAAGGCGATATGGCAGCGATTAAAGATGAGCTCGGCGATTTACTGTTCCAGGTGGTGTTTTATACGCAACTGACAGCGGAACAGGGCCGTTTTAGTTTTGATGAAGTGGCGCAACAGACCGCGGACAAGCTTATCCGTCGGCATCCGCACGTGTTTGGTGAGACCAGTGCCGAATCTGATGCGGAAATTAAGGCGCAATGGGAAGCGATTAAGCAGCAGGAGCGCGCCGAAAGGGGTCAGCAGGACAGTGTTTTTAACGGTATTCCCGATAATCTGCCGGCCATTTTAATGGCGCAAAAACTGCAAAAACGCGCGGCGACGGTGGGCTTTGACTGGCATGAAATCATACCTGTCCTCGCTAAGATTAAAGAAGAAATTGCTGAAGTAGAGGAAGAACTGGCGGCCCAGCCGCAGGACCTATCCGCGCTGGAAGATGAGATTGGCGACGTATTATTTGCCGTGGTCAACCTGGCTCGCCATGCGCAGGTGAATCCGGAACATGCATTGCGGCGCACCAATGTTAAGTTTAAACAGCGTTTTCAGGCAATTGAAGCGCGTCTGGCAAAGCAGGGAAAAACGGCGGCCGAGCTAAGCCTTGAGGAACTTGAAGCGCAGTGGCAGGCGGTGAAGCGGGACGCTTTAGCTTAATTTTAAATTGTCGGAATTAAGTCATTGAGGTATACTGCTTTCCCGTCTTGA
This sequence comes from Pseudidiomarina insulisalsae, assembly GCF_003987065.1. GTDB lineage: Bacteria > Pseudomonadota > Gammaproteobacteria > Enterobacterales > Alteromonadaceae > Pseudidiomarina > Pseudidiomarina insulisalsae. The sequence continues at coordinate 36,837 of NZ_PIPY01000013.1, read as the reverse complement.
AGCAATTCCCATTTAACCTGACGACTTAGGTTTCGCATGACAACTAATTATATTTTCGTCACCGGCGGTGTAGTATCTTCGCTGGGCAAAGGTATTGCTGCAGCTTCATTGGCGGCAATTCTTGAAGCACGTGGCTTGCAAGTCACCATCCTCAAACTGGACCCTTACATTAACGTAGATCCAGGCACCATGAGCCCAATTCAGCACGGCGAAGTTTTCGTGACCGAAGACGGCGCCGAAACCGATCTGGATTTAGGCCATTACGAGCGCTTTATCCGCACTCGTATGTCAAAACGCAACAACTTTACCGCAGGGCGTGTCTACGAAGATATTATTCGTCGCGAACGCCGTGGCGAGTTTCTCGGTGCCACCATTCAGGTGATCCCGCATATTACCAACGAAATCAAACGTCGCATTATTGCCGGTGGTGAGGGCTATGATATTGCCATCATCGAAATTGGCGGTACCGTCGGCGATATTGAATCGCAACCTTTCCTGGAAGCGATTCGCCAGTTAGCTACCGAAGTCGGCCGTGATCATACCTTGTTCATGCACCTGACGCTGGTACCTTTCTTAGGCGCTGCCGGTGAGGTGAAGACCAAGCCGACCCAACACTCAGTGAAAGAATTACGCTCTATCGGTATTCAGCCGGACATTCTGGTATGTCGTTCTGATCGGGCTTTACCTGCCAATGAGCGGGCTAAAATTGCATTGTTCACTAACGTTGAAGAGCGTGCAGTTATTGGTCTGAAAGACGTCGACAGTATTTATAAAATTCCCGCCATTTTGAAATCGCAGGGACTGGATGAGCTGGTCGTCAATCGTTTTCGTCTGGATCGCCCGGAAGCCGATCTGTCTGAGTGGGAACAGGTTCTTTATCAGGAATCGAACCCAAGCGGCGAAGTGACTGTAGGCTTTGTCGGCAAATATATTGAATTGCCCGACGCTTATAAGTCGGTCAATGAAGCGCTGGCGCATGCGGGGCTGAAGAATCGCCTGACAGTCAATATCCGTTATATTGACGCTCAGGACGTTGAAACTAAAGGTGTTGCGAAACTTGCTGATGTTGATGCGATTATTGTGCCCGGCGGTTTTGGTGAGCGCGGTATCAACGGTAAAATTATGGCAGCGCAGTATGCGCGTGAGCAGAAAATTCCTTACTTAGGTATTTGTCTGGGCATGCAAATTGCGCTGATTGAATACGCCCGCAATGTGGCGGGACTTGAAGGCGCGAACAGCACCGAGTTTGACCAGGACGCCAAACACCCGGTGGTGGGGCTGATTACCGAATGGATGGATGCGCAGGGGCAAAAAGAACTGCGTGACCAGCATTCTGACCTAGGTGGTACCATGCGTCTGGGCGCGCAACCTTGTAACCTGGTGACAGGCACGAAAGCACGCGAGCTGTATGGCGACGACGTTATTCAGGAACGCCACCGCCACCGTTATGAAGTCAACGGCACTTATATTGAGAAGCTGGAAGCTGCCGGATTGAAGATCTCAGGCTGGTCGCACGACAACCGGCTGGTGGAGATTATTGAGATTCCGCAGCACCCGTGGTTCATCGCAGCACAGTTCCATCCCGAGTTTACTTCAACCCCTCGCGATGGGCATCCGCTGTTCCGTGGCTTTATTGAAGCCGCGGGTAAGTATCAAAAACAACGTCGCGGCTAACGGTCGCCGTAACAGGAGTTAAGTTTTAGCATGGCAACGATTCAATCTATTGTCGCTCGCGAAATTATGGATTCGCGCGGTAACCCGACTATCGAAGTTGATGTTCATCTGGACGACGGGCATTGGGGCCGCGCCGCGGCGCCCAGTGGTGCCTCAACCGGTTCACGTGAAGCGCTTGAACTGCGTGACGGTGATAAACCACGTTACCTGGGTAAAGGCGTATTGCAGGCGGTCGCGAATGTGAACGAGCGTATAGCGCCAAAACTACAAGGCGTCGATGCCGCCGATCAGCAGCAAGTGGATCAAATCATGCTTGATTTAGATGCCACTGAAAATAAAGCCAGCCTTGGCGCCAACGCCATTCTTGCCGTATCGCTGGCAACAGCCAAGGCCGCTGCAGCGAGCGCTGGTTTGCCATTGTACGCGCATATTGCAATGCTTAACGGTAGCGCCGGTCAGTACAGCATGCCCCTACCAATGATGAATATTCTTAACGGCGGTGAACACGCTGACAATAACGTCGATATTCAGGAATTTATGATTCAGCCGGTTGGCGCGCCGAACTTCCGCGAAGGTCTGCGCATGGGCGCAGAAGTATTCCACGCATTGAAGAAAGTACTACAAGAGCGCGGCTTAAGCACTGCGGTGGGTGACGAGGGCGGTTTCGCGCCGAACTTAAGCTCAAATGAAGAAGCGCTGGCAGTTATTGTTGAGGCCGTTGAGAAAGCCGGCTATCGCATGGGTAGTGATATTACGCTGGCACTTGATTGTGCGGCTTCTGAATTCTACCGCGATGGCAACTATCACCTTGCTGGTGAAAATAAATCATTTACTGCCGCGGAATTCGCTGAATACCTGGCAGGCTTATGCGAGCGCTATCCGATTATTTCAATCGAAGATGGCCTGGACGAGAGTGACTGGGAAGGCTGGAAAGTGCTGACCGAACGCCTTGGCGACAAAGTTCAGCTGGTAGGTGACGATTTGTTCGTAACGAATACCAAAATTTTGCAACGCGGTATTGATCAGGGCATCGGCAACTCGATTTTGATTAAATTCAATCAAATCGGTAGCCTTAGTGAGACCCTGGCAGCAATTCGTATGGCCGCGGAAGCTGGCTTTACGGCGGTTATTTCACATCGCTCCGGTGAAACTGAAGACGCCACCATTGCCGATTTGGCGGTGGGAACTGCTGCCGGCCAGATTAAGACTGGTTCGCTGTGTCGCTCGGACCGTGTCGCGAAGTACAATCAGCTGCTACGTATTGAGCAGGAACTCAACGGCGATGCACCTTACCGTGGTCGCGCTGAAGTGCGTGCGGCGCAATAACCTCAGGACGCAGACGCGGTGAGCGAACAGCGCGATATATTCGAGGTAGTTGAACAGCGGCCGGGTTATGATCCGGCCGCCTTCCCCGAATTATGTACTGCGCTTTATGAGCGTGAGCTTGCTGTTTTAGCGCAGTTGCAGGTGCAATCCGCACAGGGCTTGCAACGGCGTTTACGTAGTCTGAGTTATTATATCCGGACCGCCGCACGGGCGATGCTTGAATGTGGTTGTCCGTGCGAGCTTGACGTGCAAAATGCCAGCTGGCAAAGCACGCAGAAGCGCGCGCTGAAAAGTACCGCAACCCGTGCCAGCAAGCTGGAAAAGTGGCTGTTGAGCGGTAAAGCAGAGCTTGGTATGAGTGTTCCGGTATTGAACCTTGCGCCACGTTTGCAACAAGTGCGGCTTGATTCCATCGATCGTCTTGATCTTGAAGGTGGGCGGGTGCATTGCAACGAGTTCGGCTGGTTTTTATTAAGTGGTGAGAGCTGCGAGGCCGATGGCGATACTATTTTACTCGCCAAACCCGAACTGTCCTTCCTCAAAGCAGCCGTTTGCGGACATCAGTGGTCGCATAAGGGCCGTATTGATCCGCGTACCCTGAGTCTGCGCGAACTCCTGCTGGCAACCGCTATCGACTGGCGTCGTTTAGCTGCTAAGTAACACCATTACCCCAGCGCCAATGACCAGCAACAGAGTCAGACGGCGAAACCACTGCTCAGGTAACTTACTACTCACGCGGTGCCCACCGTAGGCCCCGGTTAAAGCGCCGATAATCAGTGCCAGCAAGGTCAGTAAATCGATTTCAGCATAACGCCCTTGTAGCGAGAACGATGTAACATTGGTACAGCCGAGCACCAGAAAAAAGGCCGCAAGGGTTGCGCGAAACTGGCTTCGGTCAAGCCGGTTTGCCGTAAGAAACAGCACTACCGGTGGGCCGCCGAGGGTCAGGGCGCCGTTAGCAAAGCCTGACAACAAGCCAACCCCGCCTTGCTGTATGCTACCCGCGCGGGCTTGCACCTGAACGCCAAACCAGAACAGTAGGCCAGCAGTGATAACAAACACCGCCATTCCCATTTGCAGACTCGCCAGTGGTAAATGTACCAGTGCGTAATTGCCCGCTAAAGTGCCGCCAACGCCACCAATAAACAGAGGGAACCAGCGCTGCAGGCTGAGGTAATGGCGTAACAGCCAGGCCAGATAGAGTGCCAGAATGACATTAATAACTGACAACATGGGTGTCAGTAAGGTGAGCGGAATCAACAAACTAAGTAAAGGCACGGCCACCAACCCTGAGCCAAACCCGGTAATGCCTTGTAAAAAAGCTCCCGCAAACATAATCAATGCGATAAGGTAATAGTCCATGATAGCCTTGTTAGAACTTGGTTCGTCGCGAAAGAAAGGTATACTTAGGGCAATCATACCATGCGAGGGATGCGATGCGTCTGTTAAAAGTCTTCTTGTTGGTGCTGTTGGTCGCACTGCAATACCGACTCTGGTTTGGCAAAAACAGCCTGCCGGAGTACTGGCATTTGCAGGAGGATGTGGCCCGGCAGGAACAGACGAATCAGAAATTAAGACAACGTAATCAGGTCTTAATTGCCGACATTGAGGATCTCCGGGAAGGGGAGGTCGCGCTTGAAGAACGTGCCCGCAACGAGTTAGGTCTGATCAAACAAGACGAAACCTTTTTCCGTTTAATACCGAATAAACAATCAACACGATATGACCAGAATTAATCAGGTTGCCGCAGTCGTGCCTGCCGCTGGAGTAGGTAGCCGGATGCAGTCTGCATGTCCAAAGCAATATTTGTCGCTAAATGGCGAAACCGTGTTGCAGCACAGTGTGAAAGCCTTGTCGCAAGACCCGCGTATTACTCATATTTACATTGCCGTAAGTGCCGATGACCCTTACTTTGCCAGCCAGGAGTTTGCTAACAGTGTGCAAATTACCCGGGTGACTGGGGGTGCTTCCCGCGCTGCCTCAGTACAGGCGGGTGTTGCCGCTGCGGTAGCCGATGGTTACGACTGGGTGGCGGTGCATGACGCCGCCAGGCCGTGTTTATCGGCCACCGAGCTTAGCGCAGTACTGGATGGCGCGCTTGCGGACCCGGTGGGTGCCTTGCTGGCGCTGCCAGTGGCTGACACCCTGAAACGTGCTGATAGCGCGCAAAGAAGTGGCGCTACCGTCGCGCGCGATGGCCTGTGGCAAGCATTGACACCGCAGGTATTCCGCAGCAGGCAATTACTGACCGGTCTGGAACAGCTGGGCGCCGACAATCCTCAGCTCACCGACGAGGCTTCCGTGCTTGAAGCCATAGGACAGCAACCACGACTCATTCAGGGCAAGCGCAGTAATATTAAAATTACCCTGCCTGGCGACGAGCAGCTCGCGCAATTGTGGTTACAGGCAACAACCAGAGATTCTTAAGGAGGTCTGATGCGAATTGGACATGGTTTTGATGTGCATAAATTTGGTGGCGACAAAGAGCTTGTCTTAGGCGGTGTGACGCTGCCGGGCGAGCAAGGGCTGATCGCGCACTCCGACGGCGACGTGATTCTTCATGCTGTGGCCGACGCCATGTTAGGAGCGCTGGCGCGCGGTGATATAGGTCATCACTTTCCCGATACCGACGCTGCTTTTGCCGGCGCCGATAGCGCGGAGTTACTGAGCCAGGTTGCCAGTTTAGCCTGGCAGGATGGCTACGTGGTGGGCAATCTGGATGTCACCGTGGTTGCGCAAACGCCACGACTGGCGCCTCATATCAGTGCCATGAAAGAGCGTATTGCCAAGGTACTGGATACGCCGCAAAACCGCGTGAACGTGAAAGCCACCACCACCGAGCAACTTGGATTTGTTGGCCGCAAGGAAGGCATCGCCTGCCATGCAGTGGTACTGCTGCAGGAGTCACCACGTGACTGAGGATGTTTTAACCGCGTTAAGTTATTATCATGGCGCGCCGCAGGTTAGCGCCCGTTACAAGCAGGAAAATGCTGACTTTAAGGTCATTGAGCAACTTGATGTCGACGCCGAAGAAAGCGGCGAGCACCAGTGGTTGTGGGTCTATAAAAATGGCGCCAACACTACCTTTGTCGCCCGTCAATTGGCTGATTTCGCGGGTGTTAATGAGCGCCAGGTCAGCTATGCCGGGCTGAAAGACCGGAATGCTGAAACCTGGCAGTGGTTTTCGGTACACTTGCCAGGTGTCGACATGCTTGACTGGCATACGCTGACGCACCCTGAGTTCAGAGTTGAACGGGCATTGCTTCGCAGTAAAAAACTAAAATCGGGTTACCATAACGGTAATTTATTCAGACTGCGGTTACGTGACGTAAGTGACGTAGCGGCCTTAGAGTCACGCTGGCAAAAACTGATAAGCCAGGGAGTACCCAATTATTTTGGCGAGCAACGCTTCGGCCGCGAGGGACAGAACCTCGCGAAAGCCGGCGTCTGGTTGCGCGGCGAGTTAAGCAAGAAACAGGTACGCAAATGGAGCCGGCAGCAGCAAGGTATGTTGTTGTCCAGCGTACGTAGTTATCTGTTCAATAAAATTGTCAGCAGCCGTATTGCTGAGCAACGTATGCAGCCTGAAGCGGGTGACTTTATGTTACTCGCCGGTTCGCGCTCGTTTTTTCAGGTCGGGACAGTGGATGACGCGCTATTAGCGCGCTGGCGCAGTGGCGATATTCTGCTGTCCGCACCGATGGCAGGCTCGTGGCGCGGACCCTGGCAGGAACACCTGAGTAACTTTGAATATGAGCAGCTGCAAGACGAAGAAGAACTGGTCGCGGGACTGCAACGCCAACGTGTCGACTTAGCCCGTCGCGCGGTTTTGATGCAACTTGAAGATGCGCATCTGCAGGTGGTGGCAGACGACATGGTGGATTTGCAATTCAGGTTGCCCACCGGTTGCTTTGCCACCAGTGTGCTCCGGGAATTGATTCTAACAGCGAAAGAAGAAGGTTAAAGTTTATGATGAAGCTTCTGGTCAGCAATGATGACGGCGTACATGCGCCGGGGATCGCTGCGTTATATGAGGCACTGAATGATATTGCTCAGGTACGGGTCATTGCACCTGACCGCAATTGCAGTGGTGCCAGTAACTCTCTGACCTTGCATAACCCGTTGCGGGTGCAAAGGTTAGCCAACGGTTTTTATTCGCTCAATGGAACCCCGACCGACTGCGTTCATCTGGGCACTAACTCGCCATTAGCTGATGACGTTGATCTGGTTGTTTCAGGCATCAATGACGGCCCTAACATGGGTGACGATGTCCTCTATTCCGGCACTGTTGCCGCTGCAATGGAAGGTCGTTATATGGGCCTGCCAGCCATTGCCGTGTCAATGGGCGAGCGCAGCAATGATTTCTACGAGACCGCGGCCCGCGTGGTGGCTGATATTGTCAACAGAATGGCGGAACAGCCATTACGGCTGGATACCATTCTGAATATCAACGTTCCAGCGGTTCCTTATGAAGACTTAAAGGGTATTAAAATTACCCGTCTGGGCCGGCGCCATCGCGCTGAGACAATGGTCGAGTCGACCGACCCGTTTGGACGAAAAATTTACTGGTACGGACCTATTGGCGGGCATCAGGACGACGGTGAAGATACCGACTTTCATGCGGTGCGTGAAGGCTACGTTTCAATTACACCAATTAGTCTGGACATGACCGCGCGGGTACATCAGGATACTCTGGCAGACTGGTTAACTACTCAATAAGAATAACAGACCATGATTCAAAACTTTCAGGGAATGGCGAAACGCTTAGTGGGATTGCTACGGCAGCAGGGAATTAGCAATGAGCGGGTGCTAGAGGTGATTGCCGCTACTCCGCGTCATCTGTTTATGCCCGAATCCTTAGCCCATAAAGCCTATGAAAATACCGCGCTACCTATTGGTAAAGGACAGACTATTTCTCAGCCACTGATGGTGGCATCAATGACCCAGCTGTTGATGCAACACCACTGTCGGAATGTACTGGAGATAGGTACCGGCAGCGGTTATCAGACCGCGATTCTGGCGCAACTGGTCGATCGTGTTTATTCGGTGGAGCGCATCGCTGAATTGCAATACCAGGCCAAGCGACGCCTGAAGAAGCTTGATCTGCATAACATCAGCATGCGTCATGGCGATGGCTGGCAGGGCTGGCAAAGCAAAGCTCCATTTGACGGCATTATTGTTACCGCAGCGGCCAGTGACATTCCGCACGCGCTGATGGAACAACTGGCAGATGGTGGCGTGATGATTATTCCGGTGGGCACGGTAAAACAGCGGCTGGTGGTGATTCGGCGCTTTGGTGATGATTACGAGCATAAGCAGTTGGGCGACGTTAAGTTTGTCCCGCTGGTCGCAGGTAGTCTGGCATGAAATTATTCAGCACTATTTACGATCGTGTTTTATTGTGGTCACAGCATCGCCGGGCGCCGCAAATTCTGGCGGTATTAAGTTTTACCGAATCGGTCATCTTTCCTGTGCCCCCCGATGTGATGCTGGCGCCGATGGCGATGACACAGCCACAGCGCGCCTGGTTTTTCGCACTACTGACCACCATCGCTTCGGTGCTCGGCGGTATTACCGGTTACTGGTTGGGTTATTTTGCTTTCGAGCCGTTTGTGCTGCCGTTAATTGAGTGGGCAGGTTATCAGGATAAACTGGCAACCATCACCGACTGGTTCCAGAGTTATGGTTTCTGGATCATTTTTATTGCCGGTTTCTCGCCCTTGCCTTACAAATTATTTACTGTCACCGGGGGCATGTTACAGGTTTTCTTTATACCTTTTGTGTTAGGGTCATTAATCAGCCGAGGCTTGCGCTTTTTCCTGGTCGCCTGGCTACTGAAAACGGGCGGTCCGGTCATGGCGGTAAAATTACGGACCTATGTTGATCGGATCGGATGGGCAATGGTAATTCTTGCCGGAATAGCTTATGTATGGACGCGCTAATGTAGTTTTGATAGCCGCATTGGGAATTCTGGCGTTGGGTGGTTGTGCTCAGCGTCAGCAACCTGCGCCTGTTGAAAAAGTCTATCAGGGACGCAGCATTTATGACTATGAAGCCAACAGTCTGCGCGGTCCTAGCTATCAGGTTCAAAAAGGGGACACACTTTATTCTATCGCCTTTCGGGCCAATATTGACGTACGTTCGCTGGCCCAGCTCAATCAGTTACGTGAGCCTTACACTATCTTCCCCGGGCAACGTCTGCAGTTACGCCAACCTGTGCAGGGAGCGCCATCCGACAAGCCAGTGGTGAGAAATCCATCAACCAGAACAGAAACCGTTGATCCCCAACAAAAGAAAGAGTATGTTGGTGTAGAAAGTAAACAAAAGGTTACCAGTTCACAGCCAGTACAAGTGCCAAAAGTGCCGTCTGAAGTCTTTCCGAAAAGTAATCAGATAGCCTGGCGCTGGCCCACAGAGAACAGTGTAATTCGGGAGTTTACTGCGTCAGTGACGGGACCGAAAGGAATCGACTTTGCCGGCACAAAAGGTGACAGTGTTCGCGCTGCTGCTGCGGGGAAAGTCGTTTACGCTGGTAATGCGTTAAAGGGTTATGGAAATTTAATTATCCTGAAGCATAACGATGATTATATAACTGCGTATGCCCATAACAATAAGCTGCTGGTCAATGAACAGCAGTGGGTCAACGCGGGGGATACCATTGCCGAAATGGGGAATACTGACGCAGCGCGGGTCAAACTTCACTTTGAAGTGCGGTTTCGCGGTAAGTCAGTGAACCCAAGGCATTATTTACCACGGGGGTCACAATGAGTCGGCAAGATGAGGTAGAAGAAATCGACGAGCAAGCGGTTATGTCGGAAGCGGAAAAAGCTGCAGCTGATAGCGCCGATGACGATAGCGAGTTTGAGGAAATCATCGCCAGTCGCGCGAATTATCAGAAGAAAATGGACGCGACGCAGCTGTACCTGAGTGAAATTGGCTTTTCACCGTTGCTAACCGCAGAAGAAGAGGTCCATTTCGCCCGCCTGGCACGCAAAGGTGACGAAGCCGGACGCCGCAGGATGATCGAAAGTAACCTGCGCCTGGTGGTGAAAATAGCGCGCCGTTACACGAATCGTGGTTTGCCCTTATTGGACCTGGTGGAAGAGGGGAACCTGGGGCTGATTCGTGCAGTGGAGAAGTTCGACCCGGAACGCGGCTTTCGCTTCTCGACTTACGCCACCTGGTGGATCCGTCAAACCATAGAACGGGCCATCATGAATCAGACCCGTACCATCCGCTTACCCATTCATGTAGTCAAAGAGCTCAATAGCTACCTGCGCGCTGCGCGCGAACTCGCCCACAAACTTGATCACGAGCCCACTGCTGAAGACATCGCGGAACAAATGGATGTGTCGGTCGAGGATGTCAGTCGTATGCTACGGCTGAATGAGCGTATTGCTTCGGTAGATACGCCGCTTGGTGGTGACAATGATAAAGCGCTGGTCGATCTGCTCACTGACGAAAATGATCAGGGTCCGGAAGGTGTCATGCAGGACGACGATCTGAAAGAACATATCGTCGACTGGCTGGCCAGCCTCAATACCAAGCAGCGAGAAGTGCTGGCGCGCCGCTTTGGTCTGATGGGCTATGAGCCGGCAACCCTTGAAGATGTCGGACGTGAGATAGGTCTGACCCGCGAGCGGGTACGGCAGATTCAGGTGGAAGCCTTGCGCCGCTTGCGTGATATGCTGCGACAACAAGGCCTGAGCCTGGATGCGTTATTCCAGAAAGATTAGCTTACTCGGCTTGCGCCTGCTGCAACTGCTGTTGCCAGCGGGCCAGCCACTGCAATGCTTCCAGCGGCGTCATTTGGTTCACTTCTAATGCCGCAAGCTCACTTAACAGCGGGTGTTCCTTTGTTACCGTCTTGGTCATTTGCTGTGACGTGTCAGAAGCAGTCTGGTCCAGCTTGAGTTCACGCTGACTATGTTGCGCATGAGGGGCTTGCTCCAGCTGCTGCAGCACCTGTTTAGCGCGACTCAGTACATTACGCGGAAGCCCTGCCAGCTGCGCGACTTGCACACCAAAACTGCGGCTTGCCGCGCCGTCGCTGACCCGATGTTCAAACACTATCTTCTCGTCATGTTCCGCGGCTTCAACATGAACATTCACACAGCCGCTTAGCTCGCCAATACTTTGCGTGAGCTCAAAATAATGCGTCGCGAACAGTGTCAACGCTTGATTATGCTGCAATAAGGCTTCCGCACAGGCCCAGGCCAGTGCCAGGCCATCGTAGGTAGAGGTGCCACGGCCAATTTCGTCCATCAGCACCAGACTGTTGGCGGTTGCGTTATGTAAGATAGTGGCCGCCTCGGTCATCTCTACCATAAACGTCGAGCGACCTGAGGCGAGATCATCTGACGCGCCAATACGGGTAAAAATGCGATCAATCGGACCAAAGTCTGCCTGTTGGGCCGGGACAAAGCTGCCACAATGGGCGAGAATTGCTAATAAGGCAGTCTGCCGCATATACGTCGACTTACCGCCCATGTTGGGTCCGGTAATCAGCAGCATCCGACGTTGTTCGCTTAATTCCACATCATTGGCAATAAAGGGCTCATCAAGCTGTGCTTCAATGACCGGATGGCGCGCCGCACGCAGTTGAATACCGCTTTGCGCTTGTAAGCGGGGACGATGATAGTCATGGCTCAGCGCATAATCGGCAAAGCTATGCAGTACGTCCAGCTCGGCAAGCGCCTGAGCACTGCGTTGCAGCGCCGGCAGGTGCTCCGCTGCCTGGTTCAGCAGGGCTTCATAGAGCCACTTTTCCCGGGCCAACGCACGGCTTTGGGCTTGCAGTACTTTGTCCTCGTAGGTTTTCAACTCGGGAATGATATAACGCTCAGCGTTTTTCAGGGTTTGGCGTCGCTGATAATCCGCCGGAATGTGGGCGGCTGCAGAGCGACTGGCTTCAAGGTAATAGCCGTGCACCTTATTGTAGCCGACCTTCAGGGTGGCAATGCCCGTCCGCTCGCGTTCGCGGGTTTCGATCTTGCGCAAAAAGTCAGTAGCTCCTGCAGCTAACTGGCGTTGTTCATCAAGCTCTTCGTCAAAACCATCGGCCAGCACACCGCCGTCACGGATCAGCAGCGGCGGTGACTCGACCAGCGCCTTCTCAAGCGTTGCGCGCAGTTCCGGAAACTCAGTAATAGTAGCCAGCCACTGCTCCAGTGCGGCGCGTCCAGCTAACTGGGAACGTAACTCTGGAATGACCTGTAATGCACTACGTAAACGCGTTAAATCGCGCGGACGGGCGCTGCGCAGCCCGATGCGTGATAATACCCGTTCCAGATCTCCTACCGCGCGCAACAGTTTGCGTAGGCCGTCGAGGTCTTCGCCCTGTAACGCTGCAACCGCATCATAACGCGCGTTCAGCTGTTCAGTGTTGCGAATCGGACGTTGTAGCCAACGGCGCAACAGGCGTGCGCCCATCGCCGTAGCGGTGCGATTGATAGTGCTGTACAACGAAATGGTACCGCCGCTCAGCGATGCGACCAACTCGAGATTACGTTGGGTTGCAGCATCCATCTGCACAGCATCGGAGCTTTGTTCGGCCCGAATTTCCTGGATATGCGGTAAGGCCGCCCGTTGGGTTAATTTGACATAACTAAGTATGGCGCCGGCGGCGCCTAAAGCGGCCGGTAAATGGCTGACGCCAAAGCCGTCCAGGTGTTGCACCTCGAACTGGCGACACAATAATGCAATGGCACTGTCACTGGCAAACTCCCAATCGGGTCGAGAGCGCAACGTACCACCGGCAAACCAGTGCTTCTGCCATTGCAAAGTATCGGGGTAGAGTAACTCAGCTGGTGCTAAGCGTTGCAGCTCGGCCTGCAACTGGGCTTCGGTGTTACATTCGGTGACGGTAAAACGGCCACTGGCCAGGTCAAGACAGGCAATACCGTAAGCTGCAGCGCGTTCACTACGAGCTGCTGTGGTTACCGCAACCAGCAGGTTTTCACTGGTTTCAGATAGCAGGGCCTCGTCGGTCACCGTGCCAGGTGTCAGCACCCGTACCACCTGGCGTTCAACCGGGCCTTTACTGGTCGCAGGGTCACCTACTTGCTCGCAGATAGCCACCGACTCACCCAACTGCAGCAGGCGCGCAAGGTAATTTTCAGCGGCGTGATAGGGCACACCAGCCATCGGAATCGGCTTGCCGTTACTGGCACCACGCTGAGTGAGCGAAATGTCGAGCAACTCCGCGGCTTTTTTTGCGTCATCGTAAAAGAGCTCGTAAAAGTCGCCCATACGATAGAATAAAAGTGTGTCTGAATGTTCGGCCTTGATGCGTAAGTATTGTTGCATCATTGGAGTATGTGCAGAAAACTCAGCGTTGGATGTTGTCGCTTTCGACATGCCTGTTATTATCCGTAGTAGTGTTATTTTTTATAAGGATTGAATGGCAAAATGGTAACACAGTCTCAGTACGATCTGGCAGTAGAAATGGGAAATTGGTTGCGGCAGAAAAGCTGGCGCATGGTCACTGCGGAATCCTGCACCGGTGGCGGAGTAGGTTATGCTATAAGTGCAGTGCCGGGTAGTTCAGAATGGCTTGCCGGTGGCTTTATCACCTACAGCAATGCGCTGAAGGAAAAGTTACTGGGTGTACCGCCAGAGATCTTGCACAACGAAGGTGCCGTTTCGGCGGCAACCGCAGAAGCAATGGCTGCAGGTGCGCGTAAAGCGGCAGGTGTCGATATAGCTGTTGCAGTGACCGGGGTTGCCGGTCCAACGGGCGGCACGACAGCAAAACCCATTGGCCTGGTATGGTTTGGTCTGTCGTGGGAAGGCGGCGTGTGCTCCTGGAAACAGCAGTTTCCCGGTGACCGTGAAGCTGTGCGCGATGCCACCATTGAAGAAGCGCTGCGCTGTTTTGAAAAAATTACTTGATACTGTATAAAAACACAGTATACTCATTTTTAACGCATTCACTAGAACGGACATTACCATGAGCAACGATAAACAAAAAGCACTCGACGCGGCGTTGAGCCAGATTGAACGTCAATTCGGTAAGGGCTCGATTATGCGCCTGGGCGATAATCAGGCCATGGACATCGCTTCGGTTTCTACCGGCTCGCTGAGTCTGGACATCGCCCTTGGTATTGGCGGTCTGCCATTTGGACGGGTGGTCGAAATTTATGGCCCTGAGTCGAGTGGTAAAACGACCCTGACGTTGCAGGTGATTGCCGAAGCGCAGAAAATGGGCAAAACCTGTGCGTTCGTTGATGCTGAGCATGCACTGGATCCGGTTTATGCTGAGAAACTCGGTGTGAACGTTGATGAGTTGCTGGTCTCGCAACCTGACACCGGTGAGCAGGCACTGGAAATATGCGACATGCTGGTTCGTTCAGCAGCCGTGGACGTGGTCATCGTTGACTCGGTGGCAGCATTAACGCCGAAAGCTGAAATCGAAGGCGAAATGGGTGACAGCCATGTGGGTCTGCAAGCGCGTCTGATGTCACAAGCATTACGTAAGCTGACTGCGAATATTAAAAAGTCCAACAGCCTGTGTATTTTCATTAACCAGATCCGAATGAAAATCGGTGTGATGTTCGGTAACCCGGAAACTACTACCGGTGGTAACGCGTTAAAATTCTACTCGTCAGTCCGACTGGATATTCGTCGCACCGGTGCCGTGAAAGAAGGCGATGAAGTGGTGGGTAACGAAACGCGTGTGAAAGTTGTGAAAAACAAAGTAGCACCACCGTTCAAACAAGCAGAATTCCAAATCATGTACGGCGCAGGTATCTCGAAAGAAGGCGAGCTAATCGACCTTGGCGTGAAACAGAAAATTGTAGATAAAGCGGGTGCATGGTATAGCTATAACGGTGATAAAATCGGCCAGGGTAAAGCCAACGCCATGAAGTTCTTAATGGAAAACAAATCGGTGGCCGAAGATATCGAAAAACGTATCCGTGAACAGCTATTAGCAAAGCCAGTGAAAGGCGGCGAAGCTCCTGCGAAGAAGGGTGCAAGTGACGCTGAAGTTACGGATGATGACTTGATTTAAAAAATAGGGAATTTAACGCGATGAGTTCTGTAAAAGTTGCTCTCGCACTAGGCTCTGGTGCAGCGAGGGGATGGTCCCATATAGGCGTAATTAAAGCTCTGCAGGAAATGGGTATTGAAGTCAATATCGTTGCAGGTACATCAATCGGCTCCCTTGTGGGGGCCGGTTTTGTTTCCGGACGTATCAATGAACTCGAAGAGTGGGTGCGGGACATGGGCCGCTGGCAGGTTTTCAACTTGCTCGATTTTGGTTTCAGCCATGGCGGCATTATCCAGGGCGAAAAAGTATTCAGCCACGCCCGCGAGCGCTTCGGTGCCGTTGAAATTGAACACCTTGATATCATCTATGGCGCAGTTGCTACCGACCTTTATACTGGCCGTGAGGTTTGGCTGCGCGAAGGCGATATCTATCATGCCGCGCACTCGTCCTGTGCCATGCCAGGGCTGCTGGCGCCTACCTCGCATAATGGCCGCTGGCTGGTCGATGGCGGGCTGGTAAACCCGGTACCGGTCTCGTTATGTAAGGCACTGGGCGCAGACTTTGTGATTGCAGTACATCTTAACTCCCAGTTGAACGCGGCCGCCATTCAGGCGCGCGGTAAGCATATTCCGCCACAGCCTGAGCCACAGGCGGATATTCAGGCGGTACCGAAGACCAGCACTACCGCGGTCGACACCGGCGAGGCCAATGAAACCAGTGATTTGCTGAAACAGGCGAACGGTAAGGCCGAAGAGGGCTTTTTTAAAAACTTTCTGAGCACCAGCGGGCAGTATTGGGAGAGCGTGCGCGACAAATTTAGTGGTCCGTCGCATAAAGCGCCCGGCATGCTGGGTGTAATGGCCGGGGCGATTGATATTATGCAGGAACGTATCACTAAAGGTCGTATTGCCGGTGATCCGCCAGATATTCTGGTGCAACCGAAACTTGGCCATATTGGCCTGCTTGAGTTTGAACGTGGTAACGAGGCCATTGATATTGGCTACGAGACCACTATGCGCATGAAAGACTACATTTTAAGTGAGTTAGAACTCTACACCGAACGCCAGAGCCTATAAAAAAACCGCAACCTTTTCAGGTTGCGGTTTTGTTTTAACGCTCCAATGCTTCGACGCTTCAACGCTTAAGCTTGTTCAAGCTTGCGTTCCATTTCATCAAAAGTATCACGCAGTTCAGTATCAGGCTTCGCAGTCATTGAACTGACCACTAACACTGCCAGAGTACAGACAATAAACCCTGGAATAATTTCATAGACATAACTGCTTAACGGTTGCCCTTCAATCACTGGCACGTAAATCCAGAACAATACCGTTGCGGCACCGGTCACCATACCTGCAAGGGCACCATGACGGTTCATGCGCTTCCAGAACAGGCTCAGAATAATGACAGGACCAAACGCTGCACCAAAGCCTGCCCAGGCATTAGCCACCAGGCCTAAAATGGTATTTTCCGGGTTCCAGGCCAGCGCAATGGCGACCAGAGAAACGATCAGTACTGAAATTCGACCTACCAATACCAGTTCTTTTTCACTCGCGTCATGACGCAGGAAGGCTTTGTAAAAGTCTTCGGTCAGTGAGCTTGAGGTCACCAGCAATTGCGACGAAATGGTACTCATGATAGCAGCAAGGATCGCTGCCAGCAGGAAACCGGCAATTAACGGGTGGAACAGGAATTGCGAGAAAATAATAAAGATGGTTTCAGGGTCGGCCAGCGTCATTCTCGTTTCAACAACATAAGCAATACCGACAAAACCGGTGACCATGGCGCCGATAATTGAAACCGTCATCCACGAAATACCGATACGACGGGCCGTCTTAATATCCTTCACTGAGCGGATGGCCATGAAACGCACAATAATATGCGGTTGACCAAAATAGCCCAGACCCCAGGCCAGCAATGAGATAATTCCGAGGAATGACAACTGGTTCAGCATGGGATCAGCAATTGCGCCATCGCGGAAAAAACGCAGGAAGTCGGGGTTAATTGCACGTACCTGCTCGGTCACTGAAGCCATACCGCCTAAGTCAAAGATGGCAACAACAGGCACCAACACCAACGCGACAAACATAATGCAACCCTGCACGAAGTCCGTCATGCTAACCGCCAGGAAGCCACCAAATAAGGTATAGGCGCAGACGACGCCGGCGGTCACCCATAACCCAAGGCTGTACTCTAAGCCGAACGCAGAGCTGGCGAATAGCTTACCGCCGGCAACCAGACTGGCAGAGGTATAAAGGGTAAAGAAGATAATAATAACCACTGACGAAAAAACGCGTAATAAACGCGCTTTGTCATTAAACCGGTTGGCGAAATAATCAGGAATGGTAATCGAATCGTTAGCGACTTCGGTATACATACGTAGTCGCGGTGCGACAATGATGTAGTTAAGATAAGCGCCGATCACCAGACCGACCGCGATCCATAACTGTGAGACACCAGAGACATAGATAGCTCCGGGTAAACCCATCAGCATCCAGCCACTCATGTCAGACGCGCCGGCAGATAATGCGGTCACGCCAGGGCCTAAGCGGCGGCCACCGAGCATATATCCTGAAACATCATCCGTCGATTTTTTATAAGCGTACAGACCAATCCCCAGCATTGCTATGAAATAGAGCGCTAATGATATAAGCGTACCTGTTTCCAAAGCTTCACTCCTTCGTTGTTGAATGTAACGGCACTTTATATTTATGTTCTGAGTGCAGCAGGGTTTTGGTTAGCTGCTCCTCAGGGTGATTTATGAGTGCCTTCGTTGTACCAAACTCAATCATTTTACCACGATGCATTATCAATATCTTGTCTGAAACGTGTTTCACGATCTCCGCCGAATGAGAAACGAAAATAAACGAAATGCCCATATCTTCCTGAAGATCGAGGATCAAATTAATGATTTGAGCTCTAATCGATGGGTCGAGTGCCACAAAGGCTTCATCGGCGACGACAATTTGTGGTTCGAGCACAATAGCGCGGGCGATGGCGACCCGTTGTTGTTGTCCGCTGGAAAGCATATGCGGATAAAAATCGTAGTGGTCAGGCAACAGACCGACCTGACTCAGCACCTGGTGCACGCGTTCCTTTTGTTGCGGGTAATTCAGGTCAGTATTGAATATCAACGGCTCACAGAGTTGCTTACCAACGGTAATCTGCGGATTAAGCGAGCGTAAGCTGTCCTGAAAAATCATCCGCACGTGACGACAGCGTTGCCGGTCACTCATACGTGTCAGGCTTTGGCCATTGAGAAAAATATCGCCCGAGGAGGGGCGCTCCGCACCGGCAATAATCTTGGCGATGGTCGATTTGCCAGAGCCGGTTTCCCCCATAATCGCCAGGGTCTCGCCACGCTCCAGACTGAAACTCACAGGCTCGAGCGCACACACAGGTTTGCCCGGCATCCAGCCATCTTTATGAACGTAATACTTACTGACTTCGTGAACCTCGAGTAACTTACTCATGGTCATCCTCCTCCCGCAACGGGAAGAAGCAGGCGAACTCTACCTGGCCGCGTTTGGTTAAGCCAGGCTCGTGAATACAGGCACTGCGCGCGTAGGGACAACGCGGGCCGAGGCGGCAGCCAATCGGCATATGCTGTAGCGTTGGAATAGCGCCGGACAAGGTCGGCAAACGGGTCTTCGGAGCGGTTTCCTGATTAAACAGACTCATGCTAAGCATCGCATCTGTATACGGGTGATAGGGCTTTTGCATCACTTCTTCGGTCGGCCCCGTTTCCATTAACTGACCGCAGTAGATAAGGCTGATGCGTTGGCTTTCGGGGATGACCGCGGTCAGATCCTGGGTAATCATCAGAATCGACATGCCCTGGCTGCCACTTAACTTGGCCAGCAGGCGGTAGATCTGACCCCGTGTATTGGGCTCCATTGCAGTAGTTGGCTCATCGGCAATCAATAACTTAGGATTGTGGGCGATAGCCATGGCAATACTAATTTTCTGCGCTAATCCCTCAGACAATTCGTGTGGATAGCGCTCCATCACATCATCGGTATCTTTTATGCCAACCCGGTGCAATAAGCGTTCGGCACGGGTCTGGCGGTCGGCGCGGCGTTTCAGGTAAATACCGCTAAGATCACCCACAGGGATACTCTCGCGTAACTGAGCGCCGACTTTATCGTTCGGGTCAAGATAGGTGCTCGGATCCTGAAAAATCATCGCCATATCGCGCCCGGTGACAATACGCCTTTGTGACGCGTTCAGTGCCAGTAAGTCATAATGTCGCCACCACAGTCTGTCTGCCGTGATCTTCCAGCGCGGATTAATGAATCCGAGAATGGCCTTGGCAAGCAGACTTTTACCTGAACCTGACTCACCCACCAGGGTATGAATTTCGCCTTCTGCCAGTTGCAGGTTAAAACGATCGAGTACCCGTACCGGGCCGTTGTCGGTTGCCAGCTCAATGGAGAGGTTACGAATATCAAGAATGGCACTCATGAGTTGCGTACTCGCTCAGCAATTGCGGCGCGGATACTGTCACCCAGCACATTAATTGAGAGAATGGTGAGAAACAGCGCTAAACCGGGTAATACCATCATCCAGGGCGACAGATAAACCTGATCAAGACTGCGCGCCAGCATGGTACCCCACTCCGGCGCGGGAGCCTGTACCCCCAGGCCCAGGAAGCCCAGCGCGGCAATATCAAGAATGGCGGTGGATAAGGCAAATGTCGTCTGCATAACTAGCACGCTGGTAATGTTCGGAAAAATAACCCGGGTCAGCATGTACCATCGGGTCACGCCATTCAAGCGCGATGCGGTAACATACTCTTTATAGCGCTCATCGTAGATTGCGTTATGGACCACATGGATGAACTGCGGGATTAGCACCAGCGTAATAGCAAACATTACATTAACTAACGACGGCCCGAGAATAGCAATGATCACCAACGCCAGGAGCAACGATGGAATAGATAAAATAACGTCTAGCAGATGGTTCAGAGTTGAGGACTGAACACCACGTGACATACCTGCCCAGGCGCCGATGCTGACGCCGATCAATGCCGCAAAAAGTACTGCGACGAGCGGATAGCCCAAGCTATAAACCGAACCCGCAATAATGCGTGAGAGTATATCGCGGCCTAAATCGTCAGTACCGAACAGGTAGCGGATCTCGCCCTGATCGTCCCAGCTTGGTGGCTGAAGAATGGCGTCCGCAAACTGGCTGTCTGGATTGAACGGTGTAATCCAGGGCGATAACAACATCATTACGATGGCTACCGCCAGAAAATAAAACGCAGCCACGGCAAACGGATTGGCATTCATGTGCAGCCAGATCTGTCTGAGCGGCGAGGGCTCGCGTTGTTGAAAATAAATATTAGTGTTCGGCATACAACTCCTTGCGCACTTGCGGATAGCGCCAGGCATGGAAGAGTTCAACAGCCACGTTAACTAACAAAATAATCGCCGCAATAGCAAACAATCCGCCTTGCATTACCGGATAATCACGCTCGTAAATACTTTTGACCAGCCAGCCACCGATGCCGGGCCAGTTAAAAATCACTTCGGTGACAATAATATTGCTCATCAGCACGCTGAACATCAGGCCAAGTTGGCGCACCACAGGTTGCATGGCGTTAGGAAGGGCATGGCGTAATAAAATCCGGGCCTCACTAAGGCCGCGGGCCCGGGCCGCGCGAATGAAGTTTTGTTGCAATACGTCAAGCATACTGTTGCGGGTGATCCGCATCAACATAGTAGCCGGCATAATGGCCAGTACAATAACTGGCAACCACAGATGATTGATGGCATCGGCCAGCGCCGCGCTTTTGTAGGACGAGTCGCTGAGTAAAATGTCCGCAATAATCGCGCCACTCCGCACTTCAATATCAAATAACGGATTAATCTGTCCGGAAATGGGGGTCCAGCCCAGTTTGACGGCAAAAAACAAAATAAATAGCTGCGCTAACCAAAAGACGGGAATGGAGTAGGCACTGAGCGAGACGCCCATAATTACCCGGTCCATAGTGCCCCGTTGTTGACCTGCGGCGTACAAACCTAATGGGGCACCAATGACCAGGGCAAGAATCATGGCCAACAAGCTAAGCTCAAGCGTCGCCCCGAATAACGGCAATAATTCATTAAATACATCACGTTGGGTGGTGAGCGATTGCCCCCAGTCACCGGTCATGAAGTGACTCAGAAATGCCAGGTACTGCGCGAAAATCGATCCGTCAAAGTTGCGCTCGGCTACCAGGCGCTGGTAATGCAGCGCATCGGCGGAGCGTACACCGGTCATATTGGTCAGGGCGTCGCCGGGGAAAAAGTAATTCAACGCGAACAGGAAAACCGTTAGCAACCATAAGGTCACTAATAATAGGGTTAAGCGCCTTAAGCTGTAGCGGATCATGGCTGCGCTCCGTCACTGCGATAGGCCTGACGAAAGCTCACGCCGCCATAAGCCGGTACCTCAACGCCATGAATGTCACTGCGCGATGCCTGAAAACGCATGGAGTTCGCAATTGGGACGAGCGGGACCTCGCGGTAGATCCAGTTCTCCGCTTCATGATAAAGCTTCTTTCGGGTCTCGGTTTTGTTCTCAGTAATGGCACGAATGAGTAAGTCATCGAATTCAGGCACACACCAGTTCGCCCGATTGGTGCCAACATTGACCGCCGCGCAACTTAACAGTGGCCGGAAAAAGTTGTCCGGGTCGGCATTATCTGCAATCCAGCCGATTAACACACTGTCGTGTTCATCACGGGCCAGACGGCGGCGAAAGGCGTTCCACTCATAACTGACAATATTGGCCTGCACGCCGATATGTGCCAGATCGGACTGAATCAGCTCAGCCATTTTTTGTGCGTTCGGGTTATAGGCGCGTTGTACCGGCATGGCCCAGATATCAAAACTAAAACCTTCCGCAAGTCCGGCTTCGGTCAATAACTCACGCGCCCGCTGCGGATCATAGCCGTAGGTTAAATCAACCGGGCTATAGGCCCAGGAGGTCTCCGGCAACACACCTGTCGCTAGGCGTGCGTTACCGTTGTAGATGGTCTGAATAATGGCAGGCCGGTTGATGGCATGCGCCATTGCCCGGCGCACCAGGACGTTATCGAACGGCGGATGGTCAGTATTAAACGCCCAGAACGCGATATTAGGGTTGACCGTACTGGAGATCTGAATATCGTCACCGGTATCAAGCAAAGCAAGCTCTTCAACCAGCGGATAAGGGATCACATCACATTCGCCGGTTAACAGCTTTAACATGCGCTTATTCGCATTGGGGGTGATTGAATACACCAACTGTTCGATTTCCGGCGCCTCGCGCCAATAATTCTCATGGCGGTGATAACGAATAATCAGGTCTTTGCGAAACTCTTCGAAGACAAAAGGACCGGTGCCAATGGGCTGCTTATCCAGTTGCTCCGGTGTGCCCCGGGAAAGCAGTTCAGCGCCATACTCGGCAGATAAAATGACTGCGAAGTCAGTGGCTAGATTAGCTAAAAAAGAACTGTCACTACGACTCAACTGAAACTCTACCGTTTTATCGTCAATGACCGTCACTTGTTCGATGAGGCGATTAAGACCACTGGCAGTAAAGAACGGGTAACTACCGCCATTTACTTCGTGGTAAGGGTGTCCGGTATTGAGCCAGCGGCGAAAGCTAAAGGCTACGTCATGCGCCTGCAACGGGCGGGAGGGGGTAAACCAGGGTGTCTGATGAAACTGTACGTTGTCCCTTAAGGTAAAGCGATAGCGCTTACCCTTATCCATCGCTTGCCAGCGGGTCGCTAGTGCCGGGACAAACGCTTGCTGCTCGTCATCGTAATCAATCAGGCGGTCATAGAGCTGTGCTGAGGTGGCGTCGATGGTGGTGCCAGATGTGCCCAACTGTGGATTGAAGCTCTCGGGGTTGCCTTCCGAGCAATAGATAATCCCCTGCCGCAGCGGCGCGACTTCGTCACTGGCAGGGCTGCACGCTATCAGCGTACCTGTCACTGCTACAGATGCAAACAAACCGACTCGAAATAAGCGCATTTACCCGTTGGATCCGTCTAATAATGAGTATTTTTTTAAATAACCACGTAGTTGATGATAGGTCAGACCTAACAATTCCGCTGTTTTCTTCTGGTTAAATTGTGCATGGCGCAGCGCCTGTTGTAAAACTTCCGTCTCGTAATCGGCCATGGCTTCTTTGAAATCAATGTTGCCGTTGCTGAAATCGATAGCCGCAGTCGTGGGACCACAAGCCTCGTGTTCACTCGAATCTGGCATGCTGGTGGCTTGCTCAGCAGGGCTAGTGTTATTGCGGTGTGCTGCTGGTTGTGGGCGCCAGGGGCTGGCAAAGGGGTCAATAATTATTTCGTCAAGCGGCACCGCGCCGCTGCCAAGTCGATATACGGAACGCTCGACAACGTTCTTTAACTCACGGATATTGCCAGGCCAGTCGTAATCTAATAAGCAACGCTTCGCGCGCTCAGTAAAGCCACTGAACAGCTCGAACTTGAGCTCGCGCGCCATTTGAATGGCAAAGTTTTCGGCCAGCAGTAAGATGTCCTCGCGGCGCTCTCGTAACGGCGGCAGGGTAATAACATCAAAGGCAAGGCGGTCGAGTAAGTCGGCGCGAAACTCGCCTTGCTCAGCAAGGCTGGGCAGGTCTTCGTTGGTCGCCGCAATCAAGCGCACATCAGTCGTAACGGTTTTGTTGCCGCCGACCCGCTCGAACTCACCGTATTCGATGACCCGCAGTATTTTTTCCTGTACCAGCGCCGAAGTATTCGCCAGCTCGTCAAGAAATAAAGTCCCTTGATCGGCGCGCTCAAAACGCCCCTCATGGCGTTTTTGGGCACCAGTAAAGGCTCCGGCTTCATGGCCGAATAACTCACTTTCAAGCAGACTTTCACTTAATGCAGCGCAATTAAGTTTGACGTAGTTCTGCTCCCAGCGCTGGGAAAGGAAATGCAGGCGCGCGGCGATAAGCTCTTTACCAGTGCCACGTTCACCGATAATCAGCACGGGCTTGCTCAGCGGTGCGATTTGCGAGACCTGTTCTAAAACGGCTAAAAAGCTGTTAGCTTCGCCGAGCAGATTATCTGCTTCTCTGGAGCGGCCCATGGGAGAAACCCCTTTATTATTGTTGTCGTTTTCTTAGAAAGTATGCCGGTGGTTAATTTGGCTAATAATTAGTGTATTTGATAACGCTCTGGGGTCAAACAAAAAATTGCTTTATCGGGATAAATAGCGAAAAATCAGCGGATTAACGGTGTTTTGAAAAGTTGGCACGGTATCTGCATTAATTTCATCGACCGTAAAGTAACAGTTTCGAATCACAAGATGAGGACACGAACATGGGTATCTTTTCACGTTTTACTGATATCGTAAATTCGAACATCAACGCGCTGCTTGATAAGGCAGAAGATCCTGAAAAAATGGTGCGTCTGATTATTCAGGAAATGGAAGACACATTAGTTGAGGTGCGCTCAACGTCAGCACGTCTCATCGCTGAGAAAAAAGACACTGAGCGTCAGATGACGCGCTATCAGTCTGAAGTCAGCGAGTGGGACAAGAAAGCTGAGCTGGCACTGAACAAAGATCGGGATGATCTGGCACGTCTGGCGCTGGTAGAAAAACGCAAGGCAGCCGAAGCCGTCAGCAGCCTGGAAACAGATGTCGAGCGCATTAATGAGCATTTGAACCGTCTGAATGAAGAAGTCGGCCAATTGCAGGAAAAGCTGGCTGATGCCAAGGCACGTCAGAAGACAATTATTATGCGCCAACGTGCTGCCAGCAGCCGTCTGGAAGTGAAAAAGCGTATCGATAGCGGAAAAATTGATGATGCAATGCACCGTTTCGAGCGTTATGAAGCTAAAATTGACGACTTAGAATCGCAGGTTGAGTCTTACGATATGGGTAAGAAAACCTTACGCGACGAGTTTGCTGAACTGGAAGGCGAAGATAAAATTAACGACGAGCTGGAAGCAATGAAAGCACGCGTTAAAAAAGATAAAAAAGCTGAGTAATTGAAACGACGCATGGCATCACCCGCAGGTCGCGGGTGTACGCCACGAGTGAAGTGACCAAAGGGAACCTTTATTATGGCTGACGTATTAGAAATGATGATTGCAGTGCCGCTGATTTTATTCATGATTTTCGTGGCACCTATTTGGGTCATCATGCATTACCGTAGCAAGCGCAAGATAAGCCAGGGTCTGTCGCAGGAAGAAATCCAGAACCTGCAGCATTTGGCTCAACAGGCGGAACAAATGCGTGAACGCATCAAGACGCTGGAGTCAATTCTTGATGCTGACGCTCCTACGTGGAGGGATCGCAAATGAATTATGACAACGACAAGAAGCCGCGCAAACAACTTTTGCGCGACAAGGCAAACGCTAAAATAGCCGGAGTCTGTGCAGGAATCGCGGACTACTTCAATATTGAGGCCTGGTTAGTGCGGATTATTGTCGTCACCGCGGTTATCTTCGGACATGGATTTGTTGTTATTCTTTATATCGCGGCATGGATGATTTTAGACGAAAAAAAGAGCGAAACGCAGCCACAGGAGCATAAGCCGGTCGGGTTGAAAACCCGGGTTTATCAGGCAGGCGAGCCGCCCCGCAAAGCCTTTCATGAAATTGACGAAGACTTTCGCGAACTGGAGCAACGCTTGCAGGCAATGGAGCGCTACGTGACCTCGAATGCCTACCAGGTGGACCGGGAACTGAGAAACCTCTGATTAGGACATTCACCGACGCAAGTGGAAAATTTGCGTTACACTCCAACCGCAACTCTGTCGACCTGACGAGTTGCGTTGCGCAAAGGCAGCATGCACTCTTGCATTGTCGACATTCTGGTCGACGCAGGAGGAACGACTGCCAATGCGCAACAATAATAATCACGCATCGCAATGGCAGCCAGCGACTGTGACCATCCACGGCGGAAAACGCCGGGACGAGCACGGCGCTTTGGTTGCACCTTTGTATCAGACTGCGACGTTTTCGTTTGAGACGACGGCGCAGGGCTCGGCACGTTTTGCCGGCGAACAGGAAGGCTACATCTACTCACGGTTAGGCAATCCCACCGTCAACGAACTTGAAGTGCGGGTTGCTCAGTTAGAGGGCTATGCCGCTGGCGCCGCCTCCGCAACGGGTATGGGAGCAGTATCGGCAGCGATGCTGGCGTTTTTAGAGCAGGGCGACCATGTCGTAGTCGCCGACGCCATCTACGGTTGCAGCTTTGCTTTATTCTCGCATTTGTTCGCCAAATTCGGTATCAGCGTCGACTTTGTTGACATGACGGACGCCAATAATGTCGCTGCCGCCATGCGTAGTAACACCAAAATGGTATTCATTGAAACCCCGGCCAATCCGCATTTAAAGGTCATTGATATTGCCGCAGTGGCGGCGATTGCTGAGCGTTATCAGGCACGGGTGATTGTCGACAATACCTTTATGACGCCGTTATTGCAGCGCCCGCGCGAGCAGGGCGCACACCTGGTCATTCATAGCGCCACCAAGTATCTCAATGGTCACGGTGACGTCGTCGCGGGACTCATCTGCGGCAGTGCTGAAGATATTGAACTGATCAAAATGACCACGCTCAAAGATATGGGCGCAACGATGAGTCCGCATGATGCCTGGTTGATACTACGTGGACTGAAGACACTGGATGTGCGTATGGAGCGGCATTGTCGTAATGCGATGCAGGTCGCCGACTACCTGGTAGGGCATAAGAAAGTACGTAGGGTTTACTTCCCGGGCTTGCCGGATCATCCGGCGCAACAGCTGATGGGAACACAGATGCATGGGTATGGTGCGGTTATTGCCTTTGAGCTGCAAGGTGATCAGGCCACCGCACAACGCATGTTAGATAGACTACAATTAATAACAATAGCGGTAAGCTTGGGTGATGCTGAGACATTAATCCAGCATCCGGCTTCAATGACGCACTCACCGTATACGCCTGAAGCGCGCGCTAAGGCGGGCATTTCTGACACCTTAGTACGGATCTCAGTGGGCCTTGAAGCCGTAGACGATATTTTACGCGACCTTGAGCAAGCGATTGGTTTTGCTTATAGCGCGTCGGACCCGGCCAAGCCCGCAGAACAACAAGGGGAACCTTTAGCTTATGGGTAAACAAAGCCAATACGTTTCACGCCAGCCAGACGAACATGGCATTATCGACTGGAGTGACGAGGAGAACGCGGTATGGCGCGATTTGGTTGCTCGCCAGTTGAAACATATTCCGGGTAAAGCCTGTGATGAATACATGGCCGGGCTTGAGCTACTCGACATGCCGCTGGATCGCATTCCGCAGCTGCACGAAATAAATGCGGTGCTGGAGGCGACGACCGGCTGGCAGGTGGCTCAAGTACCTGCGCTGATTCCCTTCGATAAGTTTTTCGAGTTGCTGGCAAACAAACAATTTCCGGTCGCCACGTTTATTCGTACACGCGAAGAGTTCGACTATTTACAGGAACCTGATATTTTTCATGAAATTTTCGGGCATTGTCCGCTATTAACGAACCCCGCGTTTGCCCACTTTACTCACCAGTACGGTAAACTAGGGTTGAATGCGACACCGAAAGAGCGTGTTTATCTGGCACGGCTATATTGGTTTACCGTTGAGTTTGGGCTGTTGCAGACCAAAGACGGGTTACGCATTTATGGCGGCGGCATTTTGTCCTCGCCGGGTGAGACTGAGTATGCGATCCATAGCGATAAGCCTGAGCGTAAGCCGTTGGTACCGCTGGACGCGTTGCGCACCCCGTATCGCATTGACATCATGCAGCCGATTTACTACACCATCGAAAGTACCGATAAGTTATTTGAAATTGCCGATCTTGATATCATGGCGCTGGTGCATGAGGCGATGGAACTGGGCTTGTTTGAACCCAAGTTTCCGCCAAAAAACGCTGCTTAAAAAAGAATACTAATCAACATGGAGTAAGAAATGTCTGATTTAAAAAACCAGAAGTGTGAAGCCTGTAATGCTGAAGCTCCGAAGGTCAGCGATGAAGAGCTTGCTGAACTGATGCGCGAAATTCCTGAGTGGACACCGGTTACGCGTGACGGCGTGATGCAGCTGGAGCGTGAGTTTAAGTTTAAAAACTTTAAACAGGCACTGGCATTCACTAATCGTGTCGGTGAGGTCGCGGAAGAAGAGTTTCATCATCCTACGCTGACCACTGAGTGGGGCAAAGTCACCGTCACCTGGTGGACCCACGCCATTGAAGGTTTGCATAAAAATGACTTTATTATGGCGGCCCGTACTGATGCCGTGGTTGATGCGGATTAAGTAAGCCGCAGGCGCCATAAATTGGCGTCGCATCGTGAAAAGAACAAGCCTCTGCCTAGTGACGGGCAGAGGCTTTTTTGTGTATACTTTAGTTTACATATTTCCTGCAATTGATAAGAAGTAACAATGCGTCTTGAAATTACCTGTGATGACCGTCTGGGCCTGTGTCAGGATGTTTTACAGATCTTACGTGACCGCGAAATCGACCTGCGCGGCATTGAAGTTGATCCGAAAGGTAAAATTTTTCTCAATTTCCCGGAGCTGGAATTTAAAGACTTCCAGCATTTGATGCCGGAGATTCGACGCATTCCCAACGTGAAAGACGTTAAAACCGTACCTTTCATGCCTTCTGAGCGTGAACATTTCGAATTCAGCTTACTGCTGAACAAGTTACCTGACCCGGTGCTTTCCGTGGACGCTCGCGGCACCATTGACATTGCCAATGATGCCGCGGTGTTGTTGTTGTCCGACACGCGTCAACATTTACCTGGTACTGCTATTAATCATTGGTTAAGTGGCTTTAACGTGCAGCGCTGGCTGGAACGCGAACCGACCGATCCGCATACCGTTCAGGTGACGGTAAATGGTGCCAAATACTTTGCCGAACTGATGCCGGTCTGGGTGAAAGACGAGCATGGCGCGACCAGCTTTGCTGGCGCTGTACTGACCTGTAAGCCACAGCCACTCAGTAGTCAGTGGCAACGCACCGGCCAACATGACGCTTTTCAGCCGCTGTTGGGCGAGCATCCGGCAATGCGCAAACTGTTAAAAGAAGCCCGCCGCATGGCTGAACTGAATGTACCGTTATTGATTCAGGGCGAAACCGGTGTTGGCAAAGAGTTGCTGGCGCGGGCCTGTCATCAGGCCAGTCCGCGCGCCGATAAGCCGTTTTTAGCGATCAATTGCGCGGCGCTGCCGGACAATGTCGCCGAAAGTGAGTTATTCGGCCATGGCAAAGGCAGCCTGGGTCCGCATACCGAAGCGAAAAAGGGCATTTTCGAGCAGGCGAATGGTGGTACTGTGTTACTGGATGCGGTCGGAGAAATGTCAAATGGCTTGCAGGCTAAATTGCTCAGGTTTATTCAGGATGGCAAGTTCCGTCGCATCGGCGAAGAAGCCGAAGTCGCTGTCGATGTGCGGATGATTTGTTCTGCGCATGATGATCTGCTAGATCGGGTTGAGGCCGGCGAATTCCGTGAAGATTTGTACTATCGGCTGAATGTCCTGACCCTGATATTGCCGCCGTTGCGTGAGCGCAAATCCGATATTCCGCTTCTGGCGGACCATTTTACCCTGCAGGCCTGTCAGCGTCTCGGCCGTAGCCTGGTGCTGCTGACCCCGCAGTGCCGTGAGTTATTGCTGGGGTATCAGTGGCCTGGTAATGTCCGGCAATTAGAGAATGTACTGTTTCGCTCCATTTCGATGCTTGAGGGCGATCGGCTGGAAGTCAGTGATCTGCATTTGCCGAAAATGACGGCCATGCAGGACAATGTCGCCGTCGATCTCGAAGAAGGCAGTCTTGAGGAAGCAGTGAAAAAATTTGAATCTACTATTTTACGTCGCCTTTATCCCAGCTATCCAAGCACCCGTCAACTGGCGAAAAAGCTGGGGCTATCCCATACCGCGGTGGCCAATAAGTTACGCGAGTACGGCATTGGCAAGCAGCGTCGTAAGTCGTTGAAAGTGCCTGCCAAGTAAAGCAAAGTTTACGAGTTGGGCCGCGCTTGTACGGTTTTAGCTACACTGCGATCGCAAATCCTCGGCTAAACTTGATCTGTATCAATAAGTTTACAAAACTTCCTCACCAGCAGCGGCCCGCTAACTGCCGTCGTGTGCTGGCTTATCGCCCGCGTGCATAGTAGAACATAGGCGACAATTACATAAGCGCTCAGCGTGAGCCACGAGGACAACAGCATGACTGATATTAACTATAACCCATTACAAACCGACGGTTTCGAATTTGTCGAGTATACCGCGCCGAATGCGGAAGGCATTGCCGCGCTGAAAGATCTGTTCGTAAAGCTTGGTTTTACTGAAGTAGCAAAACATAAAACCAAAGAAGTCTGGCTTTACAAACAAAACGACATCAATTTTATCGTGAACGCCGAGACCGGTGGTCAGGCGGAAGCCTTTGCTAAAGACCATGGCCCCAGCGTCTGTGGTATGGCCTGGCGGGTGAAAGATGCCGAGCATGCTTTTGAACATGCGGTGAAAAATGGCGCAAAGCCGTTCCAGCGTGAGGTGAGTGGTGACCAGGCGACGTTCCCGGCAGTTTACGGCATCGGCGAGAGCGTGTTGTATTTCATCGATAACTACGATGGTATGGGCGTGTATGAGCAGGACTTCGACTTCTACGATAACTGGGAAGAGAAAATGCGTGAACACGCCGCGGGCCTGTACGAAGTTGACCACCTGACCCACAACGTATTCCGTGGCAATATGGATACCTGGGCGGGCTTTTATGAGCGCATCGGTAACTTCCGTGAAATTCGTTATTTTGACATTGAAGGTAAGCTGACCGGGCTGTTGAGCCGCGCCATGACCGCACCATGTGGCAAAATCCGTATTCCAATTAATGAATCACATGACGATAAGTCACAGATTGAAGAGTACTTGCGTGAGTACAAAGGCGAGGGCATTCAGCATATCGCACTGACCAGCGACAATATTTATAAAACCGTTCGTGATCTGCGTAACATTGGCATGGACTTTATGCCGACCCCTGATACTTATTACGAGAAAATCGACGAGCGGGTTGAGGGTCATGAAGAAAACGTTGATGACCTGCGCGAGCTGCAAATCCTGATCGACGGTGCACCCATGAAAGATGGCATTTTGCTGCAAATCTTTACCAAAACCGTTATCGGCCCGGTATTCTTCGAAATCATTCAGCGTAAAGGCAATGAAGGCTTCGGCGAAGGTAACTTCAAAGCGTTGTTTGAGTCGATCGAAGAAGATCAGATCCGTCGTGGAGTGTTAAACGATGCGTAAATGGATCAGCTTTCCGAAACAGGTTGGCGTGACCTCAAAGCAGGCCCACGCTGACTTTCCGGAGCAGGCGATCTATGAACGTGAAGTCGGGCGTAGTGGTTTTTTTGGCCCGGCTACGCATTTTCATCATCGCCATGCGCCCACCGGGTGGAGCGATTGGGAAGGTGAGTTACGCCCGCGCAACTTTGACTTTAACAAGCTAA
This sequence comes from Pseudidiomarina insulisalsae, assembly GCF_003987065.1. Classification (GTDB taxonomy): domain Bacteria; phylum Pseudomonadota; class Gammaproteobacteria; order Enterobacterales; family Alteromonadaceae; genus Pseudidiomarina; species Pseudidiomarina insulisalsae. Next base: position 5,392 of record NZ_PIPY01000013.1, on the reverse strand, counting down.
GCAACAATGCCACCCGCTCACCGTGGGAAGTGCCGCTGTTGTTGCATAATGCCCAGTGTAAATTCCGCATCTGGCGCTGCCAGGACAAAATGGACTTTTTGGTGCGTAATGCCGACGGTGACGAGCTGCTGTTCATCCATGAAGGGCGCACTGAGCTGTTTTGCGATTATGGTCATATCACCCTTGAAAAAGGCGACTATTTCTCAATTCCGCGTTCCACGTCGTGGCGACTGGAGCCGCTTGAGCCGTTGCAAATCGTGATGATTGAGGCGACTAACAGCGCCTATCAGTTACCGGAAAAAGGCCTGGTCGGTAATCATGCGATTTTCGATCCGGCGGTGCTTGATACGCCTGATATTGATGAAGCGTTCAAGCAACAGTACAGCGAAGAAGAGTGGCGGGTTGAGGTGAAGCGGCATAATCAGGTGGCGTGCATTACCTATCCGTTCAATCCGTTGGATGCGGTGGGCTGGCACGGTGATCTGGCACCGGTACGCATCAACTGGCGCGATATCCGGCCGTTAATGAGTCACCGCTATCATTTACCGCCTTCAGCGCACACCACCTTTGTTGCGGACGGTTTTGTCGTCTGTACCTTCGTACCACGCCCCATCGAGTCCGACCCGGGCGCGCTGAAAGTGCCTTTTTACCACAATAACGATGATTACGATGAGGTGTTGTTTTACCATGAAGGTGACTTTTTTAGTCGCGACAACATCGACAAAGGCATGGTGACCTTTCACCCTGCGGGCTTTACCCATGGTCCGCATCCGAAAGCATTTCAGGCCGGCCTCGAGTATAAAAAGAAATTCACTGACGAAGTGGCAGTGATGCTCGATACTCGCAATGCGTTAACTATGGGTGACGCATGTCAGTCCGTGGAAAACCCGGACTATGTTTATAGCTGGCAGGCAAAAGAAAAATAAGGCTCATTAATTTATGAAATTTGCAACCTATCGAAATGGTACACGCGATGGTCAGTTGATGCTGGTCAGTCGTGATCTTACGAAAGCTGTTGCGGTTCCGGCATTAGCTGAAACCTTACAGGAAGTTCTGGATGACTGGGAGGGCATTTCGCCTGAGCTGGAAAAAGTCTACGCTGCGCTGAATAATGGCGAACTCGATGACGCAGTGGATTTTGATGAAGCGCTGTGTGAGTCGCCCTTACCACGCGCTTATCAGTGGGCGGACGGCAGTGCGTATGTGAACCACGTCGAGCTGGTGCGTCGCGCTCGTAATGCCGAGATGCCACCAAGCTTCTGGACGGATCCCCTGATGTATCAGGGCGGCTCAGATGATTTTCTTGGGCCCAGAGATGATATTGAAATGGCCGATACCTCGTGGGGTATTGATTTTGAAGGCGAAGTCGCGGTCATCACTGATGATGTGCCAATGGGCGTGAGTGCTGCTGACGCCGGTCAATATATCCGTTTACTGATGCTGGTTAATGACGTCTCATTGCGCGGTCTGATCCCAAATGAATTGGGCAAGGGCTTTGGCTTCTTCCAGTCGAAACCCTCTTCAGCCTTTTCACCGGTTGCCGTAACGCCCGATGAGTTAGGTGACGCATGGCGCGACAACAAGGTACACCTGCCACTGTTAAGCTATTTCAACGCTGAAGCTTTTGGTAAGCCAGATGCGGGCGAAGATATGACCTTCGATTTCGCGCAGTTGGTTGCCCACGCGGCCAAGACCCGGCATTTGAGCGCCGGTGCCATTATCGGTTCAGGCACGGTGTCAAACAAGCAGGGCACCGACCATGGTAGTGCCATTAGTGAAGGCGGCGTCGGCTACAGCTGTATTGCTGAGGTACGGATGATTGAAACCATTCGTGACGGTAAGCCGAGCACCGGCTTTATGCAATTCGGTGACACCATCAAAATTGAAATGCAGGACGCGCAAGGAAACAGCATTTTTGGCAGTATCGACCAAAAAGTCGTACAGTATAAGCCTGAATAAGTTTTCTGATTTGGAGTCTGGTTATGGAACTCTACGGCTACTGGCGCTCCAGCGCCAGTTACCGGGCACGTATTGCCCTGAATTTCAAACAACTTGAATACAATTATATGCCGGTGCATCTGCTGAAAGAGGGCGGTCAACAGCACCAGCAGGCGTACCGACAGCTCAATCCAAATGGTCTGGTACCCACGCTCGTCGACGGCCAGGTGATTCTGCACCAGTCATTGGCGATCATTGAGTATCTGGAAGAAAAGTATCCTGAACGCTCACTATTACCGGGCACGCCACGGCAACGCGGTGCTATCCGGGCGCTGGCGCTGGACCTTTCCAGTGAGCTGCAGCCACTGATCAACCTGCGCGTACAGCAATACCTGAAACAGCAGCTGAACGTCAGTGACGATCAAAAGCAAATGTGGCTTGAGCACTGGTTTAAAGAAAGCTTTACGGCGTTTGAAAAGAACCTTGAGGAGGTCGCCGGTAACTATTGCGTAGGTGACGACTTCTCACTGGCAGATGTATGTCTGGTTCCGCAGGTCTACAGCGCGAAGCGTTTTGGCATTAATCTGGAAAGCTATCCGTTACTGTACGCGATTAATGAGCGCTTGTCGGAACTTAACTTTGTGGCAGCGGCTCACCCTGACGAACAGCCGGATGCTGAAGCCTGAACGCAAGAATCCAGAATTTCATCGCATGACACCAATGCCCAGCTCGTAAGTTGCTGGGCATTTTGCTTTAATGGCCATGATTTAATTAGAGGAAGCATCAGAATGAAAACTAAATTTGCCGTTTCTTTGCTTGCCGCGTTTGTTGCCGCATCCTGTGCTGCAACAGCGCCGTCAGGCCCGGCCCAGAGTGCTCAGGCACAGGCGCCACAAACACTTGAACTGACTGCACCTGAAGCCGCGACTGACGCGGCAGCTGGCGAGCTCACCATCAAACAGATCATGACCGATCAGGACTGGGTCGCGCGCTCGCCCAGTTCAGCCTATTGGCTGGTCAATGGTAATGGTATTTTGTATCAGCAAAAACGCGAGAACAGTGTCATCAGCGACTGGTATCACCTGCCACTGAATGAAACTGAGGCGCATCAGGTACCGCTGGCGAAGTTACATCAGTACGCATACAACGACGGCGTTTACAACGCCGACCGCACGCTGCTTGCGTATACCTTTGAAGGTAACCTGTTTGTCCGCGATCTGCAGCAGGACAAGACCATGCAACTGACGCGCGATGAGGCGCGCCAGACGCAGTTAAAGTTTCTGAATGACGGCCGTATTGCGTATCGTGAAGGCAATGATTTTTTTGCCGTGGATCCGCAAACCGGTATGACCCAGCAGTTGGTAGCTCTGGCAACGCGCAATAAGCCGGAGGCGGTAAGCGCACCTAAAGATTTTATTGAGCGTGAGCAAATCGAACTGATCAACTTTGTCCAAAAAGAGCGTCGTGACCGACAGGATCGCGCTGACTATCAGGATGAGTTAGCACAGGCGAACGACTCACTGGCACCGCAACCTTTCTACCTGGGTGACAATAAGCAGATAGTGGCGGCAAGCCTGTCGCCAGCGGGTGATAAGATGATTGTTGCCATCACTAGCCCGCAAAGCTGGCGTGATGACGGCGATATTATGCCGAATTATGTGGCCGAAAGTGGTCGCGTGGAAGCGGAATCTGTCCGTCGCCGGGTAGCTGATGCTAAGCCGGTGGAGCACCAGTTACTGATGCTCGATCTCAACAGCGGCAGCCAAACTCAGTTGACCTACAACACACTGCCAGGCTGGAACGAAGACGTCCTGGCAGAAGTGAAGGCCGAGAATTATGCGGCGCAGGGGAAAACCTATACGTCGGAGCCGAGCCCGCGGCCGATCACACTGATGCAGGACTGGGGGTGGCGAGATGGCGCAATTCGCTGGTCTGATCAAGGTGAAAATGCCGTGGTGATGCTCGAAGCCTGGGACAATAAAGATCGCTGGATTGCCTCACTGGACTTCGCTGGCAAGCAACTGGTGAATCAACATCGTCTGCATGATGATGCCTGGATCAACTACACCCATAACGAGTTTGGCTTCGTACCCGGCAGCAGCGACACCATCTGGTTCCAGAGTGAAGAAGACGGTTACGCGCATTTGTACACCAAGGAGCTCAACGGTGCGCAGCGTCAGCTCACCAGCGGTAAGTTTGTGACGGAAAATCCGGTTGCTGATCCGGTCACACAGCATCTGTACTTTACTGCCAACGTTAGCCATCCCGGCGTTTACGAGCTTTACCGGGTCGGTTTTGAGGATGCTGAGCTAGAGCAGCTGACCGATATGGATGGTATGGTCGAATCCTTTGACCTGAGCCCTGATCGTCAGCAAGTCTTATTCAGTTACTCCAGCGCTCTGCAGCCCAGCGAGCTGTATCGGAAGGAACTGACCAGCGACACCAGTGCAGAACGCCTTACCCATACGGTTACCGACGCGTTTATGGCTTATGACTGGACCGTTCCTGAGATTGTGCCCGTACCGTCAAGCCATGTGGATGATCCGATTTATACGCGGGTTTACTACCCGGAAGATTATGATGCCAATCGTGCCGAAAAGTATCCGGCAGTAGTCTTTATTCACGGTGCAGGGTATCTGCAGAACGCGCACGCGGGCTGGTCCAACTATCAGCGCGAGTTTATGTTCCATACCTTCCTGAACCAGCAGGGCTACGTGGTGTTCGATCTTGATTACCGCGGCTCTAAAGGCTACGGACGTGACTGGCGTACAGCCATTTACCGGCAAATGGGAACACCTGAAGTAGAGGATTTGGTCGACGTCGTCGCGTGGGCCGGTGCGAATACCAATGTTGATACGGACCGCATGGGCACTTATGGTGGCTCTTACGGCGGCTTTCTAACCTTTATGGCGCTCTTTAAAGAGCCCGGGTTATTCAAAGCAGGTTCGGCGTTACGCCCGGTATCAGATTGGGCGCACTATAATACCGGTTATACCTCAAACATCCTTAACCTGCCGGAAGATGATCCCATCGCTTACCGTCGCAGTTCGCCGATCTACTTCACTGAAGGCCTTGAGGATGCTTTGCTGATCAACTCGCCGATGGTTGATGACAACGTGTTCTTCCAGGACAGTGTGCGCTTGGTACAGCGTCTGATTGAGCACGAGAAGGAAGACTTTGAGACGGCCATTTTCCCGGTCGAACCCCATGGCTTCCGTCAACCATCAAGCTGGCTTGATGAATACCGTCGTATTTATAAGCTGTTTGAAGAGAATCTCAAGTAGTCAGAAACGATTGAGTCGCAAATAAAAAACCGGGCATCAAGCCTAATGCCAGTCAGTTAAGAGCTGACTGGCATTTTTTTTACGGGGTATTTGACCTGCTTGGATCGCACTTCTCGTGGATAAATTCGTTCGGTTCTCCTCATTGGTAGGATGAAGTGCTCCCCGAGATC
>NZ_PIPY01000012.1 GCF_003987065.1 Pseudidiomarina insulisalsae | reverse complement strand
GATCTCGGGGAGCACTTCATCCTACCAATGAGGAGAACCGAACGAATTTATCCACGAGAAGTGCGATCCAAGCAGGTCAAATACCCCGTAAAAAAAATGCCAGTCAGCTCTTAACTGACTGGCATTAGGCGTGAAGCCGGTTTTTTTATAACTGCTATCAGTGCTTAGAAGTCGTATTGGAAACCAAGACGAACACTCCAAAGTGATGGTGCGCCGGCACGACCCTGAACCGAATTAATGCGCGGGCTGATTTCTTCGAACACCCACTGGTTCTGGTCATTGATACCGACTTCAACCACATCGACGGTGCGTGGGAAGCTCGCTTCATAAAGCACGCCCCAGTCATCGTTCAGCAAGTTGGTGAAGTTATCAACGACCAGGTAGACGCTTGAGCGGTGACCGTCCATAAAGCCAGGTAATTCCTGCTCTACTTTCAGGTCTACTTTATGCCACCAGTCACTGTAGAACTCATTACGCGGCGCGATACCACCTGCGTACTGGCTCAGACCTGACGCTTCAATAAACGCCAGGAATTCCTGAATATCGGCACTGCTTAAGCTGTCACCCCAAACCACATTGCTGTCATCGATACCAGTTGGTACGTAGAGCAATGAGCGGCCGCTGGTAATGTCACCCACCGGTGCGTCCATGGTAAAACTATAAGGACGACCTTTGTTGGCTGAACCAAACAGGCTGAACAGCGTTTCGTAACCTGAGAAAAACTCGTGCGTGTAAGTACCACGGAAGGTAAAGCGATGCGGGATCTCATAGTTCGAGGTCGCAACGCCCGGATTTTCCGCGTCAGCAGTCGCCAGGTTGGTGTAGTTTGAATAGGCCACAGAGCTGGTCATCGGGTTAACGTCTTCAGCTTTGTTCCAGGCATAGGCAAGTGACCAGTCAAAGCCCCATTCGTGCTGCTTTGACACCGCAAGGCTAATGCTGGTCTGCTCGCCAGAGTCACCCTCGACGTTGGTCAGTAAGAACGCATCTGAGCCGCTGCGCGAGTAGATTGGGCGACCGTCTGGTGCAGTACCTGATTGCGTGGCGCGCAAATCACGAATAATTGCGGCGTCTTCTTTACGGGTATGTAAGAAATCAGCCATCAATACATAATCGTTCTCGGTAACGTAAGTTGCGCCTAAGGCGAACTTCCACTCATTGGGAATTTCGAAATTAGGATCCATGGCGTTGACTGGGCCACGGCCCGCAGCGGTTGCAACTTCCTCAATCATCTCTAACGGAATATCGATGATCGGACTGCCTGAACCGTAATCAAGATCAAACAGATTGACGCCGAAACGATTCGCTTCATACAAGGTAACGCCGTTGTTTGAATAGTTGTTCGACAACCAGACATTCGGATTACCACCGGAGTAAAGACCGAAGCCACCACGAACTTCAAGTTGGTCGTTCACAACCCAGTTCATGCCAACACGCGGCTGTAATAACCCCTCGCCGTCGAGTGTCGCGGTATTTTCAAAGCCGTAAGTGTCAAGGAACGCCTGATTCAGGGTTGGCTTGTCACTCGTGGTATACCAGTCGTAGCGTAAACCAACAGTCAGTGTCAGGTCGTAATTGATGAAGTAGTACTCGTCCTGCGCGTAGAGCGTATTCACAGCATATTTAAACTGTGCCGCACCGTCTTGAGGGTTATTGGTACCCGCGGCATTTTCATAAATAATGCGGTTCACCAGACCATTTTCGAAGTCATCAATAGAGCTAAAGCGGTGTTCACCCTGCGCTTCCTGAATGAACAGGTTGAAAACATCATAGCTTTCGTACTCATAACCAAATGTGAAAGTATGATCATTCAGCAGGTAGGTACCTGAAAGTTTGTAGAACGCAGTGTCGTAGGCCAGTTTGTTGGCATGACGTGAGTCGTCGGCACCGAGGTAAATGGTGTTGCCGTTATGACGAATCTGTACTTCACCGATGTCATTGCCACCTAAAGGTACCACGCGGTTTTCAAGTTCTGAGTAACCGGCGCGGATCTCGGTAGAGAAGTTGTAAGTCCAGTCAGAGTAGAGCTGCGCTACATAAGAGTTGAACTCAGCGCCGCGCTCGTAAAAGTGGTTCGAGAACTCCAGCTCATCGTCATCACCGTCCGACTCGGCAACGGAGTAACCGTCGTTGTAGTTATAGGTGAATGAGGCGCGGTGATCCTGGTTGATATACCAGTCTAACTTGGCCAGGAACTTCTCGTCCTCGACCGGCAGGCTTGATGGGAAACCGCCCGGCTCAAAGCCATAGACATTGCGGGCAATATTCGCAATGCGATCCAGGTCAGCCTGCGTCACGCCCAGCACAGGGGTGGCGACGTTGGCATCTTCAGGGCCACGGTCAAAGGTGTCAGAACCTTCCAGTTTCTCATAGGCAACGAAGGCAAACAGCTTGTCTTTCAGCAATGCGCCACCGGTATTAAAGCCATAACGCTTCTCATTAAACGCACCGATACTCACCGGCTCGCCTTCAAGTTCGTCACCGGTCAGTGAATCGTTGGTGTAGTCAAAGAAGACGCTACCAAACAATTCATTCTCACCTGATTTGGTGACGGCGTTAATATTACAGGCGGTAAAGCCACCGTACTGTACGTCAAAAGGTGCCAGCTCAACCGATACCTGCTCAATGGCATCATACGAGAATGGCATCCGTTCAGTCGGGTAACCACTTGAGTTAAGACCGAAGTTATCGTTGGTACGTACGCCATCAACGGTCAGGCTGTTAAACCGCGGGTTACCACCGCCACACTGAATGTCACGGGCGTTGGTTTCATTGATATAGATACGCGGGTCGATTTGCACCACGTCTTTAATATCACGGTTCGGTGCCGGCTGTTCCTGCAAATCACTGAGATTGAAGTTGGAAGCCGGGCTGGTTGAGCCTGAGGTCATGGTCAGTCGCTGCCCTGCAACTTCAATACGCTCGACACTTTGTTGCGAAATTTGCACGCTGACGTTTTCGGTTTCACCGAGCGTCAGGTAGACGTTATCGACCACGCGGCGATTGCCCATCGAGTCGGTAACTGTCAGTGTGTAAGGACCACCGACGGCCAGACCACGGGCAGAAAACAAGCCGTTTTCGTTGGCTGTCAGGGTAGTGCTGGTACCGGTGCGCTCATCACGCAAAGTCACAGTGGCGTTAGCTATTGTTTGGCCAGTTGTCTCGCTGGTGACTACACCACGAATACTGGAGGATGTTTCTTGCGCCGTTGCTGTTGCTGACAAGCCAACGGCAAGCGCTACTGCAGCGGCAATATGGTTGGGTTTATTGTTGAACATGATGCTGCTTTCCTGGTTTGTAGTTAGAACAATTTTCGTTGTTAGAACACAGAGCTTAAGGCGCCTCTATGACAGATTGATGAAATAATAGTCAAAAAATGCGCATGTCACACTTTTTTGTTGCGTTTGTTCTTTTTGGCTATTTCACGTTTCTCGCGAAAGAAGTTCTGTAGCAAGGTTGCCGATTCCTGCTCCAGCAGACCGCTAAAGATCTCAACTTTATGGTTAGTGGAGCTGTGGTTTAGCACCTCAATGGCCGTGCCTGTCGCCCCGGTGCGTGGGTCTTTCGCCGCAAAAACAAGAGTCTTAATCCGGGCATGGGTGATTAAGCCCGCGCACATGGCACACGGCTCCAGCGTTACATATAAGGTGGTATCAACTAAACGATAATTGTTCAGGTAACGACCGGCGGCACGAATAGCTTGTGCTTCGGCGTGAGCGGAAGGGTCACTGTTGCGGATCACCTCGTTAAAGCCTTCGCCAATAATTTTGTTATCAGCGACGACAACTGCACCAACAGGAACTTCGCCGATAACTTCGGCTTGGTGAGCAAGTTCCAGTGCGCGTTGCATGAAGCGTTCGTGTTGTTGCATTGGCAAGGTCTACTATAGAAAGCATCTGAGGCGCATTCTAAAAAAAAGCCCCCGCAATTGCGAGGGCTTTGTACTTTTCTCAAGCTTCTCTAGCTGCTTGACTTAGAAGTTGTAACGCAGACCTACTTTCACGGTCCATGCTGAACTGAAGTCAACAGTATCGAAGTTGTTCGGGTAGTATCCGTTGTAGACGGGGTCGAGAATGTACTGACCTTGGTCATTCAGACCACCAAAGTCATACAAGGGTACTTGTGGATAGCGCAGGCGGCGCTCAATACCCCAGTCATCGTTCAACAGATTAGCAAAGTTGTCGATGGTGAAGTAAAGCGTACCTTTTTGGCCTTCCATAAGTCCCGGAAGCTGCTGCTGGATGCTCAAGTCAACTTTAGTAACCCAAGGCTGGTTATGCGTGTTACGGTCAAGGATGTAACCTTCGCCACCGTATGCAATACCGGCATTGTCCAACAACATCTGTACTTCGTTCCAACTGATTGAATTGTCCCAATCAACATTTGGATCGTCGGCACCTGATGGGATGTATGGCAGATAAGCTGATTGAGTATAGAAGTTTTCAAATGCGGTATCGCCGAAGTCGCCGTCACGGAACATGCCCATGACATAGCTGAATGGACGGCCAGAGCGGCGCTCGTAGTACATATTGAAGCGCGTTTCGTAGCCGCTGAAGAACTCATGGCTGTAACCAAGAGTAAACTTCAGGCTATGTTCGATTTCAAAGTTACCAGTAGCGTTGAACGCTTGGTTACGGCTTTTCGCAACATAGTGACGGTAGTTACTATGTGCTTGCGAAGAGGAACCTGAACCATTTTCTTCGATGTCCTGGTAGGTGTAGCTAGCAGTGAAACGGATACCATTATCCCACTGTTTCGCTAATGACTGAGAGAAGATCAGGCTGTTGCCCGCGTCTGGCGAGTTGGTCAGCATGATATCGTAGTTCTGTGCACGGTCACCTTCGTAGCGCGTTTCATAAATAATGCGCTCACCGTCTGCAGCAGTGTCTACCGGCTGAATAGCGGTGTTGTACCATACCACCTGATCTTCAATGCGCTTGTAGACAAAAGAGGTCGTCGCACTGTAATCATCACCAAGGTAAGGAATCGACAGGTCGTAGTCGAAGGCTAACTGGGCGCGCCAGTCACTTGGTAAGTCAAAGTTAGGATCAGTGTAGTTGGTGCTACCATTACCTTGAACCAGCGAGTCTTTGATTTCTTGCGGAACGCGGGTGAAATCAACACCGGTGCGGCCGTTAAAGTAATCGTTGATCGCATTTTGCGGAGCCTGTACCAGGGTAATACCGTCTTTGGTGAACGGGTTGGTGTACCACACATTCGGTAAACCACCGTAGAAACGACCCAAGCCGCCACGTACCACTAAGCTACTATCGGTGTAGTAGGTAAAGTTGATGCGTGGTAACAGGATATCAAGACCATCCAGGTTTTCCTGATTAGTGAAACCATAGGTCGCCAGGAAGTTTTCATTCAGAGTCGGGGTATCGTCTGAGCTGATACGCTCATAACGCAGACCTGCGCTTACTTCCAATGCTGGGTTTACGTAGAAAGTGTCACCAACATAAAGCGCTAAAGTTGAGCGATCAACTTCATAAGCGGCATCTTCAGGGTTGTTGGTGTAAGCATTCTGGTAGCTGAACTGGTAGTTACCACGCCAGTCTGAGTCAACGATTCCAGCTTCAAAGTCATCGAGGCTACCAAAGGTCCAGGTACCACGTGAATCAGGAACGAATTTATTGTAAAGGCTCAGCTGTTCGTGCTGAATACCGAACTCAATTTCGTGGTCGCCCATCAGGTAGGTGGCATCGAAATTCAGAGTCAGATTATCGTTCTTGATCAAGTTTGCGTGGCGATAGCGATCTGCACCAAAGGCAACAGTTGGTCCACGGTTATACAGATCGACGTCGATTTCGCCCAACTCAGAGTTAGTAATCGAGTTTGCTTCAACATCTTTGTAAGTGATACCGAATTCGGTAACAAAGTTTGCTGCCCAGTCACTGTACAGTCGCGCACTGATGTTGTTCATGCGCGTGTGATAGATATACCGACGTGAATTAAGTTCAACGTACGAGCCACCAGTAGAGTAGTTACGCTCTTCGGCGTTGTCCTGCCACTGGTAAGTCACATCGAAACGATGATTATTGTTAACGTTCCAGCTTACTTTGGTCAGCCACTTACGGTCTTTATCTTCCGGGTCACCGCCTAAGCTATCGGAAATACCGTAACCTTCGAGCGCGGTCATGAAGTCGTTAAATTCTTGCTCGGTGATATAGAATTCGTTAGCTGCACCGCTGCCTTCGAAGCCATAGTCAAGGTCAAGCGAACGTGTCCACTCTTCATAGCTGGTGAAAAAGAACAACTTGTCCTGCATGATAGGACCGCCGAACGAAAGACCGAAAGTTGAAGTTTCCTGAATAGACTCAACTTCTTCAGTACGATAAGTACGGTAGCCATTTTCATCGGTGTCACGATAGTTTTCGCGCAGGGCTTGTACATCACCTTTCATATCTGGGGTGGAGATTTCATAGAAAACTTCACCTTCGAATTCATTCGTACCTGACTTAGTTACCGCGTTAATAGTACCGCCAGAAAAGTCACCTTTTTTTACTGAAAAAGGAGCGGCATCTACAGAGATTTGCGCAATTGCGCTAAGTGCAACAGGCGCTTGCTGGGTCGGGTAACCGCCATAGTTAAGACCGAAGTCATCGTTCTGGCCAATACCGTCAACGGTGATGCTGTTAGTACGCGGGTCGCCACCAGCGATCGTCATTTCGCCGGCACCGTTAATCGTTACCATTGGGTTAAGACGAGCGATATCTTTCAAGTCGCGGTTTAGCGTCGGCATATTATCGATCGTTTCTTCGCCGTAGGTACTCGCTGCACCGCCACTTTCCATGCGCACTGCTGCGCCAGAAACTACGATACGCTCCATCGCAGCGCTTTCCAACTGACGGTTCAGACGGAAGGTCTCACCAAGGTCCAGGTACACATTTTCCAGAACGGCATCGCGGAACTGGTCTGAGTCTAAAGTAATAGTATATGGACCGCCGACGCGAAGACCTTTTGCAGAAAAGGCACCTTCAGCGTTGGTGACGAACTCACTCACGGTTCCGGTTGGCTGGTGTACAAGAATAACTTTGGTGTTTGCTGCTGGATTACCTTGAGGACCGGTAATCAAGCCACGCATCGAGGAGGAAGTTTCTTGTGCAATTGCTGGCATCGAGGCTAAGCCAAGACTAATAGCAATGACACTCGCTAAGCGCGAAAATCGCAGAGGTGTACTCATCTTTCTAAATTTCCTGGGTTGTGGTTTAAAAAAATTCTGAAAGGCAATACTGCGTTATTAATGAGCCTTGAAATTATCTAACTAATCTTTTGTAACACGGCAGTGTGTCAAAAATGTGACAGTATTTTAATCAACTTCGATTCTAATTGCACCGATAATCTGGAACTAATACAGTAAAAAAATGTCTCAGCGCTCCTTGAAAAATGGTGAGAAAATTGTATGAAGCCTGCTTTAGCAAGTGTTGTAGCACTATTTGTCTTTGCCTCAACTGGATGTGATATGCCGAAAAAAAATGTTCAAGCTCCGGTAACGCTACGTGTGGCCACTTTTAATGTCAGTATGGACGCGTCCAACTATCTGGCTGCGGAAGACTGGCAAAGCAAGGGTGCAGAGGCGTTACCGCAGGCGCTCGAAGACGCGCATCCGCAAATAAGGGCGATTGCCGAAATTATTCAACATATCCGCCCTGACATTCTGGTGCTTAACGAATTTGACTACTTACCCCAGAAAAATGTACTGCAACAGTTTCAGCAGCAGTTTCTGGCGGTAAGTCAAAACGGTGAAGCGCCGATTCACTATGAGCATGCTTTTATTGCACCGGTCAATACCGGTCGCCCCAGCCCGTTTGATTTGAATCGCGATGGGAAAACGTCGGGAGTCGGGGATGATGCCTGGGGTTATGGTAACTACCCGGGACAGTATGGAATGGCCGTGTTGTCTCGTTTTCCGATTGACCGGGAGGCGACCCGAACCTTCCAATACTTTAAATGGCGTGATCTGCCCGGCGCCTTGCAGCCGTTGCTGCCAGGCACGCATGAACCCTGGTACAGCCCCGCGGCGTGGGCGGAGATGCCGTTAAGCGCAAAGTCACATTGGGACGTTAAAATTGACGTCAGCGGCTATGCGCTACACCTATTGGTAAGCCATCCAACGCCACCTGTCTTTGACGGCGAGGAAAACCGTAATGGGCGGCGCAACTTTGATGAGATCCGCTTCTGGCAGGAATACGTCAGTCATCTGGATGATGATTTTATTTACGATGATCAAGGGCGGCGCGGCGGTCTGGCAGACGAGCAGCGCTTTGTGATTGCCGGCGATTTGAATGCGTCGGTAGAAAGTGCGGATAATATTCCCGGAGCCATTGCACAGTTACTGGAACACCCGGCGATTCAAGGCTCGTTTACGCCAACCAGTGCCGGCGGGCTGGAGAACATGCCGGAAAATCCGCAGGCGGTTGAGCACACGGCCAGTTGGCGAAAACGCGCTGATTATGTGTTGCCATCCAGCTACGGTATCCGGATTATTGATGGCGGAGTGTTCTGGCCGCGAGAAGGCGAAGCGAAAGCTGAGCTGGTGGAGTCGCGCGAGAGCTCATCTGATCACCGCCTGGTCTGGCTTGACATTCAATTGCGGTAAATTTCACAAAAATGTCGTAGATTCATAAAAGTGTCATATTGCCACGCAATAATGGCCGTCAAACAACGACTAGGTGAAGCAACAATGTCACGAAAAATTCTGATTGTTGAAGATGAAGCGCCCATTCGCGAAATGCTTAGCTTTGTCATGGAGCAGCATGGCTACCAAGCGGTAGAAGCGAACGATTACCAGGTTGCCCTGGAAAAAATTGTCGAGCCATTTCCCGATATGATTTTATTGGATTGGATGCTACCGGGCGGCTCCGGCATACAGTTGGCCAAGAAACTTAAGAGTGACGACTTCACCCGTGGTATTCCGATAATCATGCTAACGGCCCGTGGCGAAGAGGAAGACAAGGTGCGCGGCCTGGAAGTAGGGGCGGACGATTATATTACCAAACCCTTTTCACCAAAGGAGCTCATGGCTCGTATGCGCGCAGTGTTTCGCCGTGTCGCACCGACGGCGCTCGATGAGCCGCTGGAAATTGAGGGGTTAAAGCTGGATCCTATCTCGCACCGGGTGAGTGCGTTCGATGAGCGTCTGGATATGGGCCCAACAGAATTTAAGTTATTACACTTCTTTATGACGCACCCGGATCGCGTGTATAGTCGTGAGCAACTCCTCGATAATGTATGGGGCACCAATGTTTATGTGGAAGATCGTACCGTGGACGTGCATATCCGCCGTTTGCGTAAAGCCATTGAAGCCCATGGCCATGACCGCATGGTGCAGACTGTGCGCGGCGTTGGTTACCGATTTTCACCGCGCTAAGTCAAAGAATGTGGTAATTCATGGATAAACGATTTTCGGCAGTTTTTATCCTGCGCGGTTTTTTGTGGTATGTCGCGCCACTGGCCATTCTTGGCTGGCTGTTCGGCTACTTCTGGCAGGTTTTGAGTGCCGGTCTGCTAGCCATTCTTGCCTGGCATTACTTCTATCAGTACAAATTAGTCGATTGGCTTTGGCATCGTCGCACCATGTTGCCACCCAGAGCGCCGGGAAGCTGGAGTTACATTTACGACGGCATTTATCGCACTCAGCGTCGCAGTCAGCAGCGGCGGCGTGCGCTTGCCCGTATTTTACGGCGTTTTCGTGAAGCCTCGGAAGCAATTCCAGATGCCGCCATCGTATTTCGTCAGGATGGTGGTCTTATCTGGTGCAATAAGCTCGGGCAATTTTATTTTGGCTTGAAATGGCCAGCCGACACCGGTATTCGCCTGTCCAGTTTGATTCGTCACCCGGAATTTATCAATTACCTGCAAAAAGGCGACTACAGCGAGGCCATGCATCTGGCGTCACCGGTGCGGGAAGATATTGAGCTGGAAATTAGAATCATGCCTTATAGCGACGATCAGTATCTGTTGATGGCGCGTGATGTGACGCAGCTACGACGACTGGAGCAAATGCGTAAAGACTTTGTCGCCAACGTGTCGCATGAACTCAGAACGCCGCTAACGGTTATCCAGGGCTACCTTGAGATGCTTGGTGATGATCACGCGGTGTTGCCTCCCGCTTTGTTGAAGAAAGCTGTCGCTGACATGGAAGGGCAGGCGACACGTATGCGTAATCTGGTCGACCAACTGTTGTCGCTGTCGCGTATTGACTCGGCCCGCGGTGATATTTTTGAGCGTGTGGTTGCGGTACCTGACTTATTGCGACATTTGCAGCAAGAGGCTGAGCAGTTGAATCAGGACAAGCGCCACGAAATTATTTTTGAGATCTGTGACTATGCTATGTACGGTCGTGAGGATGAACTACGCAGTGTGTTTGCCAACCTGCTGACCAACGCGATCCATTACACGCCAGCTGGTGGCCGCATCAAGATACGTTGGCGTCCGGTAGGTAAGCAGCTCGAATTCAGTGTCAGTGATAACGGGCCGGGTATTCCGGCCGAACATCTACCGCGGCTAACCGAGCGGTTTTATCGACTGGATAAAGATCGCAATAGCAGCAAGGGTGGCTCAGGGCTTGGTCTGGCCATCGTAAAACAGGCAGTTGAGCATCACCACTGTAAACTCAACATTGATTCAGTACCGGGCCGTGGCTCAACCTTTAGCGTGCGGGTACCCGAAGAACTCGTCGTGGCGCCTGGTAAAAACGTCGAATCACTTACGCATTCGCAACGATGACGTTAATTGGGCAAAATATGACAGAAACATAGTAAATGTCATTAAACTGTCACATTGACGCCTTAAACTCTGCGGTGTTCATTAAGAAAAGCTGAGTTTTCAGCATTGACACTTGGAGTCCTTATGAAAGTGAAATCAACACTTATTGCTTTGAGCGTAGCCGGTTTAGTGGCGACCTCTGCGCACGCGCAAAAACCGACCGATAATCTGCCTGAATATGAAAAAGTAAGCGGTCTTTCAGGAAACCTGTCTTCTGTGGGCTCAGACACGCTTGCGAATATGATGACCTTCTGGGCCGAAGAGTTTAAGCGTCTGTACCCGAACGTCAATATGCAGATCCAGGCGGCTGGTTCTTCAACCGCGCCTCCGGCCTTGACTGAGGGAACGTCAAACTTTGGTCCAATGAGCCGTGCTATGAAGTCAAAAGAAATTGAAGCCTTTGAAAAGCACCACGGCTATAAGCCGACCCCTGTGCGCGTTGCTATCGACGCATTGGCAGTCTTCGTACATAAAGACAACCCGATTGAAGGCATGACCATTGCTGAAGTAGACGCTGTATTCAGTAATACCCGCCTGTGTGGCGCGACCAGCCAGGTACAACGCTGGGGTGACCTTGGTCTGACGGGTAGCTGGGCAAACCGTGACCTACAGCTTTATGGCCGCAACTCAGTTTCAGGTACCTATGGTTATTTCAAAGAAGTCGCACTATGTGACGGTGACTTTCGTCCGAACGTGAACGAACAGCCTGGTTCGGCTTCAGTGGTGCAGTCAGTATCAACTTCACTGAACGCAATTGGCTATTCAGGTATTGGCTATCTGACCTCAGGTGTGAAAACCGTTCCTATCGCTGTTGAAGAAGGTGGTGAGTATGTTGACGCAACAACTGAAAGCGCGCTGGCAGGTAAGTACCCACTTGCTCGCTTCCTATACGTTTATGTGAACAAGCATCCGAACAAGCCACTGGATCCAGCCACTGCTGAATTCCTGAAAATGGTGCTTTCAAAAACCGGACAAGAAATTGTCGACAAAGACGGCTATATTCCATTGCCAAAAATGGTAGTCGAACAAGAGCTCGAAAAACTCGGCTTGAACTAAGTTCGTCAAAAACCCGGCTCTGCCGGGTTTTTTATCCAAAAGCGTGGTTCGTTGTTCGAACGCTGCGCTCCTCGAGTAACGAAAAGCGTAGCGCTCGAAGAGTGAGGCGAAGCCGAACGTACGAATAACGCTTTTGCTTTTTTCGTTAAATGTCACTTTTATGACGGTGCTGTAACAGTAGTGTCATATTTCTGCTTTATACTTCCCGCAGTGAAAAATTTAAATTGCACAACCACTCGAGGTTAAGATGGCGGCAGCAAAACCCTCCATGGGAGCCAGCAATTACCGACTCTTCAAAGACCGCGCGGCGCGCTGGAGCGTTAGCTTCGGTGGCGTCATGGTCTTGGTCGCACTGTTGCTGATCTTCTTCTATTTGCTCTATGTTATTGAGCCCATTTTCCGTGGCGTTGAAATTAATCATCAGCGCAGCTTTGAAAGCCCCGGGGATAACGTCGTTGCTATGGGGATGGAAGAGCAATCGGAAATTGGCTATCAATTCACTGCAGACGGCGAAATTATTTACTTCGCTTTGCAATCAAAGCGCGGTACTGACTGGCAACCGGGTCAGGAATTGCTACGCGGTCAGCTGACCGAGCAACAACCAACGACCTTTACACAAACTCAGCCGCAGAATAATCGCTATGCTTATGCGGTGCCCGGTGGGGCGGTGCGGTTGGTAGAGCCAAAATTCATTAATCGCTTTGTTGATGGCGAAATGCAGGTCGAGCCGCGTATCGGTGAAGTGAATGAAGGCAAGCTTATCCAGGTTGATCCGCAGCAACAGGATCTAACCAAGTTAGCTTATGAGTATGACGGTGAGTCAAAACTGTTTGCTGCTGAAACAGTTGATCAGCGTGTGATCGTTAACTTTATTCAGGCCAAGCGTAACTTTCTTAGTGGCGAGGTTGAGCTCGACTCGAAAGTCAGCGAGCTACCTATTACCGGCGGCATTGATCAGATTCGGGTGACGCCTGATCTGCGTCAGGTGCTGGTACGTCAGAAGAATCGTTTTTGGGTCTTTGATGTCACCCGCGCTGGTACGGTTCGCGAGCGTCAGTTGATTACCCTCGATAGCCGTCGTTTTGGTCAGGTCAACACCATGGTGCTGCTGGCAGGCGCAAGCTCCGTACTGTTTGGCCACGACAATGGTAAAATTACCCAGTGGTTTGAAGTCGCTGGCGATGATGGCCGTCGCTATCAGTTCATTCGAGACTTTCAGGCAGCTGACAATGCCATTACCGATATCGTAGTTGAATACTATCGCCGTACTTTCTATACCATTGCCGAAAATGGTGACGTCGGTGTTTTCCATACCACCTCAGAAGCGGAGCTTTACCGCGGTCAGCCTGACGGTTATCAGGCCGATAATCTGGTCATTGATCCGCGGGCGAACACGCTGCTGATGCGTGAAGGCAATCAGCTGCATGTCTTTGATCTGATTAATGAGCACCCGGAAGTGACCTGGAGTGGCTTATGGCAGGAAGTGTGGTATGAGGGCTATCCAGAGCCGGATTACGTTTGGCAGTCGACCTCAGGTTCAGATGACTTTGAGCCCAAGTTCAGTCTGGTGCCAATTTCATTCGGTACTATTAAAGCCGCCGCCTATGCCATGCTGTTTGCGGTACCTATTGGTCTTGCCGCAGCTATATATACGGCATACTTCATGTCGCCGGGCGTGCGCAAGGTCGTGAAACCCACCGTAGAAATTATGGAAGCGCTACCGACGGTGATCCTCGGCTTCCTGGCAGGCCTGTGGCTGGCTCCGGTGATTGAAGATTATTTGCCGGGAATTATAGCCGTCATCATACTCGTGCCCCTGGCTATAGTGTTGTTTGCGTTACTAACGTCAAAAATGCCGCAAGCGATACGTAGCCGTTTAACCGATGGTCGTGCCTCACTCATTCTGTTGCCGTTGGTGGCATTGGTAGGCTGGTTCTCATTCCAGTTATCGCCGGTGATTGAAAACCTCATGTTTGACGGTAACGTGCGCGAGTATTTAACCAATGAGTTGGGCATTACCTTTGACCAACGTAACTCTTTGGTGGTGGGTATTGCTATGGGCTTTGCGGTTATCCCAACCATTTTCTCGATTGCCGAAGATGCGGTATTCAGTGTGCCCAAGCATTTATCAAATGGCTCGCTGGCGCTGGGTGCGACTACCTGGCAAACCCTGACCAAAGTGGTGCTGCTAACCGCGAGTCCGGGTATTTTCTCAGCTGTCATGATGGGCTTAGGCCGCGCAGTAGGTGAGACCATGATTGTGCTGATGGCAACGGGTAATACGCCGATTATGGACTGGAATATTTTTGAAGGAATGCGCACCTTGTCGGCCAACATCGCCGTTGAAATGCCCGAGTCAGAAGTGGGTAGCTCGCACTACCGTATTCTGTTCCTGGCGGCATTTGTACTCTTTGTTTTCACCTTCGCGTTTAATACGGTGGCAGAACTTGTACGCCAGCGGTTACGTGAAAAATATAGCTCGATGTAAGCGAGAGGATTTCCATGAAGCAATGGTTTAACTCAGGAAAACCCTGGATCTGGCTCACTGCTGGATCGGTAAGTATCAGCTTAATCGCCGTCATTGGGCTGTTGGTTCTGATTGGCTGGCGCGGTCTGTCGTTCTTCTGGCCTACTGCCATTCACGAAATGGAAGTACGGGCCAATGATGGCTCGGTGTCGACCATTATCGGCGAAGTCTATGACACTGAAACTATTCCGCTGGAGCGTTTGCGGGAGTCAGGGGTTGAACTGGCGAACTACGATGAAGAAACGCTGGAACGCTGGTTGATCAAAGTCGGTAACCGCGAATATGTTCCGCTTGATTTTACCTGGGTGCTGGCACCACAAATCGTGCGTGACGAAACACCTGCAGATTTAGCGAAACTTGAGCGCTCGAAAGACGGTAACTTCTACGGTTATGTTGTTGATGTGCTGGAAAACGGCGAGTCTGTGGCACACGGCGAGAACGTACGGGAGGTTCTGGAACAGCGTATTGAGCGCGTGGTTGAACTAAACGAGCAAGCGGCAGATTTGCAGGACAGCGAAATCGGTGCCATCAACTATCAGTTGAACGAATTACGCCTGGAGCGTCGTGCGCTGGAGCTTGAAGGTGAGTTAACCGAGGCAGAGAAAGCGCGTATTGCGGCCGAAGAAGAGCAATTACGTCAGGACTATCAGGTTCTTGAAGACAAGCTTTTTGCCCTGCGTGAGCAGGCCAGCCGAGATGCGGTGGTCATGCGTGATATGCGCGGCGCAGAAGTGACCTTACCTATGTATCGCATGTTGGCGGTGTACTATCCGAATGACATGAATATACTTGAGAAAATCGGTCATTTCTTTGGTCAAATTGGTAACTTTGTCAGCGAGAATCCGCGCGAAGCCAATACCGAAGGCGGCGTATTTCCAGCTATCTTCGGTACTGTCTTTATGGTCTTGCTGATGTCGGTAATTGTCACGCCGTTTGGTGTCGTAGCCGCGATTTATCTACATGAATATGCAGGCAAAAACGCAGTGACACGGCTGATACGCATTGCCGTCATTAATCTCGCTGGTGTTCCGTCGATTGTATACGGAGTATTTGGTCTTGGCTTCTTCGTCTACATGGTAGGTGGTTCACTTGACCAAATTTTCTACCCGGAAGCTTTGCCAAGTCCGACCTTCGGTACCCCGGGTGTAATGTGGGCAGCGATTACGCTTGCTATCCTGACGCTTCCTGTAGTGATTGTTTCCACTGAGGAAGGCTTGTCACGGATTCCAAGTACCTTGCGTGAGGGTAGCCTGGCACTTGGCGCAACCAAAGCGGAAACCTTATGGCGTATCATTATACCCATGGCATCACCGGCGATTATGACCGGACTGATTCTGGCGGTAGCCCGTGCTGCGGGTGAGGTTGCACCACTGATGCTGGTCGGCGTCGTGAAGTCAGCACCGATGTTACCGGTCGACGGCAACTTCCCGTATTTCCATCTGGATCGGAAGTTTATGCACTTAGGTTTCCATATTTATGATGTGGGCTTCCAGAGCCCGAACGTTGAGGCTGCACGACCACTGGTGTACGCAACCTCATTCTTACTGGTTACCGTCATTGTCGGTCTGAATTTAACCGCCATCGGTGTGCGTAACCATTTACGTGAAAAATATCGCTCACTTGAGCACTAATTAACGAAGCAGAAGCGAAAAGGTCTTACTATGATTTCGGTAA
Organism: Pseudidiomarina insulisalsae; assembly: GCF_003987065.1. Taxonomy (GTDB): domain Bacteria; phylum Pseudomonadota; class Gammaproteobacteria; order Enterobacterales; family Alteromonadaceae; genus Pseudidiomarina; species Pseudidiomarina insulisalsae. The sequence goes on along the minus strand of NZ_PIPY01000012.1, from coordinate 55,788 downwards.
CTCCGACAAACCAACAGACAGAAAGTCTTGATTTGGACAATTTAACTGCGGAACAGACCGCAATGGAAATTCGCAATTTGAATCTGCATTACGGCGATGCTCAAGCTTTGTATGATATTTCCATGGCGATTCCAAAGAACCGCGTCACCGCATTTATCGGCCCTTCAGGTTGTGGTAAGTCAACGCTGCTGCGCTGTATTAACCGCATGAATGACCTGGTAGAAATTTGTAAGGTGAACGGACAAATCCGCTTGCACGACAAAAATATCTACGACAAAGATGTCGATGTCGCAGAACTGCGCCGTCGCGTCGGTATGGTATTCCAGCGCCCCAACCCGTTTCCGAAGTCAATCTATGAAAACGTGGTGTATGGTATGCGCTTGCAGGGCGTCAATGACCGTCGTACCTTAGACGAAGTTGTTGAGCGCTCACTGAAAGGTGCTGCCCTTTGGGACGAAGTAAAGGATCGTCTTAACGCCAGTGCCTTTGGTCTTTCCGGTGGTCAGCAGCAACGTCTGGTGATTGCGCGCGCTATCGCCATTGAGCCAGAGGTTTTACTGCTCGATGAGCCAACTTCGGCACTTGACCCAATTTCAACACTGACCATCGAAGAGTTGATTACTGAGTTAAAAGAGAAGTACACCGTGGTCATCGTTACGCATAACATGCAGCAGGCGGCGCGGGTATCTGATCAAACGGCGTTTATGTACATGGGTAAACTGATTGAGTATGCCGATACCAACACATTGTTTACCACGCCAACGCAGAAACAAACCGAAGATTATATTACTGGCCGCTACGGTTAACAGGAGTCAGGCATGGATAAACTAAATACAGGCCGGCATATTTCCGGCAAATTCAATGACGAGCTCGACGCCGTCCGTACCCAGGTTATGAACATGGGTGGCTTGGTTGAGCAGCAATTGCGCGACTCGTTAACGGCAATTGAGAAGTCTGACCATGAATTGGCCGAAAAGATTTTGCAACGCGATTACAAAATTAACGCGCTGGAAGTACAGATCGACGAAGCATGTGTGCAGATTATTGCTAAGCGCCAACCGGCAGCCAGCGATCTGCGTCTGGTTATTGCCATCTTCAAGACCATTGCTGATCTTGAACGTATTGGTGATGAGGCAGAGCGCATTGCGCGTGTGGCATTAGAGAGCTTCAACAATGACCAGCAGCAGTTTTTGGTGAGCCTGGAAAACCTCGGCCAGCAGGTATTGGCGATGTTGCACGGCGTACTTGACGCTTTCGCCCGAATGGATCTTGATAGTGCCTACGAAGTGCACCAGATGGATGCACAAGCGGACCGTCAGTACGAAGGCCTTACGCGCCAGTTAATGACCTACATGATGGAAGACCCGCGTGGCATTCCAAAGGTCATGAATGTCCTGTGGTCGGCGCGCTCGCTTGAGCGTATTGGTGACCGTTGTCAGAATATTGCGGAATACATTATTTTCTTCGTGAAAGGGAAAGATGTACGCCACGTGTCGCCAGAATCTATGGCCCGCACCGTGGGTCGCGCACAACCTGACAGCGAGTAATTTCTCGCCGATTAAAAAAACCGACATGACCATCCAGGTCATGTCGGTTTTTTTATGTTCGTCAACTAGTAGAGTACGCGGGCGCGAATCGTGCCTTCAATGGCGCGCATTTGCTGCAATAAATCATCAGCAATGGTGCTGTCTTCTGGCGTATCGACGTCAATGACGACATAACCAACTTCGCTGTCTGTTTGCAGGTACTGACCCGAGACGTTGATGTTCTGTTCTGCCAGTAACTGGTTGATTTTGGTAAGCATACCAGGACGATTCTGGTGAATATGCAATAAGCGCCGCGCACCGTGGTGGGCGGGCAGCGATACTTCGGGGAAATTCACTGCCGACAGGGTCGAGCCATTGTCGGAATAATGGGCGAGTTTGCCCGCCACCTCAACACCGATATTCTCTTGTGCCTCCTGAGTCGAGCCACCGACGTGTGGGGTCAGGATACAGTTGTCGATGCCGCGCAAGGGCGACTCGAACACATCATTATTGCTGCTTGGTTCAACAGGAAATACGTCGATGGCGGCACCACCTAAATGACCGTTGCGCAGGCTGTTGGCCAAATCATCAATTGCCACCACAGTGCCGCGGGAAGCGTTAATCAGCAGTGCGCCTTGTTTCATTTTTGCCAGTTGCGGGGCGCTGATCATCCACTGGGTTTGCGCCGTTTCGGGTACATGCAGGGTCACAACGTCGGCCTGTTCGAGTAAGGTGTCTAATGACTCCACCGCGTGCGCATTCCCTAACGGCAGCTTGGTTTCAATATCGTAAAAACGAACTTGCATGCCTAATTGCTCGGCCAGAATACTTAACTGGCTGCCAATGTGACCGTAGCCGATAATACCCAGCACTTTGCCGCGCGCTTCAAAGGAACCATTAGCTGACTTATCCCACTCGCCGCGATGTGCCGCCGCGTTTTTTTGCGGTACACGACGCAAAAGCATGATCATTTCAGCCAGCACGAGCTCAGCCACGCTGCGGGTATTGGAGAAGGGCGCATTGAAAACCACCACACCATGCTGGCGCGCGGCTTTCAGATCCACCTGATTAGTGCCAATACAAAAACAGCCAACGCCAATCAGTTTTTCAGCAGCGGCAAAGACTTTTTCGGTGAGCTGGGTACGTGAGCGAATACCCAGAAAATGTACATCTTTGATGCGCTCGCACAGTTCTTCTTCGTCGAGGGACGTTTTGACATACTCAATGGAATGATAGTCGCGCTGTTTCAGTACATTAACCGCACTTTCGTGCACCCCTTCAAGTAATAAAACTTTGATCCGATCTTTGGCTAAGGATACCTGGCTCATAGGGCTCACTTCAGGGTTTTGATGCCGGCGTCACCGGCAATGATCGCGATATCAGCACCGCGCTGTGCAAACAGACCGTTGGTGACCACACCGACGATATTGTTCAGTTGTTGCTCCAGGTGAATAGGATCAACAATATCAAGATTATGTATGTCAAGGATCCAGTTACCGTTGTCAGTGGTAAAGCCTTCGCGCCAGACCGGGTCGCCGCCTAGTTTAACGATTTGCCGGGCGACATAAGAGCGCGCCATCGGGATGACTTCGACAGGGATAGGAAAGCGCCCCAGACGACCTACCTGTTTTGATTCATCAGCAATACAGACTACTTTTTTCGCCACTGCGGCAATTATTTTTTCACGGGTGAGTGCACCGCCGCCGCCTTTGACCATGCGCATGTGCTCATCAATTTCATCGGCACCATCTACGTAAATGGGTACTTCGGAAACACTGTTAAGATCCACAACACGAATACCATGCTGCTTAAGACGTTCGGTCGAGGCTTCGGAGCTTGAGACTGCGGCTTCAATGTCCTGTTTCAGTTCGGCCAGCGCGTCAATGAAGAAGTTGACCGTTGAACCGGTGCCCACGCCGATAATTGCCTGTGCGGGTAAGTGGTCTTTAACGTAGTCGAATGCTGCTTGTGCAACTTGTTGTTTTAATTGATCTTGAGAGGTTGCCATGCCTGCTTCCTGAGTGAGTGGGCTATGGCGTTTCAGTATACAAGCTTAACTGCGAAAGTCCCATATTTTTGTCGGCGTAATCACCCGCGGCAACGGGACGTCCCAGGGGGCGATCGGCAAGCGCTCGACGCGTTGACAGTCCAGCGCCAGACCAATCGGCTGTAACTGCGGGAAGTGTCCGGCGCGCCAACCCGCCAGAGTGCGATCGTAAAAGCCGCCGCCCATACCCAGGCGATTGCCAATCAGATCAAATCCCACCAGCGGCACCAGCAGAATATCGACGTGCGCCAGCGGCACGATGTGCCGGCAGTCGAGTTGCGGTTCCGGGATGCCATAAGCGTTACTGTGCCAACCTGTAGCGTCACTAATGGCTAACAGCAACAAATGATTTTTGACCACCGGATGTAGCACCGGTAGGGCAAGTTGATGTCCCTGTTGTTGTAGCTTCTCATTAATATCGCCGGTTGGCAGCTCGGCGCGCACACTGTAGTAGCTTCCAACGGTACGGGTCCGTTGCATTTCAGGCAGGGCCAGAAGCTGCCGGGCGATTGCCTGGCCGCCCTGTTGACGCTCTGCGACACTTACCTGCTGCCGTGCGGCTAACAACTGCTTACGCAATTGCTGTCGCTCGGTGCTGCTGTTATTCTGGCTGAATTGTCTTTTCATAGAGCGATTTATAGCATGATGAAACGGTTCCTGACTACGTTAGTTTTAACCGCAGCGCTGAGCACTCAGGTGCTGGCGGCGCCACCGAAAGCACCTCCCCGTGGCGATCAGGGTGAAGGCCCGTACGAGCGGCTGATCCTGCGTGGCGTTAATTTAATTAACGGCGAAGGTGCTCCCATGCAGGGGCCGGTTGATATCGTTATCGAAAACGATCGTATTACCAAAGTGGTCAGTGTCGGAAATCCCGGCGTACCGGTCATTCCCGAGCGCCGCCCGCAGGCGCAGCCGGGTGACAAAGAAATGGACTTAACCGGCCATTACGTATTGCCGGGTTTTGTTGATATGCACGCGCATATCGGTGGCTCTGCTGAGGGCATTCCGGCCGAATACGTGCTGAAGCTGTGGCTGGCGCATGGCATCACGACAGTGCGCGAACCCGGCAGTTTTAACGGTCTGGACTGGACCAGGTGGCATCAGCAACAGGCGCAGAACAATACTATTGTTTCACCGCGCATTATTCCTTATGTGGGCTATGGCATGAATGCCAATGAGCCGATTTTTAAGGCTGAGCAAGCGCGCGAATGGGTACGTGATATCAAGCGCCAGGGCGCGGCCGGCATTAAGTTTTTCGGTGCCCGCCCGGAGATTATCGCCGCCGCGCTTGATGAGGCCCAGCAGCAAAATCTGGGCACCATGATGCACCACGCGCAGCTAAATGTGGTTCGCACCAACGTGGTTGACTCGGCGCGACTGGGCCTTGGCTCCATGGAACACTGGTATGGCTTGCCCGAGGCACTGTTTACCGACCAGGTTATTCAGGATTACCCGGCCGATTACAATTACAATAATGAGCAAGACCGGTTTGCTGCTGCCGGCCGCCTGTGGCAACAAGCCGCAGAACCTGGTAGCGCCAAGTGGAACGCAGTGCGTGACGAACTGATCGCGCTCGACTTTACCATTAATCCAACTCTGACGATTTACGAGGCAAGTCGCGATTTAATGCGCGAGCGGCAGGCCATTTGGCATAACGAATACACGCTGCCACAGCTGTGGGAATTCTTCGAGCCCAGTCGCTATGCGCATGGCTCGTACTGGTTTGACTGGACCACCGACGAAGAAATCGCCTGGCGCAAAAATTACCAGAAGTGGATGACCTTTTTGCAGGACTTTAAAAATCATGGCGGCCGGGTGACGACAGGTTCGGACGCGGGTTATATCTACAAGATTTATGGTTTTGGTCTGATCCGTGAGTTCGAACTGCTGCGTGAGGCTGGTTTTAATGCCCTTGAGGTGATTCAGGCAGCTACGCTGAATGGTGCCGAGGCGCTGGGTCTGGAAGCGGACATCGGCAGTATTGTCCCGGGTAAGAAAGCGGACTTAGTAGTGGTAGCGGAAAACCCACTGGATAACTTTAAAGTACTTTACGGCACCGGTCATTTTAAACTCAATGATAATAATGAGCCGATGCGCACCAAAGGTGTGCGCTATACCATTAAAGACGGCATTGTCTATGACGCGCAGCAGTTACTGGCTGACGTGCGGCGTATTGTGGCGCAGGCAAAAGAAAAAGAGCAACCCTAGGGTTGCTCTCTTTTGAATGGGTGATCACCCGGGATGCCGCTGCGTGCTTTGGCCCTTGAACCCACTGGTTCAAGGCGGGGCGCAAATACACGGCCGTAGGCTTCTCGATACAAGTCGAGCTTGCTCAGTAGCCGCTCAGTGAGCCCCTTTACTGATGACATCGGCTCAGGGACATTAGCGTGCTGGCGAACATCCCAGGCGATCAAAGCTGATTTTATTTCCGCCCTGGTCGCTGTTCGCTGGTAACCTGCTCCAGGGTCTCTTGCAACAACTTCACTTTCTCTTCCAGTTCCTGGATGCGTTGTTGCTGTTCATGTTCTATTTTACTACTTTCATGGCAAAGATTCAGTGCCGCCATGACGGCAATTTGCTCCGGATGACTCAGTCGGGTTGCCTGCCGAATATGTTCCAGCTTCTGATTCAGCTTGTCAGCCGCCTGCTGCAACGCAACCTCTTGCCCGTCGGGGCAATTCACTTTGTAGTGACGGTCCATCAACTTAATGTCCATGGTGCGTTGACTCATCTCACAGTTCCTTGCTGTCTTGTTTGTATTTGCCGTTAGTATGCCATATTCAGGGGGCCGTTGTCAGCTAGCCTGAAAAGCCGGACAGTGGTAGGATGCAGAGTATTATACAGCAATGGAAGACACCGCTATGTCTGATAACACGTCTGCCAGCAGCGATCTGGAAAGTTATGATCGTCTTACTGAATTTTTCGAACGTCACGACCTGCTCTCAAGTGGTGCCGAAGTGCATGGCATTCTGACCGGCATGGTCGCCAGTGGGGCCAGCATTGAGGGTGACGACTGGCTTATGTTGTTAAGTGACTTAATTAACGAAGGTAATTCCTTTGCACCGGACGTCAGACAGCGTCTGAAACTGATCGCTGAAAATACCTGTGCGAGCCTGCTTGATCCGGATCTGGGTTTTCAGCTGATCTTGCCCAGTGACCATGAGCCTTTGCCAGAGCGGCTGCAGGCACTGACCGCCTGGGTGCAGTCATTTTTAGTTGGCTTTGGCGTGAATCAAACCAACCTTGCCGGGCTCTCGGCCGATTTGCGCGAGGCTATTGACGACATGGTTGAGATCGCCAAGCTAGATATCTCCGTAGAAAATGATGAAGAAGCCGAGCGGGCCTATTTTGAAATTGTCGAATATTTACGCATTTCGGCCATGCTTTGTTTCAATGAGCTGGGTCAGCACGCCAACAGTACTTGCACGACCAATAAAACACTTCATTAAAAAGCCCGGTTGAATCAGAAGGAGTGACGCATTTATGACAGTGACGCTGTCGCAAGCTGAATTTCAACAACGCCGGCAACGCCTGCTGGATAAACTGGCAAAAGAAAAGCAAAGCGCGATGGCGATTATTCCCAGTGCGCAACTGCAAACCCGCAGCCGTGATACGGAATTTCCTTTTCGCCAGGACAGCGACTTTTACTACCTGACCGGCTTAAACGAGCCTGATGCAGTGCTGGTGTTAGCGCCCGATACTGAGCTGCCGGTACAGTTGTACTGTCAGCCGAAAGATCCACAGCAGGAAGTCTGGCACGGTCGGCGAATGGGCGTGGCTCATGCTGTTGATCGTCTGGGCGTGGACATTGCCCACCCCATTGATGATCTGGATGAACATTTGTGGCATTTGCTGGATGGCGTGCATAGTGTTTATACCGACCACAGCAAACTCGAATTTTTGCAGCATTGTCAGAGTATTGCCGCAGAACTGCGCGCTGAAGGTAAGCGCGGTGCACAGCCCCCGCGCGCCTGGCTGGATCTTGCGCCCTGGCTGCACCAGTGGCGTTTAACGAAATCAGCGGCTGAGCTTGACATGATGCGCGAAGCAGCACGCATCTCGGTAGCTGCGCATCGTCGCGCCATGCAATTTGTTGAGCCGGGCCGGTTTGAATATCAGGTCGTGGCCGAGCTGCATCATGAATTTGCCATGCAAGGCGCCGCGGGCCCGGCGTACGGCACTATTTGTGGCAGCGGTGATAATGCCTGTATTTTGCACTACACCGAAAACAGCGCGCAGCTTCGGCACGGTGACTTACTGCTGATAGATGCCGGTGCTGAGTATCAGGGCTACGCCGGTGATATTACCCGTACGTTTCCGGTCAGTGGACGCTTCAGCGATGCACAGCGCCAGGTATATGACATCGTGTTGCGCGCACAGGAAGCTGCGCTGGCAACGGTCAAGCCGAAAAGTACCTTAATGCGCGCCCAGGACGCCGCAGCGGAAGTGATTACCGCAGGTTTGATTGAGCTCGGTATTTTGTCGGGGTCAGTAAAAAAGCATATGGAACAGGCCAGTTACCGGCGATTCCTTATTCATGGCATTGGCCACTGGTTAGGCCTTGACGTGCATGACGTCGGTGACCACCAGCAGCCCGACAAAACCACACCTTTTGCGCCGGGCATGGTGATTACGATTGAGCCTGGCGTTTATATTCCTGCCGATGCCCATGATGTCGCTGAGCAGTGGCGCGGTATCGGTATTCGTATTGAGGATGACCTGGTCATCACCGCCGACGGTTATGAAAACTTAACCGCCGACGTGCCAAAAACCATAGCAGAGATAGAAGCGTGGATGCAGAGCAAGTAACACCTATCGTAATTGCCGGTGGCGGCCTGGTCGGGTCGCTCACGGCGGTGTTGGTAGGTCGCAGCCGACCTGATGTTGCGATCAAAATTATTGAGCGCCAACCCCACGGTCCGGTCCCCGATAAGCGCACGATAGCGCTGGCTGCGGCAACCGTGAGGTTGCTTGAGCAACAGCAGTTATGGGGTGAGCTGGCCGCGCAGGCCGAGCCGATCCGGCATATTCATGTCAGTGACCGGGGGTATTTAGGTACCACGCGCTTACATGCTAAACACGAGGGCGTGGCCGCGTTGGGTTATGTGGTTTCTGCTGCAGCGCTGAATCGGGTGTTGTACGCTGCCATTGCCGCGATGCCGCAGATCGAATGGTATGGCGACAGTGCGGTTACCGAGCTTAAACAAGAGCAAAACTACTGCATTTTAAAGGTGCAAGGTCCCGAGGGAATAGCACAGTTACGGACGCAACTGCTGGTGGGCGCCGACGGACAGCGCTCCTTCGTTCGCGAGCAACTGGGTATTAAAATGCACAGTACCGACTATGACCAGGTGGGAGTTATTGCCAACGTGCAACTGAGCGAGTCGCTGGATGGTTGGGCGTATGAACGCTTTACTGAAACCGGGCCAGTGGCGCTTTTACCTTTGCCTGAGCAGCAGGCATCACTGGTCTGGAGCGTGACGGAAGCAGAAGCCGCAGAGCTCATGGCGCTGCCTGACGGGCCTTTTTTAACCCGCTTACAGCAAGCTTTTGGCTATCGCGCCGGCCGTTTCAGCGCGGTGGGCGAGCGGCTACAATTTCCCTTGCAGCTTCATCTGGCCGAACGCAGTATCAGCCATCGCGCGGTTATTGTTGGCAATGCCTCGCATACGCTGCATCCGATTGCCGGGCAGGGGTTCAATCTTGGCGTGCGTGATGCCATCTGCTTAAGTGAGCAATTAACCCGGGCCATTGATCCGGGTGCCTACCGCACTCTCGCGTCCTACTGGCAACAACGCGATGGCGATTACCAGCGGGTGATCGGTTTGACCGATTTGCTGGTGCGCGGTTTTTCCAATCATTACTGGCCGTTAAACAAAGCGCGTAATCTGGCGTTGCTGGGGTTAGATGCCGTAGCCCCTTTACGCCATAATTTTGCGCGCCAGACCATGGGCTGGGCACCTCTTGCCAGCCGGGGAGAGCGATCATGAGTCAACGCTTTTTAATTGTCGGTGGCGGCATGATCGGCCTTACCGCTGCCTTAGGTTTACGCTTGCAGGGGCATCGGGTGACCCTGTTTGAACGCGGCGCCGCGCCAGCGTTTGGCGAGGCTACGGAGCTTCGCGTCAGCGCCATTGCTCATCACAGCCGCACGTTATTGCAGCAGCTTGAGGTCTGGCAAGCTCTACCAGAGGAGCGTATTGGCCCCTATCAGGCGATGGAAGTATGGGATCACGATAGCTTCGGGCAGATTCAGTTTCACGCCAGTGAGGTGAATCAGGATGATCTGGGTGCCATTGTCGAAAATAAAGTACTCGAAGCAGCCCTCTGGCAGCAGGCGCAACGTGCCGGAGTCGAGCTCTTGGCGCAGACCGAAGTCAGCGGACATGTGATTAGTGACGACCAGGTGACCTTAACCACTGCGAGCGGAGACTATGTTGGTGACTATTTGATCGCAGCAGATGGCACCCACTCGCCGTTGCGTCAGGCTGCCGGTCTACCGCTGACCTTCTGGGATTACCAGCAGCAAGGCTGCGTTGCTGTGGTGCGCTGCTCGAAGTCGCATGACGGCTATGCCCGGCAAGTCTTTTTGCCGACCGGGCCGGTCGCCTGGTTACCGCTTGCTGATCCGCATCAGGTTTCGATTGTCTGGTCGGCAGACAATCATCATGCCGAACAGCTAAAGGCGTTATCCGATGTCGATTTCAGCAAACAGTTACAGGCCGCAAGTGACGGCGCTTTAGGGCAACTGGAAGTGATGTCAGAACGGGCCTACTTTCCGCTGCGTATGCAATACGCGCAGCGCTGGCTGCAGCAACGTTTACTGTTGCTTGGTGATGCCGCGCATAGTATTCATCCGCTGGCCGGACAGGGCGCAAACCTTGGCTTTGGCGATGTCGAGGCGTTGCTTGAAATCACCGCAAGTACCTTTGGCCAGCGTCAGTTACGTAACTGGGAGCGCGAGCGGAAAGTCGCTGCGCTGCAAATGATCGCTACCATGGAAGCGTTTAAGCGTGGCTTTGGTAATGATCAGCCGGCGTTTAAGTTGCTGCGCGGCGCCGGACTGCGCCTGGTCAACAAAGTGGCACCCCTCAAACGCGCGTTGATTAAATCCGCTCTTGGATAAAAAGCGCTAACTGCTCTGCGGCGGAGTTTTCCGCCGCGCGTTTTGACAACATGACCCCAACCTCACCGAGTTCAGGTAACTGGATGCCATCACCGCCACGTTGTAACTTCTCCAGATGCGCAGGTACGGTACTTTGCGCCAATACCGTAATACCAAGGCCACTTTCGATGGCTGCGGTGAGACCACTAAAGTCGGTATTGGTATAGGTAATGCGTGAGCTAATACCGGCCTGACGTAACGCGCGCAAGGCTCGGCGGCGGTAAATACAGCCATCAGGCGCAACCACCAGTGGCAGTGGTGAGGGCATCAGCTGACTGTCGGCGTTGCCAACCCACACCAAAGGTTCCTGGCGTAGCTCCAACCACTGCATAGGATTGGCAAGTTGCGCCGCGTCGCGCCCCCCACTTTCAGTAAGAGCGATGATAACGTCAAATTCATCGGCGCTGGCGATAAGATGCCGGCTCAGTGCTGAGGTTACTTCCAAGGCAACGTTAGGATATCCCTGAGCAAACTGGCCCAATACCTGCGGCAGCAACTTACTGGCGAACTCACTGGTAATGCCCAGGCGCACACGGCCGCTTAATTCAGGCTCCGTTAAGCGCGCAATAATCTGATCGTTCATACTCAGCATGGCGCGCGCTGTTTCCAGTAGTTCGGTGCCAGAGGGCGTCAACTGAATGCGGCCACCGACGCGCGCGTACAGGCGCACGCCGAGCATTTCTTCAAGGCGCTGCAGCTGTAGGCTGATAGCCGGCTGCGAGCGGCCTAACTGCTGCCCGGCGGCCGTAAAACTTTGCAGGTCATAGACACTGACAAAGGCACGTAAACTGTCGAGAGATAACTGCTGCATGAATGACCCGCTGAAATAGTTGTATTAAAAAAAGAAATACAAGCCAGGCAAATATAATAAATATAAATAATAGCATAAGGAATTTTAATTTGTTGCCAGCGTCATAGAGTTCTATAATTGCGCCAAATTTTTCCGACAACAGGACGACGTAGCCATGGCAAATCGTACCCCTCTTTATGACGCGCATCTGAAAGCTGGCGCAAAAATGGTCGACTTTCACGGCTGGGACATGCCGCTTAACTACGGCTCGCAAATTGAAGAGCACAATGCCGTGCGTAAAGACTCAGGTGTCTTTGATGTGTCACACATGACCATCGTTGACGTTGCGGGTGTCGACGCCAAGGCTTTCTTACGTTACATGCTGGCGAATGACGTAGCGAAACTGACGGTGCCGGGTAAGGCGCAATATAGTAGTATGCTGAACGAAAAAGGCGGCGTGATTGACGATCTGATTGTCTACTATTTCTCTGATGAGTCGTACCGTCTGGTCGTTAACTCTGCCACCCGCGAGCGCGACATGGCCTGGATTGAATCGGTCGCCCGTCGCTTCCAGGTAACAGTAACCGAGCAATCTGAATTAGCGATGATCGCACTGCAGGGCCCAAAGGCTGCTGATAAGTTGAAACTGGTTCTGGGCGGCGAAGCATTTGCTAAAGTTGAAGGCATGAAGCCGTTTATGTCAGTGCAGGTCGGTGAATTATTTATCGCCACCACCGGTTATACGGGGGAAGCCGGCTATGAAATTATTCTGCCGGCACATGCAGCCGAGAAGCTTTGGAATGAATTATTGAACGTAGGCGTACAACCGTGCGGTCTTGGCGCGCGTGACACCTTGCGTTTAGAAGCTGGCATGAATTTATACGGTCAGGACATGGACGAGAACATTACGCCGTTAGAAGCCAATATGGGCTGGAGTGTGGCGTTGGAGCCTGCCGATCGTGACTTTATTGGTCGCGAGGCACTGGAAAAGCAAAAAGCTGAAGGTCATGCAAAACTGGTGGGCCTGGTAATGCGCGAAAAAGGCGTACTACGCCATGGCCAGAAGGTCGTCGTTGATGGTGGTGAGGGTGTGATTACCTCAGGTACTTTTTCTCCGACCTTGGGCTTTTCGATCGCCATGGCACGCGTACCGAACTCTGTCGGCTCGACTGCAGAAGTGGAAATGCGCAAGAAATTCGTTACAGTTAGCGTGGTGAAACCAAGCTTCGTCAGAAATGGCAAAGCTCTGGTATAATTGCGTCCGCATCAGCTACGTACAACAGAACAATTAAAACTGAGGATCAGAACATGAGCTCAATCCCTAAAGAATTAAAGTATGCAGCAACCCACGAGTGGGTGCGCAATGACGGCGACGGTGTTTTCACCGTTGGTATTTCTGAGCATGCGCAGGACCTTTTAGGTGACATGGTATTTGTCGAGTTACCAGAAGTGGGTGATAACGTTGCCGCCGGTGACGACGTGGCAGTTGCAGAATCGGTCAAAGCAGCCTCTGATATCTATGCACCGATTGCCGGCGAAATCGTCGCCGTCAACGAAGAGCTCGAAGACTCACCGGAAACCGTGAACAGTGATCCTTATGGCGACGGCTGGCTGTTTAAGATTAAAGCCGATGACCCGAGCGAAGTCGAAAGCCTGCTTGATGCTGAAGGCTATCAAGCCGTTATCGACGAAGAATAATCAGGCAATGGAATGCGCAAACCCCGGTCACTGACACCGGGGTTTTGTGTTTCCTTAGCCACTGTATTAACCCCGAAACCGAGGGACGAGAAGTAAATGACCACAGCAACGCTTAAGCAGTTAGAGAATCATGGCGAGTTCATTGGCCGTCACATTGGCCCAAGCGCCGATGAGCAGGCTGAAATGCTGGCCGAACTAGGTGTAGATTCACTTGCAGCCTTAACTAAAGATACCGTGCCGGGCACCATTTTGCGTGAGCCTTTTTTACAGGTCGGTGAGCCGTTATCTGAACGTGAAGCATTAGCCAAGCTGAAGACCATTGCGCAAAAGAACAAAGTTCTGACCTCGTTCATCGGTATGGGTTACTACGACACCCTGGTACCGAATGTTATTTTACGCAACGTGCTGGAAAATCCAGGCTGGTACACCGCTTACACACCGTACCAGCCGGAAATTGCGCAGGGTCGCCTGGAAGCCATTCTGAACTTCCAGCAAATGACCATGGACCTGACGGGTCTGGATCTGGCCAGCGCCTCACTGCTCGATGAAGCTACTGCAGCGGCAGAAGCCATGGCAATGGCAAAACGGGTCAGTAAGAGCAAGTCAAATACCTACTTTGTTGCTGATAACGTGTATCCGCAGACCATCGACGTGGTGAAGACCCGCGCTGAGATGTTTGGTTTTGAAGTGATTGTTGGCCCGGCGCGTGAAGCCACCGAACATGATGTGTTCGGTGCGCTGCTGCAATATCCGGATCGTTTCGGTCAGTTACATAATATTGAGCAGCTGATTGCTGACATTCAGGCGCAAAAAGGTGTTGTTGCCGTAGCAGCTGATATTATGAGCCTGGTAATGCTGAAGTCACCGGGTGAAATGGGTGCCGATATGGTTCTGGGTTCAGCCCAGCGCTTTGGCGTGCCTATGGGCTACGGTGGTCCACATGCTGCCTTCTTTGCGACCCGTGACAAATATAAGCGTTCGCTGCCAGGGCGTATTATCGGTGTGTCAAAAGACAGCCGTGGTAAGCTGGCATTGCGTATGGCAATGCAAACCCGCGAGCAGCACATCCGCCGCGAGAAAGCTAACTCAAACATCTGTACCGCGCAAGTGCTGCTGGCCAATATGGCCTCGTTCTATGCGGTCTATCATGGCCCACAAGGCCTGCGTACCATTGCTGAGCGCATCCACCGCTTAACTGACATTGTCGCGCTTGGCCTGCAGGAAAAAGGCGTACAGCTGGAAACCTCGCACTGGTTCGATACCCTGACCTTTAAGCTCGAAGGCGACGCCGAAGGTATTGCTGCGCGCGCGGTGCAACAAGGTCTGAACCTTCGCATCGACGGTAACAATCAGTTTGGTGTGAGTCTTGATGAAGCGAAAACCCGTGACGACGTTGAAAAGCTGTTCATTGCGCTGTTCGGTGCTGCGCATGGTCTTGATATCGACGTGCTTGACTCGCGCGTTGCATCAGGCGAGCTGACCTCTATTCCAGTTGAGCTGGTGCGTCAAAGCGAAATTCTGAAACACGAAGTCTTCAACACGCATCACTCAGAAACTGAGATGCTGCGTTATATCAAGAAGCTGGAAAACCGCGATCTGAGCCTGAATCACAGCATGATCTCATTGGGCTCGTGCACCATGAAGCTTAATGCTACCGCGGAAATGATTCCGGTCACCTGGCCTGAGTTTGGTCAGTTGCACCCGTTCTGTCCGCAAGAACAGGCTTCAGGTTACTACGAACTGCTACAAACCTTGTCCAACTGGCTAGTTGATATTACCGGTTATGACGCTATGTCAATGCAGCCAAACTCAGGTGCACAGGGCGAGTACGCAGGTTTGCTGGCAATTCAGAAGTACCATGAAAGCCGTGGCGAAGGGCACCGCAACATTTGCTTGATCCCAAGCTCGGCACACGGTACCAACCCGGCTTCAGCACAGATGATGAGCATGAAAGTTGTGGTCGTTGACTGTGACAAGAACGGTAACGTGGATCTGAATGACCTGAAAGCAAAAGCGGCCGAAGCGGGCGATCAGCTGTCATGCATCATGGTGACCTACCCATCAACGCATGGTGTTTACGAAGAAGGTATTCGTACTATTTGTGAGGTGGTTCACGAGCATGGTGGCCAGGTCTACCTTGACGGCGCCAATATGAACGCTCAGGTAGGCGTGACCTCGCCGGGTTACATTGGCGCTGACGTATCGCACCTTAACCTGCACAAAACCTTCTGCATTCCACACGGTGGCGGCGGCCCGGGTATGGGTCCGATTGGCGTGAAGAAGCACTTGGCGCCATTCCTGCCAAACCACACTGTGGTACCGATTCAGGGAACAGGCCTGGATAATGGCGCAGTGTCAGCAGCACCTTTTGGTAGTGCCAGCATTTTACCTATTTCATGGATGTACATTGTCATGATGGGCTCACGCGGCCTGCGTGAAGCAACCGAAGTTGCGATTCTGAATGCCAATTACATTGCGAAGAAACTGGGCGGCCACTATCCGATTCTGTACAAGGGTCGTAACGATCGTGTCGCACACGAATGTATTATCGATCTGCGTCCGCTGAAAGACAGCTCTGATGTTACCGAGATGGACATCGCCAAGCGCCTGCAGGACTACGGTTTCCACTCACCTACCATGAGTTTCCCCGTAGCGGGCACGCTGATGGTCGAACCAACTGAGTCAGAATCGAAGTTCGAGCTGGACCGCTTCATTGAAGCGATGATCAGCATTCGTGAAGAAGTGCGTAAAATTGAACAGGGCGACTGGCCGAAGGACAATAACCCGCTGCATCACGCACCGCACACGCTGGCGGACATTACCGATGCGAACTGGGAGCGTCCATACGACCGCAACACCGCAGTCTATCCGGTAGCTGTAGTTGCCGAGAACAAGTTCTGGCCAAGCGTAAACCGTATCGATGACGTGTACGGTGACCGTAATCTGATGTGTAGCTGCCCGGCAGTGGAAAGCTACCGCTAAATCAGACGTCAACTGTGAAACGCAAAAAAGCCCTCTGATTTAAGAGGGCTTTTTTATGAGCTGGCTGAGGCCGCTAAAACTCAGACGGGTGGCTTTGTCGCTCCGCAGAAACTCCCGCAAGGCGATTTGGCTATTTTCCGGTCGGTTGGCATCGGGTCTGGCATCATGCATTAACACGATATCGCCCGGCTTTACCGCATTAAGGCGTCGGCTGATACCCGCTAAAGTCCCCCATCGACCCCAGTCGACAACGCTGCGATTCCATAGCACGGTAGTTAACTGTAACGCCTTGGCTTCTTGCAAAGTGGCGGGCCGGAACCGGCCGTAAGCAGGGCGGAATAATGTGGGCGGGCTGCCGGTTATGTCGGCCAGCGTATGGTAGCAGCGCTGCAATTCGGCGCGGGCTTCCGCTGCGCTTAAGCGCCAGGGGTGGTCGTGGGTGTAGCTGTGAATACCAATATCGTGGCCACCCTCCGCTAGTTGTCGTATATGCTTAGGATAGGCCTTACAAGCCTCCCCGAGCACAAAAAAACTGGCCCGGATCTCATACTCTGCAAGCAGATCCAATAGCGGAGGTGTGAACCGAGGGTCAGGACCATCATCGAAAGTAAGGTAAACGCGCGGCTCAGAAGATGCTCCCCGGGTGGTAATATTAAGAAAGCCGTTGGGCCACATAAGAGCTTTTTCCTTCAATCGTATCGCGTAGTTGCGTCGGTGTGAGCCAGAACTGATGAGGGATGAGCTGACGGTTCTGATGCGCCTGTAACTGCGGGAACAGCGCTAACAGTAACAGCCGAAAATGCCAGTGCAATAGCCAACGTCGCCAGCCCGGTGGTAACGGGTGGCTCTCGAAGCCTACTTTTTCGCCATGCGTTTTAAACCAGGTCACGCCAGTGATGGCTTTAATCTCATGCTCCGCATAACGTTTTTGTAAGTCGTCGTGGAGTTGCTCCATCGACTTTATTAACGCTTTGCCAAACGCCCAGACCACGCGGCGCGACGAGGTCTGCTTGGGGTCTTGATGCAACTTCGCCATAAAGTCGTTGTTAAAATGCAACACCAGAATTGCATCACCCGGTGCCACCTTGGTACCGTCCTGAAATACCTGAGGCTGGCCCTCGTAGTATTGTTTTTTGACCTGTAAAAAATCGTCCACCGCTTCTAATTTATGCCAGCGGCGATAGGCTCTGTCGTAGCTCAGGTAGCAACTGTTTAAAAGTCGCCAGAGGTGTGATCTCAGCATAATTCGAATCCCTGATTTAATGGGCGATTTTCGGCTCTGTCACGGAACTGCTTGAGGCCGGTAGCACTTCCATAATACGCATGGCTACTTGCTCTGCAGCATTACGATGACCCGCTTCATAGGCACGCTTTTGTGTGGCAGCGAGTAATTCAGGTTCCGCAAATAACTGTGCGATCGACGCGCAAAGTTGTTCAGGAGACAGTTTATCGCCGATACCATTCTGCTTTAAAAACTCGACATTATGCGCTTCCTGTCCACCTAGCGAACAGGTCGCGAAAAAAGGCCGCCCGCACGCCAGCGCCTCGCTCACTGATAAACCGCCGGGTTTACCTACCACCACGTCTGCAGCGGTAATTAGCTGCGCCATATTTTCTACCCAGTCGAACAGTATTAACTGAGACGGGTAGGCTTGCTGTAAACTGCGCAAGCGATGGTAATCATCGCCGCTATTTCCGGCAGTAACCAGTATTTGTAAGTTGCTTCCGGCTTTACACAAGCACTCTACGGTAGGCACCAGCCCAATGCCGTACTGACCGCCGGTGACCAGTGCCGTCGGTTTGTCGCTACTTAGTTTTAATGCGGCCCGAGCCGCACTTTGGGACGGCGGCGTTCGAAACTGCTGATCCAGAGGGATTCCGGTTTCGAAGATACGGTTCGATGGTACGTCCCACGCTGCTAATTGTTCAGCAACAGCACGTGAGGGCACACAATAACCATCGGTCGTCGGTCTGACCCACACTTTTTGCAGGCCGTAATCGGTAAGTACGCTTAGAGCAGGAATATCTCTGAACTGTTGTTTTTCTTTTAGTCGTGAAAATAACGCAGCAGGATACATTTGCGTGGCCACTACCACGTCGGGAGCAATGGCTTCTATGCGCTCCTTTATGCGGCGTAGTAGCACGGTTCGCTTTAATAATAACAGGCTACGTAGTATCAGTGAGTAGTTACTCCGCTCATTCTGGTTTACCAACAAATGAACATAGCTATTTAATAGCGCAGTATCGAGATTATGTTGGCCGATAGACCGCCAGCCGGTCTGACGCGGAAACCAGTGCGACAGCTGGTCGGCTAAGAACTGTTTAATGCCGTTGTCTAACGGAGCCTCGCCACTGAGCTGTTGCCAGACACCTTTGTCAAGATCGTAAAGCTTCTGATAATAGTCCGGGTAGTCCTGGGTCATTCGAAGGTAGCCGCCTTTTACCGCAGCGGCGACTTTCTCATCCATCAGCGACCACAAGTCCAAATATTCACAGCTTAAGGTTGGGAAGTGTTCGTGCAACGCCTGCTCCACCGCATTGGCGGCTCGAATATGACCGTAACCTAGCTGCGAAGTGAGAAATAATACTTTCATCGCGACTCCTTATTCGGAGAATAACTGGCCGACTTGGCGTATTTGGTTAATATCAGTAAAGCAAATGACAAGACGATTCCAAGTCCAATCATACTGTACTGCCAGGGGCCGAGAGAGTCTCCGGCGCTGTAAATGACACGACCAGTCACGCCAAAGTAAACCAGCGCCAGGGTAAAAGGGGCACTGCCCAAAAAAGTGCCCCATAAATACGGCCGCAACTCGGTTCTGGCAGCACCATACAGATAATTGTGTAAGCTGAACGGTACTAAGGGATTTAATCGCAATAAACTGATGATTCTGATATTGCCACTGGTCAGCAGGCGCATGGACTTGGATCGGAATACAGTGACAAAGCGATCGCTTGTTAACCAGTGACGCGTGATTAAGAAGCTAATTAAAGCGCCAACATTTACGGCGATAAGTGCAATGACAGAGCCTTGCAAAAAACCAAAAAAAAGACCTGCTGTTAGCGCAAAGGGCGAGAGTGGCAGCATTAAGATAACGGCCAGAATATACACGCCGGTCAGTGTCAGGCTTGCCGCCCATCCCTGATTTTTAAGCAGATTCTGCAGTAAACTTTGCCACTGTTCAGTAGAAACAGTGATCGCCAGAATAATTGCCGCTGATATGAGAATTAATGCCCCCATTATCTGCCAGCGCGCCAGCTTGGCCGGGGATATCCTGGTTCTACCCAAACGTATTTTTTGCATATCGCGCTATCCTTGACTGCTGGTCGTTTAAAGCATAGACAGAGATCCTCTGCATTACCAATGACATAATGGCGAGTGGAAAGGGACGCGCGACGAAAGGGTGTCTTAAAGCGACCGCATGTGCAACAAAATCCCGCTTTTTTTGTCGTGAACTTTGTTATTGACCTTTGTATGAGTTCCGCTAATCTGTATACATAAGTTAAAAAATAGCTATATCAAAGTGTTGTAGGGAGAACTCACGATTAAACGCATCGATATAGATAAAGCTCTCCATTTACTTGCCGAAAATCTCCGTGAAGCACGGGAGCTCAAGTTTATCGAAAACCTGGCGAAGTTGCTCAGTGAGTTGCTTGACGCTGACCATGTGGTGATTGCTGAAATATTCAGTGATGACCCCACCACTGCCCACATGGTGGCCTGCTTCTCGGGCGGCAGTTATCACCAGCCAGTCAGTTATAGTTTGGCAGGCTCTCCCTGTGAGCAAGTGCTGAGCAATCAGTCTTGCATATTTGAAAATGGCATCTGTGAGACCTTTCCCAACGACGAAATGCTGCAGGACTTAGGCGCGGAAAGTTACGTCGGTGTACCCATGTTAACCGCAGATCGAACTAAGTTGGGTCTGTTAGCGGTGCTCAACAATCAGCCCTTAAATTATCCACATGCTGCGCTTGAGCTGCTACAAGTAGCTGCAGCACAAGCGGCAGCTGAACTTGCGCAACTGCGCATCAGCCGCAACCTGCATGAAAGCCAACGGCGGTTGCAAACCTTAATGAACTCACTGCCGGGCATGGCCTACCGCTGTAAAAACGATGAGCTGTGGACCATGGAAATCGTCAGTCGGGGTGCTCAGGCATTGACCGGCTATCATTCCACCGAGCTGATCGATAATGCGGTGATTGCCTGGGGCGATATTATCCATCCCGAAGATCATGCCACCGTCGTCCAGGCTGTGGATGACGCCGTTGCGCGCGATAAGTATTTTAAAGTGGCATACCGGATTATCTGTGCCGAAGGTCAGATCCGCTGGGTTTGGGAGCAGGGCAAGGGTATTCGCAATCCAGACGGCAAAGTTACCCACTTCGAGGGATTTATCCTCGATGTTACTGAGCAACGGCAACATGAGCAGAACATTGCCGCGATAGCCTTTCGCGATGAGCTGACCGGGCTGGCGAATCGTGCTGCGCTGCTGGAGCATCTGCAACGCGAGTACGAACAACATCCTGATCAGGATTATCTGTTGGTATTGGTCGATATCCGCCATTTTCGCAATATTAATGAACGCTTCGGCTTGCATGCCGGCGACCGGCTGTTAAAGGTAGTAGGGCAACGCCTGGACGAGGGCGCGGCAGACTTCGATGATATTGTGCTCGTAGCGCGGGTTACGGGTGACGAGTTCGTGGTGCTGGTCAAGAGCAGTTTTGAGAAAGTTGAGCAGTTTCTGACAGTTGCGAATAGTCTGAAGCGCTTTTTTGATGATCCTGTACTGCTTGGTGAGCAGAGTCTGGCGTTACAATTACGTATGAGCGGTGCCTATAGCCATAGTGCGAGTTCGGCAACTGAGCTTTTGCAGCAGGCCAGTATTGCCATGTACGAGGCGAAGCTGCATGAACTGTCATTTTGTATTTTTGATGAACAGCTGGAGCGTAAAGTCTCGGCTGAGCGGCATCAAACTGAGCGTTTTTTAGCGGCGCTGGAGAAGCATGAGCTGACTATTTATCTGCAGCCACAGATTGATCTTAAAAGTGGTGAATGTGTCGGTGCCGAAGTATTATGCCGTTGGTTTGATCAGGAACTCGGCACCGTCAAGCCAGATGTATTTATTGACATCGCGCGTAAGCAAGGCGTACTTGCTGAGCTTGGCATTCAGGTATTGAGTAAAACCACTGAGGTATTGCGCAAATGGCAGCGGGATTACGAAGCCATTCCTAAGGTCTCAGTGAATGTCGGCGCGCAACAGTTCACTTCTCCCGAAATAGTAGAAGACTTTCTGTATTGTATCCGAGACGTCCGTCCTGAGCAGATCACGCTGGAAATAACCGAAAGCGATCTGATGGTGGATCCCGTGCTGGCACTGACAGTCACGCGTCGTCTGCGCGACCATGGTTTTAAACTGGCGATTGATGACTTCGGTACTGGCTACTCTTCCCTAGCCTACCTGCAGCAATTCGCCGTCGATATTCTAAAAATTGATATCTCGTTTGTGCAGGCCATGTTGCGTGATGAGCAAAGTAAAACGTTGGTCAACACTATTATTGCCATGGCCCGTTCACTGGGTCTGGAGACCGTTGCTGAAGGCGTTGAGACCACTGAGCAGGCGGCACTGCTAAAAGAACTTGGCTGTCACTTCGGACAAGGCTATTATTTTGGTCATCCGGTGTCACCGGATGATTTCGAAAAACAATGGCTGGCGGACAAAAAAGCGGCCGTGTCCCTTAAAACCTAATAATAATAAAAGTCTTCATTATGATGGCATCAACTTCTCAGCACCGGCTTAAAAGCCTGGGGCCGGGTATCATTCTCGCCGCCGCCGCGGTGGGCGCATCGCATCTGGTGGCCGCGACGCAGGCCGGGGCACTTTTTGGCTGGCAGTTGTGGTGGCTCATTTTGCTGGTGAATGTGCTTAAGTATCCGTTTTTCCGCTTTGGCGTAACTTATACACTGACGCACAATGAAAGCTTAGTAAGTGGTTACTATCGCAAGCATAAGCTTTATCTTTGGGGCTTTATTGTTCTGAACCTGATTGCTGCGGTGGTCAACACCGCAGGTGTTTTGCTTTTAACCGCGAGCTTATTGCAGCTCTTCCTACCGCAACTGAGCCTGACGCTGCTGTGCTGGCTGATCTTACTGGCATGTTTATTGGTGCTGCTGGGCGGGCAATACCGCAGCCTTGATGCCATTTCGAAGTGGATCATGGTCAGCCTGTCGCTGGCTACTTTGGCAGCAGTGGTTATTGCCTGGGTAGGACATCAGCCGCCCCCTGCCGACTTTGTCGCACCGTCACCCTGGGAGCTGTCCGCGCTGGCATTTCTGGTCGCCATGATGGGCTGGATGCCAGTGCCGATTGAACTGTCAGCTATCAATTCATTGTGGTTGCGCAGTAAGCAAAAACTGACGGCGGTAACGCTCAAGGATGGCCTGTTCGATTTTAACCTCGGTTACTGGGCAACCGCGGTGCTGGCGCTGGTATTTATGGCCTTAGGTGCCATGGTGCAATTTGGTGCGGCGCAACCCATAGCCATGGCCGGCAGCACCTTTGCGCAACAGTTTGTCGCCATGTACAGCGCGACCATTGGTGCCTGGTCCGAGTATCTGGTCGGCGGTATCGCGTTTTTATGCATGTTTGGTACTACACTCGCGGTGCTTGACGGTTACGCCCGTACCTTACGTGAAGGACATCGCTTGTTGACGAAGCGTCGCACAAGCTTACGCGGGTGGATTATCGGACAGTCGGTGGCCGGTATGTTAGTGATTCTTTACTTCCAGACCGCGTTAGGCCCGATGCTAAGCTTCGCGATGACCCTGGCGTTTCTGACGACGCCGTTCTTCGCCTGGCTGAACTGTATGCTGGTACGTAAACATGCGATGCCGGGTCTGATGCATGGCTATGCGTGGCTTGGACTCATTTACTTGATCGGCTTCGCCCTGCTTTTTACCTATTGGTTACTGGCCTACTAGCACCTGAAAAGGTGCCAGTTATCCGCAATTCCGTGGCGTTGAACTCACAGCACTTGAGCTTTCGCCACGCATCTCTTTAAATGGTACGACGCTTACAAGAATGAGGTTAAATCCGATGAAATTAGTTTCGCATGCTATCAGTGCAAGTTGTGTGGCTGCCACACTGTTGCTGAGCCCTATGGCGAATGCTGTGCAGGCGCCGGAATTGCCGGTTGCCAAAATCGCTGCCGATGACGTCGTGGTCACCAGTCATCAGGCCACTATTAATGGCGAACGTTTTGAATACACCGCAACGACCGGAACCCAGCCGGTGTTCAATGAAAACGGTGAGGCCACCGCTGCGCTGTTCTTTACTTATTACGAGCGCCAGGGCATAAAAAATCGTGAAAACCGGCCGTTACTTATTTCATTTAACGGTGGCCCTGGCTCAGCCTCAGTCTGGATGCATGTTGCCTACACCGGACCTAAGTCACTACGGGTCGATGATGAAGGCTTTCCTATCATGCCTTACGGCGTAAAAGATAACCCTCATTCGGTGCTTGATGTGGCCGATATTGTCTTCGTAAACCCGGTCAATACTGGTTATTCGCGCGTACTGCCTAACGCTGAGGGTGAAATGCCATCGCGTGACCAGCAACAAAAAATGTTCTTTGGGGTGAACGCCGACGTGCGCTATCTGGCCGACTGGATCAATACCTTTGTCACGCGCCAGGAACGCTGGCGCTCACCGAAGTACCTGATTGGTGAAAGCTACGGTACTACCCGGGTTTCAGGTCTCGCGCTGGAACTGCAAAACCGCCAGTGGATGTACTTAAACGGTGTGGTTCTGGTGTCACCAACTGAAATTGGTATCGACCGTCAGGGACCCGTCGAAGCAGCGAACCGCCTGCCTTATTTCGCCGCGACCGCGTGGTATCACAACGCCCTTGATAATGAACTGCAAAATAAAGATTTGCTCGACATGCTTGAGGAAGTTGAGAGCTATACGTTAAACACCTATCTTCCAGCCTTAGCGAAAGGCACTATGCTACCAGAGGCTGAGCGTGAGCAAGTCGCAGAGCAAGTTGCCCGCTACTCAGGCTTAAGCAAGCAGACGGTACTGCGGGCCAATCTTGATATCAATCCGCGTTTCTTCTGGAAAGAACTGCTGCGCGATCGCGGCCGTACCGTAGGTCGTCTGGATTCACGTTATCTGGGTATCGACCGTGATGATGTCGGTGACAGCCCGGATTACAATTCAGAGCTAACCTCGTGGTTACACTCATTTACGCCGGCAATCAATTATTACCTGCGTGAAGAGCTGAACTATGAAACAGACGTGAAATACAACATGTTCGGTCCGGTGCACCCATGGGATCGCACCAATAACAACACAGGTGAGAACTTACGCCAGGCAATGGCGCAAAATCCTTACTTAAATGTGTTGATTCAGTCGGGCTACTTTGACGGCGCGACCAACTATTTTGACGCCAAGTACACCGGCTGGCACATCGACCCAAGCGGTCGCATGGAAGATCGCATTGACTTTAAAGGTTATCGCAGCGGTCACATGATGTATCTGCGCGCGGAAGATCTTGAGTTAGCTAATGACGACCTGCGCGACTTCATTAAGTCGACGCTGCCAGGCAAAGGCGAGGCCGCCAAATACGACTAAAAGGCCGCCTGAACCGCGGTACCCTGCAACAAATATAAAGGTCTGACTATGAAAAAGTTATCTACGCTGGCCCTTGCGGTCAGCGTTGCACTCTCGCTACCTGCGTACGCGCAGGACGACACCAGCTGGGATGTTCAAAATCCACAAGGCGAATTTAAAGACGTTCAGATTAAGGTGAACGAAGGCACCTGGATGAATGTCGATATGAGCCCCGATGGCCAATATATCGTCTTTGATTTACTGGGTGATATTTATCGCATGCCTGCGAAAGGTGGCGAGGCAGAGTTGCTGGCTGGCGGTATCGCCTGGCAGATGCAACCGGTGTACTCACCTGATGGCAAGTACATTGCGTTTACCTCTGACGCCAGCGGTGGCGACAATATATGGGTCATGGATGCCGACGGCAGCAACGCCCGGGTCGTCACCAACGAAACCTTCCGTTTGCTGAATAGCCCGGCCTGGAGCCCTGACAGCCAGTTTCTGGTTGCCCGTAAGCACTACACCGCACGTCGCTCGCTGGGTGCCGGCGAGGTCTGGATGTATCACGTCAACGGTGGTTCTGGTGTGCAACTGACAGAGCGCCCGAATGATCAGAAAGATCTGGGTGAGCCTGCGTTTTCACCCGATGGGCGGTACATTTATTTTTCTCAGGACGACACGCCGGGCAAAACCTTCCATTACAGCAAGGATTCGCTTGAAGGTATCTACACGCTGAAGCGTTTTGATCGCGAAACCGGTGACATCGATGTTATCCGTGGTGGCCCTGGCGGCGCGATTCGTCCGACACCTTCGCCAGACGGTAAGCACCTCGCTTACATTAAGCGCGAAGACTTTGACAGCGTACTTTACCTTTACAACCTTGAGACAGGTGAAGAGCAACGCTTGTATACCCAGTTAGATCGCGACATGCAGGAAACCTGGGCTATTCATGGCGTGTATCCGACCATGGATTGGACGCCGGACGGCAAAGAACTAGTATTCTGGGCCGATGGTAAAATTATGCGCCTCGAGGTGGCCTCACGGCAGACCCGCGTGATTCCTTTTAGCGTTGAGACCACCAAAAAAGTGCAGACCGCATTGCACTTTAAACAGAACATTGAAGCTGACGACTTTAAAGTGAAAATGCTGCGCAACGTACAGGTCGCACCTGATGGCAGCAGCGTGGTGTACGAGGCGCTAGGTCATTTGTATGAGCGCAGCTTACCTGACGGTCAGCCAAAGCGCCTGACCGAGCGCGAAGGCCAGTGGGAGTTGTACCCAAGTTACTCACGTAGCGGTGACAAGTTAGTTTATGTAACCTGGGATGATCAGGAGCAGGGCCAACTTATTGTTCGTGATCTGCGCAGCGGTAAAGAGCAGATTTTGCCTACCGGCAAAGGAAAGTTCATTGAACCGGTATTCAGCCCCGATGGCAAGGCCGTGGTTTATCGTAAAGTACGTGGTGGGTACATTACGCCTGACAGTTATGGCGTGAATCCGGGCGTGTATCATTTGCCCCTGCAAGGTGACGCGACGCCGCGTCTGATCAGTGAAAATGGTTTTCAGCCGCAGTTTGGTAAGCGTAACGATCGCGTTTATCTGATGGATTCTTCAGGCGCGCAGAAGCTGCTGGCCGTCGACATTGCAACGAAAGATCAACGCACCTTGTATAGCTCGGAGCACGCCACCGAATACCGCGTCTCGCCGGATGGCCAGCACCTGGCTTTTGCGGAGCGTTTTAAGGTATTCGTCACGCCACTAGTGGAACGTGGTGCACCGATCACTATCAGTCCAAACGATAAGCAGTTCCCGGTTGAGCAACTCTCCGTTCGCGCCGGTGAAAATATTTCCTGGACCAAAGACGGTAAATCGATTTACTGGTCACTGGGCCCTGAACTCTATCACGCCTCGGTTGCCGGTCTGTTTGCCATTGACGCCACCGATTCTGAGTTCGATAAAGTCGCCAGCGGTACCGATATCAGCTTCACTCAGGACAAAGCGATTCATGATGAGACCGTAGCGTTTGTGGGTGGCCAGGTCATCACCATGAACGGCGACAAGGTGATTGCTGAGGGCACCGTAGTTGTGCGAGGCAATAAAATTGTGGCGGTGGGTACGAAAGATGATGTTCAGGTGCCTGCAGGCGCGATTATTATTGATACAGCCGGCAAAACTATTATGCCAGGCCTGTTTGATGGTCACGCGCACGGACCTGCCGGTGAATATGAAATTATTCCTGAGCAGAATTGGCAGAGCTATGCGAATCTGGCATTTGGTGTGACTGCCATTCATGACCCGTCGAATGACACGTCGGAAATTTTCACCGCCAGCGAAATGCAAAAAGCCGGTTTGATTGCCGCTCCTCGTACGTTTTCAACAGGTACGATTTTATATGGCGCGAATGGACCCGGCTACACTTCGCACATTGATAGTCTCGATGACGCGAAATTTCATTTAGAGCGTCTGAAGAAAGTCGGTGCGTTCTCGGTGAAAAGCTATAATCAACCGCGCCGGAATCAGCGCCAACAAGTGATTCAGGCTGGCCGCGAGCTGGAAATGATGGTCGTTCCTGAGGGCGGTTCACTACTGCAACATAACCTTTCGATGGTAGCTGATGGTCATACGACCATTGAACACTCGATTCCGGTTGCAGAAATTTATGACGACATTGAGCAGTTTTGGAAACAAACCGATGTCTACTATACGCCTACTTTAGGTGTTGCTTACGGCGGTATCTGGGGTGAGAACTACTGGTATGCCGAAACCGAAGTCTGGAAACATCCGAAGCTGAGCAAATTCGTTCCGCAAGATGCATTAGTGGGTAAAGCGATGCGCCGCGAGAAAGCACCGCATCATCACTATAACCACATCAACAATGCCGAGGTGGCGAAGCGCTTGACTGATGCCGGTGTGAAAGTGGTTTCAGGTGCCCACGGGCAACGTGAAGGCCTGGCTCAGCATTGGGAGATCTGGATGATGGCGCAAGGTGGCATGACCCCACTTGAAGCACTTGCGACAGCAACCATTAACCCAGCAACTGAGTTCGGTATGGGTCACGCCATCGGTTCACTTGAGGAGGGCAAACTGGCCGATATCATCGTTATTGACGGTGATCCGCTGGCCGATATCCGGGTGACAGATCGGGTTACTCACACCATGGTAAATGGACGTCTGTATGATGCGACGACCATGAATCAGCTGGTGCCTGCTGCCGCGCCTCGGGCGAAATTCTTCTGGGAATAGACCAAGGTCGTAACAGCCACGGCTGTATATTTTGGCGAAGCTAGTTATAATCCCGCTATATTCGTATAGCGGGATTTATTTTTTTTATGAATAACATTAAAGATATCGACCTGAATTTGCTGGTTTATCTCGACGTGCTGCTGCGCGAACGTAATGTCACCAAAGCCGCGGCCCAGTTAAACATCACCCAACCCGCAATGAGTAACGGGCTGAAGCGGCTACGTAGTTTACTCAATGATCCTATTCTGGTGCGCACCAGCGAAGGCATGATTCCGACCGAGACGGCAAAACGTATGCAGGAGCCGGTGCGGCAAATCCTTTACTCAGTCGAGGAGATGGTACAGCCAGCCCGTGAATTCGATCCGGCGACGACCGACAGAGTGTTTCGCATTATGGCTTCTGATTATGCCGCATCCACGCTGTTACCAAGGTTATTACCGGCAATTCAGCAACAGGCGCCCGCGGTGACTCTGGATATCATGACCCCCAGCGACATTAGTTTTCACGATGTTGAAAACGGCAAGGTCGACCTGGCGATTAACCGGTTTGAGAAATTACCGCAGTCGTTTCATCAAAAAGCCTTATGGGAAGATGATTTTTCCTGCCTGATGCGTCATGACCACCCGCTACTGGACGACTATTCACTGGATAATTATCTTAAAGCCGAGCATGTCTGGGTCAGTAAAACAGGTTTTGGGGTGGGCGTCGGGATGGACCCGCAGGACGTACAGAAGCTGGGCTGGGTGGATGAAGCGCTGGCAGACCTTGGCTGTAAGCGTGACATCCGGGTTTTTACCCGCAACTATCATGTGGCCATGCACTTAGCGCGACAAGGTCTGATCGCGACCTTGCCGACCCGCGCGGCAAATCTTTATCAGGACGATGACACGCTGACCATCCGCCGTCCGCCATTTGCAATCCCTGATTTGGATCTGGCCATGATCTGGAGCCCGCTATTGCAGCATGACGCCGGCCACCGCTGGTTCCGCCAGTTAGTAGCGGAAACCGCGGCGAGCGGATAATTACTTATCAGTTAAAAACAGCGAACAGCTGCTCGTTCAACCAAAGGTGCACCACGATGCTGGCAAAGAAGCCAACCGCAATAGCTGGTGCCCATTTCAGATGACTGGCAAAGGTGTAATAGCCTCTGGCCTGTCCCATCAGTGCCACACCTGCCGCTGAGCCAATCGACAGCAGGCTGCCGCCAGTGCCGGCGGTCAGTGTGATCAGTAACCATTGGCCATGCGACATATCCGGCTGCATGGAAAGCACGGCAAACATTACCGGAATATTATCGATAACTGCTGACATTAAGCCCAGAGCAACGTTGGCGTAGGTGGGCGACCATTCGTTGTACAGGGTGTCGGAGAGCAGGTGCAGGTATCCCAGGAAACCGAGGCCGCCGACGCACATAACAATACCGTAAAAGAACAACAGCGTGTCCCATTCGGCGCGCTGAACTCGGCTGAAAACATCAAAAGGCACCACGCTACCCAATCGTTTGAGGCGTTCCATGTCGCCGGCGCGCTCTGCCATTGCACGTTTGCGTGCCAAAGAGCCCGGCAGCGTCATGCGCAGGAAGTAACCGAAGAACTGTAAGTAGCCGAGGCCCATCATCATGCCAAGCACCGGTGGTAAATGCAGGAACATGTGGCAGGCCACCGCCGTTGCGATAGTCAGCAGAAAGAGTCCGGTAATGCGCAGGGCGCCCCGTTTTAGCTCAACTTCTTCGTAATGGGCATGCGGTTTTTTATTGTCAATAAAGAAGTTCATAATCAGTGCCGGTAACAGATAGTTCACAAGTGACGGCAAGAACAATACGAAGAACTCCTGAAACTCTACAATGCCAGCCTGCCAGACCATAAGGGTGGTGATGTCACCAAAGGGACTAAAGGCGCCACCGGCATTTGCTGCGACAACAATACTGACGCATGAAAGGCCGATGAACTTTTTATCACCATCAGCAACTTTCATCACCACCGCACACATGAGCAGGGCAGTGGTCAGGTTGTCGGCGATAGGTGAGATAAAAAACGCCAGAAAACCAGAGAGCCAGAACAGCTGACGATAGGTAAAACCTTTCTTTACCATCCAGGCGCGCAGCGCGTCGAACAAACGGCGCTCTTCCAGCGCGTTGATATAAGTCATCGCCACCAGCAGGAACAGCATCAGCTCAGCAAACTCAAGCAGGTTATGGCGAAACGCATCTTCTGCTACGCCGGGAAAACCTTGGTCGACATAGACCCAGCCAATCATAATCCAAATCAAACCGGCGGCGACAAGTACCGGCTTGGACTTACGCATATGCAGGCGCTCTTCGCCCATAACCAATATATAAGCAGCGGTAAAGATGATGATGGCAACAATGCCAACGGTTGAGGTGGTTAAATCAAGCGGACCGGCTGCAGCGAAGGCTGCCGGACTTACCAGCATAGCCGCGAAGGCGAACAAAAGTAGCTTCCACATGTGTCGATTTCCTTGCACACAAAGGTTCTGGGGGAGTTTTGCGCGCATACTAGCACAGAATATGAAGAAGCCGTTGCTGACATTATGAATTTGTTACAGGTCTTTAGGCGTACCTC
Source organism: Pseudidiomarina insulisalsae (assembly GCF_003987065.1). Lineage (GTDB taxonomy): Bacteria > Pseudomonadota > Gammaproteobacteria > Enterobacterales > Alteromonadaceae > Pseudidiomarina > Pseudidiomarina insulisalsae. Next base: position 25,143 of record NZ_PIPY01000012.1, on the reverse strand, counting down.
GGAAGAGGTACGCCGTTACTTGTTTTAAACCTATGATTCATCGTGCTTTTTTACTTGTTTATGCAGCACCCGGCGGTACCAGGCGCGGGGCAGGAAACGCTTCATATACCAGGCAAAACGGCCATGCCGGTGGGGTAATGTATAGCTTTGTTGACGTTCCAGCGCCCGCATGATCGCTTTGGCGATATCGGTCGCATTGAGCTTGCTTTGGCTCATCAGTTTCTCAAGTTTTACGTCCATGCCTTCAATACTTGAGCGCATGCCTTTACCCAGGTTGGTCTTAAAGAAAGAGGGGCATACAGCGGTCACTTTAATATTGTCAGCGGCAAGCTCGTTTTCCAGGGTTTCCGACAGACTTACAACCGCAGCCTTGGTGGCATTATAAGAGGTCATATTAGGGACATCGAGTAAACCGGCCATTGATGCTACGTTAACGATATGACCGCCACCTTGCTGTTGCATGAGCGGAATAAACGCTTTACAGCCCCGCACCACTCCAAGCAGGTTAATATCGATAATCCATTGCCAGTCACTGATGCTGGTATCGGTAAGTTTGCCCACCTGCGCGACGCCTGCGTTATTGACCAGCACATCAACACCTTGCCAACGCTGTTCGAGTACCCTGGCGACATTCTCAAGGTCGCTGATGCGGGTCACGTCGCAGGGAAAGAATAACGTCGCAGGCTGCAGTCGTTGTAAACTCGGCAGTACCGCCTCACCCCGTTCAGTGTCACGGTCGAGAATGGCAACCTGCCAGCCTTTTTGTGCTGCCATTTGTGCCAAAGCATAGCCCAGACCACTAGCACCGCCTGTGATAACAATACGTTTTGTTTGCATGAAAAGACCTGTTAAATGGTTTCTAACGAGATGCGGTTTCGCCCGTTATCTTTACTTTGATACAGTAATTTGTCGGCCTGCGCAACCAGACGACGGAAGCTACCGCCACTGAAATTGTGCCGCACTTCTGCAATGCCCATACTTATGGTAACCGGTATTACCTGGCCGTTGACTTCGCAGTAGGTAGCGAGCTTGTTCTGGAACTCCTCAACCAGTTCCAATACGTTTTCACTGGCACTGACAAAAAGGGCAAATTCTTCGCCACCATAGCGACCGCAGAGACAGCCACGCCGTTCAAAATGTTCTTTTATGAGTGCGCCAACACATTGAATACATTCATCGCCCACCGGATGCCCCATGGTGTCATTGATACGCTTAAAGTGATCGATATCCATCAGAATCAGCGCAATCGGCTCACGGGTCGCCATTGCTTCGTGATAGCGCTGCTCAGCAAGATCATCAAAGGTACGGCGGTTTAATAACTCGGTTAAGCCATCTTCACGCGCAAGCTTTTGCAGCTTGAGGTTCAGGCGCTCGAGATCCGCAGTTTTTTCATTTACCTGCTGCTGTAGCTGACGGTTAAAGTCGACCATGACTTTACGTGCGGCAATAAGGTTATCAGCAATGGTGCGTACTTCGCGCGTCATTTCTCCGCGCTCTACAGCCAGCGGAGTTTCGGTATTATGCCGCAGTTGTTTGGCCAATTGCTCGAGAGGACGATTAAGATCTTGCGCGAAGCGGCGGGTGACAAAGGCAAACAATAACGCGATTAATGCTAAAAACAGCAGCAGAATGATCAGGTTATCAAGAAATAACTGAGTAATAATATGCGGGCTGGAAAATACGTAAACATGCCAGCCGTAACTGTTCAGGCGTTGAGTGTACAGCAGATCGCGACTTTCGATGCGGGTCAGCGGCAAGTCCTGGGTGTATAAGTTAGGTAATAAAACAGGCTCGTAGGTACTTAAGGAGCGCAAGTTAAGTTCGGGTGTTGCGAAAATCACCTGATGTTTATCGTCCGTAACAATCACGGACTGGTAGTTGGCGTCGATATCGGTTCGATGTACTAGCACGGATAATTCGGGCACATTCAGCGAGCCTTCGATAATGCCCCGAAATTCGCCATTCACCATCAGTGGTTCGCTGATCGCAATAATGGGCTGGGTACCAAACCCGCGGCCCCGGAACGCACTTGAGACATAACCAAGACCGTTGGCTTTGGGGGTAAAGTAATACGGGCGATCACTAATATCCCGGTTAACTGCCGGGTTATTTTGCAGTACGGCAAATTGCGCAGCCGGAACACCATGCACAATCTGCCCCTCGTCATTGGCCAGCAGCATTGAGATAAAGCCGGGATGATTCTGCTGAGTGACTTCCATCAGCTTTATTTTCTGGTCGAAGTCCTGCACCACCAGCATGCTGTCGCGGAGATTGTGAACTGCCACCACATAATTATTGACGAAGTCTTCGCTAACCTGACGCAGGCTATTGGCTTTCGCGCCAATGTCCGAAACGATTTGTTGCTCCACCTGCTGCGCCGAGCGCACGGTGTAGAGCAGCGAGAACGAAAGTGAACTGATGATGATGCAGAGAAAGCTTAGATAGAAAACCCGCCCGCGTAGTGAGTCGGACACTGGCTTCATGGCGACGTTGCGCCACGACTTCGGAACCAGCTGGTAAAGTAGTATCGCCAAAGCGGTGTAAAGCAAACCATTGAGTAGCAACTTCGCCAGCACCAGTATTAAAAAACTTTGCGGCACATCAATGATGGTGGGTAAGTAGGCATAGCTTAGTGGCGCACCAATTACCAGCCAATAAATAAGATCCGCCATTAAAATGGGTACGCGGCGCTGATATAAAAACCAGACAACGATGACTTCAGCGGCTAAGGTAACGAAGAAAAAAGAGTTATAGGTGTATAGATAAACCGCAATGGCGGCAATAAAGGTACTGACTAACGCTGCCAGCAGGCCCCGGGTAAAGAGGGCCAGGAACACAAAGGTCTGGCCGAGTAAAATAGTGACAGAGCCGTAGAGTTCGAACGCCAGAAAATAATTGATCAGTGCGGCCACGGCACCAAAGCCAATACCGGCAAAAACCTGGGTCAGCTTGTCGCTCACATTGCCTGCTGGAAGGGCTGCCACGGCGCGTTTATCCTGCCTGTTCATCATATTTCGAGACTACCACAAGTTCGCAACACAAAGATATTAATTTTGTAAAGCGACATGTGGCTCTCGATTTCCCTGAACTTGCTGAGTTTCGACCGTATTTGCTTCGACTTCGCGCTGCATAAAAATAACCTGTCGCCACTGTTTATCTGCGAGCAGCTGCGTCTGTTCAGCATAAAAGGGACTGTCGGGATCTTCAGACTGACCGTAGGTCAGCAGCGCCTCCGCGTGCGGACCTTCAGGAGTAAAAGCCACAGTAAAAATAAAGCTGCCGCCACCGGTAATTGGATAGCCGCGATCGGTGAGTGTTGACCAAGGCTTCAGCCGGTTTGACTCGGGAAACGGCCCGATGGTATCGCTGCCACGTTGGTCCATCATGTTAATGACGCCGTCGTAATGATGCCCGCCATGCAACGGAATGAGTTGTTCATTGCGCGGGGCCTTTTGTTGTTCTCCTAAGCGCGCGTCGAGGGAAATCTCTTGTTGTTCCAGTAGATCCGCAGCGAGCTGGAGTGCCGCCATGGCCTGCTCTGCATTACCTAAACCGCGCGGTGTGGCATAAGGGTCGTCTGCTGAAAAAGGTACCCGGTAGAGTTGTGCCTGCTCAGCATTGACCAGATGTTGGTAAGCGAATATCCACTCGCGGAACAACACGGCCCCACGGCTGGAAATATCGTAATTGCCGGTAAATTGCGACAGTGCCGCGCAGGCCTTGCTGAGCGGTAATTGTTGCGCGCACACATCGGTCAGCTCGGTATAAAAAATGCGGTAGGCCATTGAGCCATTGGTAAAAAGTGCCTGTTGCACTTCTTTTAAGTCAAAACGGGCATCAGTGCCCCGGTACGCCGGCTCGGTCAGATAGTGTAAATTCATCCGTGAGCGCCAGCTTATTGCACTATCAACGGGCCCATACAGCGGACTGCGCTGGATATCCCGTGCATCTTTGTGCGCCACCCAATAGCTGTCGTTGGCATTAAAAACGTAATCGTCACGGATCAGACGTGGCCGCTGCGCAAAAGGAACCGATTCAGCAAGCGGCTGGCCAGAGGTCGGTTGCCAGCGAAAATCGGAGCGACTGCCGTTGAATAACATTAGTTGCCGTTGGTCGTATAGCTGTTGAATTGTCGGACTCTCACTATACATTTGTTGCCACTTTTCAATCGCCTCTTCACTGAGGTTGCCGACGCTGGAGCCGTCAATATAAACCGCTTTGCCCTCACTACCGGTAGCAATGGTATTGACCCAGGGTAAGGCATTCCAACGCTCATGTGCGGCGATAAATTGCGCCATGTTGTCGGCCCTGGCCATATCAAGCCATTGCTCGAGAATGACAAAGTTATCGTAGTTCACGTCGTTGATGGCAAAAGCCGTGGTCTCAGTCCAGTCAAAGCCGCCGAATTTGACCAGTGGACCATATTCACTGAACCATAGGCTATGTTGTTGTTCCGACGTGGCGCCGTCCGGACCTTTAACTTTCACACTAACCTGGCGCTCTTCAAGCTTTCTACTCTGGCCATCAACCATGTAACTTAACGGATCATTTGCAGCCAGTTGCAGCTGATAGACCGCCAGACGGCGACTGGCAGAAACCGTGTGCGACCAGCCAAGGTGCTTATTAAAGCCAATTGCAACCCCGGGAATGCCCGCCAGACTGACCCCGTATACGTCATATTCATCCGGAATGGTCAGGTGCTTTTCCCAGAAGCGATTGCTGCCAAACCATGGGTAATGAGGGTTCCCCATCAGCAGACCCCCCTCATGGGCGGTCAGATCATTGCCGATGGCCCAGGCATTGGAGCCCAGATGATCTAAAGCAAAAGCTGATTCAGCCTGTGCGAGCAGCGCCGCGCCGGCGTCACGACCCGTGATTTCTTGCTGTGGCGGTGTAGCCTGATACATGGCTCCGGCGAGTAAAGGCAAGTTAGTGGTGATCAGGTAGCCTCGCGCAAAGATATCGGTGGCTGACACCTGACTTACCCAGCTTTGTCCCTGACACCAGCTACCGGGCTTATTAGTAGTCGCCAGATAATGGTTCACGCCCGCAGCATAGCCGCTTAACATGTCTCGTAACTGTGGACGCAAGGTGGTAAATGCCTGTTCCGCCCGCTCATAAAGTCGCAAACTTTTCACAGCGGCGTCACTAATAGCGAACCGTTGTTGTGGACCGGCGCCTAAATGCTGTGCCAGCTCGCCTCGTACCTGCGTCACCACGTAGGAAAGATTACAAATCTGATCTCGGGCGGCAGCGTAACCTTCACCGAAGCCTAAACTGCCATAATCGTTTGCTTTTATATGGGGTACACCGTGTGCGGTATAGCGAATTTCAGCCTGATAACCGGGCGTCTGAACTTGCTTGCCAGTGGGCGAGCAGCCAATAAGGGTAACCGCCAGCAAAGGCAGAAGCGTTTTGTGCATGTTATGACTCCGGAACAGACTGAATGTTTATTCAGATGTTAAATCAAATCGCAGAACTTCGGATGCTAAATGCTAACTTTAAGTTTTAGTAAGAAATTTTCCTACCCGCAACTAAAAAGCACGGACAACGACATTCATCTTTGCATCACAAGTTATTCAACAACGCCCACGACAGATGCGTTAGTCCGCAATGCTGCTTGATTTTTGGTCTATTATTCAACGCTTAGGACAGGAGGACCTTTGTAGTGAGGGATGGACTAGCTAAAAGGTGTTTCTGGAGGAATACCGATGCAAAAATTACCCTTTTTACTAACCCTAATGGCATTTGCAATGGGTTATTACCCCAGCACTGCAAGTGCTGATAATCATGAAGACGACGCGAAGTTTTACCTTTCAATGAGCGAAGTGCAGGTCAAGCTCGGCCACAGCACGGCATTCCTTGACGCAGTAAAGGCCTGGAAAAGCTGCTATGAAGGAGCCGGTGGTACCTCACCCTGGAATATCTGGCGCCGCTTACAAGGTGAAAGCAATACTTTTGTATTAACCAGTTCTCATAAAAACTGGCAAGCTTTCTTTGCTGAGGATGAAGCGTCAAAGGCGTGCGAATCTGTGGCGCGTGAACAAATTGTACCGCATATGGAAAAAGCCTGCTTTCACGTGGCTAGCTTTATACCCGAGTGGAGCGATAGTTCTGACGCATCGAGCAGTTATGTTGCCGTTTACAATTTCAAGGTACGCGACTACAGACTCTTCGACAGCACCGTTGAAGCCATCGAAAAGGCCATCGACGATGACGGTGGAACTGATGCTTTCTGGTATTACGGTATGGGCGGCCGCGATCAGGCAGACTACTTTGTGGTAGAGACTTTTGCTGACACGGCAGCGCTGGACGCTGATGACCCCGGCGTGTGGAAACGTCTCGAAGCGGCTGTCGGTGAAGAGAAAAAGAATAAGTTACAAAGCGACTTTATGAAGTCAGTCGATGAGTGGTGGAGCTACCTTTATATCCGCCTGGAGGAGGTAAGTTATTCTGGTGCCGAATAAAAATTAGTCTAATATTAGGAGTAAAGCAGCGAGCTGGTATTCCAGCTCGCGCTTGTTTTGACTTTTTAAAGTTGTTAATCAAGAAGAAGGAAACCGCGGATGCCGGTAAAACTCGAAGACCGACCTATTGCGCAGGTCCGTGAAGAGACCATAGATAAACTGATCGTTAATTACAGTCACGATGTTATTTCGCAAGAGGCGTTTGAGCGTCGCCTGGATGCGGTGATGGCCACCGAAAGCCATCAGGAGATGGTTGACTTAGTAGCGGATTTGCCTCTCGCAGCGGATAGCGAGTACCAACAGCGCAAAGAAGCCACACTCGGCAAACGCGAGCATCGCGAACCCGAGTCAAAGGTGACCTGTATTTTAAGCAATACCAGCCGCAAAGGCTTTTGGGAGGTGCCCGAGCGGCTTAAAGTAGTTGATGTATTGGGCTCGATCACCCTTGATTTTACTGAAGCACAATTACCGCAACGGCATGTTGAGATTGCGCTGAGTAGTTTTCTGGGCTCGGTCAGCATAGTGATTCCTGAGCACTTCAGCGTGACTTCCAGGGTTGGCGATGTTTTGGGTTCTAGCGAAGCTTACGTACCGCCCAGTGACGTTGAAACCAGCCATATTATTACAGTGACCGGCTGGTCTGTTTTAGGATCTGTCGATGTCTCGGTGAAACGCAACCTGCGGGAACGCTGGGTGGCGTTCGCTAATGCCATGCGCGAGACCTTCGGAATGGGGCAGCGAAATAATGGCGACAGTAGAACTAAATAAACTACGGCAAGTTGCGATTACCGTGTCCGATGTCGAGCAGGCATTGGCGTTTTACCACGAACAGTTTGGCCTTGAGCTACTTTTTAAAGCGGGACCGAACCTGGCGTTTCTGGACGCCTCCGGAATTCGCATCATGCTCACCACACCACAAGGTGCCGGCCAGGTAGGCGCCAATTCCATTTTATACTTTCAGGCCGAAGATATTGTCAAAGTGCACCAACAGCTGGTCGAAAACGGTGCCACCGAAGAGCGCGCGCCACAACTTGCCGCAAAAATGCCTGATCATGAGCTGTGGACTAGTTTCTTACGTGACCCCGACGGTAACCTGGTAGGGCTGATGGAAGAGAAGCGCTAAAACGAAAAAAGCCCCGCACATGAGTGCGAGGCCTTTAGAATAATGGTGCCCAGAGGCGGAATCGAACCACCGACACGAGGATTTTCAATCCTCTGCTCTACCGACTGAGCTATCTGGGCAACGGGGCGTATTAAACGAGTTTTTCGGCTTCGAGTCAACCGCTTTTTCGCGATTTTGTGCCGTTTGCTCAGTAAATACGCACTTTGCTCGTTTTTACACCTTAAGGTAGGTGCTACCGGCTAAACATTTCTCGTAATAGTCGGTCCAGCGCACACCTTCCCGAGGGGCAATGTGGCCTTTGCGAACTTCACGGTCAATGCATTTTTTTACGGTTTTCGCCATAAAGTCGGTGTTGTACTGCATAGTTTCGAGCACTTTTTCAGCGGACGTTCCAGGCACGACCTCCTCAATGTAGAAGTCACCTGGCTCGTCGTCGTGTACGTAAACGTGCACTTCGGTCAGGCGGCCGAATAGGTTATGCATGTCGCCCATCACGTCCTGATAAGCGCCGGTTAAAAACATTCCCACATAATAATCCTCACCTTTTTTCAGGGTGTGCATAGGAATGTTTTCACTAATTTCAGTGCCCTCAATATACTTGCTCAGCTTACCGTCGCTGTCACAGGTAATGTCAACGATAGAGCAACGCACCTCAGGCTTCTCCTGTAACCGGCTGACCGGCACAATCGGTAGTACTTGGCCAATGGCCCAAGTGTCAGCAGCCGACTGGAAAATCGAGAAGTTACACAGATACTGGCTGGCCAGCATGTCTTCAAGTTCTTCGAGTTCCTGAAAAACGAAGGCTTCACGGTCAAGTGAGCCATGCAGCTCGCTGAGTAGACGCCAGTACATGGTGTCGAGCTTGGCCATTTCAGTCAGCGACAAAATCCCCAGCTTAAACGCTTCATAAGCGCTTTGCTTAAATGAGGCCGCGTCATTATAACGCTCCTGTGGGTGCAGCTCGGTCGCGGAGACCAGCTCACGCATGTTGCTGACCAGAATGTGCTCGCCGTCTTCGGCGCTGATATCAAACTGCGCGCCGGTATTTTTAATTTCGCCAACAATGTTGGTAACCACGCAGCTATGGTGAGCCGTGATTGCTCGGCCACTTTCACTAACCAGATTCGGGTGCGGAACATTTTCCAGATCACAGATCTGTTTTACGCCGTAGACCACGTCTGCCACGTACTCTTCGGTCGAGTAGTTGCGCGAAGAGTCAGTCGCTGAGCTGGTGCCATCATAGTCAATGCCAAGACCGCCACCGATATCCAGGTATTCCAGCGGCACGCCTTCCTGCACCAGCTTCGCATAGAGGCGCGCGCCTTCAGATACCGCTTCTTTCACCTTACGAATATCAGACATCTGACTGCCGATATGAAAGTGCAGCAGCTTGGCGCAGTGCAGCATGTTCTCTTTCTTGAGCAGCTCGATAATGTTCAGAATTTCAGTAATGCTTAAGCCAAATTTTGCCCGATCGCCACTCGAACCAGCCCATTTGCCGCTGCTACGGACCATCATCTTGCTGCGCAAGCCAATTAGAGGCTCCACGCCAAGCTTTTTGGCCAGCGGGATCAACATTTCCAGCTCACTGAACTTCTCAATGACGATGATCATTTTGCGGCGCAACTGACGGCCGAGCAGGGCGAGCGTCAGATAATCTTCGTCTTTGTAACCGTTCAGTACAGTCAGCGCCTGCGGATTTTCATTATAGGCAAGCACTGCCATAAGCTCAGGTTTTGAGCCGGCTTCAAGGCCGTAGCTGTAGGGTTCGCCCGCGTCGATGATTTCTTCAACCACCTCACGCATTTGATTCACTTTAATCGGGAATACACCCGAGTATTTACCGTCGTAGTTAGCTTCTTCGATGATTTTCGCGAAGGTTTCATTCAGGATCTCAACTTGTGAGCGCAAAATATCATGAAAGCGAATGACCGCCGGCAACTGAATACCTTCAGCGCGGATCTCGTCCAGCACGTCTTTCATATCAATGGTGACGTCCGGCAAGCGATGATTCGGTGCAATCTGAATATTACCGTTATCGCCAATGGAGAAGTAGCCAGCGCCCCAACGGTTCACGCCGTAGAGTTCTTCTGCGTCGTCAATACTCCAGTCGGTGGTGGTATCGCCCATTAGCGAGCTCCTTTTTCGTTTAAAATGATCAGTAATTCACGGACGATTTTTGCTGCAAATACGTCTGAGTTGCCAGTTGGGTCAATCTCCGGAGACAATTCCACGACATCTGCGCCGACCAGGTTTTTATTGCGCAGAATCTTCATCAGACTCACATAGGAATGAAAGTCTTCACCACCTGGCTCAGGCGTACCGGTACCAGGCAAGAATGACGGGTCAAAATAGTCCAGATCTAAGGTCAGATAAATAGGACGTTCGTCCGCAATCGCCGCGACACTCTCAAGAAAGTCTTTGCGCGAGGTACGCACTGTATTGTGCTCTTTCATGTACTGGTATTCTTCGCGGGTACCAGAGCGAATGCCGTACTGAATTAGCTGGTGCTCAGGACCGAAGTGGTCCAGGCAGCGGCGCATAATCGATGCGTGCGAGTAATGGTAGCCCAGAAAACCGTCACGCAGGTCTGCGTGGGCATCCAGGTGCAACAGCACCAGATCAGGATACTGCGCCAGGTACTTGCGAATAGGCGCATATGAAATGGAATGCTCACCGCCCAGGGTCAGCACACGGACGTTGTGCTTGGCCAAATCAAGGTCGCCAAACAAGGTATCAAATTGATCGCTGGCATGCTGCCACTGGCCCTCAATATCCTCGCCATGACCTAAGGATAAATTACCGAGGTCATAGAATGGCAGGTCGAATAAGTCGGCGTCGAGGTAAGGCGAGTACGATTCGATATCTTCGGAAACCGCGCGCAGGCCATCAGGGCCATTGCGGGTGCCTTTACGAAAACAGGCCGTACCGTCAAAGCCGAAACCAATCATGTGAGTCGAGTTGGCGTGAATGGCGTCATCTACTTTGGCGCCAAAAAATTCGCGCACCGGGCTCACAGTCTGGATAGTTACGGAAGTTACCGCGTCAGTTTGATGTTGGCTCAAGGTCAATCACCTCCGTCGTTGCAACAGGGCAGCATAGGTCATAGAAAAAAGGGGGGCTATTATCTGTGCAAAAGTCCCGAAAAGCTATACCTGTGCTGCGTTTTTCAATCTGTTTTTGTACGCCGATCTTTCTTCACTGGATTAAATATTTCATGCTGAATACGTAGCAGATTCTGATCCAGCGGATTTTTCTTCTGCCAGGTGTCCGGTAAAGGTACTGCCACGCACTGATTGGCCTTCTTTCCCGCCATTACCCGGTGCTCGCCGTTTAGCAATAATTCGATGGCATGCACGCCCAGCTCGGAGGCCAGGATGCGGTCGGCCGGAGCAGGGGCACCGCCGCGTTGAATATGGCCTAGCAAGCAAGGACGACACGGCAGATGATGCTCGGCTTCAAGTTGTTCAGCTAAAGCAACCGCGCCACCCGGCCACTGATGCTCGCTCAGTACCATCACGTAGCTGCCTTCACCGCGAATTTCCTGTACCCGCTTGATGTGCTTTACCAGCGCTGCGACCGTCAGTGGCTTGTCCTTTTGTAGCTCGGGTAAAATCATCCGCTCGGCACCTGCTGCCATGGCGCTGCCAAGTCCGATAAAGCCAGCTTCACGGCCCATGACTTCAACAATAAATACGCGATCCATCGCGTCTGCCGTATCGCGAATTTTATCCAGTGCATCCATCGCGATGTTTACAGCAGTGGCATAGCCAATAGTGGCATCAGTGCCATATAAATCATTATCAATAGTGCCCGGCACGCCAACAATTTTTCCCTGCCAATGGTTGGCCAAATGATCAGCGCCACGGAACGAGCCGTCGCCGCCAATAATCACCAGCGCGTCAATAGCTAAAGCATCCAGGTTTGCCGCAGCTTCCTGTGCGGCTGCTGCATCTTTAAAGCGTTTGCAGCGCGCACTTTTAATGATGGTGCCGGAATATTGCAGAATATGCAGCACGTCTTTTGCCTGCAGGACAACATGATCATTATCAAGTAAGCCCTGATAGCCGTGCCGGAAAGCGACGGTTTCAATGCCGTAATGTTCCGCTGCCAACACCACGGCGCGCAGTGCTGCATTCATCCCTGGGGCGTCACCGCCACTTGTCAGTACACCAATTCTTTTTATTTTTTTTGTCGCAGACACGTATCCCTTACTCCTGTGCATTGTGTGTCCTAAGTTATTTGGTAAGCTTATCGAACTAATTACGAATAACAAGCGATCGAGTTGATGACAATAGAAAAAAAGCCTTCAGCAGAGGCAATGCAGGCCTGGGCCACACGTTGTTTGCGCAAACAAGGCGCAAGCGGGGACGTGGCGACGGCGATGGCGGAACATCTGGTGGCCGGCGATCTTCTTGGTTTTCGCACCCACGGCTTATTGCGCTTGCGCTACAACCTACAGGCTTTACAGCGCGGGCATACCAAAGGTCACGGCGCGCCAGAGGTAGTAAAACGTCGCGCGGCCATTGAACTGTGGGACGCGCAGTTACTTTCCGGCTTATACGTATTGCCCCGGGCGGTGGAGAGGGCTATGCAGATGGCTCGTGACTATGGTACCGGAACTCTTGTCGTGCGCCGGGCGCAACATGTTGCGGCATTGGCTGTTTATCTTGAGCAGGCGACGGATGCCGGCATGTTGATACAAATGATGTGCAGTACGCCCGCGCAGCAGGTCGTCGCGCCTTTTGGCGCAAAGTCAGCCTGTTTCTCGCCGAATCCTTTTGCTATTGGTGTTCCGACGTTGCAAGAACCGGTACTGCTGGATATGAGTTTGTCGATGACGGCGGCAGGTAAGGTTCGTACGGCGCTGGCTGAAGAACGCCAGTTGCCGTACCCGGCGCTGATTACTGCCGCAGGGGATTATACCTGCGATCCAGCGACCTTTGTGGCAGATCCGCCGAGTGTGCTGGCGAGTCTGGGCGGCGAGCAACTGGGCTATAAAGGAACCGGCTTAAATCTGTTCAGCGAATTCTGGACCCTCGGCCTGAGCGATTACGGCCGCGAAGACGCGGCTGCGGAAGATGGCGATGCCAATACCGTGTGGCTACAGGTGGTTGACCCAACTGCCATCAGTGAGCCCGGCGCTTTTGCCCAACAGGCCAGTCAGTTAGTGACGGCAGTTAAAAAGGCCGAGCCTATTGATCCTAAGAAACCCGTTCGAGTGCCCGGTGCTGGTGCACTGGCAACGCGGCAGCAGCAATTAGCTGAAGGCATCAGTTACAGCGCAGCCACCTGGCGTCAGTTGCAGTGGTGCGCTGAATTTTGTGATGAGCCGTTGCCCTAGGGCTGCAGGCGTTCGATAACCCACTCACCGTTTGCCTGGCGGGTATAAGTGAAGCGGTCATGCAAACGGTATTTTCCACCTTGCCAGAACTCAAAGAATTGTGGCTCAATGCGATAGCCGCCCCAGCTGTCGGGCATCGGAACCTGTTCGCCTTCATAGTCTGATGTCAGCTCATGATAGCGTTGCTCCAGCTCGTCCCGGCTAGCAATGGGCGAGCTTTGCGCCGATGCCAATGCGCCTAACTGGCTGGCGCGCGGGCGGCTGTGAAAGTATGCCTCACTTACCTCGCGGGTGACCTTGCTGGCGCGGCCTTCAATGCGCACCTGCTGCTCGAGTTGCAGCCAGGCAAAATGCATAGCCACGCGGTCATTGGCAGCAATGTCATCGCCTTTTTGACTGGCATAGTTAGTGAAAAAAACAAAGCCTTGCTGATCGAAGTCTTTCAGTAACACGATGCGCTGGTGAGGCTGGCCCAACGCGTTGACCGTAGCCAGGGTAAAGGCTGTCGGATCAGCCAGCAAGCCACTTTCTTTTGCGCTTTCGAACCATTGCCCAAACTGCTGGAAAGGGTCGGCGCGCAAAACACTGCGACGCAGTTGCGCGCGCTCATAATCCCGACGTTCGTCGTGTAACTTCATAGTGCTTGTTTCCTACTCTTGATTGCGCTGATAAACCGCTTCCCCGGCAACATAAGTGGCCAGGACATCGGCCTGCCATAGTTTATCGTCGCTCACGGCAAAAGGATCTTGATCCAGAACAATAAAATCGGCCCATTTGCCCGGCTCCAGACTACCAAGTACCTGTTCCTGGCCTGAGGCATAGGCGGCGTCAAGTGTGAAAGCACGCAGCGCCTGCTCTAAGGTCATTGCCTCATGCGCATACCAGCCACCTTTGGGCTGATCGTCGCGGTCCTGACGCGTCACAGCGGCGTGCACACCGAAGAACGGGTTGGATAACTCAACCGGAAAATCTGAACCTGCAGCAATAATAGTGCCCTGTTCTAAAAAGGTCTGCCAGGCATAGGCACCCGCCATACGAGCTTTACCTAGACGGTCTTCTGCCATGTTCTTGTCAGAGGTGGCATGAGTCGGCTGCATTGAGGCGATAATGTCGAGCGCTTTAAAGCGCGGAATATCGTCCGGGTGAACGACTTGTGCATGCTCAACACGATGGCGTAAATTGCGTCCGCCAATGGTGGCGAAGGTCTTTGCAAACTTGTCGAGCGCGATACGGTTCGCCCGGTCACCGATGGCGTGAATATTGATTTGGAAGCCGTGTGGGATGACCAACTCAAAGAGCGCCTCAATGGCGCCGGGTTGGGTGACCAACAAACCACGATTATTTGGGTCGTCATGATAAGGTTCAATCAGGGCTGCGCCGCGACTACCAAGCGCACCGTCGGTATAAATTTTCACGCTGCGTACTGTCAGGCGATCATCTGCAGTGGTAATCGCACCTTGTTCAAGCAATTGTGGCAGTTTCGGCTCAGTAGCGCTTAGCATCGCGTAAACGCGTACCGGCATTTGCTGCGCCTGCGCTAGTTCCTGGTACACCTCCAGGTTGAGCGCATCAATACCGGCATCATGTACGCCGGTAATACCTTCAGATACCAGGTGATCAAATGCTGCCTTTAACGCACGACGATGATAGTCGGCATCCTTGGCTGGAATTTTGCTCTCCACCAACGCCATTGCGTTATCAATCAGCACACCGGTCGGTTCACCGTTCGCGTCGCGAATAATTTCACCGCCTTCAGGGCTGACCGTGTCTGCGGTGATACCGGCAAGTTCCAGCGCTTTGCTGTTGGCCCAGCCGGCATGGCCATCCACCCGGGTCAGCCATACCGGACGGTCGCTGACAAACTCATCAAGACTGGCGACAGTAGGAAAGCGCTTGGCAGACCAGTTCTCCTGATTCCAGCCCCGACCAATTACCCAGGGGCCCATTTCGGTGGCGGCGAAGTCGACCACCTGCTTGACCGCTTCTGTTTCAGAGCGAGCATTGCGCAGGTCAACCTGCATGAGATTTTCACCTAAGCCGAGCATATGACCATGGGCATCAATAATGCCGGGTAATACTGTTTTACCGTTCAGGTTTACTTTATCTGCCGCGGCGACGGAGTAAAGCTCTTGTAGTTCTTGAGCGTCGCCCACCGCTGCAACCTTACCGTCTTGCACCAGCAGGGCGTTGAACTCGCGAAGCTCGGCGTTGTTCCCGGGCTCGCCGGTTAGAGTATAGCCTTGTAAATTAAAATAGAGTTTCGTTTGTGCATTTACTGAACAAACGACTAAGCTAAACACAGTAGCTAACAAGGTTAAAACAATTCTCATAGTTTACTCTCTGTAGGGTTTATAACTATATTCGTATTACTTGTTTGATATTTATATTTATTTACAACTAAAACGTTAACTTAATTTTTTTACACTATTTTTAGGTGTAGACTAACTTCACTTTGGTACTTAACTCAGTAAGAGTGCAGAACGCCATGAAAATTCTAATAATCGATCCACAGTTTTTCACTCGCGCCGGCCTGATCCACTTATGCACGAGCTACTGCTCCGAACTGGCCATCTTCGAGGCCCCCAACTTTGAGCTTGCAACTGACTATTTAAAGCATACCAGTCAGTATAATTTAATCTTTCTCGATATCGACTTACCTGACGCCGAACTGCGGCCCACTTTAGCATTTATCAAGAAATACGCACCTACTGCTCATGTGGTTCTGTTTTGTTGGTCGCGACCTATGTCGGAAATCCGGCAGGCATTGAGTGCGGGCGTCCGCAGTTATCTGCCTAAAGATTCCTCCTCGGAAGACGCTAAGTACGCAGTGCGGGCCCTGCTAAAAAATGATCGTTATGTTCCTGATGAATCGCGGCTGACTGAAATTGCTCCGCGCAGCGCTCAAGCTGAGAGTTTCTTATCGCCGCGGCAACTCGAGATCATGCAGCTTCTGGCGCAAGGACTTTCGAATAAAGAAATTGCGACGATTCTGGGTATCACCGAAGGTACCATCCGGGTTCACTTATCTGCTATCTTTAAAGCTATCAAGGTCTCTAACCGCACTGAGGCGACCTTATGGTACCTTTTACGACAGAAACGCCTGGTAAGTTAACATGCAATTAAAGCAGCTTCTAGAATCTTTAGAACTGCGTCACCATGCCCCGACCGAGCAGTGGGACCCGCAATATTGCGGTGAAATTCCATTGCATATCGACGGGGAGGGCAACTGGTTCTATCAAAACTCTCCGATAAAACGTCAACGTCTGATCAAACTTTTCGCGTCTGTTTTAATCTGCAAAGATGGCGAGCACTTTTTAGTGACGCCTGTCGAGAAAGTAAAAATATCGGTGGCAGATGCACCGCTTATTGTTACCCAGTGGCAGCGTGTTGCGGCCGATAACCAGACGGTTATTCAGGTGACGACCAATATTGATAGCAAATATCCGCTGTCCGCAGATTATCCTTTAGTTTTAAAAGAAGACCTGCCTTATATTCAACTTGATCATGGTCTGCTGGCGAAAATACACCGTAACGTTTATTACCAGTGGGCAGAGATTGCTGAGATCGATTCCGCGTCCGGCACCGCCCGGTTACGCAGCGGCAGCGAGGTATTTACGCTGGGTTATGTCTAAGTTCTTGATTTGCTCGCTGCGGGCGCCTGCTATATTATGCGCAGCTTAAATAAGCGCAGAGGTAAATACACTCTATGAAACCGATTACGGTTGCCATCGCGCAACTCGACTTCACTGTTGGCGCAATTAAGCGCAATACTGAGACGATTTTGTCCGTACTGGGTCAGCAAGAAGACGCTGATATCGTCGTTTTTCCCGAGCTGGCGATCACCGGCTACGCGCCTGAAGATCTACTGTTTCGTGCTGATTTCGAGCGTCTGGTCGATGCCGCCGTGCAACGAATTGCCGATGCGGCGCAGCATCAGGTGGCGGTCGTAGGACACCCGCATCGGGTTGGCAATGAGCTGTTCAATAGTGTTTCGGTGCTGCACCGCGGTAAATGTCTGGCGCGTTATCAGAAGCAGCGCCTTCCGAATTATGGCGTATTTGATGAACAGCGCTATTTTATCCCGGGCCACGCGCCCTGCGTGTTTGAATGGCAGGGGCACCGTATCGGTTTGACCATATGTGAAGATCTCTGGCGTCCTGAGCCGCTTGCCCGTACTGTCGCCGAGGGCGTCGACTGGGTGATATCTATTAATGCGTCACCATTCGAAGTGGATAAGCATCCGCAGCGCATGCATGTCATGCAGCAACGGGTACACGAAAGCGGCTGCCCGATCATGTACGTCAATAATTGTGGCGGCCACGATGAGCTGGTATTTGATGGCCACTCTCTGGTGGTCGACAGTGACGGTGAGCTGGTTGTTGAGTTACCGCATTGTGAGCCTTGCTGCGCGCTGGTGCGCTTCGACGCGACCGGTATACGTCCGCTGGACGAAAGGTTCGCTCCTCGTCCGGAGCCGCAGAGCAAAGCTGAACAAGAACAGCTTCGCTACCAGCAAATTCACCAAGCACTGGTGCTGTCGATTCGTGATTATGTGTACAAAAATGGCTTTACCGGGGTTACCCTTGGTTTATCCGGTGGTATTGATTCGGCCCTGACGCTGGCTCTGGCCGTGGAAGCCCTGGGAGCAGAGGCTGTACATGCGGTGATGATGCCGTTTCGTTACACCTCAAAAATGAGCCTTGAGGATGCCCAGCAACAGGCTGAAACCCTTGGCGTACGCTATGATGTCATCGCTATTGAACCGATTTACGAAAGCTTCATTAAGCAGTTGGCCCCGCAACTGGCGGGCTACGCGCCGGATAGCACCGAAGAAAACCTGCAGGCACGGGCGCGCGGCGTAATATTAATGGCTATTTCGAATAAAACTCGCTCACTGGTATTAACCACCGGCAACAAGAGCGAACTGGCCGTGGGTTACTGTACCCTTTACGGGGATATGTGCGGCGGTTTCGCCCCGATCAAAGACGTGCCGAAGATGATGGTTTATGCACTGGCGCAATATCTTAATGACCGGTCTGACATTGACGTGATCCCACAGCGGGTAATTGACCGGCCGCCGTCGGCCGAGCTGGCGCCGGGCCAGAAGGATCAGGACACGCTGCCGGATTACGAAAGTTTAGATCGCATTATCAGTCTTTATGTTGAGCATGACTGGTCGCCCAATGAAATTATTGATGCCGGCTTTACTCATGCGGATGTCTTGCGTGTTGTGCGTCTGATTGATATTAATGAATACAAGCGCCAACAAGCCGCCGTGGGCCCGAAGATTACCGCGCGGAATTTTGCGAAAGATAGACGCTATCCTATTACCAATCATTTTCGCTATGAATTAGAGCGGGAGTTAACCTTAGAGGCAGCAAATGAAAAAAATCGAAGCAATCATTAAGCCGTTTAAACTTGACGATGTGCGCGAAGCCCTGTCTGAGGTTGGTATTGCCGGCATGACGGTCACTGAAGTCAAAGGTTTTGGCCGCCAGAAAGGTCACACCGAGCTGTATCGCGGCGCCGAATACATGGTCGACTTCTTGCCTAAGGTAAAACTTGAAATTGTTGTCGCTGACGATCAGGTCGAAGATTGTATCGATGCAATTATGGAAACCGCGCAGACGGGTAAAATCGGTGATGGTAAGATTTTTGTCAGTACCATTGAGCGGGTGATTCGTATCCGCACCGGTGAGGAAAACGAAGACGCCGTGTAATCACGGCGTCAGTTTGAACTATTAAGAACTTCTCGGCGGCTTACAAATAGCGGCTGCCCGGGAAGTTTGTCTCAAGGGTCGCGCGGGCACTGTCACGTAACTCTTCCAGCCCCAGCACGTCATAACTTTCCATCATAATCGCCAGCGCTTGTTCCGTTTGTGGCACATCAGGATAGTTTTCCAGAACATACTTACCGCGATTTGCCGCTGCCAACCAGGCATCACGCTTCATGTAATACTCTGCTACGGCAATTTCATACTTTGCCAGACGGCTTTTAATAGCGATCATCCGCTGCTTCGCGTCGGCCGCATATTTAGAGTCAGGAAAGCGGCGTAACAAAGTTGAGAAATCATTGAACGCTTGCTCAGCCTTGCTGGGGTCGCGGTCAGAACGATCAATACCGACCATTTCCTGAATCACGTTCGCGTCTGCGCGCTGATTGATCAAGCCACGCATGTACATAACATAATCAAGGTTCGGGTGATTCGGGTTTAACTGCATAAAGCGATCCACTTCGGCCAGCGCTTTATCGATATCACCGAGCTTGTAGTTCACATAGATCTGGTCCATTTGCACCTGGTGGGCATAAGGACCAAACGGGTAGCGCGTGGCGTGTTGTTTCAGAATACGCTGGGCGTTACTGAAGTTACCCGCGGCAATATTGCCTTGCGCGCGCTCGTATAATAACGCGGCGTCGTTAAGTACCTCAGCAGACAAGTCTTCATCCGGAGAACTGGAGCATGCGCCGAGCATGATGGTAAGCGCTAACAGCAAACTAATACGCAGTTTCATAAGTTATTGTTCTGATCTCTGTTGATTTAGTTTTGGTGCATAGCGCGCCAAACAGGTACACTATTCACTTCGAAATTGCATGCATTCTATCGCAGCCTTGGCTGCTTTCACAGGTCCATTGTTTATTTTATGAGTGAACATATTGAATTAACTGGTACGGTCCCTGCCTCTTGCAATGGCAAACGCTTGGACCAGACGCTCGCGGAGTTGTTCCCGGATTACTCGCGCTCGCGCTTAAAAAACTGGATTACCGACCAGTGCGTAAAGGTCGACGGAAAGCTTGTCGATAAGCCCCGCGAAAAAATGATTACCGGAATGACCGTTGAAGTCACCGCTGAGCTGATTGAAGAACAAAGGTTTGAAGCGCAACCGATTCGGCTCAATATTGTTTACGAAGATGACGCCATTATGGTGATTAACAAACCGGCAGGCCTGGTCGTACACCCCGGTGCCGGCACGCCAAGCGGCACCTTGTTGAACGCTTTGCTGCATCATTATCCGGCTATTGATCAGGTACCGCGTGCCGGAATTATTCATCGCCTCGATAAAGATACCACCGGCCTGATGGTAGTGGCGAAAACTCTGCCGGCCCAGACCCATCTCGTGGCAGCCATGCAGGAGCGGGAGATCACTCGTGAATACGAGGCGGTCTGTAACGGCGCGATGACCGCCGGCGGACATGTCGACGAGCCGATTGGCCGCCATCCGACGAAGCGCACGCATATGGCGGTGGTGGCAATGGGAAAACCTGCGTTGACCCATTATCGTGTGGTGGAACGTTTTCGTAATCATACCCATCTGCGACTGCGCCTTGAAACGGGCCGGACACACCAGATACGGGTACATATGGCCCATATCCGCCATCCGCTGGTGGGTGATATCACCTATGGCGGACGTCCGCGCCCACCGCAGGATGCCAGCCCGGAGTTACTTGCCTACCTGCGTGGCTTTAAACGTCAGGCATTGCATGCGGCGCGCCTGTCGCTGCATCATCCGATAACCGGTGAATGGCTGTCGTTTGACGCGCCGACCCCTGATGACTTTGTCGAGTTAGTAAAGTTACTGCGCGCCGACCGCAACGCCCATGCCGAAGAATAGTATTACCCCGGCATGGGTGTTACCAAAGGGCGTGCGCGCTTGCGTCACTACCACCACGGAACCGGGTAATCTTGCCGCGCATGTCGGCGACGACCCGGCGACTGTATTGCGGCACCGCAGGCAGTTACAGCGGCGTTTGCATTTGCCGGTGCAGCCAAAATGGTTGGCGCAATGCCACGGTACCCGCGTGGTTCAGTTTGAGACCGCGCGGCAGGGTGCGGTAGCCGATGCTATCTGGACACAGCAGCCAGCATCGGTCTGCGCTGTACTAACTGCTGATTGCCTGCCGATTCTGCTCTGTAGTGACGACGGTCAGGTAATTGCTGCTATTCATGCCGGCTGGCGCGGTCTGGCGGCGGGCATTATTACGACGACGCTGGCCCAGCTACCCGTTGCTCCGCAACGACTTAGTGCGTATATCGGCCCGGCAATTTCGGTGCGTTATTTTGAAGTCGGCGACGAAGTTCGTCAGGCGTTTGCGACTGCGCAACTGGTTGACTCGGCCACCTTCCATGCGCATAACGACCGTTGGCTCGCCGACCTACCGTTACTGGCTGAACGCATGCTTGAACGGTCAGGTATTGCTGATGTCGTGCAAAGTGGTTTGTGTACTTTCTCTGACCCGCGCTTTGACTCCTACCGGCGCGATCGAAACTGTGGCCGCATTGCCAGCCTGATTTGGAAAATTTAGCCTACCCTGCTTGAAATCGTCTATTTTATACCCACATAGGCTACAAGGACTTATTAGCGTATGTGAGGTTATAAATCATGCGATTCGACAAATTAACCAATAAATTCCAGATGGCCATTGCCGATGCGCAGTCGTTGGCGCTTGGACGTGACCATCAATATATTGAGCCTGTGCATATTATGCAGGCTTTGTTAAATCAGGACGGCGGTACCCTACGACCGCTACTGACGTATTTACAGGTCGATACCAATCAGCTGCGTGCGGCACTTAGTGAAGCACTCGATAGCCTGCCTCAGGTGGAAGGTATTGGCGGCGAGGTGCAGGCATCGTCAGCCACCGGCACCTTATTGAACCTTTGCGATAAGTACGCGCAAAAGCGTAACGACCAATATATTTCATCAGAGCTTTTTGTGTTGGCGGCGACTGAAGACAAAGGCAAACTCGGCGACATTCTCAAGCGTCTTGGCATTACCCGTAGCAAAGTTGAGCAAGCAATAGAACAAGTGCGTGGTGGCCAGAATGTTAATGAACAAAGCGCCGAAGACCAACGCCAGGCACTTACGAAATACACCATTGATCTGACCGAGCGGGCAGAATCGGGCAAGCTTGACCCCGTCATTGGGCGCGATGATGAGATCCGCCGGACTATTCAGGTTCTGCAACGCCGCACCAAAAATAACCCGGTACTGATTGGTGAGCCTGGCGTTGGTAAAACCGCTATCGTCGAAGGTTTGGCGCAGCGTATTGTCAATGGCGAGGTTCCCGAAGGTCTGAAACATAAACGCGTGCTCTCGCTCGATCTTGGGGCGCTGCTTGCCGGTGCCAAATACCGCGGTGAGTTTGAAGAGCGGTTGAAAGCCGTGCTGAACGAGCTTAGTAAAGAAGAAGGCCGCATTATTCTGTTCATTGATGAACTGCATACCATGGTCGGTGCCGGGAAAGCCGACGGTGCCATGGACGCAGGCAATATGCTCAAGCCAGCCCTTGCCCGCGGCGAGCTTCATTGCGTAGGTGCGACGACACTGGATGAATACCGCCAATATATTGAAAAGGACGCCGCGCTCGAGCGACGTTTCCAGAAGGTACTGGTAGATGAGCCTTCAGTAGAGGACACCATTGCAATTTTGCGCGGTCTGAAAGAACGTTACGAAGTGCACCACTCTGTACAAATTACCGACCCGGCAATTGTCGCTGCGGCGACACTGTCTCATCGCTATATCAGCGACCGGCAGTTGCCTGACAAAGCCATTGACCTGATCGATGAAGCTGCGTCGAGTATCCGTATGCAAATTGACTCGAAGCCGGAAGATCTTGATCGACTTGAGCGCCGCATTATCCAGTTGCAACTGGAGCAAAAAGCGCTGCAAAAAGAGGACGATGAAGCCAGCAAAAAGCGCCTGGAAACCTTGGAGAAAGAGCTCGAGGAGCAACAGCGTAAATATGCCGAGTTAGAAGAGGTCTGGTTGTCCGAGAAAACTGCGGTACAAGGCGCGCAGAATATTAAAGCGCAACTTGAGCAGGCGAAAACGGATCTGGATATCGCGCGCCGCGCGGGTGATCTGAACCGCATGTCCGAACTGCAGTACGGCAAAATACCGGAGCTTGAGCGGCAACTGGCTGCGGCGGTCGAAGCGGAAGATCAGGAGATGACGCTGTTAAAGAACAAGGTGACTGAGGAGCAGATTGCCGACGTGCTATCGCGCTGGACTGGTATCCCGGTGAGTAAAATGCTTGAAGGTGAGCGCGAGAAATTACTGCAGATGGAAAGTCAGTTGCATCGGCGCGTGGTGGGACAAGACGAAGCAGTGACTTCGGTCGCGAATGCGATTCGCCGTTCACGTGCAGGGCTTGCTGATCCGCAACGGCCGATTGGTTCGTTCCTGTTCCTCGGCCCTACCGGTGTGGGTAAAACGGAACTGTGCAAATCGCTGGCAGCGTTTTTATTCGATACCGAAGATGCAATGGTTCGCATTGATATGTCTGAGTTTATGGAAAAACATGCTGTGTCACGCTTAGTCGGTGCGCCCCCGGGCTATGTAGGCTATGAGGAAGGTGGTTACCTGACTGAAGCTGTGCGTCGCCGTCCGTACTCGGTCATCTTATTAGATGAAGTTGAAAAAGCGCATCCGGATGTCTTCAATATCCTGTTGCAGGTGCTGGATGATGGACGTCTGACCGATGGGCAGGGGCGTACGGTTGATTTCCGTAATACGGTGATCATCATGACCTCGAATCTGGGTTCTGATGTCATTCAGGAAAAGGCGCACGAGCAGACCTATGAGGAAATGAAGGCCAATGTCGTGGAAATATTGCAACACCACTTCCGGCCGGAGTTCCTCAACCGTGTTGATGAAACCGTCGTGTTCCATCCACTGGCAAAATCGGAAATCCGTTCGATTGCCGAAATTCAGTTACAACGCTTACATAAGCGCTTAGCTGAACGGGATTATCAGTTGGAGTTAACCGACGCAGCCTTAAATCATCTTGCGGCGGCAGGGTTTGATCCGGTGTTTGGCGCACGCCCGTTGAAGCGAGCGATCCAACAAGAAATCGAGAACCCTCTGGCGCAACGACTGCTGGCAGGCGAGTTGCTACCTGGTCAGGTAATCAAGGTTGATTATCAGGATGAGGCGATAGTGATCACTCAGTAATCGAGCGCAAACGGTAGCTGCGGGCTGCAATGGCTATTTATTGCAGCTCGCATGCTATGCTATTCTTCACGGTCTCAACTTTTTGTAATCGGGAAGCTTTATGCCAAATAACGCATCGACTAAGAATCGCGGAATCTTTTTACTACCTAATTTGCTGACCACAGCAGGTCTGTTCTCGGGGTTCTTCGCGATTGTCGCCTCAATGAATAATCAGTTTGAATCAGCGGCGATTGCTGTTTTTGTGGCGATGGTATTCGATGGCCTGGACGGCCGGGTGGCCCGCATGACCAATACCCAGAGCGACTTTGGTGCCGAATACGACAGTATGGCTGATATCGTCTCATTCGGTATGGCTCCGGCACTGGTTATGTATAACTGGGCGTTATCTGATTTAGGTAAATTTGGCTGGCTGGCTGCATTTATATTTGTTGCCGGTGGGGCACTGCGACTTGCACGCTTCAATACGAACCTGGCTACCTCTGACAAGCGTTATTTCCAGGGCCTGGCAATTCCAAGCGCCGCTGCCATTGTCAGTGGCCTGGTGTGGGTTGGTTCTAAATATGAAATCGAACCAAGCTCCATTAGTTATTTAGCTGCCATTATCACGATTTGTGCTGGCTTGCTTATGGTCAGTAACTTCCGTTACCACTCGTTTAAAGATGTGGACTGGCGTGGGCGCGTTTCCTTTGTCGTGATTCTGGCGATGGTTCTGGCATTTGTGGTCGTTGCGACCGAGCCTTCACTGGTCTTGTTCAGTATCTTCTTTATTTATGCGCTATCGGGTCCGATTCTGACGGTGCGTTCAGTGAAGCGGCTGGAACTCAAACATGTCGTTGGCGATACCGACGAAGACTGCGAAGACGAGAAAGAGACTGACAACAGCTCAAAAGATGCGCAAAAAGAAGAGAAAAAGAGCGCTTCTGAATAAAAAGTAAGCGATCAAATCTTTTTTCGAAAAAAGATCTTGCGCCGGCTTTCATGATCCTTATAATTCGCCGCCGTTGTCACCGAGGGCAAAGCCCCAGAGATAACGGCTAGCGGCGCTTAGCGCCTGAAAAAAAAGATCGAAAAGGATCTTGACGCTGGCAAAGGATGACGTAAAATACGCATCCCGCTTCAGAAAGAAGCGAACGTTCTTTAACAATATATCAAGCCAAGCAAACTGTGTGGGCACTTACCGGATTCAGGCAGAGAAAAAGCATCTTCGGATGCAGTATCTTCGGATACACCTGACTGATTGGAAAAGTGCTTAACAA
>NZ_PIPY01000011.1 GCF_003987065.1 Pseudidiomarina insulisalsae | reverse complement strand
ATTATGTATATCTGAATGACCGCCCTGATGCAGCTACGGTATTAACCAAGCTCGCTGAATGGTTCGAAGATTACAACAATTACCATCCGCACAGCGGATTGAAAATGATGTCACCGCGAGAGTATCGAGCTCTTAAAGTGGCAAGTTAAACTGTCCGTTTTAGCGGGGGCAACTACAATTTCAACGTTTAGAACCGTGATTTATGAACTTGAGCAATTGCTCCCAGATATAAAAAATACACGTTGGAAAAAGAAGACAGACTTTTACTCGCTGTTCCTTTACCTAGCCTTGCATCAAAATCAACTCCCGCTGACTCAAGAAAAAAGAGGTGAGTTTAGAGAAGCTCTCGACAGCTTTTCCAAGGAGGTCAATAGATATATTAGTTCTGATGCAGATGATGAAGAATTCTCATCGCAGGTCGTGAGTTACGGAAGATCTATTAGGGCATCCTCTGACCTTGGCAATAGAAAAAGGAGGCACGCAGCACTTTGTAAGGCGTTGGATCCTATACTCGACGTGGCAACTCAGGAAATACCTGCGTCAAAAATGACTCCTTTGCAAGAGGGCCTTTTTGATCAGGAGTATCACGATGATGATGAGTCTTAGCATTTAGTTCGAGTTCGGGCCCTCAACCGGATGCTCTTTTTCGCTTTGATACAAGGGCACCGCTGAGCTGACCGCTAACATCCGCTGTTGGCACGAACCAGTCCAACAAGACAAGACCAATGTCTGGAACGAGCGAACAGCGGACCTTCTGACTTTCAAATTACTCCAATTAGTGACTAGCTGTCCCGTTATTAGTAAGTGTGGGTGTCGCTAGCGGTGCATGGCACATTCACGTCGGCAATATTGCGCGTTTTGTTGTTGTGTTGTGTATTTAAGTCGTTTACTGTCAATTACATAACAAAAAATAAAGGTTGGATATTGTGCGCTCGATAAAGTGTAACTGAGCATTCTCAAATTGCCTTTGCTAACTCGGGACCTTTCAAGTCAGGAATGCTCGCTTGATCAGTAAATTAAGAACCGAAAACTATCAATTGGACGAGTTTCTAAATGCGCACGCACAATATACAAATGTTAGCTTCTCGGAGTAGAAATCGAAACTATGGATGACGATTATCAGAACCCCCTACCGGGTAAAACCTATATAAGCCCATCACTCCGAGCTTTTGGCGATAAGGAGCGTAGGGTTCGTATCGCGTCTAAAATTCTACCCTCTGAAAATGGCTATGAATATGCAAAGGAACGCGACGAGGTAGTTTTAAGAAAGAAGCCAGACGCTAAAACCTATATAACAGCGAAGTTCTTAGAAGATACTAGGCAAACTTTCGTCTTAACTGTCCAAAAGTTTGTGTCAGAAACAGGGCAGCCTTATGGATCTGGGTTTTCATTTGTGGGTGAAGAAATAGGTCGATTCTGTGAGTTTTTAGCAAATATACAAGCTGTAGATTTCAAAAATAGAGCCAAAGTAAATATTTCTGATGAAGAGCTTCGAAAAGTAGCTTTGACTACTCATCAAGCAAAAACATTTCTTGTTGAAAATCAGGAATTGTTTGCTGAAGCACTAAAATCCGAGGTAACTACAGAAGACCTAGTCGCGGTGGGATTTCGAAAAAAGCAGTTAGGTGTTTATAACAATCTTCTGCATGATCAAAGCTACTTTGACGATTTAAAGGACAGAAAGAAATGTTCTAATGAAGCTCTATGGCAAAAGTACTTTGAAAAGAACCCTTGGGTATTTGGTTATGGACTAGGTTACATTTTTTTGTCCAGTCTCGATGATAAAAAGCTAGAACAAGTAGTCCAAGGGCATAGCGTAGATTCGCACGGTAAGCGTGTTGATGCTCTTATGAAGACAAAGGGCATTATTTCCAACTTATGCTTTGTTGAAATTAAAACCCACACAACAGCTCTATTAGAGGCTAAGCCTTATCGGTCCGGCTGCTGGGCACCTTCAAAAGAATTGGCTGGTGCGATAGCACAAGTCCAAGGTACCGTTGCGTCTGCAGTGGAAAATCTATCTAGCAGAATCAATCCTAGCGATAGTGAAGGTAACCCAACTGGCGAAGAAATTTATAATTACCAGCCTAAGTCCTATTTGGTAATAGGCAGAATGGGTGAGTTTTTATCGGAGCAAGGCGTGAACAGGGATAAACTAAGGTCATTCGAGCTTCTTCGTAAAAATACCAGTAATCCTGAAATTATTACATTTGATGAACTTTATGAGCGCGCAAAATTCATTGTCCAGCACCACGAAAGCTAACAAAGTGCTGCTGTTGGACAAATTTTCCGCTGCACTTCAAATTTGCCGCAGAGCACGGCGTTATACATCACGAGGTAACTGTGGAAGAGGTTAAACGTTTAACTCCAAAGCCGGAAGTTCTTCGCGAGTTATTTTTAAAATCTGGAAACGTCTGTGCTTTTCCTGGCTGTCTGCATCCGATTGTAGATTTTAACGGTATCTACGTTGCGCAGCTTTGTCACATAGAAGCTGCGGCTGTAGGAGGGCCTCGCTTTAATGCCAGCCAAAGTAACGAGCAGCGAAGACAATTCGAAAATTTGCTTCTAATGTGCCATCGTCACCACAAAGAAACGGACGATGTTGCTAGATTTCCTGTGTCGAAAATGAAAGAAATCAAGCGATCTCATGAGGCAAAGTTCGAGAAAGTATTGGATTCACTTGCAAATGATGTGTATGACGTTGCTCTTGCCTACGAGCCTGTTCCTCCGCAGTCTGCCCAAGTTTTTGTAGATGAGGGTTGGATTGAGGCTGAGGAAATCCCAATTTATCTCGATGAGATGAACCAATTACTCCAGTTGCTTCACAAAATCTCACCTGTTACTAGGAAAATACTTTTGCTAGTGGTGAATCGTGCCGATGCTCACGATGGTCACTTCTCAGTCAACGAATTTCAGTACGTTGTAAGTATGGACCCCAAAGAGGCCTATAACCACATCGCTATTTTGGAAAGCTATGGATTGTTATATGACGACGAGGACTCAAATTTTTTCGAACGCAAACTAAGGCTTCAGTCCGTTACTAAAGATTCGCCGCATCCCGTCATGCTTTTGTTAAAGGAATATTGTGAAAAAAGGAGTGTAGATCTTTCATCTATTTTGATCGATTTAAATTTTGGTCTGGTTAAAAGCGATGTATAACAAGTTGCTACACACGGACAAATTACTCGGTGAGCAAAGCGTTAGGCCCACCTGTCAATGGCCAGTAACAGCAGCGTTGGCACCCACAAAAAGAGCATGGCCTCCTGATAGGCTCGGATCTTGGTCTTTTTCCCGCTAATGATGGCTTTTTTGACTTTGTCGGACTCCCAAAGACTGTAAAGCGACATCGCTATAATGGTGAGCAGTATGATCCATTCAGGCGCATGCAATGGCATGATATCCCCTTGTTGTACGTCGTTAGTTAAGGTGGGAATGGTAAAGACTTGCGGTGTATAAATAAATGGATTAATAATATAGCAAAACTAAACAAAAGGTTTAAACGTGTTTCACCCGCGAGATTTAGACATTTTTTGCAAGGTCGCCGAGACCGGCAATATGTCGAGAGTTGCTGAAGCCGAAGCAAAAACCGTGATGGCGATTAGCAAGCAAATACGTCGGCTTGAGAGCGAGCTCAACCAGGCGCTTTTTATTCGCACTAGGCGCAAGCTTGAACTGACCGAGTTCGGTCTTGAGTTCAAGAAGAAATCTGAAGCATCGCTTGAGCATTACACCGCGCTGGTCCGCTGGGGGCATAGCCAGGAAACATCTGTAACGGGCGAGCTACGCGTCGTTTGTCAGTCAAACGATATGCTAAAAGAAACACTCATTCCCTGGCTGGCGGAATTTACCTCAGAGTATCCGGAGCTTGGCATCTCGCTGGATGTGAAGGAGTCACTGATTGACATTATTGACGACGATTACGATGTATTTTGGGCCGTCGGTGCGTATCTCGGCGAGCGTTACCCGGGCTTAAAACGTCAGGCCTTATGGTCTTCTGCTTATGGCATCTTCGCGTCGCCTGACTACCTGAAGAAAAACGGTACGCCCACCAGCATCGACGAGCTTGCCAGGCACAAGGTCATTGGCTACCTGCACAACCAACCCAGCAATGTACTTATCGCAGGTCGCAACAACGGCGAGCCCAACTATGTGACGCCCACCTGCCAAATTAAAACTGTCGCGGGCCTATTAGAGTTAGCCGAGGCGGGACTTGGGCTCATTAACGCACCGGTGAACACCACCACCATTCAGGAAAAACTCAGGCAAGGGCGTTTGGCGCCGGTGCTTCAGGACGTGTGGTGGCAGGGCGCTAAGGTGTATGTTTACTACCATCCGTCGCGACCGGTTCAGGCGAAAGTCCGGGCATTTTTGGACTTTTTTGTTCCGAAACGCCACGAATGGGAGCTTTGACTAAGCAAACACTGCACGTTTACCCAAAGTGCTCACTTTAAATCTCGGATTGCCAGATGTTGGTAGCGGTGAGCGAATTCAAACGATACCCGACGAACGACACGCATGACACGTTCTGCATCATCCTTATTAGGTGCGTGAATGACCAAGAACGTACAACCATCTTTTGCGGCTTCTAAGTGCTTTTTCTCATATTGGTCACTTGCTCCTAACTTCGCTAAGGGGCCAGCGTCGTCAAGATGGCTTTTCGCGATGGAGGCAATTTTATCGGCTTCGTAAAGCTTGCACTCAGATTCTTCGTATCCGCCTGTCATTAAATCTTCTTGTACCTTGCAGGCATCGTCCTTTTCCGGAAACGCCACGACGATATAACCCGTTGGATAAAAAATACCAAATTGCGTTGGTACATTCTCTTCGTTGCTCATACCCACCTCCAAATAAAGATCGATAATTAAATTCGTCTACGAATAACAGCTCTGATTGCCTGTCACTTACTTAACATTAGACAAGGAAAGCACAAAAAACCAATAATATTATAGAGATAAGGGCGGCGCTTCTGGCAGCATCCGGCCATGAGAACGAATAGAAAGCGGGCAGGGCGCCGAGCAGAGCGTAGCTCGGGCGCGATAGCACACCAACGAGTGAAATAAACTGCAGCGCGCGCCTCACTAAGGTAGAATGCACGTTCTTATCATTATTAGGTTGCACATTTATACATGACTTTTTCTGAACTCGGACTTTGCCCTGAAATTCTAGACGCCCTCACTCGCCAGGGTTATACCGAACCCACGCCAATTCAGGCGCAAGCGATTCCTGCCGTACTTGCTGGGAATGACGTGATGGCGGCAGCACAAACGGGCACGGGTAAGACCGCTGGCTTTACCTTACCGATTTTAGAAATGCTCAAAGATAATGAGCGCGCCAAGCCAAACACTGCGCGCGTGCTTATTCTAACGCCGACGCGCGAGCTTGCTGCGCAGGTAGGTGAGAGTGTTGCCACTTATGGCGCTGGTTTGCCACTTAATTACGCGGTCGTTTTTGGCGGCGTGAAAATTAATCCGCAGATGATGAAGCTACGCAAAGGCGTCGATATTCTCGTGGCAACACCAGGTCGTCTGCTCGATTTGTATCAGCAAAACGCCATTCGCTTCCCGAAACTGGAAGTTATGGTGCTAGATGAAGCCGACCGTATGCTCGACATGGGCTTTATTCACGACATTCGAAAAATTATCCGGCTATTACCGACCAAGCGCCAGACGCTGATGTTTTCGGCGACATTTTCAAAGGAAATCCGTGACCTTGCGAAAACGCTGGTGCACAAGCCGGTCGAGATTTCCGTGGCGCCACCGAATGCCACCGCAGAGCGTATTGAACAGACCTTGTATGCGGCACAAAAGAGTGAAAAGCCGCGTATGCTCATGCAGATCTTACGCAATCTGAACTTGCCGCAAGTCATTGTGTTTTCGCGTACCAAACACGGCGCCAATCGTCTGGTACGACAGTTAGATGCCGACGGCTTCCTGGCAGCAGCCATTCACGGCAATAAAAGCCAGGGCGCGCGCACCAAAGCGTTGGCGGACTTTAAAGCCGGCAACGTACAGGTGTTGGTCGCAACCGATATTGCCGCGCGCGGATTGGATATCGAAAAATTACCGTACGTGATCAATTACGATCTGCCGCAGGTGGCAGAAGATTATGTGCATCGCATTGGCCGTACCGGTCGCGCCGGACAGGTGGGTCATGCCATCTCACTGGTCATGGATGAAGAGTTTAAAACCTTAAAAGCCATCGAGCGACTCATTGGCCAACCCATTGAGCGCCGTAAATTAGAAGGTTTTACCGACGTTGAGCTTACCGGCAAAACGCCACCGCCGAAGAAAACTCCGCGCCCACCGCGCAAGCCGCAGGGTCGCGGTGGCAATCAGCCCAAGAGCCAGCCGAAGGGCAAAAACAGTCAACGCAAAGGTGATTAAAAAGAAAGACTGACACAGCCGTATGAATTAAGAGTTTAGCGAAGCTGTGTCAGGCCTTACCAGTTGCTTTTGACTTTTCTGATAGAATTTTCACAATTTTTTATCAGATCGAGCAACAAAAATAATGAAAAACGTAATCCTTGCACTGCTTACCTTGCTGCTTGCAAGCGGTACTGCGCTAGCGCAAAGCAAAGCAGAGAAAATAGACGCGCTCATGAACGCAGCCCATGCGCGCGGTATTTTTAACGGCAATGTACTGGTCGCCGAAAAAGGCGAAATCGTTTACCAGAACGCCGTTGGTTTTGCCGACGGCGGTCAAAAGCAAATGTTGGAAATGGACTTACGTTTCAACATTGGCTCCATAGCAAAAGAGTTCGATGGCGTTGCCCTGATGATGTTAAAAGAGCAGGGCAAGCTATCACTCGATGACAAAGTTTCTGACTACTTTCCTGAGCTGCCGCTATGGTCCGGGCGCGTCAGCATCCGCAATCTGATGCAATACACCAGCGGCTTGCCGGCGCCAAGCTATCCGAGCGAACCGCTGGATGACGACGTATGGCAGTTTCTGCGCGCGCTGGAACAACTCGAATTCGAGCCAGGCACGGCGTATGGCTATAACAATCACAATGTATTTTTGCGTAAACGCATTGTCGAAAAAGTCTCCGGCATGTCGTTTAATGCATTCGTTGAACAGCATATGCTGAGGCCGCTTGGCATGGATTCCGCTGCGATCGATCTGGCCGCTGACGCTGAGAAGTTCGCCAAAGCATTTAATAATCGTTTCATTGAAGACGACTACGCCCCTTATATGTCGGGCTGGGTGCAACTGACAGCGCAAGATTTATATCACTGGGTTGAGGGCCTGCACACCTACAAGCTGATCAGTAAAGACTCGCTTTATGAGCTATTCGCTGGCTATGACGGTAATCAATCGCCACTGGGGCACAGCCTTTTTGATGGTGACACCTTGGTGTATCACTACCATCATGGCTCGAATTATAATTTTGAGTCTTCGTTGTATCACAATCCCGGCGAGCAATTTACGGTGCTCTTGCTGACCAATAATAAGAACTTTAATGTCGGCGACTTGACCAACACTATCGATGCTATTTTACGCGGCAATGAGTACACCGTTCCGCTTGCCTCAATCTACATGAATCTGCGTACGCGAATCGTTTACGATGGCTATGACCACGCCATGCAGTGGTATGCTGATATTTCTCAGAATGAGCGTGAGATCTACGATTTCTCTGAGGAAGTTGATGAGCTCAGCAAGACCGCGGATTATTTGGCTGATGCGCAGCGTGGGCGTGTCGCAGAAGCATTGAAGCTCTATGAGTACATTGTTCAGCAGTTCCCGGCTTCTGAAACGGCACACGCGAAACAGCAAATTGAGGCACTACGCCATCTGTGATTGAGACATTGCAGTGTTCTGCGCCGCAATCTATAACTAGTGCAAGCCCTTCGTTATGAGAGCGCGTCACTATGAACTCAACCAACACTGCCATCTCTGAGGAGCAACTGCGGTCGCTGCTGAAGTGCGCCATTCTTGCTCCTTCCAGCCATAACACCCAGCCCTGGCGCTTTGGGATGGCTGATGGCGCCATCATGTTGTTTGCCGATAGAACGCGATCGCTTCCGGCGAATGATCCCGATGACCGCGAGCTCACCATCAGTTGTGGCTGCGCTTTAATGAATTTGCGTGTCGCCGCGGCGCATGCAGGGATAGCAGTCGAAATTGATGCCTGCCCGAACCCCGACGATCGGGACCTGCTTGCCACGATCTCGTTTAACAAACACGCGTCGGAATCGGCAGAAGAGGGCGAGTTATTCGACTCGATTAACGGCCGCAGAACTTACCGCAAATCGTTTGCATCGAAAAAGGTTTCGGTAGCGACGCTAAAATCGTTGTCATCTGCGGTAGCAACAGAAAACGCCTGGCTTGAGGTTATCGAAACGAAAGATTACCGGCAGAAAGTCGCTGAGCTTGTCGCAAAAGGGGACGCAGCTCAGTGGTCCAACCCTAAGTGGCGAAAGGAGCTTGCGGCCTGGATGCATTCGCGGCGCCAGGGCGATGGACTGACTGTGCCAGCACTCATTGCTCCGCTAGCGCGCTTTATGGTCCGTAACTTCAATATGGGCAAACTTATCGGTGGTATGGACAAGCAAGTAGCCGAGGATTCGCCCGCGCTGGTGGTGCTTGGCACGCCGGAAGATAACGTGAATGACTGGCTGGCAGCGGGCCAGGCATTACAAAAATTATTGCTATCTGCCCATGCTGAAGGCCTGCAAGCTTCCTATCTTAACCAACCCATTCAGGTCGCCTGGCTACGACCTAAACTGCAACGACTGCTAAGCCATGACGGCTGTCCGCAGATTCTGCTCCGCCTTGGCTACCCGAAAGAGGACATTGACGCTACACCGCGGCGGAGTCTTGGTGATGTGGTCGAATGAGCCTGATTGGCGGTTAAGGTTGTCTGGCAGATAGATAACAGTCCGATTTGTGTACTAAGGGAGTTACTATTTCGACGAGTAAGCAACAAAAAAGCCCCTAACTTTAAAAAGCTAGGGGGCTTTTTCAGTAAATTTGGCTCAGAAGGAGACGACTAACTGTTCGCTACTTTTTTCTGACGATCCACAACGGCATTTTGCTCTGCAATAGCACGATCGATTACGCGTGCGTAAACACGCTTCTTGTCACGCGATTTAGCGTTGCGTACGAAGTTCGATAGGTTCGAACTCTCTGTAGCTTTCTTTTTGAATATCCCGATCATTATCGATTACCTTAATATTTCCACGCTCTATCCCTCTATATAGTTCTACTGCAACTTCGAGGGCGCGCTATTTTATCAGCTCGAGAAGCTGTTTGCGAGTGTACCGTTCTGCTAGGTAGCGCTCAATCTCGTCAACATTATCATGATAGAAGCGCGTATGGCCCTTATTATTTTTGACCAACAAATCTACCTGTATTCGACTGCCAAATTCGCCCTTTAGTCCATTTACTACTGTTTGCGCACCTAAGAACTACTCAACGAATACGGCTGGTTCAATTCTACGGCCTTCTTCTTTTTCACGTGCTTGAACAAACTCCCAAGCAAATTCAGGCTTCTGATAAACAAACAGTATCAAGACGTGCCTGTTTCTTCGTAATGAGCGTTCGATATTTCGGTGCGCAACTCCATGGTTAGACAACGTCCCATCTAACAAAAACGATTGACCATTTTTAAATGCAAAATCCGAAGTTCGCTCGACAATGAAAGAAACCGCTGACTGAAACAAGTATGAGTTAGTACCGCGATATTCCTCGAAATAGTGCCTGAGATCGTCAGGATCCAATCTGATGACAGTGTTCGCACCGATCTCTTCTAAAAACAGCTTTGACGCTTCGGTTTTTCCGGCTCCAGGTGAACCCGCCATAAAGACCGAAACAGGTTTTTTCTCAGATGGAAATTGTAGTTTGTCCGTTAGATTTCGCGCAATCTGCGTTCTGTTTGCTTTCGCGAACTTAATCGCCCGCTAAGCTATCAGTTCTTCATCTGGTGAGAGTTTCATCACTAGCTTATCCTAAACGATGTGCTTTGAGTGTCGCACCAACATTTCTGTAGGTAAAGCCTAATTTACCTGTCCCCTAATGAACCCATTGCCGAGTGTCGGGTTGTGATCCGCCCATAACCATCTGCCAAGGGGCTAGTGCCAGACAAACTTTTCCGCTGGATCAACGGTAAAACAACGTATAAGTAGTAAAGTGAATCAAAAACAATACATGGGTTGTTTTATGAAAACTTTAAAAGAGCTAAGTGAGCTATTTTTCAGAAAGCGGAAGCAACGAGATTTGTCACAAAATCAAGCGGTTTGATAGAGACAGCCAACAGCGAATACACAGCGGTTACCGAGCTTTTATCAGGCTTTTGCTATTTCCATCAATCACTACCTTTCAATATCGGCCGCAAGTCATCCAGCTTATCAAACAGATGCCAGATGTAATTCGAAGTGCCGTTCTCGCGATGTGGGTGCAGGTCGGCGAGGTCAGGGTCGTTACAGTAGCTGTCGAACGCTGCTTTAGATTCCCATTCAACCAGTATAAGAACCGAGCGCGGGGTAAGGTCACCTTGCGCGGCTTCACGAAATTTACCTAAAGAGACAACTTTGCCGCCATGCGCCTGCACTTCTTTCACGGAGCGGCGGGCGTAGGCGAGATATTCGTCTTTATTCGAGACGTCGAAAAGGTTCAGGGCGTAAACGGCCATGGCGAAGCTCCTTGTTGGTTTTATTCGACGCGCTGTCGTGCCCAGCGCGAGTTGGCGAATAGCGCGAGTGCGAAGAGAGCGCCGAGGGTGTCCGCCAGAATGTCTTTTTGTGCGTCCCAGATGTCGCCTTGCGAGCCAAGGAACTCAATACCGGCGTTACCGCCTTCAATCACGGCAAATTGCCACTCAATCAGCTCGTAGGCGGCGGCTACAGCCATGATAAAGAACAAGCCGAAGAACATGGCACACGCAGGACGGGCCCATTGCTTGCGAACCAGTAGCTCGGCAGCGGGGTAGGCGTAAAAGCCGACAGTGAAGTGCGCGATACGATCGTAATGGTTGCGCTCAAACCCGAAGGTGTCGGTGACCCAGGCGAACGGCACGTTGGCGAAAGTGTAATGAGCGCCAATGGTATGCAGGATCAGTAAAACGCTCATCAGCACATAGCTGGTGTTACTGAAGCGGAACTTAGAATACGTGGCGGCAAGGCCGGCGAAAATGGCCATAATCGGCACCATTTCCGCCCACCATACCGTCCTATCGGCCGGATTAATGTAGGACCATACCATAGTGGCAATAATGACCAGCGCAAGAAAGTGGGGAATACGAATTTGCCAGCCAGTATACGTCGGTGCCATTACAGTCATGGGACGATCCTTATTGTTATTTTTGGCGATCAGAAATGTAATTTAAGCAACAAATTTAAATTACGTTCGTCCACTCCGTCAATGCCAAATTTATTATTCCAGTGCGCGTATTCAACGCCCAGGTAGAAGCGGTTGTCGATACCGAGCGCCGGGCCGACGTTATATTTCAGCTGAGAAGTAAAGTTCATCTCGGCCGCGTGACCGGTGCTGGCTGACGACCAGTCCATGAAACCGTCGTAGTAGAATTCTCCGCTCAGTTGTAAGCCCCAGACCGCGGTCAGCTGATAATTGCTTTCAAAAAACTCATTGCTGCGGCGATAGCCGTTCAGTTGAAAGTAATCAAAGCCAGGAAGTTTTAAATCGGTGCCCAGACCGACCAGATAGTTGTCAAAACCGTCGCCAATTTCCCAGGTGGTGGCCACGTAAAGACCGCTAAAAAAGTTATCGTCGGCGAATTTCATCACACTAAAACGTGGTGAAATTTCGGCATAGGTTTCGGTAAAACCGTCGCTTGAGTCGAGCCGATCAACAAACAAAAATGAGTCGCCCCAATTATGGGCGGCAGCGTGCTCGAAGGTCACCACCTGGCGGTCACTGTCACCGAGCTTATAGTTCTGTCCATTCAGATAGGTAAGGCTGACGTCCTGCCATAACATTTCGGCGTTTGCAGCGGGAAGGGTACCAACAGTGGCCGCCACCAGCGCGGCCATGACAACAGGCTTGTTCAAGTTAAAGTCCTCAGTTATTCATCGCGAAAAGGTTGTGCTGCCAGCGGCCAGCCACCTAAGTTTTTGTAGCGGTTGATCATCCAGCAAAAAAGCTCGGCGGTGCGCTCGGTGTCATACAGCGCCGAGTGCGCTTCTTTGCTGTCAAAAGCAATTCCGGCGGCCTGACAGGCTTTAATCAGCACCGTTTGGCCCAGTGTCAGGGCGGCCAGTGCGGCGGTGTCAAAGGTGACAAAAGGATGAAACGGGTTGCGTTTTATGTTGCAGCGTTCAGCAGCAGCCATGACAAAGCCTAAATCAAAGGTGGCATTGTGACCGACCAGCACCGAGCGCTGACACCCGGCGGCCTTTTGTGCCTTGCGGATGGGCTTGAATAATTCTTTTAAAGCTTCTTCTTCAGGCACCGCGCCGCGCAGGGGCGAGTTCGGATCAATGCCGTTAAAGTCGAGCGCAGCCTGCTCAATGTTGGCACCTTCAAATGGGTCCACATGGTAATGAATGGTTTGATCAGGATGCAGCCAGCCATCATCGTCAAAGGCGAGGGTGACCGCGGCAATTTCCAGCAGTGCGTCGGTCTTTGAGTTAAAACCGGCGGTCTCTACGTCAATGACCACCGGCAGGTAGCCACGAAATCGCTGCTTCATTAAACTTGCGTCGTCATTGATCATAAGTCGTCGCTGGCCTGGCGTTCAATCAGTTCAATCGGGTAACCGTCTGGGTCACGCACAAAAGCAATCAGGGTTTTGCCACCTTTTACTGGACCCGGTTTGCGATAGACATCCGCACCTTTGGCTTCAAGCTGCTCGCAGAAGCCGTAAATATCGTCTACGCCAATGGCGATGTGGCCATAGGCTTCGCCCATCTCGTATTCGCTTTTGTCCCAGTTGTAGGTCAGCTCAAGTACGGTGTGATCTTTCTCATCACCATAGCCAACAAAAGCGAGGGTGTATTGGTATTCTTCGTTGTCCGACTGACGCAGCAGCTGCATGCCCATCAGGTCGGTATAAAATTTGATGGAGCGCTCTAAGTCACCCACGCGCAACATGGTATGTAACATTCTCACTGTCGTACTCCTTGCTTTGTGGCGTTAGTCGTCTGAAGTTTTATGTTTGTATTCGCACAAGTCTTCAATGATGCAGCTGCCGCAGCGGGGCTTACGTGCAATGCAGGTATAGCGGCCATGCAGAATAAACCAGTGATGCGCGTCGACCTTAAACTCGCTCGGAATAACCTTTTCGAGGCGATCTTCGACGGCCCGCACGGTTTTACCGGGGGCGAACTTAGTGCGATTGGCAACCCGGAAGATATGCGTGTCGACCGCAATAGTCGGCCAGCCAAAGGCCGTGTTCAGTACCACGTTGGCGGTTTTACGTCCCACACCGGGCAGGGCTTCGAGTGCTTCGCGATCTTCGGGCACTTCGCCGTCATACTTGTCGACCAGAATCTTACAGGTTTTGATGATGTTCTCGGCTTTGGAATTAAATAAGCCAATGGTTTTAATGTAATCTTTTACCCCATCGACACCGAGATCCAACATGTCCTGCGGGTTATCCGCTACCGGGAAGAGTTTGCGCGTGGCTTTATTCACCCCGACATCGGTTGCCTGCGCTGAAAGTAGCACGGCGATTAACAGCTCAAAGTCTGAATTGAACTCGAGCTCTGTGGTCGGGTTAGGATTGTTGTCCCGAAAACGTTTCAGTATCTCAATACGTTTTTCTTTATTCATGCTCGCTTCGTTATCTGTCTGCTTGGTTTATTGGGCGGTGACCCGTACCCTCGTGACTTCTTTTACCGGCTTGCTGGCGCGCTGTTCGCGGTAATGGTCAATGGTATTTTTAATGGCAATAATAAAGCCCATGGCAATGAAGGCCCCGGGCGGCAAAATGGCCAGTAACAATGGGTAGTCAACAGCAAAAATCTCAATGCGCAGCGCTGCTGCCCAGTCGCCGAGAAGTAGGTCGGCACCGTCAAACAGGGTACCATTGCCAATCACTTCACGAATGCCGCCAAGCACAATCAGCACCAGGGTAAAGCCCAGCCCCATCATCAAGCCATCGTAGGCAGCGCGACGCCATGGGTTTTTCGAGGCAAAGGCTTCGGCGCGGCCAATAATGGCGCAGTTGGTGACGATTAGCGGAATAAATATACCCAGTGACTGATACAGTCCATACACGTAGGCGTTCATTAGTAACTGAATAACTGTCACGAAGGTCGCGATGACCATTACGAATACCGGAATGCGGATTTCTTTTGGTACCCACTCGCGCACCAGCGACACGGTAATATTGGAGCCAATCAGCACCAGCAAGGTGGCCAGTCCCAGCCCCAACGCGTTGGTAACGGTCGCGGTCACCGCGAGTAACGGGCACAGTCCAAGTAACTGTACCAGTGCCGGGTTGTTTTCCCACAGCCCATTCAGGGTAATGTCTTTGTAACTCATCAGGCCGCTCCTCCACAGTTCGTTGGCTGTTGCGCCCATTCGTCTTTATTGGCTTTAAAGGCCAGTACGCTGCGCTTGACCGCCTGCACCACGGCACGTGGCGTGATGGTTGCGCCGGTAAACTGATCGAACACGCCACCGTCGCGGGTGACAGCCCAGCGCGTGTCGTCATTGCCTTGCACTGTCATGCCATTAAAACTGGTGATCCAGTCGCTTTTGCGGATCTCAATTTTATCGCCCAGGCCCGGCGTTTCCTGATGTTGCAAGGTACGTACACCGGCCACAGTGCCGTCCCATTTAATCGCAACCAGTAATCGGATCGCGCCGGAGTAACCATTAGGTGCCACCACTTCCAGGGCGGCCGCACTCGGCCTACCGTTTTGTCGCGCCAGGTACATGGGCGTGGGTTGCGTCGCCAGCGCCGGGTGCTCAATCAGCCGGCACGAAGCATAAAGATCGTTGTCATGTAGCTCAGCCGGCAGTAACTGGTTCAGCACCTGCAATAGCTCACGCTGTTGCTCGCGGGCAATCGGCTCGGCGGTTAGCCGTGCAGTCAACATCACCAACAATGTCGCGACGACGGCAAAGGCCGCAAGAATGAGGCCGTTGCGTTGCATACTTTTGGCAATCATGGGTGTTCTCCATGGCCATAGGTGACCGGTTGCGTGTATTTGTCAATGATGGGCACGGCCATATTGGCCAGCAGCACAGCAAAGGCGACGCCATCAGGATAGCCGCCCCAGGTGCGGATGACAAAAACCAAAAAGCCGATCAGCAGGCCAAAGTACAGACGCCCACGATTCGAGGTCGCCGCGGTCACCGGGTCGGTGGCAATAAAAAATGCGCCCAACATGGTGGCACCGCTAAGCATGTGCATGACCGGCGAAACGCTTTGCTCTGGCGCAAACATCCACACTACTGCGGCCGGAACCAGCAGACCCAGCAAGAAGCCACCCGGAATATGCCAGCTGATAATGCGTTGCTTAAGCAGTACCAGCCCGCCAAGCAGGAACGCCAGGTTGACCCATTGCCAGCCAAGGCCTGCGTAATCACCAAA
This sequence comes from Pseudidiomarina insulisalsae, assembly GCF_003987065.1. Taxonomy (GTDB): domain Bacteria; phylum Pseudomonadota; class Gammaproteobacteria; order Enterobacterales; family Alteromonadaceae; genus Pseudidiomarina; species Pseudidiomarina insulisalsae. Next base: position 99,749 of record NZ_PIPY01000011.1, on the reverse strand, counting down.
AATAGGGCGTTGCAGCGCTTCGCTCATGGTTAACTGGTGGTTAAGCGCAGTGCGCAGGCTGTCCAGTGGTGTGGCCATGGTTAAGCCATCAGCGCCCATGCGTAACTGTTCAAGATTATAGCCCGCCGGGGTAAAGCCGGTGAAAATTACTGAGGCGGCATCAAGAAAGCCGAGATCAAACTGGCTGATTTGCTGCGGTAGTGGCCAACTGGTCATTTGCACCGGAAAGCTGATCAGCAGCACCACGTAGCCGGCCATGGCCGGATTAAAGATGTTCTGACCGACGCCGCCGTAAACGTGCTTCACCACAATAATGGCAAAGGCGGTACCGATGACAATGATCCACCAGGGCGCCAGACCGGGAATACTAATGGCGAGTAAGATCGCCGTCACCAGTGCGGTATGATCGCGCCAGGCGAAGCGCACCGGGCGGTTGCGTAACAGCATACAGCCAGCCTCAGCGGCCCAGGCGGTCAGGATCGCCAGCCCCAGTTGCCAGACTACACCCCAGCCAAAGAAGTAAATCAGCGTCAGAATGCCCGGAATCAGCGCCATATAGACCCAGCGCATCACCTGTTGGGTGGTTCGGCGCTGGTGGCTGTGGGGCGAGGCCGCGAGTTTGAATGTCATGCTTGATTAGTCCTCGTTCTTCTTTTGCTGCGCAGCTTTACGGGCTTTGGCGCGTGCAATTGCTGCCTGAACTGCGTCCTGCGGGTTCTCGCCCCCGGCTTTGACCTGCTCTGCCTGGGCTTTCTTACGCGCCTCTGCGGCTTTACGGTGGCGCTCCAGGCGCTCCTCTTTTTCACGCTCTAAGCGTTGCTGGCGTGCCTCGAAGCGCTCACGCGCGTTTTCAGCCTTGGCTTTCTCGCGGGCAATGTTACGAATTTCCGCTTTTGCTTTGCGATAATAATGTACCAGCGGTATTTCACTGGGGCACACGTAGGCGCAGGCACCGCACTCAATGCAGTCAAACAGGTTCTGCTGCTCGAGGCCTTCGTAGTCTTTCGCTTTGGCCAGCCACTGGAGTTGTTGTGGCAACAACACCGCCGGACAAACATCAGAGCAGGCGCCACAGCGAATGCAGGGCATTTCCTGCTGGGCGGGCGCGAGTTCTTTCATGCCTGGCAGGAGCAGACAGTTGGTAATTTTTACCACCGGCACGTCGGTGTCAGGCAGGGTAAAACCCATCATCGGGCCGCCCATGATCACCCGCTGCTCTGGCGACTCACGTTCGAATCCGGCTTCACGCAGCACCTCAGCAACCGTGGAGCCAATACGCACCCAGTAATTACCGGGGCGACGTACCGCTTCACCTGTCACCGTGACCACGCGCTGAATCAGCGGTTGCCCCTGACGAACGGCCTGGCTGATTGCGTACGCCGTGCCGACGTTTTGCATCAGCAAGCCAATATCAATCGGCAGCCCACGGCTGGGGACCTGACGCCCGGTCAGCAACTGAATCAGTTGCTTCTCGCCGCCGGAAGGGTATTTGGTCGGTACCACGCGTAAACTGAACTGCGGATAGTCCGCCAGTGCTTCGCGCATTGCCGCAATGGCTTCGGGCTTATTGTCTTCAATGGCCACCAGACCCTTTTGTGCATGAGCCAGATGCAGCAATATCTGGGCACCGTCTAAAATAGTTTGCGCGTGTTCGCGCATCAGCCGGTCATCGGCGCTGATATAGGGTTCACACTCAACGCCGTTAATAATCAGGTAATCAATCGGGCGTTGCAGCGCCAGTTTTTGCGCAGTGGGAAAGCCTGCACCGCCTAACCCGGCAATACCTGCGGCGCGCACGCGCTCTAATAACTCAGCGCGGGCGACTTCGGTGTAATCGCTGATGCCTTGTTGCGCGAAAGCTTCATCTTTACCATCGGCGGCAATCCGAATGACGACATCGGCCATGCCCGACGGGTGTGCGATACGGCCCGGACCAATAGCGGTGATGGTGCCTGAGGTCGGCGCGTGAACCGGCAGCCCCATGCTAACGCCGGAGTGGGTTAACGGCTGCCCCTTTAACACGCGTTCGCCGACAGCGACGCAGATCTCACCAGCGGCGCCGGAATGTTGCTTCACCGGCACCACGTAATGGTCGGCCAGTGGCATGGTGGCAATGGCTGTCTGATTCGACAGTTCTTTACGCTCAGGCGGATGAATCCCGCCGGGGAAGCTCCAGATGTGTCCGGCTTCAATGTCTTTTAGATGGGCGTTTGAGGACATTACTGCTTTGCCTCCACAATTTGCACCGGAATCTGTTCCAGATCCCACTGCCAGTTCTCCGGACGGGTAGGCACCGGCACCATATCAATACAGTCCACCGGGCAGGGCTCGACACAGAGGTCACAACCGGTGCACTCGTGCGCGATAATGGTATGCATCTGCTTGGCGGCGCCTAAAATGGCGTCTACCGGGCAAGCCTGAATACACTTGGTGCAGCCGATACATTCGTCCTCCCGGATTACCGCGACTTTTTTCACGTCTTCCTGGCCGTGTGCCGCATCCAGCGGTTTGGCTTCAACGCCTAACAGGTCTGCCAATGCTTTAATAGTGGCCTCACCACCTGGTGGGCACTTATTAATGTCATCGCCATTGGCAATGGCCTCAGCGTAGGGGCGGCAGCCCGGATATCCGCATTGTCCACATTGGGTCTGCGGTAGCAGTGCATCGATCTGATCAACAATAGGGTCGCTTTCGACTTTAAAGCGCACCGCGGCAAAGCCTAAAACAATACCGAAAATGAGCGCGAGTACGCCAAGCGCAATAAGGGCGGTTACAACACTCATGATAACGTCACCAATCCGCTAAAGCCCATGAACGCCAGCGACATGAGTCCGGCGGTGATCATTCCTACCGCCGCACCTTTAAACGGTAAGGGAACATCGGCGGCGGCGAGTCGCTCGCGCAGCGCCGAAAACAGAATCAGGACTAAGGAAAAACCAAGGGCGGCGCCAAAGCCATAGACAATGGACTGCACAAAATTATGCTGCTCGTTAATGTTCAACAGAGCCACGCCCAGCACCGCGCAGTTGGTGGTGATAAGCGGCAGAAAGATACCCAGCAGGCGATAAAGGGTGGGGCTGGTTTTATGCACTACCATTTCGGTGAACTGCACGACAACGGCAATTACCAGAATGAAACTCAGCGTTTGTAGCGCCATTAAGTCAAGTGGCTGCAGCAGGTAATGGTTTACCAGATAGGAACACACTGACGCCAGCGTCAGCACAAATGTCGTCGCCGCTGACATGCCCACCGCCGTCTCGAGCTTGTTCGACACCCCCATAAACGGGCATAAGCCGAGAAACTTCACGAGCACAAAATTGTTGACTAGTACCGTTGCCACCAGCAACAGCAAATACTCACCCATGTGAATCGTCCAAATTAGCGTTTAAATACCTGCGTATTATCGAATGTTTGGCGCTTTGAAACAACCGACAGACTGTAGTGTTATTCCACTTTTTGTGCGGACTTAGCAGATGTTGTCACGTAATTTTCATCAGATTGTCGCAAAACCGCCATCTCGCGCGCGTACCTTAGCTGTCACCACAGGAACGAAGGAGCCTGTTATGGTACGTTGGCTAGCTACCTTAAGTCGCTATGACCAGCAGTGGTTTTGTTGGTGTTCCCGACACGCTAAGGCCTTTTCGCAGCAGTCCTGGCTACGTTGGTTGTCGCGCTCGGGTGACGGCTACTGTTATGCCCTTGTCGCGGTACTACTGTACCTGATTGCGCCCCACGATGGCAGGGCGTTGCTGCTCTCCATGGCAGTTGGCTATGCCATTGAAGTCCCACTTTTTATTGTCATTAAACGGGTGTTAAAACGCCCCCGACCTTATCAGGCCTTATCGATTACGGCCGTGATCAAAGCCCACGATCAATTTAGCTTCCCCTCCGGGCATACCACCGCAGCGTTTTTGTTTGCTGGTCTGGCGACCACTTTTTTCCCTGAATTGATGCCGCTTTGGTTGCTCTGGGCGGCAGCAGTGGGCGCGTCGCGGGTACTGCTTGGCGTGCATTATCCGGGCGATATTGTTGCCGGCGCACTGCTGGGGACTGTTTTGGCGCAACTTGCACTGCTGATGCGCGCGTAATGTAAGCAATATTGAAGGAGATGAACATGCGAATACTGTTGGGAGTACAAGGTACCGGGAACGGCCATTTAAGCCGTTGTACCGCACTTGCTGAAGCGCTCGCTCACGAGCCGGTACAGGTTGACTATCTGGTGTCAGGCCGGGCGCCTGAGCACTTTTTCGATATGCAGGCGTTTGGCGACTGGCAGTGGCGTAAAGGCCTGACCTTTGCCGTGAATCAAGGCCGTATTGACCTGCGCGCGACCTTGCAACAGAACGACTGGAAACAGTTCTGGCGCGACGTGAATGCACTGGACCTGAGCCCTTATGATCTGGTTGTTACTGATTATGAGCCTGTGGTTGCCTGGGCTGCCCGGCGGCAAGCTAAGCGCTGCATTGGGATGGGTCGCCAGTATGCCTTCTTCCGGCCCACGCAGACGCTGCGCATTCCTAAAGTTTATCAGCAGCTATTAAAATGGTTCGCACCGGCGCGTGACATTGTAGGTATGCATTGGGTCAATGAAGGCTCGCATATACTGCCGCCAATTGTGCATCACCGTGCTGCGGCCGAAAAACCTCAGGCAGGGCATTATCTGGTGTACCTGCCATTTGAGTCATTGCTAAGCGTACATCGGCTATTGGTAAAGTTTCCGCACTACAGTTTCAGTGTATTTCATCCTGATGCCAAGCGGCAGCGTATTGCCGGTATTGAGTACTATCCGCCGTCACGTCAGCAATTCGCGCGTCATTTTGTTCGCGCCGAAGGAATTGTCAGTAATGCCGGCTTTGAAACCAGCTGTGAGGCGCTCGCTTATGGTAAAAAACTGTTGGTGCGCCCCTTGGCAGGGCAGTTTGAGCAACTGGCAAATGCCCGTTGTCTGCAACAACTGGGACTGGCGACGTATCTGAGCGATTTATCCGCACAAGGTCTGGCGGACTGGTTTGCCCATGGGCAACGCCATCAGTGTTATTGGCCTGATGTGGCAACGGCTTTAGCAAACTGGTTAGCGCAGGGCGCAGAAGTGCCGATCGCAGAACTAAGTCGACGTTTGTGGCGTCGGGCTGAAACGGGAGATTACCGCGATTTACTACGACATGATTTAGCTTTGCTGTGAGGATAAAGGAGCAATGTGGCTCCCCAGGTTGGATTCGAACCAACGACACATGGATTAACAGTCCACCGCTCTAACCAACTGAGCTACTGGGGAATCGATAGGGAATCTGTTGTTGATGAGAGTTGGCTCCCCAGGTTGGATTCGAACCAACGACACATGGATTAACAGTCCACCGCTCTAACCAACTGAGCTACTGGGGAACTCATCTAACAACGGATGCGAATGTTAAAGGTGCCCGCGCGGGCTGTCAATAGTAAAAATGAGCGTTTGCGCGTTTTCTGCGCAGGGCTGGCAAAAATAATTTTGTCAAGTCGTCGCCGGACGCCTGACTATGACATAACGCATAGTGCGCAATCGCTCACGGTTATCCACAGTAAGGTGTAATCCGCGTCATTCATGGGGTTGCCGATCTTATCCACTAAATCTGTGGATAACCTTGTGGGTAGATGTGTGAGAAGCCTTAAGTTACGCCAGATAGCAACGGATTCGCGCATTGCTTAAAAATTAACTACAAAAAATTAAAGCTAGTAAAATCAAGCAGATATAAAATTTTATTGATTTGCGCCAAAATTGATTGACGCTTTAGCGAAACTGTATAGCAAACCAGCACAGCTTGTGTATTTCTTCATAAATCTGGTGAATTTTTGACACAAAAAACCGCCCAAAATCTTGTTGTTTCAGGCGGTGTTAGATTTTTTTAAGTAATGCGAATAGATTTAACGTGTCGCAAAGTCCTTGATACGAGCGACGGCCTCTTTTAGCGTGTCAAGGTCGGTGGCAAACGAGAACCGGCAGTGACCGGGCGCTCCAAACGCCGAACCTGGTACTAATGCCACTTTGGCATCATTCAGTAATGCCGCACACCATTCGATGTCTGAGGCATGGCCTTTGCTTTGCATCATCTCTTCAATGTTGGCAAAGGTATAAAAGGTTCCGTCGCCCTCAATGCAGCGCATACCCGGAATGTTATTCAGGGCTTCAACCAAGTAGTCATGACGCAGCTTGAAAGCTTGAACCATGGTGTCGATACAGCTCTGGTCGCCGGTCAGCGCCGCTAGTGCCGCGTACTGACTGATACTGGCCGGGTTCGAGGTGCTTTGCGACTGGATTTTCTTCATCGCCGCAATCAGTGGTTGCGGGCCTGCTGCATAACCGATACGCCAGCCGGTCATGGAATAGGCTTTGGAAACACCGGAAAGCAGCACAATGCGGTCTTTCAGATCCGGTGCGGCCATAGCGATATTCGCAAACGGGAATTCTGCCCAGAGAATATGTTCGTACATATCGTCACTGGCAATGAGTACCTGCGGATGCTCGCGCAGTACTTCGGCAAGTGCCATCAACTCTTCTTTGCGATATGCGGTGCCGGTCGGGTTCGACGGGCTATTCAAAAACAGTAAACGGGTTTTTGGGGTAATGGCCTCGGCCAACTGCTCAGGCGTGATCTTATAGCGCTGCTCAATACCAGCTTGAATAAACTTAGGTTCAGCGCCAACCAGTTTGGCCATGTCCGGGTACGATACCCAATACGGTGCAGGAATCAGCACTTCGTCACCAGGATTCAGCCAGGCGCTTAACAGATTAAAAATACTGTGCTTGCCGCCTGCTGAGATCAGAATTTCATTCTTTTCATAACTGAGCTGATTGTCGCGTTTGAATTTAGCGATGACCGCCTGTTTCAGCTCCACGATGCCGTCCACTGCGGTGTACTTGGTGTGGCCTGCGTCAATCGCGGCCTTGGCTGCAGTTTTAATGAATTCAGGAGTATCAAAGTCAGGTTCACCGACTCCCAGGCCGATAACGTCATGGCCGGCCGCTTTCAGCTCAGCAGCTTTTTGTGAAACAGCAAGGGTAGGTGAAGGTTGAATAGCATTAACACGATCAGACAATGTGTAGTTCACGACAATTTCCTGTGGATCTAATTCCTATGGATCGAACGTAAGCAGGTAGCTCGCTTGAAGAGCTGTACTATATGATCCTTAAGGAATATTGTCCATGATCGGAACGGGATCCTTGGCGAATTTCTTTGCCTGACGGGTTTGCTCAACATGGCGTCAAAAGGCGAATTCCGATAGACTAGACGACTTTCTGTTCATACGTCTGTTCAACCACGAAAACTTAACTGTTAGGAAGCTTAATGGCCTCAGCTGTATCGGCAAAATCTCTGGTGAAGGATCCCATTCCGGCAACGCTATGGCAGATGACCTGGCCGGTGGTCATTGGTGTCTTCACCCTGATAAGTTTTAATGTGGTCGATACTTTCTTTGTGGGTATGCTTGGCACTGACCCGCTGGCGGCGGTGAGTTTCACGTTTCCGGTCACCTTTACCCTGGTGAGTCTCGCAATTGGTCTTGGCATTGGCACGTCGGCAGTGCTGGCACGCAAGCGCGGCGAAGGACGTGAAGGGCATGCCCGTTTCGATGGCTGTATTGCACTGGCGGTGTCCGCCCTGATGGTAGCAGCCTTGTCTGCGGTGGGTTTATTACTGATGAAGCCTATTTTTGTCAGCTTGCAGGCACAGGAGCGGCTGTTACCCCTTATCTACGACTATATGTTTATCTGGTTTGCCGGCGCTGTCTTGCTGGTTATTCCGATGGTGGGGAATGCCATTTTACGCTCCTCAGGTGATACCCGTACGCCGTCGCTGATTATGGCTTCAGGCGGCTTGCTGAATGCCATTTTCGACCCCATTTTAATTTTTGGTCTGGGCCCGGTGCCAGCCATGGGGGTGCAGGGCGCGGCCCTTGCCAGCGTCATCAGCTGGACGATCGGCACCGCGCTAGTGCTGTGGTACCTGAAATACAAAGACTTGATCAGCTTTAAGGTGCCTGACGACGCCCACCCGGTGAAATCGGCACGGCAGATCCTTTCTATTGGTTTGCCGGCGGCTGGCGCCAATATGTTGACGCCGCTGGCAATGGCGGTCATGACGGCGATTATTGCCGGTTATGGTGCCGCCGCAGTGGCAGCCTTTGGGGTAGGCACGCGGCTGGAGTCACTGGCCAGTGTCATTATTCTGGCTATTTCAATGAGTCTGCCGCCACTGATTAGCCAGAACTTTGGCGCCATGCAGTTCCAACGGGTGAAAGATGCCTATGTGACGGCATTACGGGCCGTGATTGTGCTACAGCTCGTGATTTATGTCGTGTTATTACTCACCGCACCCTGGATTGCGCAGATCTTTACCGATGATCCGGAGGTCGCGCGACTGATTCGTCTGTTTATTTATATTATGCCGCTTGGTTATGGCATGCAGGGCGTGATTATTCTGACGAACTCAAGTTTTAATGCCATGCATGCGCCTATTTCAGCGCTATGGCTGAGTGTGGTGCGTCTGTTCGTGATGTTTGTTCCGCTAAGTTACATTGGCTCGCTGATTGCGGATATGACCGGTTTGTTTATTGGCGGGGTGGTCGCTAACATTATCACTGCGGCACTTGCCTGGAAGTGGTTCCAGAAATACCTGAATAAAGAATGGCGGGAGGAGAATGCATAATGGCGCGCGCTTTTGAATTAGTTTCCGAGTATCAGCCTGCCGGCGATCAGCCGCGCGCCATTGAGCAACTGGTCGATAATCTTGAGGCCGGCCTGGCACATCAGACGCTGCTGGGCGTAACCGGTTCAGGTAAGACTTTCACCATGGCCAATGTGATTCAGAAGGTACAACGCCCGACGCTAATCCTGGCACACAATAAAACGCTGGCGGCGCAGTTGTACGGCGAAATGAAGGAGTTTTTCCCCAATAACGCGGTGGAGTATTTCGTTTCCTACTACGACTACTATCAGCCGGAGGCTTACGTACCGACCACCGACACCTTCATCGAAAAAGATGCATCAATTAACGACCATATTGAGCAGATGCGCTTGTCAGCTACCAAAGCGCTGATGGAGCGTCGCGATGTTGTGTTGGTAGCGTCAGTGTCCTGTATTTACGGTTTGGGTGACCCCGAGTCGTATATGAAAATGATGCTGCACCTGCGACGGGGCGACATTATTGATCAACGCGACATTTTGCGGCGTCTGGCCCAATTGCAATATAAGCGTAACGATGCGGCCTTTGAACGCGGTACCTATCGGGTCCGGGGTGAGGTCATCGATATTTTTCCGGCCGAGTCCGACGAGATGGCGGTGCGGGTTGAGTTATTTGATAACGAAATTGACCGTATTAGTTTTTTTGAACCACTGACCGGACAGATCCAGCAAGCCGACGTGGCGCGCGCGACTATTTATCCGAAAACGCACTATGTCACGCCGCGGGAAACCATTCTTAAAGCCATCGAACAGATTAAAGATGAACTCAAAGAGCGGCGTCAGCAGATGCTCGATGCCAATAAACTCATTGAAGAGCAGCGCATTACTCAGCGCACGCAATACGATATTGAGATGATGCTCGAGCTGGGTTATTGCTCGGGCATTGAGAACTACTCGCGTTACCTGTCCGGCCGGGCGCCTGGCGAACCGCCTCCGACCCTGTTGGACTACCTACCTGATGATGCTTTGCTGATCATCGACGAGTCGCACGTGACCGTGTCCCAGGTGGGCGCAATGTATAAAGGCGATCGCTCACGTAAAGAAAATCTGGTGAATTATGGCTTCCGTCTGCCGTCGGCGCTGGATAACCGGCCGCTAAAATTTGAAGAATTCGAAGCGATTGCACCGCAGACGATTTATGTCACGGCAACCCCGGGCCCTTATGAGCTTGAGAAGTCAGCTGGCGAAGTGATTGAGCAGGTGGTGCGTCCCACCGGGCTGGTGGATCCGATCATTGAAGTGCGCCCGGTTGCGACCCAGGTGGATGATCTGATGTCTGAAGTCCGTGAGCGGGTAGAGCGCAATGAACGTGTGCTGGCGACCACGCTGACGAAGAAAATGGCGGAGGATCTCAGTGATTATCTGGATGAACATGGCGTGAAAGTGCGCTATCTGCATTCGGATATCGATACCGTCGAGCGCATGGAGATCATCCGCGATCTGCGTCTGGGCGAATTTGATGTACTGGTCGGTATTAACTTGCTGCGGGAAGGTCTGGATATGCCGGAAGTCAGCCTTGTGGCAATTCTGGATGCTGATAAAGAGGGCTTTTTGCGCTCTGACCGTTCGTTGATTCAGACCATGGGCCGCGCGGCGCGAAATGTGAATGGTAAAGCGATTCTGTACGCCGATAAAATTACCGGTTCGATGCGTCGCGCGATGGATGAAACCGAGCGCCGTCGGGCGAAGCAGATTGCCCACAATGAAGCGCATGGCATTACCCCGCAGGGACTGACCAAACGTGTTACCGATGTCATGGATCTAGGTGGCGCCCGTCAGCGGCGTAAGTCGTATGAAGAACGCAAAGCGGTGGCAGAAGCTGAAGCCAAATACGATGTTGATCTGAACGATCCGAAGGCATTGCTGAAGACGCTGGAGAAAATCGAAAAAGAAATGTACCAGGCCGCCAGAGACCTCGAGTTCGAGAAGGCTGCGCAGTTAAGGGACGAAGTGGCGCAGCTGCGTGAACGGATTAAGTTGTTGGGGTAGGGATGCAACTGCAACTGGGTGATGAGCGCTATTTAACCAATGACGGCCAACTGAAAACGCCGCTGGCGCTTATTTTTTTGCTGGCGCTGTTTTTGCGCGGTTATATCGCCTGGATCATTTCGCTGACCTTTAGTGAAGATCGCAGTCGCTTATTGCAGTTTTTTTATGCCAATACCGAACAGTTTGCCCTGACACTGAGCGTCGGTGTGCCGGCACTGGCAGTGCTGATTATGCTGACGCAGATCAAGGCAAAAATGCCGGCCTGGGTACCGAAGTTCGCGCGAATTGCGCCGGCGTTGTTGTGGTTAAGCTGGGTGGCAGACGGTGTGCTGCTGGCAAGTTTAGTGGCGGCGAACTGGCCGCACTTTGCGTTTGTCAAAGCGCTGATTATTTTTGCCTGGCTGATCGCGTTCTGGCTGCTACTGTATTCACGCCACCTGAAACGCTTCTTCCAGCTGCTCGCCACCGAAACCGATTAAGGTTTTAACAGACATAACGGAAACGTCAAATTACCCCGTAGTAGAACTACGGGCTACAGCAGTAACAAGTATCGAATAACTAGTAACGCTTTCGCTTTTAAGAGTGGTGGATGGTACTGGGCTCGAACCAGTGACCCCCGCCTTGTAAGGGCGGTGCTCTCCCAACTGAGCTAACCATCCATTGGGTCGGTCTGCAGAGACGAAGTAGAGTGGTGGATGGTACTGGGCTCGAACCAGTGACCCCCGCCTTGTAAGGGCGGTGCTCTCCCAACTGAGCTAACCATCCGTTTTCTCTGCGTTGCGGGGCGGTATTATAGGGCGCTTCGAAGCCCTGTCAACAGAAAATATCACCCCGGTGCACTGTTTGCTGTCTTTTTCACCGATTCGCCGTCGAATCGTACAGTTCACCTTAAAACTCTTATGGTTTTCGCAAAACCAGTGATGCGACCACCTCTGGATATTGCTAAACTACGCAGCAAAATAACCCGAATGATGCGGAGAATGCAACTATTATGACGGTCGTCACTCGTTTTGCCCCTAGTCCAACAGGTTACCTGCATGTTGGCGGTGCGCGTACAGCGCTGTATTCCTGGTTAGTGGCCAAGGCCGCTGGTGGTCACTTTGTCTTACGTATTGAAGACACCGATCGCGAGCGTTCTACACAACCGGCTATTGATGCCATTTTAGAAGGTATGGAATGGCTGGGCTTAAACTGGGATGCCGGTCCTTTTTATCAGACCAAACGTTTTGATCGCTATCAGCACTATATCGATAAGCTGTTAGAAGAAGATAAAGCTTACAAATGCTATTGCTCCACTGAGCGTCTGGAACAGATGCGTGAAGAGCAGATGGAAAAGGGCGAAAAGCCGCGCTATGACGGTCATTGTCGTGACAATCCTGATGTGTCAGGTGATCGTTACGTCATCCGTTTTCGCAATCCACAGTCGGGCTCAGTGAAATTTAACGACCATATCCGTGGCCCTATTGAGTTTGCCAACAGCGAACTGGACGACCTGATCATTTGCCGCAGTGACGGCACACCAACCTATAACTTCTGTGTTGTCATTGATGACTGGGAAATGAAGATCACGCATGTGGTGCGTGGTGAAGACCATATTAATAATACGCCGCGGCAGATAAACATTTTGCAGGCGTTAGGCGCACCGGTGCCGGAGTATGCGCACGTCTCCATGATTCTGGGTGATGATGGGAAGAAGTTATCGAAGCGTCATGGTGCCGTGAGTGTCATGCAGTATCGCGATGATGGTTACCTGCCACAGGCGGTACTGAACTACCTGGTACGTCTGGGCTGGTCGCACGGCGATCAGGAGATTTTCAGCGTTGGCGAAATGGTACAACTGTTTAAGCTTGACGATGTCAATAAAGCTGCGTCGGCATTTAATACCGAAAAACTGAACTGGCTGAATCAGCATTACATGAAATCGTTACCGGTTTCTGAAGTTGCTGAGCATTTACAATGGCATTTCAGCGATCAGGCCATTGATGTCAGTAAAGGCCCGGCGCTTGAGAAAATCATTCCGTTGTTGGCGGACCGCGTGAAAACGCTGAAAGAAATGGCGACCTCCGCGCGCTATTTCTATGAAGAATTTGAAGCGTTCGATGAAGCTGCGGCGAAAAAGCATCTGCGCCCGGTTGCCCGTCAGCCACTGGAGGCGGCAAAAGAGCGTCTGGTAGCGGTAGAGGAGTGGAATGCCGCGAACATTCAGACAGCGATTCAGGCCGCAGCAGACGACTTAGACGTTGGTATGGGTAAAGTCGGTATGCCGCTGCGTGTTGCGGTCACCGGCTCCGGTAACTCACCATCACTGGACGTTACTTTGGAACTGATTGATCAGGAACAAGTGATCGGGCGTATCGCGCGGGCGATTTCTTATATTATGGAGCGCGAACAGGCGCAATAACAGTAGCCGAGCGCCTCTGTCACATTGCTGAGTAAAGCGGGGAAGGGACCGGTACAGAACGGAATCTGTGCAAAAGCTGGTGAGCATTTGTGCGAACTGTCTAAAAATTTAGCAAACGATTCAAATTGCCAAAAAAAAGGTTGACGGTCACCAGCGAATTACCATAGAATTCGCCCCGCTGTCAGGGTACTGGGGCTATAGCTCAGCTGGGAGAGCGCTTGCATGGCATGCAAGAGGTCAGCGGTTCGATCCCGCTTAGCTCCACCACCATTCTGACACACTGAAAAAGGTTTGCGTCCCCTTCGTCTAGAGGCCTAGGACACCGCCCTTTCACGGCGGTAACAGGGGTTCGAATCCCCTAGGGGACGCCACTTTTTCAAGCTGCAAGTAAATTGTCCGGGGTCCCCTTCGTCTAGAGGCCTAGGACACCGCCCTTTCACGGCGGTAACAGGGGTTCGAATCCCCTAGGGGACGCCAACAATTCATATCGCACTGCAAGTCCAGGGTCCCCTTCGTCTAGAGGCCTAGGACACCGCCCTTTCACGGCGGTAACAGGGGTTCGAATCCCCTAGGGGACGCCACTTCTCAAAAGCAAAAACGTTACTGGATATTCGTTATTGGATATTCGTTTTCTTGCGCTCTCGCTCTCAACCAATATCCAATATCCAATATCCAATATCCAATATCCAATATCCAATATCCAATATCTAATAACTGTTAACGCTCTAGTAGTTGTAGTAGGTGGGGTTCCATGATGTTGGCGATGTCGTCCTGCGCATCGCGGTTTGGATGAATCCCGTCGTTTTGCATCAACTCCGGACGCAAGGCAATTTCCTCCATGAAAAACGGCACCAGTAACGTATTGGTGGTCTGCGTCACTTCCGGAAAAATATCGGCAAACATTTCACTGTAACGGCGTCCGTAATTCGGCGGAATTCTGACCTGACTCACCGCAACTTTCACGTTTTCCTCTTGCAAGCGACGGATGATCTGTTCCAAATTGGACTTAATCGTGCTCGGCATAAAGCCGCGTAAGCCATCATTTCCGCCAAGTTCAATAAATACGGCGTCGGGCTGATGGGTTTTAATAATACCGTCAAGGCGGTTCAGCGCGCCTTGCGTGGTGTCGCCGCTGATACTCGCGTTCACCAAATCGATAGAGGGGTGGGTCTGTTGCCAGCGTTGCTGTAGGATGCCTACCCATGACTCTTGCTGAGACATGCCGTAACCGGCGCTCAGACTATCGCCTAATACGACAAGTGAGACATTTGCTGAAACTGGACGTATAAGGACAACGACGAACAGAATCAAACTCAATTTAACCAGGAAGTTTTTCATAAATGCTTATTCAAACCACTCAATTAACGAAAAATGTAGAAACTAGTGAGGGTATTTTACACATTTTACAGCCAACTGACTTGCAAATCAGTGCCGGTGAGACCGTTGCCATAGTCGGCGCGTCGGGCTCTGGTAAATCTACCTTGCTGAGTCTTCTGGCTGGCTTGGACCTCGCTAGTGACGGAAAGGTTTCTATAGATAACGTAAATCTGGGCGATTTGGATGAGGAGCAGCGGGCAAAAGTTCGCGCGGATAAAGTCGGATTTATCTTTCAGTCCTTTTTACTTATTCCCAGTCTGACGGCACTCGAGAATGTCATGTTACCGGCTGAGCTGGCCGGTAATAAAGAGGCCGAGCAGCAGGCCAGAGAGCTGCTCGGTAACGTCGGATTGAGCGATCGGCTGACCCATTACCCCAATCAGTTATCCGGTGGTGAGCAGCAACGGGTTGCCATTGCGCGGGCCTTTGTCGGTACTCCGAAAATTCTGTTTGCCGATGAGCCTACCGGTAACCTGGACTCTGCTACGGGGCATAAGGTTGAAGACTTACTGTTTGAAATGAATCAGGCGTCGGGCACTACCTTAGTCATGGTGACCCACGACACCGAGCTGGCAAAACGTTGTCAGCGGGTGTTGCGTATGGATGCGGGCAAACTGACCGAGGTGACTGGCGATGTGGGCTAGAATTTCGTGGCGTTTACTAAAACAGGAGCTGCGCCGCGGCGAGCTGACCATCATGGCGGCGGCGATTGTATTGTCAGTGACTGCCGTATTATCACTGGCGCTATTTACCGAACGGCTGCAGTCGGGCTTAACTGCACGCAGTGCTGAGTTTCTGGCGGCAGATCGGGTCTTAAGCTCACGCCGTGCGGTCGATGAAAGCTGGCTGGAGCGGGCGCGCGACGAAGGTCTGCAGCTGGCCAATCGGGTTGTCTTCAATTCCATGGCTTTTGCTAATGATGAACTGGCATTGGTGGATGTGAAAGCCGTGAGTGAAGGCTATCCGCTGCGCGGCGAATTACGCACCGCAGAGCAGCCTTATGCGCCGGAACAGGTTACCCAGGGCATACCCGAGGCCGGTGAAGCCTGGGTCGCTTCCGCATTGTTTCAGGAGCTGGCGCTGGAAGTCGGGGACACTATTGAAGTTGGTGACAGTCAGTTCAGGGTCAGTAAAGTGCTGACCTATGAGCCTGATGTGGGCTTTTCGGTGTTCACGGACAGCCCTAATGTACTGATTAACTACAGTGAGCTTGAGGCGACCGGGCTGATTCAGCCAGGCAGCCGGGTGCGTTATAACATTCTCTATGCGGGTCCGGGCGAAGCGCTGACAGAATACGAAGAATGGCTGAAACCGCAACTGAATGATGACACCCATAACTGGCGTAGTATTGAGGATGGTGACTCGCCGCTGGCACGCAGTTTACGTCGTGCGGAGCGCTTCATGCTACTGGCGAGTTTACTGGGTGTGGTGCTGGCAGCAACCGCGGTCGCTGTTGCAGCACAACGCTACTGTCAGCGTAATTACGATGTCGTTGCCATTTTTAAAACGCTGGGGGCGCAGCGTCAACAGATCCAGCGGGTGTTTATTATGCACCTGCTGTTACTGACGCTGTTGAGTATCGCCACCGGTCTGTTATTAGGCTGGCTATTGCAGGGTCTGGTGGTGGATCTGGTGGCCAGCTATTTTGACGTCAATCTGCCGCCTGCCGGTAGTCGTGGCTATTTGCTCGCGGCAGGAACCGGTCTGGTGAGTGCGGTGATGTTTACGCTATACCCACTGTTGCGATTGATTGAGATCCCGCCGCTGCGCGTCTTAAACCGGCAAATGACCGGTAGCGGCAGTGGTCGCTGGTTACACTGGCTGGCCTCGGGCGGTACCATTTACTTCTTGTTGTGGCTCTATAGCCAGCAATGGCTGCTCTCTACCGCATTGTTTGCTGGTGGTGCGCTGGCGGCGTTGATTTTGCTGTTGGTCGGGCGGCTGTTTATTCGTGCCAGCCGTCAGGCGGGTATGCAGGCAGGCAGTGCGTGGCGTCTGGCGATGGCTGGTTTGCAGCGTCGCGCGCAGGCCAATAGTGTGCAGATGCTCAGCTTCTCAACCGCCATTATGCTGTTGCTGCTGGTACTGGCATTGCGTCATGAACTGCTGGCTGACTGGCAGGAGCAACTGCCGGAAGATGCGCCGAATTACTTTCTGGTCAATGTCGCACAAAGTGATGTGGAGCAGTTGCAACAACGCTTCGAGGAGCGCAATGTCGAAGCCAACGACATGTATCCTATTGTGCCCGGCCGCATGATTGCGG
Organism: Pseudidiomarina insulisalsae; assembly: GCF_003987065.1. Taxonomy (GTDB): domain Bacteria; phylum Pseudomonadota; class Gammaproteobacteria; order Enterobacterales; family Alteromonadaceae; genus Pseudidiomarina; species Pseudidiomarina insulisalsae. Next base: position 83,006 of record NZ_PIPY01000011.1, on the reverse strand, counting down.
TGAATGATATGCCAGTGCTCGATGAAGTCAGTAAGGAAGAGCAGGAGAGTGCCGAAGCGCCGCAGTCAGAACAGCGTGAGGGCTTTGGCCGCGAATTGTCGTTAACCTGGCGTGACGAACTACCACCGAACAATACGGTGGTGGCTGGCGAGTGGTGGCAGGACAATGCGAAACCACAGGTCTCGATTGAGAGCGAGGTCGCCGAACGCCTGCGCGTTGGTATTGGTGATGAGCTGACATTTAATATTGGCGGTGAGGTTTTCACCGTGCCGATTACCAGTGTGCGTGAAGTCAACTGGGGCTCATTGCAGCCGAATTTCTATATGATTTTCAACACGGCGACGCTGTCAGACTTCCCGGCGACCTATATCTCCAGTTTCAATCTGCCGCAGGAGCGTAAAGATGAGTTGTACCAGCTGTTCCGGCCTTTCCCGCAGGTGTCGTTAATTGATCTCGATGCCATTATTGACCAGCTTCGCGAGGTGATTGAACAGGTCAGTATTGCCATATTGTTTGTGCTCATACTGGTGATTATTGCCGGTATTCTGGTGCTGCTGGCACAGGTGCAGGCGTCTATGGAGGAGCGCGAGAAAGAACTGGTGATACTGCGTACCCTGGGTGCGCCGGCGAAGTTACTTAGCCGCAGCGTGACCTATGAATTTGTAATTCTTGGCGCCATCAGCGGGTTTATCGCAACCCTTGCCATGGAGCTGTCCTTGTGGATTCTGCAAACCCAGGTGTTTGAGCTGGCTGCCAGCGTGCATTGGCGTTTCTGGCTCATCGGCCCGCTGGCCGGTGCGCTGATTGTCGGCACCATGGGCCGCGTTGCCTGCGCGCGTCTGATCCGACGCAATACTGCGCAACTTATCCGGCGTCTGGCGTAGCACTCGCTAACGCGGTATCAGCGACGGGGAGCGCCGCATTGATTTGCGGCGCTAACAGCTGCTGCCAGAGTTGCTGCGCGCGGGGGCGAAACAGGGCAAAATGCCCGATACGGGCAACGCCACAGTCCGCCGGCGTAACAAATTCACGCCGCTGCGGCGCATTGCGATAAAAGTCATGCATGGCGGTAATATTACGGCGGGTTAGCAACTCGTCGTCGCTAAAAGCCAGACTGATAATGGGCGTCTCAACGCCGGCGTAACGCTCGTATAATTGCTCAGCACCGACCAGGTAATCAGGATGCAGACACCATTGCCGCCACTGCGCCATAGCGCTGCGCGGCACATTACCGACAATTCCCAGCCGTTCGCCCGGAAAATATCCAACCAGGGGTAACAGCCAGGGCACGATACCACGCCACAATAGCCACGACTTGTACTTCAGTCCGGTCTGGGTTTCGCGCCAGTAACCGGTGCCGGTGGCGACCGTGACCATGCGTTCGACTTCGTCATGCCGTTCTAACATGCCAAAAATCTGTCCGCCGATGCTGTGTGCGAACCATACGGTGGGTAACGCGGGAAAGTTATCAAGGGCGTAGTTGAGTACACATTGTGCGTCGAACCGCGCCCAATCAGTAATGCTGCTGTCGATTTTGCGTAAGCTGCCCGGTTGACTGGCGCCAATACCATAATAATCAAACCCGAGCACGTCGTAGCCCTGGGTGGTGAGCCACTGACAGAATTCGCGGTAATAGCTATGTGGCACCGCCATGGCCGGTGCCATAATGACAAGTTTGCGGGGATTCTCGCTGCGATAATGCTGCACCTGAATGGTTCGCTCAGGTGCGGTCATTAAGCTGAAACTGTTACTCGATTTCTTCGGCATCTTTCTCACGATCGGTGTGATGACGGAACATGTAGGCACCGGTGAAAATAGTGAAGACCAGCGTCGCGCCCAACAGGCCAAAGACCTTAAAGTTGACCCAGGCGTCGAGGCTCCAGAACTCAGCAATATACAGATTGACGGCTGCCAGACTCAGCGTGAAGATCACCCAGGCGTAGGTTAGCCGGCGCCAGGCAAATTCGGGTAAGTTAATTTCCTCACCTAAAAATTGTTGCAGCGGGCTACGTTTTCTCCACCACAGGCCGATGAGTAAGAATAAAGCAATGGCCACGTAGATCACGCTGACTTTCAACTTAATAAACCACTCATCGTGCAGGAATAGGGTAATGGCACCGAAGATCATAACCACCCATAAGATAATCCAGTGACGCGGGGTAATCACCTCGCGCATAAACTTCAGGGCTAAGATCTGTAAGACCGTACCGAGCATAAGTACGCCTGTGGCAACAAAAATATCGCCAAGCAGATAAAATATGAAAAACAGCGCGATAGGTAAATATTCAAGAACAAACAACATGGTGGTTTCCAATCACTTTTAATGCGTTGAGTTTGCCAGAAAAGTTTGTTGTCGACTAGCTGCAATGTCTACACTTAAGCATACTATGCGAAAACTAACTTTAGCGCAGTGTAGCCTGAAGAGGAACAAAGGATGAAATTACTTATTACCGGTGGCACCGGGTTAATCGGTACGGAACTCATTGGCCGGCTACGTGACCGCCATGAGATTACCATTCTCAGCCGCACCCCAAAGCAAGCCATGGAGCGCTTCGGAGAGGGCATTCAAGCGTTCTCAGGTTTAGATAAAATCGAGTCGTTGGAAGTATTTGACGGCGTGGTGAATCTGCAGGGTGCCGGCATTGCCGATAAACGTTGGAGCGAGAAACGCAAGCGCTGCCTGGAAGAGAGCCGCTGGCCCATCACCGAGCAACTCGCTAAGCGTATGCAAGAATGTGAGCAGCCTCCGAAAGTCTTTATCAGTGGGTCCGCTATCGGTTACTACGGTGCGCAGGGCGATCGGGTGATGACCGAAGAGGATGAGGTGGACAAACCCGATGATTTTGCGCATCGCCTATGCGCCGAGTGGGAGCAACGGGCGTTAAAAGCACAGTCGGACAAGACGCGGGTGTGTATTATTCGCACCGGGGTGGTCTTAGCTGAAGACGACAGTGCCTTGCAGAAGATGCTGCCGCCTTACCTGTTGGGGCTTGGCGGCCCATTAGGCTCGGGTAAGCAGTATTTCTCCTGGATTCATCTGGAAGACATTGCCAGGGTGATTGAATACCTGCTGGAGCATGAGGAATGTCAGGGCGTGTATAACGCGACCGCGCCGAACCCACTGCCGCAGGAAGAATTTAGTGCCACCATCGCCAAGGTGCTGCGCAAATCGCATTTTATGCGCGTACCGGGCTGGGTACTAAAACTCTTGTTAGGTGAAATGTCGCAGATGCTGCTCACTGGCCAGCGGGTCGTGCCGGCCAGATTACAGCAAACGTCCTTTGAGTTTAACTATCCGACTGCTGAAGCAGCGCTGCGCGATTGTTTGTTGCCGTCTTCATCTGACGAACAAAAGAGCTGAGCGCTTCGTTTAGCTGTTCGGGTTGTTGATGATGCTTGGCGATTAGATTAACGACTGCTGAGCCACTGATTGCGCCGGCTGCACCTGCAGCCAGCGCTGCTTCGACATGCTCCGGACGGGCAATTCCGAAGCCCAGCAATGGCGGCGCGCTATTAGCCTCACGCAGCGCATCGATCACCGCCTTCGCCGGGCGTTGCATTCCCGTCTCAGCGCCGGTCACGCCCGCACGGCTGAGCAAGTACACATAACCTTCGCTTAATTCGGCAATACGCTGCAGGCGCTCTGCATTGGCATCTGGCGGCGCAATAAAAATGGGCGCGATGCCGTGTTCTTTCGCTGCCGCGATAAAGGGCTGACTTTCCCGCGCTGGCACATCGGCAATCAGCACCGAGTCGACACCGGCCTCGGCACAGCGCTCATAAAAACGCTCCAGCCCGGAACTGGCAACAAGGTTGGCATACACCAGCAAACCTATCGGCAGGTCGGGATGGCGTTCCCGTACCTTACGCAAAATGGCAAAACAGTCAGCAATTTTAGTGCCGGCACCTAGCGCGCGAATAGCAGCTTTTTGAATGGTTGGCCCGTCAGCCACCGGATCGGAAAACGGAAAGCCCAGCTCGAGAGCGTCTGCACCACCTGCCACTAAGGCCTCAATGACCTCAAGGCTTTGCTGCGGATTCGGATCGCCCAGCGTCACGAAGGGGACGAAGGCACCCTGGTCGGCAGCTTCCAGGCGCTCAAACATAGCTTCATAGCGACTCATTACGCATTCTCCTTTGCTTGCTCTTGTTCTTGTTGCTGAAAAATACGACGCACATGATCAATGTCTTTATCGCCGCGTCCGGAAAGATTGACTAACAGAATTTCCGGGGCGTCGGATTCAGCCGCGCGACGCAACGCGTAGGCAAGCGCGTGGGCGGACTCCAGTGCCGGAATAATACCTTCTTTTTCAGCCAGCATTTTAAAAGCTGCTAAGGCTTCATCATCGGTGACAGATTCATAACGCGCACGGCCAATGCTGAGCAGGTAAGCATGTTGCGGACCTACGCCCGGGTAGTCCAATCCGGCTGAAACTGAATAACTCTCTTCAATTTGTCCTTCGTCGGTTTGCATCAGGTACGACTTACAACCATGCAGAATGCCGGGCTTACCGGCGGTTAATGTGGCGCCATGCTGCGCCGTTTTCACGCCTTTGCCTGCAGGCTCGACGCCGACCAGCGCAACGTCTTTTTCGTCAATGAAATCAGCAAACATACCGATAGCATTTGAGCCGCCGCCAACACAGGCGATGACCTCGTCGGGCAGACGCCCGGCCTGCTCAACGATCTGACGTTTGGCTTCGGCGCCGATCATGCGGTGAAACTCGCGCACGATGGTAGGGAAGGGGTGCGGCCCTGCGGCAGTGCCAAGCAAATAATGGGTATCATGGTAGCTGGCGGTCCAGTCGCGCAGGGCTTCATTGACCGCATCTTTTAACGTACCGCTGCCGGTGTCGACCGGCACGACTTTGGCACCCATCAGCTCCATCCGAAATACATTGGGCTGCTGGCGCTCGACGTCTTTCTTACCCATGTAAATGGTGCAGTCCAAATCGAGTAGCGCACAGGCTAACGCCGTTGCGGTACCATGCTGGCCAGCGCCGGTTTCCGCGATAATGCGATGTTTGCCCATACGTTTGGCAAGTAGCGCCTGGCCCAGAACCTGGTTCGTCTTGTGCGCGCCGCCATGCAGCAGATCTTCGCGTTTAAGATAAATTTTACAGCCATTCGGGCTGTCGATGGGCAGGTTTTTGCACAGTGACAGCGGCGTCGGGCGACCAAGATAGTTTTTCAGCAGATCACTGAACTCTTTCTGGAATTCCGGATCTTGCTGCGCGTCATTGAACGCCTGTTCCAGTTGGTCCAGTGCGGGTAGTAAAATTTCCGGCACAAACTGGCCGCCAAATTCACCGAAATATGCTGGGTTATGACTCATGATGTGTTTTCCCATACTGTCTAATTTGTTGAAAGAGTTGCAGGATCAGCCCTGCATCTTTATCACCCTTGCGTCGCTCCAGGCGCGAATTAAAATCAAAACGCTGCAGACCGGTAGCCGCCGCTGCGCTGAGATTCTCAGCACCTAAGCCACCGGCTAAGATGCAACGCTGTTTTTCTGCGGCGCTCAGTTGTTCAAGTAGTTGCCAGTCAAAGCTGCTGCCACTGCCGCCACCGGCATTGTCCAGCAGGTAATAGTCGGCGCCGTTAGCGGGTAACTGCAATGGCGCCTCTACGCTGAGCGCACGCCAGATTTCAGTGGTTCGCGGCAGCTCCTGACGCAATTGTGCAATATAGTCCGCGTCTTCGTGGCCATGCAGTTGCACGGCGTGTAAATTCAGCTCGGTCGCGGTCGTTGCAACTTCAGCCAGCGGACGGTCGGCGAACACGCCTACCCAGCGCAGTTGCGGTTCGGCGGCGATCAGCTGCGCGGCTTGTTCGGTGTTGACCGCACGTGGTGAGTGGGGCACAAAAATCAGCCCGCCAAACGCGGCGCCCGCGGCGCGAACGGCCATGGCCTGAGAAACTTTGCTCAGCCCGCAGACTTTGTGACGCCCGTAAATGAGCTCGCGGCACGCCTGATCAATATTTTCCTGCGCGGTAAGCGCGCTACCAATCAAAAAGCCGTCCACGTAGGGTGCACTGTCACGCACCTGATCATGTTCACTGTAGCCTGACTCGGCGACCAGCAAGGCACCTGCAGGAGCTATCTTGCTGAGCTCTTTGCTACGCTCAGGGTCAACACTAAGATCATGCAGATTACGGTTATTGATGCCGATAATCGTCGCGCCCAGTTCACTGGCGCGTTGCATCTCTACTTCATTGCTGACTTCGGTGAGGACATCCAGTTGCAGCTCAGCCGCCAATGTCGCGAGTTGCCGGTAGGTGGCATCGTCAAGAATGGATAGCATGAGCAAAATCGCATCGGCGCCAAAATGACGCGCCAACAGGACCTGCAGCGGCTCGACGATGAAATCTTTGCATAACACGGGCAAATCGACACTGGCACTGACCGCACTCAAATAGGCAAAGTCGCCCTGAAAGTAATCAGGCTCCGTCAGTACCGAAATGGCGTCTGCATAACGGCTGTAGGTGCGTGCAATCGTTACCGGATGAAAATCTTCACGAATTAAGCCCTTCGACGGCGATGCTTTTTTGCATTCCAGGATAAAACTGCTGCGCGGTTTGGCTAAGGCCTGCGCCAGACTCCGTTGACTGGGCTGAAGCTGAGTGCGCAACTGCGCTTCAGAATAAAGCTCACGCAGCTCCTTCAGCCGTTCCCGGCGTTTGGCAACGATGGTCGTCAGTATGCTATTCGCCACGATTAAACTCCTGTAATTGCTGCAGATGCTGCATTGCCTGAGCGCTGGCTAAATGTTCCAGCACGGCGGTGGTCGCGGCTTTTAAGGTGTCATAGCGGCCAGTCATATAAAGTAGCGCTGCAGTACTGACCGCCACGGCATCCATATGCGCTTGCGGGGCCTGGCCCATCAGCACTTTCACCAGCGCAGCGGCATTAAACTCAGCATCGCCACCGCGTAATGCGCTGACCGGTGACTGCTGCACGCCAAAATCTGCCGGTGTCAGTTCGTACTCATGCAGTTGATTATCGCGCAATTCTACCACTTGCGTTGGTCCATGCAGGGCAATCTCATCTAATCCGGAGCCATGCACAACCATGGCGCGCTGACAGCCCAGCAGTTTTAGTGTTTCGGCCAGGGGGCGCAACCAGACGGGATCATAGACCCCCAACTGTTGGACGTCGGGGCGTGCCGGATTGACCAGTGGCCCAAGTAAATTGAACAGCGTGCGGGTTTTTAGGGTTTGTCGCACCGGCATGGCGTAGCGAATGCCCGGATGATAATGGGGCGCGAATAAGAAGCAAAAGTTAAACTGCGCTAATTGGCTTGCCGCGACTTCGGAATCCTGAGTGACCGATAAGCCCAGGCTTTCCAGCGCATCAGCCGAGCCGGAACGCGAAGAAACGCTGCGGTTGCCGTGCTTAGCGACACAAAGTCCCATACTGGCCGCGACCAGTGCTGCTGCGGTGGAAATATTGATGGTATTACTGCCGTCGCCACCGGTGCCGCAACTGTCGACAATGGTGCGTTCGGGGCGCTTGAAAGGTTTGGCAGCGCGCCGAAGCGCCAGGGCGGCACCGGCCATTTCTTCAGGCTGCTCACCGCGCATTTTCATGCTGGTGAGCAGGGCGGTGATCTGAATTTCATTCAATTCACCTTTCACAAGACGGTCAAACAGGCATTCGGTTGCCTCAAGGGTGAGCGTTTTGCCGTCCAGAAGTTGTTTGATGACTTCCATTACTGCTGCTCCGTGGTAAATAAAAATTGAACGGTTTGCGCGAGCAACTGCGTGCCGCGGCCGGTTAAAATGGATTCTGGGTGGAACTGAAAGCCAATGGCCTGATGCCCGGCAAAATAGGCGGCCATGGGAATCATTTCACCTGCCGCCTCAACGTCGCCCAATACCTCTACCGTGTCGGGCAGCTGGTAGCCCGCCAGGCTATGGTAGCGTGCGACCGGTAAGGGGTCGGGCAAGTTGGCAAAAATCGTGTGCTGCTGGCAGCGAATAAGCGAGCTTTTGCCGTGCAAAGTTTCGCCACAGCGCTTTACCGTAGCGCCGTAAGTCTCCAGCAATGCCTGAAAACCAAGGCAAATTCCCAGTAGCGGGTAACGGTCTTTCGCATAGTCGATAACGTCCATTAAATTGCCTGCCTGGCGTGGATGTCCGGGGCCCGGCGACAGACAAATGAGCTGCGGCCCGTCGTAGTTTTCCAGATCAGCACGGATAGTCGCCAGGGACACGGTATTACGGTAAACGGTCAGCGGATAGCCGAGCTGGCGTAATTCGTCCACCAGGTTGTAACTAAAGGAGTCGATGTTATCAATCAGAATAATGCGTGCCTGGCTCATCACTGCACCTCCGGGTTAGCGCTTAAGGTTGCTTCGATGGCGGCAAGAACCGCGCGGGCTTTATTTTCGGTTTCCGCTATTTCCGCGGCAGGCTGAGAGTCTGCGACGACGCCCGCGCCAGCTTGCACATAGGCCATGCCGTCGCGAACATAGGCCGAACGAATCACAATACAGGTATCCATGTCGCCGCGGCCATTTAAATAACCGACCGCGCCACCATAGCTGCCGCGGCGCTGTTGTTCGTACTGCCGGATGAGGCGGGCCGCAGACACTTTGGGCGCACCCACCAGAGTTCCCATGTTCATGCACGCGCGGTATGCATGCAAGGCGTCAAGCTCAGGATCCAGTTGCGCGACCACGCGCGATACCAGATGCATCACATGGGAATAGCGGTCGACCTGCAACAAGTCGGCCACGTAGCGGGTACCGGGTTCGGCGATGCGGGCCAGGTCGTTGCGCGCGAGATCGACCAGCATCAGGTGTTCTGCCAGCTCCTTCTGGTCACAGCGCAGTTCCAGCTCAAGCCGGCTGTCGAGATCGTTGTTAATGCTGCCATCAGTATTCTTACCGCGCGGACGCGTACCAGCAATAGGGTAGAGCTCAACCTGGTTGGTCGCGGCGGTGTATTTCAGGGCCGACTCGGGCGACGCACCAAACAGGACAAAGTCATCACTTTGCAGGTAAAACATGTAGGGCGATGGGTTGGCGGCTTTCAGCCGTTCATAGGCAGCAAAGCTGTCGGGGCAAGCGAGGCTGAACTGGCGCGATGGCACCACCTGAAAAATATCGCCATCGGCAATATGTTCCTGCAGTTCGGTAACCCAGCGCGCGTAGGTGTCGCGATCGGGCTGCGCCTGTACGCTATTGTCGACGCCGCTTGTTGCTGCCTGTTTTGCGCCGGGTAGCTGTGGTAACTGACAATGCGCGGCAATCTCACCCAGTTGCTGGGCAATGCGCGGGTAATAATCTGCGGACGCCGGGCCACTTAAAAGCGTGGCGAGTAATTCGGTAGTTTGGCGTTGATGATCAATCACCACCAGTGTTTCTGCCAGATAGAACTGGTAATCGGGGCACTGGTTCGCACCATCAGGAACGTCCGGTAAGTCCTCCATGCTGGCAATATAGTCATAGCCGAATACGCCGCCAATAAACAATGAAAAATCGTGATCATGGCTGTTGGCGACGGGTTGCAACTGCTGCTGTAACAGGCGCAGTACCTGCTCCGTACTTTTTTGCCGCAAGCGCTGTGCCTCGTCCAGCTCGCCATTATCGGGGCTGTGAAACTGGCAGCGAAGCTGCTGCTCGCCCGCTTGCTCAATGTTGGCATAAGGCGCCAACTGTTCGCGCAGAAAAGGTAGTAACTGCGCGCCGTTGTCCGTCAGTGCGGTAATGGTCACAGTGGTGTCCTGACAGACCACCTTTAGCGACGCCTGCGTCATAATCAGACTTTTAAGGTGCTGACGTGACTGAATTTCCGCCGAGTCGAGCAGTAAGGTATGGGCTTTATCACCGCATAACGTCGCAAACAATTGCTGCGTTGTGTCGGTGTAGGGAAGTTGCATATGCAACGACTGATAAAACCCTAACTGATGTTCAAATTGCACTGTTTTGCCCCTGTCGTAAATCGCCTGGCTACAGCGGGCCACAAAAAAACCCGCTGAAGAAGCGGGTTTTTCATCAATCTACGTGTCAAATACGCACAGATGCACCACCCGCTAGCTCGGGAAATGCCACCACCACTGTACTTGCTTTACTGATTTTATTTGTGCGTTTTTCATCGTTTTTTTAGAAGTTGTCTAGTTCATCTGCCGATAAGCTAACGGAAACCCTGGTGGAGTGTCAACCGAAAATTTCGTTAGCGTACGCTGTGTTTCATAATTCGCGATTTTTGCCGCTGCCAGTCGCGCTCTTTAATGGTGTCGCGCTTGTCATGGGACTTCTTACCTTTGGCGAGATAGATCTCAAGTTTCACCAGATGGCGTTTCCAGTACATGGCTGTGGCGACAATGGCATAGCCTTCGCGTTCGCTGGCACCGATCAACTTGTCTAACTCGCGCTGTTTCAGTAGTAGCTTGCGTGTGCGCTCAGGGTCACAGACCACGTGCGATGACGCCGACAACAATGGTTGAATCTGCGCACCCAACAGATAGGCCTCACCATCTTTGATGATGACATAAGTGTCAGCAATATTGACCTTGCCGGCGCGAATACTTTTAACTTCCCAGCCTTGAAGGGCAATACCTGCTTCGAATTTTTCTTCCAGAAAATACTCATGGCGCGCTTTTTTATTCAGCGCGATGGTTCCGGATTTTGCGGGGGATTTAGCTTTGCTCATGGCGGCTATTATACGCATCCGAAAATAAAAGAAAATTTGTTTATGAGTGGATTTTCAGAATGGGTGATCAGACCCGTAAATTGCGGTATCATTCGGGCATTTTATAGCAAGGCAAGGAAACGACATGCCCAGCATTGAACGAAGTGCACTCGTTCCTTATAGCGACGCACAAATGTATGCGTTGGTGAATGACATTGAAAGCTATCCACAATTTGTGCCGGGTTGTCGCTCGGCGCAGGTGATTGAACAGACGGATAGTAGTAAGGTTGCACGGCTGGATATCAGTAAAGCCGGGGTAGGGAAATCCTTTACCACGCGCAATACGCTGGAGCCGCCCGACCGTATTGGTATGGAGCTGGTGGACGGGCCCTTTCGTTATTTGCGCGGTGGCTGGCATTTTCAGCGCCTCGACGAGAATGCCTGTAAAATCGTTCTGAAGCTAGAGTTCGAGTTCGCTAACCGTTTTCTGGGGCTGGCCTTTGGCAAAATATTTAATGAAATACAAAGCCGCATGGTTGACGCTTTTGTCAAACGTGCAGAACAGGTGTATGGGACTGCGTAAATGAGCCAAGAGCTGAGCCAGGAGCACATTCAGATCGAAGTCGCGTACGCCACGCCCGAGCGACAACAGATCATTCCGTTGCGCGTACGCGCCGGACTGACAGTAGAAGCGTGTATCGAGCAATCAAATATTCATCGCTATTTTCCCGAAATTGACCTGAATGAACAAAAAGTCGGGATCTGGAGCAAAGCGGTCAAATTAGACCATGTACCGCGCGATGGTGATCGGATCGAAATCTATCGTCCCTTGATTGCCGATCCGAAGGCGATTCGTCGCAAGCGTGCCGAGCAGGCAAAAGATGACGGCCGGGCCGACCCGGTGACTGGCGGGCGCCGCCGTTCACGGGCGCCTGATGATGCGGGTGATGCGTAGTGAAACATCAGGTTAAACTTTATGTCATGCGCCACGGTGAAGCAATGCCGGCCCAGGCGCTCAAAGGCGATGCCATTCGTCCGTTAAGTGGATTTGGTGAGCAAGAAGTATTGATGAATGCGCAGTGGCTGAAAAGTTATCTTGCGCAACAAGGCTCACAGCAACTGGACTGGCTATTGGTCAGCCCATTGGTGCGGGCGCGTCAGACTGCAACCATACTAACCAGCCAGGTACCTGCCCGCGAGCAGCAAACCAGCCATGACATTACGCCGGAAGGCCGCGCTGCGGTATTCGCTGACTGGCTGCTCACCGAACTGCAGCGTCGCGGCCCCAAAGTTAAGCAGGTGGCCGTGGTGTCGCATATGCCCTTTGTCAGCTACCTTATGGCAGAACTGGATCCGCAGGTTGAGCCGATGCTGTTTCCGACAGCGGGAATCGCCGAGCTGACGCTGAGCGTGGATGACTGGCACGGTGAATTTATCCGTATGGCGGTTGCTGAACCGGCCTGACAGAGCCGCGCCTGCTAAGGGTACAAAGCGAATTAACAATGTTGGAGCACAAGGTGAAAGCACCGTTAACTGAATTAACCCGGATTGAAGACTACTGGCGCTGGGGCGTAAGCACGCTGCATGCCGCGGATGTGTTTTTTGGCCATGGTACCGATAATGCGGACACCGAGACGCAGGTCCTGTTGGCACATGTACTGCACCTTGACCTGCAACAGCTGCAGCAGTTTCGTGCGGCGACGATGACAATGACCGAACGGGAACAATTTGTCGAGCTGTTGGTGCGCCGTATTGACGAGCGCAAACCTGCTGCTTATCTGACCGGCGAAGCCTGGTTTGCGGGTCTACCGTTTAAGGTGGATGAGCGGGTACTGATTCCACGCTCTCCGATCGGTGAACTGATTGAGAACGAATTTCAGCCGTGGCTGACTGAACCACCGCAGCACATTCTGGATTTATGTACTGGTAGTGGCTGTATTGCCATCGCCTGCGCCTATGCCTTCCCTGACGCAGAAGTGGATGCGCTGGACATTTCTACCGATGCGTTAGCTGTGGCGGAAGAGAATATTGCCGCCCATCAGCTCGAGCACCGGGTATTTCCGATGGTCTCTAATCTTTATCAGGCGGTGCCGGAACAACGTTACGATCTGATCGTGACCAATCCGCCGTATGTCGACGCCGAGGATATGGCTGATTTGCCAGCTGAGTTTCATCATGAGCCCGAGCTGGGGCTTGCTGCCGGTGACGATGGCCTTGACCTGGTGCGCACGATTTTGCGTGAGGCACCGGATCACCTGACCGAGCAGGGCATTCTTATCTGTGAAGTCGGCAACTCCATGGTACATATAATGGAGTTGTACCCTGATGTGCCTTTCACCTGGCTCTCTTTCGAACGTGGCGGCGATGGCGTATTCTTAATGACACGTCAGGAACTGCTTGAACACCAAGCAAAATTCTAGGAATCATTATGCCCGGTAATAGTTTTGGAGAGTTATTTCGCGTGACCACCTTTGGCGAAAGCCACGGGCCGGTCATTGGCGCTATTATTGATGGCTGCCCGGCGGGGCTGGCACTCTCTGAAGCTGATTTACAGGCTGATCTGGATCGGCGTAAACCCGGACAAAGTCGTTATACCACGGCACGCCGTGAAGCCGACGAAGTGAAAATTCTCTCGGGCGTGTTTGATGGGGTCACCACCGGAACGCCGATTGCCCTGCTCATTGAGAACACTGATCAGCGCAGTAAAGACTACTCCGCGATCAAAGACTTATACCGTCCCGGACATGCCGATTTTACCTATGATAAAAAGTACGGTCGCCGTGATTACCGTGGCGGGGGCCGCTCGTCCGCCCGGGAAACTGCGATGCGGGTGGCTGCCGGAGCGATTGCCAAGAAACTGTTGCAGCAACAGTTCGGCGTTCAGTTTTATGCGGGTGTAATGCAAATCGGGCCACACGAAATCGGTCGTAACGGCGATGGCTTTGACTGGGCGCAGACGCGCGAAAACGCACTCTTTATGCCCGATGCAGAGGTTGCCGAAGCTGCTGCGCAGTACCTGAAAGACTTGTTGAAAGAAGGCGACTCCGTTGGCGCGCGGGTGCGTCTTGAAGTGACCGGCGTTCCGGCCGGACTCGGCGAGCCTGTGTTCGATCGCTTTGATGCTGATCTGGCCAAGGCATTAATGAGTATCAACGCGGTGAAAGCGGTAAGCGTCGGCGATGGTTTCGCCGTGGCCGCGCAAAAAGGCAGTGAGCACCGCGATGAAATGAGCCCCGAAGGCTTTTTAAGCAACCATGCTGGCGGTGTTTTGGGCGGCATTAGTAGTGGCCAGACGGTTATCGCAGAAGTCGCGTTTAAACCAACATCAAGTATCACCAAACCAGGCCAGACGGTGGATCGCTGGAATCAGCCGCAAACCGTGGTGACCCGCGGTCGTCACGATCCCTGTGTTGGCATTCGCGGGGTGCCCATTGTTGAGGCAATGGCGGCCTTGGTTATTGTGGATCACTGGTTGCGCCAACGCGCGCAAAATGGCAGTTAATCTCTCGTTTGCTAGTTATGACGCAGCCGAATTATCAGATTCTGATTGATCTATTTCACCAGTGTTTTTATCAGGACTACCGTACTGTGCTGGTTGCCGGTGCCGATGAGCCTTTATACCGTCCCGCGACCACAGCGGAGGGCGATCATCAGATTATCTTCGCTCATGGCTTTTTTGCCTCTGCGCTACACGAAATCGCGCACTGGTGTATTGCCGGTGAACGCCGACGCCAGTTGGAAGACTACGGTTACTGGTACGAACCTGATGGTCGTAGCGCCGCGCAACAGGCCGAGTTTGAGCGGGTAGAGCATAAGCCGCAGGCACTGGAGTGTCTATTCTCGCGTTGTGCCAATGTGCCGTTTCAGGTGAGCGTCGACAACCTCGGCGGTATTGAGGTTGATCGCGCAGCCTTTACTGCTGCGGTGCTAGCGCAACTGCATCGGTATTTGCGTGACGGATTGCCAGCGCGTGCCGAGCGTTTCGCCCGCGCTCTGGCGGAACATTTCCAACAGCCATGGCCGGACGCAGAACAAGTACTGGCTGAAGTTCAACAGTGGCAGGGGGCTGCATGACAAATTTTCGCATTGGCCTGGTAGTAAACCCACTGGCGGGGTTGGGAGGTAGCGTCGCGCTGAAAGGCAGCGATGGTGCCGAAACCGCTGCGCTGGCGCAACAGTTGGGCGCTGAAGCGAAAGCGCCACAACGCGCCGCGCAAGCCCTGAAGGAATTCGTTGATACGCCCCATTCCTGGGCGCTGCTAACCGGCGCTGGCGCCTTAGGTGCCGACAGCTGCGCGTTAGCTGGCTGTGACTGTCAGGTGGTCTATAGCGGCGCGGAGCCTTCCACAGCCGCAGATAGCAAAGCTCTGACCGAGGCACTGCTCAAGGCGGGTGTGGATTTATTATTATTTGTCGGCGGCGATGGTACCGCCCGTGACATTTATGCAGTGGTCCCCGAAGAGCAACCAGTGTTGGGTATCCCGGCCGGCGTTAAGATCCATTCTGGCGTGTATGCGGTCAGCCCACGCGCGGCGGGCAAAGTGGTCAGACAAATGCTGGAAGGCGCGTTGACCACGGTCACCCACGCTGATGTCATGGACATTGACGAAGCAGCGTTTCGGCAGGGCACAGTACGCGCCAAGCGCTATGGTGAAATGTTAGTGCCGGCCGAGTTGCGCTACATCCAGGCGGTGAAAATGGGTGGCAAGGAAAGCGACGAAATGGTGCTGGCTGATATTGCCGCCGATGTGGTCGAGCAGATGGACGATGATGTGCTGTATATCATGGGATCAGGCTCGACGGTTGCTGCGGTGATGGAGGAGCTGGGACTGGCCAACACGCTATTGGGTGTTGATGTGGTCAAAAACGGTGCCCTTGTTGCCAGCGACGTTACCGCACAACAGCTTGAGAAAATGGTCATTGATGCGCAGCAGGAAGCGCGCCTGATTGTTACCGTTATCGGCGGTCAGGGCCATATTTTTGGTCGCGGTAATCAGCAACTCAGTGCCCGGCTAATTGCGCATCTGCTACAGCAAAGTGGCAAGGAGGCATTGCAGGTGGTTGCCACCAAAACCAAGCTGCAACAGTTACAGGGCAAACCTTTGCTGGTCGATACCGGTGATCCCGAAGTAGATGACCAGCTTTGTGGCCTGATCCGGGTCACCACCGGTTATCATGATGAGGTGTTTGTTCAGGTGGACGCGCCTTAAAACTGCGAGCGCGGTAAATAAACGGTAATGCCGTCAAGCGCGTCAGTCATTTCTATCTGACAGCTCAGGCGGCTATTTTCCTGCGGTTCAACGGCCATATCCAACATGTCTTCTTCACGTTCCTCTGCCGGCTCAAGTTTAGCCTGCCATTCTTTTGCCACATAGACGTGACAGGTAGCGCAGGACATAACGCCGCCGCACTCCCCTAAAATGCCATCGATCATGTTGTCGATAGCGCTTTCCATGATACTTTGCCCGACTGGAACGTCTGCTTCAAATTGACCACCGTCAGCATCAATAAAAATTACTCTTGGCATACTTAACTCCCTAACGCCATTTATCGTGCTGCCGAGTTTAGCATAATTTTATCCGGTTTCTTGCATGCTTCCATGTTACTTAAGCCGAGCAATTACTGTCATTTTCAGGTACACTTGCGCAATTTTTTGGCGCCAGTGGTAGAGGAGAGTTACGGAGTGGGTGCGTTGCAGTCCGTTTTGGAAAAGTTATTCAAGATCGAAGCGCAAGGTAGTTCGGTGCGGGCCGAAGTGGTCGGTGGGGTGACCACCTTCTTAACGATGGCTTACATCATTTTTGTGAACCCGGCTATTTTAAGTCAGGCGGGCATGGATGAAGGCGCGGTATTTGTTGCCACCTGTCTTGCTGCGGCGATTGGCTGTCTGGTAATGGGGTTGTGGGCTAATTACCCGGTGGCGCTGGCGCCAGGCATGGGCCTCAATGCGTTCTTTACCTATAGCGTCGTGTTGGGAATGGGGTACACCTGGCAAACTGCACTGGGCGCGGTATTCTTTTCTGGTATTTTATTCTTCTTACTGTCGGCGCTACGTATACGCTCGTGGATTATCAACTCCATTCCGATCACTCTACGCCTGGCGATTGCCGCCGGTATTGGTGCCTTCCTGGCGCTAATCGGTCTGCAAAATGCCAATATCATTGTGGGTCATGATGCGACCCTGGTTGCTTTGGGCGATCTGTCGCAAACCTCGGTGTTACTGGCCGGGCTTGGCTTCTTCCTGATTATTGGTTTGGTTGCCCGCAAGGTACAGGGCGCAGCGCTTATCAGCATTTTGTTTATCACGTTGTTAGGTTGGTTGTTGGGTGATGTTACCTATCAGGGCATTGTCGCAGCGCCACCGAGTCTGGCTCCGACTTTCATGCAACTGGATATTGCCGGTGCCTTTGACGTGGCCATGCTAAGCGTGATTTTTGCTTTCTTGTTCGTCGA
Organism: Pseudidiomarina insulisalsae; assembly: GCF_003987065.1. GTDB lineage: Bacteria > Pseudomonadota > Gammaproteobacteria > Enterobacterales > Alteromonadaceae > Pseudidiomarina > Pseudidiomarina insulisalsae. The sequence goes on along the minus strand of NZ_PIPY01000011.1, from coordinate 65,915 downwards.
TTTATTTGATACCTCAGGTACCTTAATGGCGGTGGCGCAACGTGCAGGTATGACGGATAAAAACGGCAAGCTGCCGCGCCTTGAGAAAGCCCTGATGGCAGACTCAACGGCTTCCGTTGCAGGCTCCGTATTGGGTACGTCAACCACCACCAGTTACATTGAGTCCGCCTCTGGGGTGGCCTCAGGTGGTAAAACCGGGCTAACAGCAGTCGTGGTCGGCTTACTATTCGTTCTGGCTATTTTCTTCGCCCCGCTGGCGGGCATGGTACCTGCCTACGCAGCGGCGGGGGCTATTATTTATGTTTCAGTGCTGATGCTGTTTACACTGCGCTCAGTGGACTGGGACGATATTACTGAGGCAGCTCCGGTAGCTGTGGTATTGTTAATGACACCATTAACCTACTCAATCGCCGATGGTATCGCCTTAGGTTTCATCAGCTACGTGATAGTGAAGGCCCTCGGTGGTCGCTATCATGAGCTGAACTGGAGCGTGGCATTTCTGGCTGCGTTATTTATCGCAAAATTCATTTGGTTGGGGTAAGACATCATGGGATGGCATACAAATCGCGAATTTTTCGTATCCTGGGAAGAATTGCATCGCGCCACGAAAGAACTCGCGCGGCGGCAACTGCCTGCGGAGCAGTGGCAAGGAATTATTGCAGTTAGCCGTGGCGGTCTGGTACCGGCGGCTATTGTTGCGCGTGAACTGAATTTACGTTTAGTCGAGAGTGTTTGTGTCAGCTCATACGATCACGACAGCCAGCGCGACTCAGTCACCTTGTTGAAAGATGTCAGTTGTACCGAAGACGGTGAGGGCTTTTTGGTGATTGATGATCTGATCGATACCGGCAATACCCTTAAATTTTTGCGTGAGCGTTTACCCAAAGCCAAGTTTATTACGGTTTATGCGAAGCCTGCCGGTATGGAACTGGTCGACGATTACGTTGCGGACCTGGAGCAGGAAACCTGGATTCACTTTCCCTGGGACATGCACTTGCATTATGTTGAGCCACTGGCGGGGCAAGAGAAGCAATAAACAAAAAGCCGGGCAAAATTGCCCGGCTTATTTTTTTAAGTGTTTTCCTGAAGCGAAACCTGCTCAATGACAGCGAGAACGTCAGCAATTGCAATTTTCCGTTTGTCACCGCTCTTGCGGTGTTTGTATTCCACTGCATCCTCATCGAGATTACGCTCACCAATGACGATCTGATGTGGTATGCCGATCAGTTCCATGTCGGCGAACATCACGCCAGGGCGCTCTTTACGATCATCGAATAATACTTCGACACCTGCTTCCTGCAATGTACGATAAATCGCTTCTGCGGTTTCCTTCACGCGCGCCGATTTATGCATATTCATGGGCACAATGGCGACCTGAAAAGGAGCCAGAGCTTCCGGCCAGGTAATACCAAACTTGTCATGGTTCTGCTCAATCGCCGCTGCGACGATGCGCGAGACACCAATACCGTAACAGCCCATCATCAGGGTTTCGTGTTTACCGGTGTCGGTCAGCACACCCACTTTCATGGCGTCGGAATACTTCTTGCCAAGCTGGAAGATATGACCTACTTCAATACCCCGTTTTATCTGTAGGGTACCTTTACCGCAAGGGCTAGGATCGCCTTCAACCACGTCACGTAGATCAGCAACCTGCGGCAACTCAACATCGCGTTGCCAGTTGATATTAAAATAATGGAAGCCATCTTCGTTGGCACCGGCCGCGAAGTCTGCCATAACGGCAACGCTACGGTCCACAATCAAAGTCAGCGGCATGTTGACAGGGCCGAGGGAGCCTGGGCCGGCACCCACTGCAGCACGAATTTCTTCGTCACTGGCAAAGGTCAGCGGCTGGGCAACTTCTGCTAACTTCGCCGCTTTAATCTCATTCAGGCTGTGATCGCCACGTACCATTAACGCCACCAGCGTATTTTCTTCGCTGCCGTGTACGATCAGGGTTTTGACCGTTTGCGACACCGGCACTTTAAATTGCTGGACTAAGGCGTCAATAGTTTTCGCCTCAGGGGTGGCAATCTTCGTCATATCTTCGCCGGGGGCAGGGCGTTCCTGCGCAGGCGCCACAGCCTCTGCTAATTCAACGTTGGCAGCGTAATCAGAGCTGTCAGAAAAGGCGATATCGTCTTCGCCTGAGGCGGCCAGTACGTGAAATTCATGAGAAGAGCTACCACCAATAGAGCCGGTATCGGCAATGACTGGACGATAATCAAGACCCAGGCGCTCGAAAATTCGGCAGTAGGCGGCATGCATCGCATCATAACTTTCCTGCAGACTGGCCTGGTCAAGGTGGAATGAATAGGCATCTTTCATAATGAATTCACGGGCGCGCATGACACCAAAACGCGGGCGAATCTCATCGCGGAATTTGGTTTGGATCTGGAACAGGTTCATCGGCAATTGCTTGTAACTGCTGACTTCTTTGCGCACCAACTCAGCAATGACTTCTTCGTGAGTAGGGCCCAGCACAAAATCACGCTGATTACGGTCTTTCAAACGCAGCAGCTCAGGGCCGTAATCTTCCCAGCGCCCCGATTCCTGCCATAAATCCGCCGGTTGTACCATCGGCATCAGGACTTCCAACGCACCGGCGCGTTCCATTTCTTCGCGCACCACAGCTTCGACCTTACGCAACACGCGCAAACCGCTCGGCGTCCAGGTATAGAGGCCCGCGGCAACCTTGCGAATCATCCCGGCCCGTAACATCAGCTGGTGGCTGATAACTTCGGCATCGGCGGGGGTTTCTTTGAGTGTGCCCAATAAATACTGACTGGTACGCATGGTTCCCTTTAATCCTTGTGTCTTTTCTGAATGTCGGAAATTCTACCAGTACCCGGCCACACTCAAAAGTCTTTACTGATGTTTATGACATGATTTTGCTGATTTAGGACCTGCCACTGAATGTTCAGATCATAAAGTTGCATGCCGTAAACCTTATCGCTGACTTTATTTTTATGATAGGCAGGACGGGGATCTTGTTGCAGCACTTGTTCAATCAGCGTCGGCAAATCGCGATACTGCCCCTTGAGTTGTTGCAACTGCTGGCGTGCTGATTCGGTAAATAGCACCGGCATGTTTGCTGGCGGTGCGCTTGCGGCATAGCCACCGCGCGCCTCAGGTACTGCGTCTACATAAGGTAGATAAGGCTTAATGTCGACCACAGGTGTGCCGTTCACCCAGTCCCCTCCTTGTACGCGGAGCAAGGTGCGTCCGCCATGCACAACGATTTCGAGTAGTTCAACAACCGACATGCCCAGACCATTGGGACGAAAGGTCGAACGTGAGGCAAATACGCCAACTTTTTCGTTACCGCCGAGCCGCGGCGGGCGTACCATGGGTTGCCAGCCCTGAGCCAGATTCTGATGAAACAAAAAGACCACCCAGATATGACTAAACCCGGCTAAGCCCCGCACCGTATCGGCATTAAAAGGTGGCAATAATTCAATATCGGCAGTCGCTGCGGTCACAAGGCCGGGCTGGCGTGGTACCGCAAATTTTTCCGGATAAGGTGAATGGATTTGGGCAATTGGCTCAATTACGTGAGTCATCATTTGGATCAGATTAGTTAAGATTAGTGAATTTCAGCATATTTTTGGTTTTTTAGCGAATCAGTGGTGATTCGATGAAGCGGTAAGAACCGCGCGCACAAATATAAGTCACTGATTTAAAATATAAAAACATAGTTGGCACAGTCTATGCATAGTTATCATCGTGACGAAAACGTCTTTTCACGTTGTCAACTTTATCAACACTTGCAGCGTCAAAAGAGATAACTAACAACCCCTTAGTGATGAAATGCGGGAGAAAAAATCATGACACGCCAACAGTCTGTTTGGTTTTCAGCCTTGTTTTTAATTACCTCGGTAACAGCATTAAGTCTGCCGTTCGCAGGATCAGCATACGCTCATGAGCGTGAAATAAACGCCACCTATCAGGTCTCGGAAGCCACCGAGCTGAAGCTTGAGTTTGGCGTTGGCACGCTGAAGTTTGAGCGTAGCACCGGTGCTGAACTGGAAGTCGAACTCATTGCCGAGTCGGGCGACTCGACGTTGTTTAACGATGGTTATGTCGATGCGGTTGAATTGGTTGCCGAACAAGACGGTGACCGGTTACGTCTGTATGTACCTGAGCAGGATGACGTTGAATTAAATTGGGTGGTACGTACACCAAAACTTGCCGAGATTGACGTAGATCTGGGGGTAGGTGAAATTTCCGGTGAAGTTGATGCCACTGATATGAGTATCGATTTAGGCGTGGGTGAAGTCGATCTTGAAGTCTTCGGTGCTATTGATGACGTTAAAACGGACGTCGGAATTGGTGAAGCAACGATTTCAGGTGGCGACTCCAGTAGCAATGAGCGCAACTTTATCAGTGCCTCAGGTCGCGCCTCAGGTAATGGCGATGCCCGAATCAATGTGGATGCCGGTATTGGCGAAATTACGATTAAAATTAAGAATTAATATCTGAATGAAGCAAGAAACTGCAACAGGCGACGATGGCCTGTTGCAGTTCATTTTTGCTTTGCCCACCAATTTACCTGAGTCTTCCCCTTATTTGACAGTCACTGATGCGCTTTCTATCTTTAAAGGGCTAGTCAGCCTACTGTCAGCTAGCTAAAACAAACGGAGGAGACTATGTATACCAGTAAAGTGGTTGCAGTAATTTCCAGTGTTTTTCTTATTGCTCCAGTATGGAGCCAAAACCCCTATCAACAGCCGGATGATACCTGGATACAGATCAGCGGCACCGTAGAGTCTGTTTCGCCAGACAGTTTTATTCTGGATTATGGTAGCGGTACCGTTAGCGTCGAAATGACTGATGGTGATCGTGATGCGGACGCCTACAAGCTACTTCCAGATGATAAAGTTACGGTTTCAGGTCTCATTGACGATGACTTCTTTGAAACGACGACCATTGATGCTAGTAGCGTCTATGTTGAAAGCATCGGTACCTATTTCTACGCAAGTGCAATTGATGAAGAAGATCGTATCTTCACATTCACAGTGCCGGTTGTCGTTTCCGAGACGACGGTGCGTGGCACCGTATCAGCGGTAGATCCTTTAGCCGACGAGTTCACCATCAATACCGGTACCCGGCTGATAACTGTTGAGACGGATGAAATGCCCTATGATCCCCTGGATGACGAGGGATACCAGCAAATCAGTGTGAATGACATGGTTAGCGTGACCGGTCAGATCGATAATGATCTTTTTGAAGGTCAGGTATTTGAAGCGGACTATGTCACTACTTTGTACGACCCCTCGTAACAACAGGTGACGAACAGGTGGTAAAGACAGAGTAAAAAGGCGCTATCTAGCGCCTTTTTATTCAATCATTTCCTGTAAAAGGAGAACGCTATGTATGTCAGCAAATTGGTTGTAGTCGTTTCCGCTATTTTATTTTCTGTTGCAGCATGGAGTCAGAGCCCGTACCAGAAAGCCGATAATACATGGATCCAGATTAGTGGTACCATCGCTTCGGTTTCAGCGAACAGCTTTGTCATGGACTATGGAGATGGCACAATTACGGTTACTATGGACGAGCATGACCGTGATGCGACGGAATATCAGCTGGTGCCTGATGATAAAGTAACTGTAACCGGTCTTATTGATGATGATTTTTATGAAAGTACCAGCATAGATGCCCGGAGTGTCTATGTGCAGAATATAGGCACTACCTTTTATAGCAGTGTCGTTGACCAGGATACGCCAAAATTTACGTTTTCGTTACCTGTGGAGATATCAGAAGTAACCGTGCACGGCACAGTTACGTCGGTGAATCCCGCTGCGAACGAATTTACCATCAATAGCGCCGCTCGCTTACTGACTGTCAAAACGGATGCTATGTCTTACGATCCTCTGGATAACGAAGGCTATCAGCAAATCAAGGTAAACGATATTGTCAGCGTTAGCGGCCAGATGGATCGCAGTTTACTTGAAGGGCGGGTACTCGAAGCCGAGTATGTCAGTAGCCTTTACTCGGCCCGGTAACACTCGCTGAAACGGGGATAAAAAAAGGCGCTTCAGAGCGCCTTTTTTATTCGCCGTGCTCTGAAAGAATCCAGGATTTAGCCTGTTCCAGCTCGTCGTAAGCGAAGGTTTTGATTTTTGCGTCAATCAGGCCTCCGCCGACATTTTCTGCCAGATTTGCCAGCGAAGAATCGGTAACGACAGCGATATGCGAAATTTTTTTATGATGATCTTTCACAAAATTAACCTGCTCGGATAAGGCAGAAAACGAGTCCCAGCCCGGAAACTTTTTGCTGCGAATAATAATACCCTTTAAGCCGCCTGATTTTTCGACGTAGGGATCAATGACATCAGACGCAAACTTGAAGTCCGCCTCCGATAGTTGCCCCTTTGGCTCCAGGATGGCAATCGCATCTGTATCCAGCAAGTTAATATTCAGCATACCGTTTTCGTTCCCTGTTTTTATTTATTAATTAAATAAGTCTCAAGGCTATCACCTTTATTTAATGCATTTTTTAATGCATTGGGCATGCGGCCTTGACCGGTCCAGGTAATACGTTCACCGTTGGCATCTACAATAGCATATTTCGGCGGTTTAGGAGCACGCTTACGCTTTGTCTTCGCCGCAGGCTTTGCTTCGCCTTCAAGGAGTTCAGAAGCATCAATACCGGCTTCCGCCATGGCTTTTTTTAACTCGTCAATTTTACGCTGCTTCTCAGCCTCAAGCTTTTTCAGCTCTGCTTCTTCTTCGCGGCGATCGGCAATGACTTTCGCCAGTTTTTCTTGCACTTCTTCTAATTCTTGGACAGATAATTCCTTTACCGCAGCTTTAAGACGTCGTCCGTGCGTCAGGATATCTATAAATTCACTCATCGTCGTATTTTTCCAAGGTTATGGTCGGAATTGCATTAAATAAAAAATAAAAGCCGACGACAATCTTATTTTGTCGTCGGCTTTATCTTACATTTAATTCTTAGTGAATTAAAACGACTTTACATATTTGGATAATTCGGACCACCAGCACCTTCTGGAGTTACCCAGGTAATATTCTGGCTCGGATCTTTAATATCGCAGGTTTTACAATGAATACAGTTTTGCGCGTTAATTTTAAATACTGCTTCACCATCTTCCTCAACCACTTCATAAACCCCGGCAGGGCAGTAACGTTGCGCTGGCTCGGCATATTCAGGCATGTTGACGGTTAGCGGAATTTCAGGATCTTTCAGCTTCAGGTGACACGGCTGATCTTCTTCATGGTTGGTATTGGAGATATACACTGAAGACAGACGATCAAACGTTAATTTATTATCAGGCTTCGGATAATCAATGGGCTCATAGTGAACGGCCTTGCCAGTGCAGGCGTAATCGGCAGTTTCATCCTTAAAGGTAAACGGCAGTTTACCGCCGAACCAATTCTGGTCGATGGTGTTATAGGCGCCGCCCACCCAGGTACCGAATTTGTGAATCACGGGTCCAAAGTTGCGTGAACGATAAAGCTCGTCGTAGAGCCAGGAAGCTTTGAACTTCTCAGAAAAATCGCTAAGTTCAGCAGCCGGCTGCTCGGTATTCAGCGCTTCAAATATTGTTTCAGCGGCCAGCATTCCCGACTTCATTGCCGCGTGATTACCCTTAATCTTGGCAAAATTCAGCGTACCGGCGTTACAGCCAACCAGAATACCGCCGGGCATGGTCATTTTCGGCAGCGAGTAAAAGCCACCTTTGGTAATTGCGCGGGCACCATAGGTAATACGTTTGCCGTTTTCCAGTACTTTGGCAATCTCCGGATGCGTTTTAAAGCGCTGGAATTCCTGAAATGGATTCAGGTAGGGGTTGGCATAGTTCAGATCGACAATTAAGCCCAAATAGACCTGACCGTCTTCAGCATGGTACAGATAACCGCCACCGGTAGCGTTGTCATTTAATGGCCAACCAGTGCTGTGAACGACCAATCCTGGTTGATGTTGCTCGGCGGGGACGTCCCAGATCTCTTTAAAACCAATCGCATAATGCTGCGGTGAGCTCGATTCAGCGAGGTCAAATTCAGCTTGCAGACGCTTGCCTAAATGACCACGGGAGCCCTCGGCGAAAACCGTGTAGGTGGCGCGTAATTCCATGCCCGGTTCGAAGCTGTCTTTCTTTTCACCGTCAGCACTGACACCCATATCGCCGGTAATAACGCCGGCAACCCGGCCGTCTTCAATGATGACATCGGCAGCAGGGAAACCCGGGAAAATCTCAACGCCCAGCGCTTCTGCCTGTTCAGCTAACCAGCGACAAAGGTTGCCCATGCTGGTGATGTAGTTGCCTTCATTGTGAAACGTTTTCGGTACCATGAAGTTGGGCAGACGACGGGCCGAGTCAGCGTCTTTGAAATAAAAGATATGATCTTCGGTTACCGGCGTATTCAGCGGCGCGCCTTTATCTTTCCAGTCAGGGAAGAGTTCATCCAGTGCGCGAGTCTCAAACACTGCGCCGGAAAGAATATGGGCACCGACCTCAGAGCCTTTTTCGACCACGCAGATCATGCGCTCCTGTTCCTGCTCCTGCGCGAGTTGCGCCAGGCGAATGGCGGTGGCCAGTCCGGCCGGACCGGCGCCGACGATCACCACATCAAATTCCATACTTTCGCGTTGCATAGTGGACTCCTGTTTTTGCTGTAAGCGAGTAACTAGTGACCTGCTAAGGTCGCTGTTAGTCGCTCACCTAATTGTTCTGCAGGTAATGCAGAGGCAAAATAATTCCCCTGCGCTAAAACACAATCTCGTTGTAATAGAAAATCAATTTGCTGTTGATGTTCAACGGCTACTGCGATCACCTGACTATGCGAATTCTGCGCAAGTCGGATGATGCTTTCAACTAATTCTGTGGGGATTGCCTGGCTTGGCATATCCGCCACAAGTTCCGGTGATATTTTAAAACAGTGGGGCGGACACTGTTGCATCGCTTTTAACAGACAGTTTGATACGCCGCTTAGCGTTACACAAATGCGTACACCGGATTTTTTCAATTTTTCTACGGTACTATGGTGGCTCTGGCATAGCTGCAGATAAACGCTCTCTTCGATTTCTATCTGCAAATGTTCCGGCTGTAATTGCGCGCGTCGTAGATGCTGGTGAATCAGTTCACTTAATTCCGGCATGGTCAGTTGTCGCAGCGAGAAATTAAGGCTCATCAGTAATGGGCGTTGCAGTTGCTTATGCCAGTGCCGGAGCTGCTGACAGGCTGACTTGATTATAAATTCGGTCACTGAAAAGACCAGGCCGGTCTGCTCCATTAAATTTAGAAATTGCGCCGGGGCTAAGGTTCTTTGATCGCTGGTACGCCAGCGCAGCAGTCCCTCGACGCCATAGGCGCGATGCTCGCGCAGGTGAATAATCGGCTGATAATGCAGTTCAATCTGTTGTTTTTCCAGCGCCAGGCGCAGTTCATGCAAGCGTTCTCGTCGCTGTTTCAGTGCCAGCTGCTGGTCGGGATGATAGGTGGCGATGCCAAAAAAGCCCTGCTGCTTGGCCCAGTAAAGCGCTGTGTCGGCATGATGCAGCAGCTGCTCCTGCTCGTAGTTGGCATCCTTCGCAAGGGCGATGCCAATAGAAACGGAGCAGTAGATTTCGTGTTGCTCGATAAATAGCTGCGGACTGATAGCTTCCCGAATCGCGACGGCCAATCGCTCAGGATCATTGCCAGGATCAGTGACCTGCACCAGCGCGATAAAAGTGTCGATGCCCGAGCGCGCCAGGTAGGCATCTTGTGGCAATGCCTTATTAATGCGCAGGGCAATACGTTTCACTATTTCATCACCAAAAGGGTGACCCAAGGCATGATTCAGCTCGCGAAATGAATCAATACTGATGGTTAGCAGCGCCAATTTACTGTGTTGTTCTTGTGCCAGCGGCAACTGCTCGTTCAGATAATGTTCCAGCCCATTGCGGTTCGCAAGTTCGGTCAGCGCGTCATGATCAGACAGAAACAGCAGTTTAGCCTCGGTGGCATGCAGTTTTTGCAGCTCGGCACCCGCGCGTTTCACCTGGCTCAGGCGTTGTTGTAGCAGGTCACGTAAGCGATGCGAGCGCCAGCCCAACAGCAGGCCACCCATGGTCAGTGCCAGTCCGCCAAAAAATACCAGCTCGGCACTGACGGAATACATGGCGTCGAGGCGCTCTTGGGTCGGCCAAAGCTCCAGATACCAAAGATTGGAGGCAAACTTTAACGGTACCTCGCTACTCCAGTCGTCACGTAAGGCATCATTGCCAGCGAAGCGGTAGATGGTTTGTTCATCGAGTCGTATGGCAACCTGGTAACCTTCAGTGATTTCACTACGTACCACCGAGTCAAACAGATGATGTACATCGATGACTAAAAGCAGGTAATGACGCTGCTCAGCAGTGGCAAATGACTTGGCAATCACCACGTCTGAGTTTGAATTTGACAGCGCGGCTGCCGGAGCGCTAAGGGCGTGCGGAGCGTCACCAGCCTCGCTCAGTAGGGGTGCTATGGGCGTGTCGATAAATGAGGTCGCATCAAGCAACTCAGCGCGTGAACTGAAGCGCTGAAATTGCAGCTGAAAATTCTCATCCAATACCAGTACCCGCTCAATTGACGGGTAGTAAAGAAATAACGCCCTGGCTTCGTCCGCAAGATTCGCCAGCGCGTTGTCAGCGTCACGTTCAACGTTGCGGGCGGTCAGTTCAGTAACAAAGGCGTAACTGAGCATCCGTTGTCGAAACTGATGCTCAAGTTGTTGAGTGTCCATAGCCAGGCGCTGGCGGATGGTTTGCTCTTCTGAGTGCAGAATAAAGCGCGTCGAAATAATTGTCAGTAACACGCCCACTGCGGTGATCAGAAGAAGGTTGCGAACCAGTTGCCAGCGCCGTTGCATTGCCAGGTCTCTTAATTCTGCAGCTCAGGGCGATCGGCAAACTCTGCTAAGGCTTCAGGGTTTGCCAGGGCGTCGGTATTTTTTACCTGCTCGCCATGGATCACCTGCCGCACTGCAAGCTCGACGATTTTTCCGCTAATGGTACGCGGAATGTCTTTGACCTGAGCTATCACCGCAGGCACGTGGCGCGGCGTAGCATTGGCGCGGATGGTTTTGCGGATCTGCTGCTGCAGCTCGTCATCCAGCTCAACCCCCGGGCGTAGCCTGACAAACAACACCACGCGTTCATCGTCCTGCCAGCGTTGGCCAACCGCGATACTTTCAAGTACTGCGTCGACCTTTTCGACCTGACGGTAAATTTCGGCGGTACCAATGCGCACGCCACCGGGATTCAGCACAGCGTCAGAGCGACCATAGATAATCACGCCGTCATGATCGGTCAGCTCAGCGTAGTCACCATGGGCCCAGGTGTTCTCGAAACGATCGAAGTAGGCGTTGAAGTAACGTTGCCCGTCAGCGTCATTCCAAAAGCCGATAGGCATGCATGGAAAGCTGTTGCGGCATACCAGTTCACCTTTTTCATTGCGTACCGGCTCACCTTGCTCGTTGAAGATCTGTACATCAAGACCCAGGCCGCGGCACTGCAGTTCGCCCCGGTACACAGGTAAAACAGGACAACCCAGCGCAAAGCAGGAAATAATATCGGTACCACCGGAGATGGAAGAGAGACAAAGATCTTCTTTAATGTCGCGGTAGACATAGTCAAAGCTTTCCGGTGCCAGTACCGAACCTGTGGTCAGAATGGCACGTAAATCTTCAAGATCATGGCTTTCACGCGGTTTTGCTTCGGCTTTTTCCAGCGCCGAGAGGTATTTCGCGCTGGTTCCGAATACACTGATGCCTTCTTCATCGGCAATATCCCAGAGAATCTCCGGCGCCGGGTAAAACGGCGAACCGTCAAACAGGACTAAGGTTGCACCTTGTGCCAGGCCGGAGACCAGCCAGTTCCACATCATCCAGCCACAGGTCGTAAAGTAGAAAAACACATCGTCGCGCTGCAAGTCGGTATGCAGGGCATGCTCTTTCAGATGTTGCAGCAGGGTACCACCGGCGCCATGGACGATGCATTTGGGTACGCCTGTGGTGCCGGAACTGAACATAATGTACAGCGGATCATTGAAGTCAGTAGCGACAAAGTTAAGCGCTGGCGTGTCCTTGCTGTCGGCAATGACGTCATGCCACCAGGCACTGCGCTCTGGTAACGCCGGTGTTAAGTTCGCGAAGTCAACATACAAGGTATGTTCAAGCGTCGGTAGCTCGGCACGAATGGCGTCGGTTTTTTCTTTGATATCCAGCGTTTTACCGTTATAGAAGTACCCATCTACGGTGACCAGCAGCTTCGGTTCGATCTGGCCGAAACGGTCCAGTACGCCTTGCACGCCAAAGTCCGGCGAACAGGAGGACCAGATAGCGCCTAAACTGGCGGTCGCGAGCATCGCGACAATGGTCTCGCAACAGTTTGGCATCATCGCCGCGACGCGGTCGCCTTTGGTGATGCCGAGTTCTTTCAGGTGCTGCGCGACCAGGGCAACCTGGCGGTGCAGTTCATGGTAACTGATCTCTTTGCGGGTGCCGTTCTCACCGCGAAATACCAGTGCCGCACGATGATCCTGATGACGCATCAGGTTCTCGGCAAAGTTCAGCCGCGCGTCGGGAAACCAACGGGCGCCCGGTAACTTGTGTGGGTCCTCGACAGTGCGCTCGCCAGCATCGCCGATCACCTCAAGGTAGTCCCAGGCGTAGCGCCAGAAATCGGCACTGTGTTCAACAGACCACTGGTGCAGATCGTGATAATTCGCCAGCGCCAGTTCAAAGTCCTGATTGACGCGTTGCATGAAATGGGTGATACGCGCGTTGGCGATGATATCGGCGTTCGGTTGCCACAGCATTTTCGTTGTCATTTTCGGGCTCCCAGTTAACTCGCTTGTTTGGCCAGTTCAGCAATGGCGACATTGGAACGTGGCTGTTGTCCTAAGGCGGAACAGATGCGCTGACCGGCGCGAATGAGTGCCGCCAGATCAATACCGGTAGTGTAGTCCATGCCTTGCAACATATAGACGACGTCTTCGCTGGCCACATTGCCGCTGGCGCCTCTCGCATAGGGGCAGCCGCCGAGTCCGGCCACGGCACTGTCGATGGTACGTACCCCCATTGGCAGACAACTGGCGATATTGGCTAATGCCTGACCATAGGTATTGTGAAAGTGCAGGGCAAGCTGCTCCATCGGCACTTTTGCTGCGACGGCGGCCAGCATTTGCTGCGCTTTCACCGGTGTACCGACGCCGATAGTGTCGCCTAAGGAAACCTCATAGCAGCCCATCTGATGCAGTTTTTCTGCCACCCAGGCCACCTGTTCAGGGGCAATTTCACCATCGTAGGGACAGCCTAAGACACAGCTGACATAACCACGTACGCGAATGTCGGCGGCGCGCGCCGCCTCTACCACCGGGGCGAAACGCTCGAGACTCTCGGCAATGGAGCAATTAATGTTCTTCTGGCTGAAACCTTCTGAGGCGGCACCGAAAATTGCCACCTCATCGGCGCTGGCGGCCAGCGCTGCTTCGAAACCTTTAAGGTTCGGCGTTAATGCGGCGTAGGTCACACCGCTTTTACGCTGGATGCCGGCAAATACGTCGGCACTGTCGGCCATTTGCGGCACCCATTTCGGACTGACAAAGGAGCCGGTTTCAATGTAGCTGACACCGGCGGCGGTCAGGTCATTGACCAGCTGAATTTTATCCGCAGTGGTGACCGCCTGTTCGTTTTGCAGACCGTCGCGCGGACCTACCTCAACCAATTTGATCGGTGTTGCTGTCATAGTCAGGCCTCGTCTGCTGTAATGCTTATCAGTTCTGCACCGTCGCTGACCAGATCACCCGCGGCATAAAACACCTGATCAACCTCACCGGCGTAGGCCGCGCGAATGGTGTATTCCATTTTCATGGCTTCCATAATGACCACGGCTTGATCCGCTTCAACCTGGTCGCCCGGCTGTACCAGCACTTCAACAATGGTGCCGTTCATGGGCGCGGTCATTGAGCCCGCCGGACCTTCCTGTGCCAGCGTATCGGCCACCAGATGACGAGCGAAGCGCACGCTGCGCTGCTGTGAGAACACCGTAATGTCATGCTCGGTGTGCATGACATACACACTAAAGCGATGCTCGCCACGGCTGACCTGCAGTTGATCACCTTGCAGTTGGGCCTGCCAGATCGCGTCACTGAACGAACTCTTCCAGCCGTTGCCGCTGGCGCTCAGGTTGACCACATAGTCAGTGTCGCCGTGTTGTAGCTGCAGGCTAAACTGCGCTGGCTGGTTTAGACGGAAATTGCGGGCATGGCGCCACACATCATGTTCTGCCGCTTGCTCAATCAGATTTTCAGCCAGCGCCGCCATCACCGCATAATCTTCAATTGTCTGCGCCTCTTGCTCAACGAACAGCGCGTCATGGTGCGTTTCAATAAAGCGGGTGGTCAGCTCAGCGCGCTGAAAGTCGGGATGACGACCGATGGCGCGTAAAAAGTCGATATTGGTGCGCACACCGGCAATACGATAGTCGTCAAGCGCGCGCAGCAAACGCCGTAGCGCGATGGTACGGTCTTCGCCCCAGACAATCAGTTTGGCGATCATCGGATCGTAGAATGCACTGACTTCGTCACCTTCGACCACACCGCTGTCGATACGAATGACCGCCGAGCTGGCAGGTGTGCGCAGGTGGTGCAGGGTGCCGGTGCTGGGCAGAAAGTCGTTGTCAGGATCTTCGGCGTAAATACGCGCTTCAAACGCGTGACCACTGAGACTGATCTGGTCTTGCGCCAGCGGGAGTGTTTCGCCACTGGCAACCCGTAACTGCCATTCCACCAGATCTTGTCCGGTGACCATTTCGGTGACCGGGTGTTCGACCTGCAGACGGGTGTTCATTTCCATGAAATAAAAGCTGTTATCGGTATCGAGCAAAAACTCCACCGTGCCAGCGCCGACATAGTCAATTGCCTGCGCCGCGCGTACTGCAGCTTCACCCATCGCCTGCCGGGTGCGCTCACTTAACGCCGGTGCCGGGGCTTCTTCAATGACTTTCTGATGGCGACGTTGCACTGAGCAGTCACGCTCGGCCAGATAAACAGCGTTACCATGCTCATCACAGAACACCTGGATCTCAACGTGACGGGGCCGGGTAATGTATTTTTCAACCAGCATTTTGTCGTTGCCGAACGCCGCTTTCGCCTCGCGCTTGGCCGACTGCAGGGCCTCGTTGAACTGTTTTGCCGACTCGACCACGCGCATACCTTTTCCGCCGCCACCATAGGCAGCTTTCAGGAGTACCGGGTAGCCAATGGTGTCGGCTTCTGCGGCCAGTTTTTCAGCGCTCTGTTCATTACCATGATAGCCCGGCACCAAAGGCACATCGGCTTCACTCATGATGGACTTGGCGGCACTTTTTGAGCCCATCGCAGCGATCGCGCTGGTCGGCGGGCCGACAAAAATAAGGCCGTTGTCGGCACAGGCATCGGCAAACTGCTCGTTTTCCGACAAAAAGCCGTAGCCCGGGTGAATCGCATCGGCGCCGGTTTGTTTTGCCGCGGCAATAATTTTGTCAATCACCAGGTAGCTTTCAGCACTCGCTGAAGGACCAATATGGATGCTCTCGTCAGCCAGTTGCACGTGTTGGGCGTGACGGTCCGCGTCGGAATAGACTGCGACCGTACTAATCCCCATCGCACGGGCGGTACGCATTATGCGACAAGCGATCTCGCCGCGGTTTGCAATTAGCAATTTAGTAATCATTGCGAATCCTTTTTCCACTTCGGGCTGCGTTTTTCAAGAAACGCAGATAAACCTTCCTGACCTTCGTCGGAAACGCGAATTTTGGCAATACGCTCAATGGTCAGCTGCTGACTTTGCTCACCAATCGGCTGCTGATCGATGTCAGCAATCAGCTGCTTACAGGCGCTGACAGCGGCAGGGCTGTTCGCCATGAAAATCGCCAGAAAGTCGGGCAGGGCGGTGTCCAGATCGTCAACCACCTCGTGCACCAGACCCATCTGCTGTGCCTGCCCGGCGCTAAAACGTTCAGCGGTGAGCATATACCGACGTGACTGTCGGGTGCCGATGGCGCGCATGACGTACGGGCTGATGACGGCCGGAATCAGGCCAATTTTAACTTCGCTCAGACAAAAGCTGCTGCGCGGCTCTGCTAAAACCAGATCGGCACAGGCAGCCAGTCCGACCGCCCCGCCAAATGCGGCGCCCTGTACCAGCGCGATGGTCGGTTTGGATAAATCATCGAGCGTGGCCATCAGGCGTGCCAGCTCACCGGCGTCGGCCAGGTTCTCGGCGTAATTTTTATCCGCCATGGAGCGCATCCAGCTAAGATCAGCGCCAGCTGAAAAATTGCGACCGTTTGAGCGTAGCACCAGCACGCGGCTGTTGCTGTCCTGATCAACGCGCTTAAGCGCATCAATCAGTTCATTGATCATCACGTCATCGAAGGCATTGTGCACGTCAGGCCGGTTGAGAGTAAGTGTCGCAACGCCGTCCGCATGACTGAGTGTAATATAGCGATAATCCATAATATCCTCCGTTTACATGCGGAATACGCCGAATTTCGTTTCGGCAATCGGGGCATTGTTCGCAGCCGCCAGACTCAGGCCCAGTACCGTACGGGTCTGCGCCGGATCGATGATGCCATCGTCCCACAGCCGTGCTGAGGCGTAGTAGGGGTGCCCTTGTTTTTCGTATTGCTCAATGATCGGCTGTTTCAGTTTTCGCTCTTCTTCGGCCGACATGGTTTCGCCTTTGCGGGCGAGGTTGTCTTTGGTTACCTGCGCCATGACTCCCGCAGCCTGCTCGCCACCCATGACAGAAATGCGGGCATTCGGCCACATGAACATTAAGGTTGGATCGTACGCGCGACCGCACATGCCATAGTTACCGGCACCATAGCTACCGCCAATCAACACTGTGAATTTCGGTACCTGCGCACAACTGACCGCGGTCACCATTTTCGCGCCATGCTTGGCAATACCTTCGGCTTCGTACTTTTTACCCACCATAAAGCCGGTAATATTTTGTAGGAACAGCAGCGGAATTTTGCGCTGCGCACAGAGCTCAATAAAGTGCGCGCCTTTTTGCGCGGACTCTGAGAACAGAATACCATTGTTGGCGACAATCCCCACCGGGTAACCGTGGATACGGGCAAAGCCGGTCACCAGGGTGGTACCGTAATTCTGTTTAAATTCATCAAAATCAGAGTCATCGACGATACGGGCAATCACTTCATGCACATCATAAGGTTTGCGCAGGTCAGTACCGACAATGCCATATAACTCATTACTGTCATAACGCGGCGGTTTGACCTCTGCCGGTTGCAACGGCTGCGCGGGCTGGTAGTTCAGCCGGGCGACAGAGCGGCGCGCCAGTGCCAGAGCATGCTCATCATTCATGGCATAATGGTCGGCAACGCCCGAGACACGGGTATGCACGTCTGCACCGCCAAGCTCTTCGGCCGAGACTTCTTCGCCGGTAGCAGCTTTCACCAACGGCGGGCCGGCAAGGAAAATAGTACCTTGCTCTTTGACGATGATGCTTTCGTCAGCCATCGCCGGAACGTAAGCACCGCCAGCGGTACAAAGGCCCATCACCACAGCAATTTGCGGGATGCCTTTAGCTGACATATTGGCCTGATTGTAGAAGATGCGGCCAAAGTGGTCGCGATCAGGAAAAACTTCGTCCTGGCGTGGCAAAAAAGCGCCGCCCGAGTCGACCAGATAAATACATGGCAGTTGGCAGCGCTCGGCGATTTCCTGCGCGCGTAGATGCTTTTTCACGGTCAAAGGGTAGTAGGTACCACCTTTCACCGTAGCGTCGTTGGCGACGATCATACACTGCACGCCTTCGACGGTGCCGATACCAGCAACTACGCCGGCGGCAGGTACGTCATCTTCGTAACAGTCCCATGCTGCAAACTGACCGACTTCAAGAAACGGCGAGCCACTGTCGAGCAACTTCTCAATACGCTGGCGGGCCAGTAACTTACCGCGCGCCAGATGACGCTCCTGATACTTCGGACCGCCACCTTGTTTGATGGTCTCAACCTTGCTGTAGAGGTCGTCAACGACCTCCTGCATAGCTTTGGTATTGGCGAGAAAAGTCTCGTCTTTTGGATTAATCGAGCTGGTTAATACCGTCACAATCAGACTCCTGTTTAGACTGATTCACTGAACAGTTCACGACCGATCAGCATGCGGCGAATTTCTGAGGTTCCCGCCCCAATTTCATAGAGTTTGGCGTCGCGCAGCAGACGTCCGGTAGGGTATTCGTTGATGTAACCGTTACCACCGAGTAACTGAATAGCGTCTAACGCCAATTGCGTCGCCAGCTCGGCTGCATACAAAATTGCACCGGCGGCATCTTTACGGGTGGTTTCACCACGGTCGCAGCTTTGCGCTACCGCGTAAACATAAGCGCGGGCAGCATTGGTACGGGTGTACATGTCAGCCACTTTACCCTGAATCAGCTGGAACTGACCGATACTCTGGCCGAACTGCTTGCGATCATGAATGTAAGGGACGACAACGTCTAAACAGGCTTGCATGATACCTAACGGGCCTGCTGCCAGCACCGCGCGCTCATAATCCAGACCACTCATCAGCACTTCGACACCGCGATCGAGTTCGCCGAGGATATTCTCTGCAGGCACTTTGCAGTCTTCAAAGACCAGCTCGCAGGTATTGGAGCCGCGCATGCCCAGCTTGTCGAGCTTCTGTGCGGTACGAAAACCCGGGTAGTCTTTTTCAATGATAAAAGCAGTGATACCGCGCGAGTTTCGCTCCGGGCTGGTTTTGGCATAGACCACCAACACGTCGGCATTCGGACCATTGGTGATCCACATTTTGTTACCGTTCAGCACGTAATGATCGCCTTGCTTGTCAGCGCGCAGCTTCATGCTGACCACGTCAGAACCGGCGTTTGGCTCACTCATTGCCAATGCGCCAACATGCTCGCCGCTACATAGCTTAGGCAGGTATTTTTGTTTTTGCTCTTCAGTACCATTACGGGCAATCTGGTTGACACAAAGGTTGGAGTGGGCACCGTAGCTTAGGCCCACCGACGC
This sequence comes from Pseudidiomarina insulisalsae, assembly GCF_003987065.1. Classification (GTDB taxonomy): domain Bacteria; phylum Pseudomonadota; class Gammaproteobacteria; order Enterobacterales; family Alteromonadaceae; genus Pseudidiomarina; species Pseudidiomarina insulisalsae. Next base: position 46,885 of record NZ_PIPY01000011.1, on the reverse strand, counting down.
CGACGCGCGGCTGATCTCTTCCATGGCAATCACATGCTCAAGATAACCCAGGCCCGAGCCGCCGTATTCTTCCGGAACCGTCATGCCCAGCAGGCCAAGCTCACCGAATTTTTGCCAGAGATCAGCAGGGAAGTCATTCGTTTCATCAATTTCTGCCGCACGCGGGGCAATCTCATCACGTGCGAACGCATTGACGGTTTCACGAATCATATCGGCGGTTTCGCCAAGGCCGAAATTTAAACTACTAAATTGGCTGATCATATTTACTCCTGACTAACTTCTACAGATTTGGGGGCGGCGCTTTGTAACTCATTCAGCTCATCGCGGCAGCGTTCTTCTAAATTCCCCAGCTCAACTAATAAAACTTTAATGTCTTCAAGCTGCTGATGCAGTGACGCGCGTTTGTCATCAATCAGCTCAAGGACCGTATGTAACTGTCGGACACTACTGTTTTCGACGTCGTACAGATCAAACAAACGCTTGGTCTCGGCCAGCGAAAAGCCCAGCCGTTTGCCGCGCAAAATGAGTTTCAGGCGCACCCGGTCTTTATTGGTATACAGACGCGTCTGCCCCTGCCGCGAGGGAGTCAGCAGGCCCTGGTCTTCGTAAAAGCGAATACTGCGCGTGGTAATGTCGAATTCGCGGGCTAATTCGCCGATGCTGTAGGTGGTGATATCGTTCATTTGTACTTGCATTGTGTCCGGTTAGAGCGTTAAGCTTAAATCAAGTTGACGTTAACGTAAAGGTAAGAACTGCGAAGGCGTTAGTGGATATTAGATATTGGTTACTGCTTTGAAATAACTAACATCCAATAACCAATAACGCTTTAGGTTTTCAATATCCAGTAATCGATAACCAATAACGCTTTCGCCTTTAAAGGAGTTTTTATGTCTGATTCTGTTGTGATTGTTGCTGCTAAGCGTACCCCTATGGGCGGTTTCCAGGGGAACCTGAGTGCTGTGGATGCGACCCGCCTGGGCGCTGCTGCTATTGAAGCCGTGGTTGCTGAGAGCGGTCTGAAGCCGGAAGATGTGGGTGAAGTCATTATGGGTAACGTGCTGCCGGCCGGGCTGGGTCAGGCGCCGGCGCGACAAGCGTCGTTGTATGCCGGATTACCACAAAGTGCGGGCGCAACCACCATTAATAAGGTTTGTGGTTCGGGCTTGAAAGCGGTGATGTTTGCCCATGACCTGCTGAAAGTGGGTTCTGCGGATATCGTCGTGGCCGGTGGTATGGAGAGCATGTCCAATGCTCCTTACTTAATGAAAAAGGCACGCGCTGGCTATCGCATGGGCCATGATGCCATTTACGATCATATGATGCTCGACGGTCTTGAAGACGCGTACGAGGGTAAGGCCATGGGCACTTATGCACAGGGCACGGCCGATGAATACAAATTGGATCGTGAAGCGATGGATGCGTTTGCCATTGAGTCGCTGACGCGTGCTCAGAACGCCATTGCCGAAGGTGCGTTCGCCGCAGAAACGGTGGACGTCACCTACAGTACCCGTAAAGGTGAAGTGACGGTCAGCATTGACGAGCAGCCGGGCAAAGGCATGCCGGAAAAAATTCCTAGCTTGCGTCCCGCTTTTGCTAAAGAAGGTACCATTACTGCGGCCAATTCAAGTTCAATCTCCGACGGCGCTGCAGCGCTGGTGCTGATGCGTGAAAGTGAAGCGCAGGCGCGTGGCTTAACGCCACTGGCGCGGGTCGTGGGCCATGCCACTCACTCGCAGGCACCGGCTGAGTTTACCGTGGCGCCAATTGGCGCGATGAACAAATTACTGGACAACATTGGCTGGGACAAAGATCAGGTTGATCTGTGGGAAATTAACGAAGCCTTCGCCATGGTAACGATGTTGGCGATGCAGGAAATGCAGCTTGATCACGCCAAGGTGAACGTACACGGCGGAGCCTGTGCATTGGGTCATCCAATCGGTGCCAGCGGTGCGCGTCTGTTAGTGACTTTACTGCATGCACTGAAGCGCCACGAGAAGAAACGTGGCGTCACCTCATTGTGCATTGGTGGTGGCGAGGCGGTCGCAGTCGCTGTCGAGATGCTTTAAGCAGCTGGACGACGCGAGGCCAGGTAGACGGCGCCGGCCAGAATAGCGGCGCCGATAGCAAGCCGCAGCCAGTCGACGTTCTGGCCCCAGAACAGGAAGTTCACCAGCAGTCCCGCCGGAATCAGCATATTGTTCATGGTCGCCAACTGTGCCGTATTGACGCGCTTGGCGGCCATATTCCAGGCGAGATAGCCAATACCCGAAGCGCCAAGGCCAAGCCACATCAGCACGCCCCACTGTAGCGGCGTGTCCGGGCGCAGGTCGAAGTTGGCAAAAGCGGCCATGGCCAGGCCGGTGGTGAGCGTGGCACCGATGAAAAACAGCGCAAATACATGCAGTTGATTACGCGCGTCACCCAGTGGCAGGCGTTTGTAGAACACCTGGCCTGCGGCAAAACACAGGTTGGCGCCCTGGATCAGCAAAAAGCCGGTGAGAAAGCTTTCACTCAGTGGGTTGAAGCGGATGACCGCAGCTCCGACTACGGCGAAACCGGCAGCGGCCCACCAGCGTAAGGGCAAGTGTTTACGCTGGAATATGACGTCGTCAATCAGGGTCACATAAAGCGGCGTAAAGATGGTAAACAGCAAGACCTCGGCAACACTGAGGAATAAAAAGGCGTGGTAGAGCAACAGGTACATGATGCCGATCTGAATGGCACCGATACCGGCCAGGGCAAGTTGTTGCGGCAAGCCTAAGCGGCTGGGGCGCCATAAGGGTAGAAACAGTGCCAGGGCAAGCAGCATACGGATAAAGACGGCAATGTAACCGTCGACCTGACCAGCAAGGAATTCGCCAATCAGGGAAAAGCTGGCAGCCCAGAGCAGGGTTACGGCCCAAAGAATCCACATGTCCGACTCCTAGATTTGTGGTTGATGGCTGTCGCGGTAATCACTGGGCGCGACGCCCATGACTTTTTTGAATAACCGGGAAAAATAGTAGGGGTCGTCAAACCCCAGGTTCTGCGCAATCGTGCGTACCGTGTCCGTGCTGGTATCGAGCTGCTCACAGGCCAGCCTGATTTTCAGCTGATTAAAATAGCGCATGGGCGAAGTACCCGTCACCGCTTTGAATTTTTTGGCAAAATGAAAGCGTGAAAGACCAGCGACTTCGGCTAAATCAGCGAGGTCCAGATCGCGATGGCTATTGTCTTGCATGAACCGTTCCAGCGCAAGCAGGTCGAAATCATGGGCTTGGTGTGCTGCGGTGGCAAGCTCCGGCAGCTGGGCGACCAGGTGTTGTAATAAGGTGGCGGCAAGCACGGCTCGCTGGCGCTGCCAGCGCTGATGCTGCAAATTCAGTAGATCAGTGACCACCGGCAGCAGGCTTTGCCAATGGTGCAGAGTAAGGACAAATTGTCCGGGCTCATGTTCGGCCCCCTGTAGACCAAGGAAGTCCATGCTTTGTGGCGCTGCCTGACCACTGTAGTGAACCCAGTAAATACTCCAGGGCTGTTGCGCGTCGGCCTCGTAGGCATGCGCCATGCCGGCGGGTAATAGCAGTAGCTGACCGGCTTGCAGACTGCCCTGAACATTGCCCTGCGGGGTCTGAATGCGGTAATGACCGCGCCCGCGATGGCAAAATATAAGCAAATAATCAGTGTGGCGTGCGCGATTCACCCGATGGCCGTGCGCTTCCAGATAATGGCCGTAGGCCAACGGATAAAAATGCTGGCTCAGTGGATGACTGGCCAGCATGTCCGTCAGTTCCAGCGGTAACACAACGCGGGAACTGCCGGGTGGCAAGGGCCAGCTGGAGGGTTGGCTCATAATAAGAATGCTGCCTGAAAGAGTTGAAATAACAATTTTGTCCATTATAGGGGCAAAATCGTCAATGTTAAAGCGACCCGTACAGTGCTTAAATACGGGCCAGCAAAAAAGTCAGAACAATGAGGTAAATCCCATGACTAAAAAAGTACCCCTTTATATTAATGGTGAGTTCGTTCAGTCCAAGTCTGAAAAGTGGATTGATGTCACCAACCCGGCGACGCAGGAAGTGATTGCCCAGGCACCTTGTGCCACCCAGGAAGAAATGGAAGCCGCGGTAGCAAGCGCGAAGAAAGCCTTCCAGACCTGGAAAGAAACGCCGGTCTCCGAGCGCGCACGAGTCATGATGCGCTATCAGGCGTTATTGAAAGAACATCATGATGAAATTGCCGAAATTCTTGCCAGCGAAACCGGCAAGACCTTTGATGATGCCAAAGGCGACGTCTGGCGCGGTATTGAAGTGGTTGAACATGCGGCCAATATTCCGTCATTGCTGATGGGTGAAACGGTCGAAAATGTTGCCCGTAAAATTGATACCTACAGCTTTACTCAGCCGTTAGGCGTCTGTGCCGGTATTACGCCATTTAACTTCCCGGCCATGATTCCGCTGTGGATGTTCCCATTGGCAATTGCCTGCGGTAATACCTTTATTCTGAAACCATCTGAGCAGGATCCGTTAACGCCAACCCGTCTGGTTGAGTTGTTTGAGCAAGCGGGCGCGCCAAAAGGCGTACTACAGGTGATTCATGGCGCCAAAGATCAGGTCGATTTCATTCTTGACGAACCAGCGATCCGTGCTATTTCATTCGTGGGTTCAGTGCCTGTTGGACAATACATTTATCGTCGCGGTACTGAGAACATGAAGCGCGTACAGGCCTTTGCCGGCGCCAAGAACCACTGTGTGATCATGCCAGACGCGAACAAGAGCCAGGTCATCAGTAATCTGGTAGGCGCTTCAGTAGGTGCTGCGGGCCAGCGTTGTATGGCGATTTCAGTCGCAGTGTTCGTCGGTGCGGCGAAAGACTGGATTCCTGAAGTTGCAGCAGAACTGAAAAAAGTGCGTCCGGGTGCGTGGGACGATGCTGATGCAGCCTTCGGTCCATTGATCAGCCCACAGGCGAAGCAACGTGTTGAAGACTTCATTAAGCAAGGTCAGGAAGAAGGTGCAAACCTGCTGGTCGACGGCCGTGACTGCAAAGTCGAAGGCTTCCCGGACGGTAACTGGGTTGGCCCCACCATGTTCAGTGACGTGACCACCGACATGGAAATCTATAAAAACGAGATTTTTGGTCCGGTACTTTGTGCCACCAGCACCGATACACTGGAAGATGCGATTGAGTTGGTTAATGCCAACCCGTTTGGTAACGGCACCTCAATTTTCACCGCCAGCGGCGCTGCTGCACGTAAATATCAGCATGAAGTTGAAGTCGGTCAGGTCGGGATTAACATTCCGATTCCGGTACCGCTGCCATTCTTCTCGTTCACTGGCTGGAAGGGTTCATTCTTTGGTGACCTGCACGCCTACGGCAAACAAGCGGTGCGTTTCTACAGTGAAACCAAGACCATTACCGCGCGTTGGTTTGAAAGCGACATCGCTGACGCCAGCGGCCCGAATATGACCATCCACTTGAAGTAAGGGGTGAACCATGGATTTTAACTTAACTGACGATCAACAGGCCTTTGTCGATACCGCCAAAGCCTTTGCTGAAAAAGAGCTGGCCCCTTACGCTGGCGAGTGGGATGAAACCTCCCACTTTCCGCTGGAAGTTTTCCGTAAAGCCGGCGAGATGGGCTTTATGGGGATGTACACGCCGGAAGAGGCGGGCGGCTTTGGTATGAGCCGTTTAGACGCCGCGCTGATTTTCGAGCAATTGGCGATGGGCTGTACAGCAACGACTGCCATGATGACGATTCACAACATGGTGACCTGGATGATCGGCTCCTTCGCTAAGCCCGAAGTGATTGAGCAGTGGGTACCTGAGTTGGTAACCGGTGAAAAACTGGGTTCCTACTGTCTGACGGAGCCAGGTGCAGGTTCGGATGCGGCCAGTCTGCGCACTACCGCGAAAAAAGAAGGCGATGAGTACGTCATTAATGGCTCTAAGATGTTTATCTCCGGCGCCGGCAGCACGGACGTGCTGGTTGTCATGGCACGCACCGGCGAAGCCGGGCCAAAAGGCGTATCGGCCTTTGTCGTACCAGCCGATGCCGAGGGCATCAGCTATGGCAAAAAAGAAGCCAAAATGGGCTGGAACGCCCAGCCAACCCGCCTGGTAACCTTTGAAGATGTACGTATTCCGGCAGCAAACCTGCTGGGTGCTGAAGGTGAAGGCTTCAAGTTTGCCATGATGGGTCTTGATGGTGGTCGGATTAATATTGCGGTATGTTCAGTCGGTACGGCGCAGGCAGCGCTGGAGACCGCGCGCAACTATATGCTTGAACGGACCCAGTTTGGTAAAGAAATTGGTCAGTTCCAGGCGTTGCAGTTCAAGCTTGCTGATATGGCTACCGAGCTTGTCGCCGCACGGCAGATGGTGCGGTTGGCGGCGTTTAAAGTCGATAACAATGACGCGGACAAAACCACCTACTGCGCCATGGCAAAACGTTTCGCGACCGACGTCGGTTTCCAGGTCTGTAACGAAGCACTGCAAATTCATGGTGGCTACGGCTACATTAAAGAGTATCCGCTTGAGCGGCATGTGCGCGATGTGCGCGTGCATCAGATCCTCGAGGGTACCAACGAAATTATGCGGGTGATCATCGGCCGGCGCTTACTTGCAGACATCGATCGCGCCATTCTGTAAGGCAGACCAACGAATCAAGGTTAAGGAGTTCCTATGAGCGTAGTGCAATTCGAAGAACGTGAAACTCGTTGTGGTAAGCGTATCGGGATTGCCCGGTTGAATGCCGAGAAGTCACTTAACGCGCTGAGTCTGGAGATGATTCAGCGCCTGCAGCCGCAACTGAACGAGTGGGCCGGCGATGATGACATCGCCGCAGTCTGGCTTGAAGGTGCTGGTGAAAAGGCATTTTGTGCAGGTGGCGATATTGTTGCGATGTACAAAGCAATGAAAGATCAGCCCGGTGAACTGGTCGACGAGGTGGCCGACTTTTTCAGCCAGGAATACCGGCTTGACCATACGATTCACTGTTACCCCAAGCCATTTGTGGTCTGGGGCAACGGTATTGTAATGGGCGGCGGCATGGGGCTGATGAATGGCGCCAGTCACCGTATTGTCACGGAAAATTCACTGTTGGCGATGCCGGAAATTAGCATTGGTTTGTACCCGGATGTCGGCGCCACGCATTTTCTCAATCAGATGCCGGACGGTTGTGGCTTGTTCCTCGGTTTAACCGGCGCGCATATGAACGCTACGGATGCGCTGTTTCTGAAGCTGGCGGATCACTTTGTCGCCAGTGACAATAAAGAAGAAGTACTTTCGGCATTGTCAGATATTCAATTTGGCGAGACCCCGAGCCTGAATCAGCAGAAAGTGACCGATGTGCTGGCAGGCTTTGGCGAGGGCGACAGTAAGTTACGTCCTGCCGCTCAGGTAGAGCCACACCATGATCTGATTAAGAAGCTGACCGACGGTGATGATGTAGTGGCGGTCGTTGATGCGATTACCAGTCACGAGTCAGATGATAAATGGTTAAGCCGGGCCAGCAAAACCCTGGCGAACGGCTGTCCGATGACGGCACATATTGTCTGGAACCAGTTGCATCTGGGCAAAGACCTGAAACTGGCGGACTGCTTTAAATTAGAACTGACCCTGTCAGTGAAGTGTGCGACCCGTGGCGACTTTGCCGAGGGCATCCGCGCCTTACTGATTGATAAAGATAAACAGCCGAAATGGCAGCATGAAAATGTTGCTGCGGTGGATGCCGAAGAAGTCGACGTGTTTTTTACCTCGCCGTGGGAAAAAGACGAGCACCCGCTGAATGATTTAGGCTGTCAATAATAACGAGGGAACACGATATGGCAAAAGTTGGCTTTATTGGACTTGGCAATATGGGCGGACCGATGGCCGCCAATCTGGTCAAGGCCGGACATGCGGTGACAGTTTATGATTTGTCAGAGGCAGCATTGCAACAGGCGCGTGAAGCCGGTTGTAGTGTCGCTAGTGAGCTCACTGACGTGACCACCGGCGCAGACTTTGTAGTTTCGATGCTACCTGCCGATCATCACGTTGAAGGCGTGTATCTGGGTGACAAAGGCCTGCATAAGGTGCTGGATACCAAAACTTTGGTCATTGACTGCAGCACCATCAGTGCCGAAACCGCGCGTAAGCTCAGTAAAGAATTGGCTGCCAGCCAAATCAGCTTTATCGACGCACCGGTATCGGGCGGCGTTGGCGGCGCGAAAGCCGGCACTCTGACCTTTATCTGTGGTGGCGATGAAGCAGCTGTTGATAAAGCCCGCGATGTACTGAATGCCATGGGCAAAAATGTCTTTCGTGCCGGCGACGCTGGTGCGGGGCAGGTCGCGAAGATCTGCAATAACATGCTGCTTTCGGTGTTAATGGCCGGCACTTCAGAAGCGTTGCAACTGGGCATTGCCCATGGGTTGGACCCGAAAGTGCTGTCAGAAATTATGCTGCAAAGCTCGGGCCGTAACTGGACGCTGGAAGTCTACAACCCGTGTCCGGATGTCATGGAAAACGTGCCATCGAGCAACGGCTACCAGGGCGGTTTTATGGTCGACCTGATGGCCAAAGACCTGGGCCTGGCGCAGCAGGCGGCGCTGCGTAGCGGCGCAAGTACGCCCATGGGCTCGCTGACGTTGAATCTTTATCGTAGTTGGGCACAACTGGGTCATGGCCGGGAAGACTTTTCCAGCATTTTCAAGTATGTTACGCCGCAAACTAAGAAGTAGGAGCATTGGATGGATATCGCAACGAGTACAATCGTTATTACCGGTGGCGCACAAGGGCTAGGCCGTGCCATGGCCGAGCATTTTGCTGCCGCAGGTGCGGCGCTGGCGCTGATCGACATGAATCAGGAAACGCTGAATGAAGCCGAAGCACTGTGCCGCGAGAAAGGCGCCAGCAAAGTCAAAGGCTACGTCGCAAACGTGACCGACGAGCCAGCGGTGGAAGGTGTATTCAACGACATCGTTGAGGACTTTGGCGCAATTAACGTACTGATCAATAACGCCGGTATTTTACGTGATGGCATGCTGATCAAATGCAAAGACGGCGAAATTACGCATAAAATGCCGCTGCAGCAATTCCAGTCAGTGCTTGACGTGAACCTGAGCGGTAGCTTCCTGTGTGGTCGTGAGGCCGCGGCACATATGGCCAAAGCTGGTAACGGCGGGGTCATTATTAATATTTCCAGTGTTGCCCGTGCGGGTAATATCGGCCAGACCAACTATGCCGCGACCAAAGCTGGTGTGGTCGCGATGACCGTTACCTGGGCGCGCGAATTGGGTCGGTTTGGTATTCGTTGTGGTGCTATTGCACCTGGCTTTATCGAAACACCCATGACAGCAGCAATGAAGCCGGAAGCTATTGAACGTGCGTTGAGCATGGTACCGCTACGCCGTTGGGGACAGCCGGATGAAATTGCGCACAGCGCACGCTACATTATTGAGAATGACTTTTTCAGCGGTCGTGTGGTAGAAATAGACGGAGGCGTCCGACTCTAACCGACTGCAATGAGAAAATTACCCCCATTAAATGCATTAAAGGCCTTTGAAGCTGCCGCGCGACATTTAAGTTTCACCCGTGCTGCGGATGAACTTTTTGTCACGCAGGCAGCAGTGAGTCACCAGGTCAAAGGCCTGGAAGATTTTTTGGGGGTAAAACTTTTTATCCGCCGCAACCGCTCGTTGTTGCTGACCCCCGAAGGCCAGACTTATTACCTTGAACTGAAAGAGATCTTCGATCACTTAGTCCAGGCTACGGAACGCCTGAAAAGTGCCTCGGAGCGCGGCTCGCTGACCATTAGCTTACCACCGAGTTTCGCCATCTTATGGTTCGTGCCTCGCCTGAGCCGCTTTCGCGAAGCCTATCCCGAAATTGATGTGCGCATTCGCGCGGTCGACGAAGTCGATGGCTCATTGACCGACGATGTTGATGTCGCAATTTATTATGGTGCCGGCAAATGGCCCGGTCTTAAAGCCTACAAGCTGCATAATGAGTACTTGTTGCCGGTTTGCTCACCGCTTTTATTAAATGGTTCAAAACCGTTACGCGAGCCCAAAGATCTGTTGAATCACACGCTATTGCATGATGAAACGCGCAACGCCTGGAAAGACTGGTTCAAGTTAGTGGGGATTGATAAAAATAAAGGTGATAACGGTCCCATTTTCAGCCATTCGAATCTGGCGTTAAAAGCAGCGGTGCACGGGCAGGGTATTGCGCTGGCGAATAACGTGCTGGTCAAACCGGAAATTGATGCCGGGCACTTAATTCAGATATTCCCTGAAGTATTACCGCGCGAGAAAGCTTTTTATCTGGTTTGTCGTGACTCTCAGGCAGAAATCGGTAAAATCGCCACCTTTCGCAACTGGCTGCTGAAAGTAGTTGAAGAGGAAGAAGACGCCTATGAGTGACGCACAGCGGGTGGCGATTCAGCGCGATAATCCTGAAGGTGCCATACGCATTCTGTTTGCCCATGGTGCCGGCGCTGGACTGCAAAGCGACTTCATGCAATTTTTTTCCCTTGGGCTGGCGTTGCATGATATTGATATTGTGCGGTTTAACTTCCCGTACTGGCAGAAGTTTATGGACAGCGGTGTACGCCGGCCACCGAACCCAATGCCGCAACTCGAACACTGCATGCGTACCGTCGCTGCGCAATTTGACGATGACCGGCCACTGTTTGTCATGGGTAAGTCGATGGGCGCGCGGGTCGCCTTTCGCGTTGCCGACGAAGTAGGTGCGCAAGGCGCCATTGGTTTGGGTTTTCCCTTCCACCCGCTGGGCAAGCCCGACAAGTTACGTATTGACGATCTGGCCAACCACTGTGCGGCCAACCTGATCCTTCAGGGCGAGCGCGATGGCTTTGGTAAACCTGCTGAAGTAGCGGGTTATCGTTTACCTGAGAATGTTCAGTTGCATTGGTTAAAGCACGCGGACCATAGCTTTGAACCGACCAAACGTAGTGGAATTGAGCGGCGCGCGATGTGGCAGAGTGCCATTGATAAGGTCGTCGATTTTGTCACCAGCCGCCAGGCAACCTCTTAAGCAAAGGACGAATTTATGTTGAACGGATTAATTGCTTATTGCCGTCCTGGCTTTGAAAGCGATTGTGCCGCCGAGTTACAGGACAAAACCGCGTTACTGGGCAGTTATGGTTATTGTCAGACTCAGAGCGGGCAGGGCTATGTGATCTACCGTTGCGCGGCCGAAGAAGCGGAGCATTTAGCGAAGAAACTGGCGCTTAATGAGCTGGTATTTACCCGCCAGTTTATCGCTATTGTCGCCGAGGTGAGCGACTTACCGACGCAGGATCGGGTATCGGCGTTGCAGCTGGCGTTACTTGATGAAACGGTGAATGAAAATTTCGCCGGCATTAAGCCTGCCGGTTCACTACGAGTGGAAACACCTGACACCAACGAAGGTAAAGAGCTGTCAAAGTTCTGCCGTAAATTTACCGTGCCGCTGCGCCAGGGCTTACGCCAGGCGGGTTGGATGACGGATAAAGAAAGTGACCGGCGGCCGACGTTGCATGCCTTTTTTATCTCGAATCAGCATGTGGTGCTGGGTTTTTCGTACAGCTTTAACCAATCGCCCTGGTTGATGGGTATACCACGTTTGCGCATGCCGGGTGACGCGCCGAGTCGCTCGACCCTGAAACTCGATGAGGCATTTCAGGTGTTTGTTCCTGCGCATGAGCGCGAGGAGCGGATCAGCTCGGGTATGAACGCGGTGGATTTAGGCGCAGCGCCTGGCGGCTGGACCTATCAGCTGGTGCGCCGTGGCATGATGGTACAGGCGGTTGATAATGGTCCCATGGCGGAAGCGCTGATGGAAACCGGGCAGGTGAAGCACATTCAGGAAGACGGCTTTAAATTCCGTCCGAAAAAGAAAAATGTGACCTGGCTGGTTTGCGATATGGTAGAAAAGCCGGCGCGGGTCGGTGAGTTAATGACGGATTGGTTGCTGGCTGGCGACTGCAAAGAGGCTATTTTCAACCTCAAACTGCCGATGAAACGGCGTTATGCGGCGGTTTCTGAGTACCTGCAACACATTAAAGAAACCCTGCAGGAGCAGGGCCGTGGTAAATTCGAGTTACAGGCGAAACAGCTCTATCACGATCGTGAAGAGATCACCGTACATATTCGCTGGCTGTGAATTTAAAACTCCTGATAGTCCTGGTACGCGTCAGCGCCCCAGGCAATCAGGTCGCCGTTTTTAAATAGTAAAGGCGTGCATTCATCGCGAGTGGTAATGCCGTCTGATTTCACATGGTGCGTGCGATAAAACAGAATCAGCACTTCTTCACCATTGCTGGTTGCTTTGGCTTCACTGATATCCGGTGAGCCGAGCAGGCGAATGACATCTTCTTTAGGAATTCCCAGATCAAGACGGCCAATCTGCTTGAGATTGAACGTTTCACGTTCCTGCCAGCTCATGCTCTCGGGATCAGCCTTATACAGAGCAAGAATCAGCGCCGTGATGCCCAGATAGACCACAAATCCAATTAAAATGATTTTCATCATTTTTGACATAACAGCGCCTCTTTCTTTGACTGCAACCGAATGTTAATCGGTAATAACACGATAACAGGGATAATACACTGAACCTGGCAGTTTCATCCGGCCTTGTTCGACGAACGCCTGTAACAATACGTCGAGTTTCCGCATCATCTCGCGTTCGCCGTGAATTTCGAATACACCTTTGGCACGAATGGCACGAATGCCTTCTTCTTTCACGTTACCGGCAACAATGGCAGAAAATGCCCGCCGCAGGTCAGCGGCCAGCAATTGTGACTCCTGATCGCGGTGCAGGTTCAGGTTGGCAACGTTCTCGTGAGTGGGTGAGAACGGCCGTTGAAACGGCTCGTCGATGTGTAGCGTCCAGTTAAAGCAGTAGGAGTCACCGGTCTCGCGGCGATAGTCTTTCACTTCCTGAGTGCTTTCTTTCATGTGGCGCGCCACGGCAACGGGATCATTAATGATAATGGTATAGAGTTTGAGCGCCTCTTCACCGAGGGTGGCAGCAATAAAGTCGTCAATCGCCTCAAAGTAGCTTTGACTGCTGGACGGCCCGGTCAACACAATCGGATAGACTTGTTTTTCGTTGGCAGGGTGCATCAGGATACCGAGAATATACAGCAGCTCCTCGGCGGTGCCGGCGCCGCCCGGGAAGATAACGATGCCGTGGGCGCAACGCACAAAAGCTTCCAGGCGTTTTTCAATATCCGGCATAATCACCAGTTCGTTAACGATCGGGTTGGGGGGTTCAGCAGCAATGATACCCGGCTCAGTGAAGCCCAGATAACGACCGTCGGGGATACGTTGTTTGGCATGGCCGATGGTGGCGCCTTTCATTGGCCCTTTCATGGCGCCAGGACCGCAACCAGTACAGATATTGAGTGCACGCAGACCTAACTGATAGCCAACTTCTTTGGTGTATTTATACTCAATTTCATTAATGGAGTGGCCGCCCCAGCAGACAATAATATTCGGATCGATATTAGGCTGTACCACCTGCGCGTTACGCAAGATATCAAATACCACGTGAGTCAGGGTATGGGTATCGGCGCTATCAAGGGTTTGTGCCTGATAGCGTTCACCGGTGAATAAAATGTCGCGTAGAACGGCTTCCACCAGCTCTTGCATACCGACAATGAGTTTGCCATCGACAAAAGCTTCGGCCGGCGGGTTCACCAGCTCCAGCTGTACGCCGCGCTCAGTTTTTAAGACGTTAACGTCGAAATCTTCGTACTTATTAAAAATCTCTTCACTACTGTCAGTATTACTGCCGGCATTGAGTACCGCCAGACAGCAGTTACGGAAAAGCCGGTAGAGTTGCTCGTCACTTGATTCCTGTAGACGGTCAATTTCCAGTTGCGACAGCAAACTCATGCTGCCACGGGGAGAAATAGTAATTCTCATTCTAGTTCCTTCTTTCTTCTTATCTTTTCTTACTGACGACTCAATCTTGTCAGTTCCGGAGCCGTCTCAAAGTTCGAACGAAACGGATTGATATCGAGGCCGCCCCGTCGGGTATAGCGTGCGTAGACACTTAGTTTGTCAATGTCCAGACGCTGGGTGAGATCCATAAAAATGCGTTCCACGCACTGTTCATGAAACTCGTTATGATTACGAAACGAAACAATATAGCGTAGCAATGCGCCGTGGTCGATGGCCCGTCCGTGATAATGAATGGCTAACGAGCCCCAGTCGGGTTGATTGGTGATCAGACAGTTCGACTTTAACAGGTGAGTGTACAGGCGCTCTGTGACATGTTCGTTACTGGCGTGCTGTAACAGCTCAGGGTTGTAGTCATAGCTACTGATGCTGATCTGCTGATCATCCAGCGAGCTGCCTGATAATCGTCCCACTTCATGGCCTGCGGCGTCGGGTGCGCGCAATTGTACCTGAACCGGCGCGCCGGCACAGCTGGTCAGGTCACTCACCAGGCGTTCTTCCACTTCTTGCCAGCTTTGCCATTTTGTCGCGTTGAAGCTGTTCAGATAAAGCTTGAATGATTTTGACTCAATTAAATTCGGGCTCGTCGCCGGAACCTGAAAATAGCCGATGGCAACCTGCGGCATGCCGCCCGGATTTAACCAGGACAACTCGTAGCCGGTCCAGAAATCTGTGCCATGAAAGGGTAAAGGCGCCTGTTCGGCAATACCAATAGGGGTGCGATTCAGTTGTCGCGGCACAGGCTGCAAAAGACTTGCGTCGTAATGCTCCGGATAATGGGTTGCTTGCCCTAAACTCAAGTGGGCTAGAGAGTGTTCAGCAGAACTTTGCTTCATTGCGTTGCTTTACCTTGTTAAACTTCACTACTTACGTGCCTGCCGCATCGATAGCCCGCAGCACTGCTGGCGAACTTTTCACCAGCCAGTCGGACATTGTACCGTTAGCGTCGGGCAGATGCCAGCATGAGCGCCGACTTTGCCGGTCCGGCACGGCCTTTAATTACGCGAGATGAAATTATGATGATCACTGAAGCTTTAGATGATTTGCTGCAACGCTACACTGCCGCTTATGCAAGTGCCGGCGTCCCCTTAGTGACCGAGGCCAACGGCGACTGGCAGGCACCGATTTATCTGGGCGCTGTGGACGAAAATGAGATGGTGCGCTGGCAACCAGTCAGGCAGCAAAGCGGGCTTGATTTCAGTGCCTTGATGAATGCTTTAGAGGAGCCGTTTCACGATGACTTCAAAGCCTATTTTTCACGTTGGTTCAGCGCTGACCTCGCCGTTGACTGGCAGCAGCACCCGTTGTGGCTGCTGCATATGCACTGCGATGAAGACGCTGAGCGCATGCTGGCAAATCAGGCCGGCCACGTGCTGATGAAACGCCGTTTGAAGCAGCCGGTGACACTATTTCTGGGGCTCGCAGAAGAATCGGATGATTTGCTGATTACCCTGGACAATACCAGCGGTGCTGTGGGTCTTGAGTTTGTCGGGCAGCAACAGCATGAACAACTCGCGCCTTCGCTGACAGAATTTTTAGCCAAATCTACCCCAAGGGTGGTAGAAAACCCGGCCGTAATCGGCTAATTTGTAGTCATCATAACACTAATAACAAGGTAGTTTCATGACCACGACCGCAGCCGATAACGCCCTTGCCGGCGAACTCCGCTATTTAGTTGCTGAAGAGCTGAAGCTTGCTGCTTCGCTGCTGTATCAGGCCTATCACGACGATGCCTTGCTGATGAGCTTGTTTCAGGCACATAAAGTGGACTACGAAAAACGCTTACGTGCTGCCATTCGTGAAGAGCTGAACGCCTTTTGGGAAGCCCAGCAGCCAATGATTGGCCTGTTTGACGGTGCCAGTTTGCTGGGCGTGGTCTGCCTGACCGAACCGGGTAAGAGTTTTGGCCCGGGGCGGTATTGGCACTGGCGGCTGAAAATGCTGCTAACCGCTGGTTACGTCAGTACCCGGCAGCTGGTGGAAAAAGAAGAAATTATTCAGTCTGCGGTGAAGCAGGAACTAGGTCTGGAAAATTATCATATGCTGGCTTTCATTGCTGTCAATCCACGCTATCAGCACCGTGGTTGGGGCGATATGCTGGTACGTGCCGCGCGTCAGGCCTTGCAGGATGCACCGCAGTCAGAAGGGATTGCCGTACTGATTACCCAACCGCAGCACATGGAGCTGTTTCTTGGCCATGGGTACCAGCAGGTGACCGAGTTGCAGATCGGCGATGTCAGTGGTGATTTGCTGTTCTGTAAGTCGCAACAGCAAGCGCAGCAACAACAGGAGGAAGCTGCTAATGGCTAAGGAATATCAGTCATTTCGCGAATTTTACCCACATTATCTGGCTGAGCATGCCGACCCACGCTGTCGCGCTTTGCATTATATAGGCAGTACGTTGGTGTTACTTATCATTGCCGCTGCCGTGGTCCAGCAGCAATGGGTGTGGTTATTGTGGGTACCGGTGGTCGGCTATGGCTTCGCCTGGGTTGGCCATTTCTTTTTTGAACACAATAAGCCGGCGACGTTCAAGCACCCCTGGTACTCGTTGCTGGGAGACTGGGTGATGTACGCTGACTTCTGGCGTGGTTTATTTAGTGGCAGTAAGTCTCACTCAGGTAAGCGATAGACCGGCGTCTCAATATGCTGCAGCCGCAGGTTGAGCATATGTAAATCACCTTCGTAGCGGTGTTCACGATCGCTGCTAAACGCAAACTGGTAGTGGCTCTGCCAGCCCCAATGACGGCCGCTGCGTGCCAGTTTGCCGCCTTGCCAGGCAATGTCCAGAAACTGTAGTTGATTGCGCTCGCAATAGCGCTTTGCATGCATACGGGCGAGCTCCGCCTGACGCCGTCCTTGCCAGAATAAAAGACCAATAAAGCCAATCGCCAGCAGTAAAATCGCATCACCGAGCATCAGCGCGCTCCACCGATAAAGTTATGCCAGGCTTCACGCACGCCAGCCGGCAAGTCGTCACGTTGTAGGGTCACCAGCACGTGCGGGCGCAGTGTCGGTATGCGTAGCAGGTCAGTCACCAGTGCCGCAAAGATCGTAGCGGGCTGCCGCGCCAGTGCCCGGAGCAGGGGCAATAACGGTACATGCGGCGTACATAGAGGATCAAAAGCGCTCCACAGCCGCGCGCAACAAATGACACATTCGTCGGCACTGGCGTCCTCTAATACATGTTCAATGGCCTTGCTGACCTCAGCTTCACGCGTGGCACCGGCAAGACTGCGCAGCAAATCGGCGCGCAACTCAGCGGCTGGCTGCTGCTGTAGTTGGCGCGCCAGTTGGTTGGCAAGCTCAGCGGGGATGGGCTGATGCTCCAGCGCGATGGCCAGCGCCTGACGTAAAGGCTCGGGATAGCGAGTGAACTGTTGGCTAATGGCGCTGATGGTGGAGGTATCGTCAGCCAGCCGGGCGGCGACGTCATGTAAACCTTGCACGCCAACCTGTTGCCAGTGTTCGGGGTCTGCCAGCGCAGTTTGCGCCAGCTCAAAGTGCACGGAAGGCGGGCGTTGCCAGCGTCGACTCAACCGGGCGTGAAGCGCCGCGCGTTTTTCTTCCGCTGGAGTGAACAGGTAGGGGCTTTGTTGCAATTGCTGTTCCTGTTCTTCAATCAGGGCATGGGTGACCTGTTGCCCAAGCAGGGTAATGACCGAAGTGATAAACTCCTGGACGGTACTTTGTTCTAACAGACCGCGCTCGTCGACCGGAAACTTCAGAAACCACAAAAACGGCTCGACACCTGCATCACTTAACTGCGGCCAAAATACCAGCGCAATACAGGCATGGCCTTGCACCGGGTAAGGGTAGGGCGCTTGCTGGTTCTCAATAGCGGCAAACTCGGTGGCACTGATCGGTTGCACCCGGCGACCAAGATCATAACAAAGGAAGTCACTATTACTTTGGCGAAGAAGTTGCGAGAGGGTCGAAATGCTCATTAGACTTGCATCAAAGGCCATTTTGCTGAAAGATGTGCGCCATTATAACGTTTAAATGGTCGTGGAGGTAGTAATGGACCAACGACAACGCGCTGCGCGGTTGCTCGAGCGACTCGAGGCTGAACTGAACGGCCTGGGGTTATGGCAGAGCGAGTGCCCGGCACCGCATCAGTTACAGAGCAGCGAGCCTTTTGCCGTTGATAAGCTCGATTTTCACCAGTGGTTACAGTTTATTATGTTGCCGCGCATGTGGGATATGATCGACGGCGAACATCCGTTGCCACAAAATATCGCGGTCAGCCCGATGGCGGCGCATGTCTATCGGCATGAGCTGGAAAACCACGAAGGCCTGATTACCATTTTGCGTGAGTTTGATGTGTTGTTAAGTGGTGCCGATCCACTTGCTGAAGATGTCTGAGCTGACCATTGTTTTTGAAGACGACAGCCTGATTGCTATCGACAAGCCCAGCGGCTTGTTAGTGCATCGTAGCTGGCTGGCTAAAGACGCCCGCGAATTTGCTTTGCAGATGTTACGCGACCAGATTGGTCAGCGGGTGTATCCTGCGCACCGGCTTGACCGGCCAACCTCAGGCCTGCTGTTGTTCGCCAAAGACGCCGCTACCGCACGCGCACTGACCACTGCTTTCACTGAGCGCCGCGTGGCGAAACGATATCATGCCGTTGTACGTGGTTATCTGGGCGACGGCGACCTGGATTATCCGTTGCGTGAAGAGTTAGATAAGATTGCCGATAAGTTTGCCGATCAGGACAAAGCGGCACAGCAGGCCCACACCAGTTACCGTTGTTTACAGCGCGTTGAGCTTCCCTATGCGGTCAGTAAAAAGCACGCCACGACGCGTTACTCACTGATGGAGTTAACACCGAGCACCGGCCGTAAACATCAGCTCCGTCGGCATATGGCGCATTTACGCCACCCGATTGTTGGCGATAGTCACCACGGTGACGGCCGGCACAACCGGTTTTTCCGCGAGCATTTTGGTGTGCAGCGCTTGCTATTAGCTGCCACCGCACTGCGTTTTCAGCACCCCCATACGCAACAGGCAGTTGACTTGCAACTGCCTGTTCCGGAGTCATTTCTGTGCGCCTTCCGGGCGCCGGACGCGATGTCAGTCGACGCTGCGCAGTAACTCGTTAACGCCTACTTTAGCGCGGGTTTTTTCATCAACCTTTTTCACGATAATCGCGGCATAAAGACTATGACTGCCATCTTCGCTGGGCAGTGAGCCTGGCACGACAACCGCGCCGGCCGGTACCCGGCCACGATGAATCTCACCGGTTTCGCGGTCGTAAATGCGGGTACTCTGGCCAATGTAAACGCCCATTGAAATGACCGCGCCTTGTTCGACAATCACGCCTTCAACAATTTCGGAACGGGCACCGATAAAGCAGTTGTCTTCGATAATCGTCGGGTTGGCCTGCAGTGGCTCGAGTACGCCACCAATACCGACGCCGCCCGACAGGTGGACGTTCTTGCCAATTTGCGCGCATGAACCGACGGTGGCCCAGGTATCAACCATGGTGCCTTCGTCGACGTAAGCGCCGATGTTGACATAGGATGGCATCAGCACCACATTGCGGCCGATGTATGCGCCCTTACGCACCATAGCCGGCGGCACCACGCGCATGCCTTCAGCACGGAAGCGGGCATCGTCATAACCAATGAATTTGCTGTCGACTTTATCAAAGAAACGGGTCTCGCCGCCGTTCATCATATGATTGTCGTTGGTGCGGAACGAAAGTAAAACAGCTTTTTTCAGCCACTCATTAACCACCCATTGGCCATCGCGCTTTTCGGCAACCCGCAACTCGCCACTATCAATCGCTTCAATGACTTGTTGCAGATCCTGACGCAATTGAGCCGGCACCTGCTTCGGTGAAAATTCGTTACGCTGGTCAAATGCGGTTTCAATTCGAGTTTGTAATTCGGTCATAAGTATTCCTTAACTACTGACAAAGTTATCGGTGGGCGTCGGAGTCAGACGCTGTCGAGCGATTCGATAATCTGCTCACGTAACAAATTGCACTGCGATTCATCAAGCGCGGTATTCGCTTCGGTCGCAACAATGAATAAATCTTCGGCTTGTTCGCCAACGGTCGTAATTTTTGCCGTCAGGATGTTCAGATCCAGTTGCTGCAGCACCCGCGCAACCTGGGCGACCAGTCCCGGGCGGTCGAGCGCAGTCAGCTCGAAGGCCGTGCGTCGCGCATTCCGCGAGGGAACAAACTCAACTTTGGTTGGCACATTAAAGCTACGCAAGCGCCGCGGCAGACGACGTTGGGTATTTGGCGCGCAGCGGCGGCCGCGCAGCACGTCGTGCAGCTCCTGCTTGAGGCTTTCAATGCGCCGCGCGTCGGTTAACGGTTCACCATCTTCTTGCAGCACTACAAAGGTGTCCATGACAAAGCCGTCACGGGTGGCGAGGATCTGGGCGTCGTGAATACTCAGGTTCTGATGATCAAGCACGGCGGCGACCTCCGCAAACAAGTGCTCGTGCTCAAGGTGGTAAATAAAAATCTCAGTAGTGCCCTGACGGTTCTCGTCGCCGACCAGAATCAGCGGCAACAGTTCTTCGTCGGTGACATTCATGATGTATTGTGAATGCCAGGCGATTTGTTCTGGCTGGTGGCGGATAAAGTAGTCGGCGGTAAAACGGGACCACAACTCCTGTACTTCCTGCGCCTGATAGCCGGCACTTAACAGCAAGGCCATGGCGTGCGACTGATGCTGGTGTATGCGCTGGCGCATTTCACGCTGCGGCGACGGTTGCTGTTGCTGCAAATAACGGTGCGTGGCCAGGTAAAGGTTTTCCAACAGGGTGGCTTTCCAGTTATTCCATAAGCTGCTGTTGGTGGCTCGAATATCGGCAACGGTAAGGCAGTACAGATAATTCAGCCGTTGTTGGGTCTCAACTTTATTGGCAAATTCTTCGATGACTTCCGGATCGTGAATATCGCGTTTTTGCGCGGTGACCGACATATACAGATGCCGGCGCACCAGCCAGGCGATGAGATCGGTGTCGGCTTCAGTAAGACCGTGCTGCAAACCAAAGTTACGGGCGTCGCGTTCACCCAATTCGGAATGATCGCCGCCACGGCCTTTGGCAATATCATGAAAGATGCCGGCCAGATAAAGTAATTCCGGCTTGTCCATTGCCGCAACGATTTTCGCGCACAGCGGGAACTCTTCTTCTGCAACAGGGCTGTTATAGCGGTAGAGGTTACGCACCAGACGGAAGGTATGCTCGTCGACCGTATAGGCATGAAACAGGTCGAATTGCATTTGCCCGACAATCTGTGCCCATTGCGGCAGGTAGTGCGCCAGTATTTTGTGCTTATGCATGAGTTCGAAGGCCAGACCACAGCCGCGGGGATGACGCAGCAGCGTCATAAAGCGCTCACGGCAGGCGGCAATGTCGCTTAACGGGAAATTCAAGTCGCGCCGGGCATTGCGTAGCAGACGAATGGTGTGCGCTCGCACATAGCGGATCTTGGGGTGTTCAGCGATGGCCAGGAAAAAATCAAGGATCGCCGTCGGCTCGTGAAAAACCTGATCATTTTGCGCCGCAATGCTTTCGCCCAGCACTTTAAATTTGTCATTGATGACATAGCTATCGAGATCTTTGGCGTCACTGAGTATGGTCTGGGCAAAGAACTGCAGTAACATGTCATTAAGCTCACTGACGCCGACTACTGCATTGAAGTAGTCTTTCATCATGGCTTCGACGGCTGCTTTACCGGTTTCACGATAGCCCAGACGCGCCGCTACCGCCGGTTGATAGTCAAACAGCAGGCGGTCTTCTTTTTTATCAGCTTCCAGATGCAGGGCAAAGCGAATACGCCAGAGAAACTCCTGATATTCGCGTAATTCCAGCAGTTCTGCAGCACTGATAAAGTTGTATTGCACCAGGCTCTCGTCGCTTTGCGTATGAAAGTGGCGCTTGGCGATCCAACCAATGGTCTGAATGTCGCGCAGGCCACCAGGGCTGCCTTTAATATTCGGTTCCAGGTTGTACGCGGTACTGTGATACTGCTGATGGCGCTCATTCTGTTCGTTCAGCTTGGCCTGATAGAACTGATCACTGCTCCAGGGAAATTCAGTGTGCAAAAACTGGCGCAGCGCCTGCTCTAAGTCGGCATTACCGCTGATAAAGCGCTGCTCAAGCAAACTGGTGGCAACGCTGGCATCCGCTTTGGCTTCCCGTTCACAGTCGGCAATGGTGCGCACACTATGGCCGACGTCAAGGCGCAGGTCCCACAGCAGCTGAATAAACTGCGCAATACTATGTTCCGCGGCTGGCGAAAGCTTGTCCTGATACAGAAATAACAGGTCAATATCGGAATGCGGATGCAAGGTGCCGCGGCCATAGCCGCCCACGGCGATCAGTGCCAGTTCGGTGGTGGGTAGCCCGAGTTCTTGCCAGAGTTGGCTTAGCAGGCTGTCAATGAACGCCGAGCGATCGGTCAGCAGACTTTCAATGTCGGCAGTAACGAAGGCTTCGGCAGACCACTGCTGGTAGCGTTCCAGGCAGTCGCGCCCAGCCGCAACGGTAATTGGGCTGGGCCATTGAATGTCAGAGACTGACTCACTCATTAAGAGGCTTCGGCGTGCTCAATCACGCGCGGCAGGTCTTCGTCGTTACGCAGCGTCAGTACTTCAACGCCATTTTCGGTCACTAACAGAGTATGTTCCCACTGCGCACTTAGACTGCGATCTTTGGTCAACACGGTCCAGCCATCACGCATCAGTTTGGTATGCCGCTTACCGGCGTTGACCATAGGCTCAATGGTGAAACACATGCCAGCTTCAAGCACATCACCGGTACCCGGGGTGCCATAATGCAGAATCTGTGGCTCTTCATGAAAGACCGCGCCGATACCGTGGCCACAGTATTCACGCACAATCGAATAGCCATGCTGTTCAGCGTGCTTTTGAATGACCGCGGCGAAGTCACCGGTACGCAGACCCGGACGGACCATTTTGATGGCTTGGTACAGACATTCCTGCGTGACACGAATCAGGCGGTCGGCCAGAATGCTGGGCTCGCCCACAACAAACATTTTCGAGGTATCGCCATGGTAGCCATCAAGCTTGACGGTGACATCGAGGTTAAGAATGTCGCCTTTCTTAAGTGGCTTATCATTAGGAATGCCATGACATACCACGTGATTTAACGAGGTGCAGACGGACTTCGGGAAGCCATGATAATTCAGCGGCGCCGGATAGGCGTTGTGCGCGATAATGTAGTCGTGACAAATTTTATCCAGCTCTGCGGTGGTCACTCCGGCCTGAATGTGCGGCTCGATCATTTCCAGTACGGATGCAGCAAGCCGGCCGGCGGCGCGCATTTTTTCGATTTCATCAGGCGTCTTAATACTAATACTCATGCCTTGTCCTATCTCTCATTCTTTAACGGTCAGTTATGGCGCCAAGGATAGCATTTAGGGGCCCGTCGTGGAAGCCAAAAACGACCATAAAAACTTGCGTGGGCAAGGCTTTTTGTGGTATAAAGCGCCCGCAATTTCGATTGCAGAGAATTAACTTTAAACAACCACACACATACATCGACACATAGGTCGGGGTGCCTGAAGCTTTAGCTGAGGGTCGAACTATGGGATGTATGGAGGCATAACCCCTTAAAAAGGAAAGAGAATCATGGCAAACGTATCAATGCGTGATATGCTGCAAGCTGGTGTGCACTTCGGCCACCAAACCCGCTTCTGGAACCCGAAAATGAAGCCATTTATTTTCGGCGCTCGTAACAAGATCCACATCATCAACCTGGAAAAAACTGTGCCTATGTTCAACGACGCGTTGAACTACCTGCAACACGTTGCTTCCAGCAAAGGTAAGATCCTGTTTGTTGGTACCAAGCGTGCCGCTGCTGACTCAGTGAAAGAAGCTGCTGAGAGCTGCAACCAGTTTTACGTGAACCACCGTTGGTTAGGCGGTATGTTGACCAACTGGAAAACTGTGCGTCAGTCAATCAAGCGCCTGAAAGAGCTTGAGACGATGAGCCAGGACGGTACTTTTGAGAAGCTGACCAAAAAAGAAGCTTTGGTAAATACCCGCGAAATGGAAAAGCTCGAGAAGAGCCTTGGCGGTATCAAAGATATGGCTGGTCTGCCAGACGTACTGTTCGTTATCGATGCTGATCACGAGCACATCGCGATTAAAGAAGCGAATAACCTTGGGATTCCAGTTATCGCAGTTGTTGATACCAACTCAAACCCGGATGGCGTTGACTACGTGATCCCTGGTAACGACGATGCGATCCGTGCGGTACAGTTGTACCTGAACGCTGCCGCAGCTGCCGTAAACGACGCCCGTGGCGTTGTTCCTGAAGGTAAAGCTGACGACTTCGTTGAAGCGGAAGAAACTGAATAAGACATCCAACAAGAGGATACTGACACATGGCTATTACAGCAGCTCTGGTAAAAGAACTGCGCGAGCGCACTGGCGCTGGCATGATGGATTGCAAAAAAGCTTTGCAAGAAACCAATGGTGACATCGAAGCAGCAATCGAGAACATGCGTAAGAGCGGTCAAGCGAAAGCAGCTAAGAAAGCTGGTCGTGTTGCTGCCGAAGGCGTGATCTTAACCAAGACTGAAGGCAACGTAGGTACTTTGGTTGAACTGAACTGTGAAACTGACTTCGTAGCCCGTGACGAGAACTTCCTGGCGTTCGGCGAGAAAGTAATTAACGCAGCGTTCGAAAACAAAGAAACTGACGTTGAGAAGCTGAAAGCGACTGCTATCGACGGCGGTACTGTTGAAGAAGTTCGTGAAAACCTGGTCGCGAAAATTGGCGAAAACATGAACGTACGTCGTGTGATCACCATTGAAGGTGGCGACATGGTTGAAGCTTACGTTCACGGTGGTCGTATCGGCGTTCTGGTTGCTATCAACGGTGGCGACCTGGAGCTTGCGAAAGACCTGGCAATGCACGTTGCGGCGAGCGCGCCACAGTTTGTGAAGCCAGAAGACGTTGATGCTGCAGTTGTTGACCAAGAGCGTCAAATTCAGCTTGATATCGCGATGCAAAGTGGCAAGCCACAGGAAATCGCTGAGAAGATGGTTGAAGGTCGTATGCGTAAGTTCACTGGCGAGATCAGCCTGACTGGTCAAGCTTTCGTGAAAGATCCTTCGATCACTGTTGGCGAATTGCTGAAGCAGAAAAATGCCGATGTTCTTACTTTCGTTCGTTTCGAAGTAGGTGAAGGCATCGAGAAGAAATCTGAAGATTTCGCTGCTGAAGTACAAGCACAAATGGCTGCTGCGAAAAAGGCGTAATGCCAATGTCGCGAACGACGACGCAGAGTCAGAAATAAGAAAACCGCATCCCACAAGGTTGGGATGCGGTTTTTTTTCGCGTAGAGTGAGACTACGCAACTTTTATATTCACCATTTATGCTGCACAGGGAGCAACCACAAAATGACGGCAATGACTAAACCAGCCTACCGGCGCATTTTATTGAAACTTAGTGGCGAAGCATTAATGGGCGACGAGCCATTTGGTATTGATGCCAAAGTGCTTGATCGCATGGCACATGAAATTAAAGAACTGGTTGAGCTGGGTGTTCAGGTCGGCCTGGTCATAGGTGGTGGTAACTTGTTCCGCGGTGAAGGCCTGGCAAAAGCCGGCATGAACCGTGTGGTCGGCGACCATATGGGGATGCTGGCGACGGTCATGAATGGCCTGGCGATGCGCGACGCACTGCATCGTGCGTTTGTAAACGCGCGACTGATGTCAGCAATTGAACTCAATGGTGTCTGTGACAGCTACAACTGGGCTGACGCGATCAGCTTGCTCAAATCGGGCCGCGTGGTGATCTTCTGTGCCGGTACCGGTAACCCGTTTTTTACCACCGATTCCGCAGCTTGTCTGCGTGGTATTGAGATTGAGGCAGAGCTGGTACTTAAAGGCACCAAGGTTGACGGTGTCTATTCGGCCGATCCAAATAAAGAACCAAATGCACAACTCTACCGCCAAATCAGTTATAATGATGTCTTGCAACAGCAATTAAAGGTGATGGACTTAGCTGCCTTCACGTTGGCGCGTGATCATAAATTGCCGATTCGCGTCTTTAATATGAATAAGCCTGGTGCCTTACGTTCAGTCATTATGGGTACCGAAGAGGGCACTTTAATCGCTAGCGAAGAAATGCTCGAGAAGCTTTAAGTAAAGAATTAAAAAGGGAAAGCAACGTGATTAACGAAATCAAACAAGACGCCAAGCAACGTATGGAAAAATCTGTAGATGCGTTGCGCTCACAAATAGCTAAGGTGCGCACCGGTCGTGCTCACCCCAGTCTGCTCGACAGCGTAATGGTGAACTACTACGGGGTCGAAACACCGTTAAAGCAGTTAGCCAACATTAACGTGGAAGACTCGCGTACGCTGGCACTGACCGTTTTTGACAAGTCATCGAGTCAGGCAGTTGAAAAGGCGATCATGACTTCCGATCTGGGCCTGAACCCGGCAGCAGCCGGAACCGTGATTCGCATTCCCTTGCCACCGTTGACTGAAGAGCGTCGCCGTGACCTGGTTAAAGTGGTGCGCGCTGAAGCCGAACAAGGTCGTGTTGCGGTGCGTAATATTCGCCGTGATGCCAACAATGATTTAAAAGAGCTTTTAAAAGAAAAGGAAATCACCGAAGACGAGGAACGTCGCGGAACTGAAGAGATTCAGAAGCTGACCGATCTTTACATTGCCAAAATTGATGAAGCCCTGGCAGAAAAAGAAAAAGACTTGATGGAAATCTAAACCGTCTGAAGTGATCTCATTGGTTCTAAGCGCCGTGTTCGGTTACACTCGCACGGCGTTTTTCATTTTACGGCAGTGCACATGGATAGCATTTCGTTCGACAAAATCAGGTTGCCCAAACACGTCGCCATTATTATGGACGGTAACGGACGTTGGGCGCAGTTACGCGGTAAACACCGCACCTTTGGTCATAAAGCAGGCGCAGAAGCGGTGCGCCGCGCCGTCACTTTTGCCCGGCAAAAGGGCATTCAGTCATTAACACTCTTCGCCTTCAGCAGCGAGAACTGGAAGCGTCCGGAGCAAGAAGTTTCGGTGCTGATGGAGTTGTTTTTCACCGTGTTACAGCGCGAAGTCAAAAAACTGCATAAACATAATGTAAAATTGCAGATTATTGGCGACAAAAGCGGTTTCTCGGAAAAACTGCAGCAGCGCATCCGCGGTGCTGAAGAGCTGACCGCCGGCAACTCGGCGCTAACGTTGAATATCGCCGCTAATTACGGCGGACGGTGGGACATCGTCAATGCTGCAAAGCAGTTGGCGCGAGCGGTTGAAGAGGGTAAGCTTAAGGCTGATGAACTGAGTGAGGAAAAGCTTGCGGCCTGCATGAGCCTGGCAGATCAGCCGGTGCCCGACTTATTGATTCGTACCGGTGGTGAACATCGCATCAGTAACTTTTTGTTATGGCAGCTGGCCTATGCTGAGTTTTATTTCGCCGATGTATTATGGCCTGACTTTGATGATACCGCTTTTGCCCGTGCGATTGCGGACTTCAGCTGTCGCGAACGTCGTTACGGACTGACCAGTGAGCAGGTACAACAAGCAATCCTCGATACTGATGTAACTTCTGGGGAGTAACGTGTTAAAACAACGTCTAATAACAGCACTGATTCTACTACCCCTGGCGCTTTATTGTGTCTTCGGCCTGGCCCTGGAATGGTTCGCGGCGGTGATCACAGTGGTGATGCTGGGAGCGGCCTGGGAATGGTCGCCGATTATGGGGCTGCGCCGGACGCGTAGCCGCGCGCTCTATACGCTCTCCGTCGCCGCCATATTGGTAACCATGCAATGGTTCCTGCCGGTGGACCAAATCTGGCAGGGCAAAGAACTGCACCCGCTCTATTTCTGGATTCTCGTCGCTGGCGGCATCTGGTGGGCGGTGGCAACGCTACTGGTGCTTAATTACCCCTCAAGTCGCCGCTTATGGTCACGCACGCGCTCGATTGCCGGCGTATTCGGCTACCTGACACTGATACCCGCCGCGGCAGGCTTTTTTGCCGTCCGTTCCCTGGACTATAACAGCGACCCATTATTTGGCGGCTTTGTGCTGCTGTTTATTTTGCTACTGGTGTGGGCGGCCGATGTCGGTGCCTATTTCGCCGGCGTGCGCTATGGGCGCAACAAGTTAATGCCGGCGGTAAGCCCGGGCAAAACCATGGAAGGACTATGTGGAGGCATGGCGCTGGCATTTGTGGTGATGATGGTCGTCGCGCAGTGGATACGGGTACCGGCTGAACTCTACAGTGGCTTTTACTTTACCGGTTTGTTAACCGTCGTGGTTTCGGTTTTTGGCGACCTGACAGAGAGCATGTTTAAGCGTTGCGCTGGCGTCAAAGACAGCGGTGCATTATTGCCCGGCCATGGTGGCCTGCTGGATCGCATTGACAGCCTGACGGCTGCTTTACCCGTCTTTACTCTGGCCTATCTTTGGTTACTGCTATGACCCTGCGGAAGTTATGTATTCTTGGTGCGACCGGTTCTATTGGTCTGAGCACCCTGGCGGTGGTGCGGGAAAATCCGCAGGCGTTCCGCGTGGCAGCATTAACTGCGCACAGTAATGTCGAGAAAATGTTTGAGCTGTGTCTTGAGTTTCATCCGGATCAGGTTGTCATGGTCGATGCGCAAGCCGCCGCGACACTGGCACGTCAGCTGCAGCAAGCACAACCGCACTGTGTCACTGAGGTGCTCAGCGGTCGCGATGGGTTACAGCAGGTTGCGGCTGCGTCAGTGAGTGATACCGTGATGGCGGCCATTGTCGGCGGGGCAGGTCTGGCGCCGACGCTGGCTGCGGTGAATGCCGGTAAGCGGGTGTTATTGGCCAATAAAGAAGCGTTGGTGATGTCGGGGCAGTTGTTTATGGATGCTGCCCGGCAAAGTGGCGCTGAGATTTTGCCGGTAGATAGCGAACACAACGCGATTTTTCAGTGTTTGCCGCGTGAAACGCAGCAACTTGGCAGTTGCGAGCTGGCAGAGGCTGGTATCGAGAAAATTATTCTCACCGGTTCGGGTGGGCCTTTCCGCGAGCTGCCGCTGGCAGAGCTGGCGACACAAACCCCGGCCGCCGCTTGCGCGCATCCGAATTGGGAGATGGGTCAAAAAATCTCGGTCGACTCCGCCACGATGATGAATAAGGGGCTGGAATATATCGAGGCGCGCTGGTTATTTAATTGCCAGCAACACCAGTTACAAGTTGTCTTGCACCCGCAAAGCGTGATCCACTCGATGGTCAGTTACACCGACGGTTCGGTGTTGGCGCAAATGGGACGTCCGGATATGCGCACCCCGATCGCACACTGTCTGAGCTTCCCGGAGCGAATTCATAGTGGCGTCGAGCCGCTTGATTTTATGGCCTTGCAGAACTTGACCTTTGCCGAAGCGGAGGCCGCGCGTTATCCCTGTCTGGCGCTTGCCATTGACGCGTGCTGGCGTGGCCAGTGGGCAACCACTGCACTGAATGCGGCCAATGAAGTGGCAGTGGCCAGATTTTTAGCCGAGGGCATAGGTTTTACCGATATCGCCAGAGTCTGTCAGCATGTTGTGACAACCCTGGAAGCGGATTACAGCGCTTTGTCATTGAACTCTATTGATGCAATTTTGTCACTTGATGAGCATGCGCGACAGTGCGCGAATGAATTTATTGAGCAAACCATCACATGTTAGAAATTATCTGGTCATTAGGCGCTTTTATTGTCACTTTGGGAGTCCTGGTGACGTTCCACGAGTTTGGTCACTTTTGGGTGGCCCGCAAATGCGGGGTCAAGGTACTGACGTTCTCGGTCGGTTTCGGCAAAGCGATCTGGCAACGCCGCGGCAAGGACGGCACCTGTTACCAGGTTAGCCGCATTCCGCTGGGTGGCTACGTGCGCATGCTCGACGAACGGGTTGATGACGTTCCCGAAAACCAGCGCCATCTGAGTTTTAATTCAAAATCAGTCAAACAACGCGCCGCTATTGTTGCCGCAGGGCCAGTGGCCAACTTCTTGTTGGCCGTGGTGGTGTTATGGGGCATGTTTTTGCTTGGCGTGCCTTCGGTAAAACCCGTGGTTGGTGAGGTGACGCCAAATTCTGTCGCCGCTCAGGTTGAGCTGCCGACACCCGCTGAAATTGTCTCGGTCAATGGTCGTCTTACCGAAGACTGGCAACAGGTAAATCTGGCGTTCGCAGCAGCGCTGGGCGATGAGCGTGCGACGCTTACGGTATTGGACCCACAGCAACGTCAGCGCACCTACACGCTGGATATCAGTGACTGGCGCTTAGGTAATGAACAGGTACCGACGTTTACCGCACTGGGATTTGAGCCTTACCAACCGGCCATCTATACCGAGCTTGCCTACGTGCAGGAAGGCTCGCCGGCCGCAGCAGCTGGCTTGCAGGTTGGCGATAAAATTCTTGGACTTGACGGAACTCTGTTAGCTGAATGGTCTCAAATACGAGACGCGATCATGGCGGCACCAGGACAGCGTGTCGATGTTGAAATTCTGCGGCAAGGCAATGAGATAACGGTGCCGGTGACGATGGGCGAGCGCGTCGTAGAAGGCGAGCGTTATGGTTATCTTGGCGTTGAACCGCGTCGCGAAGCTTATCCGGAGGCCTATCGGTTTGTACAGCAATACGGTATAGTCGATGGCCTAGTGAAAGGTGCGGAGCGCACCTGGAACCTGATGGTTCTCAGTGTGCAAATGATTGGTAAGCTGATCACCGGAACCGTGTCCGTGACCAACCTCAGTGGTCCGGTCGCGATTGCCGAAGGAGCAGGTGTTTCAGCAAGCTATGGATTGGTTTACTTTTTAGGGTTTCTCGCGCTAATCAGTGTTAATCTCGGTATCATTAATCTGTTACCATTGCCGATGCTCGACGGAGGACACCTGTTGTTCCTCGGTATTGAGGGTGTGCGCAAGAAGGCGGTTTCAGAGCGGGTGCAAGAGATAAGTTACCGCATTGGCGGGGCGCTGATTTTTGCACTGATGGCAATTGCAATCAGTAATGATGTATTGCGGCTGCTGCAGTGAGATTACATTTATAACAAACAAATAAGTAGCACAGAATGACGTTGAAAAAGCTATTTTTAAGTGCCCTCATGGCGGGTGCTGCCTTACCAGCCTACAGTGCTGACGAATTTGTCGTAGAAGATATACGCGTACGTGGTTTGCAGCGGGTCGCTTTAGGTGCCGCGCTCACTTACATTCCAATTCGGGTGGGCGACTCCGTCGACAGTGAAAATATCCAGGCTTCCGTTCGCTCGCTTTATTCCTCGACGCACTTTAACGACATTGTGGTGAAGCGCATTGGCGATACGCTGGTGTTTGAAGTTACCGAACGTCCCACTATTAGTGCCATTGAGTTTGAAGGCAACAGCGACATTAAAGACGAGCAGTTGACCCAGAGCCTGACCGATCAGGGCATTATTGAAGGTGAACCGCTTGATTTAACCACTATTTCAAGCATTGAAACCGGGTTGGAAGATTTTTACCACTCCATCGGTAAATATAATGCCCAGGTTGAAGTGAATATTATTCGCCTGCCGCGCAATCGCGTCCGGCTTGAGATTGATTTTGAAGAAGGTGAGTCAGCTGAAATTCAGCAGATTAACATTGTCGGCAACAAGGTGTTCAGTGATGACCAGTTGCTGGCTAACTTCGAGTTGAAAGATAAACTACCGTGGTGGAACTTTATTGGCGCACGGACCTATCAGAAGCAACAGTTAAGCGGCGATCTGGAAACCCTTGAGTCTTACTACAAGGACCGTGGTTATCTGACTTTTGCGATTGAGTCAGTACAGGTCAGCATGACGCCGGATCGTTCTGGTGTGTATATCTCCATTCATATTAATGAAGGTGAGATCTTTACCGTCAATGAAACCCGGGTTATGGGTGACTTACGCGGTCAGGGTGAAGTTGTCGAACGGCTGACCAAAATTGAAGCCGGTACCCAGTACAGCGCATCGCAAGTCACCTATCTGGAAGAGCTGGTAGCGAAACTCTATGGTCGTTATGGCTATGCTTATCCTGAAGTTCGTGCCATTCCGGAAATTAACGAAGAAACCAAGCAGGTCGATCTGGTTTTCTCGGTGAATCCGGGCAAGCGGGTTTACGTCAACCGCATTAAGTTCCGCGGTAACATTGTTACTGAGGACGAAGTGCTGCGTCGCGAAATGCGGCAGTTTGAGAGTGCCCCGTTAAACGATGAAATGGTTGAGCAGGGTAAATTACGCCTTGAGCGCCTGGGCTTCTTTGAAACCGTGGAAACCTCAACCAATCGCGTGAATGGCCGCGACGATCTGGTTGACATTGAATACGTCGTGAAAGAACAGCCGTCGGGTTCATTTAACTTCCAACTGGGCTATGGCGATTACTCCAAGCTGCAGATTGGGGTAGGGATTTCACAGGATAACTTCTTAGGTACCGGTAACCGAGCCGCAATTAATATCAATACCAACCGCTTTAACCGTACGCTGAGCCTGTCTTACATGGATCGTTATTTCACCAAAGACGGCGTGAACTTGTCGGGTCAGGTGTTCTTAAATGAATTCGATGCCGGTCGTCAGGAAAACCTGATCCGTTACAATACCAAGCGTGTCGGTATTGGCTCGAATGTCAGCTTCCCGATTAACGAAATCAGCAGCATTAACTTCGGTGCCATGGTGCGCCGTGAAGAAATCACGAATGTTGAAGGTTACGAGCAGGTGAAACGCTTCTATCAGCCTTTCATTGATAACCAGGATCCGAATTCCGGTGTCGCCTTCGATATGGTCTCGCTGGAAGCCGGCTGGAACCGGGTGACGCTCAACCGTGGTACTTTCCCGACCGCCGGTACCATGAATCGGGTGAATGCTGAGGTGACAGTTCCGGGCAGTGATGTGCGCTATTTCCGGGTCAACTATGACTTCAAACATTACTGGCCACTGACCCAGGACCACACTTTTGTGCTGTTGACCCGACTCAAGGTCGGCTACGGTAATGGCTACGGTAGCGACGATGACGGTAACGATTATATCTTCCCGTTCTATGAGAACTTCCGTATTGGTGGCAGTGACGATTTACGTGGCTTTGAGCCGAACACCATTGGTCCACGCGCCATTTATCGTTACCCTGACAGCATTATCGGCCCTCCGGGTTTTGGTGGCGTGCCAGGTGAATTGCCCGTTGGTCCGGGCGCTGATACTGTCGCTGTAAGCCAATACTCGGTAGGCGGTAACGCCATGTATGCCGGCGGTATTGAGCTGATTGTGCCAACGCCATTTATCAAAGAAGAGGCGAAGAACTCGGTGCGCACCAGCGTTTATTTTGATATCGGTAGTGTCTGGGACACTGAGTTCCAGTACGATAAGTACCGTAACCTGCAGCAGGTGGGTAACCTGAATAACCGTCTGGAAGACTTTAGTTCGCCGGATCTGTATCGCGCATCTGCGGGTATCGCGGTGCAATGGTTGTCGCCTATGGGCCCACTGACATTTGCGTTTGGTCGTCCAATCAAGGATTATGAAGGTGACCGTGCGAAAACATTTAGTTTCAACTTTGGAACAACCTTCTAAGACCAGAGTCTTAGCTGTGTTGCACAACAAAATTCAGAATAACAGGAGTAGTTAAGTGAAAGCATTAATGAAAACCACCGTAGCAGCAGCAGTGCTAGCCTCTGCAGTTTTTGCCAATGCTGCTGAAGCACAGCAGAAAGTTGGCGTTGTCAGCCTGCAGAATATTTTCCAGCAGCTGCCACAAGCTCAGGAAATTTCAACGCGCCTGCAGGAAGAGTTTAAAGACGACTTTGCCGAGCTGGATAAAATGACCGCTGAATTGCAGTCGTTGCAAGAAAAAGCTGAGCGTGACGCACAAATCATGTCACCTTCAGAGCGTCTTGAGCTTAGCCGTGAAATTGAACTGCTCGAAACCCGTCGTCAGTTGAAATATAAAGCTTTGCGTGAAGACAGCGAGCGTCGTCAGAATGAAGAGCGTAACCGTCTGATGATGGAAATTGCGCGCGAAGCACAAGCAGTTGCCCGTGATCAGGGTTTTGATTTGGTCATCAACGGTCAATCAGTTCTGTATGCTGGTGAAAACCTTGATCTGACCGACGCTGTTGTTGCTAAAATGACAGGCGGAAACTAAGTCTGATGCATGCAATGACTCTGCAACAGTTGGCGTCAGTGATTGACGCCGAATGGGTCGGTGATGGCGCATTGAGCATCACCGGCGTTGCAACGCTTGCCTCGGCGAAGTCGGGGCAAATTGCATTTCTGGCCAATGAAAAATATCGCGCGCAGTTGGAAATGACGCAGGCGAGCGCGGTGATTGTTGCGCCAAATGTCGAATTGCCAGCAGGAATGGCCGCGCTGGTAACTAAAAATCCCTATGCTGGCTTTGCTAAAATTGCCCAGCAGTTAGACACCACCCCCGACGCAGCCGAAGGCATCGCCGCCAGTGCACAAGTGTCGACCACGGCTCGCCTGGGCGCCAACGTTGCAATTGGATCGCTGACAATTATTGCCGATAATGCCGTGATTGGCGATAACGTACAAATCGGCGCGGGCTGTTATATTGGCCCCGGGGTGCAAATTGGTGCCAACACCAAGATCTGGCAACAGGTGGTGATTTACCATAATTGCGCTGTGGGTCGTGACTGTCTGTTACACAGCGGCGCGGTAATTGGCGCTGACGGCTTTGGCTGGGCCAATGAAAACGGTAAATGGGTGAAAATTCCCCAGTTAGGCCGGGTGGTCATTCATGACCGTGTTGAAATTGGCGCGAATACCACCGTAGACCGCGGCGCGTTAGATGACACCATCATTTCCAGCGGCTGTATTATTGATAATCAATGTCAAATTGCCCATAACGTCTTTATTGACGAAGACACCGCCATTGCAGGCTGTACGGTTCTTGCCGGCAGTTGTCGCATCGGTAAGCGTTGCCTGATCGGTGGCGCCACGGCAATTAATGGCCACATTGAAATATGTGACGATGTGCAGATCAGCGGGTTTTCGATGGTCATTAAAGCGATTACCGAACCTGGCGTTTATGCCTCAGGAATTCCTGCGGCTCCTCATCGCGAGTGGCGCCGAAACGGTGCCCGCTTCCGTCAGTTGGACGACTTGTTCCAGCGGGTGAAGAAAATCGAGAAGCGACTCGACGTTTAATTACTTACGGAGATTCAATTTTGTCAGCATCTGACTCCGCCTTCGATATTCATGAAATTATGCGTCTGCTGCCGCACCGCTATCCGTTTTTGCTGGTAGATAAAGTGGTGAGCTGTGACGCAGAAAAACATATTCATGCGGTGAAAAATATTAGCGTAAACGAAAATCTGTTTACCGGACATTTTCCCAATAATCCCATTTTCCCGGGTGTCTTAATTCTGGAAGCGCTGGCTCAGGCGGCAGGCTTATTAGGCTTTAAAATCACTGAAAGCAAGCCCGGAGCCAATGACCTATACTTGTTTGCAGGCGTTGATAACGCACGCTTTAAACGGCAGGTGATTCCTGGTGATCAACTGGATTTACATGTTAGTTTTGAAAAAGAACGGCGTGGTATCTGGGTCTTTAAAGGCCGTGCGGAAGTAGCCGGTGAGCTGGCTTGTAGTGCCGATATTATTTGCGCAAGAAGAGAAACCTAATCAGTGATACACGAAACAGCGATCATCGATGCAAATGCCAGGTTAGGCAGTAATGTCGCCATCGGGCCCTACAGTATTGTCGGGCCTGACGTGGTTATTGGCGACGACTGCTGGATTGGTCCCCATGTGGTTATTAAAGGGCCGACGGTCATCGGCAAAGGCAACAAGATCTTTCAGTTTGCGTCGGTAGGTGAGGACTGTCAGGACAAAAAATATAACGGTGAACCGACCCGGCTCGAAATCGGTGACCATAACGTTATTCGTGAGTGCGTCACGATCCATCGCGGTACGGTACAGGACCAGAGTTTAACTCGTATTGGCAGTCATAACCTGCTGATGGCTTATGTGCATGTCGCCCATGACTGTATGGTCGGCGACAACGTGATACTGGCGAATAACACCACTCTGGCGGGTCACGTGCATGTGGGGGACTGGGCGATTCTGGGTGGTTTTACCGGCGTGCATCAGTTCTGCCATATTGGCGCCCATGCCTTTACCGCGGTGAACTCCGTGGTGGTGCAGGACATTCCACCCTATATCATGGCGCAAGGTCACAATGCCGTGCCACGCACTATTAATAGTGAAGGGCTTAAGCGCCGTGGCTTTAGCAAAGAGCAGGTAATGACCATCAAGCGTGCCTTTAAAACACTCTACCGCAAAGGTCTGACGGTCGATGAAGCGGTCGCCGAGATGGAAGGTTGGCAGGCGCCTGAACTCGCTGATCTTATCCGCTTTGTGCAGACCAGCTCGCGCGGTATTATTCGCTGAACCATGGCGACCAAACCCGCATTAGTGATTGGCGTCTTAGCCGGTGAACACTCGGGTGATCTGCTCGGTGCCGGCTTAATGCGTGAGCTACGGGCGCAGCATGGTGAAGTCGAATTCATTGGTGTTGGCGGTCCGCTGATGACTGCTGAAGGGCTGCACAGCCTGGTACCGATGGATGATCTGGCAGTGATGGGCATTGCCGAAGTGGTAAGCCGACTGCCGACCCTGTTACGCCACCGCAGACATATCGTCAATGCGTTGATAGAGCGTCGTCCCGATGTTTTTATTGGTATTGATGCACCGGATTTTAACCTAACCATCGCTAAGCGTCTGAAAGCCAGGGGCATTGCGACCATGCACTATGTGAGCCCAAGTGTATGGGCCTGGCGCCAGGGCCGTATTAAAGGCATTAAGGCCAGCGTTGATCATGTGTTATGTTTATTGCCCTTTGAAAAGGCTTTTTACGATGAACATGACTTGCCGGCCACTTTTGTCGGACACCCACTGGCTGACGCCATTCCTATGCATTGGGATCAGCAAGCAGCGCGGGATGAGCTGAAGTTAAGTGCGGCCAAGCGTCGTATTGCGTTGCTGCCAGGTAGTCGCAGCGGTGAAATTGCCCGCATGGGGCCGATTTTTCTCGCCGCGGCGGCGGAGTTTCTGCGCCGGCATCCCGACAGCGAATTTATCAGTCCGATGATTTCCGCCGCGCGGGCGCAACAGTTTCGGCAGTTGCAGCAACAACTGGCACCTGATTTGCCCCTGCAACTTATCGATGGACAGTCACGAACCGCCATGGCCGCAGCAGATGGCCTGTTACTGACCTCAGGGACGGTGACGCTGGAAGCGATGCTGATTAAACGCCCGATGGTGGTTGCTTATCGTTTTAACTGGCTAAGTTATCAGTTAATCAAACGTATGTTTAAAGCAAAGTATTTCAGCCTGCCTAATTTGCTGGCCGATGCGCCACTGGTGCCTGAGCTGGTGCAGCAACAAGTTACCCCGGACCAGTTAGCCGACGCGCTGGAGCAGCAACTTGACGCTGCGCAGCATGGCCAGTTGCTGGATCGCTTCACAGAACTGCACCGTGCGCTGCAGCGGAATGCCGATGCGGTCAGTGCAA
The DNA here is from genome assembly GCF_003987065.1 of Pseudidiomarina insulisalsae. Taxonomy (GTDB): domain Bacteria; phylum Pseudomonadota; class Gammaproteobacteria; order Enterobacterales; family Alteromonadaceae; genus Pseudidiomarina; species Pseudidiomarina insulisalsae. Next base: position 9,449 of record NZ_PIPY01000011.1, on the reverse strand, counting down.
AAGTGGCATTGCAGTTAGCGCAAACGACTAAATAATTCTATTTTTTCGAAAAGTTCCTCCCGTTTTTCGCACTCATCAATCGATTTAATTCGTCCTATACTGTAATCATCGTTTTTAAGCAAAGAGGTGTGACATGGGACTTTTAGTCGATGGTGAGTGGCAGGACAAGTGGTACGATACCGACAAGCATGGTGGTCGCTTTAAGCGCAGTGAGTCACAGTTTCGCAACTGGCTCAGCGCCGATCCGGACAGCGAATTTCCGGCGGTCAGCGGCCGTTACCATTTGTATGTGTCGTTTGCCTGTCCGTGGGCACACCGCACTCTTATTTTCCGTAAACTCAAAGGGCTTGAAGAGCATATCAGTGTCTCAGTGGTGCAACCGCTGATGCTGGAAAATGGCTGGGAATTCAGCAGTGACATAAATAGTCCATTGCATGACCCCTTATACGGCCACGACTTTCTTTATCAGTTGTACTTAAAAGCTGATCCTGACTACAGCGGCCGGGTAACGGTACCGGTGCTATGGGATAAACAGGAGCAGACCATTGTCAGTAACGAATCTGCCGATATTATTCGCATGTTCAATAGCGCGTTCAATGAGGTTACCGGAAATCACTACGATTTTTATCCGCAGGGGTTACAGAGCGAGATAGACAGTATTAACGATGAGGTTTATCACAACCTTAATAATGGTGTTTATAAATGCGGTTTTGCTACCGGGCAGCAGGCCTACGAGGAAGCCTTTGATGCCTTGTTCGACACGATGGAGAAGCTCGAGCAGCGCTTATCGCAGCAACGCTTTCTGGCCGGTGATCAGGTGACCGAAGCTGACTGGCGTTTGTTTACCACGATGGTGCGCTTTGACGCCGTGTATTACAGCCACTTTAAGACCAATCACAAACGCCTGGTTGATTACCCGGCCCTGTGGGACTATGTGCGGGCTTTGTATCAGGTGCCGGGAGTCGCGGAAACGGTCGTGATGGACCATATTAAAACTCACTATTATGCCAGCCATACCATGATTAACCCGACCCAAATTGTGCCGCGTGGGCCCGAACTTGATTTTAATGCGGCGCATAGCCGCGGAGAGGTATTATGAACCCAATACTAAGCCGACATCGCGGAATGCCAGCGCAAGACGGCGCCGGTGTAAAGCTGACCCGCGTTATCAATCAACCGTCGCTACGTTATCAGGATCCATTCCTGATGCTGGATGAATTCCGCTCCGACAATCCCAATGATTATATCGCTGGCTTTCCGCCCCATCCGCACCGTGGCTTTGTCACCCTGACGTATATGTTGGCGGGGCGCATGGAGCATCAGGACTCAGAGGGCAATACCGGCGTTGTCGAGGCTGGCGGCGCGCAGTGGATGAAAGCGGCCCGGGGGATTATTCACGCCGAGATGCCCAAACAGGAAGAAGGCCTGATGTGGGGCTTTCAGTTGTGGCTGAACCTGCCGGCGAAGGACAAAATGAGTCCGGCACAGTGGGCGGACCACCCGGCGGATAAGATTCCCGAAATTGAACTGGAAAACCTGACGCTACGATTGGTAGCGGGTGAGTATGAGCACGACAGCGAGCGTTTTCGTGGACCGGTCCAGCAACCTGAACAGAGCTTTCAGATGCTGGATCTGCGCTTTACCGGGCCTGCTTCCTGGCAGCAGACTGCAATCAGCCAACAAACGCGGCTGGCCTATGTTTATCAGGGCGAGGTGGCAATTAATGACCAATTGCTGCGCCGCGGTGAGCTGGCTCGTTTAGCGCCTGATGCAGCGTTGACGTTGCGCTCGACGGCTGCGGCTGGCATCCTGCTGTTGGCCGGGCAACCGATTGGTGAGCCGGTGGCTCAGTACGGGCCGTTTGTGATGAATACTCAGGCTGAAATCGAGCAGGCGATCGATGACTATCAGCGCGGTCGCCTGACCGGTTAGCGTAAAAGAGGAGCTAAGTATGCCGCAACTCGCTACAGGTTTTCGCGTTGAACAGGGGGTACCTAGCTCCTGTGAATTTGAAATCAAAGCACCGCAGCTTGATGAGGTGGTCATCGCGATCAGTCATTTTGGCCTGAACCGGGCTGATTTAGCCCAATTGGCGGGCCACTACCCACCGCCTGTCGGTGCTTCTGATATTCTTGGCCTGGAAGCCAGTGGCGAGGTGGTAGCGGTGGGCCCGGCGGTGAGTCGGCTAAAAATCGGCGATCGTGTATGTGCGTTACTTGCCGCTGGTGGCTATGCCGACCATGTGGTCGTCAGCGAGCAGCAGGTGGCGGTATTACCCGATGAAATAAGTGCTGAGCAAGGCGCAGCGCTGTGCGAGGCTTATGCTACTGCCTGGTATAATCTGTATGAGGTTGCCGGGCTGCAGGCCGGTGAACGATTGTTGCTACATGCTGGTGCCAGCAGCGTGGGTCTGGCTGCGCTGCAACTGGCGCGGCATAATCATAATCCGGTGTTTGTGACCGCCGGCAGTGATGAAAAAATTAGCTATTGTCAGCAACTGGGGGCCGAAGCTGGCTGGAACCGACACCAGGGCGACTTTGTCGCTGCGGTGCAGGACTGGGGTGGCGCTGACGTTATTATCGATCCGGTGGCCGGCGACTATCTGGCGCAGGATCAACAGGTACTGAATCTCGATGGTCGTATTGTGGTGCTGGGTTTAATGGGCGGACGTACCGCCAACATCGATGCCGGGCGGTTACTGATGAAGCGGCAACGTATTCAGGGCAGTACCTTGCGCAATCAGCCATTGCAAGTGAAAGGCCGGATCATGCGCGCGCTGGAACAAAATTTGTGGCCGTTATTACGCACGGGCGACTGTCAGGTCATCGTCGACGAGGTTTTTCCGGTAACAGAGTTGCATACGGCGCTGACGCGGATGCGTGAAAATCGAACGCAGGGAAAACTGGTCATGGCCTGGTAAGAAAATGGTGGAGGGGGCAGGATTCGAACCTGCGAAGGCTGAGCCGTCAGATTTACAGTCTGATCCCTTTGGCCACTCGGGAACCCCTCCACGAAGAGCAGGCATATTAGCAGATTGAGGCAAGCTGTAAACCCCGCTATGATAAAAGCTCGCGGAATTTTAAGCCGTTCTGATCAGGTTGCTTACTTTGTCGACACAATACGCTGAAATTATAAACAACTTCCTTGACCGGCTGTGGCTGAAGCAAGGTATCAGTAAACATACCAGTGTTGCCTACGGCACTGATCTGAAAAAATTCTGGCAGTTTTTACTGGCCCATCGCGGCGAGCAGGCAGCGCTTCTTGAAGCGTCCACGGCGGATATTGAGGACTACCTGCTCTGGCGTCGGCAACAGGGCCTGTCACCGCGCAGCACTGCGCGCGCTATCAGCGCCCTGAAAAAGTTTTATGCCTACGCAGTGCAGGAGCGGTTGTGTAGCCAGAATCCCACCGCTCGCTTGCGCCAACCCAAACAGCCACAGGCCATTCCGCATAGCCTGGCTGAAGCGGAAGTCGAAGCACTACTGAACGCGCCACAAATAAGCGATGCCGTGCAACTACGTGATCGCGCCATGCTGGAGGTACTTTACGCGACCGGTTTACGGGTCAGTGAGCTCACTGGCCTGACGTTCACTCAGGTGTCGACGCAGCAGGAGCTGGTGCGTATTGTCGGTAAAGGTAATAAAGAGCGGCTGGTGCCATTAGGCGAAACGGCGTTGGAATGGCTGCAGCTTTATCTGGAACAAGGGCGCCCGCAGCTAACCTCGCAAGCCAGTGATTTTGTGTTTGTGACCCGTCGCGGTGGGCCGTTGACGCGGCAGGCGTTCTGGCACCGGATTAAGTTTTATGCCAAGGTTGCCGATATTCGCTCGCATCTTTCACCGCACACCTTACGCCATGCGTTTGCGACACATTTGCTCAACCATGGGGCTGATTTACGCGTACTGCAAATGCTGCTTGGCCACAGCGATCTGTCGACGACACAAATTTATACCCATGTTGCCCGTGAACGTTTGCAGCAACTGCATGCGACACATCACCCGCGGGCGTAGGCAAAGAGGCTGCGCCAACAGATAATTCAGGTTACACTGGGCGCTATCCAATGATTAACAGCAGTAAACATACGAGAACGCTATGAAACAATTCGTAATGGCAGCAAGTCTGCTGACCCTTCTGGCTTGCACCGGGCAAGGTGAAGCGCAAAGCTCGCAAAACACGCAAAAGGCGGAAGCACAAGAGGCAGCAAATTCAGCCGATTTCAACCGTAGTTATTTGCAGCAGATGGGATTTGCTATTGAATCGGTCGAACCATCCTCCGTTGCTGGCGTGTACGAAGTGATCACCGATCAGGGGCTGATTTATGTTGCCGATAACGGTAAAAAGCTGATTGGCGGACGTATTTACGATATTACCGGCAGTGAACCGGTTAATTTAAGTGAGCAAGCGATTCGCAGCATGCGCCAGCGTGACATTGCGGCGGTTGCCGAGCAGGCGATAACCTACCGGGCGGAAGATGAAAAGTACGTTGTCACGGTCTTCACTGACCCCACCTGCGGCTATTGCCGTCAGTTACATAATAACCTCGACAACTACCTGCAAAAAGGTATCACTATTCGTTATCTGGCGTGGCCGCGTAGTGGTTTGCAAGGGAGCGCGTACCAGCAATTGAAAGCGGTCTGGTGCGCTGCTGATCCACAGGCGGCGATGACTGCGGCGAAGAGCGATCAACGTTTGCAAGCCGCAAGCTGTGATGACCCGGTCGATGAACACTTTGCGCTTGGCAATAAATTTGGTGTGCGTGGCACGCCAGCGATGGTACTGCCTTCCGGTGAGTTAATTCCGGGTCTGGTCGACGCCAGTCGTTTACTGACCATGCTAAAACAGGGCTAAATCATGGCACACGCTGAGCCCGTCGCCATTGTGCGACGCGCTGACGTGGAGATAAGCGGCTTGCCGCAGCAATTGCCTGCGGTATTGCGCCAGATTCTGGCCCGTCGCGGCATTCGCAGTACCACGCAGCTCGATTTACGCCTGCAGCATTTACCCCATTTTTCGCAACTGCATGACTGTGAGCGCGCCGCCGCCAGGGTCATGCAGGCATTGCGGGCCGGGCAACACATTTGTATTTGTGGTGACTTTGACGCTGATGGCGCAACCTCAACAGCGCTGATGGTATCGGCGTTGGAGGCGATGGGCGCGCGCAATGTAAGTTTCTGCGTGCCGAATCGCTTCACTGATGGCTATGGGCTATCGCCGAACCTGGTGGATTATGCCAAAGCGCAGGGCGCTGAGCTGTTGATCACCGTCGATAGCGGGATTTCCTGTCATGCCGGTGTCGCAGCAGCCAATGCTGCAGGTATTGATGTGATTGTCACTGATCATCACCTGGCGGGCGCCGAACTGCCACCGGCTTACGCGATTGTGAATCCGAACCAGCCGGCCTGTCAGTTTCCCTGTAAAGCGATTGCCGGCGTCGGCGTCGCCTTTTACCTGTTGCTCGCTGTGCGTGCTCAGGCGCGTGAGGCCGGCCATCGCGCGGCAGAAGTCAACCTGGCAGACTGGCTCGATCTGGTCGCCTTGGGCACTGTCGCTGACGTTGTAAAGCTTGATGACACCAACCGGGTCTTGGTGCAGCAAGGGTTACAGCGCATTCGCCGTGGCTATTGCCGCCCTGGTATTAATGCTTTACTTAGCGTGACGCAACGTGATCCCGCGCAGCTGCAGGCCAGCGATTTAGGCTTTGCGATTGCGCCACGGATTAATGCCGCGGGACGCCTGGATGACATGGCGATAGGCATTGAATGCTTACTCAGTGATGATATTGAGGAAGCCAGACGTCTGGCACAGCAACTGAATGACCTCAACAGTGAGCGTCGTTCTATTGAAACGGAAATGCGCGAAAGTGCCGCCAGCTATGTCGCGCAGTTACAGTTCAACAGCGACGCTTTACCGCCATTGCTGGTGCTGCATCAGCCGGACTGGCACCAGGGGGTGATCGGTATCGTCGCCGGGCGGGTCAAAGAACAGTTTCACCGTCCGACGATTACCTTTGCCGCTGGCGATGATGGTCTGCTTAAGGGCTCGGCGCGTTCTATTCCGGGCTTACACATGCGCGACTTACTGGAACGCGTACATACCCTGCAGCCTGACTTAATTGAGCGTTTCGGTGGTCATGCCATGGCCGCCGGATTATCACTGGCACCAGAACACCTGGAGGCATTTCGTGAGGCGGCGACAGCGGTTGCTGTCGACTGGCTGGAACCGCAGGCGTTAGAGCGCCAGATACTAAGTGACGGCGCGTTAGATGCTTCCTGTTTTACCACTGGTTTTGTCGAGCAGTTACAGCAACTGGGTCCGTGGGGACAAGGCTTTCCCGAGCCGGTCTTTGACGATGTATTTGAACTGCTGCAACAACGGATTGTGGGAGAGCGTCACCTGAAACTGGTGCTGCGCCATGCTGATGGCATCGTCGTGGATGCCATTGCCTTTAACGTTGCTACCGAATCCTGGCCTGATCTCAGCGTGCGAAATGCACGACTGCTGTATAAATTGCAGCTCAATCACTTTCGTGGGCAGACCAATGTGCAACTGTTGGTGGAGCATTTACAACCTTTACGGTAAAATGCCGTCCCTTTGCATTCAACCGCGGATGAATTGAGAGTTTATATGTTCGAGACCAATGCTACTTATGTCGCCATAAAAGAGATGCGCCAGCGCAGTGAAGCGCTTCGGGGGTATCTTTGACTATGATCAAAAAGTTGAGCGTTTAGAAGAAGTTACTCGCGAGATGGAAGACCCTTCGGTATGGGAAAACCAAGAGCGCGCGCAAGCGTTGGGTAAAGAACGCGCCAGTCTGGAGCAGGTGGTTGAAACCCTGCAGACCCTGGCACAGGGCCTGGACGATGTGGAAGGTCTGGTTGACCTGGCGGTCGAAGCCGAAGACGAGGACACCTATAACGAAGCCGTCGCTGAGCTGGAAGGGCTGGAGCAGCAGCTGGAAACGCTGGAATTCCGCCGCATGTTCTCGGGCGAGCAAGACGCCGCTGACTGTTACCTTGATATTCAGGCTGGCTCAGGCGGCACCGAAGCCCAGGACTGGGCAAATATGCTGTTGCGTATGTATCTGCGCTGGGCCGAAAGCCATGATTTCAAAGCCGAAATCACCGAGTTATCTGAAGGCGAGGTAGCGGGCATTAAATCAGCCACGGTGCAAATTCAGGGTGACTATGCCTACGGTTGGTTACGCACCGAAACGGGCGTGCATCGGCTGGTGCGGAAGTCGCCTTTTGACTCGGGCAACCGTCGCCATACGTCATTTGCTTCGGTGTTCGTGTACCCGGAGATTGACGATTCCATTGATATTGAGATCAACCCGGCGGATCTGCGGGTTGATACCTATCGCGCGTCGGGCGCCGGGGGACAGCACGTTAACCGTACTGATTCTGCGATCCGGATTACCCATGAGCCAACGGGCATTGTGGTGCAGTGCCAGAGTGACCGTTCGCAACATAAAAACCGTGACGCCGCAATGAAACAGCTGCGGGCAAAACTGTATGAGCTGGAGCTGCAAAAGCAGCTAGCAGAGAAGCAGGCCTTAGAAGATAGTAAGTCGGATATCGGCTGGGGTAGCCAGATCCGCAGTTATGTACTGGATGACGCGCGCATTAAAGATCTGCGCACAGGCGTGGAAAACCGGAATACGCAGGCCGTGTTAGATGGCGCCCTCGATCCATTTATTGAAGCAAGTTTAAAGTCGGGCCTGTAAACCCGGCGTCCTGAAGTAATTGTAAAGATAGGAAACCAACCATGACAGACCAAACGCAAGGCACCGAAGTTGTTGATGTAAATGAACAAATAGCTCAGCGAAAGGCCAAACTTAAAGCCTTGCGCGAGCGCGGTGTGGCGTTCCCGAACGATTTTCGCCGTGAGCATTTAGCTGCCGATTTGCATGCTGAGTATGATGATGTGGCAAAGGAAGAGCTGGCGGAGAAGGGCATTCGGGTGGCTGTCGCCGGTCGTATGATGACCCGGCGCATCATGGGTAAAGCCAGCTTTGCAACCATTAAAGATATGAGTGGCAGTATTCAGTTGTATGTTGCCCGCGATAATCTGCCGGAAGGCTTTTATAACCAGGAATTTAAAAAGTGGGATCTTGGTGACATCGTCGGCGCGACCGGAACCTTGTTTATTACCGGCACCGGTGAGCTTAGCGTTCAGGTAGACGACGTGCGGCTGCTGACCAAAGCGCTGCGCCCATTACCGGATAAGTTTCATGGTCTGGCCGATCAGGAAACCCGCTATCGCCAGCGTTATCTTGATTTAATCACTAATGACGCTTCACGCCGCACGTTTATTGTGCGCTCGAAAGTGGTTGATTACATCCGTCGTTACCTGACTGAAAAGCAGTTTCTGGAAGTTGAAACGCCGATGATGCAAACCATTCCAGGCGGCGCTGCGGCACGGCCGTTTGTCACTCATCATAACGCGTTGGATATGGAATTGTATTTGCGTATCGCGCCGGAGCTTTATCTGAAACGCCTGGTTGTCGGTGGTTTTGAGAAAGTCTTTGAAATTAACCGTAACTTCCGTAACGAGGGCCTGTCGACCCGGCACAACCCAGAGTTCACCATGCTTGAGTTCTACTGGGCTTATGCGGACTATCGTGATCTGATGGATTTGACCGAAGATATGTTACGCGGCATGACCCAGGAGATTCTGGGTTCCAGCACCTTTCAGAGCGAGGGCGTTGACTACGACTTCAGCCAGCCATTTACGCGCATGAGCGTGAACGAAGCGATTCTGAAATACTTACCAGAGGCAACCGCTGAGCAACTGGCCACACTTGAAGCCGCCACGGCACTGGCAGAAAGCCTGGGCATCAAAGTCAAGCCAAGCTGGGGACTGGGTAAGGTACAAATTGAAATTTTTGAAGAAGTGGCGGAACATCGACTCATTCAGCCAACCTTCATTACAGCCTATCCGGCAGAAGTTTCGCCACTGGCCCGTCGTAACGATGAAGATCCTTTCGTGACCGATCGTTTCGAGTTTTTCGTCGGCGGCCGTGAGCTGGCAAATGGCTTCTCGGAGCTAAACGACGCAGAAGATCAGGCAGAACGCTTCCAGCATCAGGTGGAGCAAAAAGAAGCCGGTGACGATGAGGCGATGTTCTTTGACGAAGATTACATTACAGCGCTTGAGCACGGCCTGCCACCAACTGCCGGCGAAGGAATTGGCATTGACCGCCTGGTCATGCTGTTAACCGACTCACCTTCGATCCGTGACGTGCTGTTGTTCCCGCACATGCGTCCGCGCAGCAAAGACTAAGATTGAACGAGATGAATAACAAAAAAAACCCGCAGTAGCGTAATGCCAGTCAGTTAAGAGCTGACTGGCATTTTTTTTACGGGGTATTTGACCTGCTTGGATCGCACTTCTCGTGGATAAATTCGTTCGGTTCTCCTCATTGGTAGGATGAAGTGCTCCCCGAGATC
>NZ_PIPY01000010.1 GCF_003987065.1 Pseudidiomarina insulisalsae | reverse complement strand
GCCATTGCCAGCGCTGTAGTAAGTTGCATAAAAAAATCCGTAGCCAGTGTTAACTAACTACGGATTCTGATCTATTGGGAGGATCGGTCAAGCGATCGCTAAAATATTTCTTAACTGATCGGCATTAGGCTTCACGCCGGTTTTTTTTATACCTGCAAAGCGTCCTCTGGCAGTGCTTAGCCCAGATACACCCGCGCATTACGGAACATGCGCATCCACGGGCTGTCCTCGCCCCACTCATCCGGATGCCAGCTGTTGGCTACGGTACGGAACACGCGCTCAGGGTGCGGCATCATAATAGACACCCGACCATCTGCGGTGGTTAAACCGGTAATCCCCTCTGGCGAGCCATTCGGGTTGGCCGGATACTGGCTGGCGATGCTGCCATTGGCAGTGATGTAGCGCAGCGCCACCAGGCCTTGCTCATTGACCGCAGCCAGATTGTTGCCCTTAAACTCAGCGCGGCCTTCACCGTGTGACACCGCAATCGGCATCTTCGAGCCTTCCATGCCCTTGAAGAACAGTGACGGACTCGATTGTACTTCAACCATGCTGAAGCGTGCTTCGAAACGCTCTGAACGGTTGGTCACAAAATGTGGCCAGGCTTCTGCGCCAGGGATCAGATCACGCAGGTTCGAAAGCATCTGACAGCCATTACACACACCCAGCGCGAAGGTTTTTTCCCGCTCAAAGAAGCTTGCGAACTCATCACGGGCACGCGGGTTAAACAGAATAGATTTCGCCCAACCTTCACCGGCACCCAACACGTCACCGTAAGAGAAACCGCCACAAGCTACCAGACCGTTGAACTTCTCAAGACTCACGCGGCCACTGAGAATATCGCTCATGTGCACGTCAATAGCGGCAAAACCTGCGCGGTCAAAGGCTGCGGCCATCTCGACATGCGAGTTGACTCCTTGCTCACGTAATACCGCGATAACCGGATCGCGGCCGGTATTGATGTAAGGTGCGGCCACGTCTTCGCTGGCATCAAAGCTTAAATCGGCGAACAGGCCGGTGTTTTGCGGGTCTTGCTTCAATGCAAACTCTTCATCCGCACAAGCCGGGTTATCACGTAGACGCTGCATTTTATGGGTCGTTTCTGCCCATACTTTGCGGTAGTGGCTACGGCTATGCGTCAGTACCACTTTGCCGTCGCGACTAAACTGCAGTACGTCCTCACTGGTCACATCACCGATGACGTGGGCCATAGCTTCCAGGCCAGCGTCTGCATAAGTGGCGAGTACCTTGTCAACGTCCTCGGCGCGTACCTGAATGACAGCACCCAGTTCTTCACTGTACAGCGCAGCAAGGTCAAGTTCATGTAGATTGTCCAGGCGCACATTGGCACCACAGTTACCGGCAAATGCCATCTCTGCCACAGTGACAAACAGGCCACCGTCAGAACGGTCATGATAGGCCAGCAGTTTTTTGTCGCGTAACAGTTTTTGCGTGGCGTTGAAAAAGCCCGCCAGATGCTCGGCGTTATCAACCGTTGGTGTGGTTTTACCCAACTGTCGATACACTTGCGCCAGCGCGGAGCCACCTAAGCGTGCTTTACCCGCGCCCAAATCGATAAGAATCAGTTTGGTTTCGCCCTTATCAGTGCGCAATTGCGGCGTTAGGGTACGACGCACATCACGCACCCGGCCAAATGCGGTAATTACGAGGCTTAACGGCGCAGTAACGGCCTTGTGTTCACCATTTTGCTGCCACTGGGTTTTCATCGACATGGAGTCTTTACCCACAGGAATCGTCAGTCCCAAGGCTGGGCATAGGTCCTCACCCACAGCTTTAACTGCTTCGTATAATCCAGCATCCTCGCCCGGATGGCCGGCCGCAGCCATCCAGTTGGCCGACAATTTAATATGTTTCAGATCGCCAATATCCGCAGCGGCGATATTGGTTAAGGCTTCACCGACCGCCATTTTTGCTGACGCCGCGAAATCCAGTAACGCCAACGGCGTACGCTCACCCATCGCCATCGCCTCACCCGCGTAGCTGTCATAGCTTGCCGCGGTCACGGCCACGTCCGCAACCGGAATCTGCCACGGACCCACCATCTGATCACGCGCGACCAGACCGGTCACCGTACGATCGCCGATGGTAATCAGGAAGGTTTTCTCAGCAATTGCCGGCAGTCGTAACAAACGTTCTGCGGCCTCTTCCAGTGAAATATCAGCGGTTGCCAGCTCGGCACCTTCTGCTTTTTTCGACTGCACGTCACGATGCATTTTCGGCGGTTTGCCAAGCAGCACATTCAGCGGCAGATCGATCGGCGTATTATTAAAGTGTGAATCAGTGAGCGTCAGATGCTCTTCTTCGGTTGCTTCACCGATGACCGCATACGGCGCACGCTCGCGCTCACACAGCGCGGCAAAAGTATCCATCCGCTCTGTGGCTATCGCCAGCACGTAGCGTTCCTGCGACTCATTACACCAAATCGCCAGTGGCGACATGCCGGGCTCATCGTTCGGTATTTTGCGCAGCTCAAACTTACCGCCGCGGCCGCCATCGCTCACCAACTCCGGCATGGCGTTCGACAGACCGCCCGCACCAACGTCGTGAATAAAAGCGATAGGGTTCTTATCGCCTAACTGCCAGCAACGATCGATAACTTCCTGGCAACGGCGTTCCATTTCCGGGTTATCACGCTGAACAGAAGCAAAGTCCAGATCTTCACTTGAGGTTCCTGAGGTCATGGATGATGCCGCGCCGCCCCCAAGACCGATGTTCATCGCCGGGCCACCGAGCACCACCAGTTTGGCACCTACCGGAATCTCACCCTTTTCGACATGGCTCTCGCGGATATTACCCATACCACCGGCAATCATAATCGGCTTATGATACCCACGGATCTCTTCGCCATTATGGCTGTTCACCCGCTCTTCAAAGGTACGGAAATAACCGGTAAGTGCCGGGCGCCCGAATTCGTTGTTAAACGCTGCGCCACCAAGGGGTCCTTCAAGCATAATTTCCAGTGCCGTAACAATACGGTCAGGTTTGCCGAAGTCCTCTTCCCATGGTTGTTCATAGCCCGGAATACGTAGATTGGAAACACTGAAACCGACCAAACCGGCCTTCGGCTTCGCGCCGCGGCCGGTGGCGCCCTCGTCACGGATCTCACCGCCCGAGCCAGTTGCGGCGCCCGGAAACGGCGAAATGGCTGTTGGGTGGTTATGAGTTTCCACCTTCATCAGAATATGTATCGGCTCGTGGAAATAACTGTACTCGCCCGCCGCCGGTGCGCCCGCCGGGTAGGGATAGAAGCGCCCCGCTTCTGAACCGACCATTACGGCAGCATTATCTTTATAGGCTGACAACACATGATCAGGCGTGGCCTCAAAGGTGTTTTTGATCATTTTGAACAGCGATTTGATCTGCTCTTTACCATCAATCGTCCAGTCGGCATTGAAAATCTTATGTCGGCAATGCTCAGAGTTAGCCTGAGCGAACATATACAGTTCAATATCGTTAGGATTACGTCCAAGCGCGTTGAAGTTCTGGTACAGGTAATCAATCTCATCATCGGCCAACGCCAGCCCCATTTCGATGTTGGCCCGTTGCAAAGCCTCACGGCCGCCGGCTAGCAAATCGACAGATGACAACATTGCCGGCTCAGCTTCGTAAAAGAGTTTTTCAGCTTGTTGAATGGCATCCATGACAGTTTCAGTCATGCGGTCGTGGAGGACTGCCCGAGCTTGTTCCAACTGGTCAGCGGTGAAATCACCAGTAAGATAATAAGCGATACCTCGCTCAATACGACGGACCTGATCGAGACCACAATTATGAGCAATATCAGTCGCCTTTGACGACCATGGAGAAATGGTGCCGCGGCGCGGTGTGACTAGCAATAACTGGCCTTTGGGCAGATGCTGCGCCAGTGCCGGTCCGTAGGTTAAAAGCTTGATGAGAACGCGCTGCTCCTTGTCATTCAAAGGGGCATTTAGCTCAACGAAATGCATGTATTCAGCGTAGATATCCTGCGCTGGCACGTCGGCCTGATGCAGGCGCTGCAATAACTTTTCCGTTCGAAATTCAGATAGGGCTGGGGCGCCGCGTACTATCTCCACAGATCATTCTCCAGGTTGGCGGTGGCTGTCTTAAACGACTTTTGCAGCCGCGTATTATAAAGGTTTAATCTTCTTTTTCACATAACCGAAACCATTTCTGGCGGCGATCATTTTTTAAGTGGCGTTGCTTTCGTAACCACGCCCGTCGCCGGGCATGCGGAACCAGTCGCTTTGTATTACGCATTAGGGAGCCTCATCACCACTTCCGCGGGGGAGTGATATATCAAGCGGTTGCGCTGGAATGCGTCCTCGTTCATCCAACCAAACCAGAGTGTCATAGTAGCGCCGAATGTTTCCTACATATCGCACCGGTTCATCACCCCGGGCAAAACCATAACGGGTCTGCCGGTAGTATTTTTTCTGCCGTAATAAAGGTAGACGTTTTCGCACGTCAATCCAGCGATCCGGGTCGCCGCCCTGCCGTTCAGTCAACACCCGCGCATCTTCAAGATGCCCATAACCTATGTTATAGGCGGCCAGCGCAAACCAGGTGCGGTCAGGTTCGGGAATACGAGCAGGAATCGTGTCAAGCATACGCTCGAAATAACGGGCGCCACCACGAATGCTCTCCTCGGGGTTCAGACGACTGCTCACGCCCATCTGCGCGGCGGTCGGCAACGTAAGCATCATTAGACCGCGCACTCCAGTCGGTGACACCGCACGGGGATTCCACAGACTTTCCTGATAGGCAATAGCGGCCAGCAGGCGCCAGTCCAGACGACCTGAATGTTCCACGAAATAGTCACGGTATTTCGGCAAAGTGGTCTGCACGGCTTCAATAAAAAGGCTGGTATCGACGTAGTTAAACTGTGCGACATGGCCAAAGTGACGATCGACCAGCTGTGCCAGTTCGCCTGACTGGCGTAACTCACCAAAAAAACGAATCACCTCAGCATACAGCGAGCCGTCACGCCCGGGCGCCAACATCCAGCTGATATCGAGGTCATCACGCACGGTAAATGCCACACTTATATTTGGAAAATAACGACGCTGCATATCAAGGATATTACTGTCGGCAATAGTGTAAGCAATCTCACCATCAATCACCGCGCGTAATAACTCGGTCGCATCATGTTCATTCGTTGCCCGCCAGCGTAACCCAGGATAGTCTTTCGCATTGCGCTGCAACCAGTCATGGTGGCTGCTACCCGCCACGACAACTATCTCGCCGTCCACCTGACTCCAGTCACGGGGGCGTTCACGTGAGCCCTGGCGATACACCAGACGTTGGGCGACTTCCTGATAGGGGGGACCAAACCGATAGCGGCGATCGCGACGGGGGGTACGGTCCAATCCGGCAGCGACCAGATCGACCTGCTGCTGATCCAGCAGCACAAATAAGTCGTTGACGTTGAAGCGCGAAACAATTTCCAGCTCAACATCAAGCTGTTCGGCAAAGGTTGCGGCTAATGCGTACTCCAGGCCGCTTTCATTTTCAAAATCGTGGTAGTAAGTGGTGGGGCCCAGCAAGGTGCCTACGCGCAGCACACCACGTTGCTTGATTTCAGTTAGGTGATCGGGCTGCGGTTGCGGCGCGCAGCCAGCCAGTAGCACCAGGGCTAACAAGGCAAGCCAACGCGCCACCTCAGTTACTCCCACTCAATTGTGGCAGGAGGCTTTCCTGAAATGTCATACACCACCCGCGAAATACCATCGATTTCGTTGATAATGCGATTTGAGACTTTTTCCAGTAGTTCATAGGGTAAATGTGCCCAACGAGCGGTCATAAAGTCAATAGTCTCAACAGCTCTTAAGGCAATCACCCAGTCATATTTACGCGCATCGCCCATGACACCTACCGAGCGTACCGGCAGAAACACCGCAAATGCCTGACTTACTTCATGGT
Source organism: Pseudidiomarina insulisalsae (assembly GCF_003987065.1). GTDB lineage: Bacteria > Pseudomonadota > Gammaproteobacteria > Enterobacterales > Alteromonadaceae > Pseudidiomarina > Pseudidiomarina insulisalsae. The sequence continues at coordinate 115,387 of NZ_PIPY01000010.1, read as the reverse complement.
ACAAACCTGCGTTACGTAGTTCGGTGATAAAGATATGATCGGCACGACGTAGCAAATCACAGTACTCTTTTTTCACTTCCGCCAGTACCCGCACCCCAAGACCAGGGCCCGGGAACGGATGACGATACAACATGTCGTAAGGCAGACCTAATTCAAGGCCAATTTTACGCACTTCGTCTTTAAATAATTCGCGTAGCGGCTCGACCAGCTGCAATTTCATGTCCTCTGGTAAACCGCCAACATTATGGTGCGACTTAATGACATGCGCTTTCCCGGTTTTTGAGCCCGCAGACTCAATCACATCCGGGTAAATCGTACCCTGCGCCAGGAACGACACATCGGTAATTTTGCTCGCCTGTTCGTCGAAAATGTCAATAAATACACGACCGATGATTTTACGCTTGGCTTCCGGATCATTCTCACCCGCCAGGGCGTCAAGAAAGCGGTTTTCAGCGTCAACATGAACAATGTTCAGGCCGTAATGATCGCCAAACATTTCCATGACCTGTTCCGCTTCTTTCCAGCGCAATAAGCCGTTATCGACAAAGACACAGGTCAACTGATCGCCGATAGCGCGGTGTAATAGCATTGCGGTCACTGAGCTATCGACACCGCCTGACAAACCTAAAACGACTTTATTCTGACCGACCTGCTCACGAATACGCGCCACTGCGTCATCAATAATATGAGCCGCCGTCCAGTTGGTTTCACACTCACAAATCTCTACTACAAAGTGCTCAAGCATGCGCATACCCTGGCGGGTGTGCGTGACTTCGGGATGGAACTGAACGCCATAAAAATCGCGCTGATCATCAGCCATGGAGGCAATCGGACAAGTCGGGGTCTGGGCGACAATCGAAAAGCCTTCCGGCGCCTCGATGACCTTGTCACCGTGACTCATCCAGACATCCAGTAGAGGATTGCCATTTTCGTGTACGGCATCTTCAATATGATGGAACAGCGGACATGGCGCGATGCGCTCAACCTGCGCGTAACCAAACTCACGCTCCAGTGAACCCTGTACTTTACCACCCAGCTGTGCCGCCATGGTCTGCATGCCGTAGCAGACACCCAGCACCGGCACGCCAGCGTCAAATACGTATTGCGGCGCGCGTGGCGAGTTCGCTTCCGTTACCGACTCAGGTCCGCCAGACAAGATAATGCCGTTCGGATTGAAGTTCTTGATGTCTTCAGCGTCGACGTCCCACGCCCACAGTTCACAGTAAACACCGATTTCACGGATACGGCGTGCAATCAGTTGCGTATACTGAGAACCAAAATCTAAAATTAATATGCGATGCGCATGAATATCTTGCATGTCGACTTAACCCATTCGGTAGTTTGGAGCTTCTTTGGTGATTTGCACATCGTGCACGTGTGATTCGCCCATTCCGGCAGCAGTTACGCGAACAAACTGCGGCTTGGTACGCATTTCTTTAATGGTGGCCGAGCCAGTCAGCCCCATGGCCGAGCGCAGGCCACCCATTTGCTGATGAATAATGGCAGAAATTGGACCTTTATAAGCGATACGACCTTCAATGCCTTCAGGTACCAGCTTCTCAGCTTCATTCGAAGCCTGGAAGTAACGATCAGACGAGCCGTGACGCTGATTCATAGCGCCTAAGCTGCCCATACCGCGGTAAGATTTATAGTAGCGACCCTGATACAACTCAACTTCGCCCGGTGACTCTTCGGTACCCGCCAGCATACTGCCGACCATCACGCAGTCTGCACCAGCGGCAATCGCCTTGGCGATGTCACCGGAGAAGCGGATACCGCCGTCAGCGATGACCGGAATTCCGGTGCCTTTTAGGGCATCCACAGCATCACTAATGGCGGTTATTTGCGGTACACCACAACCCGTCACGATACGGGTAGTACAAATAGAACCTGGGCCAATACCTACTTTCACGGCATCAACGCCCGCATCGGCCAATGCTTTTGCACCTGCGCCGGTCGCTACGTTACCTGCGATCAGCTGCAACTGCGGATATTCTTTACGCACATAGGCAACCCGATCAATAACCCCTTGCGAGTGACCGTGAGAAGTATCAATCAATAAAACGTCGACGCCCGCCTCAACCAGTGCTGCAATGCGCTCTTCAGTACCCGGACCGACACCTACCGCGGCGCCCACGCGTAGACGACCCAGCTCATCTTTACAGGCGTTGGGTTTATTTTCGGCTTTGGTAAAATCTTTTAGGGTGATCATGCCGCGCAGATGAAAGGCATCATCGACCACCAGGATTTTCTCGATGCGATGTTTATGCATCAGACCCAGAATCTCATCGCTATCGGCGCTTTCTTTTACCGTGATAAGGTTCGGTTTCGGCGTCATGATGGTTTCGACGCGCTTACTATTGTCACTTTCAGCACGGGCATCACGACCGGTGATAATACCTACCAGTTCACCACTTTCTTCAACCACCGGAAATCCGTGAAAGCCATGCTCAACACTTAACGCGCGGATTTCGCCTAAGGTCGTGTCCGGTGTTACCGTGACTGGATCGGAGACCATGCCACTTTCGTACTTTTTCACTTTACGTACATGGGCAGCTTGCTCAGCAATAGTCATATTTTTATGGATGAAGCCGATACCGCCTTCCTGCGCCAGCGCAATCGCCAGTGCTGCTTCAGTAACCGTGTCCATAGCCGCTGAGACCATCGGGATATTCATTTCAATACCGCGCGTCAGACGCGTGCGCAGGTCGGCAGTATGAGGTAAAACAGTCGAGTGACCGGGGACGAGTAAAACGTCGTCAAAGGTAAGAGCTTCTTGAGCGATTCGTAGCATGGCAACATTCCACTAGCTGAGTTAATGTTGCGGGCAGATTTTACTCGTAATCGGCTTTTCAGTAAACTTATTTTTTCACTTTGTATAGGTTCAAGGACATGACCCAGGCCGCTATTTTTACCGTCGCCCAATTAAATGCCGAAGTACGGCAGGTACTTGAACGTGGCTTTGGCTCCATCTGGCTGATTGGTGAAATTTCGAACTTCGCCTCACCTGGCTCCGGCCACTGGTATTTCACCCTGAAAGATCAACACGCGCAGATTCGCGCGGCCATGTTCCGTAATGCCAATCAACGGGCCAAAGTGCGGCCGCAACATGGTATGCAAGTGCTGGTATGGGCAAAGCTAACGGTTTATGAACCGCGCGGTGATTATCAGTTGATTGTCGAGCATATGGAAGATGCCGGTGCTGGTCTGCTACAACAACGCTACGAGCAACTGAAGCACAAATTGCAAAGCGAAGGCCTTTTCGCCGAAGAACATAAGCAACCTTTACCCGCAGAAATTCGTCGGGTGGGCGTTATTACCTCGCCGACTGGCGCCGCTGTTCGCGATATTCTGGCCGTATTAAAGCGGCGCGACCCACGCGTTGAAGTCATTATTTATCCAAGTGCGGTGCAGGGGCAGGCGGCAGTAAATGACCTGCTGTTTGCGTTGCAACGCGCCATCGCCCGCAATGAAGTGGACGTTCTGATTATGGCCCGCGGCGGCGGTTCATTAGAAGATCTCTGGTGCTTTAACGATGAGCAGCTGGCCTACGCTATGCATAGCTGTCCGCTGCCACTTATTAGCGCTGTGGGGCACGAGGTCGACTTCACCATTGCCGATTATGTCGCCGACGTGCGCGCGCCCACGCCATCAGCTGCGGCGGAACTGGTCAGCCGCGATCAGCGTGAAACACTGCAACGTTTGCAACAGCTTGATCACCGCCTGCAACAGTACTGGCGCCGGCAGCGTAACTTTATCCAGCAAAGCCTGCAGCACTGGCAACACCGGCTGGAGCAGCAGCACCCACAGCGGCGCCTACAGCAGCATAGTCAGCGTATTGATGAGCTGATGGGCCGTGCCAACGGCGCCATTGTCCGCAATCACAAGCAAGCACAACAACGCCTGGCTTACCAGAGACAACGGCTACAGGTGCTGCATCCGCAACGTCAGCTTAAACCGCGGCAACAACAATTGAGTGAATTACAACGCCGCGCGGGGCTGGCAATACAGCAAACCCTGAAAGCCTGGCGGCAACGGCAACAAAACGCAGCGCAGAATCTGCACCTGGTGAGTCCATTACAGACCATCGCCCGTGGCTACGCGGTGGTGCGATCTGAACGTGGTGAGCTGATTCGCAGCCCCGAGCAACTGGCAACGGACGAACGCTTTTCCATACGTGTCGCGGAGGGTGAGTTCAGCGCCATTAAAGCCCCTGCAAAAACTGCAGAGTAAAGTACCAGAAAGGCAATGTCAGAAAGCATAAGATTACGCCATAGCCAACCACCGCCGCAGCGAGGGTCGGTGCCAACCCCGCCATAATCGCCAGCGCGCCGGCGGATATCATCGCCGGCATCGCTGCTTCCATGATGGTGACTTGTACCGCCAGCTCACTTAAATCGAATCCAGCCAGCATGACCAGCGCCAGCAGTGGCGTCAGGCCCAGCTTAAGCGCCAATGCCCATATCAGTGGCCCGCGATCTTCCTGGGGCAAGCGAAAACGTAACTGAAAGCCCACCGCCACCATGATCACCGGCACCAGCGTAACCGCCAGTGAGTCGACAAAATGTTGCATCACCTGTGGATATTCAATACCCCGTAACAGCAGTGCGGCGATCAGCGCGACAAAAGGCGGAAAGCGAATGATTTTCCAGGCAATGGTTCGCGCGTCCGGACGCTGCGCCTGCTCACCTTCGCTACGGCTGTATATCGCAGCGATGATAGTGGCATAAATAGACAATATGAAAAATGAGCCCAGCTGATCGTAAAGCAAGGCATAGGGGATACCCTCAGCGCCAAAAAAGGCTTCGATCATCGGAAAGCCCACGAACGACGTATTTCCCAAAGGAATGACAATAAGCATCGCGCCTGTTGTGGTCCGCGACCAGTTGCGCCAGCGCGCAATCCAAAGTACCAGCGGGACGGTAAGCAGAAGCAGTATCCAGGGCATTAATGCCGGGAATAGCAGCTCTTTACCGAATGTCAGTAGCGGGATTTTTTGAATAACCAGTGCAGGTAATGCCACGTAAATCACGTAAGCATTCAGAATCTGCCCGGTATTTTGCGGAAATTGCCGGCTACGACGCAGCAATAAGCCAATAATCAGATAGCCAGCAATATAAAGAAAGTTCGCCATCGTTCACGTTGTCAGAGAATGATGGCGATAGTTTACAAGTCTTTAGCGACAGAGAGAAATCAGACTTTAGAACTTATGCTCTAAGCCCACTGCAAAATAAGTTTGCTCTTCTGCCAAAGTGTCGAGATCGCGACCTGTGTACCAGGCGAAAACTTTCGTGCTTTTCGCCAGTTTGTAGTCCACGCCTAAGGCAATGGAGTCGTCTTCGCCATCAACAAAGTCCATCATCTGATACTGCGCTTTTACGCTGAAGCGGCCAAAAGGCTGCTGCACACTCGCCACAAAACCGTCTGCTTCGTTGCTGCCGTCAACTTCCTGCTGTTGTTGCCACATTAAGCCGAACATAGTATCTGCCACCTTGGTGTAACCAATCAGACGTTCAACATCATAACCATCGACATCTCGATCGATTGCAGCACCAAAGTAATACGGCGTACTGTCCAGCTCATCGTCACCATAGGTCAGCGCCAGTGAGTAGCCGTCGTCCTGAGTCTCTTCTTCGCTCAGTACGATCGAACCCGCAACACGGACGTCGGCAAAAGCAGGCGAGTAGTAAGAAAGCGTATTGCTGGTCCGGTTTTCGCCCTCAAACAAAGACTTGATATCAGCTTCGTAGTCGTTGAACTGATCAAGGTCGCCCTGCAACGTTTTCAGCACGGTATCACGTCGACCAACGGTGAACTCACCAAAGTTGCCGCGTAATCCCACATACTGGTTACGCGATTTTAAGTTATTGTCACCACCGAGGTCAGCCAGGTCAACTTCCCATTCCAATTGGTAAATAACTTCCAGTCCGTCATTCAGTTCGCTGCCGCCTTTTACACCAATGCGCGAAGCATTACTTTCCAATACGGTTTCGCTACCGCTTCCCTCATCATTGCTTTGTACAGAGAGGTTTGCTTTACCGTAAAAGTCAAAGCTTACCGACTGCTCATCCTGAGCAACAGCTGTACTCGTCGCTAAAGCCAACGGAAGCATCATTAAAATAGAAGTTTTTGCTGTCATAAACACCACCATTATTTACAGAATTCGTGCGGATGCCGGAACGCCCCGGCCACAAGTCGCACACAGGATATGGCACTTTTATGACAGTTTAATGACTATGTGTCAGTTTTTCTTCATTTCGATAAAACTTTTATGTCCTTTCTATGACGCACGCAGTTGCGCAAGCCTCTCTGCCTGCTCTTTTTCTGACGTCGCGTAGCGCTCCCACTGCACCGCAGCCTTACGAACATCGGCAAATGCCTTAGCCTGAGCAAAAGCCTGCAAAGCCGCATTAAAGTTTTCTTGCTCAAGCTCAGCCATGCCAATAACCAGATGCATATTCCCCGGCTGCTCAAGGTTACCTTTTTGCAAAGCAGTTTGTGCCGCGGCGATAGCCCCTGAGTAGCGTTGTGCGTTTAACAATACCTGAGCCCGCTGGGCATCCAGATCGCCATCGCTGCTAAGCTCGGCCGCCTGCTCTAAGGCCGCCACGGCACGATCGGTTTCACGTGCGGCAATCCAGCTTTGCGCAAGTAGTTTTAAATTACGTAAGTCCGCCTCCAGTTTGCCTTCAGCTAATGCCTGCTCCATCACCTTGCCAGCCTTATAAGGTACACCGGCAAAGAAATAGCTTTGCACCAGCATTTGCACGTCCTGACCTTTATCGAGAAAACCTTGCTGGTAGGCTGCTTCCAGCATCGCCAGTTGTTGTTCGTCCTGGCCTAACTGACCCAGTACGCCGGCCAACTGCACCCAGTATTCGGGCTTATTAAAATACTTAATCATCTTCTCCAGCACCGCCGCAACCGCTTCGGTCTGGCCTAGCTCATAATGGATCGCGCGCTGTAAAATGTACCAATTTTCCTCGCCCGCCTTACCCTCATGTTCAGCTGCTGCAATAGCACGTTGAATGGGTGCCAACGCAGCAGCAAAGTCGCCTTTTTGGTAGAGCGCCTGGGCCCGCAATACATCCGCCTTCACCGCGCTTTTTTCTCCAGCTACCTCCTGCCAGCGCGCCAGATAGTCCAGCGTTTGTTGATAATTGCCCTGCCCCAGAGACAGTTGCGCCAGGCTAAACAATGTCGTTTGCTTCAGCGCATCGGGGATGGGGTCTTCAGCCACTACTTTGGCGAAGTAGTCAATGGCCTGATCAATCCGGTCCTTCCCGTAATGCATGTAGCCGTAGAAATTCCAGAGCATCGCGCGCTCATAGCTGTTCATACTGCTTAGCTTTGACTCTACGTCGCGCAAGGCCTGCAACCCCGCATCAACATCGCCACTATCGGCAAGTTCCTGCGCCCTTGCCAGCTGCGAATAAACCTGCTCGCGCAAAGCTGGTACGCGTTTTGTTTCCTGCGCGACTGCAAGGTCTGCGACTAACTGCAGCATAATTGCAATGGCGGTTAACATGAAAAACTTACGCATGGCTGGTCTCCTAACCATCTATCTCAAAGGTAATACGGTTTTGCACCCCGTGTACTTCAACCGCTTCACCATTAACGACCCGTGGTTTGTATTTGAATTTGACCACCGCATCCAGCGCAGCTTGGTCGAAGATTTGTTCCGGCTCTGCTGCCACTACGCGCGGTTCCCGCACGGTACCTTGTTTAGTCACGGTAAACTCGACCACTACATAGCCTTCAATGCCGCGCTGTAGGGCACGACGCGGGTAGGCTGCCTGAACTTTAACAATAGGCAGATACTCGCCATCGCTGGCATCAAGATTCATGCCACCTGTGAGTCCGGTATCACTTTGCGCTACCGCAGAGAAATCGTAACTGCCCTCGCCCGGCTGCAAGTCGCTGCTGTCCATTTGCGGTTGCGGCAAGTCCTCAGGTGGCTGCTCCGGCTCCGGCGGTCGTTGCGGTTTGCGTTCCTTTTCCTGCACGACCTCTTCTGGCTTGACCCGCACAAAGTCGAGCACGCTGCCTCGCGGTGGTTCACTCATTGCCCCTTCGCCACCGGTGATAAACGACTGCATCAGGTAAAACAGCCCCAAAGTCACCACAGCGGCGGCGGCAAGTGCTGCTAAAAATCGCATGGGTTATTCATCCTGTGCCGCAATGGAAACATCAAAGACCCCGGCCGAACGCGCGGCGTCCATCACCTTAATAAGGGTTTCGGTAGTTGCTTGCTTGTCTGCCTGAATGACCACTGATCCTTGGGGGTTTTCGGCGTAAAGACGTTCAATGTTGGCTTGCACCGCACGAACATCAACCTGGCGTTTATTGATCCATATCTCGCTGGTGTCACTAATGGCCACCAGAATATTGGCGCGATCTTTTTGTACCGCTGTGGCCGCTTCAGGACGGTTCACGTCAATGCCCGCTTCTTTAACAAAGGTGGCGGTAACAATGAAGAAAATCAGCATAATGAACACCACATCCAGCATCGGCGTCATGTCGATTTGCGCTTCGTCTTCATCCAATAAATTGGCAAAATGTTGTTTCATAAATCAGTCCTCTAGTGATGTTCCATCAGCATGCGGTCTTCGAGTTTCATGCGCTCGCGTTTTGCTGTGCGTTGTAACCAGGTGGTGGCGAATACGCCCGACAGGGCTCCCACCATGCCTGCCATCGTGGGAATGGTTGCTTTTGAGACACCGGCGGCCATCGAACGGGCGTTACCGGTGCCAGAAATCGCCATAACATCGAATACTTCGATCATGCCGGTCACTGTCCCCATCAGCCCCAGCAGCGGACATAAGGCAACCAGAGCCTGTAATACCGGCAACTTGCCGCCTAATGCCAGCGATACCCGTGAAATCATTGCCTGACGAATCTGCTCGGCATGCCAGGATGACTTGTCACTACGCTGCTGCCATTTTTGCAGAACTCTGCGCTTTTCTTGCTGATGGCCGCGGGTGTAATAAAAAATGCGCTCCAGAATCATCAGCCACATCACGAAGATGAGGATGCCGATGACCAGCAAAACCTGGCCACCGGTTTCCACAAAGTCCTGAATCGCGCTGTAAAAGTCGATGAAGAACACCATAATTAATGGCTCCGCTCAGAGCGCTCCGCGATAATGCCAGAGGCCTGCTCTTGCAATACATGTACGATGTTTTTGCTGCGCGTATTTAAGGTGGCAAATAGCAAGGTCATTGGGATGGCCACGACCAGCCCCAGCACGGTGGTTACCAGCGCTTGTGAGATGCCACCCGCCATCAGTTTGGGATCACCGGTGCCGAATAAGGTAATGGCCTGGAAGGTATTGATCATACCCGTTACGGTACCTAGCAGACCCAGCAGCGGTGCCACCACAGAGATAATTTTGATGAAGGTCAGATTACGGGTAATCTTCGGAACCTCACGCAATATCGCTTCGCTTAGTTTCAGCTCAAGGGTTTCGGTATCTGCCTGCGGATACTTTTGCTGCACCGCCATCACTCGGCCCAGCGGGTTGTCCTGACTCGGCTGCTGTTGTTTCAATTGCCGCTTTACCTTACGTCCCATAAAAGTCAGCGTCATAAAGCGCTCCAGCCCAATGAGCAGGCCAATAGCACCTAACGCGAGAATGATATAACCAACCGTCGAACCCTGCTCGATACGCTCCATCGTGCCTGGCGCCTGCACCAGAAGGCCAAGGATAGAGCCGCCGGTCGGGTCGAGTCCGAAGCGCACCGGGTTTTCTTCGCCGCGCTCTAAGGCCTCAATCGTCGCGAGATAGCGACCGGCTGGCTGACGCACCAGCTCAGCCACGGCGTCAGTTCCTGGCACCAACTCCAGATACTTACCATCGGCGACCATATTGAATGTACCGACGCGAATCACGGGCTTCTCAACCTTTTCACCCTCAGCTAGGGTGACCGTGGTGGTAAACTCACTCACCTTGCCTGATTCAGTCATCTCTTGCTGCAAGGCAAACCAGACCGACTCAATTTCGTCAATGGTGGCCAGCTTTGCGCTTGAGCCCATTTTTTGTGCGAGATTACTGAGTGCTTCGCTACGGCCTGGAAATTCCACCGACACATATGAGTTTTGCAAGGTGCTGGCAGTATCACCCGCGACCTGTTGCAGTACGCCGAAAAGCTCCTTTAGCGAGCCCATACGCTGTGTTAGAGCATCTTCCAAAGCTGCCAAATCACGTTCGTTTTCTTCAAACTCGCTTTCGAGCCGGGCGCTCAGAGCCTCAAGCCGATCCCGCTCGGCAATGGCGTCGCGCAGCATCTGCTGTTGTTGTTCCGCCTGAGCGCGAAACCGTGCTTCACGCTCCTGGTTCGCTTGCGATTGCGCAAACTGGCCCTGCTTAAGTTGCTGCAGCAACTGATCAAGATTTACCGGCTCCTGCGCCGTAACAGGCATAGCAAACACGAGCACTGCAGTAGCGATAAGATGTTTGAGCTTTAACATGGATTATTCTCCTGCCTGCGGTTGCGGATGGAAGATGGGCAGCATCAACAGATCGGGTGCCAATTGCTTGCGGGCGATTCGCAAAGCTTCTTGCACGTCAGACGCATAACTGCTGTCAAGTGATTGCCATTCGCGCGCCTGCTGGTTCCATACACCCATCGCATCGCCATTACGGGTTTTATAAATCAGCACAGTGCGGCCCACACGCAGGAACTCAACTTCCTGAAGTTGGCCATCGATGGCTTTTTCACCGTGATAGGCTTCAATGGTGCGCCCGTATTCAGACTCGATCTGATAAGCTTCCATTACCCGACGAAACTTTTCGGACACATCCACATTGGCGCGATCCATCAATGCCTCGAGGCTGGCAATACGGTTGGCACGTTCGGCGGGAAGAAAAGGAACATCCAGCTCAACGAAGGTACGTAAGCTATCTATCATGCGTAACATCAGCGGTGTGATCTGACGCTCGACCACGCTGACTTCATCAATCGAAGCATTCAGATCAGCCTGCTCAGTTTCCTGCGATGCTATCTGCTTCTGTAGTTGTTGAACGTAGACCTCAAGTCCTTCGATTTGACGGCTGATCTGCTTGAACTGCTGCAGCCGTTCCTGGGTGGTATCGGCGATTTTATCAACGGTAAGCTGGGAAGAACGGGCCGACTGATTAATTTCATTGGCGGCGTCGACCACAGGCTCAAGCACCTGGTCCTGTGCCAACGTCTGAGAACTGGCAACGCTGAAGCTAACGATAAGACTCGCAGCCAACAGCGTGCGAGCGAAACATGGGTTCATGGAAACACCTTGCACACGTTGTGAATGATGGTGTGCAAGATACGTCAGTTCTGTGACAGCTTAGTGACCTCTAGGTGTCAGTTTTGTGTCAGGATGAAGCTTTTGTGCCACTTTCGTGTAGGTTTCGTGTCATTTCCCGCATATCAATACCACTTGGGTGCTGGAATACACGCAAGCCAAACTCGGGCAATATCGACAGCAGATGATCGAAAATATCCGATTGAATACCTTCGTATTCAGCCCACACGGTGGTATTGGTAAAACAGTAGATTTCCAGCGGCAGGCCGTCAGAGGTTGGGTTCAGCTGTCGCACCATGAGCGTCATCTCCCGATGAACTTTCGGATGGCTTTCCAGGTAGTTTTTAACGTAGGCACGGAAAGTGCCTATGTTGGTAATACGCCGGGTATTGACCGGCTCTCTACCTTCATCTTTTAGCTGCTGATTCCACTCATCAATTTCCTGCTGCTTTTCTTTTAAATAGTCCTTCAGCAGGCGAAAGCGCTTGACCGCTTTCATTTCGTCGTCAGTAATAAAATGCAGGCTTTGCTGATCAAGCACTAAGCTGCGTTTGATACGACGCCCGCCCGACTCCTGCATACCACGCCAGTTCTTAAAAGGATCTGAAATGAACCGCCGGGTAGGAATAAAGGTAATGGTTTTATCCCAGTTCTGAACTTTCACCTGGTGCAAGGCAATATCAGTGACCTCACCGTCAGCATTGAGGTTCGGCATCTCAACCCAGTCACCCACGCGAATAATATCATTCGAGGTGATTTGTACGCTGGCCACCAGACTCAATAAGGTATCCTGAAATACCAGCATGAGCACCGCAGCCATGGCACCCAGACCTGAAAGCAAGATAACCGGCGACTTGTCAATCAGTACCGCCACCATAAGAATGGTCGCGACCGCATAGATAACAATTTTGGCGACCTGAATGTAGCCCTTAATCGGCCGCTCATACGCCTCGGGCTGGCGCTCATATAAGGTGTTGACGATGGTCAAAGTGCCGCTGATTGCCCGCGCGATGGTAATCACCACAAAGGCGTAACAGACATTGGTAACGACAATCGTGAGCTCTTCGGCAAGATTCGGCACCGAGGTGATACCAAAGGCAATCACAACGGCGGGCACGACATTAGCAATACGCGCCACAATATTACGCTCTATCGCCTGCCGATCTTTACCCGCCGGCGTGTAGGTTAAGATCCGCAATAACCCGCGCAGCAGTATTTTCTTCACCACGAAGTTGGCGATCCAGGCTGCCACCAACAGTAACGTTAGCTTGGTCAGCGTATCCATGTCGGGTCGTTCAACCAGCCATTGTTCCGCGGTTTCGAGTTTTTCCTGTATATCTTGCATGAAAGGCTTCAGTTATTGGTTAGTGGATATTGGATATTCGTTAAACATTAAACACTAAACACTGGGGTTTTTAAACAATCTTCAAAGAACCAACTCCAGTATCCAGTATCCAGTATCCAGTAACTAATACCCCGATAACCAATATCCAATAACTAATATCGCTTTTGCCTTGAAAAAACGGGAGCCGAAGCTCCCATTTTATTGCATCCTCATGCGTTGCCACATCAGAACGCATAGCTGTACTCAAGAGTGAAGCTTGTTCCCACACTACGACTTTGAATTAAACGTCCGTTTTGTTCAATTTCAACATCTTCGCCGAGCATGTTCTGTACCTTGAATTTTACCTTCGAGTTGAAGTCAGGATAAAAGGTATAGACCAGATCCAGGCTGTGGAAAGGTTGTTCGAAAGCATCGTCGATGCCCAGCTCACCTTGTTTTACTCCGGCAAAGGCAATGCGTTCACCGGCTACGTTGTAGATAAGTGAGGCACTGTGTTCGCCATTCAGCGAATCATAACCTAACTGCAAGTTAGTGACGTATTTTGAGTGTCCGGTCATGCGTCGGGTATTGTTGGTGAGTTCAACGTTACCGGTATTGGCAATGCTGATTTCAGAATCTGAAAGGGTCAGGTTACCTGAAACAAACAGGCCGTCGGTAAGTGCTGTCAGATCTTTCAGAAACTCAAACTCAACGCCATAAACTTCGCCTGACTGCCCGTTCAGGAAGGTAATGACGCGGTCCGAATCGGTACCTTTGGCCTCAACAGCTTCAATCGGATTGGCCAGATCTTTATAAAACATCGCCACCGAGTAATTTTCGCCGGATGGCAGGTACCATTCCCAACGTACATCGAAGTTATCGATATCTGTGGTCACCAGATCACTGTTGCCTCGAACTTTGAAGTCGGTTAACGGGTCGACGAAAATGACCTCAGTCAATTCGCGCAGATCAGGCCGTACCACGGTGCTGCCGTAACCAAAGCGCAACTGCATTTCATCATTCAGCGCATAGGTAACTGCCAGCGAACCGTACAAATCGTCCTCGACGCGTCCTGCTTCCTTAATATCACCAATCATTGTCATGCTACGGATATCAAGTTGCGCAGCGACCTGAGTATATTGCTCCCAGCGCACACCACCGCTGATACGCCAGTCAGAATTCAACTGCACATCGGCCATACCATAGCCAGCTTCAATTTGTTGTGCCGCCAGATAGTTCGGATCGGTTGAAGTGGGAGCACCGTACAGGGCTAAACCGAAGTCGTCGTCCAGGATATTGGCGTCACTGAACAAGTCGTTGTAATCTACGCCAACCAGTTCCTCGTTGGCAACTTGTTCAGCGCTTAACGCATAGCGCCGTGAGAACGATGAACGCGCTTTTTTGGAGACCTGGCCGCCGCCTTTTAATAGTACCTCCATGTCGCCCACATACCAGGGTAACTCGCCATCAACACGCCAGTCCTGCGCATCATCTTTCAGCGTCTGATACTGCAAAGTAGTTGCTGTGCGCGTCTGTTGGAAAGCAAGTTCACCAATGCCTTCGCCTAAATCACGATTGTTAATCTGGCGGTAGAAGATTTCACCCGGAGCATCACGGCTGGCACGCGAATCAGCGTACTGCCAGTCAAGCGCAAAACCAGCCAACTGCGGAAAGTAATGCGAACCACGTATCTGATTTGTGAGTAACTCGCGCTGCTCATAGCGGATATCGGTGTCGTAGTAGCTCAAATCGGTTTCATCGATTGAGTTAGGTGTCTCGATGCCGCCCTGTTCGACCCGATCTGCAGTATTACGCAGGAAAATCGTCGAGGCTTCCAGGCGATGATAATCGCCAACCTTAATGCCGAAGTTAAGAATACCGCTCAGCTCCACATCCTGTGTCGTGACCCGCGTCTCGCTGCGCTGATTGACCACGGTCTCGCCGTTGGCAATGCCAAGTACTTCTTCAGTTTCTTCGTTATTGGTCCAACTGTTATCGTAGTCCACCCCGGCGAGAAAGCCGAAGGTGACGTCATGACCGGTGTCATAGCTGTTGCCATAGGTTAACGAGCCCTTTATATCGGGACTTAACGACTTACTGTAAACCTCATTTTGGGTATTGAGAGAGGCGCCTAACTGACGATTGATTGCCGCTGCTTCAGCAAACGAGATCCCCTCATAACTGGCAATACTTGCGGTGTTAATGGACTCCTGATAACGCGCCAGCGCATCACGCATCGCCTGAGGCAGCGCGCGGGTGCCATCGTCTTTTCCGAGCCAGTCGTCATCACCGCCAGCATAAGTAAGACCGTCGTCGGAAAAGTTAGTGTTCCAGCCGGTGCCGACCGATACTTCGAAGGTTTCCTCGGTGGGAATGGAAATCGTGCGGATATCCACGTTACCGCCGCCGAAGTTCGCCGGCATGTCGGGCGAATAAGATTTTTGTACCGCCATGCTTTCGATGATGCTCGCCGGGAACATATCCAGCGGAATCACATTACGCGTTGGGTCAGGTGAAGGTACCGAGGCACCGTTCAGTTGTGTGCTTGAATAGCGCTCACCTAAGCCGCGCACGTAAATAAACTTACCGTCAACCAGCGTTAAACCGGTGACCCGGCGCAAAGCTGCCGCCGCATCGCTGTCACCCGTGCGGGAAATCTGTTCAGCACCAAGAATGTCGGCAACGAAGGCTTGTGCCTTACGCTCTTCGACCACCGCGGCCGCAGAACCTTGCAAACGCGCGCCAGTGGTGACGACTTCTTCAATAGCGGTGTCCGACGTTTGTTCTTGTTGCTGCGCATAAGCAAATGGTCCGGCAAGCGCCAGCGCGATGGCGAGCCCCAGCTTACTTTGCGTTAAAATAGCCTGCTTTTTCATTGGAAACTCCGTATGCGTGACTGAGAAATTACGAGGAGAAGGTGCACATCCTTGTGCCGCAATTCCTTGATTAGTCGCGCAGGCCTACTGTCCAGCCATTGGTCCAGTCGTTGTCTTCACTGACCGCACCAATAAAGTCGACATCGTCAAAGAACGGGTCGATGGTGCTTAGGTCAGTCTTAGGATTCACTGTGACCGGGGTGCCGGAAGCGTCGGTGATGTCACTCGCAGTCACATAGCCTGAGGTCAATACCGTCGCCATTTCATCCAGGGTGACGTTGGTTGCGTCTGCCTGATACCAGTCTTGAGTCTCGGTATCTTTGAAGTTTTCGCTACATGCGATTGCTGAGTTGGCAATGGTTAACTCGCCAGCGTTGGCATTCGCCAAAGTGGCGGTATTGTCGATTTCCAGACACTCACCACGCGCTTCCGTGATCAGGAAGTTATAAAGTGCGCCGCGGGTACCTTCACGTAACAACACGCCTTCAGATTCATCAGAACCGTCCGTCGCAGTCAGTGAGCCAATTGAAGTGAAGTTGGCAATGATTGGGTCAGAGTAGGGTGTCGCATCGTTATTGCCGCTGTTACCGTCGGCTTCAATTGCGCGGTTAGCACGATCGTCCGCATGTTTTACCAGAATGTACTGAATCTTGCCTTGCCAGCCGTCAGCCCAGTCCAGTGAGTCATCGTCATTGCCGGTTAATACCACATTTTTAACATTGGCCGCGCCACCAAAAAACTCGATACCGTCGTCAAGGTTGTTATGCACCTGGATGTATTCCAGGGTGGTGCCTGAACCTACTGCGTTGAAAGTGATACCGTTGAGTTCGTTATCAAGCGAAACTTCGTAGCCTGCGTATTTAACCAGCACATAGCGCATGATGCCCGAGTCGTCAGCATTGTCGTCGCCGCCATAGAAGCCTGCACCGCCCTCGCCTTGCAATACGCAGTTTGCCAGATCGTTTTGGTCACACTTATTGGAGATGCCAAAACCATTAACGACGACACCACCCCATAAGCCACGTGCGTTGTCTGCAATATCAAAACCTTCCACTTCCTGAACTGAAGTAAAGGTGATCGGCGCATTGCGGTTACCATCGGCAACAATGTTGGCGCCACGGGCGATACGCACGAATGAGTCACCGTCTTCAAACGCCAGGGTGACACCCGCGTCAATCGTCAGCGTCGGGCCATCGCGTTCCACTTCTGCAGTTGCTTCGGTATTTTCACCAATGTACAGGCCGTTCGGGAATACATGCGCGCCACCTGGCAATTCGACCAGGCGAATATCAGCGGTAATCGGACTTTCTGGCGTTGAGAAGCTACGTGGATACACACAGTCGGCGCCGATTTTCTCGCCGCGCACCGTGGTGCCTGATGATTCATAAGAAGCACAGTTGTTGGTATCTGCGTTTCCGCCACCGGGGTTGTTGGTTGAGTTATCGATGGACGTCGGGGTCAGGTTAATGTCACCACCACAACCGACCAGCATCATTGATGCAGTGATTGCTGACAGAGCAAAAGCTTTCGTGCGATTCATGTTGATCTCCGTAAATGTGAAGCCGAAAATGATTTTCGTGAACGCACTTTAGGGCTCCTTCGTGACACTCCGGTGACATCAGTGTGAAGACTTAGTGACAATCGCAACGGTTGCGCTTCTATCCGGTTCGGATAAACTGAGCAGACAAAAAAATAGGCGAATCGATGTCGACGACCACCAATATTTCCAAATCACTGCTGACCAACGTGCTATCAGTCTACTTTGTGTTGACGCTGATCGTGACGTGTGTGCAGGTCATGGGGGAATACTTCGACACCAAAAGCCAACTGGTGCAAGAATTACAAAACCAGCAAAGCACCTTTAGCAACTCCGTTGCCCGCTCGCTGTGGGAATACAATAATCCCCAAATTGAGGCCATTGCCGAGGGCCTGATCAATATTCCGGCTATTGCCGGTATTGTGATTCGCGATGAAGCCGGCGATGTCATCGTTAAGCTTGGCCTGACTGAGAATATTAACGCGCTAGCGCTCGCGCCAGAGGTCGAAGACTTTGTTATTGAAGAGCATAACGGGCTATTCGGTTATTACTCGTCGATCATTTTTGAATTTGCCGGCACCTCAAACCGGGTCGGCGATGTCACCCTTTTCTCGACCCGCGATATCGCGCTTGAACGGATCAAATTCAGCCTCTACTTCATCTTTGGCAATGCCATTATTAAAAGTACCTTTTTGATTGTGCTGTTCATGCTGGCGTTTAACCGCATGCTGAACCGCCCGATGAACATGTTGACCCAGCAAATTCGTAACTTCCGGCTCGATGACCTCGAACACTCGCGCATTAATCTGAAAAATAACCGTCACGCTGAGTTTAAGATGCTTGAGCAGGCATATAACCAGCTTCTGGATAACCTTGAGGATTATCAGGACGATTTGAAGCGCACGCAGCAGCAGTTGTTGCAGGCCAACCGTCAACTTGATGATCAAAACGCCATGCTGGAACAGGAAGTGGCCCGCAAGACGTCAAGTTTAAGCCAGGTACTAACCGACCTGGAGCGGCGTAAAGATGAGCTTGAGCGACGCCAGGAAAAGCTCGAACGGGAAATACGGCAACGCAAAATTATTGAAGAAGATCTGCGCGAAACGAACCAGCAGTTGCAGACTTCCGTGACCGCCTCTGAACGCTTACAGGACCAGCTGATCGAAGCTGAAAAACTGGCGGCATTAGGACGCCTGGTTGGCGGCATAACCCATGATGTCGGCACACCGCTGGGCATTGGCGTCACCGCAGCCAGTGTACTGAACGAAAAACTCGATGCCATGCAGCAGGCACTTGAATCGAAGCAACTGACCGAGAGTCAGCTGCGTGATTTCCTGAGTGCCGGTAAAGAAAGTGCCGACCTGCTAGAGGGTAACCTCAATCGTGCCTCTGAACTTTTGGCCAGCTTCAAACAGGTTGCGGTGGATCAGACTTCCGACGCGGTTCGGGTGATCAACGTGAAAGACTATCTGGAAAGTGTCATTCAGGCACTGCGTCCGCGCTTTAAAAACACGCCGCATCAACTTGAGCTGGACTGTCCTGAGCAGCTGAATGTCCGCTGTAATGCCGGTGCGCTGGCACAAATCGTGGCGAATTTAATTCTGAACTCCGTTATTCATGCCTTCGATGACAATCAGCAGGGGCACATGCGCCTTCGGGTCACACGTCAGGGCGATGTCTTGCGCCTGCAGTATGATGACGACGGTAAAGGCCTCACCGAAGCCCAGCAAGCACAACTATTTAATCCGTTCTTTACCACCCGTCGTGAACGTGGCGGCAGTGGCTTAGGAACGCATATTATTCATAATCTGGTGGTGCAAAGCTTTAACGGTAAAATTTCGGTCAAGGCAGCACCGGGTGAAGGTCTTGCCTATACCATTGAACTGCCTATTCAATTTATGGATGCTTAATTCCATCCCCAAACACCCAGCAAGGAACGATAGATGTGGTTTCGTAATTTGCGTATTTATACGTTAGCAGATGACTTTCAACTTACCGATGATCTGGAAGCAGCGCTCTCGGAGCAGCAATTTAAACCCTGTGGCCGCACTGAACTGGCGAGTTTTGGCTGGTCATCGCCGTTTGGTTCACGCAGCGAGGTACTGTTCCATAAAATTGGTGACAGCTACCTGTTCTGCGCGCGCAAAGAAGAGAAAGTGCTGCCCGCCAGTGTCGTGAATGCCCAACTGGAAGAGCAAATTGAAGCGGTTGAGGCGGAGCAGGGTCGCCGCGTAGTCGGTAAAGAAAAGCAGTCGCTGAAAGAGGATCTGGTGCATCGCTTACTACCGCAGGCATTCACGCGCTTTAAGCTGACCTGGGGTATGCTCGACATGCAACACCGTATTGTCGTCGTCGATGCTTCTGCCAGTAATCAGGCCGAGGACTTTCTGGGCTTATTACGCGGCAGCCTCGGCTCGCTGCCGGTCAAGCCATGGTTTAGCGATAACCCGACTGAGCTGTATTTTACTAAATGGCTAAAAGATGGCGCGCTTCCGGGAGACTTTGAGTTTGGTGAAGAAGCCGAACTCCGTGATTTGGATCAGGAAGGCGGCATTATCCGTTGTAAAAATCATGAACTGACCAGTCCAGAGATTCTTGCTCACCTTGAACATGGCAAGCAAATTACGAAGCTTGCACTCATCTGGTCCGAACGACTCAGTATGGTGATGGAACAGGACATGGCGATGAAGCGCTTTAAACCAACCGACAGATTGCTGGATGAGCAGGATAAGCTGGTCGACGCAAGCGCTGAGGAGAAAATTGATGCTGACTTCGCACTGCTCAGTGGTGAACTGCGTGAGCTCTATCCACAGTTGGTGAGTTTATTTAATGAACAAATCAGCGTAGATTAATAACTTCGTGATCCGCAACGAATTAAAAGGTGAATTATGACGACCAAGCGTTTTTCCCTGACAGCCCTGGCTGCAGCAATGCTGCTCTCTGCCTGTGGTCAACAGAGCCCATCTCCAGTGGTGGAGCAACAGGCCGGTGTTGAAGGTGCCAGTCATCAACTGGTGGAAGGTGCCGCAGCGCGCCTTGATATCTATGAGGCGGTCAATCTTACTGCTGATCTGAGTCATCTGAGTGATGACCAGCAACAGATGATTGGCTTGCTGATTGATGCCTCAAAAATCATGGATGACTTATTCTGGCAGCAAGCCTATCCGGGTGATAGAGACGAGCTGTTGGCTGCAGTCGAAGATCCTGAAGTGCGTAAGTTCGTTGAAATTAATTACGGCCCCTGGGATCGTCTCAATAATAATGAGCCGTTTCTGACCGGCTTTGGCCCGAAGCCTGAAGGCGCCAACTTTTATCCGACGGACATGACCAAGGCTGAATTCGAAGCCGCGGAGTTTGCCGGCAAAATTGATCTCTATACTCTGGTACGCCGCAATAAGAATGGCCAGCTTTATGCAATTCCTTATAGCACGGCATACACTGAGGAGCTGCAAGCTGCCGCGGCGTTGCTCCGTAAGGCCGCCGAGCTGGCAGAAAGCGAGTCTTTTGCTAATTACCTGAAGCTTCGCGCCGATGCCTTTTTAAGTAACAGCTATCAGGCCTCTGACTTTGCCTGGATGGATATGACGGATAACGCCATTGATATCGTCATGGGTCCCATTGAAACCTATGAAGATAAGCTATATGGCTATCGGGCAGGTTTTGAGTCCTATGTTTTACTGAAAGATATGGAATGGAGTCAGCGCCTCGAGAAATATGCGCAGTATCTGCCAGAACTCCAGCGTGGACTACCCGTGCCAGCGGAGTATAAAGCTGAAATGCCAGGCTCAGGCGCACAGCTCAACGCTTATGATGTGGTCTACTACGCGGGTCACTCGAATGCGGGCAGCAAAACCATTGCTATTAACCTGCCTAACGATGAAGAGGTGCAGCTCGAAAAAGGCACTCGTCGCCTGCAGTTGAAAAACGCAATGCGCGCCAAGTTCGACGAAATTCTGGTGCCGATTGCCAATGAGTTGATTGTACCAGGGCAGCGCGAGCATATTACTTTCGATGCCTTTTTCGCTAATACCATGTTCCATGAAGTCGCCCATGGCTTAGGCATCAAGAACACCATTGATGGCAGCAGCACCGTGCGGCAGGCACTGAAGGAGCATGCTTCCGCCCTGGAAGAAGGTAAAGCCGATATTCTTGGCCTTTATATGGTGACCCAGTTACTGGAGCAAGGGGTCATTAGCGAAGGTCAGCTGGAAGACTATTACACGACCTTCCTGGCGGGTATTTTCCGTTCGGTGCGGTTTGGTGCTTCAAGCGCGCACGGCAAAGCAAATATGATTCGCTTTAATTATTTCGCCGATGCCGGCGCCTTTACCCGCAACGACCTGGGTCAGTACGCGGTCGATATGGACGCGATGCGGGCGGCCATGAATAGCTTGTCAGAGAAGATTCTGATACTGCAGGGTGATGGCGACTACGAAGGTGTGGACCAGTTATTTGCCGAAATGGGCAATGTCAGCCCGCAGTTGCAAAGCGACCTGGAGCGCTTATCAGCGGCTAATATTCCGGTTGATATTACGTTTAACCAAGGCAAAGCCCTACTGGGCCTTTAACGACGAGCCAGTGCCGGCGAGGTAAAACTCGCCGGTCAGTTGGCGGTAAGCACTGCTATAACTTCCATCTGTCGCATGAATCAACATCTCTTCTTTTTTTACCGTCGCACATGGCTGCCATTGCCAGCCCTGCACCACTAGCTTCATCGGTTTGCGCTGAGTAGTCCTGATTGCCAATTGCTCACTCAGACATAGGCCCACGGCCTGTGCCTCGCGCTGCCATACCTCAGCCTGCGAATAGGGTAGTATCCAGTAACAAAGCCCCTGCTCGTGCAGATTACGCGCAATACATTGCAGCCACTGTTGCGGTGTCGCCTGTCCTTGCCGCGCCTGTTGTCGTGCGACTGATTCGCTGGCCGGATGACCGCTAAAATAAGGCGGATTACAGACGATCAGATCATAGTTGCGCACGCCGTGCCAGGTTTCCACCCACCCTTGCTGCACATTGACGCGCCCTGGCCAGGGACTGGCTGCGACATTGCTTGCTGCCTGCGCCACGGCAGCTGCATCACAGTCAAAAGCATCCACCTGTAACTGTGGTTGCCGTTGGGCCAGCATCAGTGCCAGTAAGCCACTGCCAGTACCCATATCGAGCGCATAGCGAGCTTCGTTCACACCAGCATAGCTACCTAAAATAAGACTATCGGTGCTGACTTTCATCGCACATTGATCGTCTTTGATATAAAATTGCTGGCATTGAAAACCCATTTTCTGACTCCAACCACAGCGTGATGCTGCAACGAAAGGATGACACCATGACCCCTGACTGGGATCAACTCGAACTCGACGATGACCTGATCGACGTTTTATTGGCGGCGGAAATTAACAAACCTGCCAAAGTTCAACAAGCGGTGATTCCTGCTGCACTCGCGGGTCAGGATCTATTGGTCAATTCGCCGACCGGTACCGGTAAAACATTAGCCTTTTTGCTGCCTGCACTCCAGCACCTGCTTGACTTTCCACGCCAACAGCCGGGCAGTGCCAGGGTGCTGATTCTGGCACCGACCCGTGAGTTGGCGCAACAAATTGCCGAGCAGGCTGATGCTTTTGGCGAAACCACCGGCTTCCGCAGCGTGTTAATCACCGGTGGTGTTAATTATGGCAGTCAACACCAGCTGTTAGAACAACCTCATGACATTCTGGTCGCGACCCCGGGACGCCTGCTGGACCTGCTCAATGCTGAGCAATATGAGCTTGAACACATTGAGTGGCTGATTATTGACGAAGCCGATCGCATGTTAGATATGGGCTTTGCCACCTCGGTTCAGATGATTGCTCAGTCGGCCTTGCACCTGAAGCAAACCCTGCTGTTTTCGGCAACGCTTGAAAGCAGCGGCGTACTGAAATTCTCGGCGGCTATTCAGAAAGAGCCTGAGCATATTGTGGTGCAGCCGCCGAAGCGGGAAAAAGGAAAGATCCTGCAGCGCTGGTATCAGGCCGATACCGCAGAGCATAAACTACAGCTCTTACTGCGGCTGTTACCTGACTATCCCGGTCGTCGGATCATCTTCGTACGCACCCGCGAAAAAGTTGAGGAATTGTCCGCCAAGCTCTGGAGTCAGGGCATTAAAAACATGACCCTGCGCGGCGATATGCCTCAGGATGAGCGCCAGAAAGTTATCGCCCGCATGGAGAACTTTGCCGATGCGACCCTCATTGCCACCGATGTCGCGGCTCGTGGTATT
Organism: Pseudidiomarina insulisalsae; assembly: GCF_003987065.1. Taxonomy (GTDB): domain Bacteria; phylum Pseudomonadota; class Gammaproteobacteria; order Enterobacterales; family Alteromonadaceae; genus Pseudidiomarina; species Pseudidiomarina insulisalsae. The sequence goes on along the minus strand of NZ_PIPY01000010.1, from coordinate 92,114 downwards.
GATATCGAGGCGGTGGAGCTGGTGGTTAACTATGATATGCCACGCCAGGCAGATATTTATCTGCACCGTATAGGCCGTACCGGCCGGGCGGGTAAGACTGGCGTCGCAGTGTCGCTGGTGGAAGCGCATGATGCGGACCTATTGGGCCGTGTCGAGCGCTACCAGGGCAGTAAAATTGAACGGCGCGTATTTGCTGAGCTTAAACCGCAGTATAAGTTTCCCGACGCGCGTAAAAAAGCGAAGAAGAAAAAGAAGAAAGCCGGGGCAACTAAGTCGAAGAAGAAGTCTTAGCCTTACGCTTGCGGTGGCGCATAAAGCGCCACCAGGCAAGCAAGTAAAAACTACCCGCACCGGCAGCATCTGCCACCAGATCCCCCCAGCTCGAGGTACGATACGGCAGCAGTTCCTGCACGTACTCAATAAGCAAGCCATAACCGGTAAGAACCAGTAAGGCTAACCAGATGGGGATCGGAAACGCATGATAAAATGCCCAGGCGAGCACAAAAAAAGCGCCGAAGTGTACCAGCTTGTCAAAATGCTCAAAGCGCGGCAGCGCACCGCTTGAGACCTGCAGCAAAAAGGCTGCGGTCACCGCAACTAACAACACTAAAAAAATTACTCTCGCCCAGTTTTTCGAACTCATGTGTCATCCTTGTAGTGACTGCGTCAGCCTTAGCGCGGTGGCTGATAAACACCTACGTTAGTATACCCTTGATCCTGCAGATAAAGCGCCTGCAATTTACTCATCACCCCTTTCTCGCAGTACAGTAGATAATGTTTGTCCGGATCAAGTTCCGCGAACGCTGTACCAAGTTTAAAAAATGGAATGTGCTCGACCGGAATCTCCGCGTTATCCAGCACCAGCGGCTTCGCTTCCTGCTCATCACTGCTGCGAATATCAACGATAACATCGTCTTGTGTTGCGCTTACCGAAGCCACTACGTGCGCCTTCTCATCTGTCACTTCGCCGATATGTTTTACTTCTTCTACCTGCGCTGCACGTACCACCTGATACAGCAGCTCCGGATCAAGCCGTGACTCGGCTGCAAGTACCGCATCGCGCTGCGCTTTCACCGTGGGCTTTACCGAAATCACACCGCAATACTCGGGCATACTGCGGGAGATATCTGCGGTGCCAATCTGCTCAGCAATATTAATAATTTCCTGCTTATCCATGGTGATCAACGGGCGTAAGACCAGGCTGTCGATCGCTTCATCAATCACACTCAGGTTACTGAGTGTCTGACTGGATACCTGTCCCAGAGCCTCGCCGGTAACCAGCGCGCTGGCATTAATACGGCGCGCGACAATTTGCGCGGTACGCAGCATTTGTCGCTTTAATACAACGCCCATCAGGCCATTATCAACATGGGTCAGAATTTCTTCCACCACCGGGGCAAAATCAATACTGATAAATTTTAGTGGGTGCGAACTGGCATAGTTTTGCCACAGGTAATACGCGGTCTGACGCACACCGGTTTCATGGCGGTCACCACCTAAATTGAAGAAACAAAAATGCGTCCGCGCGCCTCTTCGAATCAACTGAAAGCTCGCCACGCTGGAGTCAAAGCCACCCGACAGCAGACTGACGACAGTTTCCTGGGTTGGCAACGGAAAGCCACCGAGCCCGGCCTGTTTGTCGCCAAAGACCCGCACCGTTTCATTGTCAATTTCGATGCGCAGCTCCACCTCAGGTTGCTTCAGGCTCACCCGCGTTTGCGGCACGCGCTGTAACACGCCGCCGCCGATGTAACGCTCTAAGTCCAGTGACGAAAAGCCATGTTGCCCCTTGCGCTTGACCCGTACCGCAAAGTTACGGCCGGCCAGGCGTTCACTCCAGGTCGCCAGAACCTGTTCAAGAATCGGTGCAAAATCGGCATTCTGGCAATCGTCCAGCGTCAACTCATGGGATTGACTGAACCAGGCGATGCCAGGAATACGTTGCAATTCTTCCTGGATTTGTGTCGCCACTTGCGGATTCTGCGAGTCGACTTTGACCTCAATACGATCCCAGCACCAAAGCACTTTGAGCGGTGTACTTTCTGGTAAGTCCACACGCTTTAGGATGTTTTTCAGGTTATTAACCAGGACTTTGCCGTAACGCTTGCGTACACCTTTACTTTTAATGGTGATTTCGGCATGTAAACGAATAACAAATTTCATCGACGGACTACTTATCGGGTGCTCAAAACGCGCTAGTATAACCGATTTGACGGTCCATCGGAATCAGGGTAACTTGTGCCCGACATTCCTTCGTTGGTCAGCGTTGCGGCGCAAACAGATTAGGTAACACTATGAGTGATAAATCACTGGAACAAGCCATTGCCGAATTAGAGCAGATCGTGGTCAAGCTGGAGCAAGGCGAATTACCACTTGAGCAAGCGTTGGAAGAGTTCGAAAAGGCCGTACGGCTATCACGTCTGAGCCAGGAAAAACTACAGCAGGCCGAGCAGAAGGTTAGTCAGCTACTGCAGCAGCAAAGCGGTGAGGCGCTGGCTCCTTTTAACGAAGAAGAGAGCGCCGATGGAGCCCAGCGTTCGTGAGTCTGGAACAGTTAATGGCCCGGCAACGTGACACTATTAACCGCGTGCTGGAGCAACATTTACAAAATTATCACTCCCCGGCCCCGCAATTGCAGCAGGCAATGCGTTACGCGCTGGTGCTGGGCGGTAAACGCGTACGGCCGTTTCTGACCTACAGCGTGGGTGAGATCTGTGGCGCCTCGGCGCAGGTTCTTGATCACGCCGCCGCGGCAGTCGAGTGCATTCATGCCTATTCGCTGATACATGATGACCTGCCGGCAATGGACGATGATGATCTGCGTCGTGGTCAGGCGACCTGCCACCGGGCCTTCGATGAGGCAACCGCGATCCTTGCCGGCGACGCTTTGCAAACCCTGGCGTTTGAACTGTTAACCGCCATTGAGCTGCAACTTGACCCACAACGGCAAGTACAAATGCTGCGCGCTCTTAGTCAGGCCAGCGGCAGCCGCGGCATGTGTGGCGGCCAGGCGCTCGACCTCGCCGCAACCGCGCGGCAGTTGACTGAGGCCGAACTGGAGCAAGTGCACCAATTAAAGACCGGAGCACTCATCAATGCCGCGGTGCAGCTCGGGGTATTGAGCGGCAGCGAAGAAGCGCAGCAATATCTGGACGACTTCAGTCAGTTTGCTGCACTACTTGGCCTGGCGTTTCAGGTGCAGGACGATATTCTTGATGTTACCAGCTCAACAGAAATGCTAGGTAAGACAAAAGGTAAAGATGAAGCAGCGCAGAAATCCACCTATGTCACGCTGCTTGGCTTAGAGGCCGCTCAGGTGAAGCTTACGCAATTACACCAGAAAGCGCTTCAAGCACTGCAAAGAATCCCCTACAATACACAGTTACTGGAAAATTTTGCAGAACAGTTGTTAACTCGGGATTATTAATCGCATGTCATCATCATCTCGCTCAGCACAAGGCTCGTACGCGCTGCTCGACGCTATCGATTCGCCGGCAGATTTACGCACTTTAAACGAACGCCAGTTACCGCAGCTATGCGCGGAAGTGCGCGAGTTCCTGTTGAACTCGGTGAGCCAAAGCAGTGGTCATTTAGCGTCCGGTCTGGGCACCGTGGAGCTGACCGTGGCGTTACATTATGTCTATGCGACCCCCTATGATCAGCTGGTTTGGGATGTCGGCCATCAGGCCTATCCGCATAAAATTCTGACTGGCCGCAAAGACCAGTTGCACACCATCCGCCAAAAAGATGGCTTGCACCCTTTCCCGTGGCGCCCTGAAAGCGAATACGACACCCTCAGTGTCGGTCATTCGAGTACTTCCATCAGTGCAGCTCTGGGTATGGCGATTGCCGCCGAACGCGAGCGTACCGAACAGAAGGTCGTCGCTATTATTGGCGACGGTGCCATGACGGCGGGTATGGCGTTTGAAGCGCTGAATCATGCCGGCGGCATTGAGCCAAATATGCTCGTTATTCTGAACGACAACGACATGTCTATTTCCGAAAACGTCGGTGCGCTGAATAATCACCTGGCGCGGGTACTTTCTGGCAAGTTTTATAACTCGGTGCGCGAAGGCAGCAAAAAGCTACTGCAGGGAATGCCGGGCATTCACCATTTGGCCAGTCGCGCCGAAGAACATATGAAAGGTATGGTGGCACCGGGCACCATTTTTGAAGAACTCGGTTTTAATTACATCGGGCCGATTGATGGTCATGACGTCAATTTGCTGGTCTCAACCTTACGTAATATGCGTAGCCTGAAAGGCCCGCAGTTTTTACATATAGTGACCCGCAAAGGCAAAGGCTACGAGCCGGCTGAGAAAGATCCGATTGGCTATCACGGTGTGCCTAAGTTCGACCCGAACGGCACCTCGCTGCCAAGTAAAAAGGCTGCAACGCCTTCTTATTCTCAGGTATTTGGCGACTGGCTTTGTGAGATGGCAGCACGCGATCCGAAGCTGATGGCTGTCACCCCCGCCATGCGCGAAGGCTCAGGCATGGTCAAATTTTCACAGCAGTACCCGAAGCAGTACTTCGATGTTGCCATTGCTGAACAGCACGCCGTGACCTTTGGCGCTGGCCTTGCTATTGGTGGCTATCATCCGGTCGTCGCTATTTACTCGACCTTTCTGCAGCGTGGTTACGACCAGCTGATTCATGATGTCGCGCTGCAGAATCTGCCGGTGCTGTTCGCGATTGATCGCGCCGGTATCGTTGGCGCCGACGGCCCAACCCATCAGGGGGCATTTGATCTCAGCTACTTACGTTGTATTCCGAATATGGTGGTCATGGCCCCAAGCGACGAAAACGAATGCCGCAACATGCTTTACACCGGCCACGTGCTCGATCAACCTGCAGCGGTGCGCTATCCCCGCGGTAACGGTACCGGCTGTGAAGTCGATGCTGAGCTGCAGCAATTAAGCATCGGTAAAGGCCGTATGGTGCGCCAGTCGGACAACGCGAAAGTGGCTATTCTGAGCTTTGGTACGGTACTGAATGACGTTCTGCCATGTGCCAGCGAACTCGACGCCAGCGTTGCGGATATGCGCTTTGTGAAGCCGCTTGACGAGAGCCTGATTGCGGAACTAGCAGCCAGCCATGACTTATTGGTTACGGTCGAAGACAACGTAGTCGCCGGCGGTGCAGGCAGTGCGGTAGGTGAGTTCCTGCTGCGCGAAGGGCTGTCGACCCCACTGCTACAATTAGGCTTACCTGATCAGTTTATTAAGCATGGCGGACAAGACGAAGTGCGTGCCGAGCTTGGACTTGACGCGAAAAGTTTAGAGCAACGTATTCGCGAGCGTATGGCCAAGATGTAACACAGCCGCACTGGCAAGGCCGGCGAGTACATCGTCGGCCATAATTCCCAGGCCACCATGTAAATTCCTGTCACACCAGCCCAGCGGTCCGGGCTTTACGATATCGAAGAAGCGAAATAAGGCAAAAGCCGCGATCAGGTTAAACCAGGTGACCGGTAAAAAACTCATTGCCAGTAAATAACCGGCTATCTCGTCCCAGACAATGGCTGGATGATCATGCACACCTAAGCGCAACGCAGTCGCCCGACATAGCCACACCCCCACAATCGCCGCGACCAGCGCGAGCACAAAATAATTCACGGCACTTAAATGCTGTAGCAGGAGTACCAGCGGTACCGCCGCCAGCGTGCCGAAAGTTCCCGGTGCCTTGGGTGCCAGACCGCTACCGAAGCCCAGTGACAACAGATGCACCGGATGCAGTAACAGGCGTGCTGAAACAGATGTTGTGAGCTTAACCGAAGTGGTCATAGCCGTGCTGCTTGTCGAGTCCCTGCCATGGCTCGCCTTCGCGCTCAAGCCGCAGCTTTTCGGGCTGATTGGTAATACGGCCAATACAGGTGGGTTTTGCCGGATGTCGCGCCATAACGGTATCAAAAACGCCGCGCTTGCTTTCCGGAACGGTAAAACACAGCTCATAATCGTCGCCACTGGTCAGGGCAAAATTAATTGCGGTGTCCGCGTCAACTGACTCGGTCAGGGCCAGACTCAGTGGCAACTCGTCCACATCGATCCGCGCGCCCACTTGTGAGGATTTGAGAATATGCCCCAGATCAGAATACAAACCATCGGAGAGATCAATGGCACTTGATGCCACATCACGCAGGTTCTGCCCCAGAGCAATCCGTGGTGAGGGAAAGTAAAGACGTTCGAGTACGCGCCGGTAATGACTGTCTGAGATACTTTGTTGATGTTGCTGGCAGGCGAGCGCCAGACCAGCATCGCCCAAAGTGCCGCTGACATAGACCCAGTCGCCAGGCTTCGCACCGTCGCGACGCAGTACCTGCCCTCTGGGAACCAGACCATGCGCGGTTAGCGTAAGGGTCAACGGACCTTTGGTGGTATCACCACCAATCAGTTGGCAATCGTAGTATTCACAAATTTCACGCAGGCCATGACTGAAGCTGGTTAACCATTCCTCATCCACCTCAGGTAGCGTCAGAGCCAACGACAGCCAGGTCGGCTCGGCACCCATCGCGGCAAGATCGCTCAGGTTCACCGCCGCTATCTTATGGCCTACCGCGCGGGCGGGGGTCTGCTCATCAAAATGCACGCCGGATACCATGGTATCCGTGGCGATCACTAACTGGGAATCAGACGGAACATTGAGCACCGCCGCATCGTCGCCCACACCCAACGCGACATCGTCGCGAGCCGGCCAACGATGCGTAAAAAAAGTGTCAATGAGATCAAATTCGCCCAGTGCCATAGTCGCTTTTCTTCGTTACTTGCGGGCCGGACGCAAGCTGTCGATAGCTTTATCCAGTACACCATTAACGAAACGGTGACTCTCATCAGCGCCAAACGACTTGGCCAGCTCAATGGCCTCGTTTATGGCCACTTTGTAGGGTACATCATGACGTTCGCGCAGCTCGAAGGCTGCCAGACGTAACACCGCGCGCTCGACCTGATCGAGTTCATTCAGCGGACGATCCAAAAACGGCGATAAGGCCTCGTCCAGGGTTTTGACCTGGCCGGCCACACCGCGAACCAACGCCAAAAAGTAATCTACATCAATTTTGCTGGTGTCATTGTCAGTGAGAAACTGAGCTTCGATGTCGCTCATGCTGTTTTCACTTAACTGCCATGAATAAATGGCCTGAACCGCTAATTTACGCGCCTTACGACGTGCAGCAGGTTTCATTGTTAATCCTCTTAAAGCTGTTCGAGCACGTTCACCATTTCCAAAGCACTTAAGGCTGCTTCAGAGCCTTTATTACCGGCTTTGGTACCGCTACGTTCAATGGCTTGCTCAATAGTATCAGTGGTGATCACGCCGTTGGCTACAGGTAGGTTGAATTCATGCATGACGCGGCTCAGACCGCTGTTGCACTCACCCGCAACGAAGTCAAAGTGAGGTGTACCGCCGCGAATCACCGCACCAATGGCGATAATAGCGTCGTAGTTGCCGCTCGCGGCCAGCTTCTGTGCCGCTAACGGCAACTCATAAGCGCCGGGTACTTTGACCACTGTGATGGCATCGTCACTGACCTGACCGTAATGCTTTAAGGTCTGTACCGCACCGTCAAGTAAGCTGTCGACAACAAAATGGTTAAAACGCGAGACCACCAGGGCAAACTTTTTACCCGGTGCCGCGATGCCAGCTTCAATAACCTTCATGATTGCATCCTTTTAAAGAAATCGGCGCGATGATAGCACAAATTTTAATTTCCGGCATGCTGAGGATTTTTCCCTTCAGCATGGGCAACCGCGTGTTTGACGCGTTGCAACTCTTCGTCGATGTCACCGGTAATCATCATTGGCGGACGAATATCAATCACCCTACGGGAAAAATCCATCCCTACCGGAATAACGGGTACCTCAGCCCTACGCGCCATGTGCAAAAAGCCTTTTTTCCACTCACTGACTTTTTTCCGGGTACCCTCGGGCGCCAGAGCCAGAATAAGCTCATCCCGCTGTTCGAACTGTTCTACCATTTGCCCGACGACACCCTGCGCCGCGCGGCGATCCACCGGAATACCGCCAAGCCAGCGCAGCAGGCCGTTTACCGGAAAGCGAAAGATGGTGTGTTTGCCAAGAAAGGAAAGTTTCAGACCCAGCGCCAGCATTACGAATACGCCGACGAAAAAGTCCCAGTTCGAGGTATGCGGCGCGACCGGGATAATGGCTTGCCGGGTCTGCGGCAATTCGCCTTCAATGCGCCAGCCGCCTAATAGCCGCATCCCCACTCTGCCGATCCAGCGGCTGAAACGGTTGCCACGCGTTGGCAACGGTGCCCGCAGGTGCTGTGGAATCCTATCCATACTCGTCAGGCCGCCTGGTTAGGGGTTACGCATCGCCTCGCGAATGCTCTCAAGTTTTAATTTTACCCGACGCATGTTGTCCGGCCCCAGGCGCAACATCTGTTTTTGCGCTTCCGGAAGAGCTTCCAGCGCCGGGTCAGCGTAACGGTACATAACCGTCTCATCTGTCAGTTCAATTACTGTACCAACCGACGGCGTTTGCATTAGCATGTCGATAGCATCGAAGATAACTGTTTCAGGCGCGGTATCAGGATAGCCAATCTCAGTTAAAGCCTGCTGGACCAGAGGTTCATAATCGTCCAGCATGCTTACTACTACGTCGGTATCAAGACTGACAAACCAGTCAACCACCGTGTTATAACGATCGTAGGAGCGTGGGTCTATGTAGATTTTACCGTCCTGCTCCAGCACCCGGAAGCGCGCTTTCGGGCCACTGACGATGGCGGCATCTTTGACCACGACACCGTTACGTAGATTATCCACAAACACCACGGCGTCACGAATCAACTGTTCACTTTGTATCGGTTCGACTGGCTGTCCCGCTGCTTTTAACTGCTCCAACACTGGCTCGGTGCTTTGCGCTAGCGGCGGCAGTTCCGGTTCCGGTTCCTGCTGCTCAGTGGTTACCTCTGGCTCAGCCTCCGGCTCCCCCAATTCAACTGTATCTGCAGGTTCCTCGACCAACTCGGTTTCGGCTTCAGTGACTACAGGCACCTCAGGTTCTACCACCTCAACAGGCTGTTCAATGACGTGCCGTGGTGGTTGCTGGTCCTGCGAAACATACCAGATAATGGCGACAGCGATGGCAATCACAACCAGGGATGCAAGCATTAGCTTACCTCTGGCTGGTGTCGTCTTCTGACTACTAAATTCTGTGTCACTCATCACCTTCTCCTCAGTCTATTGATCGCGCTCAGCACGCTGGAATACCAGTTCGCTTTCACTCGATTGCTCGGCATTAAACCGGTAACCGTTGGCATTAAACTTTTTCAGTTCCGCGACGCTGCTAACCTTTTCGTTCATTATATAACGAGCCATGGCACCGCGCGCTTTCTTCGCCCAGAAACTAATTACTTTGTACTGGCCGTTCTTCTCGTCCTTAAAGACCGGAGTTACGATATCCGCCCGTAAATGTTTCGGGTCAACACTCGAAAAGTATTCATTCGAAGCCAGGTTGACCAGCAGATCGCTATCAATGGCCTTCAGGTCTTCATTCAGCGTGTCAGTAATGACATCGCCCCAAAATTCATAAAGGTTTTTGCCCCGTGCGGTATCTAACTTAGTGCCCATCTCTAACCGATAGGGCTGCATTAGATCAAGCGGGCGTAATACTCCATATAGACCCGACAAGATGCGTAAATGTTCCTGCGCAAAAGCAATTGTTTCGTCAGACATTTTTTCTGCCTGCAAACCGCTGTACACGTCGCCGTCAAAAGCGAACACAGCGGGCCGCGCATTCTCGGGAGTAAACGGCTGATGCCAGTCGGCAAAGCGCGCGGCGTTGAGTCCCGCCAGCTTGTCGCTGATCTTCATCAACGAGCCTAGCTCCTGCGGCGACAAGGACTGGCAACGATCGACCAATTCCTGCGCATACTCAAGTAAACGTGGCTGACTGTACTCGTCAGTCGGCAACGGGCTTTCGTAGTCCAGGTTTTTTGCGGGTGACAATACCACTAGCATCATCCGTTCTCCTTTCACTGCTTAAGGCATGGGCTCGAGATCTTCGCCCTCTTTCTCTACTTCCGGCGGCATCAGATCTTCGCGGCTGACACCCAGCGCCAATGCCAGTGAACTGGCAATGTAAATAGACGAGTACGTACCAATAAAGACACCGAACAGCAATGCCGTTGCAAAACCGTGAATAAGTGCGCCACCTAAGAAGAACAGCGCCAGCAATACCAGCACCGTCGTCAATGAGGTAATTACCGTACGGCTCATGGTATCCGTCAGGGCGCCATCGATAATTTCCTCTGATTCGCCTTTACGGTACTTACGGAAGTTTTCCCGGATCCGATCGCACACTACCACGGTATCGTTAATGGAGTAACCAATCACCGCCAGCAATGCCGCCAGCACCGTTAGGTCGAACTCAAGACCCAGTACGGAAAACAAACCCAAAGTAATGATAACGTCATGCGCAAGCGCGCCCACCGCACCTAAGGCCAAACGCCATTCAAAGCGAAACGCGATATAGGCCAGAATACAGATCAGCGCGGTCAGCATGGCCAGACCGCCCTGCTCCGTCAACTGCTCGCCGACGTTCGGGCCGACAAACTCGATACGGCGCATGGTGACTTCTTCAGTGCTCGCCTCGCGCAGTAAACTTAAGACTTGATCACCTACCTGTTGCGCCTTCACACCCTCTTGTGGCTCAAGGCGAATCAGTACGTCCTGCTGGGTACCAAAGTTCTGCACCACGGCACCGGAGAAGCCATTGGCATCAAGCGTGGCACGAATGTCACTCAGGTTTGCTTCGCGTTCGTAGCCAACCTCAATCACCGTACCGCCGGTGAAATCAAGGCCCCAGTTCAACTGATTAATCGCAAGTGAAGCAATCGAAGCAATCATTAAGAGACCACTGAAAATCCATGCGCCTATCCGCAGGCGCATGAAAGGAATGGTTTTATCCGTTTTAATTAGTTCGCGCATGTGGCCTCCTAAACCGATAGCTTATCAATGCGTTTGCCACCCCAGATGGCATTGATAACGGCACGTGTACCCACGATAGCCGTAAACATTGAGGTCACAATACCGATTGCCAGGGTCACCGCGAAGCCTTTAATTGGTCCGGTACCAATAGCAAACAAAATAATTGCCGCTATCAACGTGGTTACGTTGGCATCAGCAATGGTTGACAGCGCACTGTCATAACCGTGGTGAATGGCCTGCTGCGGACTACGCTTGGCTTTAATTTCCTCGCGTATGCGCTCAAATATCAGCACATTCGCATCAACCGCCATACCTACGGTCAGAACAATACCGGCCATACCCGGTAAAGTAAGTGTAGCACCCGGAATCATCGACATCACACCGACAATCAGCACCAGGTTCGTAGCCAGGGCAAGATTGGCAACCATACCAAACTTCTTGTAATACATAACCATAAAGGCCAGTACCAGAACGAAGCCCCAGATGATCGCCTGCATACCCATATCAATGTTTTCCTGACCCAGGCTTGGTCCAACGGTACGCTCTTCAACGATTTGAATCGGTGCAATTAACGCACCGGCGCGTAGCAACAAGGCCAGATTCTGTGCTTCCTGCACGGAGTCCAGCCCGGTAATACGGAAGCTGCTACCAAGTCGTGCCTGAATGGTAGCCACGTTGATAACTTCTTCTTTGCGCTCGAAGATAATATTACCTTCGGCGTTACGCTCCCCGGTGGCCTTAAACTCGATGAACAAGGTTGCCATCGGCTTGCCAATCGCATCGCGAGTTGCCAGTGACATTTTGTCACCGCCAGCGCCGTCCAGCGTAATGCTTACCTGAGGACGCTGATTTTCATCAAAACCTGAGGTCGCATTGACAATATGATCGCCGGTCAGAATGACATCTTCTTTTAGCAGTACGTTCCCGCCATTGCGATTTGGATAGAGCTCCGAACCAAAAGGTACCCGACCCATCTCGGCATCGCGAATGCTATTTTCGTCGTCCACCATACGGAACTCGAGGGTGGCCGTAGCACCGAGAATTTCTTTAGCGCGAGCGGTGTCCTGTACGCCTGGCAGCTGCACCACAATGCGATCCGCGCCCTGGCGCTGAACGAGCGGCTCGGCCACACCCAGCTCATTGACCCGGTTACGTAAAATCGTCACGTTCTGTGAAATCGCGTAATCCTGCGTTTCTTTCAGCTTCGCCTCGGTCATACGCAAGGTAAGTTGCTGCGCGGCTTCGTCGTCAATCAGGGTGTAACCGTCATAAGCTCCGTCCAGATAGCGCATTGCGGCCTGAAAATCGTCGGCAGTACGCAGGCGAATCTGCAAACCGTTACCGTCGCGCTCGACGCTGGTGTAACGAATACGCTCTTCACGCAAATCCGCGCGCACTGTGTCGCGCATCTGGCCGAGAATTTTGCGCATGGCTTCGTTCATGTCCACTTCCATCAGAAAATGGACACCGCCACGTAGATCAAGGCCGAGCTTCATCGGCGACGCGCCAAGCGCCTCCAGCCAATCTGGTGTGGCCGGCGCTAAATTCAGAGCGACGACATAATCGGTACCTAACTCTTGCAACAGTGCCTCACGCGCACGCAACTGTTCACTATCTGAGTTTAAACGCACCAGTAGCTGGCCATCTTCGAGCACCACCGACTTCGGTTCGATATTGATCTCTTGCAGCCGGTCTTCGACACGGCCCAGGACCTGGGTATCCACCGTCGTGGTACGCGTTGCGGAAACCTGAACGGCAAAGTCTTCACCGTACAGGTTGGGCAAAGCGTACACTGCGGCCACCGCAACAATGACGATGACCATCAGGTTTTTCCAGAGCGGAAACTTGTTTAACACGTTACATCCTTATCTCTGTTACAGAGATTTCATGGTTCCTTTTGGCAGAACCGCTGTTACCGCCGACTTCTGCACGGTCACTTCTACACCCTCTGCCAGAGCGATGACCATAAAATCTTTATCTTCACTGATTTTGGTAATGCGACCTACCATGCCGCCGTTCATGAGTACTTCGTCACCTTTGCTGACGCTGGCAATCAGTTCTTTATGTTGCTTGACACGTTTTGCCTGTGGACGATAAATCATGAAATAGAAAATCAAGCCGAACATCACCAGCATGAAAATCAATTCCATACCACCACCTTGCTGTGCTGCGCCGTCTTGTGCGTATGCGGTACCGATTAAAAAGTCCATAGTTTCCTCATTCTTATCGAGTTAAGTAGAATCATATTGAGATGGGGCTGTTCCTTTACTAAACAACCCTCAGCCGCAATTTTTGTCAAAATTGTTCCGCATTCTAACGAATTTATCGCCTGTTGGGGAGAGATCTTGGTAACTCACCGCTAGGCATCTGTAACAATCCATGCGAAACTGACTTTTTTAGTCCAAAAATCAGTCGACAACAGCAATGGAAATCTTCTTTTACTGGTTTGATCATCTGGGCGTCGCGGTGTTTGCCATTTCTGGTACCTTGTTGGCGTTCCGCAAGAATATGGACGGCTTTGGCGTCATCGTGCTGGCCGGTGCGACCGCTATCGGCGGTGGCACCATTCGCGATCTTATTCTCGACCTGCCAGTATTCTGGGCCCATGACCCTACCTACCTGTATACCATTATTGCAGCAGCGGTACTGACCATTTTCTGGTTACGTCTGCGCGATTATATCCATCAAAAAACCTTGCTGATTGCGGATGCTATCGGGGTGGCCTTTTTTACGGTTATGGGCGCCCAAAAAGCGTTGATGGCCGACTTCCCGGCGATTATCTGTGTTACTATGGGCACCATTACCGCCTGTTTCGGTGGCATGATCCGTGACGTGTTAGCGCGTGATGTGCCGATGGTGCTGAAAAGTGAGCTTTATGCCACCACCTGCATTGTGGGAGCAAGTGTGTATGTGCTTTTGGCCGCATTCAATCCGTTACTGGCCCTGTTTATCGGAGGCCTGACCACCTTGCTGCTACGCCTGGCGGCCATTCGCTGGCAGTGGCATCTTCCGGTATTTCAGGAACACAGTGATTCGCGTTAATTATGCTGCCCATTGCGCTCACGGTTATTCTTGCCACACTTTATATCGCGCTACTTTATAGCATCGCGTACCGTGGTGAGCGCAAGCCGCCGAATCAGGTGAAACCCTATCGCTATGCGCTGGCGCAAGGTATTCACTGCACCACCTGGGCATTTTACGGAACTATCACCCAGTCGGCCTATTACGGCTGGTCAATGGCGCCAACTTATGTGGGCGCCATGGCTGTTTTTCTGTTTGCGCATCGTATTCAGATGCGCCTGCTACATGTCTGTAAACAGAAAAACCTGACGTCCATTGCCGATGTTATCAGTCATCGCTACGGCAAGTCGTCCGGACTTGCGCTGGTGGTAGCTTTACTAGCCTTGTTTGGTATTGTGCCCTATATTGCGCTGCAACTGCGGGCAGTTACCGGCAGTTTTGCAGTGGTAACCGGGCTTGCTGACGCGCCTTTACCCTGGTTTGGCGATGTTGCCGCGCTGGTCGCCCTGGCGATGATGGGTTTCGCTATTTTATTCGGTACGCGCCGCCTATCGCTGGCGGAACAACATTCCGGATTAATGGACGCCGTTGCCTTCGAATCTGTGATCAAACTCGGCGCTTTTCTGGTGGTTGGGTTATTTATCAGTTACACCATGTTTGATGGCGTTGCCGATCTCATCACGCAGGCCGCGCAACAGCCGCAAGTAGTCGAGGTTTTACAGGGCAAACCCGAAGGCGCCTTTATCTATGTCACGCATATTCTGCTGGGCGCCATTTCCATGTTCTGCCTGCCGCGGCAATTCCATGTTTGTTACATTGAGAATACCGACCCGGAAGAACTGCGTACCGCACGCTGGGCTTTTCCCCTTTATCTGTTCGCGATTAATCTGTTTATCTTACCCATCGCGTTAGCCGGCCTGATGCTGGTGCCTGAAGCAGCCACGCAAGACACCTTTATGCTGCAGTTGCTGTTGCTTGCCGAGCAGCCCGCCATTACTGCGGTCGCGTTTATTGGCGGTCTGGCCTCGGCAACCAGCATGGTGATTATTGCTACGCTGGCACTGAGTATCATGATGTCCAATGATGTGATTATGCCGATGTGGCTGCAACTAACGCAGCGGCGACTGCGAAAACTTACCTTCACCCCCAATCGTATTCTCACCATCCGGCGTACCACCATCGTCACCATAATCGCGCTGGCTTTTGGTTTTCATAAACTGACCGAAGCCAACCTGCCGCTGGTAAATGCCGGTTTACTCTCGCTTGCACTTTTGGCACAGCTGGCGCCCGCACTGTTGGGCGGCTTGGTCTGGCGGCGCGGCAATTACACCGGCGTGGTCGCGGGCCTGGTGGTGGGTACCCTGCTTTGGGCCTGGTTCTTATTGTGGCCTTCACTAGCCAATGATCAGCAGTTACTGGATATCGATCTGGCCCGTGGTGTTGTCCTTAGCCTTGGCTGTAACCTCGCGCTGTATCTGCTCGGATCGTGGCTAAGTACGGCACGTACCGACCCCGGGCAACGCCGCGACTGGAGCAACCCAACCGAGCAGCATCAGGAACTGTATCAACATCAGCCAATAAGTTGGGGCCGCCTGCGACAGGTGCTGGCACGCTTTTTTGACTCGGTTGAGATTGAGCGTCTGCAACAGCGCGCGCAGCTTGATTTGACGAGCGCCAGCAATGATGACTGGGTGCCGACACCGATCCTGGCACGCGTTGAGCGAGAACTTGCCGCTGTCATCGGTAGTGCCGCTAGTCGTATTTTATTAGAGGCTGTCACGCAACAACCCGGTATGCCAATTGCGCAGGTAGTGAACTGGGCAACGCAAGCATCACAGCTGTATAAATTTAACCGTGAATTATTACAGGCCTCGGTCGAGAATATCCCGCAGGGTATCAGTGTGGTCGATCAGGATCTGCGGCTGGTCGCCTGGAACCAGCGCTACGAAGAAATTTTTGGCTACCCTAAGGGCTATCTTACCGCCGGCATGCCGGTAGCCGAGTTGCTGCGCTATAACGCCGAGCGGGGTCTGTTAGGCAACGGTCGGCCCAACCAATTTGATGCAGAGATCGATAAGCGCCTGAACTACCTGCGTTCGGGCAGTGCCTATCGCTATCAGCGGCAACAAGGGAACTTTCATATTGAACTGCAGGGCGCACCTATGCCCGGCGGTGGCTTTGTCACCACCTATACCGACATTACCGAGTTGGTAGTAGCGCAACAGCAGTTGGAAGAAATTAACCGCGAGCTTGAGCATCGGGTCGCTGATCGCACCCAGCAATTGCTCGCCGCCAAGCAGGCGGAAGAACGTGCGCACCAGAGTAAGAGCCGTTTCTTTGCCGCCGTGAGCCATGATCTCATGCAGCCCTTTAACGCGGCAACGCTGTTCTGCGACATGTTACGCCAACGCTTAGAGGGCGAGCACGGTGTACTGGCCCGTCAGATTCAGCAATCACTGCAAAATGCCGAAGAACTACTCACCATGTTACTTGATATGACCCGTCTTGAGGCCGGCAACCTGCCGGTCAACAAGCAATTGGTGACCCTGCATGAGGTGATTACCCCGGTACTCGAGGCGCAGCGTGTCATTGCCGCGGAAAAAGGCCTGCGAATTGACTATGTGCGCTGCTCGGCACAGGTTTATACCGACCGCAAGTTACTTAGTCGCATGTTGCAAAACCTGCTTTCTAACGCGGTCCGCTACACCAGTAGCGGACGCATTCTGATAGGTTGCAGGCGCGCAGGCCAGGGCGTAAGGCTGCAGGTCATCGATACTGGCCAGGGCATTCCGCCAGACCAGCTACAGGCGATTTTTCGCGAGTTCCACCAGGTAGAGCCGCAAGGCGATAACCCCGGTATTGGACTGGGTCTGGCCATTGTCGATCGTCTTAGTAAACTGCTGGAGATTCCTCTCGAAGTGCATTCACAGGTCGGTCAGGGAACACGTTTTTCGATTGCGCTGCCGGTTGCGCGCTGGGGCGTACAAAGCGGCGCGCCGGTGACCGCCACGGCGAGTTTCAGCGAGAGCTTTCTGGCCGGTATCACTATCTGGTTGGTGGACAATGATCAGCGCATGCTGATGGCGGTGCAGCAATTGCTGCAAAGCTGGGGCGCCAGCGTTAACAGTGCCACCTCAATGGACGGTCTAAACACTGAGGCAGCAGTACCGCATCTGGCGATTGTTGACTACCATCTGGATGACAATATTACCGGAATTGAGGTGCTGAGCACGCTGCGCGGGCAGCTCGCGCTGTCCGATTTACCCGCAATTGTGATTTCGGCGGATCCCGATGAAGTGCTACGCGAACAAGCCATTGCCGCGCGTGCCGGCTTTATTCCCAAACCACTGAAGCCCGCCGCCTTACGACGGTTACTGAAGCGTTACTTAGAGCTCTGAGCCTGGCAAAGATGACTCTGGTACGTTCAGCATTTGCTTGAAAACAATACCTGCCTGAGTGCGGTTTGTCACTTCCAGTTTGCGTAAAATGGCCGAGACATGCTGTTTAATGGTGGTTTCCTGCACGTTCAGCTCATAAGCGATTTGCTTATTCAGTAAGCCATCGGCAAGGCACTCGAGTACGCGATATTGCTGTGGCGTTAACAGCTCAAGACGCTCGGCAAAGTCGATTTCCTGTGCCACTTCAGCGGCGTCAACGGCGTCACGCAAATGCGCTGGCAGCCAGGTGTCGCCCGCTAACACACAATGTATTGCCGCCTGCAGTTCAGCCAACGGCATCGACTTCGGAATATAAGCGCTGGCACCAAAAGCCATGGCCTGACGGATGACCGACAGCTGTTCATTTGCCGAGACGACCACCACCAACACATCGGGAAAGCGACTCCGTAGTGAGGTAATCGCCGATAAGCCTTTGTTACCGGGCATGGTCAAATCAAGCAGCACCAATTCTAATTGGGGTTGTTGTTCCAATACCTCAAGCAACTGCTGAAAATTCGCGGCCTCAGCGATATCTGTTGAAAGGGTTTCCGTCAACGCCTGTTTCAGCGCGGCGCGGAATAAAGGATGATCATCAGCTATTACTGCACGAGCCATAGTAGTGGTTGATTGGTGTAAACTGATGACCATGCTAGCGCGTCCAGGAAGAAAAGTCAGTGGTTACCCACAGAATGTGAGTAACCACTTATTACAGGGAGCTTAAAACTTATACCCCACTGACAGCGAAACCGTACGTGGGTCGCCGTAGTAGGAAACGACCGCGTCATCGCCAAAGGTAGGACCAAAGTTATAACCACCGACACGATATTCTTCGTCGGTCAGGTTTTTACCATGCAGACCTACACTCCACTGACCGCCGTTCGAGTACCAGACAACACTGGTGTTGACCAGACCATAAGCGTCCTGATCAAGAGGTGATGGAGCCTCGAACATTTGCGTGTCATCGCGATAAGCATAGTTACCTGACCAGACGATTTGGCCATTACTAAACTCAAAGGTCTTATCAAAAGCGATGTTGTAAGTCAGTTCCGGCGTATTCTGGAACGACCAGGCATCGGTGACATCCGTCGTCTCGCCAGTCGCTGGCTCGGTGTAGACCACAGAGTCAAACTCAGCATCGATATAACCTAACATCGCGGTGAAGTTCAGGCTTTCAGTCGCAGCAAAGACGGTCTCAACTTCAAAACCTTTCACTGTTGATTCACCGGCGTTCAGCACCTGAGATGAGATACCCGCAGGTACGACACGTTGTACGGTCACCTGCATGTCCTGGTAATCAGAGTAGAAAATGGCACTGTTCAAACGCATGCGTCCGTCGAGCAATTCTGATTTCATACCAAACTCGAAGGTATCAACGATTTCCGGATCGTAAGGCTCGTCGATGGTCGGGTTCAGTGACTTGTCGCCACGCATATCAACACCACCGGACTTAAAGCCGTTGCTGTAGCTACCGTAGAACATTACGTCATCATTGGCCTGATAGTTCAGTGCCACATGTGGTGAGAAACGACTCCAGTCACCGCCACTCGTGAAGTCAGAGTTAACTGAGAACGGCTGACCAAACTCATTGAGTACCTGGTCCGGATCATAAGGGGTTTCCAGCCCGGCTTGATTTATATAGTGCACGCCAAGATAGGTAAAGCGGAAAACATTGGCTTCTTTCTCGTCACGGGTGTAGCGCCCGCCCAGGGTCAGACTCCAATCATCGTTGAGCTGGTAGCTTCCCTGACCATAAACAGCGACGCTGTCAGTCTGCACGCAGCCACCGTTGTCGACGGTTACACCACCAAATGCTGCCAGGTACATCGGCAACACCGTACCAAATACACCGCAGGCTTCGCCGTCGTAGTAGTAAAGGCCACCGACAAAGTCGAAGTTGCTGTTATTGGTGTAAGTAACCTGGAACTCCTGGGTAAACTGCTCATCTTCATAGATAGCAGGTACCATGAAGATCGGCTCGCCCGTGGCGTTAAAGTCGATGTTAGTGTCGGTATAACCTTCGCGGCCCGCTGTAACTGACTTAAAGCCCCAGTTCGCATCTATATCCCAGTTGTAAACGACTGACCAGCCTTCTGTTTCAACCAGGTTATCAACTGGCATAGCGGTATTGGAGTCATATACATCTTCGTAGGGTTCCTGACCGGTGACCAGACTGGTCTGTAAGCGGTGCGCACCTTTTGAGTTCGACTCATCTTCAGTTTTGTCGTACGAGAATTTCAGATCCATATCGCGATTAATCAGCCACCTGGCTGAAACACGATAGGTCAGCAGATCTTTATTATAGTTCTCTTGACCAGTATTCACGTATTCACCGAAACCGTCGCGTTGCAATGACGCAACGGCAGCGCCTACGTAAAAGTTATCGCTTAAAGCGGTTTGGCCAGAGATTTTCAGGTCACGCTGGTTATAGCTACCAACCGTACCTTGCACCGATAGCTCATCGTAGCCGGTGAGCTCTTTGGTGACATATTTTAACGCACCACCGATAGTGTTTTTACCATAGAGCGTACCTTGCGGCCCACGCAGAACCTCAATACGCTCGAGGTCAAAAACTTCCAGTACCGCGCCTTGCGGCCGGGCAATGTAGACATCATCAATATAAACACCCACGCCCGGCTCGAAACCCCATAACGGGTCTTGCTGACCGACACCACGAATGTAGGCTGTCAGCGTTGAGTTGGTACCGCGGCTGACCTGAATGGTAGCGTTCGGAATACGTTGTTGCAGCTCAGTAATATCTTCAACACCGACTTCTTCAAGGTCGCTGGCACTGAATGACGACACCGCTACAGGTACGTCTTGCAGACTTTCGGTTTTACGCCGCGCGGTGACTTCAATCCGCTCTAACGCCGTGGCTTCATTCTCGTCGGCCTGCTCTTGTTGCTGCGCGTAAGCAGGTAAGCTCACCACTGACGCGACGGCCAGCGCAAGCAAGGAATGTCGGAACTTGGGTTGACTCATGATGTCATTCTCCCGGTAACTGTTATTGTTGTACTTTTATTGTTTATTGTTACGTGCTGTCGTAGCACAATTTTCGTTATGGCATGGTTACCCTAGCGCAAAGAATCTGATTTGTATTCTGTACGTTAGTACTATGTAAAATCATCAAGCTCTCACGCATCATGTTGCCATCAGAATAATAAGAAAGAGGTAATGCATGTTAAGCATGATTGGATTGGTCGGTGGTTTGGTACTGTTGATTGTACTGACTCTACGCGGCATGAACCTGTTTATAAGCGCACCCTTGTGTGCCGTCATTGTCGCCCTTACCAGTGGTGTGCCCTTATTTCAGGGCGACGTTAATTTTGTCAGTGCCTATATGGACGGCTTCGCCAGCTTCGTCGCGGCATGGTTCTTCATGTTCTTACTCGGCTCGTTATTCGGTAAGTTCATGGAGGACACCGGCGCTGCTGACAGCGTTGCGCACTGGATTATTGGTAAACTGGGCAAGAAGCAGGCGGTCTTAGCTGTGGTACTGGCCTGTGCCATTTTAACCTACGGTGGTGTCAGCGTCTTTGTCGTCGCCTTCTCAGTTTATCCGATGGCGCTGGCGCTGTTTAAGGACGCCAACCTGCCGCGGCGTTTTATTCCGGCCGCGCTGGCATTCGGTTCCGTTACTTTCACTATGACCTCGGCGGGGTCACCGGAAATTCAGAACTGGATTCCGATTCAATACCTGGGCACGTCACCTTACGCTGCATGGGAAGTCTCGTTGGTGGTTGCCGTCATTATGTTCGTGATCGGTTACTGGTGGCTGACGAAAATGATTAAAGCTGCGGTGCATCGCGGTGAAAGCTTTGAACAACGGGCCAATGACCCATTGTTGGTGGAGCGCCAGCTGCCGTCGCCCATCAGCGGCCTGGTCCCCTTGATTGTGGTACTGACGCTCAGCTTTTTGTTTCATGAGGAACTTAAGCAAAATGCTCTGATCATTGCCCTTAGTGGCGGCGTTCTGGCCATTGCTATTATTAATGCGAAGTACTTCCAGAATATCTCCAAAGCCATCGGTGAAGCTTCAACCGGCGCACTGATTGCCATTGGTAACACCTCGGCAGTGGTGGGTTTTGGTAGTATCGCTAAAGTGACGCCGGCGTTTGCTGATGCGGTGACTTTTATGACCAGCCTGCCCGGTAATGAGTTAGTCGGCGCCGCGGTCGCGGTAAGTGTTATTGCGGGTCTTACCGGCTCTGCCTCTGGCGGTCAGGCGATTGCGCTACCGGAAATTGGCCCCCACTACCTGGAACAGGGCGTTAACCCTGATCAGCTTCACCGGATCGTGGCCATCTCGTCCGGCGCGCTGGACTCATTACCGCATAATGGCTACGTGGTAACGACCATCCGCGCCATCTGTAACGAAACGCATCAGGCTGCTTACTGGCCGGTTGCGGCGGTGACCGTGGTAGTACCGTTTATCGGACTAAGTATTGCGATTGCTCTCTTTAATATGTTTTAAGCGAAGGCGGTAATATGTTTGAAACGACTGAACAACGCGCTCCGGCCTACCCCGGAGCCATGCAACCAAGCCAGTTGCTGATCATTGACCTGTTACGTCACGGCGCGCGCCGTCATCCCCGACAAGAGGTGGTCAGCCGCCGCATTGAAGGTGATATTCATCGCTACACCTATGCCGACTGTTACGCCCGCACGTGCCAACTGGCTCACGCTTTGCAAGCGTTCGAAATTGCACCTGGTGATCGTATTGCAACACTGGCGTGGAATACTTATCGTCACCTTGAGCTTTACTATGCCGTCAGCGGCATTGGTGCCGTATTACATACGGTGAATCCGCGTCTCTTGGCCGAACAAATCGCCTGGATCATGAAAGACGCCGGGGCAAGCTGGCTGTTTGTCGACGCCTGTTTCGCTGAACTTGCCGCCGAAGTGGTAAAAGACCTACCGCAGCTCAAAGGTATCGTGGTGCTTGCCGACCATGTGCAGCAGCCCGAACTGACACAGGTAACGCAACCCCTCTTCGCCTACGAGCAGTTACTGACAGAGCAGCCTACAAAGTATGATTGGCCGGCCTTGCACGAAGATAGCGCGGCCTTGCTCTGTTATACGTCAGGTACTACCGGCAATCCTAAAGGCGTATTAAGTTCGCATCGTGCCATGGTATTGCACGCGCAGGCGACTGCCAGTGCTGAACTGCTGGATCTGCGCGGCGACACCGTTTTGATGCCGATGGTTGCCATGTATCACGCTGGCGCCTGGGGCGCACCTTACGCCGCACCATTGGCCGGTAGCAAGCTGGTATTACCGGGCAGTGGCATGAGCGGCGGCGCCATGCACGAGCTGATTACGCAAGAGAAGGTAAGCGTGGGCCTGGGCGTGCCAACCATCTGGTTGACACTGCACAATTACTTAAACGAAACACAAGCACAAGTGCCGTCTCTGCAACGGGTTTGTGTCGGTGGGGCAGCGTCACCGCTGGGCTTAGTAAAGACCTTTGACGAAAATTACGACGTATTCTGGCAGCCTATCTGGGGAATGACCGAAACCGGTCCATTGGCCAGCTCGGCGCCACCTGAACCCAGTCTGATGGAGCTACCTAAAAAGCAACGCTATCGCATTCAGACCACCGCAGGTCGCGCCTGCTTTGGCGTTGAAATGCAAATTGTTGACGCCGATGGTCAGGCGCTTGCGCACGATGGTGAAACCAGCGGTGAGTTGCGGGTGCGCGGGCCATGGATTGCCAGCAGCTACTTTCAGCGTAGCGACCCTGATACTTTTTCTGACGGCTGGCTGGCAACCGGTGACATCGCGGTCATTGATCCAGACGGCTACATGAAAGTAGTGGATCGAAAAAAAGATGTCATTAAAAGTGGCGGCGAGTGGATCAGTTCGCTCGATATTGAGAATATCTGCAGCCAGCATCCTGCCGTAAATGAAAGCTGCGTCATTGGCGTTAAACACCCGAAATGGGATGAGCGGCCACTGCTACTGGTCGTTGCCAACAAGGGCAAACAGCTGGATAAAGCCATGCTGTATGAATTTATGCAGGGTAAAATTGCCAAATGGTGGACACCCGATGACATTATTATCGTCGACGCATTGCCCCATACCGGCACTGGAAAATTAGTGAAAAATGAGCTACGTAAGAAGTATGCTAACTATCTCATCGAACAGTCTTCCGACACTTAACAGGAACCCATTATGAAACGTCTGACTTGCTTTGTGGCGCTGCTTTTTTCATTGATTGTCAGTGCTGGCTCTGCTGCGCAAGATGCGTCAGAGCCGTTACTGGTCGAAAAACAAAGCTTCAGCTTTGAAAATTTTGAAACGCTCGGCGGTGAGGTTATTCCTGAAGTCACCATTGGCTGGGAAAGTTACGGTGAGCTGAACGAAGCCAAAGATAATGTAATTCTGATCACGCACTTTTTCTCGGGGAACAGTCATGCTGCCGGCAAATACAATGGTGACGATGCCCTGCCGGGGTACTGGGACAGCATTATTGGGCCCGGCAAAGCCATCGATACCAATAAATATTTCGTGATCAGCTCAGATACCCTGGTCAATGCTTTCCCTCATGATCCGAACGTCATCACTACCGGCCCTGCGTCTATTAATCCTGAAACCGGTAAGCCTTACGGACTGGACTTCCCGGTCGTCACCATTCGTGACTTTGTCAACGTGCAACACCGCTTATTGACCAGTCTGGGGATTGAGCAACTGCATGCCGTGATCGGCGCATCAATGGGCTCATTGCAGGCGCTCGAGTGGTCGATTGCCTACCCGGACATGGTTGAGCGCATGGTATCGGTGATCGGTGCCGGCGCCATGGACGCCTGGACCATTATGACGTTGGAACATTGGGCGCGTCCGATTAAAAACGACCCGAATTTTAACAATGGTGACTACTACGATGCCGAGGCGCCACTGACCGGTATTACCAGCACACTGGCAATGATTACCCAGCAGGCCATGCACCCGGTGAGCATGAATATGCGTGCACCTAAGCCAGAAGTCCTGCCTGAACCTGCGCTTGAGAGTGTGCTCAACAGTACTCCGGTACTTGATTTCCTATTTGCCAACGCGGCGCAGCGGGCGCCTCTCGCCGATGGTAACCACTTACTTTACCTGGTACGAGCCAATCAGCTATTTATTGCCGGTCATGAAGGTGACCTTGCGTCGGGTCTTGCCAAGGTGAAAGCCAAAACCTTGTTTTTACCGGCCAAAAGAGATCTGCTGTTACAGCCTTATTTGGCACAGCAAGCAGTTAGCCTGCTTGAACAACAAGGTAAAACACCGGGCTATGACGAAATTGACGGGGTCTGGGGACATCTTGATGGTCTGTTTAGTATTCAGAGTAAAGCAAGTCGCATCGAAGCCTTTCTGGAAACAGAGTAGCCAATCAGCTAACGAACAAGGGGCGCTGCGGCGCCCCATTTTAATCAATAAGGTCTTTCAGCCGTCCTTTTAACTTGTTCTCCAGTTGCTCCTGTAACTTGGTTTCAAGCAGCCGTTGCAAACGTTCTTCACGATTTTCTGCACTGCTTAGCATGCCAGCAATCTCGCTGAGCTCGTCCTGATACTCACTGACAAAACCGCTGGATTGAGAATTAAGTCGTTGACGTAAATCCGTTAACTCATTGCTTGCGGCATCCATCGCGGCTGATTTCAGCGCCTGCCCTAACTGGCGATCCAAATCCGAGCTAAGTTTAAAATCAGGTGACATGAGCGCACCTTTGATATCAGCATTGATATCAAGCCGCTTTAAACTTTCCAGCGCTTTGGCGATCACCTGCGTCCACTGGTTTTCAGCGTCTGCCTCAATGGTCATATTTGCCAGCCGTAGAATTGCCTGGCCATCAAACTGACTATCGCGCAGGGCAATATTGCCTTCGCTATCCAGTAAGGCCGATAAAATGGTCGCCGCCAATTCACTGCGTTCGCTAAGCGCGGTGCGAGCAAGGTTTACCCCCTGTACCTTCCATTGTTGTCGTGCATCGAATCCTTCTGGTGTAAGGGCTAATTCGCCATTGAGTTGCAGCAGTGACCACAACGCAGTGTTTTCGCCACGCGCATGGAACACGGTCGGCTGCCCCAATTGCTGATGCTGATGGGTAATATTTTCCCAGTTGACGTCTAACACGGTTGGGCCAACAGCAAACTCGGTGCGCGCTTTTTTGATCAGGAAATCCGGCGGCGCGTCAGTGTCGGTAAATGAGAACCAGATACCCTCGCCTCTTGGCGGTTGGAGTGCGGTTTCATCAGCTGACCTTTGCAGCATGGGCGCCAGTTGCTCATATGCAAGCAGCATATAGTCCGCCCAGCGTCGTGCCTGCTCACCAAATAATACCGCGGTGATTTCGCTCAGACCCTGACTGTTCAACTGCACTAGCTCACTGACCCGTTGCAAATCAAGTTGTGGGGCATCTTTGACTTTTTGCATTTGCGCTTTCAGCTCAACCACCGCGCTGGTGGCCACCTCTTTAAACGCAATAATGGCTTCACGATCAGCGTTGAACTGTTCTTTTAACTCGGCAAATTTCTCCCGGCGCTGCTGTAATTGCTGCGGGGTTGAGATATCGCCTTCCGTCAGTTGCTTTACCTGCGCTTCATAATCGGCCAATTGCTCCTTGCTCGGCAGTTGCTCCAGCACTGCTTCAATACGTTGCTTTTCGGTTTCAAAACTTGCTTTGGCCTCGCTGATCGCATCCGGCGTGCGTAAATTGACGCGTTCCATTACCTCGTCAACAGAAGGCATCGATAGTTGCAACGACTCCATGCCCTGACCGAACCAATCCTGCATTTGTGACTTATCGGGTAACTGATAAACCTCGCCGGCAGTCTCACGTGGCGTATGTACCCGAATGCCGGTGCTAACCACCTCTTCAAAATGAAAACGGCCAAGCAAAAGCTGTTCCCAGCTCAGCTCACCGGAAACATCAGCGGCGGCCACGCGGTTGTAGTCAGGTTGCGCCGGATCAGTAAACTGAATATCTGTCATGCGGACTTTCAGCGGTACCCACTGATGCTCTACCTGCGCAATGTTTACCTCGGCACCATTAAGGGTTCCAAGCGTACGCTCCAGTGACCACTTCAATAGGGTATCGAGTAACAGCCACGAGAACGCTGCAATCACCACAACAATGATCAAGAATGCCACCAGACCTGGCCACCGGAAGGCACTGCGTCGAACGGTATGCTGTTCCATAAAATTAGCCTCTTAAGTCAGAATAGATGGCCCAAAACCGGTTGGCTTTCAGCGCCTGCACCAAGCGTAGACGATTAAACCAAGCCTGAATGCGCTTACGATACTGACTGATAACCCAGTAACTCATCACCGCCAGTACCGGGGCAAAGGCCAGACTTACTACCAAACTGCCTAATGTGATAGTGTGGTGAAACTGAACGACGCGCCAGAACGCCGAGCTATACATGCTTTGCCATACTGGCTGCCAGCTCTCCGCCGAAAGGATGGCAAAGCCCACCTGATGAAACAGCGGATCGAGCAGATAGGCAAGCCCTGAGCAAATCACAAAACTCAAAATAAAACCTGAAAGATTTACCCGAAACAGCAAGGCAATCAGTAAGATAACGAGGTTATGTACTCGCCATAACGGGGTAAAGCCCATGATCATGCCCAGCACAAACGCAATGGCCAATGCCCAGGGGCCGGTTTCAGAGTTTAAGGCGCGCAGTAAGCGTGCCAACAGAGTGAGCATTCAGGTTCTCCTTACCTTAATTTTGTTAGTTTAAAGAATAGCGTACTCGATTTTATCTGCTAACCTTTTTTGTAAAGTCTGACTGAAGATTTTACTTGTATTTTCCCGAATTTAGCCGTAAATATGCGCGCAATCTTAGTGCGGAGTTTTTATGCAAAATACAGCTTTGATCATCCTTGATGATATTACCGATTGGCAGCCCTACTACCCTAGCCAGTCCATTGTCACCGCGAGCGAATACTTGCTTCAGCAAAATGCGAATACGCGGGCGCAGATTTTAAATTTGTGTGGCGACTTAAGTTATTTATCAACGGGTTACTACGTCAGCCTGTTGGCCGAAGCCCGTGGCCAGCGTGCCTTGCCTTCAGTCTCAACGATTAATGACCTGGCCAATTTTTCGCATTATCAGTTAGTACTACCGGCCAATACCGATAAACAGATCAGCAAATATCTGAGTCAACAGGAAACCGGCGCTACACAACGGGTGCTTATTTGCTTTGGTCAGACCGAACAGCAACAACTAAGCGGTTTCGCGCGGCAGATTTTTGATCGTTATCCGTGCCCGATTCTCTGGGTTGAATTCAGTCATCAGGGCCACTGGTTTATTACCAATATTGTTGCCGGTCATTTGGCTGAGCTTGATGACGCCGAACAAACGTTTTTCGGTAACGCACTGGATAGTTTCAGTAAGCGGGTCTGGCGCAAGGCCCGGGCACCGAAAGAATATCGTTATGACCTGGCGATCTTGCATGATCCGGATGAGCCAATTCCGACCAGTGACAAAAAAGCGCTGCAGAAATTTATCAAAGCGGCGAAAGAAGCTGACATTGAGGCGGAACTGATCACTGCTGATGATTACAACCGCTTGCTTGAGTTTGACGCACTGTTCATTCGTGAAACCACGCGGATTAATCACTACACCTATCACTTTGCAAAAAAAGCAGAAGCCAACGGTATGGTGGTGATTGATGCACCGCATTCTATTTTGCAGTGTGCGAATAAGGTCTTTTTGAAGGAATTGCTCGATAAACATAAAATTCCGACGCCGCGCACCGAGCTGCTGTTGAGCCAGCAAAGCATTGATTATCATGCCATCGGTGAGCGTCTTGGCTATCCGGTGGTGTTGAAGATTCCTGACGGTTCATTCTCGATTGGTGTCGAGAAAGCAGAAAATATCGATGAGCTGAAGTCGATCGCCGCCGAGCTGTTCAAAAAATCGACCATTTTGCTGGCGCAGGAATTTGTTCGCACTGAGTTTGACTGGCGCATCGGCGTACTGAATAACCGGCCAATTTATGCCTGTCGTTATTTTATGGCGCGTAACCACTGGCAAATATACAACCACGCCAGCTCGACCAGTCGTAGCAAATCGGGCGGCTTTGAGACTGTTGGCGTGCATCAGGTACCAAAAGATGTGGTGAAAACCGCCCTGCAGGCGACTCGCCTTATTGGTGATGGCCTGTACGGGGTCGATATGAAGCTAACCAACAAAGGTGCGGTGATTATCGAGATTAACGATAACCCATCGATTGATGCCGGCGTCGAAGATCAGCTGTTAGGTGATGAGTTATACCACATTATCATGCGTGACTTTGCCCGTCGCCTGGACGAGAAGTAATGGCACAGCAGTTAACCGCCGCCAGCTTGAGTGATCTAGATGATCTGGTGGCGTTAGAAGCGGCAACGTTCAGCTACAGTCAACTGGGCCGTCGCAGTTTTCGTCGCTTTCTCACCAGCGCCAGTACGCATCTGTTCGTCATGCGCGACACCGATAACGCGCAACTGGTAGGTTATAGCCTGTTGCTGACCCGCAAAAACAGTCGTATTTGGCGACTGTACTCGATTGCCGTGGCGGCCGCGGCGCGTGGTACCGGAGTCGGCCGCAAGTTGCTTGAACATGCGCTCAACTACGCTCGCGAGCAAGGCGCTGAGGCTGTATCGCTGGAAGTTAAAGTGGATAATAAAGCGGCGATAGACCTCTATCGCCGTTATGATTTTGAAGTGACTGAGCTACTGCCCGATTACTATCCCGGTCATGCCGATGGCTATCGTATGCGACTCAGCTTTGCGCAAAGCAGCGAAGCTTAATCCTGCTTGTACCAGACGCTGTCGCCTTGTTCGCGATAGCGCGCGTACATGTCAAAAATAGGCTCCAGCTCCAGGTTCAGGCCACGCTCGCGCAGGTACTTCTCATTGTAAAGTTTGCTCGCCGAGCGTTCGCCTAAATCACAGGCAAAGGTTACGATGGTTTTACCCGGCCCGTGCAACGCCGCGGCTTGTAGAGCTCCGGCCAGATTCAGTGCCGAACTGCTACCAAGGACAATCGCGTCCTGCTCACGGACAAAGCGCGATAATGCCAGCAAGTCCTGATCCGGCAGATTCACAGCCGCATCCACTTCGGCCTGTCTGAAGTTATCAACCAGGCGCATAATGCCAATGCCTTCGGTAAAAGAGCCACCCTGGGCAATGTACTCGCCCTGCTTAAGATAACTGTAAATACCTGAACCGTCCGGGTCAGTTAACCAGACTTGCACGTCAGGATTGCGCTCTTTTAAGTACATGGAATTGCCGGCGATGGTGCCGCCGGTGCCCGCCACTGACACCAGAATATCGATAGCGCCATCGGTCTGCTGCCAAATTTCAGGGCCGGTGGTCAGGTAATGGGCACGGGCATTGCTGGTGTTTTCAAACTGGTTCGCCCACCAGTAGTCATCGCGGCTTTCGGCGAGTCTGCGCGCGGTATGGTAAAAATGGTTTTCGTTACGAAATGGGACTGGATCGACGGTTTTTAACTCAGCTCCATGCAAACTGATCATGCGCTCTTTTTCCGGCGACTGATCGTTCGGCATCACCGCTAACATATTCAAGCCAAAGGAGCGGGCAACGATGGCCAGCCCAATGCCAGTGTTCCCGGCAGTGCCCTCGACGACGGTCATGCCCGGTTCCAGTTCCCCGCTCGCCAGAGCGTCCTGAATCATTTGCAGCGCGGCACGATCTTTAATGGAGCCACCGGGGTTCTGCGACTCCAGCTTTAACCAGATATCACAACCGGTAAGCTCAGACAAAGAACGCACCCGAATCATGTCGGTGTGTCCGATCAACTCGGTCGGACGTTGTGCTAAACGCATTGACTACTCCTTCGTTACTGCAATGGACGGTTACTGCAATGGACGCGCCTGATAGGCCTCACCGGTACAACGCCAGCGCACGCTGCAATTACCTTTTTGATCCTGCTGGCAGCTTTTTAAAATAATCCGGTTGGCTTGCTTGTCAGCAGCTGCAATTTTCATCGCAATCATGGCCTCTTCCTGCGATGCATGTCCGTCAAGTAAAAGCCGTTCACACGATTCACCATACACTTCGCCCATACTGATAAATTCAACATCGGTACGCGACAATTCATAAGACCGCATAAATTCAACGCTACTACTACGCGTCAGATCACTTGCGGGGAAACGTTCGACGGGCGTAGAGCAGCCGGCCAGCAACAGACCGCACAACAGAATTATCATGGTAAAGCGCATGGGTTACCTCGCTTGATTCGGAGCCAAAACATTACGTTTTGACAGCTTAAAAGTCTAGAACGAATACAACTAAGCTAGAATTTTAGAGCACTTAGCTGCGTTTTTTTAAAGCTTAGCTACAATTAGTGCAAAAAACTACGGAGAGTGTATGCATACAGAAAGCTATGTCGCTCAATTGCTGCAACGCGCTGATATCCAAATCAATGGCTCGCGCCCCTGGGACATGCAAGTGCACCGTCACGAGGTACTGAACGATGCGCTGGCGCGCGGTAATCTGGGGCTCGGCGAAGGCTATATGCGTGGTGACTGGGACTGCGAGCAGTTAGACGAGTTTTTTCACCGTATTTTAAGGGCGAAGCTTGGTCACGAGATACGTCCGGCCAAACTACTCTGGCAGCACCTGAAGGCGCGTTTTTTGAACCTCCAGAGCCGGCGCCGGGCGTTTCAGGTGGGTGAGTACCATTATGATCTTGGCAACACGCTGTATCAGGCCATGCTTGACTCCCGTATGGTCTACACCTGCGGCTACTGGCAGCGCGCCGACAATCTCGAGGACGCTCAGCGCGACAAGCTTGAATTGGTGTGTCGCAAGTTGCAATTGAAAGCCGGTATGCGGGTACTTGATATCGGTTGCGGCTGGGGCAGCTTTATGAAATACGCCGCCGAAAATTACGGAGTGCGCTGCGTCGGGCTCACTGTGTCAAAAGAGCAGGTTGAGCTGGGTAAGCAGCTTTGCCGGGACCTGCCGGTTGAATTTCGTTTACAAGATTACCGCGAGGTTAATGAGCCCTTCGACGCGGTGGTCAGCATCGGCATGTTCGAGCATGTAGGTCAGAAAAACTATCGCGACTTTATGCAAGTGGCCGCGCGTTGCCTTCGCGACGATGGTTTGTTTTTATTACATACCATTGGCCGCAACCGCGATGTGCGGGGCACCGACCCCTGGATCAGTCGCTATATTTTTCCCAACGGCGAACTGCCCTGCCTGGCGCATATTGATAGTGCCTCGCGCAATCATTTCTGCGCTGAGGACGTAGACAACATCGGTGCCGACTACGATCCTACCCTGATGGCGTGGTGCGCCAACTTTGAAAAGCATTGGCCTGAGTTAGAACAGCACTACAATGCGACTTTCTTCCGCATGTGGCGGTATTACTTACTCTCTTGTGCAGGCGCTTTCCGCGCACGTGACCTCCAGGTCTGGCAGTGGTTATTCAGTAAGCAAGGACTTACCAACGGCTACCGGCGCCCACAGCTATAAAATGGTAGCGAGCCTTACGGCTCGCCGCTAAAGTCTTTCATAAAGATTTGCCAGGTCGCCATAAACAGCGCCGCCACCAGCGGGCCAATAACGAAGCCATTAATACCGAATAAGGCAATACCGCCAATGGTTGAGAACAGCACGACATAATCGGGTAACTTGGTATCACGCCCGACCAGAATGGGTCGTAACAGGTTATCTGCAAGACCGATTACAATCGCGCCATAAGCAATTAATACGGTCGCACTTATCCAGTCACCGGTGGCAAACAAATAAAGACTGACCGGGAACCAGATAATCGCCGCGCCCACTGCCGGTATCAGTGACAGAAAGGCCATGATGACTCCCCATAACAGTGGACCGGGTATTGCCAGTATCCAGAAAATAATGCCCCCCAGGGCGCCCTGCACGATCGCCACCACCAGGTTACCCTTGACGGTGGCACGGGTCACTTCTGCAAACTTATTGAATAAGGCCTTCTCGCGCTCATCTCCCAACGGCAGGGCCTGAATAATGAGCTTAATTAAGGCATTGCCATCGCGTAATAAAAAGAACGTCAGGTACAGCATCAGTGCCAGGCTGATAAGAAAGCTAAAGGTATTTTGGCCTATAGTGAGGGTTTCTCTGGCGAGGAACTGACTGGCACTGACCAGCGCCTGGGAAATACGTTCACGCAGATTACTGGTATCAACACCTAGCTCTACCAGCAGTTGATCAAACCAGGGGAAAGCATCGCGCAAGCGTTGCACAATAGCACGGGGATCGATCTCACCTGCTTCTACACGCTGATAAAACTGAACACCCTCACTGACAAAAGCTGAAGTCAGCAAAATAACCGGTATCACCACAATAGCCAGCAGAATAAATAAGGTGAGTAGCGCTGCTATATTGGGCCGGTCACCAATTTTTGTCAGCATCCAGCGTTGCAGAGGTGAGAAAATAACGGTCACCGCACAGGCCCAGAAAATCGCGCCCCAGAACGGTTCAAGAATGAAGCCAAAGGCGATACTTACCGCAATGAGTAACAAGATAAATGAGCGACGTTCCAGTTTATCGCGCATAGCCTTTCCTTTATTTTTGTTTTGTCTTTATAGTAGATGGCAAACGTCCATAGTGACAGCAGAATTCTACGGGAGCAAGCTTATGAAAACTATCACAGATCATCTGGCAGAGTATGCCGCCTACCATCGCGACCAGCGTAATATTCTAACGCATCTGGCAGGCATACCCATGATTGTTATTGCTATTCAGATTTTGCTTTCCCGACCTTACTGGACGTTTGACGGCTGGTTTATCACACCAGCAGTGGTCGTAGCCGTGCTGGCATCGTTATTTTATCTGAAACTGGATCTCACCATGGGTGTGCTCATGGCGGTGCTACTGGCGCTAACCGTGCTGCTGGGTAATGAAGTTGCCAGTCTGACCACTGCCGCCTGGCTGAGCTGGGGTATCGGGCTGTTCGTAGTGGGCTGGATTTTTCAGTTTATCGGACATTACTTTGAAGGTCGCAAGCCTGCCTTCGTTGACGATCTGATGGGGCTTGCCATCGGGCCGTTATTTGTCGTTGCCGAAGTGGTCTTCAAACTAGGCGGAAAAAAAGAATTGCACCGCGCCATCGAAGCACGGTTCGAAGAAAAAGCGTGACGTCCGTGTCACGGCTCATGGGCGAGTCGCGGCTTATTACGGCTGCTCGCCCTCAGTTTTGGTCACTACATACTTGGTAGGTGGGTTTACCCAGTATATTTTTGCCGGGGTTATCGAGCGTTTTGAGGCGGCTTCCACAGCTGCCATATACTCTCTGTCTACCACCAGTCGTTGCTCATAACTTGCCGTTTGCGTGCTAGAACATCCACTGATCATCACAACGCTCAAAAGGCCAAGTGTTAATGCCATGGTACGCATAATCACCTCCTGAGGTGTCTGTTGCCAATCTAAGTATAGACCTCTTTTTGTTTTTTTTCGCAACTTCAATTGTTTCGGCGAACGACTACTTGTATGCTTCTGATTCATCATAAAAAAGCACCCCGAGGACAACTTGTACAATGTTGCTAGCAAACTTGTTTCCAGGACGTTTTGCGCTTTTTAGCTTAATTTTTCTTAGCACGCCGGTTTTATCACAACAAAGTCAGTATGTTGACGCCAATGTCAGCTTTGCCGCAGTAACTGAACTAAGTCACGCCCAGCCCGATGCGCGCTTTGCCTACGGTGAGCACAGTGCTCAGTTTGCTGAGCTTTGGCAGCCTGCGGGCACGCTGGCCTCCGCTGAGGCACCTATTGTCATCGCCATTCATGGCGGCTGTTGGCTGAATGCTTATAACGTGGAACATACCTATGCACTGAATACCGCCCTGCAAGAGGCAGGATTCATGGTCTGGTCGCTGGAATACCGGCGCCTGGGTGACGAAGGCGGTGGTTGGCCCGGCTCCTGGCATGATGTTCAGGCCGGTATCCTTGCGCTACAAAATTACCTGGGTGACACCGAAAAGCTCCAGGCG
This sequence comes from Pseudidiomarina insulisalsae, assembly GCF_003987065.1. Classification (GTDB taxonomy): domain Bacteria; phylum Pseudomonadota; class Gammaproteobacteria; order Enterobacterales; family Alteromonadaceae; genus Pseudidiomarina; species Pseudidiomarina insulisalsae. Next base: position 57,742 of record NZ_PIPY01000010.1, on the reverse strand, counting down.
CGCGACATTACTTTGTTGGGACATAGTGCCGGTGGACATCTGGCCTTGCTCGCAGGCCACGCTTTCGGCGCCAGCATGGATCGGGTGTTTGCCCTTGCCGCGATTACGGACCTTGCCAGCTATGCGCAAGGCGCAAATGGCTGCCAGCAAGCCGCCGGTAAATTTATGGGAGAAGCGGATCATCATGCCTGGCGCAGCGCTAATCCGCAGTTTCTGCCATCCCAAATTCCTACCTATCTCTGGCATGGTACCGCTGATACTATTGTGCCTCGTGAACAGACAGAGAACTTCAGCCAGGCAGCTGAGCATAAGTGGCTCGATGGGGCCGGTCATTTTGACCTGATCCACCCGCAAACCCGGGCCTGGAGCGAAATTTTAACTGAGTTACAGCGGCTTTCCGGTAATGAAAATAAGAGAGTTTTAACGGAAAATGATTGATTTTGAAAAACTTGCGCAGCTCGATGCGGCAGATCCCCTCGCGCATTGTCGCGCGCAGTTCGTGATTCCAGCGGATACCGTGTATCTGGACGGTAATTCGCTCGGGCTACTAAGCCATGCGACCCAGGCGCGGGTGGCCGAAGTGACCGCCGGGCAATGGGGACAAGACGGCATTAAAAGCTGGAACAAACACCAGTGGGTGCAATTGCCCCAACGCGTCGGCGAAAAACTGGCTCCGCTTATCGGCGCTGCACCCGGTCAGGTGGTCTGCTGCGACTCTATTTCAGTCAATCTGTTTAAAGCGCTAAGCGCCGCTCTATCATTAGTGAAACAACAAGATGAGGGTGCCCGACCGCGTCATCAGGTGCTCTCAACACGGGATAACTTTCCTACTGACTTGTACATGGTTCAGGGACTGAGCTCTATCGTCGGGAGTGAGCGGTGTGAACTGCAGCTTGCCGATGAGAGCGAGTTACTGGCAAACCCGCAAGCCTTTATTACTGAGCAGACCGCAGTGGTTCTGATCACCGAGGTAAACTTTCGTACCGGGCGGCGTTTACCAGTGGCGAAGCTCATTGAGCACGCGCACCGGGTCGGCGCACGGGTCATCGTTGATTTAGCTCATAGTGCCGGCGCGATGCCGGTGGCGCTCGACGCGTGGCAAGCCGACTTTGCGGTGGGATGTACCTACAAATATCTGAACGGCGGGCCCGGCGCGCCAGCCTTTATTTATGTTGCCAAGCGCCATTTGCCTGCGATTTCACAGCCACTGGCGGGCTGGTTTGGTCACGCCAATCCATTTGCTTTTGAAGCCGACTATGAGGCCGCGCCAGGTATTGAAAAGATGCTGAGCGGAACGCCTGCGGTACTGGCCATGGCCGCAGTGGATGCTGCCTTAGACAGCTTTACCGGTGTCGATTTGCAGCAGCTGCGAGCGAAGTCAGTACAACTAAGTGAGTTATTCCTGGATTTATTAGAAAGTACTGGATGCGCCAATGAGTTTCGCTGCATCTCGCCAGCGCAAAGCCATGAGCGTGGCAGTCAGTTATCCTTTGCCCATGACGATGCTTATGCGATCTGCCAGGCACTTATTGACGCAAAGATTATTGCTGATTTCCGCGCGCCAAATTACTTAAGGGTTGGTTTCACCCCGCTTTATACGCGCTTTACTGATATTGGTCTGGCGGTAGAACGACTTGCGCAGATTATGGCCGATAAAAGCTACCTTGCGCCGCAGTTCCAGCAACGGCACAAGGTTACTTAAATAAGTCAATACCTAGCGTAATACCAGCACCGGCGTTACGCTTTCCTGCAACATCCGCATTGTGGTGCTGCCAACCAGAAACTGGCGAATACGGGAGTGCCCAAATGCTCCCATTACCATCAGGTCAATCGCCTGCTCGCGCTGATAGGCGTGCAGGCTGTGCTCAACATCGCCCGCTACCAGCGCACTGGTAACCTGATGCCCGGCGGCGGTTAATTTATTAGCGGCCCACTGCAACCGCTCACGGTTGTCAGCCGTCTCTGCATCAACCATCACAACGTGCAACGGCATGCCTTTGAAGAGCGGGCTTTGCGCCAACATTTCCACGCCCTTTTGGGTGGTTTTGCTGCCGTCATAGGCAAGCATCGCCGTTTTTGGCTGGGTATAACGATCCGGGGTCAACAATAGTGGCCGATGCACCGCGCGAATCACTGTTTCTAAATGACTGCCGACTTTATGCAACTGATTCACCGACCCTTCGCCATGAAGTCCGAGCACCGCCAGACGCACCTCTTCTACCATATCATTTAAGGTTGTCGCCAGCGCGCCATGACGTTGCCGCTGCTGAACTTTTTCCACGCCGAACTGCTGCACTTTTTGTTCTGCTTGCTCTAACAACACGTGGCCGTGCTGCAGCGCCAGCTTGGCGCGTTTTTCATCAAGCTCAGCCAATTGCTCCAATAAGTGCTCGCGCGTGCCCAGACCTATGTTTCCCGACACATCTGTTGCCGCTTCGCGCATGCGCTCTTCTAGCACATGCAGCAACATCAGAGGTGCGGACAGCTGGTTTGCCGCCCACGCCGAATAATCACATACCGCAGTCGAAGCGGTGGCACCATCAATACAGGCAACTACGTACGACATAACTTTCTCCCTTGGCTTAATGGCCGCCCATGATTTCATCTGTAGCACCGGGCTTATCGTGCACACCAAAGCGATCGACAATGGTCGCGCTCGCTTCATTGAGGCCGATCACTTCCACCTCGGCACCATCACGACGGAATTTAATGACCACTTTGTCGAGTGCGCCGACCGCGGTAATGTCCCAAAAATGCGCTTTGGTTAAATCAATGACCACTTTATCCAACGCTTCTTTAAAGTCAAAAGAAGCAACAAATTTATCAGCTGAACTAAAGAAAACCTGTCCTGTAACATGATAAATCCGTTCACTGCCGGCAGCGTCGATGGTCGGGCTGACATGCATGAAGTGTCCGATTTTGTTAGCGAAAAACATTGCCGCCAGCAAAACACCTACACCGACACCGATAGCGAGGTTGTGGGTGGCAACCACCACCACCACCGTCGTTACCATGACAATATTAGTCGACAGCGGATGTTTACGCATTTTGCGCAGCGAGTCCCAGCTAAAGGTACCAATTGAGACCATGATCATCACCGCAACCAGTGCCGCCATTGGAATTTGCTTCAGCCACTCATCGAGTACCAGAATCATTACCATCAGGAAAACACCGGCGGTAAGCGTCGACAACCGGCCGCGTCCACCTGATTTCACATTAATCACCGACTGACCAATCATGGCACAACCTGCCATACCACCCAACAAGCCAGCGCCGATATTAGCAATGCCCTGACCGCGGCATTCGCGGTTCTTATCACTTTCGGTATCGGTCAAATCGTCGACAATAGTGGCAGTCATCATTGATTCCAGCAAACCAACAACGGCAAGTCCTATCGAATACGGCAAAATAATTTTCAGAGTTTCAAGGTTTAGCGGCACGTCCGGCCACAGGAAAATTGGCAGCGTATCAGGCAACTGGCCCATATCGCCCACGGTGCGAATATCAATATTCCAGAAAATAGCGGCCAGTGTCAGCGTAATAATACATACCAGGGGCGAGGGCAATAACTTGCCCACTTTGGGCACGTAAGGGAACAGATAAATGATACCCAGGCCTGCAGCAGTCATTGCGTAAACATGCCAGGTAACATTGGTCAGTTCCGGCAGTTGCGCCATGAAAATCAGTATCGCCAGCGCGTTAACAAAACCGGTAACTACCGAGCGCGAAACAAAGCGCATCAAGTCCCCCAGCTTTAAATAGCCTGCAACAATTTGCAGTACCCCGGTCAGCAGCGTGGCAACCAACAAGTACTGCAGCCCGTGCTCTTTTACCAGCGTCACCATCAGTAAGGCCATAGCGCCGGTTGCGGCGGAGATCATGCCCGGACGACCACCGACGAAAGCAATAATCACCGCAATACAAAAAGACGCATATAAACCTACTTTAGGGTCGACCCCGGCAATAATTGAGAAAGCGATAGCTTCAGGTATTAGTGCCAATGCCACCACAATACCCGCAAGCAGGTCGCCGCGAATATTCCCCAGCCATTGGCTACGAATCATATTCATCATAATTTTCACTTCATTAAATGTTGCGATCAAGAGAGAGGCCGGCTCATTCAGAGCCAACAAAAAAACGGTGAGAAACTGTTACGTCTAGGGCGGCGTAAGCAGATACAAAGTGTCTATCTCCATGCGTTAAAATTGAGCGCGAAAGCACAAGAAGGTGGCGCGCGACGGCCTGTAACGGCAAAAACAGGCCGCGAATCATACATAAATTAGCGTTTGCGGGCAAATTTAATGGCTAATGCAGCTTCAAGCGAGGCCGCAGACCCCGACTGATCACATGCCCCAGCATCAGCAGAAATGTTTTAAAGTAACCGTGTACTGCAACCTGATGCTGGCGATACAGTCCCTTATAGATGATGCGGGCCAGGAATCCCTCGACTTTCATGGAGCCCTTGGTTAAGTTTCCCATCAAATTGCCCACCGCTGAGTAGCTTGATAACGATATCAGTGAGCCGTGATCACGGTACTTGAAATTAAGTAAAGGACGCCCTTTTTGCTGGCGCAGCATCGCTTTATAAAGGTGATTTGCCATCTGGTGGGCGGCTTGCGCACGTGGGGGGACGCGTGAGCCATCAGGTTGCTCAACAGCCGCGCAGTCACCCATTACAAAAATAGAGTCATGGGTCGAGGATTGCAGCGTACGTCGGGCTAAAATCTGATTGCCTTTGTTCGTTTCAAGGCCCTTGAGCTTGCTCAGGAAAGGGGGGGCTTTAACGCCGGCCGCCCACACTTTAATGGGTGCCTCAATAAGCTCGCCATCTTCCATGAGAAATCCCTTTTCAGTCGCCTCCGTCACTGGGGTTCCAGTTCTTACCTTTACACCTAAGCTCTCTAACTCGTCGCGTGCCGAGTCGGCAATGCGCTCAGGCAATGCCGGCAAAATCCGATCAGCGAGTTCTATCAGAGTGATTTGCAAATGATTCATCTCAAAATCGTCAAACCCATAGCTACGGATTAGTTCAGCCGATTTATGTAGTTCGGCTGAGAGCTCGACACCGGTTGCGCCAGCGCCAACAATCGCTACCTTCAAGGGTTGTGAATATTTACGTGCCTGTAATGCCAAAAAAGTATTCATCAGCGTGTGATGAAAACGCCGTGCCTGTTGCACACTATCAAGAAAATAACAGTACTCAGAGGCCCCCTTGATACCGAAGTCATTGGTTACCGAGCCAATCGCAAGAATTAACGTTGTGTAGTTCAGGGTGCGCTCAGCAACGACTTCATCACCAACATCGTCACGGATAGCGGCGAGGCGAATACAGCGTTGCTCGGCATCCACATCGATCAGCTCACCGGGTTGAAACCTGAACCCCGCATCCGCTGCCTGCACACGGTAATCAACGCCGTCCACATCGGAGTCCAGCGCGCCCGCTGCCACTTCATGCAGCAGCGGTTTCCAGATATGAGTCAGGTTACGATCCACAAGAGTGACATTGACATTGACATTGGTTCTGAACTTGCGGGCGAGCTTGGTCACTAACTCAAGTCCCCCTGCACCACCACCGACGACAACCAGCTCTTGCTTCTCGTTTTTACTCATTACATTGCTCCTAACCACTGTTCTAACGGCATGACTTGGCCGTTCACGGTCAATTCGCCGTTGGCGAAACTGACACTGCTCTGATAGGTCTGCTCAACCTCTCTCAAAAAGCCGCTTTGCAACAAGCCCTGCAGCATCTGAGCTTTCACCTGGGCGATGGCCGTTTGCTGTTGCTCTTCTGCTTGCTCGCTATAGCCAGGTTGCATCGCTAACAAGCTATATTCAACATAGCGTTCCAACACCCAGTCCATCAAACTTTTATCAATTTCTGTGAACATATCGCCGCGCAGATGAGCGAACCAAAAGTCAGGATCATCAGTCGTAGCTGGCAAGGAGGTGACACCATAAATACCTACTAAGGCATCGCCATGCACCCGACCCGCCGGAAATACCGCATTGAAGCGCTCAATCACAAACTCAGGCTCTGCCTGCAACAGTGCCAGCGCCTCTTGCTCCAGGAGCAGCTCAAATTCTTCTTCAACAATCTCCGGATCTTGCTGGTACAGCTTGTTGAATTGCTCTATGTAGCGCTGAATCACCTGGCGGTCTAAGTTGCGTAAAGCTACTTTCAATTGCATATCTGAGATACGCTCACCAGCGGCGAACATTTCGGCCAGCTCATAGTTCACCACCCCGTCCATGAGATCATCACGGAACATCAGTTCACTGGTCACCTGCAAACCATTAAGCGCGAATAACAGCTCGTCAGGATCGCTAACCTCAATAGCGGCAACGGTAAACCGAGCAGTATTTTCGTACAGTTGCCCCTGTAGCAGCGTTTCCATACTGGCGTGCGCGTTGAGCACCAGCGCCATCTGATCCATTACGATTTCATTTTCCTCAATGACAGCCATGAAGCGGTCAAAATCACCAGCGTATTCCAACACCTCATTCTGGTAAGTACCTGCGCCCCGGTATGCCGACAATGTTAAAAAGGCTTCCGACTCAAGGCTTTGCCATTGCAGCTCGGGGATGTAATCAATAAAAACCGCATCGCCAAGCAGATTGACCCGGCCTTGCTGTAAGTAAAGCGGCCGCTCACTGTCCCAGCTCAGCTGTTCACGCAGGTCGTTGCCCGTTGCCAGCAACTGCCACGAGTTGAGTCCCAGCTCCAGACCCTGATCGGTTAAAACCGGACCATGTTGAATGCTCAGCTCCATGGTCATCGAGAAATCAGATTCCATATCGTCCACCGCAGCGAACAAAGCGGGATCCATACTAAGTGAAATGGTCGCGTTGGCACCAAACCAGCTGCGCTCATAGCTCAGCAGCTCGGCATGATAGGTTGGCTGGCCTTCAGAAAATAGTTGCACATAACGGGTGACCTTAGTTTCGACCTGCTGGCCAATCCACCACGGTGCAACTACGAGCGCCGCTGCCGCCACCACGGCGCCAATGATAAGTCCCTTGAATTTCATTATTTTTATTCCGTTTTGTGAAGTTGATGTTGGCTCTACTTTAACAAAGAAATACTTGCACGACGATACAGCAGCGTGAAAAATAGTCGGTAACATCTAACCAGCGCAGACTGATCGTATGTATAAGCATCTGATAATATTTTTGGCGTTATTACTGAGCGGTTGTTCCAGCAGTGACTGGCGCGATGCCTCGCGTGAGCCTGCCGGACTGGCGCTAAGTCCGCTGACGACACAACAGGCAGTGATTGAAGTTTACGCCGCGGATGCATTTGGCTGGCGCGGATGGTTTGCAGTGCATACCTGGCTGGCAGTGAAGCCTGAAAGTGCCAGTGAGTATACCGTTTATGAGGTGGTCGGTTGGCGTGTGGATAATGGCGAGCCAGCACTGCGAATTTATCAGACGGCAACTCCGGACCGTTACTGGTATGGCGCCCGGCCCGAAAAACTACTCACCATGACTGGAGCAAAGGCCGCGGAGCTGATTCCGCGCATTGCCGTTGCCGCCGACGAATACCCCTGGGCAAATGAGTACCGCGCCGTTCCCGGCCCGAATAGTAATACTTTTCCGGCCTGGATCGGGCTGCGCTTTCCCGAGCTTGGCTTGCGTTTACCTTTTAGCGCCATTGGCAGTGGTTTCGCCGATAACGACACTGGCTTAACCGAGTAGCTTTATCTGGTCTGTTGCGGTGGCTTTTTTACATCTTTTTTCAAAGCTAATACCAACAGATAAATCAGCGCCAGCGGTGGCAATAATGCCAGTAGTACGCCCACCGCAGTCGCTATCATAGGTGAGTGCGTTTTGCGCTTACCCAGCAAGTAACTTAGCGCGGCGACTACTAACATAAAAACCGCCATGAATTGGCCCATAACGGTCATGTTGATATTCATTTGCAAATCCTTAATTTGACTCGGTCGTCATTTCCAGCTCGGGGGATTCTCCGTACACAACTACTCTGTCCCGACCGCCGCCTTTGGCCTGGTACAAAGCAGTGTCTGCGTCATGCAACGCCAGCTCGATGGACGAGATATTCAGATCGACCTCAGCAACCCCGATACTTACGGTTATAGACAGCTCCTGCGATTCTGACAAGTTTACCTGCATCTCTTTACACGCCAGACGTAGGGTCTGTGCGATCGCTTCCGCGCTCGACAGCGACGTGCGATACAGCAACACCACAAACTCCTCACCGCCGAAACGGGCGACGACATCATTGGAACGACACGAGGTACGTAACAACTCGGCCAGCTTAACCAGTACCTGATCACCTACCTGATGCCCAAAGTGATCGTTAACCTGTTTAAAGTCATCAATGTCGATGGCCAATACTGCCATCGGCACGCTCTGGGCTCGGGCTTTTTCGAGCAGTTCATTGGCACGGCGGTAAAAATAACGGCGATTGTGAAGCAGTGTCAGCGAGTCGGTCTGTGCCTCAATACGCAAGCGTTGCTCACTTGCTTTAATTTGTTCAAGCATCTTAATGCGATAGGCCACGATAAAGGCCAGCATCAGCGCCTCAAGCATAATGCCGATACCGACGCCATGCTTGGTGATATAGCTAAAATCGAGAATCGATTTGTAATAAAGCACGGCAAGCGCATTAAAAATAAAGAAAAAGCTATGGCCGAGCAGGAAAAACTTGGCAAGCGGATGGCCTTTACGCCAAATGGAAATGCCGACAGACAAGGTAAGCACGATCATCAAGGCGGCAATCGAACTGGCATAGCTGAGCGCCGCTACCATATCAAACAAGCCATAAATCAGATCGGCAACCAGAATGACTAATAGAAACAGCAAAACTTTATGCTCGCGGGGAAAGCTCTTACGGGTATCGAATACTGCCGTCATAAACAAAATAAGGAATATCGCCATGGTCATCAGCGATAGATGGAACTGTAACGCAACCTCGCCAAACAGACCCAGCATATTGCCAAGTAAACCGTATGACAGCGCAATCCAGAGGGCGCCGGAAATCAGGTACAAAGCGTAAAAAACATTGTCGAGCGATCGGGCTGAAATATACAGCAGGAAGTTAAAAATGATGAGCGCCAATAAAATGCCGACCATTAACGCAATATCGAGCATAGTGCCGGCAAGGGCGTCACGCGAATGCGCTTCATCATAAACCTGCACTTCAAACCACTGATGGGAATAAGACCAGCTATGTACGTATAGGGTAATGGTCTCGCCAGCGCCGATTTCAGTTGCGTAAACCGCCTGTTCGCGCACCATATAGGGACTTTCGGTGGCATGATTAAGATCAATTTCCGCCGTATTAGTCAGTTGCCCGCCACGAACTTCATAAAAACCTACCGCACGGTTGTGATAAGCCTCGGGGAAGTGAACAAACACTTCGCGAGCATTGGCCAGACTATTATGCAGCCGAAAACGCAACCACACTGATTTGGCATCGGTGCCTAACGCCAGTCGGCTTTCATAGTGGGTATATTGCTTACTTCTCACCTGCGCAAACGCCTCGCCGGGCTCTGTCACGACATATTCAATCGGGAAGTTTTCCAGCTCAATCGACGGCTCGTCAAGAACAGTCAGCGGAGGCTCACTGGCATAAGCACTGCTACCGCCGCTAAGGGCAATAACTAAGGTCAGCAGAATAAGTCCGGCAAGCCGGCAAGAGAAAGCGCTCATGTAAAAAATTATTAGCCGTTTATTAAGTTATTATTGCGTCCAGCATAATACGAAATGATCTGAATTTCCACGCAGACGAGAGCCCCCCAACTATGGGATAATACACACCGCAATTTATTCATTAAGCGTGTACCATGGAAATCAAAGTAAACTTTCTCGACAACCTTCGCCTCGAAGCTAAATTTGACGACTTTACCGTCATCACCGATCAGCCGATCCGCTACAAGGGCGACGGCTCAGCACCCAGTCCATTTGACTACTTTCTGGCATCATCAGCCATGTGTGCGGCGTACTTTGTCAAAGTTTACTGTGTGTCACGCAATATTCCGACCGACAACATCCGTCTGTCACAAAATAATATTGTTGATCCTGAAGATCGCTATAACCAGATCTTTAAAATTCAAGTCGAGCTACCTGAGGACATTTCCGATAAGGATCGGCAGGGTATCTTGCGCGCGATTGACCGCTGCACAGTGAAAAAAGTAGTACAGACCGGTCCTGATTTTCAGATTGAAGTCGTCGAGAATCTTGACGAAGACGCGCAAGCCTTATTAATGGGCGCACAGGAAGGTAGTTCACTGACCTATATTGAAGGTAAAGATCTGCCGCTGGAAAAAACCATCGCCAACATGACCCAGATTCTTGCTGACCTGGGCATGAAAATTGAAATCGCCTCGTGGCGTAATATCGTTCCTCACGTGTGGTCGTTACACATTCGCGACGCAGCCTCGCCGATGTGCTTTACCAACGGTAAGGGCGCGACCAAAGAGGCCGCGCTGGCTTCGGCGCTTGGCGAGTTTATTGAACGACTGAACTGTAACTTTTTCTATAATGACCAATATTTTGGTGAAGAAATCGCCGCCAGCGAATTTGTCCACTACCCCAACGAAAAGTGGTTTAAGCCAGGGCCGGGTGACGCCCTGCCCAAAGAGATACTGGATGAACACTGCTTAGCTATTTTCGACCCCGATGGCGAATTACGCGGGTCACATTTAATTGATACCAATTCAGGTCGTACAGACCGTGGCATCTGCTCATTGCCCTTTACCCGTCATTCCGACGGCGAAACCGTGTATTTTCCATCAAACCTGATTGAAAACCTGTACCTGAGTAACGGTATGAGTGCGGGCAATACATTGCCAGAAGCAGAGGTACAATGCCTGTCAGAGATTTTCGAGCGCGGCGTGAAGCGCTTTATTCTGGAAAATGAGATAGCACTGCCTGACGTGCCTGACGAGGTCATGGCGCGCTACCCGCATCTGGTCGAAGGGGTGAAAGCTCTTGAAGCTCAGGGCTATCCCGTATTGGTTAAAGACGCTTCCCTTGGCGGACAGTTTCCGGTGGCCTGCGTTACCTTAATGAACCCACGTACCGGTGGTGTTTTCGCATCTTTCGGTGCGCATCCGAGTATGCACGTGGCGCTGGAGCGCAGCTTAACCGAACTGATGCAAGGCCGCAGTTTTGAAGGTCTTAACGATTTCCAGCCGCCGACCTTTAACTCGATGGCCGTGACTGAGCCAAATAACTTTGTCGAGCACTTTATCGATTCATCGGGCCTTGTATCCTGGCGCTTTTTTAGTGCTAAAAGCGATTATGCTTTTAGCGACTGGGATTTTTCCGGAAGTAATGAAGATGAAGCTGCACAGCTATTCCATATTCTGGCCGAGAACGGACTGGAAGCTTACACCGCAGTTTACACCGAGCTCGGCGCACCTGTGTGCCGGATTCTGGTACCGGGCTATTCTGAAGTTTATCCGGTCGAAGATCTGGTCTGGGACAACACCAATGTCGCACTTCAGTACCGCAGCGATATTCTCAACCTGCATCGCCTGAATGACGCGCAACTTAAAGATTTGGTGGAGCGACTGGAAGAGAGCCAACTCGACAACTACACCGATATTATCACCCTCATCGGTATTGAGTTTGACGAGAATACGGTCTGGGGCCAACTGACCCTATTGGAATTAAAGCTGTTGATTTATCTGGCACTGGGCCAACTGGAAGATGCGCTTGATTTGGTCGAAATGTTCTTACAGTACAACGACAATACTGTCGAGCGCGTACTTTTCTATCGTGCCGTTCAGGCTGTACTGGAGATTGAACTCGACGAAGAGCTACAATTGGATGACTTCATTGTGAACCTGCAGCGCATGTTTGGCGTCGATACCATGGCCGCCGTCGTGGGTTCAGTGCATGGCACGGAGCGTTTTCACGGTCTGACGCCTACGAACCTGCAGTTGGAAGGCCTCGATAAACACTTACGTCTGATCGACAGCTACAAAAAGCTGCACGCTGCCCGCGCGTTAGCTACTTCTTAAAAGAGGACGCGCCCCCTGAGGGCGCGCCCCTACTTTTAAAAATGGTAAGTAAAACCTAAGTTCGCGGTCGCGCCTTTACCTTTCACACTATATCCGGTGCCATACCGGAAGGCTTGGGCACGTGCAGGGAAGTAATCACTGTTGAGGACATTTTCAATCCCCAGGAACAACTCCCAGTTAGCTAACTCGTAACGTGCGGAAAGGTTCACAACATCATAGTTTTCGATGGGCCCCTGATCGCCACTATAGAAACCTTCCAAATTGGGCTCAAAGCGATCACGGTCGAATACATGTAGCCAGTTAACGCTTAATTTAAGACCTTGCGGTAAATGATATCGTACTGATGTACTCAATTTTGGCGCACTTATTTGTCGCGCACCCAGATACTCATCGTTTTCAGTATCTTTACCCTCGGTATACCCATACGCTGCGATGAGCTGCCAGAAATCATTAAGACGGTAGTCCACCGTCGCTTCATAGCCCCAGATTTCCTGCGGCGCGCGCACCGGTCGGTAGATACCGCTTGTCGGATCGTACTCGCTTCGCGTGCCTAATTCTGAAGTACTTCTGAACGCCGCTAAAGTATAATAAAGGCGCTGCCATTCGCCGCTCAGACCGAGCTCGTAATTTTTAATAATGGAGGCCTCGCTGGCGATCAGAGATACATCTGTGACGGTTGCCGTCCGCATCAGCAGTCCTAAATCAGGAACCTCGAATCCCTCAGAATAACTGATATAGGGTGAGAGCCCTGAATCACTGCGATAGCGTAGTCCTATGTTGAAAGTCGTTGCCGCATAATTCATTTCACCGCCATCAACCATCATGGGCGTTGAGCAGGTTTGTGCGGTACGACATACCTTCAAGGTTTCATAGTCGTCAACTGCTACTGCTATATCTTCGTGCCGCACTCCTGCCTTCAGTGTCCAGTCATAACCGAGGTCCCATTTGGTCTGCAGGAATAAAGCTGTCGACTGCATATCCATTTCAGGTACCCAAATACGTCCATCCAGCAACGGCTGCGAGGTGACATCCTCGAGTAAATCAATGCCATAAATTAAGGTCGAAGGAACATTCATAACCTCAAGTTGGCTTGTGAGTACAGAGCGTACGCCCAACTTCTCAGATAAAATAGCGGACTGACCGCCCTCGTAACCCGCCTCAGGATTGCCCAGGGTGGGTGACCAGAAGAAGACGTTGTCGATGGTCTGCGCGTAAGCATCCAACGTCCATGCTGTGTTAGCAAATAGGTCGCGGTCCTCGTATTTAAGCATCAAATTCGAGTTCCCTTCGGGGCCCTGAGGTGCTCCCCGGTTACTCTCACCCTCAGTCAAAGGCACTGCGTAGGTTTTTTCCCCAAGATCGATGATTCCCGATACATCTTTATAGTCGGCGTTTTGGTCGGAATCGTAGAAGTTATAAGTCAACTGCACAGATTTTTCGGCGTCTATGGCATAGGTCAGCTTGGCAAAGATATCGCGCTGCGTACTATCTGACAGGCCATATTGCAGCCCCAGAATGTCGCCGTCAGCATCACGCTGTACGCCGTAGTTTTCCTGCGAGAGCTTCAGGACAAAACCTAAAGCATCGCGCGAGCCATGCGCTGATAGTACCGTGCGATAGCCAAGACTATCTTCGGTTTCGACCAGACTTGAATGTAGGGCTTGTGTCAGTGAGAACTGGACAGGCTCGGCAGTTGGCTTTTTGGTAATATAATTAATTACCCCGCCGGCAGCGCCGTTACCCCAAATGGAAGTGGCACCGTTGAGAACCTCTATTCGCTCTATCGCGGCTGGGTCAAGGGTACGGATGCCAAGCGCTCCGTTGCGTAATGGCGTATCCTGGGGAACACCATCGATCATAATGAGCATGTTTCGCCCACGTAAGGTTTGTCCAAAATTACTCGTACTGCCGGTAGCGGGCGCCATCCCCGGGACCACAAAGGACAGTAACGACTGTAACTCAGAACTGGTATTCAGGTTTTCTTCAATCGTCTGCTGATCAATGACGGTAATACTCGCAGGTACTTCGTCAAAGCTCTCGATAATACGACTGCCAGTGACCGTAATTCTTTCTAAGGATTGCTCCGCTAAGTTGTCCTTAGCGAGTGCAGGAGACAGAACACAGGTACTCAAAATAGCGCAGGTTAACTTGCTAAAAGAAGGGCTCATATCTTTATCTTTAATCCAAAAGTTAGGGTTAGCTACTGATATGAGCCGGGATATTAAATCGCTTTTTTGTAAATGACAATCATTATCATTGAGCGAGTGACATATGCCCCCTTTTAGAGTGCAAACGGATAGGTATCAGGGATAGTCTCAGAGTCTGCTTTAATATCGAGAGCGTGTAGCGCCCGACTCGCTGCAAAGAAAATGAAGTGATCGTAGCGCTTGGGAATCACGGTGGGAACGTAATTACCATAACGTTCATGCCGTGGATTATATACTACGCCGACGGCCCGATGGGCGATACGCCGCAACAAGGCATCATGCCTGGCCAAGTCGGCTGAGTTCAGGTAGAACTGCTCGCCCGCCCGGTTACACAAGTCTTCCCAACTACCCTCGCGGGCAGCCGGTAAGTCCATCTCGGCCATTGGGGCACCCCATGAGCTACCCGCCATGACACTGCCCTCATAACTGCCGAAACCCACCAACGCGACTTGCTTATTGCCATATTCTTCACGCGCCAACTGGCCAATATTAAACAGTCCCTGCGTACTCATATCGGTAAAAGTAGCGTCGCCAATATGGGTATTATGGGCCCAGACAATACCTTTCGCATCGCGCCCGTGAAATGCCAGCAGACGATTCAATGTGTCCATCATGTGGCGGTCGCGTAAATTCCAGGTGGACTCTCCGCCTCTGGCCATGATGCGATAGTAGCGCTCTGCGTTTTTACTTACATGAGCGTTTTGCTCAGCGCTTAACGCCTCCTCACGATCAGAATTATAGGTGGGGGCATTACGACGTACTTCGGCTAACAACCGGGTGACTTCATCGGCACAACCCTCAGGTACCAGTTGCGTCGAGAGTGCATACCGCTGACCATCTTCATCGCGGTAGGGTTCGAAACAACGCATCGCATCTTTGGCCGCTTCATAGGCTTGCGGGTCTTCTGTTTTCAGGTAATCCATGACCGCGTCCATTGACTCCCACAGGCTATAAACGTCCAATCCATAAAAGCCTTTTTGTTCCCCGGTACTGCGCTCCTGATTAAATCCCTTAAGCCAGCGGGCGAATTCGTAGACCTCCCAGTTGGCCCACATCCAGGTCGGCCAGCGTTCAAAGTGCTTCAGCGCGTCCGTGGTTTTTTCAGGCGCATCAGCATAACCTTTGACATGCCTGTTCAGCTCATAACAGGCGGGCCAGTCACCCTCTACTACAACGAAGTCAAAGTCATGTTCTTCCAGCAATTTTTTTGAGATGCGCGCACGCCACTGGTAGTACTCATGGGTACCGTGCGAAGCCTCACCGAGCATCACGATTTTTTTATCTGCAAGGCTTTCCAGTAAGGGCGCTAAGTCGTCTGTGCCGCTAAACTCATGCTTAGATTGCTCAATAATTTTAATCAGTGGGTCGCTCATGAACTACCTCCATGATTTTTTGGGTCTGGCGCATTCAGACACGAGTAAATATTTCCGGCTGGCTTGATGCCAGCAAGCTAGACGCCAGGGTGACCTCGTTAATATCCAGATGATTTTGAAAACTCGAAGCCTCCTGGTTTCGGGCATCGCTCCAGAAGTCTTCAATGTCATCTGCTAACTGCCAAATTTCCGGTTCGATTTGCACTTCCACGCCATTAGCTTCAATGAAAGGTACGCTCGCTTGCAGACAGCGTAAGCCCAGCGACAAGCCGCAGTCGCGAAAAGCTAATCGCGCATGCGCTGGAGCGCCAGTATCGAAATTCTCATAAATGACTTCCAGACTTTGCTGTGCATCACGCATCAGTCGCTGGGGCTTCACGGCTGGCGGTAACTCCATAAATGCTTGTAGTTCGGTCGCCCGAACCACGTCAAGTAACAACGAGCCAGCGCCAAGCGGGTCTTCAGTTGCCCAGTGGGAACTGGCACAGAGCTCTTTCAGCCTGGCAATGTAGCCGTCAAATTCATATTTGAAAGTGCCAGTTTCAGCGAACGTCTGCATCGCGCAGAGCAAGCCCTCCAGCGGATCATGGGCACCCATCATGGGTACCAGAGGACGGGATAAGTCGATACTCATCTTCCAGTACAGCCTGTTACCGCGGCCAACTTCATTACTCATAAACCGGGCGCCAGCCAGACTTAGCTCGGCGGCCCACAGTGCTAGCTGCTCGTTGTTAAAGTGTTTGCTCGCCCGCAGCAGTGCCACAATCCAGCGGGTATGGTAATGATAGTACTGACCGTCGCGCTGCCACTCCAGCTCAGCGTCATAAGACTCTTCGGGAGTGCGCTCAAGTAACTCTTTGCCTATTCGTAAACCGCCCACCGTGGGATGCTCAAGCGCATTGTCTCCGGTGAGGCCACTAATCCAGCCCTCGCGCTGATCGTCAGCGGCAAACTGCCCTAAGTGGCAGTGCACCTGCTTGATGGTGCGCAGTGCCATCGCCTCAAATTCGCGCGCATCGAATTGGCGCTTCAGCGCGAGAAAGTTTAATGTCGCAAAAGCGTCGGTCCAGAGATAACGACGGCTACTATCTGAGGCATCCTCGGTAAGTCCGGTACGCTGCGCGAAACCCATCATGATATCGCGCGCTTGCGCCGCCTTCGTCGCATTCGCTTCGGTCATGATAGTTACTCCTTCTCGGCCAGCCCGGTCATGGGGACAAAACGTACTAACAGTAATTTCGTTTCTTCGAAGGTATCTTCCCCGGTGCGCTCCAATACCACCAGCTCCTGGCGTTCGGTACCCACAGGTGCAAGTAGTCGGCCGCCAATTTTCAGCTGCTGTTTCAGGGTTTCGGGAATCTTCGCCGGCGCAGCGGTCAGTTCGATCGCGTCAAAGGGCGCGTTCTCAGGCCAACCCTGATAACCGTCGTCATAACGGGTCTGTACATTATCAATATCAGTTTTGGCCAGATTGTTTTTTGCCAGCTCGGCCAGCCACTCAATAATTTCAATCGAGTAAACCTCGCCGGCCAGGTGGGACAGTACGGCAGCGTTATAGCCGCAACCGGTACCTATTTCGAGAACTTTATCATTGGGCTTAAGGTCCAGCGCTTGTGCCATGTAGGCCACAATGTAAGGCTGGCTAATGGTTTGTCCTTTACCAATGGGCAAAGGCCTGTCATCGTAGGTATGTTGCTGTAGTTCCTCAGGTACAAACAGCGAGCGATCCACTTCTCGCATCGCCTCAATTACACGCTCATCCGCGATATCTCTACCCTTTAGATGGCGCTCTATCATGATTTCCTTGGTGTTCATGGTTGTCACCTTTGGCATGTTTTTTTGTGTGTCGCAATCTCCAGTTTTCATGTTTGTTACTTATATGCGTCACTAAGTGTAGTCACTCAGTTTTGAATCAGCCAAATTAAATAAAACACGACCATGACTGCCTGGCTGTTTATGTGCGGTTTTTTTTCTAGTATAAAAACAAGTCGTCACTCTAAATAATAAAAAGGAACATCTCGTGATCCAGCCTTACCTCACTAATCTACGGCTTCTGATACTCGCAACGGCTTGGATCATGACCGGCTGTAGCGCTTCGGCACCACAAGCCACCGGGTCAGCAGAGCTAAGCTTTACTGATACAGCAAAAGTACAGCAGCAGTTGACTGCCGGCACCCTTACCAGCGAGGCATTGGTACAGCATTACCTGGACGCGATCGCGGCTAATAATCGCGACGGTTACGAGATTCGGGCGATTATTGAAGTGAACCCGGACGCGCTGGCGCTGGCCAGACAAATGGATGAAGAGAGGCGCCGGGGCGTAATACGCGGCCCTCTGCACGGCTTACCTGTCGTGTTAAAAGCCAACATCGCAACCGCTGATAGTCTTGCAACCACGGCTGGTGCAAGTGTCATGCAAGGTTTTATTACCGCAAAAGACGCTACGCTGGTGACCCAACTACGGCAAAGTGGCGCCATTATTCTTGGTAAAGCCAACCTATCCGAATGGGCGAATTTCCGTGGCGAGAACTCCATCAGCGGCTGGTCGGGCATCGGTGGACAAACGCGTAACCCGCATTTGCTGACCCATAATCCCTGTGGCTCCAGCTCGGGTTCGGGTGCCGCGGTTGCTGCCGATTTCACCTTGCTTGCGGTGGGCACCGAGACCGATGGTTCCATTATGTGCCCGGCTTCGGTAAATGGTGTGGTGGGCGTTAAACCAACGCGTGGCGCGGTCTCAGGCTATGGCATTATTCCCATTGCCGCAGCACAGGATATCGCTGGCCCAATGACGCGCTCAGTTTATGGAGCAGCGCTATTGCTTGACACCATGGCAACTGCCGAGGCAAGAAGCCGGTACGGAGTCTCATTAAGTAACGCAGCGCAACAAGCTGTTGAGACCGAAAAAGTTATTGTGGTCAGAGCGTTCGACGATCAGTTCAGCGGCGTTAAAAACATGGTTGACGATGTTGTACGAACTTTGAAATCGCAAGGTTTCGAGGTGGTAGAAGTCGCCCAATGGGAGCTTCCTGATGCGCTTTATGCAGCCGAATTCGAAGTTCTTCTTTATGAGTTTAAACGCGATCTAAACGCCTGGCTGGCAGAATTTGGTGCACCAGCAGCTACCATGCAGGCGGTGATTGATTACAATAAAGCGAACGCCGAACGTGAACTTGCGCTCTTTGGCCAGGAGTACTTTGAGCAAGCGAACGCCATTGATCTTGCTGAAGCAGCCGAGAGCTACCACCAGGCGCTCACTGAAGGTCGCCGCCTTGCCGAAGCGCATCTGAATCAGTACTTAAAAGGTAAGGGTGCCAGCGCCATTCTGTTGCCCTCTTATGGTCCGGCATGGCCTACCCCGCCCGCAGAAGGCGGTAGCTTCAGTTTTGGCACTTCAACCGCTGCTGCGGTTTCAGGCTATCCGTCAATTACCGTGCCTCTGGGCATGCAGGAAGGCCAGCAGGGTTCACTGCCATTAGGTTTAAGCCTGGTGGGCTTGCCCTGGAGTGAGCCGCAACTCTTTAGCCTTGCGGCTATGCTCGAAGCGAAGATTGGTGGCTTTACTGCGCCAGAGTTTCTGGTTGGCGAGCAATAGGTTGCGCGCCTGAGAGCTTATCGATGTGCTCAAAGGCGGCGCGCAAGCCGGCATTATATCCCACTTCAAGGCGCTCACGCTGACGCGTGAAGCGCCCAACCGGCATATCTTTGGGCGGCGCAATAACATGAATGGTGCAGTCTGAGGGCGGGCTATTGATAAAGTCAATCGTCGCATTATAGCGCTCGGCACGAGCCTCAATGGCATCGCAGAGCTTCGGATAGTGACTTAATAACCGACGGGTAAAGCCCAATGTACGACTACCGGTTTTCCGGTAGCCTTCGGCTCTGGAAAGAACCACAGTAATTTCCCGCGCGCCCATTTCATAAGCTTTGACCACCGGAATTGAATCAGCGACACCGCCGTCGGTCATGGCTACGCCATCAACTTCAGGGAAGTCGCGAAACGCTATCGGTATGGCACACGAGGCCGGGAATAACTGGTGCAGATTTTGTTCGGTCACCTCAATGTAACAGGGCGCGCCATCTTCAACTCGTGTGGTCACCGCGTACAGCGGAATTCTTTGTTGCAAATAGCGCTCCAGATGAAGCTCGATAGTGTCATAGGAGGTGCGCCATAGCCACTCAACATCACATAGATGGCCACCGAGCATGCCCCGAATCGGATCAATAAAATGCTTCGATTGCGCAAGCTCAGTCAGGATCCGGTAGCTTCGCTGGTAGTCACCGGTCAGATAGCCGATAAGGTTGGTTGACCCCGACGATACGCCGATAGCGAAGTCGAAGGGCTTAAATGCCTCGCGCATGAAGCCATCCAGCACGCCAGCGGCAAAAATCCCACGCATTGCGCCACCCTCAACAACAATTGACCTGTGCCCGTGACTGCTCATTAATCGCCTACCCCTGACTACGCAACTGTTTAATATACTCAAGTTCCTGTAACGCGTTGAGATCCTGCTTATTCAGCTCTAAACACTCTTTAAATTTTGCCTCGGCTTCATCAAGTTGGCCAAGTTCAATCAGGCTAAATCCCATACCTCGTTTTGCCCGCCCGAGCTCTTCAACTTTGCGGTGCTCAGGCGAGTATGCCAGGGCATAAGACTCCGCTTTAGTAAAGACATCAAGCGCACCTTTCCAGTCCCGCTTAAGGTGATAGATGTGGCCTAACTCTGCCAAATACATGGCATTTGCCGGCGACAGCTCTAACGCCTGGCGTATCAGGCGCTCGGCCTGATCAATATCGCCCTGCTCAACACTGATATAGGTTCGTAAATACAACGCATCGCCGCAGCTCGTATCAATGTCTACCGCATCCGCGCCGCTCTGGGCGGCCATCAGCATGTAAAACATCGACTCCGCCATGCCGCGGGACGCATAATAACGTTGCTCATTACCTTCCAGCTCTTTCGCACACAGTGCCAGGGCTTGATCGATCGCGCTGCCGGCTAGCTGCATGTCACCTGCCGACAAGGCTTCGACACCACGATCAAGATGTTGTACGAGAGGACTCACCTGGGAGGCAACTTCCTGCGGTTGCTGGTTCTGGGTGGCTGCACAACCCGACAGCAAAAGAGCAATCGCAATAACACTGTATTTCACTATGATAATTCCTTTTCAAGTAAGCTTTGAGGCAACACGCCAGAAGACCCCTATCCTCAGCGAGAAGAATGTCATGAGCGTACACAACACCTTATTAACAGACAAGCGAAAAAAGCAGCGGAAATGACTTATCGGATACAGGTACCAGCACGGTGCTCCAGCATGGCCAGCGCGTCGTCCAAACAGCCAATAACGCTAAAATCTCCATGCTGCGCGAACTCTGCCGCGGCTTGAATTTTTGGCCCCATGGAACCTGCGGGGGCATCGAAATTTTGCGCCTTTGCAACCGTCATATGCGCGATCGCTTTTTGCTCAGAACTGCCATAATTTTCGTAAACGGCTGCGACATCCGTCAGCAGTAATAACGCGTCGGCATCGAGTTGGCGGGCCAATAAGGCGCTCGCCGCATCTTTATCAATGACTGCTTCAACCCCATGATAGCTACCATCAGAATGCTGTACGACGGGTATACCGCCACCGCCAATGCAAATAGGGATAATCTTGTGGGCAACCAGTAACTGCAAGACTTTCAAATCAAGAATTTTCTGTGGCGCAGGTGACGGCACTACGCGGCGCCACTTGTCGCCATCTTTCGCAATCGACCAGCCCCGCTCATCTTTCAACTGCTGTGCCTGCTCCTCGTCATAAACCGGGCCAACAAACTTGTGCGGATCAGCAAAGGCGGGATCATCCTCAACCACGGCAATTTGCGTCAAAACAGTGGCGACTTCAGGTTCCTCACCTAGCTCACTTTCCAGTTCCTGCTCCAGCATATAACCGATCATCCCTTCCGACTCAGCGCCCAAAATGTCGAGCGGGAAACTGTTATTTCGGTCGTAGGCATCATTTTGTAATGCTAGCAGACCGATTTGCGGACCATTCCCATGGGTAATGACCAGGTCATGACCCGCACGCACAATTTTTACCAGCGCCTGTACCGCTCCTTTTATATTTTCTCGTTGTTTCTCAGCGGTGAGTTTTTCGCCTCTTGGCGAAACAGCATTTCCCCCTAAGGCTGCTACAACCCGCATGACGTCCTCCCCTGTTTACCGCGCACACCCGTTTAAACTTTATTCGTTTAAGCATGGTATAAACTACTGATAATGCCAGCGGCTTTCACTCCTATTAGCTTCGTTTTGCTCACGAACATGCTAAGTTAGTTGCTGAAGTAGAACTAAAAAAGATGCGTTGCTCGTAAATGTCGGGAGAACTATACAATGCTCACCTTCTCGTGCCAGTGTGGAAACACGCTTTATTTCGCTAACACTCAGTGTGTAGCGTGCGGGCGCATGCTTGGTTTCATACCCGAGGAGAATAAGCTCAGCGCATTTAACCGTGAGCAAGATGGCACCTGGTTGGCAGCACTCAATGGTAAACGCTACCGTCCATGCCAGAACTATGTCGTGCAGGATGTATGCAACTGGATGATTCCAGTGGAAGACACGGGTGAATTTTGTACCTCCTGTGCATTAACCCGAACCATTCCAAACCTTGATATACGCGGCAACCGCAGGCTTTGGGCACGCATGGAGCAAGCCAAACGGCGCTTGCTGTACACTTTGTTCAAATTGGGATTACCAGTACGCTCGCAGCAAGAAGATCCCGAACATGGTCTGGCTTTTGAGTTTCTCGAAGATCAGACCGAAGACGAATACGGGAATGAGCTTACGGTCAAAAGCTTTGTTACCACCGGCCACAACGCCGGTGTGATCACGCTCAACCTAAAAGAAGCAAGAGCCAGTGCACGCGTGCAGATGCGCGAGCAGATGAACGAGCAATACCGCACCTTGCTGGGCCACTTTCGCCACGAGTCAGGTCATTACTACTGGGACAGGCTCATCCACAACAGCCCGTGGCTGGAGGAGTTTCGGGCGCTGTTTGGTGACGAGCGGCTCGACTACACGCTGGCCTTACAAAACTACTATCGAGAGGGGCCCGCGCCAGACTGGCACAAAGTGTGGGTAAGTGCTTACGCAAGCATGCACCCCTGGGAAGACTGGGCAGAAACCTGGGCGCACTACCTGCACATGGTGGATACCCTTGAGACCGCCAGTGACTATGACTTTAGTGTCTCAGCTCATCCGGTTATTAATCCGCTTCAGCAGTTACCGCCGACGAGGCCGGAGCAAACCACGGCGCATTTTAATCAGCTGTATGATGACTGGGTGCGCTTAACCGGGATGCTAAACGCACTTAACCGCAGTATGGGACACGGCGACGCTTACCCGTTTGTCTTTTCCAGTCTGGCACTGGATAAGTTGCGCTTTGTCGACAAAGTGATCTGCGCGGCCTGTCGCAACGGCACTTAATCTTCTTTTTCCCAGTCGAACCTTGGCAGGCCTGAGAATGCCTGCCGCAAACCCTCATTCCATTGCTTTTGCATGGACTTATACATGGGGCTTAGTGCACGATATTTGTTGTGCCAGGGCTCGTCCAGGCTGTCGTTCGTGTAAATAGCGAGCTCAAGAGGCAACCCTACACTGATATTACTGCGCACTGTAGAGTCAATTGAGATCATCGCGCATCGCGCCGCATCTTCCAGTGAGGTGTCGGGAGCGATGATGCGATCTAATATGGGTTTGCCGTATTTGTTTTCGCCAATCTGCAAATACGGCGTGTCTTCCGAGGCACTAATATAGTTGCCCTGCGGGTAAATCATGTAGGCCTCACAGGCTTTACCGGCAATTTGCCCGCCGATAATAAAGCTGGCCTCCGGGCTGGCGTTACTCTTCTCCAGTGCCTGCGCATGCTGTTGCTGTTCTTTTTGGCTTAATCCGCCAATATAGCTGGCCAGATCATAGAGGTGTTTACCTTTGCGCAGATTAAACGATGCGTCAGGGTCTTCTAGATCGGATTTGATGGCGTTAACCACCGCTTGCGAAGTCGCGAGGCTGCCCGCGGTCAATAACACCACACTGCGCTCGCCGGGCCAGACAAAGCGAAACATTTTACTGTAAGTTGCCACGTAATCGACACCCGCGTTAGTTCGCGAGTCAGAGGCAAAGACCAAGCCGTTATTCACATGAATTGCCAAACAATAAGTCACTAAATACTCTCCCCGGTGAGCAAGCGAAACTTCTTCCGAATGTAGCGTATTTGCAATGCAGTTCAAAACCAAAAGCAACAGTTTTTTGTCTTTTTGACGCATTTGCCACTATCTTTAATTAGGTTAGCAGAACAACAGAGGACGTCGTGTATGACCATTCGTTGGGGAAGTTACAAAACTACCAATCTTTACGATGAACTGCTGCGAGCTGCAGGAAAGCCGCGCGCCGCAGCCGAGATTATTTGTGGCTATTTGCGCAGCCTGACCGACAATGACCTGGAAGAATTTAAGGTTGCTGCCGAGTCTGCCATACATGTCATGGGCATCAGTTTTCGGGTGTACCATGAAGATGAAGGCTCCATCGACCGTGACTGGCCCTTCGATATCATCCCGCGCATTATCGACAAGCAAGAATGGCTGCAGATTGAAAAAGGTTTAAAGCAGCGGGTGAAAGCGCTGAACATGTTTATAGACGATCTTTACAACGAGCAAAAAATTGTCAAAGACGGCGTGTTCCCCGAAGAGCTGCTGAAAAAGTCGAAGAACTTCTTACCTGAGTGTAAAGGCGTACATCCGCCATTAGGCATCTGGGCGCATATCTGCGGTTCGGACCTGGTTCGCGACAGTGACGGTACTGTGTACGTGCTGGAGGACAATTTGCGCGTACCCTCAGGGGTTTCCTATATGCTTGAAAATCGCAAGGTGATGAAGCGCGTCTTCCCGGAAATGTTTGAGCAATACAGCATTTTACCGGTAGACGATTATCCGTCTCACCTGTACGACATGCTCTCGCAGCTGTCGCCGCGCGACATCGAGCACCCGGAAATTGTTGTACTGACCCCAGGTATCTACAACTCGGCCTATTTTGAACACGCCTACCTTGCCCAACAGATGGGCGCCGAGCTGGTTGAGGGCAGCGACTTATTTGTCGATGACGATAATGTGGTTTACATGCGCACCATTGAGGGCCCTGCGCGGGTGGATGTTATTTACCGCCGTATTGATGATCACTTTCTTGACCCCGAGGTGTTTAATCCCGACTCGATGCTCGGTGTACCCGGCCTGATGCGCGCCTGGAAAGCTGGCAAGGTAGCGCTGGCCAATGCGCCGGGCTCAGGTGTCGCCGACGATAAAGTGGTTTACGCCTTTGTGCCCGAAATTATTCGCTATTACCTCAATGAAGAGCCAAGTATTCCGAATGTACCTACCTACAAGTGCATTAATAAAGAGGACCGCGATTACGTTATTGAAAATATTCATAAGATGGTGGTCAAGCCGGCCAATGAATCCGGTGGTTACGGCATGCTGATAGGTCCGCACGCGAGCAAAGCCGAGTGCGAAAAATTTAAGCGCCTGATCCGCCGCGACCCGCGAAATTATGTGGCGCAGCCAATGTTGATGCTCTCTACCGCGCCAACGCTGGTCGAAACCAAGGCTGAACCGCGGCATCTCGATCTGCGCCCCTTTATTTTAAGCGGCAAAGATATCAAGGTCACCACCGGTGGCCTGACCCGCGTTGCCCTACGCAAAGGCTCCATTGTGGTCAATTCGTCGCAGGGCGGTGGCAGTAAGGACACCTGGATAGTGGATATGGAGGCTTAATCATGTTGTCACGCGTTGCAAGTAATATGTTCTGGATGGCACGGTATCTGGAGCGCGCCGAAAACACCGCGCGTTTGATTAACGTCAACTCGCACCTGTTAATGGATCTTCCCACTACGGTTAAGCTGGGCTGGGAGCCGATTATCGATATTCTCTCCGGCCGCGATGGCTTTTACGAGCGCTATGACAAGGCCGATGAAGCCAGTGTGGTGAAATATCTTGTCACCGACAAAGAAAATCCGGGCTCGATTATTAACTCACTCACCCAAGCGCGTGAGAATGCTCGCACCGTAAGGGAGATCATTCCGTCGGAGATCTGGGAGCAAGTCAACGGCTTATACCTGTCGGCGATGCAAAACCGCCAGGCTCTGTTAGGGCGCCGACGCCGCTATGAGGCTCTGAGTGGCGTCATCCGCGCCAATCAAACCATTACCGGCACCCTGGCCGGTATTATGACCCACGATGAAGGCTATGCTTTTATACGTCTTGGCCGCAATCTTGAACGTGGCGACATGACCACCCGCATTATCGACGTGCGCTCGGCATCGCTACTGCCCGAGCTTGACGGTGATCAGTCCACCTTTGAGAATATTCAATGGATGAGCGTACTGAAGTCCATGTCGGCATATCAGATGTACCGCCAGAAAGTACGACTGCGCATCAACCGCCCTGATGTGCTGAAATTTTTATTACTCGAACCGCGTTTCCCGCGGTCACTGCTGCACACCCTGCATCAGGTAAAAGCTTTACTAGAAGAGCTGCCACGCCATGAAAAAGCGGTCGAAGCCACTGAGAAGTTAGAAACGCAGCTCGTCGATGGCAAGCCGCAGTGCCTGGAGCAACAAGAGCTGCATGAGTTCATCGATGACATGCAGTTGGGCATGATAAAAATTGCTGAGCAGATTAATAAAACCTATTTTTAGTGGATTTAAGCGTAAAACTGCCAAGTTTTGCCAGGTGACCGCCCGTCGGTAATTTGCCGAGCGATCTTATTCCCTTTTCTCCATGTGCTTCTGATGGGTATCCTCAAATATGGTCGCGCGGGATCGTTTCGTCCCAGCTAAAGCAGCACACCCGCGTGTCGCCTTCATAGGCATCGAGTTCGGCGCGGATGTAGAAATTATTCGCGTCCGAGGTCAGGCAGGTATAGGTCCGGGTCTTGATCTTCCAGTCGTCGCGCTGGAGTGTCCGGATCCACTCGGTTGTCCCCCTTACACTGGTGAAATCGCCCGTGACGGCTGAATATTTCTCCACCGCATGGGTGCCGACCGTCAGGTCGATATCGTCGAACCGGAATAGGCCGCGATCATCGATGACCTCCAGTTCGGAGCGCTGGTCAGCAAGATCGCGATGGACCAGCCAGCGATGCGCGCCCGGTTCGTACACGGTGGTCGAAGGCGGATGCGCGCAGACCGGCGGATCAAAGCTTGCCTCCTCCTCACCGCCGATATTTTTCGTGCGGCAGGGCAGGATGATCCGGCTCTTGCCCGTATAGACCGTGAGTTTGGTCGATTCCGGTGGGGTCCAAGCCATTGGCCAGTAGACGGTGGATACCGAAACCCGAATTCGGTGGCCCTTCTCGAAGCGTTGGGCGATGTGGTTCAAGGGCACCTTGACCCTGTAGCGCTTGCCCGGTTCCAGTAATTCGGGGTGCTGGCGACTGTCACGATGGGTGAGGTTGAGCATTCCGTAGGTGACGCGCGTGATTTGATGGTCGGGCAAGAAATCCGACAGGCGCACCGCGACCATGGCGAGCGGCTGGTCGCTCTCCAACTCGAGTTCGACGACCGGCTGACCAAGAATCTCCACGTCCTCTTCCAGCTCGTGAGTCTGGAAGATCAGTCCGCCGCCGTCCTCGGAACGCTGGTCACCGGCGAGATCCGGCCCGTTGGCGTAGGAACACCATTTGCCGGCGAACAGTCCCAGCGTGACCGGGGACTGGACTTTCATGCCTACCTCCCCGGTCTCCTCCCCGCTATTCTCTGCGATGAGGTGGCGTCCGGTCCCGAAGGTGTAAGCGCGAGGCTCGATATCCGGGCTCGGCCATTCAGCCTCGACCACCCAGCGGCCCTTGCGGTATTTGTACTGAGGGTTGGGCGGGGCGGAGTCCTGCATGTAGGCGCATAGCATGTTCTCGTCGTCCATGCCGCGGTCCTTGCCTTTCAACCAGTGATCCCACCAATCGAGAAGCTCGCCGAGAAAGTCGATGGCCGGCCCGGGGCTGCCGATATGCGGATAGGTGTGACCCCAGGGCCCGACGAGGCCCTTACGCGGCACGTCGAGATTTTCCATGAGGCGGAAGACGGTATTGGTATAGCCGTCGGCCCACCCTGAGACTGCGAAGACCGGGATCTTGATGTCGCCGTAATGCTCAGAAACTGAGCCGTGCCGCCAGTAGCTGTCGCGGCGCTGATGCTGCAGCCAGGTCTTCAGCCACAGTCCGCTACCTTTCAGGCGCTCCATCCACATGTCCTTCCAGCGGTCCCCCACTAGCGCGGGATCGGGCGGCATGGTGTTGTAAGAGAACATGACGCCAGCCCAGGAGAGATTGTCGCCCAACAGCGTGCCGCCCATGTGGTGGATGTCGTCGGCATAGCGGTCGTCACTGGAGCAGACCGTAACGATGGCCTTGAGCGGTTCGGGCTGCATCGCCGCGATCATCAGACCGTTGAACCCGCCCCAGCTGATGCCCATCATTCCGACATTGCCATCGCACCAGTCCTGCTCAGCCAGCCAGTGGATGGCAGCCACGCCGTCATCGAGCTCGCTCTGCAGGTACTCGTCAGTCAGCACGCCCTCGGACTCCCCGCTGCCCCGAATGTCCAGGCGAACACAGGCATAGCCGTGCCCGGCGAGGTATTTGTGCGTGATCTCGTCGCGCACGGTCGAACCGAAGCGCTTTCTATAGGGAATGTATTCCAGGATCACCGGCACCGGATCGTCGCCTGAATCCTTTGGGCGCCAGATACGCGCGGCCAGCTTCAGGCCATCGCCGACCGGGATCCAGACATTCTCCTCCTCGATGATCTCGTGGGGAAAGTCGGATACGCTTTTCATACTTTCTCGGGGAGCGGTTGAATGTAAATGGGAAGCGAAGCCAGGATCCGGTTATACGCATCCTCCAGCATGTCCTTGTCGTCACCGCCGAGGAAAATGTCGGCAAGCTCGTACGAATAACTGTCCTGGAAAAACATGTCAGAGAGACGCTGATCCTTCTCGACAAGAACGTTCGCATCAAAATCGGGCAGGATGCGTTTCAATTCTGCGATCTCTTCGGAGCTGGGCACGCGCTTAACAATGCCATCGGCCTCGAAGCTTCTCAGCATGAATTTGCCCGCGATGGCGTCTTTTCCTTCGCGATGAGGCATGTCCGGCTCGAGCCCCATCGACAGCTCGATAGCCACCTTCTGGTGAGCCGCGCCGTCAACCATGTGGAATAACGGAGAGTGGGACTTCGAGATTCGGGCGTTGATTTCGAGCAGATGCAGGTCGCCGCTTTCGGGATCATAGAAGAATTCGACATTGAACGGTGAGCCGTCATAGCCGATCGCCGTCATCATCTTGCCGGTGATCTCGGTGGCGCGCTCGATGACCTCTTCGGGCAAATCGGCGGGATACTGATAGCGCGAGAAGCTGGACGCGTGCTCGCCCTCGCGCAGGGATTCCACCGCGCCGTAGATCCTAGTTTCGCCCTGCCAGACATAGCCTTCCAACGTGAACTGCCGCTTGGCCGAAATGAGTTGTTCGGCCACGGCGAAATTACCGTCGATACCGTCGATCTCGCTGCGGTCCTCAAGCTTGTCCAGGAAAGCGTTGAAAGGCTCGCCGATCAGATGAATCTTCTGGCGACAGGCGTGCAACGCCTCATCGAATTCTTCCTCGTCCTCGACCAGAAATCCGAGCACGGAGGAGTGACCTTTGACCGGTTTGAGCCAAAACGGATAGTCCGGCGCCTCTTTCTTGGCATTTTCCGGATCGAAGGGATTGATGGCACGCACCTCGGGTGTGCCATCGGGAAAGGCCTCTTTCTCCTTCAGGCGTGCCCAGTACTTGTGCTCGCATTTCGCGACCGCTTCGGGACTAGCACCCGGCATTGCGTAGTCGCGCCGCAGCAACGAAACGAGCGAGGTCACGGGAAAATCCAGATAGCCGATGATCGCATCTGGCTTGCCGCCATGCGCGTCGATAATGGATCTGGCATGCTCATAAAGCTCGTCGAAATCGATGCGGCCGCTGGCTGGCTGAACGTCAGAATATTCAAGTGTACGGATCAGTTCCCAGTTCTCCGAGCCTGGGATTTTCTCGATCAGGGAGAGATTGTAGTCGTCGGCACCGACGACGAAGATCTTTTTTTTGCCGCTGCTGGCCTGGGTCTCATCGTTCATCGTTAATATCCCTGTGCTCGCTCGACTTTCAAAAAGTATAGGACAGGTCTTAATAAATTTCCTATTTGGACGAGCCTGCTAATATACCAAGAGCGGGAGCACGGAGATTGCACCTTCAAAGGCTCAAGAAATACCGTAACTTAATGACTTTATTGGTGGCCCCTCCCAGATTTGAACTGGGGACCAACCGATTATGAGTCGGCTGCTCTAACCACTGAGCTAAGGGGCCATTTTGGAAGGAATGCAAAAGCGGGCGCAAGTATATGAAATTTCTGCCCGCTTGTCATGACCCCGCAGGGCTGTTTTTACAGTTTCAGGTTGTAGAATTCGGCGGCGTTGCGCGCGAAAACTTTGTCGATGGCGTCTTCGTCGTCCAGTGCCTGGGCGACGGTGGTGATATCGCTAATGTTGAACGGTCGCTCGGCGCGGTTTGACGGCAAGTCGGTGCCGAACATCAGGCAGTCGGGGTTGGTCTTGTACAACACCTTCACTGCTTCTGTGACGTTCACTTCGGTGCGGCCAAAGCCACTGGCTTTAATGTGAACACCCGCATCAGCAAGTCTTTGAACCTGTGACACGCCAGAGCGTGCCATGCCAAGGTGATCGACTGAGGCTTTTGGCAGCTTCACCAGTTTCGGGATGATTTCATCAAGTTCGCGGCTGTCGACATACATTTCCAAATGCCAGCCGGCGAGATCCCAAATGCGCATGCCAAAGTCGACCAGGTTGTCCAGGCCACTAACCACCCGACGTTTCAGGTTGACGCGTACACCGCGCACGCCCAAGTCGCGTAGTGACAATATTTTTTCGTCCGATACGCTGCTTGGCAGGTTGGTAACGGCGACAAAGTTATCACCGAATTGCTCAAGTGCCGGTTTAAGGTACTTTTGATCAAAACCATGAGCCGAACCCGACACCACCACACCACCCACGATGGGAAGATCGCGCGTGCGATGCTGATAGTCCTCAACCGAAAAAGGCGTCGGCAAAAACCCCTGATTTTCAATCAGCGGGTAAGAGTCATTATAGATATGCAAATGCGCATCAATAATCCGACGTGGTTTGGGCGTATCAGTCATTTTCTGATCCAGTGCGGTCATAAAGTATCCTTTTCAACGAAATTACGCACACCTTAACAAATCTGGCGCCGTTTTTCATATACAGGCTATAAAAAAGCCCCTGAAGCTTCAAGCTGCAGGGGCTTTATTCGGGTTCACACCGCGAGACCTCAATTACTCATCGAGGAAAGATTTCAGCTGCTCAGAGCGACTTGGGTGGCGCAGTTTGCGCAACGCCTTCGCTTCAATCTGACGAATCCGCTCGCGGGTGACGTCAAACTGCTTGCCGACTTCTTCCAGGGTGTGGTCGGTGTTCATATCAATACCAAAGCGCATACGCAGTACCTTGGCTTCGCGCTGGGTCAAACCACCCAGTACTTCGCGTACGGCATTGCGCAAGCTTTCTGACGTCGCCGAGTCCACCGGTAAATCAAGGGTGGTGTCCTCGATAAAGTCACCCAGATGCGAATCTTCATCGTCACCAATCGGAGTTTCCATCGAGATTGGCTCTTTGGCGATTTTCAGCACCTTGCGGATCTTGTCTTCCGGCATAACCATGCGCTCGGCCAGTTCTTCCGGTGACGGCTCGCGTCCCATCTCCTGCAACATCTGCCGTGAAATACGGTTCAGCTTATTGATCGTTTCGATCATGTGCACCGGAATACGAATGGTACGCGCCTGATCCGCAATCGAACGCGTAATTGCCTGACGAATCCACCAGGTCGCGTAGGTCGAGAACTTGTAGCCACGACGGTATTCAAACTTGTCCACCGCTTTCATCAGACCAATGTTACCTTCCTGAATCAGATCCAGGAACTGTAGACCACGGTTGGTGTACTTTTTCGCAATCGAAATTACCAGACGCAGGTTCGCTTCGACCATTTCTTTCTTAGCGCGGCGCGCTTTGGCTTCGCCAATCGACATACGACGGTTGATATCTTTAACCTTCGCAATTGTCAGACCGGTTTCCACTTCAACTTCAGCAAGCTTTGCAATGCAACGCTCAAGCTCTGGTCGCAATTCGGCCAGGTCTTCAGCATAACTTTCGCCGCTTTCAATGGCAGCATCGAGCCATGCGGTGCTGTTTTCATTACCAGCAAACGCCTTCATGAACGCGCGTTTCGGCATGTTTGCCTGCTCCACGCTCATTTTCATGATCAAACGTTCCTGCACGCGGACACGATGCATCATGTCACGCATGTCTTTCACCAGGCGGTCAAACTGCTTAGGTACCAGACGGAACTGCTTGAACAGGTCGCTCAGGGCATCAATTTCTTTGCGCGCTTTGGCGTTGTCACGACCATGCTTACTGATTGCGGCGCGGGTTTTTTCATACTGCTCGCGCAACTCAGCAAACTTCTGGCGGGCGAATTCCGGATCGATGCCGCCTTCTGATGTGTCATCATCGCTGTCATCTTCGTCTTCGTCGCCATCGTCATCTTCGTCCTCAAGCTCTTCTTCGGAAAGCTCTGAACCGATGTGAGTGGCGCTCACCGGCGCTTCATCGACTTCGTTCGGATCAATAAAGCCAGAGATGATGTCAGTTAAACGCATCTCTTCAGCTTCACACTGATCCCACTGATCAAGCAGAAAGTTAATGGCTTCCGGATATTCGGCAACGGAGCACTGAACCTGGTTAATACCTTCTTCAATGCGTTTGGCGATATCAATTTCGCCTTCGCGGGTCAGTAGCTCAACGGTACCCATTTCACGCATGTACATACGCACAGGGTCAGTCGTACGGCCTAACTCGCCATCAACACTCGCAAGCGCCTGGGCTGCGGCTTCCGCAGCGTCTTCGTCCGCGGTGTCTTCGCTCATCATCAGATCATCGGCATCAGGTGCACTTTCGAACACCTTAATACCCATGTCATTGATCATGGCAATGATATCTTCGATTTGATCGGAATCTACAATCTCAGAAGGTAAGTGATCGTTAACCTCAGAAAAAGTCAGGTAGCCCTGCTCTTTTCCTTTGGCAATAAGAATTCTGAGTTGCGATTGACGACTCTGCTGCATACAGATCTACCACCTGTGATTTCAAATGGATAACTAAAAACCGGTCTTAAAATGAGGTATCAAATTTAAGACCGGATAGTGTAGCAGATTATGCAGTTTTGAGCCAGAAATTAATCAGTCGTGCTGTGGGATGCGCTTCAGCGCCAGCTGGCCTGTACCGACCAGTTTACCGTTCTCAAAAACCAGTGGTGTGCACTCGTCACGAGTGGTGTTGCCGTCGCTCTCAACGCGCTGTGTCCGATAGTAAAGTACGTCATAGCGCTCACCGTCAACCGTGACGCGATCAGCGAATTCCGGCGTTCCCATGGTGTTACGGACGTAGTCCAGGGTGACCTGATTATCAAGCGCGGCGATCATTCGGCGGTTCTTTTCTTCCAGCTTACGATAATCACTTGCAGAGTATTCACCATCGTCCGAATACCCGTCCGCCACTATCAGACAACCTTGCAGGGTCATGACTGAAGTCAGCAGTACCGCGCCAGTGGCTAAAGCTTTCATTGTTTTCATTATGCTAATTCCTTTATTCAATTTGTCAGATAGGAGAAGTATGCCTTATAACCTAAGCAAATAAAGCAAAGATAATGCCAACTTTGTATCAATGTGTTAAAGACAATAATAACAGTAGCTTATGGGAATTTGGCAACCGTGGGGTCAGTTGGGATGGGTAGGCAAATTGACAAATTGTTTTGCAATTTCGCCAACTTTTTACGAAGAGTGCTTTTGCGCTTTATGTCGCAGTAATGCCATATATTCACGCTTTTCCGCTGCGGTCAGAGGTGCCTGACGTTCTTTGGCTAACAGTTCGTTCGCGCGCTGCTCGACGAACAGATCGATAAAATACAAGAAGGTGTCAAAAAACTCCTGACTGATTTTATCCTGCTCAAGATGATGCTCCCAACTCATTAACTGACGCAAAAGCTTCTCTTCGCGGGTGCCGCGCCACTGCTCCAGTAATTGCGCCGGGGTCAGGCTGTGCTCACGGGTTTGTCGGTGAAGTTTTAGTAGCACTGGAATGCCGGGAAGCTTTAGCTGTGCTAATTCTTCGTGCAAAGGAACTTCCTGCCCCAGTTGCGGGTATTGCAATAACAGCGCAATAGCGCGCCGTATCGGCGTCATTTTTAATTCGTCGCGATTCGCGGTAGGCGCCGCTTTTGCTTTCATCTGCCCCGCCACCTGCGAAACTTCACGGCGTAATAACCGTGCCAGCTCTTGCAGTAGCTCTTCGCGATAGTAATCACTCGCTACTTTTTCAATTAGCGGTTTTGCCTGGCTCAGCAGCATTGCGCGGCCACTGTCTGTGGCAAGGTCGAGTGTCTCGGTCAGGTGCGCGAAAAAGTACTGGGTAAAACTTTGTGCCTCGCCCAGCCGCGCTTTAAACGCTTCAGCACCTTCCTGGCGCACCAGGCTATCCGGATCTTCGCCATCGGGTAAGAACAGGAAATTCAGCTGCAAGCCGTCGGTCAGCAGCGGCAACGCATTTTCAAGGGCCCGCCAGGCAGCGTCACGGCCGGCACGATCACCATCATAACAGCAAGTCACCTGGCGTGTGGCGCGAAACAGCATTTGCAACTGTTCGGTCGTGGTCGCGGTGCCTAACGAGGCCACCGCAAAATCAATCCCCGCCTGCGCCAATGCCACCACGTCCATGTAGCCTTCAACAATAACGACCTGTTCAATACTACGATGTGCTTGTTTGACTTCATAGAAGCCATAAAGCTCGCGGCCTTTGTGGAAAATTCGCGTTTCAGGAGAGTTCAGGTATTTAGGTCCATCACCGCTGATGATGCGTCCGCCGAAGCCCACCACCCGTCCGCGTCTATCGCGGATAGGAAACATAATGCGATCGCGAAAAAAGTCGTAATAACGGCCATTGTCGTTGCGGTTTACCAGCTTCAGATCCACCAGTTGATCACGTGATCGCTGATCTTTGGCCAGCGACTTCAGCAGATCATCCCAACCATCGGGGGCGTAGCCAATCTGAAACTGCTTCACGATCTCACCACTCAAACCACGCCCTTTCAGGTACTCAATGACTTCCGGGGCTTTTTTGTGCTTTCGTAGCTGATAACTGAAAAACTGGGTGGCCCGCTCCATTTGCTGATAGTCATCGGCCGCCTGTTGGCGTTTCCGTGCTTCAGCCTGCGGGTTCGCCGAAGTCTCGCGCGGCACTTCGACGCCCATCATCGACGCCAGCTCTTCAACCGCATCCGGAAACTCAAGACCGTCGTAGGCCATCAGAAAATCGATGGCATTACCGTGCTCGCCGCAGCCAAAGCAGTGATAAAACTGTTTATCGGGGGCAACAGTGAAACTAGGTGTTTTTTCGTTATGGAAGGGACAACAGGCCTGATAATTACGCCCGGCCTTTTTCAGCGGTACACGGCTATCGACGACTTCAACCACGTCAGCGCGGTCGAGCAAATCGTGAATAAAGCTTTTTGGGATAAGGCCTGCCATGAATATCGCGGTTCCGTTCGTTTACCAAGGCACTGATGATCGTCTGAGGATTGTACCCTGTATTCCAGAAATGAAAAAGCCGAAGCGTGGAAACTGCTCCGGCTCTCATACTGTCACTGAATTAGTTCAGAGACCAGTCGCGATGTAAAAGCTAGGCTTATTAAATGAAGCCCTGAATAGCCTTAGTACAGACGAGTACGACGCGCGTTCTCGCGCGACAACTTCTTCGCGTGACGTTTTACAGCTGCTGCTTTCTTGCGCTTGCGCTCTGCAGTAGGCTTTTCGTAGTGTTCGCGGCGACGAACTTCTGACAGTACGCCCGCTTTTTCGCAAGAACGTTTGAAACGACGCAGCGCTACGTCAAACGGCTCGTTTTCTTTTACTTTAACAACTGGCATTAAAATCTCACCTCAATGAAAATTCTGTTGTTTGGTTATCAAACTTTGGTCGTTTTCTGACCAAGACGAATAAAAATGGTGCTGAATTGTAGCGACTTCAGATCCTGATGTAAAGCCTGCGATCAATTTAATTCTGGGGGCAGGAAATAGGGAGATGGAAGCGGTGAAGCATGGTATCAGGCTGGTGACGAGACATCCATGCTTTTGAGTCACCGCTTCCAAAAGTGGAGAAGCTGGTTTTTATGGTTTATGTATTAATTTTGTAATTCTTATTATGGCATTTTATTGCGCCAACGGCTGTCGCACAAAATCTTTTTTTTGTTTTTTTACCAACATTTTAAAATCTTGATACAATACCGCTACTTATCGCCCTGATGGTTCGGAGCCCGGCATGTTCGAAACCTTTATTTTCCAGTTCACCTCACTGTTTACCATGATCAACCCGGTAGCAGCGGTGCCTATTTATATAGCACTTACCGAAACCATGACGCCAAAAGCCGCGCGTTGGGTTGCGATGCGTGCTGCGGTGACCGCTTTTATCGCCTTGACTGTGTTTGCGCTGCTCGGTGAAGTCATTTTCAGCTTTTTTAATATCTCGGTGAACGGACTGCGTGTGGCCGGTGGTATTTTGTTCTTCGTGATGGGCTTTGAAATGCTGCGCGGACGCACTGTACCTAAGCGGGTTGACGGCGAAAGTGATGGTGACTTTGGCTCCGATGTTGCGGTCACGCCCATTGGTATTCCGATGATTGCCGGACCAGGCGCGATTACCATGGTCATACTGGTTATTCAGGAAAGTAAAACAGCGGCCTCGACTGCGACAGCAACCATCAGCTTGTTTATCGCCATTGCCGTGGTATGTGCTTTGACCGCAGTGGTGCTTGCCAGTGGACGTCAGTTACTGGCGAAGCTCGGTCGCAGCGGCAGTAAAATACTGATGCGCCTGATGGGCTTAATTGTAATGTTGATTGCGGTAGAGTTCTTCTTTGCCGGTATTAAGCCGTATGTGATTGACATTGCCAGAGCGATCCCCGCCTAAGCGCAGGGATCAACTCTTACCGGTATGCGCTATCAGGCCAGTTCAGGCACTTCCATGTCGCGCTTACGGTAAAATTCCGCAACGTGTTCTTCCAGGCGATCATCAGCAATCGCATCACGCAGATCCTGCATGACTTTTTGATAGAAGTGCAGGTTGTGGATGGTATTCAGACGGCCGCCAAGCATTTCGTTTGAGCGGTCAAGATGGTGCAGATACGCCCGTGAGTAATTCTTACAGGTATAGCAGTCACATTCCGGATCGAGTGGTCCGGTGTCCGTGCGATGCACGGCATTGCGGATCTTCACCACCCCGGTGCTGATAAACAGGTGACCGTTGCGGGCATTACGGGTGGGCATGACACAGTCAAACATATCGATACCACGACGCACTGCCTCGACCAAGTCTTCCGGCTTGCCTACACCCATCAGATAACGCGGCTTATCGGCTGGCATCTTTGGCGCGATGTGATCAAGAACGCGCATCATGTCTTCTTTCGGCTCACCCACTGACAAGCCACCAATGGCATAACCATCAAAACCGATGTCTGTCAGGCCATCGAGTGAAATGGTACGAAGCTCTTCGTACATACCGCCCTGAATGATACCAAACAGCGCCGATGGATTATCGCCATGTGCGGTCTTTGAGCGCTCGGCCCAACGCAACGACAGTTCCATTGAACTGCGCGCCTCAGCCTGTGTCGCCGGATAAGGGGTACACTCGTCGAAAATCATGACAATATCTGAGCCCAGATCACGCTGCACTTCCATCGACTTCTCCGGCGTCAGCAAAATCTTTTCACCATTGATAGGTGAACGGAAAGTAACCCCCTCTTCGGTAATCTTACGCAGCTCACCCAAGCTAAATACCTGAAAACCGCCTGAGTCGGTCAGAATGGGTTTATCCCAGTTCATGAAATCGTGCAGATCGCCATGCTGCTTGATAATCGACGTGCCAGGTCGCAGCATCAGGTGGAAAGTATTGCCCAGACAGATATGCGCCCCGGTGTCTTTAACTTCTTCCGGAGTGAGACCTTTGACGGTACCCGCTGTACCTACTGGCATAAACGCGGGGGTTTCGACCACGCCCCGGTCAAAGATCATACGCCCACGGCGGGCTTTGCCGCAGGTCTTTAATAATTCAAACTTCATTTCATCACCGTTCGGTTAAATCACGGAAAAACAGTCCGAGTGCGACAGTATACCTTAGCTGGGTTTGCGGGTCACAAACATCGCATCGCCATAACTAAAGAAGCGATAACGCTCGGCGATGGCCTGCTCATAGGCATGCAACACATTTTCACGTCCTGCGAAAGCTGATATCAGCATAATCAGCGTCGACTCCGGCAGATGGAAATTAGTCACCATGGCATCCACTATCTGAAACTCATAGCCCGGATAGATAAAAATATCGGTATCAGAGAAAAACGGCGCCAATGTTTCACCCTTTTCTCGCGCCGCTTGTGCTGCCGACTCGAGCGAACGCACTGAAGTGGTACCAACGGCAACCACGCGCTTGCCAGCGGCGCGCGTGGCCGCGATGGCGGCAATCGTTTCTTCTGGCACTTCCGCGTACTCGCTATGCATGTGATGCTCTTCAATCTTATCGACACGCACCGGCTGGAAAGTACCCGCCCCCACATGCAGTGTGACGTAAGCAAACTTCACACCCTTGGCTTCTAAGGCTGCCAGAATCTGCGCGTCAAAATGCAGACCCGCTGTGGGTGCGGCTACCGCGCCTGGCTTTTTATTATAAACCGTCTGATAGCGCTCACGATCACTGGCTTCGTCGGGTCGATCAATATAGGGTGGCAAAGGCATATGACCGTACTGCTCAAGTACCTCCAGAACCGGCGCGTCAGTTAAAAAACGCAGTTCAAACAAGGCACCCTGGCGGGCAATCATTTCCACCTCGACGGCGCCTTCGAGCAACATCTTTTGTCCGGCCTTCGGCGCGCGATTGCTGCGTACATGCGCCAGCACACGTTGCTCATCGAGCAAGCGCTCAACCAACACTTCAACTTTACCGCCTGAAACCTTCTCGCCAAGCAGTCGCGCCGGAATCACCCGGGTGTCGTTGAACACCAGCAGATCGCCCGCTTCGAGTTCATCGACAATGGCTTTAAACTGAGAATGTTCGACCGCGCCGGTGGCGCCATCAAGGCGCAGCATACGGCTGGCACTGCGATCAGGTTGCGGGTAACGGGCAATCAGCTCGTCAGGTAATTCGAAAGTAAAGTCTTTAAGATCCATGGTTTTCACTGCCGTTATTTTGAGCGCGTACTTTACCCGTTTTGGCAGATAAAAAAAAGCACGCCAGATGGCGTGCTAAACAGAGATGACAACCGGTCTAACGGACCAGTTAAAAGCTATACGTGGTCGCCTTACTTAAAAGATCACCTGGCGACTGACATTGTTCTAACTGGCGCTTGGAAAAGATATAAATTTTGTCATCACCACCGTGCTCTTCAACACCTGCGCCTTCGATAACAAAGGTCACATGTTCTTGTGCCGGCAAGGCCCGTAAAGTGCGACCGTAGTCACATAAGGTACTGGCCATGGTTTGTTCAAATTTAGCCAGACGCTCGGCTTTTTCTTCTGCCAGCTTCGCGCGTCGTGCCTGTCCTTCTTCACGCAACTGTTCACGCGCTTCGGTTATCTCAGCACGCGCCTCGTCCAGTGCTTGCTCAGTTTCACGCAATTCAGCACGAACCTGCTCGAGCTTGCGATTGAGTTCAGCGCTTTGCTCACCGTTGGCATTTTCCTTTGCCAGCTCCAGATCCCGCTCGCGACGCCGTAATTCGCGTACCTCACGGGCGTTCTCACGGACATTGTCGGTGACAGTACGAATGACACGAATATTACCGTTTTCATTGCCGTAAACATCTTCGGTCACAATCTCGATATTCTCCAGTGCTTCTGATGCAGCAGCCAAGCCCTCGGCCGCGGCAGCCCGCAATTCAATGTGTGAGATACCTTCAATTTCGGGCATTTCCGGCATCGGCGGCAAAGGTACATTTCCGTCAAAAAACATAATACGACTGCCACCAATACGGGTGCGATAGACCACCCCTTGACCGGCCAGATAGTTGTAGCTCAGGCGATCACGGGCAATCATGCGCGCCTTTTCACCCTGTTGTTCTTGCTGAAGTGCTGTGGAGAAAATACTGTTCATAATTTCTAATTGCTTTCGCAATTCACCGCGCTGCTGTTGATCCGTCTGTGCCATAGCACTTGTGGTCAAAGCCAGCGCTACCGCTGATACTGCCATTAATGTACGCATGGGATTACTCCTTCGTGTCAAAAGTCGGATTACCGTCCAGGCTGCCGGGCTCTACTAACTGCTCGGTGACCTGAGAAAGTTGATAAGCGAAGTACACCTGATCATCCTCACGCTGCGCGTTGACGTAACGAATCAGGTCCTCCATATCTTGCTGGCGTTCACTGCGACTGGTGGTGAGGACATAATTCACCAGTTGCTGATTGGCAGCGGCCACGTCATCACGAAAATCTTCGCGCAGGTTCGCTGCGTAGTCGGCCATTTGCAGCTGCTGCTGAGCCTTATAGGTCGTCATCTGCTCGGCCACTGCGGCCTGCAATTGTTGCTCCGTCAAGCCGCCACCAAAGTGAACATTAAAGCCGTTGTCGGTGACCTGTACCTGTAACTGGCTGACAATGGCCAGCAACGCCAGCGCTGAGCAAGCCAATGAGGCGACCGGCAACAATGGCCGCTGCCACCACCGCAATTTCGGCTCGCGCGTGGCGCGAAACGTCAGCTCCCGCGGCCACTCTGGTACGGCCTCACCCCGCGTCTCATCGGCTGTTTGCTGAACCCATTGTTCAAATTCGTGTGACTTATTCATACTTCCTCCACCAACTTTTGCAGGTTTTCAACCGCCTTGTATAGACGTGACTTGACGGTATTCAGTGGTACATCAAGTTGCTGACTAATTTCTTGTAGCTTCAGGTGCTGAAAAAACTTTAGTTCCACCACCAAACGTTGCTCTACCGGTAGTTGCTGCATGGCACGAACCAGCTGTTGCGTGCGCTGCTGCCCCTGATACACGGCTTCCGGACTATCCCAGTCAAGCGAACTTTCCTGCTGCTCAAAGTCGTAATCCTCGGCGTAGTCTTTGCGGCGGCGAAAATGCTCAACACAGCGGTGATGGGCAATGGTCATTAACCAGTTCTTAAATGAACTTTCACCGCGCCAACCAGCCAGATTACGGAACAACGACATGAAAACGTCCTGCATCAGGTCCATGGCGTCATCACGACTGCCGCTCATGCGTAAGGCATAGTTAAACACCAGCCCTTCGTAGCGCCTGACGATTTGCAGCCAGGCCTGCTTGTTGTTGTCTAAAGCTCGCTTCACGAGCCGTTCATCTGATGGAGCAAACACAATTGGATTCCTTTGTTCTTTGCTACTGTAGTCGTGACCCATTCGAAAAAAGTTTTGCGTACATTAAAAAATTTTCATTCGGGCACAAAAAAAGGCGACCGGAGTCGCCTTTTGATAATGACTTAAATTGTCTTACGCGCCAAATGCCGCCTTCAGAATATAGAAGAAAATAATCGACATCACGGCACCCGCAGGCAAGGTAATTACCCAGGAGACGACAATTTTACGTACCACACCCAGGTTCAGCGCCGCGATACCACGTGCCATGCCGACACCTAAGACCGCACCAACCAGAGTTTGAGTGGTAGAAATTGGCAAGCCAGTACCCGAGGCAAGTACTACCGTGGTAGCCGCCGCTAACTCAGCAGCAAAACCGCGGCTTGGCGTTAAGTGAGTAATTCCTTTACCAATAGTTGCAATAACGCGCTTACCCAGCATAGCGAGACCAAGCACAATACCAACCGCGCCTACCGGCAAGACCCACCACGCAAGCTGCGCTTTACCGGTAATCTGTCCGCCACTTTCAACGACGCTCACCACCGCAGCTAACGGACCGATAGCGTTTGCAACGTCGTTCGAGCCGTGGGCAAATGCCATGGCACAGGCCGTGACCACCATCAAAATAGCAAAGACTTTCTCGACGTTGGTGTAATG
This sequence comes from Pseudidiomarina insulisalsae, assembly GCF_003987065.1. GTDB lineage: Bacteria > Pseudomonadota > Gammaproteobacteria > Enterobacterales > Alteromonadaceae > Pseudidiomarina > Pseudidiomarina insulisalsae. The sequence continues at coordinate 15,962 of NZ_PIPY01000010.1, read as the reverse complement.
CATCTCTCTGTCAGCAGCAGGATCGAAGCGCAAGCGGCCGATCATAATCTTACCGAGGACAAAAACCACAATACCAATAGCACCTGCCAGCAGGAAACCTTCTCCGGTAGTGAAATTCAACCCGACATGCTTAAGGCCTTTGGTAATGGTAACCAAGGCAATAACGAAGCCGGTCAAGCCCATGTAAAAAGGCACGTAACGTTTTGCTTCTGCAAGTGGGTTTTCACGGTCAAAAATCAGTTTCTGTGCACTGAGGAATATAAAGTAAGCGATCAAGCCGGCAATCATCGGGGTAATGACCCAACTGCCGACAATGCCAAGGACTTTGCCCCATTCAACCGAGTCGGGGCTAACACCAATGGCGGCAAAACCAACGATTGCGCCAATAATTGAATGCGTGGTCGAAACCGGCCAGCCCAGATAAGAGGCGATAAGCAGCCAGAAGCCTGCCGCCAGCAGGGCGCCTATCATACCGAAGACTAACAGCTCGGGCGCATCGACAAAGTAAGCCGAGTCAATAATTCCCTTACGAATGGTAGAGGTTACTTCACCACCCGCTAAGTAGGCGCCGGCGAATTCGAAAATCATTGCAATGATAATCGCTTGTTTAATAGTTAATGCTTTGGAGCCGACTGACGTTCCCATCGCATTTGCGACATCATTCGCACCGATACCCCAGGCCATAAAAAACGCAAAAGCTGCGGCCATCAGGATCAGCGTGAGATTATAGGTAGAAATAATATCCATCGTTTATCTCCGACTTAGACGCGTGCCAGCATGAGCTCAAATCGTGCGCCCACACGCTCAGCCAGGTCCGCAAGATCACCGACCCAATCAAGAATTTTATAAAGGAACATTGCATCCAGAGGGTTCATGTCCTGCTCTATTGCCCGCAACTGACGGCGCAATTTAACCTGCAGTGCATCGGTGTCCTGCTCAATGCTGTCGAGCTCGGAAATAAGGCTGTCGACGATTTTTCGTTCGCGACCTTTAAAGCCGGCTTCGAGCAAGTCGTCAAACTCACCTATAGTTTCTTTTGCTTTGTCTGTTGCGTCGAGACAACGTTGCAAATAAGTATCAAAGCCATCCACCATGTCTTGTGGGATTTGTAGCTCACGACCGGTTATCAGCCCTGAAATATCTTTTGCTTTATTTGCGATGCGGTCTTGCTGCGATACCAGTTCGAGCAAATCGGTGCGCTCGACCGGCATAAACAAACCACCAGGAAGGTTTAAACGAATTTCACGCTTCAAATCATCAGCGGCTTTCTCTTTTTTAACAATGGCCTTGCGATGCTCTTCCGCGTCATCCCAGTTACCGGCGTAAACCGCCTGAAAGAAGGGTTTTAAAGTCATTGCGCAGTCATGCACCTGAGTAATGTGCTCGATCATCGGTTTGATCGGTGACTTTGCGAATACACCAAGAAACGAGTTTGCAGACATAAAAGTTCGCCTTGTTGCTGCTATTAGTATCATCGTGATCCCGACTGTCGGGGGGCGCATACTAGCCAAAATACCAGCTATGCGCAAAGAGTATTCCGCATTGTTTTTGCGAAATAACCCGTTTATTGTAATTCAATCTCACCACAATGTAAGAGTAAGCTAAATGTTTGAATGGATCTTTTTACCCGAAGCCTGGATTGCGCTGGCCACTCTAACCGCCCTAGAGATTGTATTAGGTATTGATAATATTATATTTATTTCAATCTTGGTGGGACGATTACCAGAGCAGCAAAGGCAAAAAGCGCGGCAGATCGGACTCATGCTTGCCATGGCGATGCGGATCGTTTTGCTGCTAAGTATTGTCTGGGTAATGGGCTTGACCGAGCCACTTTTCAGCGTACTCGGATACGCGTTTTCCGGACGCGACCTGATTCTGTTTTTCGGCGGCCTGTTCTTGCTCGGTAAAAGTACCCTTGAAATACATCACAGTCTGGAAGGGGTCGAAGAGCATACATCGACCTCTAAGGTGGCGACGTTCGGCGCCATCATTACGCAAATCGCCGTCATTGACATCGTCTTTTCACTCGACTCGGTTATTACTGCCGTAGGTCTGGTCGATTACGTCGCAGTGATGATCATTGCGGTTGTGGCAGCAGTATTGGTGATGATGGTGTCGGCAAAAGCAATTGGCGATTTCGTCGACCGACATCCTACTATCAAAATGCTTGCCTTGAGCTTTTTAATTCTGATTGGCTTTACACTAATGGGTGAAGGGCTTGGCTTCCACGTACCCAAAGGCTATGTCTACTTTGCTATGGCGTTCTCGCTGGCGGTAGAGCTGTTGAATATCCGCGTACGCAAACGTAATAAACCTGTGGAACTAAAAAAGCGGATTGCCGAGGACTAATCGGCAACCCGCTTTTTCACAAAACGATAACTGAACGCTGCTTAGAAGCTATAGACTAAGGTTACAGCCGTTTCAGTATCTAATTTTTCTTTCGACGCGTCTTCTAAATACGAGTTATGGTTCGCTGCCACTGAGAACTTCAGCGCCAGCGAACTATTGACGTTGGCTGAAACTGACAGCTCAGCACGCGATTTGGTATTTTCTTCACCGATTTCCGTCGATGCCAATGCGTTAAACTTCGAGGTTTTGCTGATATCCCAAACCAGGTTACCGGCCAGACGCAAAATCGCGCTGGTTTCCTGTTCCTGTATGGTGCCGTTCACAATCGGTTTATTGACCGAGAAACCCGGACCAATTTCATAGTCAGCAAACAACGACTGACTGTAGCGATAGCGCGCACCATAACCGACCGCCACGGTACCTTGGTATTCGTAACCGCTGAATTTGTCTTCTTCGTAAGAGCCAAAGACAAATACTGAAGAGCGGCTTTCCGGGCTGAATTTATAGTTCGACTGCGCTGAAATAAATAACCGATCACCGGTGACAAATGACTCGCCGGTGTCCTGATCTTCTTGCTCTGAGCGATAATAATCGATCATTCCTTTGTGGCGCCAGTTCTGATAGTCCCGGGCAGCGTTTAGCTTCGTCTTGAAGGTCTCGGTTTCGGTATTACCAGAAGTGAATAACAGGCCAAGCTCTGCCGAAGCATCCCAGTCTTGTTTTTCTTCAGTGTCGAGGTCGTTGGCGTCATCGTACATGAAAATAGATGCTTGCGCATAAGCCGCCGGCATCCCTAAACATACTAATACAGCCAGTGTTGATAAAGTCTTTTTAAATTCCACAAGCACCTCTTCTTATTACGCAATCCCACACTATTCAACAGTATAACGTGGGATTGCGGTCAAAAAGAACCCCGATTAGTTCACTTTGGCGTCTAATTCACCCGCTTCGTAGCGTTTGAACATTTCTTCCAGCGAAATCGGCTTAATTTTGCTTGCCTGTCCGGCACAGCCAAATGCTTCGTAACGCGCTTTACAAATGTCGTACATCGCATCGGTTGAAGCTTTCAGGAATTTGCGCGGATCAAAATTGCTTGGGTTCTGCTGCAGGTGACGACGCACCGCGCCGGTCGAGGCCAGACGCAGGTCAGTATCGATATTCACCTTACGCACGCCGTGCTTAATGCCTTCGGCAATTTGTTCAACAGGCACACCGTAAGTCTCAGGGATCTCACCACCGAATTCGTTGATTACTTTCAGCCACTCCTGCGGCACCGATGACGAGCCGTGCATAACCAGGTGCGTGGTAGGAATGCGCTTGTGGATCTCTTTAATACGGTCAATGGCCAGAATGTCGCCAGTCGGCGGACGGCTGAACTTGTAGGCGCCATGCGAAGTACCACAGGCAATGGCCAGGGCATCGACGTTGGTCGCTTTGACAAACTGTGCAGCTTCTTCCGGATCGGTCAGCAACTGCTCGTGACTCAGCTTACCTTCAGCGCCAACGCCATCTTCTTCACCAGCTTCGCCGGTTTCCAGCGAGCCCAGCACGCCCAGCTCACCCTCAACAGAAACACCACAGGCATGGGCCATGGCAACCGCTTCCTGGGTAACGCGCACGTTGTAGTCGTAATCAGCAGGGGTCTTACCGTCCGCCTGCAACGAGCCGTCCATCATGACCGAGCTGAAACCCAGCTGGATTGAACGCTGGCAGACTGCTGGCGAGGTACCGTGATCCTGATGCATCACCACCGGAATATGCGGCCACTCTTCAATGGCAGCAAGAATTAAGTGACGTAAGAAAGGGGCACCTGCGTAGCTACGCGCACCTGCTGACGCTTGCACGATGACCGGGCTGTCGGTGGCATCTGCCGCTTCCATAATGGCACGCATTTGCTCGAGGTTATTGACATTAAACGCGGGTACGCCGTATCCGTTTTCGGCCGCGTGGTCGAGCAATTGACGTAAAGAAATTAAAGCCATGAGTTATCTCCTGATAGTGTAATTGTAATGGCTATCAGCCATTCTCTGCGCGTTCTTCCAGAATCGCGACTGCAGGTAATTTTTTACCTTCTAAAAATTCAAGAAAGGCACCGCCACCGGTCGAAATATAACTGATTTTATCAGCGATGCCGTACTTATCAATTGCCGCCAGCGTGTCGCCACCACCGGCAATTGAAAACGCCGGGCTTGCAGCAATAGCTTCAGCCAGGGCTTTGGTGCCCGCGCCGAACTGATCAAATTCAAACACCCCGACCGGACCATTCCAGACAATAGTGCCGGCATTTTGCAGTATTTTTGCAAAGGCTTCAGCGGTATCCGGACCGATATCAAACACCATGTCATCGGCGGCAATGTCACTGACCGCCTTGGTCTGTGCTTGCGCATCGGCGCTGAACTCTTTGCCGGTCACCACGTCGGTCGGCAGCGGAATGTCGCCGCCTTTGGCTTTTGCCGCCGCCATCAGACGTTTGGCCTCGTCGGTTAAGTCGGCTTCATAAAGCGATTTACCCACGTTGTGGCCCGCTGCGGCAATAAAGGTGTTGGCGATGCCACCACCGACGATCAACTGATCCACCACGCCTGACAGTGACTCCAGCACGGTCAGCTTAGTCGACACTTTTGAACCGCCGACAATGGCAACCAGCGGCCGCGCTGGATCCGCTAAAGCTTTGCCTAAGGCGTCAAGTTCAGCCGCCAGTAACGGTCCGGCACACGCCACGTCGGCGTATTTTGCGACGCCATGGGTCGAAGCCTGAGCGCGGTGTGCGGTTCCAAAGGCGTCCATAACAAACACATCGCATAAGGCGGCAAGTTTTTGCGCCAGACTGTCGTCGTTTTTCTTTTCGCCTTTGTTAAAGCGAACATTTTCAAACACCACGACTTCGCCGCTGTTCACCTCAACTCCGTCAAGATAGTCTTTGGCTAAGCGTACTGGTACCGAAAGTGCTTCATTCAGATAGTCCACCACTGGCTGGAGCGAATACTCAGCGTCATACTCACCCTCTTCCGGACGGCCAAGGTGCGACATCACCATTACTTTCGCGCCGGCATCAAGTGCCTTTTGCAAGGTTGGCAGGGCTGCTTTCAGACGCGCGTCTGAGCTGACCTTGCCGTCTTTGACCGGCACATTAAGATCTTCGCGGATCAAGACGCGCAAACCTTCTAAGTCAAGGTCATCCATGGTTATTACTGCGGACATCACTGCTTCCTCCTGATTAAAAATTTTTGCTTATTGCTGCTGCGCCAGTATTACCTGCGCGGTATCGAGCATACGATTAGCGAAGCCCCATTCGTTGTCGCACCAGCACAGTACTTTCACTAAATGTTTACCGGCCACTCGCGTCTGGGTTCCGTCGACAATGCTGGAACGCGGGTCATGATTAAAATCAATCGACACCAGCGGCTCGCTGGTGAAGCCCAGAATCGCCGCCATGCCACTGCGTGCGGCCTGCGCTAACGCCTCATTCACCATTTCAATGGTCACGTCCTCGCGCACCGTCACGCTGATATCCATGGCCGTTACATTGGTCGTGGGTACACGCACCTGAATCGCTTCAAATTTACCGGCAAAATGCGGCATGATGCGCTCAATACCCCGTGCCAGACGGGTGTCCACCGGAATAATCGAGCGACCGGCAGCGCGTGCCAGACGCGGATCCTGATGATAGGCATCAATCACTTGCTGATCATGCATGGCCGCATGAATGGTGGTTATCGCACCGCTTTCAATGCCAAAAGCATCGTCGAGCACCTTTAATACCGGCACACTACAGTTCGTGGTACAGGAACCATTTGAGACAATCTTATGATCATCTGTCAGATGGTCAGTGTTGATACCATAGATTGCGGTAAAGTCGACATCGGGCGAACCCGGGTGCGAAAACAATACTTTCGGGAGCCCCGCTTCATGATAATGCGCGCCATCTTCGCGGGTACCGTGGACACCGGTGCAGTCGAGCACCAGATCAACGTTGAGATCACGCCACTGCAGGCAACTGATCTCCGCCTCAGCCGAAATACGGATGACATCATTGCCCACTTGCAGACGGTGTTCGCCTGGTGTCGCCACTGGTAACTGAAAGCGCCCGTGACTGGTGTCATACTTCAAAAGATGCGCCATCGCCGTCACCGGCGCCAGCTCATTAATCGCCACAATTTCCAACTGCTCGCGATAGCCACGCTCGTACAAGGCGCGCAGCACGCTGCGGCCAATACGGCCGAAGCCATTTAAAGCAATTCTTGTTGGCGTTGTTGGCATCAGCTTAACAGCTCCTCAGCAGTGGCTACAATGTGCTCAGCAGTAAAGTCAAAATGCTTGAACAAGTCGCCGGCCGGGGCTGACTCGCCAAAGCTGGTCATGCCCACAATACGCCCGTTCAGGCCAACGTATTTGTACCAGTAATCGGCAATACCCGCTTCAACCGCAATCCGCTTTGTTACTGCGGCAGGTAAAACCGCCTCACGGTAATCTGCTGATTGCGCATCAAACACGTCGGTGGCTGGCATGGATACCACCCGCACCTGCTGACCTTTCTCCTGCAGCGTTTTCGCTGCGGCCATGGTGATACCCACTTCAGAGCCGGTGGCGATCAAAATCAGTTCAGGTTGCTGCTCACAGTCAAGCAGGACGTAACCACCACGGGCAATATTGGCCAGTTGCTCAGAGGTACGTTGCTGCTGTGGCAGTCCCTGACGACTGAAGACCAGCGAGGTTGGGCCGTCAGTACGCTGCAAGGCCGCTTTCCAGGCCACGGCAGACTCGACCTGATCACAAGGACGCCAGGTACTCATGTTAGGTGTCAGGCGCAGGCTCGACAGTTGTTCAACCGGCTGGTGGGTCGGACCATCTTCGCCCAGACCAATGGAGTCGTGGGTGTAAACAAAGATACTGCGTTGCTTCATCAGCGCCGCCATACGCACCGCGTTGCGGGCGTACTCCATAAACATCAGGAAGGTTGCGCCATACGGCACCAGGCCACCATGGAGGGCAATACCGTTCATCATGGCCGACATGCCAAACTCACGCACGCCGTAATAGACGTAGTTACCGCTGGCATCGTCCGCGGTTACGCCCTTCGCGCCGCTCCACAGGGTCAGGTTTGAGCCGGCAAGGTCGGCTGAGCCACCTAATAGCTCTGGTAACTTCGGCGCAAAGGCATTAATGGCGTTTTGTGACGCTTTACGACTGGCGATGTCAGCCGGCTCTGCCTGCAATTGCTCAATGTAAGCTTGCGCATGGGCTTCAAAGTCATCTGGCAGCTCGCCTTTAAGACGGCGCTCAAGCTCAACAGCCAGCTCCGGATAGGAGTCACGGTAGGCCTTAAAGCGCAGGTCCCATGCTCTTTCATGCTCGGCACCGGCTTCTTTTGCCGACCAGGCCTGATAAACATCGTCCGGCACTTCAAAAGCATCATGATGCCAGCCCAACTGCTCGCGCGCAGCAGCAATTTCGTCATCGCCTAACGGCGCGCCGTGGCAGCTCTCTGAGCCTTGTTTGTTCGGTGCGCCGAAGCCGATAATGGTCTTACAAATAATCAGGGTCGGCTTGTCGGTCTCGGCGCGCGCAGCTTCAATTGCTTGCTTGACCGCTTCTGGATCATGACCGTCGACGCTTTCGATGACCTGCCAGCCATAGGCAGCAAAGCGTTTTGCCGTGTCATCGGTAAACCAGCCCTCGACTTCACCATCAATCGAAATGCCATTGTCGTCGTAAAAAGCGATCAGTTTGCCCAAGCCGAGGGTACCGGCCAGCGAGCAAACTTCGTGTGAGATCCCTTCCATTACACAGCCGTCACCAAGGAACACGTAGGTGTGGTGATTAATAATGTCATGGGTGGGACGGTTAAATTGCGCAGCAAGTACTTTTTCCGCCAGCGCCATGCCGACCGCATTGGCAACGCCTTGTCCTAACGGACCCGTGGTGGTTTCGACACCCGGGGTATAACCGTACTCGGGGTGGCCGGGGGTTTTTGAATGCAGTTGACGGAAGTTTTTCAGCTCATCGATACTCAGATCGTAGCCAGTCAGATGCAACAGCGAATAGATCAGCATCGAGCCGTGACCATTTGACAGCACGAAGCGATCACGGTCGGCCCAGTCGGGGTTCGCCGGGTTGTGTTTCATGTAATCACGCCATAACACTTCGGCGATGTCTGCCATTCCCATAGGTGCGCCCGGGTGGCCCGAATTGGCGCGCTGTACGGCGTCCATACTCAATGCACGAATGGCGTTGGCGAGATGCTTGCGCTCAGAAACTGCTGTCGTCATAACAAAAAACCCCGAATTGCTGCTTGAGAAAAATGCTCACTAGGTGCGCGTATTCTCCACAATTCGGAGCTTCTAAGCAAATTAGATGTCAGCGCGCAGCGCTTCCGCCTTATCTGTTTTCTCCCATGGGAATTCGTCGCGACCAAAGTGGCCGTAGGCTGCGGTGGCGCTATAAATGGGCTGCTCCAGATTCAGCATCTGAATCAGGCCATAAGGGCGCAGGTCAAAATGCTTGCGTACCAGCGCGATCAGCTGCTCTTCACTGTAGTTGCTGGTGCCAAAGGTCTCAATACTGATTGAGGTCGGCTCTGCCACACCAATAGCGTAAGACAACTGAATTTCACAGCGCTCTGCAAGACCAGCAGCGACCAGGTTTTTCGCTACGTAACGCGCCGCATAAGCCGCACTGCGGTCGACCTTAGACGGGTCCTTACCAGAGAAGGCACCACCACCATGGCGCGCCATGCCGCCATAAGTGTCGACAATAATTTTCCGGCCCGTCAGACCACAGTCGCCCATTGGCCCGCCAATTACGAACTTACCGGTTGGGTTGATAAAAATGCGATCTTGATTCTGCGGGAACCACTCTTCCGGTAAAACCGGCTTGATGATGGTTTCGATGACCGCTTCGCGCAGATCTTTCTGGGTAATACCATCGGCGTGTTGCGTTGATAGCACCACAGTATCAATCGCCACCGGCTTACCATCTTCATAAACGAAGGTCAGCTGACTTTTGGCGTCCGGGCGCAACCACGGCAAGGTGCCATTTTTTCGCACTTCGGACTGACGTTGCACTAAACGATGCGCATAGGTAATGGCGGCTGGCATCAGCACGTCGGTTTCGTTTGAGGCATAACCGAACATCAAGCCCTGATCGCCCGCGCCCTGTTCTTCAAGCGTGGCACGATCAACACCCTGATTAATATCAGGCGACTGCTTACCAATAGCATTTAATACCGCACATGAATCGGCATCGAAACCCATGTCAGAATGCACATAACCGATTTCACGCACGGTATTACGGGTAATTTCTTCAATATCCACCCAGGCTGTGGTCGACACTTCACCACCCACCAGTACCATACCGGTTTTGACATAGGTCTCACAGGCGACCCGCGCTCGTGGGTCTTGGGTCAGAATTGCATCAAGTACCGCATCAGAAATCTGATCGGCAATTTTATCAGGATGTCCCTCGGAAACTGATTCCGAAGTAAAAAGGTGCTTCGCCATAGTGTTCCTTTCTTTACCATTCATTCGGGCTTAAAAAATTGGGCGTAGTTTAGCGAAACCACACCCAATTTTCTACATTTAGACGTCTAAAAGTCTTTAAGGCTGTTTAAGTGTCGCCATATCAATGACAAAGCGGTACTTCACATCGCTCTGTAACATCCTTTCATACGCTTTATTGATGTCTTCCATCGCGATCAACTCGATATCGGAGGTAATGCCATGCTCGGCACAAAAATCGAGCATCTCCTGCGTTTCAGCAATACCGCCTATTAACGAGCCAGCGATACTGCGCCGCTTGGAAATCAGATTGAAGACCGCAGGTGAAGGGTGCGACTCCGCCGGAACGCCCACCAGACACATGGTGCCGTTGAGTCGTAACAAGCTTACGTACTCGTCCAGGTCGTGAGGAGCGGCGACGGTATTGATAATGAAGTCGAGCGAGTTCCGCCATTTTGCCATGGCCTCTTCATCTCTGGAAATGACCACATGCTTTGCGCCCAGTCGTTTGGCGTCTTCAACCTTATCCGGCGAAGTGGTAAACAAAGTGACTTCAGCGCCCATGGCTGCTGCCAACTTCACCGCCATATGGCCAAGTCCGCCTAAACCAACCACGCCCACTTTGTCACCGGCCTTGACGTTCCAGTGTCGCAGCGGCGAGTAGGTGGTAATGCCGGCACACAACAATGGCGCGACACCGGCCAGATCAAGCTTGTCTGAAACGCGCAGAACAAAGCTTTCTTTCACCGTAATACGATTGGAATAACCGCCATAGGTAACACCACCAAGGTGCTTATCTTCACCGTTGTACGTGGCAACGAAACCATTTTCACAATACTGCTCATGGTCTTCATTACAGCTATGACAATGACCGCAAGAGTCGACCATACAACCGACACCCACGCGGTCACCGACCTTAAACTTAGTGACTTGATTGCCCACCCGGGTCACTTTTCCGACAATTTCATGGCCGGGCACACATGGAAACACAGTGCCGCCCCACTCATCCCGCGCCTGATGTAAGTCTGAGTGACAAACACCGCAATAAATAATTTCTATTTCAACGTCGTCGACTTTTGGCTCGCGACGTTCAAATTCGAAATAATCCAGCTCTTTATCGGCAGCCGGAGCTGCATAGCCAAAGGCATGTGGCATGGTTTACTCCTGTTTTTGGTTTTCCGGGTATAACAAGTCTTCATTCACGGTCTGGGTCAACGGATGGTAGCCCGGCTTTGCTTGCTGATAAATTTCACGCGCCCACTTCAGATCTTCAGGCGTCTTCGCAAGCTCGCGATACAGCGGGCTGACCAGCTTGTTGCGACCGATCGTAAGCAAGTAATTACGCAAACGTTCCCGCGCTGGTTCATAGTCTTTGATAATTGCTAACTTCAGCCAGGCATGGGCGATTTCGGCGTTATTGCTTTGTGTCAGATTAAACTGCTCATCCAACCGACGCATGTTCACGCTCGAGATATCAAGCGGCAGATTATTGATAAAGTGCAACCACTCATGGGTGGTCCAGTCTTCTGTCTGTAGCTGACCGCCTTTGAGCCAGCGCTGCATTTGCTTTTCCACCTTGGCGAAGGCGTCCGAAGTTGGCTGCGGCGCATCTTCCGGCAGGCCCGGCTCATGAATCCACTCGTTGATCTTATCCATAGAAACGACGCCCGGGTGCTTCGCCAGCAGGTGCTCTTGCAGATAGTCTTTAAACTCTGCGGTCGAAATACTCTGGAACGCGAAATGATCAAAATAACCGCGTACGAATTCATCAAAGATTTCACGGCCAAATTTATTTTCCAGGTACACCAGGAACAACTGTCCTTTCACATAGGGCACCTGCGAGAACACGTCATCAGGATGACGGGTGCCTAGCTCAATATTCAGTACCGTGTCTTCCGGTGGCAGCCGTTTCATATCCTCAAGCAGATCCTGATAGCCAAGCGCCAACTCCATTTGCGCGCGCCGCTCACCAAACAAAGCTTCCATAATGCGGTTCTCAACATAGCTGGTAAAACCCTCGTTCAGCCATAAGTCGCGCCAGCTGGCATTGGTTACCAAATTACCTGACCATGAGTGCGCCAGCTCGTGCGCGATCAAGTTGATGAGGGTACGGTCGCCGGAGACCACCGTCGGTGTAATAAACGACAAGCGTGGATTCTCCATGCCACCGAACGGGAAGCTTGGCGGCAGCACCAGCAAGTCGTAACGATCCCAACGGTACGGGCCATATAATTCTTCAGTAGCCTCAATCATTGCCGGCGTATCGGCCCACTCCCAGGCTGCTTCATCAACAATGTAAGGTTCAGCGAACACCGCCACTTTGTCGCTGATCTTTTCAACTTCCAGCTCACCGGCTGCAATAGCAATCAGATAAGGTGGAATTGGCTGCGGCATACTAAAGCTGTACTGACCGTCAAGCTCAGGATCCAGACTGTTATTGGCACTCATCACCGCCAGAATGTTAGGCGGCGTGGTGACCTCGGCATTGTAGGTCAGCCGCAGTGCCGGCGTATCCTGTATGGGAATCCAGCTGCGCGCGTGAATAGGTTGCGACTGACTAAACATAAAGGGTAATTTACCGCTTTTTGTCTGTGCCGGCGTTAACCATTGCAGGCCACTGGCGGTTGGCGCAGTGGCATAGTGAATACGCACCTTGTCGCTTTCTTCACCAATCTCAATGGTCAGCTCCTGACCCAGGGTTTCATGGGGTTCGCCTAAAGTGAACTCGGTTTCCTGCCAGGCATTGTCCTGCCAGATTTCGGTTTTGCTGATGCTCAGATCACGGGTGTCCAGATGGACCGTGGTGGCGTCACTGCGACGCAGCAAATCATAGGTCGCGGTTCCGCGTAACTGCTGCGCGGCAAAATCCATATTGAGGTCGAGCTCAAGATAAGGCGTCGCCACCTCATCGAGCTTGGCATAACTGTGAGCGTCTTCTGCCCAGGCAGTGGAGCTTGTTGCTGCGGTGATTACCGCCGCGGCACAGGCCCAATGCGCTACGGTATGCACTATGTTTTGCTTTATCGCCATGTAGGGTTTCCTTCTGATAAGATGATGACGTTATTTAATTAGGACCATGTTATGCGAGTACCGCGAATTTATCATCCTTTCGCCGAAAATAGTGAGCAACCCCAGCTACAGCAAGGGCAAGCGCTTGATTTAAGTGATGAAGCTGCTAACCATGTCGGCCGGGTGCTGCGCATGAGTGCCGGACAACCACTCGAGCTCTTTACTGGTGATGGTTACGATTACGCAGCCGTTATCACCGACGCCAGCAAGAAAAAGGTTAGTATAAAGGTGCAGGGCGTGCGTAAAAATTCGCGCGAATCGGCGCTGAAAATTCATCTGGGTCAGGGCATTTCACGCGGCGATCGCATGGACTTCGTTTTACAAAAGTCGGTAGAGCTCGGAGTCGCGAGTATTACGCCTCTTTTTACCGAGCGCTGCGGCGTGAAACTCAATGGCGAGCGGCTGCAAAAAAAACAGCAGCAGTGGCAAAAAATTGTCATCAGCGCCTGTGAGCAAAGTGGCCGTTCGGTCATTCCCACCGTCCATACGCCGGTGCCACTTACGACCTGGCTGGCAGAGTTAACACCAGCGTTGCGGTTGACGCTTGACCCCTATGCACAAAAACCGTTGCGCCAGCAAACGCTGAGTAACGAGCATCTGCAATTGCTGATTGGTCCCGAGGGCGGGTTAACCGACCACGAGGTCAGCGCTGCCGCCGCAGCAGATTTTCAGCCGGTACAGCTAGGTCCGCGGGTGCTGCGCACCGAAACCGCAGCCCTGACCGCCTTGTCCGTCGTGCAATATCAGTTTGGCGATCTCGCCGACACCTCAATTCAGGAGTAACGCAATGAAATTAGCGATGATCATGGACCCCATTGCCAAGGTGAAGACCTATAAAGACACCAGTTTCCGGCTGCTGCTTGAAGCGCAGGAGCGCGGCTATGAGTGTTTTTATCTTGAGCTGGGCGACCTTTCGCTGCTGCAAGGCAAGCCCATGGGCAGTGCCCGGGCAGTGAAAGTTGTTGATCAGGCCGAGGACTTTTACACCCTCGAGGAACGGGTGGATATGCCAATGGCTGATTTTGACGTGATCATGATGCGTAAAGACCCGCCGTTTGACAGTGAATACCTGTACGCGACGCACATTCTGGAACTGGCTGAAAACGCGGGGACGCTAGTGGTGAACAAGCCGCAAAGCTTGCGTGACTGTAACGAGAAATTATTTACCGCCTGGTTCCCGGAATACACACCGCCGACCATTGTGACCCGCCAGCCCGACCAGATTCGCGCGTTTCATAAAAAGCACCGTGACATTATTTTAAAACCGCTTGATGGTATGGGCGGCGCCTCCATTTTCCGGGTGGGCGAAGACGGCAATAACCTCGGCGTCATTATTGAAACCCTGACCGCCCATGGCACGCGTCTGGCCATGGTGCAGCGCTACATGCCAGAAATCAAAGACGGCGATAAGCGCATTCTGATCATTGACGGCGAGCCCATGCCCTACGCACTGGCACGCGTGCCTTCGGCTGGCGAAACTCGCGGCAATTTAGCCGCCGGTGGCAGTGGCCGACCGCAACCACTGAGCGACAGCGACTGGGAGCTGGCCCGTACCGTCGCGCCGGAACTTAAACGCCGTGGTCTATTCTTAGTAGGACTCGACGTTATTGGCGATCGCATTACCGAGATTAATGTCACCAGCCCGACTTGTATGCGCGAAATTGAAGCCGCATATGATATTAATATCGCCGGTAAATTATTTGCTGCCATTGAGGCACGTTGTAAGGCTTAAGGATATATGGAAGCACTGACGAATTTACAAAATCATTTTTTAATTGCCATGCCCGATATGGAAGATCCTTTCTTCCACCGTTCGGTCACCTACATTTGCGAGCATAACGAAGATGGCGCGATGGGGTTGATCATTAATAACCCCGTGGAATTGAACGTGGCGAAGGTACTCGAGCAACTTGAGATTGTTGTTCCCGAACGGTCGGTCATGTATGACAAGCCGGTATTTGCTGGCGGCCCGCTGGCGCGTGACCGCGGCTTTGTGCTGCATGCCCCAAGCGCGAAATGGAACAGCTCAGCGCAGCTCAGCGACGAGGTAATGATTACCACCTCAAAAGATATTCTTGAAGCCATGGGTCGTAATGAAGCACCTGAGAAATTTATCCTCACTCTTGGCTATGCCGGTTGGGAGTCGGGACAGTTAGAGCAGGAACTGGCCGAAAACAGTTGGCTGACCATTCCCGCTGATGCCGACATTCTGTTTAATACGCCAAGCTCAGAGCGCTGGCAGCGGGCCACCGAAAAGCTGGGCTTTCAGTCCTGGCAGCTGGGCCCGGGCGCAGGCCACGCATGAGTCAGTTACTCGGATTCGACTTTGGCACCCATAATATTGGTGTGGCGGTCGGCCAGACCATTACCGGCACCGCCTCGCCTTTATCGGCGCTAAAAGCCAAAGACGGCCAGCCTGACTGGCAAAAAGTGCAGGCGCTAATTAAGGAGTGGCAGCCGACCCGCCTGGTCGTAGGCTTACCTCTTAATATGGACGGCACGGAGCAACTGCTGACCGATAAGGCGCGCAAGTTTGCGAATCGCCTGCACGGCCGCTTTGGACTTCCCGTTGAGCTACAGGACGAACGCCTGACCACCGTCGCCGCAAAAGAAGAATTATTTGCCCGCGGCGGCTACCGCGAGCTCAGCAAAGACAAGATTGACAGCGCCGCAGCGCAGCTGATTTTGGAAGATTACCTAAGTCATCATCCAGGCTGACACAGAATATTGACCACCCTCGTTAAGTCGTCTGATGCTCGGGTTCAACCTACCACTTTACGGTCCCAGTGATATAGTTATCTTTAAGTTGCTAACTATTTCTTCCATCAAAATTAATCATCGGAGTGAGTTCGTTGCGTATCTTTAAATGCGAGAACACATAGCAATAAGCCTAGCGCATGTATAAAGCCAATAGGAATGGTCAGGGCAAGATCGTGAACGTTTCTTGACCAGTTGGGCTAATAAATAATTGATCGATTTGACGATCAGTTTTAGTCGTGATCATATACTCTCTTTTACGGAGAGCCATGATGAGCCTGACCTTGCTGA
>NZ_PIPY01000001.1 GCF_003987065.1 Pseudidiomarina insulisalsae | reverse complement strand
GTTGATAGGCGGGGTGTGGAAGCGTAGTAATGCGTTGAGCTAACCCGTACTAATTGCCCGTGAGGCTTAACCATACAACACCGAAGATGTTTAGGGTTGTCTCGAACACATGTTCGACCCTTTACCAGATGGATGTAGCCAAGCAGAGTGGCACGTACTTTATACAATCAGATTCCTTATTGTTGACCAGTTTTGCCTGGCGGCCATAGCGAAGTGGAACCACCTGACCCATTCCGAACTCAGTAGTGAAACGCTTCAGCGCCGATGGTAGTGTGGGGTCTCCCCATGTGAGAGTAGGACACCGCCAGGCTTTAATTTAGATGAAACCCCGAGCTTAACCGCTCGGGGTTTTTTCGTTTTGGGAGCGCGTCGTATCCTTTCTAAAAATTCGAACTATTCCTGCCAAAAAACGCACTATTCATTTGGTTTCGTTGAACTAAAATGAAGCCGTTCACGTAATGAGGCGCATGATGTTAACCAATTCTAAAAACAGTTATGGCTGGGTCGCGATTATTGTGCACTGGCTTTCGGCGCTTGCGGTCATCGGGCTGTTTGCACTGGGCTACTGGATGCTGACCCTAAGCTACTACGACCCTTGGTATCGGCTAGGCCCGTGGTGGCATAAGTCGGTGGGTCTGGTGCTGCTTGCTCTGACATTACTGCGCATAGTCTGGGTAATGTTGAACCCGAAGCCAAGACTTGCCGGTGGACGTTACGAGCGGATCGCTGCATGGCTGGGGCACCTGCTGTTGTACGGCTTATTGCTGGTGACCATGATCAGCGGTTATCTGATCTCGACCGCTGATGGCAGTTCCATTTCGGTGTTTGATTGGTTTGAAGTACCGGCAGTGATCACCTCCATTCCGAAGCAGGAGGAAATTGCCGGTGACATACATTGGTACGCAGCGCTGAGTTTAGTCATTCTGGCCGGTGTGCATGCACTGGCAGCGCTACGGCATCATTTTTGGGACAAGCATGACACTTTAAAGCGTATGCTGCGCCCGCAGAAATCTCAATCTTAGGAGGACGTTATGAAAAAATTAGTACTATCTGCAGCGGTTGCTGCGTTAATGGGCGGCGCCGTTCAGCAGGCGCAGGCGGCCGATTATGTTATCGACATGCCAGGCCAGCACGCCTTCGTTCAATTCAAGATCAGTCATTTGGGTTACAGCTGGCTGTTGGGTGAGTTCACCGACTTTGAAGGGACTTTTAGCTATGATGAAGCGAATCCGAGCGCAGCAAAAGTTAACGTAACTATTGATACCGCCAGCATCGACAGTAACCACGCCGAGCGTGATAAGCACCTGCGCGGTGATGATTTTCTTGCAGTAGACGACTATCCGCAGGCGCGCTTTGTTTCGACCAGCTATACCCCGAATGGCGACGGCAGCGGCGTACTTGCCGGCGAGCTGACGCTACGTGGCGTCACTAAGCCAATTGAAATTGACGTCAACGAAGTGGGCGCAGGCCCTGATCCATGGGGTGGTTTCCGCCGTGGTTTTGAAGGCAACGTCACGCTGACCCTGGCAGATTATGGTATCGACTATGATCTCGGTCCTGCTGCCAAGACCGTCGATATGTATCTATCGATTGAAGGCATCCGTCAATAAGCCCATGGTGACGACGAACCGCTCATTTTAATGGGCGGTTCGAACCATCAAGTCCCGCTTTCTCATAGGCTTCTAACGCCGCAGCCGAGTTCCCCTGTGCTACATAAACCTGCGCCAGGTCAAGCCATACGCGTTGCGACGGAACCAATTCCGCAGAACGGCGTAACGCCCGCTCAGCCAATGACCATTCGTTGGTAATGAGCGCCATCTGCCCCATTGCCTGCAGCAGCAGACCGTTTTCAGGTTCTTTCTTCAACTGGGTTTGTAGATAATCTCTGAGCTCAGGTCCGGCAACCAGTAGCCGCTTATCTAGCAGATGCGCTAACTGCAGTTCACCGCGTTTTAACCCACGCGCCGCGACTTTATCGGCTGCATCGAGCAGTTGGAAGGTTTTGAGAACCCGCAGATAAGCACGGCGGACGGCTGGCTGGCGACGCTCGTCACGGCTTTGTTTGCGCCAAAAAGCCGCCAGTGCGGCAGGGCCTTCACGGCCCACAGCCAGAAAACGCTCACGGTAAGCGTGCTCGGTTAACTCACTTAATTCAGTCGCGCTAAGCACCTCCAGCCGGCGGGCGTCAGGCAAACTTTCCAGTAACTCATCCCAGCAGTGGTTCTGTTCGTAGGCATGTAATGCGACGCGCAGTAACTGCGGGTGTTGCGGGTAATCGCGGCGCAGTTGTTTTAATTCTTGCAGACGTTGCTGCGCAAGATCCGGATCCTGTTGCAGGCTGAACAGCGTTTCAGCAAGCTTCAACTGGCCTGGCTCAGGTGCATGTTGCAACCATTCCCGCGCCTGTGGGTAGTCTTCATTGGCAGCGGCAGCATAGCTGGCCAGTAACGCGACAGTACCGTCATGGCGTAACTGCCAGCTACGGTTAAAGGCGCTTGAGGCACTGCGGTGATCACCATTGACCAGCGCAACGGCGCCTTCTTTCAGTGCCTTTTGTGCTTTGCCGGTGCGTCGTTCACCAAACCACTTGACGCCCCAGGCAGTGCCTCTGACCAAGCGCATTATAAATTGCCAGATAACGCGTAGCACCACGACCGCCAGGGTAAGCAGAATGACCGCCGCGACCAGGCTGGTTTCAACAGTATAATTACCAAGTGCAATCAACACATAACCGGTATTACCGTCCCATAATGGCCCGATAAACAAGCCGGCAATGAGCAACAGAATCACGATCCATGCATATTTCATTGACCAGCTCCCGCGTTAATCGCTTCTGCATGACGGTTCATGATAGCCAGGCTACGTAATTGGTCCGGCAGGCTGGGTTGTAGTGACTGCGCCGCCAGTTGGGTCAGATCAGTGCTCAGGGCTGCCAGGTTCAGGTCACTCTCATTTTCCAGCTCAGTCACTAACGCCAGTGCTTCCTGAATGCTGCGTTGAAACAACTCATCGTGCTGGCTCAGCGCGGCTTGCTGGGCCAGCTGAAGTTGCATCAGTACCCGTTGCTTCGCCAATTCAACAAATGCTGCAGAAAGTTGCGGCTGAATCGGCTTTTCCAGGTGCTGTACCCGAATGAGCTGATCAAAAAGCGCACCGGCACTGGCACTTAAATGTTCATACCAAGGTGCGTCTGGAGGTGGCTGTTTAGCGCTGACCGTACGCCCGGGTGCCTGCAAGCGCCACTGTTGTTGTAGCAGGCGCGCGCGCAGGCTGTTTAATTCCATGGCGACCTGCAGGTGCTGATCGGCATCTATGGCACGTAAGGCAACCTTGTCGTCATTAATGGCCTGTCGCGCAGCCTGATAGGCTGGGTTATTGAGAGCGGCCAAATGGGTATCAGCCAAATCCAGCAGCTGCAGAGCGAGCTGTGGCTCTTGATCGATATAGAGTTTGGTGCTGGCTTCTGCGACCAATTGCCGTGCTTCCAGCACCCGCCAGGCTGTCGCCTGAGAAACGTCCAGGCTGGCCAGTTCTGCTTGTACCGCCTGTACCGCACGCTCAAGGTCGGCCTGGGTTTGTGCCTGTTGGCTTAAGCTGCGACGCACTCCCTGTTCGTTTTGCTGCAGTTGCTGCTCAATGGTTGCTGGCAATTCCTGCTGCTGGCGGCGCAACTGTTGTACCTGTTGCTCCAGTTCGCTACGCAGCTCTTTGAGCTGACGGGCCTGCTCCTCACTTTGGGCAACCAGTTGCTGATTGCTGGCAAGCAGGTCCTGATAGACATACCGATAACCAACCCAGCCGGCGGCAATAAGCGCGGCAAGCAAGATGATAATGGTCAGCCACGCAGCGAGCGAGGCCTTCCTCTCGGGTTTTGGCTGCTTGGCTTCGTCCGGGAGCTCTTCCGGCAGTTCTGCTGACGTTGACTTGGTCTCATTGCTCATAAACTAAGATTCCTCGGTTAATTGCAGCGCGCGATGCCATGCATCTACCATAGCAAAACTTGCTGCACTATCGGCAATCATCACACGTTTGCTAATTGCCGCCGGCAACAGCTGTTGTAAGCGGGTACTGGCGACCACCCAGGTACATTCAGCCAGCCAGTCGAGCGCATCTTGCGGTACCGCGGCTAAAAATGCGCCTAATTGCTCAGCACTACTCACCATAATGGTATCAATGCGTTGCCGCCAGTCGCTCATGGTTGCCGCTGACGGTAACTGTGGTACACGTTCGTACACTTCCAGATAATGAACCTCGGCACCACGGGCACGCAACGTATCGGCAAAAAGTTCGCGACCGCCATGGCCCCGAATAATGAGCCAACGCTGGCCTTCAACTTGCTGTAGCTCGGGTAAGGCGAGTAATGCGTCACTATTATGCTCGCGCCATGGACAAACCACAGGACGGTTAATCACCGCTACGATGGCTCTTGCCGAGACCGGCCCTACGGCAAACCAACGGCAAGGCTTCATGGTCTGCCCCGGTGCCCAGGCGTGTACTTGCTCGGCGAAGAAATTCGCGGCATTCACACTCACCATCATTGCTCCGTCCCACTGCGCCTCGAGTACGTCGGCGACCCGTTGCGACGGGTCATCGTAGCTACGGATGCGCAACATACTGGCATTCTCGCTCTGCAGGCGAATACCTGCAGAGGCGGCGCGCTGCTGCAATAAATCGCGCAGCTCAGCAGCTTGTTGATTAGGACGAAGGATGAGAACCTGCTTCATGAGTGCAATTCGTTCTCCGCGTAAACGTCGTTCAGAATTTTCCCCGCGCCACGGGCCAGCAAGTATTCCGCCAGTTCGGTACCAAGCGCTTCGGCATGGTCACGGTGGCCTTTTATATCGCCTTCAATAATCTCACTGCCATCGGGACGACCCACCAGACCGCGCAAATGCAGTTGATCTCCGTCGAGTTCGGCATAAGCGCCAATGGGTACCTGGCAGCCACCTTGCAGACGGCGGTTCATGGCCCGCTCGGCCAGCACACAACTGCTGGTATTGGCACAGGTCAGTGGGGCGAGCAGCGCTTTGGTATGCAAGTCATCACTGCGACATTCAATGCCGAGCACACCCTGGCCATTCGCCGGTAAACAAATCTCTACCGGCAGGCGCTGACGAATGCGCTCACCGAGTTCCAGTCGAATTAATCCAGACGCAGCGAGAATAATAGCGTCATATTGTCCGTCGTCGAGTTTCCCCAGACGCGTTTGTACGTTACCGCGCAAATCCTGTACCTTCAGGTGCGGATAATGAGCTAGGATCTGGCACTTACGGCGCAGGCTGCAGGTACCCACGACAGCGCCTTCGGGCAGTTCATCAAGAGTTTTATAATGATTGGAAACAAAAGCGTCACGCGGGTCTTCGCGCTCGCAAATACCAAACAACTCCAGCCCCGGTGGAAACTCCACCGGTAGATCTTTCATTGAATGCACAGCGAGATCGGCACGGCCTTCCATCATTGCAACTTCCAGCTCTTTGACGAACAGACCCTTGCCGCCGATTTTCGCTAACGGTGTATCAAGAATAATATCGCCCTTGGTACTCATCGGCACCAGTTCGACGGTCAGATTGTCATGCAGTGCTTCCAGGCGCGCCTGAATATGTTCGGCCTGCCACATAGCCAACAGGCTTTTTCGGGTCGCAATACGCAGTACTTGTGACATGCTTACTCCGCTTTTAAGGTAATAGCTTGTTCCGCCTGCTTACTGCCTGCTTCGGTCAGCAATTCCCAAAGCTCAGCGCCAGTGCGGTTATCGATCCACTGGCCATCGCGATATTCAAAATGATGACCGTTAAATTTAGTGGCCACCCAGAGTTGCTGTAACGGTGGTTGTTTATTAATGACCATCACCGTACGGTTAGGAAAAGTGATCTCCAACATATCGCCGTCACACTCGCTGTCGATATCAACGCCAGTGTTTTCAAAAGCTGCTTCAATCGCCCAAATCGTCG
Organism: Pseudidiomarina insulisalsae; assembly: GCF_003987065.1. Classification (GTDB taxonomy): domain Bacteria; phylum Pseudomonadota; class Gammaproteobacteria; order Enterobacterales; family Alteromonadaceae; genus Pseudidiomarina; species Pseudidiomarina insulisalsae. Next base: position 344,806 of record NZ_PIPY01000001.1, on the reverse strand, counting down.
CTTCGGCGAGTTCATGGTATTCATGGTCTTGCATGTCTACTCCTGGTAATGACATTTGTGCGCTGCAATGCGATGATAAGCACACGTTTCAATCGCGAATCACAAGGGTACAGTTTACCGATGTTTAAGCTGAAAGTAATGCCTCCGATCATTGTAGCAGCTAGCTTAAGTCTGGTCGCCTGTGGACAGAAAGGTCCGCTGGAAATGCCGGCACCGGCAGAAAAGAATCAGCCAGCAGCGGTAGCCCCGGTGACGCAAGCACAGGATAGCAACGTAAAATTATGAGTTTTCACTATAAAGAGACTGAACTGTTCGCAGAAGATTGTGCGGTGACGGACCTTGCTGCAAAGTACGGTACGCCGCTGTTCGTCTACTCTAAAGCTGCGATCAAAGCAAACTGGGAGCAGTTTGCCCAACATTGGCCGGCACCTCATAAGCTTTGTTATGCGGTAAAAGCCAACTCGAACCTGGCAGTGTTAAATTTACTCGCGCGTTTGGGCGCTGGTTTTGACATTGTCTCCGGCGGTGAGCTGGCACGCGTTTTGGCCGCCGGCGGTAAAGCGCAAGATGTGGTGTTTTCGGGGGTAGCGAAAAGCCACGACGAAATTGCTTATGCGCTGGAACAAGGCATTGGCTGTTTCAATGTCGAGTCGACCGCCGAACTGGAGCGCATTCAGACGATTGCCGCAGAAAAGGGCGTGAAGGCACCTGTATCGCTGCGGGTCAACCCTGATGTCGACGCACAAACCCACCCGTACATTGCTACCGGACTGAAAGCCAATAAGTTTGGTATTGCCATGAGCGAAGCGCGCGAGGTATTTCGTCGTGCCGCGCAAATGCCAAACCTCAATGTCTGTGGTGCCGACTGCCACATTGGCTCACAGATTCTGAGTCCACAACCCTTTTTAGATGCTGCTGAGCGGATGTTTGCGTTGGTGCGTGATTTGCGCGCCGAAGGTATCGCCATCAAGCATCTGGACATGGGCGGCGGCTTTGGCATTCCTTACCAACAGGAAGAGAAGCTGGAAGTAAGTGGTTACTTACGTGAGTTGCAACGTAAGGCAGACGAAGTGGGCGATCTTAAGCTCATGCTCGAGCCGGGCCGCTCCATTGTCGGTAATGCCGGCATCATGGTCACCAAAGTCGAGTACTACAAACCTGGTAGCGAGAAGAACTTTCTGCTGGTCGACGCTGGCATGAATGACCTACTGCGCCCGGCGCTTTACAACGCCTACCATGCCATTCAACCAGTGCAACGGCACGACGGTCTGGATGAGCAGCTGGTCGATGTGGTGGGTCCGGTGTGCGAAACCGGTGACTTTTTCGGTCATGCCCGGCACCTCGCGGCACAAGAAGGTGATTTGCTGGCGGTAATGAATGCGGGTGCCTATGGTTTCACTATGGCCTCTAATTACAATACCCGACCACGCGCGGCCGAAGTGATGGTCCATGGTGACACAGCAACACTTATTCGCGAGCGTGAACCGCTCGAGAGTTTATGGCAGGGTGAACACTTACTCGGAGACAACGTGTGAACTTCAGTAAGATGCACGGCTTAGGCAATGACTTTATGGTCATTGATAACGTGACCCAGAATATTTACCTTAACCCTGAGCAGATCCGACGCTGGTCGGATCGCTACCGGGGCATCGGCTTTGATCAGTTGCTGCTGGTCGAGCCGCCTTATGATCCCGATCTCGACTTTCACTACCGCATATTTAATGCCGATGGCAGTGAAGTCTCGCAATGTGGCAATGGCGCACGCTGTTTCGCTCTGTTTGTTAAATTAAAAGGTCTCAGCAATAAGCAGCATCTGAAAGTCAGCACCAAAACTGGCACGATGGTCTTGCATCATGAACGCGATGGGCGTATTACAGTAGAAATGGGCGAGCCCACTTTTACACCTGCCGAAGTGCCCTTCAAAGCTAATAAAGAAGAGCAGACTTATGTGCTACGGGTGCAGGATCAAACCGTGCTGTGTGGCGTAATGGGCATTGGCAATCCGCATTGTGTGATGGAGGTCGATGACATTCATCATGCCCCGGTCGGCACTCTGGGGCGCGCGCTTGCCACGCATGAGCGTTTTCCCGAGGGTGTGAATGTTGGCTTTATGCAGATCATCAATCGCGAACATATTAAACTGCGGGTGTTCGAGCGTGGTACCGGCGAGACTCAGGCCTGTGGCAGTGGCGCCTGCGCGGCCGCGGTCATTGGCATGAGTCAGGGTAAGCTTGACGAAGAAGTAAAGGTACACCTGCCAGGTGGCCAGCTAACCATACGCTGGCGGCCCGGACAAACTATACGCATGACCGGGCCTGCGGAACATGTTTTTGACGGACATTTGAAACTATGAGCAACGAAGCAAAAAAACAAGCTCAGACAACGGTAGTAGATGACACGCTGATTGCCGCCTATCTGGACGAGAACCCGGATTTTTTTGAACGTCACCCGCAATTACTGCAGCGCTTAACAGTGCGCCATCAAACCAAAGGCGCGGTTTCGTTAGTTGAGCGCCAACAGCAGATGCTACGTCAGCGTGTGCAGCAGCTTGAAGAAGAAATTACCGAACTGATGGTGACCGCACGACGTAACGAAGAATTGTTTCGTTACTTCAGTGAGCTGTACGTGAAGTTGCTGCAAAGTGAGAGCCTGAGCGATGTGATGGAGAGTCTGCAGGAAACGTTTTCCACACAGTTGCAGATGCCTGCGCTCAGCATGAAGTTTTTTGACAGCCCGTTGGAATTGGAGGAACAGTTTACTTTTGCGGCCGATACCCATAAGCAATTACTCAGCAAGCGTTTTCAGGACGAAACTATTTATCTGGGACGGCTGACAGCGAATGAGCAAAAACTACTTTTCCCTGATGAAACGATCGCCTCGGTCGTGCTGTTGTTGCTGGGTGAAAAAGGCGAATTAGGCATGCTGGCGATTGGTAATCATGATGCCGGCCATTTTGAGCCAGCGATGGACACCTTGTTCGTGAAACAGTTACAAGTGCTGTTGAGTCAGGTGCTGCCGCCGCTGTTACACCATCATGCATCTGCTTGAGGCGCGACAAAAGTTTTTAAACCACCTTGCCGGTGAGCGCGGCCTTGCCGAGCATACGCTGGCTAACTACGGCCGTGTACTGCAGCGCGATATCGATCACCTCAGCGAATTAGGCGCACAGCAAGTCGCGGATATTTCATTGACTGTGTTCGAACGGTTATTTATGCATTGGCGTCATCAGGGGCTGGGTGACGCGTCATTAGCGCTGCGTCTTGCCGCCTGGCGTTCCTGCTTCGATTATTGCATGCGCGAAGGTTGGCGGCTGGATAATCCGGCGCGGCAAACCAGAGCTCCAAAGCCCGCGAAGCGCTTACCGAAGAACCTGGATGTAGACAGCATCAGTCAGTTACTGCAATTACCCGAAGACGATGAGCTGGCGCTACGTGACGCCGCCATGATGGAGTTACTCTACGGTAGCGGCCTGCGCCTGGCAGAGCTGGTAGCGCTGGATATTGACGCGATTAATCCGCGTCATCAGGAGCTGCGGGTATTAGGTAAAGGCGGTAAGACGCGCATTGTGCCTTATGGTCGCTGCGCCGCTGAGGCTCTGCGTAAATGGCTACCGGTGCGCAGTCAGTGGTTACGGGGCAGTCTGACAGAAGTGGCGCTGTTTATCAGCCAGCGGCAACGGCGCATCAGCCCCCGCACCGTGCAACAGCGTCTGAATTACTGGGGCCAGCGCCAGGGACTGAACGGCAACCTGCATCCGCACAAACTACGGCACTCCTTTGCCTCACATATGTTAGAATCGAGTGGTGATTTGCGCGCGGTGCAGGAGTTATTAGGGCATGCCAATCTGAGCACTACTCAGGTTTATACCCACCTCGATTTCCAGCATCTGGCCAAAGTCTATGACGCGGCCCACCCGCGCGCGCGTAAGAAATAACGAACGGGAGCGCTATGCAGTTTTATCGTCGACCCCAGCCGGTAGCGGCGATCAGTTTTGATCTTGATGACACCCTGTACGACAATTTTCCGGTAATGCAGCAAGCAGAAGCCGAGGGTTATCGCGCACTTTGCGAACGCTTTCCGCAAGCGCAACAGTGGACGCAGCAGCAATGGGCTCAGCGCCGTTGGCAGCTCATGCAAAGCGACGCTGAACTTGGCAGCGACATGACTGCGCTGCGTTTAGAAACGATTCGCCGGGGACTGTGTGAACTTGGGCTCAGCGACAGTCAGGCGCGTTCCGGTGCCGACGAAGTTTTTGCTGTTTTTCTTGAGCATCGCAATCGTGTGCAGGTGCCGCCAGCGAGCCATGAGTTGTTACGCGCGCTTGGCGAGCGCTACCCGCTGGTAGCCATCAGTAATGGCAATGTTGATACCGGTGTGATTGGTCTCAAAGATTACTTTGATTGGGTGGTTCAGCCTGCCAAAGGCGTGCGTGGTAAACCCCACAGCGATATGTTTGCCGCTGTCGAAAAACGTTACCCGAAACTGCCGGCCAGCGCCTGGTTGCATGTTGGCGATAGTCCGCTAGCGGATATCCTCGGTGCCCAGCGTATGGGCTGGCAAACCGCATGGTTCCGCCAGGGATTATATAGCGGCGACAGCCTGGAAGTTCTCCCGACACTGGCCTTTGACGCGCTGCCACAGCTGCAGCAGTGGCTACTCAGGTAACTGGTTGCATATACAGTAGTGGCGCTTTAAACTGTCAGTCTATACCGCCCGACCCCGCACTGGCAGAAAAACGGAAAAGTGTATGACACAGCACCCCTTGCTTGAGCAATTAAACGATAAACAACGCGCCGCCGTCAGCGCGCCTGAACGCCATATGCTGGTGCTGGCAGGTGCCGGTAGTGGTAAAACCCGGGTGTTAGTGCATCGCATTGCCTGGCTGTTGCAGGAATTTCATTTATCGCCTTACAGCGTAATGGCTGTTACGTTTACCAACAAAGCTGCGGCGGAAATGCGTGGCCGGGTGGAAGAGCTGGTTGGCAGTTCAACCCGCGCCATGTGGATCGGTACTTTCCATGGTCTGGCACACCGGTTACTGCGCGCCCACTACATGGATGTCGACCTGCCACAGAACTTTCAAATTCTCGACAGTGATGATCAGCAACGTATGCTTAAACGCATCATGCGTAGCATGAACCTTGATGAGAAGCGTTGGTCGCCAAAACAGGCGCAGTGGTTCATCAATGCCAAGAAAGACGAGGGTCTGCGCGCCCACCATCTGGACGGGCACGATTTTAATGAGCGTACCTACAAAGAAATCTACGATGCCTATCAGGTCGCCTGTGATCGCGCCGGTCTGGTGGACTTTGCTGAGCTGCTTTTACGCGCGCATGAACTGCTACGTGACAACCGCATTGTTCGTGAACATTATCAACGCCGTTTCCGGCACATTCTGGTCGACGAATTCCAGGACACCAATGCCATTCAGTATGCCTGGGTGAAGCTGCTCTCTGGCGGCGGTGGCGATCATGAGAACTATGTCACTATTGTCGGTGACGATGACCAGTCGATTTACGGCTGGCGCGGTGCAAAAATTGAGAATATTCATCAGTTTACCCGAGACTATCCCAGCGTTGAGACGATCCGTCTGGAGCAAAATTACCGCTCGACCAATACCATTCTCAGTGCCGCCAATAGTGTCATTGCGAATAATAACGATCGCCTCGGCAAAGAGCTCTGGACCGATGGCAGCCATGGTGAGCCGATTGACTTGTACGCGGCTTACAATGAGCTTGATGAAGCGCGTTACATCGCCAGCCAGATTGAAAGCTGGCATGAGAAAGGCAATGCCTTACAAGACGTGGCGCTGCTGTATCGCAGTAACGCCCAGTCGCGGGTGCTCGAGGAAGCTTTGCTGCACGCGCGCATTCCCTATCGTATTTATGGTGGCCTGCGCTTCTTCGACCGCCAGGAAGTGAAAGACGCACTCGCGTACCTGCGCTTGCTCGCGAACCGCAATGATGACGCCGCCTTAGAGCGGGTGATTAATACCCCGACACGCGGCATCGGTGCCCGTACCCTGGAGATTATTCGCGATGGCGCGCGGCAGCGGGGCACCTCACTTTGGGACGCGGCAAAACAACTGGCCAGCGAAAAGGTGCTGACCGGACGCGCGGCAAATGCGGTACTGGCCTTTACCGATCTCATTCAGCAACTTGAAGATGAGACCGGCGAATACAGTCTGGGACGGCAGGTCGACACGGTCATTAAAAGCAGTGGCCTGATGGCCATGTATCAGGCCGAAAAGGGTGAGAAAGCTGAAACCCGCGTGGAAAACTTAAAAGAGCTGGTGAACGCCTGTGACAATTTTGACCAGCTGGATAACGAGCAGCCAGAGGACATGACCCCGCTCAACGCCTTTTTAGCGCACGCCGCGCTGGAATCGGGTGAAGAGCAGGCCGATGAGTACCAGGACGCGGTGCAGTTAATGACGTTACACAGTGCTAAAGGCCTGGAGTTTCCGTTGGTGTTTATGTGTGGCGTTGAGGAAGGTTTATTCCCGTCACAACAGTCGCTGGATGAGGCTGGCCGCTTAGCCGAAGAGCGTCGTTTGTGTTATGTCGGCATGACCCGCGCCATGCAAAAGCTGGTGATCACCTATGCCGAGCAGCGACGGGTATACGGGCAAGAGAAGCTACATCGTGCCAGTCGCTTCATTGCGGAAATTCCGCCGGAGAACCTGCACCATGTGCGAATGCAATCGCGTTCGCGCCCGGCTGACGACTTTGCTGGTACCCAGCAGAGCTATGGGCGTTTCCATAGTGGCGCGAGCCACGAAGCATTCGCCGAAAGTGGCTATCAACTGGGTCAGCGGGTGCGGCATAGCAAGTTTGGTGAGGGGACCGTGCTCAATTACGAAGGCAGCGGTCCGCAAAGCCGTATTCAGGTCAACTTTGATGACCTTGGCAGCAAGTGGTTGGTGGTGGCTTACGCCCGTCTTGAGCGCTGCTGATGCAGCAGCGTATCAAGGCTATACAGTGCCAATGCCGACCAGATAATGGCAAAGGTCACCAGTTTGTCAGCCGCCAGCGGCTCGCCATAGACCCACACTGCCAGAATAAACATTAAGCTGGGGCCGATATACTGAAAGAACCCAAGCGTGGCATAACGAATGCGTTGCGCGGCGGCGGTAAAGCACAACAGCGGAGCGGTGGTGACGATACCGGCTGCCATGAGCAGCAAATTGAGCTGCCAGGTGTTGGTCGTCATGTCACTCGCTGCAGAGTCGGCAAAGAAGAACAGGTAAATTACCATCAATGGCAGCAAGATGGTCGTTTCCAGCCATAGTCCCGTCATCGAGTCGACCGGCAAGCGTTTGCGAATGGCGCCATAGGTCGCAAAGCTACAGGCCAGTGCCAAAGCCACCCAAGGCACCGAACCAAACGAAACAATCTGAATCAGTACGCCCGTGACCGCAAGGCCAATGGCGACAATTTGCATGCGGCGCATGCGCTCGGCAAAAACAACAATGCCAATGGCGACATTTAATAACGGGTTAATGTAATACCCGAGACTAGCGTCAAGAATGTGATCGTTGTTAATCGCCCAGATAAATAAAAACCAGTTTCCGGCCAGCAAAAAGGTCGCTATGGTCAGTCGCAACATTTGCGCGCGATTGGTCACCACAGGTTTGATGCGATGCCAGCGGCGCAGACCCATGATCAGCATCAGCACCAGTACGAACGACCAGATAATGCGATGGGCAAGAATTTCAAACGCAGGTACCTGCTGCAGCCATTTAAAGTAAATAGGAGCAACGCCCCACATGGTGTAAGCGGCAATCGCAAACATAACACCATGGCGACTGCGCGTAGCATCATCGGTCATTCATCAGCTCTCTTTTTGAATCGTTTTTAGAAATAGTGCGAAAAATAACCAGTTACCACGGCGATTTGTCGGAAAAGCCGGCTTGGCGGTGGTGCTGGCCGCGCAGGATGCATACAATAGAACGTATTCACCTTTTCCGCAATCGGAGCCCCCGTTAATGACTGCTATTGCGCTGTCAAAAGTACTTGCCGATGTCTTTGGCTACGCCGCTTTCCGGCCCGGCCAGGAGCAGGTCATTGGTGCGGTGCAGCAAGGGCAGGACGCGCTGGTGCTAATGCCCACCGGTGGCGGTAAGTCGCTGTGTTATCAGTTGCCGGCACTGATGGCCGAGGGTGTCAGCCTGGTGGTCTCTCCGCTCATTTCACTGATGCAGGATCAGGTAGAGAGCTTAAAGACCATGGGCGTGGCTGCCGCGGCGCTGCATAATGGCCTTGCACCCGAGCAGCAACAGCAGGTGTTACAACAAGCAGCCACAGGCCAGTTAAAGCTTCTGTATGTAAGCCCTGAGCGAGCCCTGCAAGGGTACTTTATGCGTCAGTTGCAACAGTGGCAGGTGACGTTGGTCGCGATTGATGAGGCACACTGCATTTCGCAGTGGGGACATGACTTTCGCCCCGAATACGGGCAGCTGGCGCAGCTCCGTGAGGCGTTGCCGCAGGTGCCGTTTATGGCGCTCACCGCGACTGCCGATGCCGCGACCGAGGCGGATATTATTCAGCGTCTGCACCTGCACCAGCCGGAAGTGTTTAAAAGCTCTTTTGATCGGCCGAATATTCGTTACATTGTTGAAGAGAAATTTAAGCCGCAGAAGCAGTTGCGTGACTACATTGCGAAACAAAAAGGCGCTTCCGGCATCGTTTATTGTGGTAGCCGCAAGCGCGTTGATGAATTAGCCGAGCGTCTGCGTCAGGATGGTATTCGTGCCGCGGGTTATCATGCTGGCATGGCGCATGACGAGCGTGATCTGATTTTACGCGGCTTTGTGCGTGATGATATTGACGTGGTCGTGGCGACGGTCGCCTTTGGGATGGGAATCAACAAGCCCAATGTGCGTTTTGTTGTTCATTTTGATGTTCCCCGCAGTATTGAAGCCTACTATCAGGAAACCGGTCGCGCCGGACGTGACGGTCTGCCCGCCGAAGCAGTGCTGTTGTATGACCCAAGCGACGCTGGCTGGATCCGCAGTATGATCAACGAACACCCTGACGAGCAGCGACGCCAGGTCGAGTTGCATAAATTTGGTGCCATGCAGGCGCTTGGTGAAGCGCAAACCTGTCGTCGGCTGGTATTACTGAATTACTTTAATGAGTTTCGCGACGAAGCCTGTGGTAACTGCGATATCTGTCTCGATCCGCCACGCCAGTACGATGGCACGGTCGACGCGCAAAAGGTTCTAAGCTGCATTTACCGCGTGGGGCAACGCTTTGGTGCCAATCATGTCATAGATGTCTTGCGTGGCAGTCAGTCGCAGCGCCTCACCGCGTTAGGACATGAACAATTGTCGACCTTTGGCATTGGCGCTGAGCAAAGCCAAAGCTACTGGCTGGGTATTATTCGCCAGCTAATTCACCGTGGTCTGGTGATTCAGAATATTCAGCATTACGGCACCTTGCAGTTGACCGCGGCTGCCCGCCCGGTATTGCGGGGCGAAGTGGCGCTGCAACTGGCCGAGCCGCGGATGAACCTGGCGGTAAGCAAGCCGAAAGTAACCGACCGCGCCGACTACGACAAACTCCTGTTTCGCCGCTTGCGCGCCCTGCGTAAGAGCATCGCTGAAGCGGAGGACAAGCCGCCGTTTGTGGTATTCAGCGACGCGACTCTGGTCGAAATGGCCGTGCATTACCCCACCGACGAGCAAAGCATGATGCTGATCAGCGGCGTCGGGCAAACCAAATATGCCCGTTATGGTGAGGCGTTTATTGCCGCCATTACCGCGTATCTGGATGCAGAGGAAGAGCCGCTACTGCAGTTTTAAGCGGATCGGGCGAAGTAAAATTGCCACAGGTCCTGCAATACAGGAACAATTGACGCGACCAGAATCAGCCCCATGGTCACGTTAAACACACGCTGAAACACTGAGTTTGCCAGTAGCTTCCGTAATAGACGCCCAAAAAGTAACCAAATACCGACACAGGGAAACGCCATCAGCAAAAACGCCAGGGTAATGGCCAGCACTTCAGTCACCGGGTTACCGTGCACCGTGGTATAGGCGGCAACAGCGCCCGAGGCCATCATCCAGGCTTTGGCATTCACCCACTGAAATGCCGCCGCCTGCCAGAAATTAAAAGGTTTCCTCTCGCCGCGCTTAATGGCTTTGGGTTCGGCGCTGGCAATGTGCCAAGCCAGCCACAGTAAATAAAGCACCCCAACGACCTTAATCAGCTGGTGCAGATTGGGAAACTTTTCGAACACCACCCCAAAACCAAAACCGACCAGTAAGACCATCAGCGGGAATCCCAGACAAATGCCGAGAAAGTGCCGCATGCTGGCGCGAACACCGTAATTGACGCCAGATGACATGATCATGACATTATTTGGCCCGGGCGTGATAGTTGTTGAAAAAGCAAAAAACAGTACCGCGATGAAAATTTCCATAGTGAACTCATTTTCCGTGAGATCTGTATACTTAGAATAAGTGTGCCCCGAGAAGCAAGTGAAAAACAAGGAGATCTGATGCACAAATTGACAATGAAACTGACAATGGCGCTCTGTGTCTGGTCATTGCTGGCCGTGCTTACCGCCTCTGCCACGCCGCTTACCGCTCAGGCCGATAGTGCCAACCCCGCCGCCGCGCCACTGGATGTCGCGGTACGCGTCAGCCCGCCGTTCGTGACCAAAGACGAACAAGGGCAGTTCCGCGGGCTGACCATTGAACTGTGGGAGCATATCGCGACAGTGAACGGCTATGACTATAACTATCGTGAGGTTGGCCTGGATGCGCTGATTTCCGGCGTTGCGCTTGCAGATTATGACGTCGGCTTAGGAGCAGTATCAGTGACCGCCGACCGGGAAAGCATGATTGACTTTACGCTGCCGTTTTATAACGCCGGCCTGGGGATTGCGGTACCGGCTGCCGAGGGCGCTGGCTGGTGGCCAACCATCAAACGTTTTCTCAGCTTCGAGTTTATGACAGTCATGCTGGCGCTCATCGGTATTTTACTGATTGCCGGCTGGTTGGTCTGGCTGGCCGAGCGGCGGCATAACCCCGACGAGTTCAAAAACGCTTCGGTGCGCGGCATTGGTGCAGGCTTCTGGTGGGCGGCAGTGACGATGACTACCGTCGGTTATGGTGACAAGTCACCCCGTAGTTCGTTAGGCCGGCTGATCGCCCTGGTGTGGATGTTTACAAGTGTCATTATTATTTCCAGTTTTACCGCATCGATTACCTCAGCGCTAACCATTAACAAACTGTCGACCCGGGTACAGAGCAAAGATGACCTGGTCAGCGTACGCGTCGCCAGTGTGCCGAACTCATACAGCGCGTACTGGCTCGATCGCGAGAATATTGGTTATCAGGAGTACGAGAACCTGCGCGAGGCATTGTTGGCGGTGCAGCAGGGCCGGGCCGATGCCGTTGTGTATGACGCGCCATTACTGAAATATCAGTTGCGCAAAGGTTTTAAAGGCTTAATCGTACTGCCGGAAACCTTCGCCCCGCAAGACTATGCCATTGTGTTACCACAACGTGCGGAACACCGCGAAGAGGTCAACGGCGCATTATTGCGTTATGTGCGTAGTGCCGAATGGCGTGAAGCGGTCAGTCGTTATCTGGGAGATTCGCTATAATCTAAGCGTCTACCTAAAGGAGGATAAACCATGCTAGGTTTAACGTTTGCTGTACTGATGGCGGGGGCATCGGCCCCCGCGACCGTTACGATTAACGAGTGGCAGGTGCCCTGGCCCGACTCGCGACCGCGCGATCCTTACGTACAAAATGCTGAACATGTCTGGTTTGTCGGGCAACGTGCCGATTACGCCGCAATTCTGAACCCGCAGACCGGTGAGTTTCAACGCATTGACCTGCCGGCTGGCGCCGGACCGCACAATATTATCGTCGATGAGCGTGGTGCCTGGTATGCCGGTAACAAAGCCGCACATATCGGTCGGATTGATCATGCTACTTATGAAATTACCCAGTATCCGCTACCGGGCGATGGCCGCCGGGACGTGCATACCATGCAGTTTACTGAGGAGGGTGACATCTGGTTCACCGCGCAGGGCGCCAATCAGCTCGGCTTTTTCGACGTCAGCGCTAATGAGATTGAGCTCTATGACGTGGCGACACCACGGGCGCGCCCCTACGGTCTGATCATGGTCGATGGCCAGCCTTGGGCTACGTTGTTTGGCAGCCACAAACTGGTGACCTTCCGTGATGGCGCCCTCCATGAAATTGAATTGCCTCGCCCGCAAGCCAACCGACCCCGTCGTCTGGCCGAAGGCACCGATGGTGCTATCTGGTACGTGGATTATGCTGGCGGTCATCTGGGTCGCTATGACCGCGACACTGGCGAGGTGCAGGAATGGCCAATGCCGGCGGGCAACGGCTCACTACCTTACGCCATGGCAGCCGATGATCAGGGCTATCTCTGGTTTGCCGAGACCGGACCGCAACCGAACCGCTTCGTCGGCTTTCATATTGACAGCGAAGAATTCACGGAGCCCGTGCCGGTGCCTAGCGGCGGTGGCACCGTGCGCCATATGGTATTTGATAAGGCCAGCCAGAGCCTGTGGTTTGGCACCGATGCCAACACCGTTGGTCAGGCGCGTATTGAGTACGCCGACAATTAACCGAGCCACTGCGTGATCTGCGGCCACAATACCGTGGCCCAGATCACGCCAATCAACACCAGACTAAACATGACGGCGGTCGAGGCAATGTCCTTGGCTTTGCCGCTAAGTTCGTGAAGGTCAGGGCTAATGCGATCGACGGTTGCTTCAACGGCTGAATTTAACAGCTCAACAATCAGCAGAATAAAGACCGGCAGCATCAATAACGCCCGTTCGACTGCTTGATCGGTCAGCCACCAGGCTAGTGGCAGGAGTATTGCAGCCAACAACATGTCCTGGCGGAATGCGGCCTCGCTGCGCAGCGCAATGCGCAGACCACGGTAAGAGTTCACGGTAGCGCGGACAATGCGCAGCAGTCCTTTTTGCGGTGGTTTCATCGTATTACTTTTCGTTTCAGTCAGATGGTGTACAGTGTAATACATCAGTGAACTTAAGGATCGCTTAACTTTATGGCTCCTCACAATCATTGGCAACTGATTGCGCTTGATGACTTTGAACGCCCTTCAGCACCGGCCAGCACCATGGTGCAGAAAACCTGGCTACGCCTGCAGAATATGCTCGGGCTGACCCGCGATGAAGATGCCACGCCAGAAGAGCAGGACTTTCCTCATTATCGTGAATTTGACCTCGAACCTGGCGTAGCCGCTGTTGAGCAAGCCTGGGAAGACAGTGACAGCGCGCCAAGCGTACGTTTTGTCGTCAGCCCACCGTTTAGCGGCTCCGGTGCCATTCTGCGCGCCTGGGCGAAAAAGCATGGCTATCAACAATTAGATTTACCTGACAAAGAACAGCTGCAAAGCGCCGAAACGCAAAGCTGGTGGAAGCCGCAGCAATGCGAGCGCTGGTTACTCGATGAATTTTCTTCATTCTGGTTGCGTACGACCTCGCACATGCAGTTTATCCGTGCTTTATTGCCACGTCTGCTGCGCGGTGAATTAGGGCAGGGAGTCGTCGTGGTAGATAGCTGGACCTTTGCCTTTTTACAACGTGCCTGGCCGCTTAGCTTGCCACACTGTTACTGCTTTGCTGCCGCCACGCCAGAGCTGCTGCGGCAGGTCGGCATAGAAGCCAGTGATAAAGTACTGCGTAAACTCAACGCCAAGGCACGCGGCAATGTTGCCGTCGCCCTTGCCCTGTGGGCCTTAGAGCAGGAAAGCGAGAGAACATCACCGCAAATGCCCAGTGAGGCAGATGACGGCACTGCTTTCATCTTGTACGCGTTATTGCTGCACCACGGCCTGAAGGGCGAGCACCTACAGCTGGTATTGCCCATGCTGGCGCCGGATCAGCTGGACGTGCAGTTACTTAGACTGCAACAAAACGGTGTAATTGAATTTGATGACGACAATGTCTGGCGGGTCACGGTCTATGCCTATGTCGATGTGCGTGACTTCCTAGCCGGCCGCGGTTACTGGTTAGACGCATTTTAACGGGAGCGTCATGGATACGGAAAAGTTTTTAAGCATTTTCAAAGATATCGATAGCGCCGCCCTGCTTGAGATCGGCATTGTTATTGTCCTGTCCTGGGTGGTTATCTGGTGCAGCCAGAAGCTCTTACCTATGCTGGCCGACCATTTTCATGGTAAGCAAAGGTTGTTTGTGCTGGCGCTTATTCCCACGGTACGGGTTGTGGTGCTTATTGCTGCCATTGTTTGGGTCATACCGCTGATTATTGAACCAAGCGCGCGCAATATGGTAGCCATTATTGGCGCGGCAGGTTTGGCCATTGGCTTTGCGCTAAAAGACTATGTCAGCAGTGTGGTGGCCGGGGTCGTTGCGGTCTACGAAGTGCCCTATCGTCCGGGTGATTGGATCTGTGTCGAAGGTACCTACGGCGAAGTGAAGCATATCGGCATGCGCGCCGTCGAAATTGTCACTCCCGATGACACTGTGGTTTTCATTCCGCATATGAAACTGTGGTCGGCGCTGATACATAACGCCAATAACGGTGGCCCGAGCCTGATGTGCGTGGCCGACTTTTACCTGCACCCTGAACATGATGCTAATCAGGTCAAGCACTTGCTTGAGGACGTAGCACTGACCAGTCCCTATGTGCAACTGGCGAAACCTATTGTCGTGGTCAGCAACGAAGAGCCCTGGGGTACGCATTATAAACTGAAAGCCTACCCCATTGACCCGCGTCAGCAATTCCAGTTTCTGACGGACCTGACCGCGCGAGGCAAATCCTGCCTGCGTGCGTTACCGGTTAGTTTCGCCCGGCTGTCACCAGAGCACGCTGCTCAGCTAAACCCATAGACAAAACGTAGGGCACGTCTGCTTGCGTCTGGCGTTCGCTAAAGTCAGCTTTGCTGCGCAAACCCTGCCAGTTGATGGCAATCAGTGATTGCGCCACCGCGCCGCCAAGACCGCTGCCGGGGCCGAGCAGGATAATATGATCCGGCGCATACTCTTTCACCGCCACCTGCACTGCCTTGGTAAAATCAAAGGTTTCTGTGACCTGGTGGCCCAGCGTATAACGCTGCAAGGCGGTGCGATCGGTCTCAGGTGAAAGCCATTGCTGGCCGCGACCGTCGATGAGCGGCGTTTGTGGCGGCTGGAATGCTGCCACCGGCCAGGTTTCCTGTGCTTGCGCGGCAGCGGCAGCCATTAACCTGGTGTGAAATGCCGCATGGCCGGGAAGTAACAACGGAAAACGCTCATCTGCCACGGGCAGCGCTTTCATTGCTGCTGCACAGGCCTCTTCGGTACCCGCCAGAACCGCATAGCCGCCATAATTGATCGAGCGCATCAACTGGCCCTGGTGTGCGGCCAGTTGTTCCTCAACTAAGGCGATGCGCTGTGCATCAGGGCGCCATTCACTGTCCACCACCGGGTAGATAAATTGCGCACCCGCGCCGCCAGCGGTCAACAGCGCCATACTGGTGACTAAACGGGTGCTGGTTGCGACCGACCAGGCGCCGCCACACGCCATGGCGGTATACCAACCCATTGAATTCCCGGTAATGGCGGCAATATCGTAGCGCTCCCGGTCGATGCTCAGATAATCAAGATAACCGGCCGCATAGATGAGTGCGGCCGCATGCTCAGGTTTTTGGTGCAGCGACGTTTTAAACAGTTTGGCCTGATCTAATTCGCTGACCGTCGCCAGGCCTGACTGGGCGCGCTCAGCGTCTATCTGGCTAAGTACAGATTGCAAATCTTCTTTTATTTTCGGCGAAGATGCACCTAGATTCGCGGAAATAGAGCCAAGTTCAGGTTTATTATAAGTGCCACGTCCCGGGCAGATGACTAAAGCGGTTTTCTTCATTTTTGTGCTTCCTGTAACATCTTTTCGGCCGCTGTAACGATACCCTCAGCTGAGGGTAAAACCGCATAAGCCGCTTTGCCCAGCGGAATGAAGCTGTCCTCGGCGGTGAGCCGCTGCACGGTAAAGCGCCCCGGGTAGTCCTCGCACAAAGCGGTGGTCAGCTCTTCACTCAGTGAGCCGCGGCGGCGACACTCATCGACAATCAATACCCGTTTACAGTTCTCCAGCGCTGCCACAATTTTGTCGACGTGCAAGGGTACCAGGCAACGCAGATCCAGAACCCGCACCTTGTGGCCAGCCGCCGTTAATTTAGCCTCGGCCTGACGGCTCAGATAATAGCCGTTGCCGTAAGAAATAATCGCCAGTTCTTCACCGCTACCATGTACAGCCGGTTCACCCGGTTCAGGTAGTGCTGTATCCGGCTCCGGATAGTCGCAAAGCCAGCCACCGTCGCCTTCGCTATGCAGGTCGCGCGTCATGTACAGCGCAATGGGCTCAAGCATAACGACCACGCGTTGTTCGACAGCTGCCAGATGGACCGCCTGACGCATGAGCAGCGCGCCGTCGTGACCGTTCGAGGGACATAACACGATGACCCCGGGGATATCACGAAAGACTGCGAAGGAATTGTCGTTGTGGAAATGGCCGCCAAAGCCCTTCTGGTACGCCAGACCGGCAATGCGAATGACCATCGGGTTGGTGTACTGGCCATCGGAGAAAAACGATAACGTCGCCGCTTCGCCGCGGATCTGGTCTTCGGCATTATGCACGTAAGCCAGAAACTGAATTTCCGGCATGGCAATGAAGCCCTGCTGGGCCATACCAATGGCGAGCCCCAGAATACTTTGCTCGTCCAGCACGGTATTTAGTACGCGGTTTGGACCAAAGGCTTCCATCAGATGTTGCGTGACGTGGTAAACACCGCCTTTTTTCGCGATATCTTCACCACACATGACGATATTCTGATACTGCGCCATCAGGTCGTGTAAGGACCAGTTCAGCAGTTTGGCCAGGTGCTGGCGCTTGGTGAAATTGTGCTTGTCCCAGTGGAACAATTGCTGGCGCTGCTGCGACCCCGGAACTGCCGGCAGCTGCTCGGCCGGCCGCTTCGGCGGCACGATGGAGCGCATCACCTGTTCGGCTGTTTCCAGCTTCGGCTGTTGCGCTGCCTGCGCGGCTATCCTGGCAATACGCTGTTGTTGACGGCGAATATGTTCAACCAGTGAGGCATGGCTATACAGGTCACGGTTGATCAGCGCGGCGCAGCTGAAGAGCAGCGGGTCACGCTCAGCATCGCGGGCAATTTCCTGCTTGCTGCGATACGCCACTTCAGCGTCGGCACCGGCGTGCCCGAACAGTCGTATGGTGCGCAGATGTAGTACTGCGGGCTTGCGTTTTTGGCGTACATAATCAGCAGCTTGCTGCGCGACCAGATAAGTCTCAGCAAGGTTGCTGCCGTCAGCGAAAAAGTATTTTAGTGCCGGCCGCTGGCTTAATTGCTGCTGGATCCAGCCTTGCGGGGTATGGGTGGAAATACCCAGACCATTGTCCTCGCAAACCAGTAACAATGGCATCGGAATTTGCTGGTAGGCTGCCCAGCTGGCTGAGTTGATAGCGCCTAACGCAGTGGAATGATTCGCTGAGGCATCGCCAAAGCTGCACATAGCAATGGCATCATGAGGCCAGCTGCCCTGATGTTGCAGCCGTTTGGACAGTCCAATAGCAAACGCGGTACCCATGGCTTTAGGCAGGTGCGAAGCAATAGTACTGGTCTGCGGCGGGATATGCAGAACCAGACTACCCAGCACTTTGTGGCGGCCACCCGAGATCGGGTCGTGACTGGAAGCGGCGAAACTCAGCAACATGTCATAAAAAGGCGTGCCGCCGGGCCTTTGTTTTGCCCGTTGTAAGAAAAACGCCCCGCTGCGGTAATGCAAAAAAGCCGGGTCGTTAACGCGCAGTGCTTTGGCAACAGCAGCGTTGGCCTCATGTCCTGAACTGCCAATAGTATAAAAGCTTTGCCCGGCAGCCTGCATCAGACGCGACTGCAAATCGAGCAAGCGACTGGCGAGTTGCGAGTCGAACAGCTCAGTCAGGTCCGCGTCACTTAAAATGCCGCCTGCTGCCTGTGCGTGTGGCAACTGTTGTTGTTCTATACGCTGGATAAACTCGCCCAGCCATGGGTGCATTGCTGCAGCCATAAACGCCTCCCTTGGTCTGCGTAGCTGAGTGAGTTAGCAGCTAAAAGCCTGAATGCCCGTTTGCGCGCGACCCAGAATGAGCGCGTGCACGTCGTGGGTGCCCTCGTAGGTGTTGACTGCTTCGAGGTTCATCACATGCCGAATCACATGGTATTCATCGGCAATGCCATTGCCACCGTGCATGTCGCGGGCAATGCGAGCAATGTCGAGCGCCTTGCCGCACGAGTTGCGTTTTATTAGCGAGATGGTTTCCGGTGGTAATTGACCGGCGTCCATCAGGCGTCCGGCCTGTAAGCAGCCGAGCAGACCGATACTGATCTCGGTTTGCATGTCAGCAAGCTTCTTCTGGACTAGCTGTGTGGCTGCCAGCGGGCGATTAAATTGTTCGCGATCAAGGGTGTACTGACGTGCTGCATGCCAGCAGAACTCTGCCGCTCCTAAGGCACCCCAGGCAATGCCGTAGCGCGCCTTATTCAGACAGCCAAACGGACCTTTCAGACCACTGACATTTGGCAGCAACGCAGACTCAGGCACCTCAACATTATCCATCACAATCTCGCCGGTAATCGACGCGCGTAACGAAAACTTACCTTCAATCTTCGGCGCCGACAGTCCCTTCATGCCCTGCTCAAGAATAAAGCCACGGATTTCACCATCAAGTTTCGCCCAAACTACAAAGACATCGGCAATCGGTGAGTTGGTGATCCACATTTTGCTGCCCTTCAGCACATAACCACCGTCGACTTTCTTCGCTGTGGTACGCATGCCGGCCGGGTCTGAACCCGCGTCCGGTTCGGTAAGGCCAAAGCAGCCGACCCACTCACCGCTGGCCAGCTTCGGCAAATATTTCTGTCGTTGTTCTTCGGTACCATATTCGTGAATCGGGTGCATGACCAACGACGACTGCACACTCATGGCACTGCGATAGCCACTGTCGACCCGCTCTACCTCGCGCGCCACCAGCCCGTAACAGACATAATTGACCGCCGAGCAGCCATACTTCTCGGGCAACGTAGCACCTAACAGACCCAGCTCACCCAGCTCATTCATGATTTCGCGATCAAAGCGCTCTTCACGGTTAGCAGTTAATACACGGGGCATGAGCCTTTCCTGACAATACTGGTGGGCAGTATCACGGATCATGCGTTCTTCTTCGCTCAGCATGGAGTCAAGCTGAAACGGGTCTTGCCAGTCAAAAGGGAAACGAGCCATCAATAAACCTCAAATACGTTATTAGTTATTAGTTATTAGTTATTAGTTATTAGTTATTAGTTATTAGTTATTAGATATTAGATATTAGTTATTGGATATTAGTTATTGGAATGCAGTTGGCAGAGCCAATAAGTGCTCTCAATAACTAGTATCCAATAACCATCAACGTGGTTGTTTTGTATCACTTTACGATGAAATGACGTAAAGTTAAATCATATAAATTTTAGAGTAGGTATAGCTTTTAACTATGGATTTGCGTCAGTTGCAATATTTCGTTGCCGTCTATGAGCAAGGTAGCATCAGCGCCGCCGCCCGCGCCTGTCACGTGGCGCAGCCGAGTTTGTCAAAAGCCCTGCAACAGCTCGAAGATGAGTTGCAGGTGCAGCTGTTTCAGCGCCAGTCGCGGGGTGTCACCGCCACCGAAGATGGCGAGCGTTTGTATGGTCATGCCGGGCGCATGTTAAGTCAGATGCAGTCGTTGCGGGCATCGTTTCGGCACAGTGTAACGCGCGTGCAGTTCCGCCTGGGTCTGATTCGGGCCTTGGGGGTAGAGCGCATGAGTCAGTTGTTGCGCGACTTTACCGCCGGCGTCGATGGCCTTGAGTTGCACTTGGTGGAGCCTGACGAGGAAGCGGATGCCCGAATTATTACCCCGCGTATGCTCAAAGCCGGCGAGCAGTTTTTGCCGATCTGGCATGACCGCTTTGTGCTGGCCCTGCCTGCTGGCCACCCGCTGGCACTACAGGAACAGATCACGCTGGCGCAGATGCAGGGACAGGCGTTGATCAAGCGTACCCCTTGTGAAGCCTGGTCCACTTTCTATCCGGAACTGGTGCGACAGGGCATTCAACCCGATATTCGCGCCGATATTCATACCATTGAGTATGCGCTGGGCCTGGTTTCGGCCGGCGTGGGCTGCGCGCTGGTGCCTGATTTAGAATCGTTACGGGCACGCCATGACGTGGTACTGCGACCGGTCGCCGATTTAAATCTGGAGCGCACCATTGGCATGGCGTACCCCCGCAGCCAAGGCGAGAGCGGCCCGCTGCGCTGGTTACAACAGGTGTGCCGGCAAACCGCCGGGCACAGCTGACGGGAAGCGTCAGCTGTCCGGCACCAGGTGCATGCAGTCGACCGGACACACCGGAATACAGGCCGGAGCGTCATAAAAGCCTTCGCACTCGGTACATTTGTCGGCATTCACGACATAATGGGCGGGGCCCATTTCAATGGCCTCATTCGGACATTCGGGTACGCACATATCGCAGTTAATACAATCACTATCAATGATGACCGGCATGGGACACCTCCTTGATGGCAATCGCCCCGGGGGGCTTGGGTAATTCTTTTATCAGCATGGCAAAGCCGTTATCGCCAGGTGCCAGTTCGCACGGTAGCCGCAGCTGCACTTCATGACCTGAGCCAGGTGCCCGCGCTACCGGCTCAAGCTGCTGGTTGTAAAGTGTGCCGGCGACAAAGCGGACATTGCCTGACGGCTTCATCAGTATCAGCTGATCACCGCTGGCAAAGGCGTTTTTCACGGTCACCGTGGCATCCAGAGCATCGCTTCGCAAAATATCGCCGACCAGTAACTGCTCGCCCTGACTGTGGCTGGTCTGGTAGTTCTGCAATTCACTGGGCACATGGCGGCGCAAGAAGCCTTCGGTAAAGCCGCGGTTGGCCATGCCTTCCAGGTCCTGTAACAGTGCCCGATTAAATGGCCGGCCCGCAACGGCATCGTCAATGGCCTGACGGTACACCTGCGCGGTGCGGGCTACGTAATAATTGGATTTGGTGCGACCTTCAATTTTTAACGAGTGGATACCCATGGCGGCAAGCGCCTGCACATGCTGTACACCGCGCAAATCTTTGGAGTTCATGATGTAGGTGCCGTGAATGTCCTCATCCATCAGCATCAGCTCGCCGGGGCGTTGCGGCTCTTCCAGCAATACCGGGCGATCAATGGGGCGGAACTGGCCGACCGCGTCTTCGACCGCGTCATGTACCTGATACGGCCAGCGACAGGCATTGGTACAGGCGCCCTGATTCGGGTCACGCTTATTAATGTAACCCGACAGCAGGCAGCGGCCCGAGTACGCCATGCACAGCGCTCCGTGGACAAAAACCTCCAGCTCCATGTCTGGACATTGGGCGCGAATTTCAGCGATTTCTTTCACTTCCAGTTCGCGCGACAAGATCACCCGACAGATGCCTTGTTGCTGCCAGAATTTCACCGCCGCCCAGTTAATGGTATTGGCCTGTACCGACAAGTGCAGCGCCTGCTCCGGATAATGTTCGCGCAACAGCATAATAATGCCGGGGTCAGAAACAATCAGGGCGTCGGGCTTCAGTGCCACCACCGCAGCCATGTCGGCGACAAAGGTTTTCAGTTTGGCGTTATGCGGCGCCAGGTTCACCACCACGTAGAATTTTTTGCCCAGCGCATGGGCTTCTTCAATACCTACTTTCAGGTTGGCCAGGTCGAAACTGTTGTTACGCACACGCAGGCTGTAGCGTGGTTGACCGGCATAAACCGCGTCGGCGCCATAGGCGAAGGCCATGCGCATGGCATCGAGGCTACCGGCCGGGCAAAGTAATTCGGGGGCTTTCATGGTTTTGGACATACAACGACTTCTAAAAGTTGATCGGGCGCAATTTCGTCAGTCAGTTTACGGATTGGCGTCAAAAAAAACGCTGATCCGGATCAATAAAAGGCTTCTGCGTTCACGTCAATGTCACACCAGAACGGAACATTGGTTGAGAGTGGATTTCGGTTGCAATAGCCGATAATTATGAACTGTGCTTAACTTAACCTCGGTAAAGGGGAGGTTTATTTATGGACCATGCATTTTGGCACCGGCGCTGGCAGAATCAGCAAATCGGCTTTCACCGCGACGCTTTTCATGAATTGCTGACCAGCTACTTTTCTAAGCTTGGCAGTAGTGGCCGCGTCTTTGTGCCGCTATGTGGCAAAACCAAAGACATGTTATGGCTGCTTGATCAGGGCTATCGGGTATTCGGTGTGGAAATCAGTGAACTGGCAGTGGAAACCTTTTTTCGTGAGAACCAGTTGCTGCCAAAAGTCACTAAGCGTGGCGCATTTAAAGAGTATGCGCTCGATGAGCTGGTCATCTGGGTCGGCGACGTGCTTGATTTAACTTCGGAAGATCTTGCCGACATTGACGCCTGGTACGATCGTGCGGCACTGGTCGCATTACCGGATCCGTTGCGTGCCCGCTATGTGGAGGTCATTAACCAACGGCTTCCCAGCGGCAGCAAGGGGCTACTTATTACCGTGGAGTACCCCTCAGGCTTACGCGAAGGACCACCATTTTCTGTGGCTGAAGAAGAAGTGAAAGAGCGCTTTGGTAAACGTTTTAAAATACGTCGTATGGCGCAAACTCAGGCGTTCGCGAAGCAAGATGCGATAGGCGCGAGCCCAATCACTGAGCAAGCGTATCTTCTCTTTGACTAAACCACTTTAGAGTAACGGGGCGCCACCGCCTCGTTATTCAGGTAGGCATCGAAGCAGGCACAGATACTTCTTACCCATAACCGGCCTTTATCCGTCACCTTAAGTTGGTGTTCACTTACTTCCACTAAACCGTCTTCAATGAAAGGGGCCAGCTTGCTTTCTGCGTCCGCGAAATAGTGCCAGAAATCGGCTAATTGCCACTGTTCACTGAATGCTTTGAGATCCAGTTGAAAGTGGCAGATGAATTGTGAAATAAGTGCCGCGCGCATGCGGTCATCGGCGCTTAAACTGAAGCCTTTAACCACCGGCAAGGTGTCTGCATCAAGCGCGTCATAATAATCGCTCAGGTCTTTGGCATTTTGCCATAAAATACCGTTGATCTGACTGATGGAGGAAGCACCTAACCCTAAGGTGCAGTCCTGACCGGCGGTGGTGTAGCCCTGAAAGTTTCGCTGCAGACGACCTTGCTGCTGCGCCAGAGCAAGTTCATCATCCTGTTTAGCAAAATGATCCATGCCAATAAACTGATAGCCAGCCGCACTGAAGCGGGTGATCGCAAGTTGCAGCAGCTCAAGCTTAACGGGCGCTGAAGGCAGCGAACTGTCAGAAATTTTACGCTGTCCGGCAAAACGTTGAGGTAAATGGGCGTAGCTGAACAGCGAGACCCGATCAGGCGCTAAATCAATCACTTGGTCAATGGAAGAGGCGAACGACTGTGGTTGCTGGTAAGGTAAGCCATAAATCAAGTCAAGATTCACCGAAGCAAAGCCAAGTGCACGGCTGAGCTGGATTTGATGCTTGATCAGGTCCGTATCCTGCACTCGGTTAATGGCAATCTGTACTCGTTCATCAAAGTCCTGAATACCATAGCTGACGCGGTTGAAGCCGAGCTGGCGCAGATGCCGCAGTTTCTCGTCCGAGCAACTGCGCGGGTCAATTTCGATGCTGAGTTCGGCTTCGGCGGAGATGCTAAAATGCTGCTGTAATAATTGCCACAGGCGCGTCAGCTGGTCCTCGGTCAGGAATGTGGGAGTTCCGCCGCCTAAATGAATCTGATTCACCTGGCGTTCGTCAATCAGCGGCTGGTACATGGCCATCTCTTTGGCGAGCCTGTCGAGGTAACGATCGGCTTTATGCTGATGGCGGGTAACGAGCTTATTACAGCCGCAGTAGTAGCAAAGCTTATGGCAAAACGGTAAGTGTAGATACAAGCTTAGAGTTGCAGGTGCCTGATGCAGCGTGTGGGCAACTGTTGCGGTGTCAAAGTCGGGGCGCAGCGCAAGCGCGGTCGGATACGACGTATAACGCGGACCGTTGATATTGTATTTGTTGATTAACGCCTGATCCCAGGTCACCGCAGACATATGAAGCTCCAGACAGCAGCAAGTGAAAGCACTCATTTTACGTGATTCAGCGCCTGAATTTGATACTCATAAAGGGTGGTTTATTTGATTCAGATCAAGGAATTTGCCGCGAGTGGCTGGAAGTGGTTGCCGATTTACTTGCGTTGGACTCGGTGCCACGCTTCAATAGGAGAAAAAGGTGCGCCATGATACAAATTACCGATCTTCAGGTTGAGCAAAAAATGTGGCCGTTATTGCGCCAGGCCTTTCGCCCTATGTTTTTACTTGGCGCGAGCTTCAGTGCCTTAGCAATGCTACTTTGGTTAGCGGTATTAAGTGGCTATCTTCAATTGCCGGTGTACGCCAATGTCATGTTCTGGCATAGCCATGAAATGCTATTTGGCTTTGTCGCTGCCATTGTGGTTGGCTTTTTGCTGACCGCGGTTCAGAACTGGACCGGCATGCGCGCCACTCACGGGCGTACCCTGGCAATACTGACTATGGTCTGGCTGCTCGGCAGGCTTGCGCTTTTATTTGGCGGCTTTTTACCTGTTTACGTGCTCATCATTATCGACTTACTTTTCTTGCCGCTGGCTGCGGTTTTGCTCTCCATACCGCTAATTGCAGTTCGTCAGCAGCGCAATTTGTTTTTTGTGCCGGTATTACTGTTATTGGCACTATGCAATGGTTTGATGTATTTCGGCTATGAAACCGGGCGCTTTGATATTCAGCGGCTTGGTAGTCAAAATGCGGTGCTGCTCATTGCCTTGCTGATAGCCATTGTGGGCGGTCGGGTTATTCCCATGTTTACTGCGAACGGCACTATGACCAAAAAAGTGCAGCCCATCCTTTGGTTGGATCGCCTTAGCCTGGGGTCATTGTGGCTGATCTTTACATTGCAGATAACGCAATTAAATGCCTGGTTTGCAGATGAGTTCATGGCTGTACTTTATACTGTTGCGGCATTATTACTGGCGGTGCGCTGTGCGCGCTGGAAGAGCTGGATTACTTGGCGTTTTCCCTTGTTATGGTCACTACATGTAGCTTACTGGTTTCTGCCAATCGGCCTTGTCTTGTACGCCTTGCACTATTTTCTTCCAGGATTAACCTTGAGTACTGCCACGCATGCGCTGACTGCAGGCGCTATGGGCTGTATGATTCTGGCCATGCTGGCGCGGGTATCTCTTGGTCATAGCGGTCGACCTTTACAACCAAAGCGTATGATGTCACTGGCCTTTTTACTGGTGATTATCGCTGCACTGTTGCGCGTTTTTGCGCCTTGGTGGCTGCAAGCTTACACCTTTAACTGGTATGTGTACGCGGGCCTCGCATGGTCACTGGCCTATCTGATTTATGTAGTGGTGTACCTACCCATTCTTACCAGGCCACGCGCTGACGGCCGGCCGGGCTGATAAGCCCTAACTCAGGAATTATCCTACTTGGGGATCTCTTCCGGGCGTAGAATCAGCCAGATAGCAACAGTTAGCATAATGCTGATCACACCCAGCTTTAAGGCCAGATGCACCGGGCTGAAGCTTAACATGGTGGCGCTACCTGTCATCATCGCAATGGCAATCACTTTGGCACGACGTTTGACTACGCCATATTCGCGCCAGGCCATAATCTGAGGGCCGTATTTAGGATGTGCCAAGAGCTTTGCTTCGAGGACAGGCCAACCTTTACCCCCAGCCCATGCTGCCACGAGCAGAAAAGGAACCGTGGGCATGATTGGCAAAAGTAAGCCGATTAAACCTAGCAGTAAAGCTAAAATAGCTAAAGTGCGCCAGATCAAAATGCGTAAAATAACTGTCATGTGGCTTGGGTAAGGCTCAACTGGCCAGGGCGCGTAAGCGCTCTGGGTCAGTAATTTCCACCAGTTTATTCTGCACCGCCAATACGCCTTCTTGCTGCAGCTGAGTAAGAATGCGACTGATCGTTTCTACCGATAAGCCCAGATAATTACCAATATCGGCACGGGTCATCGACAAACGAAACGAGCGACTGGAAAGTCCGCGCTGCTGAAAGCGATTCGACAAGGTCATAATAAAGTTCGCCAGTCGCTGCTGCGCAGTGTGATGGTTCAAAGTGCCAAGCAATGTCTTGCTGGCATGTAGCTCGCCACTCATCACCCGCAATAACTGCTTACGCAAGCCAGGTAATTCAGCCGACAGCTGATCCAGCGACTGCATTGGTATCTCACATAACATGGTGGTTTCCAGGGCCTGTGTGAAACTACGGTGCTGGCCATCAATCAGGCCGTCAAAACCGATCAAATCACCCGGTAAGTGAAAATCGATAATCTGCTCACTGCCATGGCTATCCAGACTATAGGACTTTAACGAACCCGAGCGCACAGCATAGAGAAACTTCAGAGGCTCACCATTTTCGATCAGTACATCGCGCTTTTGCAAAGGACGATGACGCTGAATAATGGTATCCAGTTTTTCTGTTTGCTCAGGGCTTAGCTGATAGGGCAAGCATAATGTCGCCATGCTGCAATTTTGGCAATGAATGTGAGAGGTCATCGTTTTCACCACGAATCGTTGATGTATGTCAAGCTGACTGCATGGGTGAGAGTATACGCCAGCTGGTGAAAAAGTGAATGGCTCCCGACGGAGTAGTTAACGACTTCCTATTTGGGAGTAGATCGGCTATAGCTAGAGCGGATGTTCAACTTATAACAAGCAAAACAACAGGAATACACACATGGAAACCATGGGAATTAATTACGCGGCGGTTGCCGTCGCCAGTTTAATGAACCTCGTACTTGGCGGCTTATGGTATTCGCCATTGCTGTTCGCTAAGGTCTGGGAGCGCAGTGCCGGCATGACCGAGGGCCAGTTAAAGCGTTTTAATCCGGCCAAGGTACTGACGCTGACACTGGTACTGTCGTGGGTGATCTGTCTGAATCTGGCGTTTTTCCTGGCCGCGCCGGGAACCGACTGGCAGTGGGGCATGACCGCAGGCTTTTTGGCCGGCTTTGGCTGGGCAGCGATGATTTTTATCGTCATCAGCTTATTTGAACAGCGTTCACTTGCGTACATGCTGGTGCATGCTGGTTATATTACGGTCTACTTTACTCTTGCCGGCCTGATTATCGGCGCCTGGCAATAATTGAGTACAAAAAAAGCGCCCGTAGATATTTACGGGCGCCCGACGCTTCAAGTCCTTTCAGGCTACTCGTCGCTTTCGGTTTTTGGTTTCAGGTTAGCGACCACTTCGCTGGCATCATAGCTGTATTTGCTGTCAGGCTGTGGCCCTGAACCTAGTTTGATATCAAGGGAGACCTGAATGTCACTATCGGTGCGGCCACCAACGTGGATTCCCGCATGGAATGCACTGCGCGGATAATAGCGTGTGTAACAACGAACCACGCTGCAATAAGTCACCATGTCACCCGGGGCCATATAATCGTAGCCGGTGCCATAGACGGTTTCTTTGTCGACCGAGGTGGAGCGGTGGGTAATGACAAACCAGTCGTAACCGTTATTAAGTGTTACCTCGCCGGCGCGCAGCAGCGCATAGTTCATTGCTGCGCCTTTATCGGTACCTCGCGCTTTAAATTCTACCTGGTAATTCGTTTCGGTGATTTTGGTTTCGTTGTAACCGTAGCCACCGTCTTCTGCCGGCCGATAATCGGGCTGAGTGGCACAAGCCGTAAGCAGCAAGCTACAAGCTAAAACACAGTTCATACGCGTTAGCATAAGCACTCCTTTCATGTTGGTACATGGTTTTGCA
This sequence comes from Pseudidiomarina insulisalsae, assembly GCF_003987065.1. Taxonomy (GTDB): domain Bacteria; phylum Pseudomonadota; class Gammaproteobacteria; order Enterobacterales; family Alteromonadaceae; genus Pseudidiomarina; species Pseudidiomarina insulisalsae. The sequence goes on along the minus strand of NZ_PIPY01000001.1, from coordinate 316,951 downwards.
AGAGTGCTTATAACTGTAGACAAGAATGTTTGATTTTTCCTGCGGTTTACTTACTTTTAGGTACCAGATCCTGTTTTACCTGGCGTGCGTCGTAAGCATAATCGGGATCAGGTAACGCTCCGCTACCCACTCTGATATTCATCTGAATGCGCAAATCACGGCGTGCGTCATTGCCGATATTCAAGCCATCGCCAGCGTATTTACGCCGCGTTTCAATATTGCCGCACAGCGGTGAGTCACAGTTACCCGCCGCGCGAAGACTATAAGCGTCGCCTTGCTCCGGCGTATTCTCAATGGCTGTGACCTGATTGTCGGTCACGATAAACCAATCATAACCGTTCGCCAGCGTGACCTCGGCAGCGCGCGCAAGGGCAAAGTTCTGCGCGGTCAGCGAGTCAGTGCGGCGCGCTTTAAAAATAATCTGGTAGCGGTCATCGGCAAGCTGCTGTTCGCTGTAACCATAACCGTCCCCCACTGCAGGGCGATAAAGTGAGGTGGTTGAACACCCTGCTAGAACTGCGCAGAGCGCGACTAAAACGAGCAGTGACTTAAATGGATACATCAGATACCTCCAGCGTTATAACGTTATAGTAACTGATACAGTAAAAGTTTGCTTGAAGTTCATTTAACAGGATAAAACGAGGACGGCCATAGGGAACCGCTGATCGGCAGCGGTATTTATTGCAGTAGGGCTGGCGAGCCTTTGGTTGGGGAAATAGGCGCGCCAGCAAACAGCTTCGTTTACTTGGGTGGTCGGCCGCGACCCACCAGGCCTAAAACCACAGACAGCAGCAACAGAATAATGAAGATATAGAAAATAATCTTCGCGATTTCTGCAGCCGCACCGGCAATTCCGCTAAAGCCCAGAATTGCTGCGATAATTGCAATAACAAGAAAGATTAATGCCCAACGTAACATGCTATGCTCCTGTTCATGGGTTCTTCCTAAATAAAGTTTAAAACGGCAAAAAATTCAAGCTTATGACCAAATTACGTAACTATGACTGGCTGCTGTTTGACGCCGACGAAACGCTTTTTTCATTCGACGCTTTTACTGGACTCAAGAAAATGTTCAGAGGTTATGGCGTTGACTTTAACGAGCAGCATTATGATGACTATCAGGGCGTCAATAAGTCGCTTTGGGACGCTTATCAGGCGGGTAGTATTGATGCGCAGACCCTGCAGCATAAAAGATTTGCGCCCTGGGCGGCGGAGCTTGAGGTCAGCACCCAACAGTTGAACTCCGGATTTATGACCGCAATGGCTGAGATCTGCGAACCACTCAGTGGCGCCCGTTCATTACTTGAGCGGGGGCGGCAACATGCCCGTATTGGTATTATTACCAATGGCTTTGCCGAATTGCAGGAAGCGCGGCTGGCACAAACCGGGTTGCGTGAGTTGGTTGATTTGGTGGTGGTTTCTGAGCAAGTGGGGGTGGCGAAACCTGACCCTGCGATTTTTGAGCATGCGTTGTTACAGATGCAGCAGGCTAATCGTTCGCGGGTGCTAATGACCGGCGATAACCCGCATTCTGATGTGTTAGGTGCTCAGCGTAGTGGTCTGCACTCTTGTTGGCTAAACCAGCATGGCGCCGATTACCCACTGGCAATCCGGCCGCATTATGAAGTCGCTAGTCTGAGCGAGCTCGAAGCGTTACTCATCCGTAGTTAGTCACTGCGTTCCAGCAGTTCCCGCCCTTGCTTGACCAGCCAGCGGAATAACCGCAGTTCACTGGGAATGTAAAACAGATATTCGGGGTGCCACTGCACACCGATAATCGGATGATGCCCGGTGCTTTCAATGGCCTGCGGGATCTCATCCAGATCATGGGCCACAATGCGAAGGTTCTCGCCGACATCGTGGACCGCCTGATGATGCAGGCTGTTCACCCGTAACTTGCGCTTTTTCACCACCTTGCCAAGGTCGGCGTCCTTTCTCACAAATACCTGTTTGGTCGGTAATAGGCCCGGCCGGTTGTAAGTGCGCTTGCGTAGCTTGCGTATGTCATCGTACAAGTTGCCGCCATGGACGACATTTATGAGCTGCGCTCCGCGGCATATTCCTAATATCGGAATGTCATCACGCAGTGCTTTTTTGATCCAGCGAATTTCCAGTTCGTCACGGTCGGGGTCATGTTTGACTTTACCCTCCAGAGTGCCACCGTAGTGCTCTGGCGAAATATCGCTGCCACCACCGATAACAATGCCATGCAACGGCAGCCCTGAGGGACGGTGATTGACACTAATCCGCTCAATTTCAGCGCCGCACAACCATAAGGCCAGCCGGGTAGTCCACCAGCTGGGTGACCATTTTTTACCGGCACCGGTTACTCCGATGCGAGGTTTTCTTCGAGCCATGCAGAAACGTGCTCCACCCAGGGTTTACGTGCCACGCCCAGCATCGGACGGTCGGCGTCTAAAAAGTCTTGTGCAAGCTCAGCCAGCGCTTTGGGCCGCTGCACCAGACGCTCAATGGTGCAATAAATTCGCCATTCATCTGCCAGTGACCAGTCGGCATCGTCAATACGACAGTTTGGCAGGCGATAATGCAAGGTCGGTCGTGACTTGATCCGCCGGTCTGTTATTTTGCTGCGCACCCGCTCGTCATCGAGATGGCTGAATAGCGGTAGCATGTCAAAGGCCCTGTTACGGGTTGGATTGGCCTCGAGATAATCTTCGATCAAGTCACTGAGGTCATCCACTTCTTCGCTCAGCAGGTGGCGCACATAAGCTTCGGGGTACAGATCGATAAACGGGCTGAGCTTGCGCGTCGGGTTCACATGGTGCTGTTCGACCAACCACCACTGCAGCAACGCGTAAGCCTGCATATAGGCATGTATCGTCGCGCATTCAAGGTCAGGCAACTCGGGGTTGATATGGGTGCCGTATGCAGCGATGAATGAGTCGTCAGTACCCTTAGCCCCGGCTTCGCGTAACTCTTTTATGATGTCACTGAGAGGCGCAAGCGCGTCAATCGCTATGGGCGGGCATACCACTTCAATTGGTACCACAAGGCTCGCCGCCTGACTAAGTGAGTCAAGCCAGGCTTCATCGTTAGCATGGGCGCCCTGTTCTTCCGCTAGCCGTTGCAAAAACTCCCAGTCGATTTCGACCTTAAAGGAACCAAGGTCGGTGTCGACCTGCCAATGCGCCGAGCTTTTCGCAAAGGCAGAACCGTTCACGGCGCGGGCCACGGCTTCGGCACTGGAGGCCACATCAAGACTGGAAAACTCCAGCTCAAAGCCGACACGGCGAGCGCTACCGTTACTTTTGTTGCTTTCAGGAGGCTGTATAAAAGGTGTCATACCTTTAAGTTAAAGCAAATTGGGGCAAGAAGAAACGGCAGAATGCTGAAAAAACCATCAGCTGGCGCTAAAACCGCCATAAATCTACCTAAAGTTTACAAAACTCAGGTGAAAGGTTACATTGTGAAAACATTTTTGCCAGGTTTTAACTTTAACTAATTTAAATGAATCAAGGATTTAAGCGATGAAATCTATTCTTTATGCATCCGTACTTGCTGTTTCAGCAATGTTAGTCTTCCCTGCTAATGCGCAAGTAGGAGAGGATGTAGTGCGTTCCGATGACCGGGTCGAAGCGGCGTTAGAGAACTCTGAGTTTGCCTGGGAGATCGACGCTGATGGCGATTTTCGCTTGTTACTGGAATTTGATGACGATCGCTCACAGGTTTTATTTGTGAACAGCCATACTAATCAGCTGGGAGACATGGAAGTGCGTGAAGTCTGGGCGGTCGCAACTGCCAGCGAGGTTGGCTTCAATGCGGAAACCATGGAGCAGCTGCTGCGCCAATCGGCCAAGGTTAAACTCGGTGGCTGGTCAATTCAGGAGATGGGCGATCAGCAACTGGCCATTTTCCGCGCCCAGGTTTCCGCGAATGCCGCCGCCGATGCATTAAACACCACCATTATCGCGGTCGCAACGACCGCCGATGAAATGGAAAAAGAGCTACTGGGCACCGACGAGTTTTAACAGTAGCTCTTGAGATAGTGCGGCGTCGGGCGCTTTAGAAGACGTAAATAAACCCGATGCCGACTTCGGTCTCGTAGTTACTGCGAGCAATGGGACTATCACGGACCTCACTGCTGTAATATTCAAATAACGCTTCGCCAAAAATCTGCCAATTCTCATTAATGTAATGGCGATAGTTGTAGTCAATACCAACAGAGCGTAATCCACCACTGAGTCGTGTCTCAGCTAAGCCAGATGCAGCGGATTGGGCTGGGGTGATACCAAAACCTCTGTTGGCGTACTCGCTGTCGTGGAAAACCGCAACCAGATTCACTTCAGAACCGCTACCGTCCATTTGCTCACCAAAGCGGCGGCCGACCCCAAACAAACCAAGGGTTCCGTCACCTCCGGTAACAACACGACCGACCAGCCAATGGCGCCAGTCGGCATCGAAGGCGCGACGCGCTTGCAGTACGACTTCAGCGCTCTCATCTTGATCACCAAGGCCATCCAGATGACCTTCGTCGGAATCAGCTTCTTCACGCCCCTCATCAAAGGCGACGGCGGCATCGAATAGCCAGGTATCCGAGCGCAGCCCACGCCAACCCAGCGCTTCCCCTGCCCAATAGAAAACATCATCACCCCGGCGCCATTGTACCGCTCCGGCAGGGCCGACCTCGAAGCCGAATTCATCTGAGCCTTCGTAGGCTGTCTCGTATTCAAGACTCAGACCCAGCCCAACGCCCCAGCCATCTTGACCCTTGGTAAAGTCCTGCACCGAAGGTAACGGTACCAAAGCTGTTTCTTGATCTTGGGCGAATGCTGATTGCATGAAAAAAGAAGGTAGGAACACAGAAAGCAGTAAACCAATAAACTTTTTCATTGAGACTCTCCCGACGTCGGTGTCGATAGCGAACCATTGTTCGGAGTAAACGTACGCAGGGCGTGAACAGATCACACCCAACCGCTTCAGATTTTTAGTATAGAAGAGCCATGACTGGTTTGCTTAACTGAGACTTTCCGCGCAGGCGTGGGCGCTGGCCCATGCCCATTGGAAGTTATAGCCGCCCAGCCAGCCGGTCACGTCCACCACTTCGCCAATGAAGAACAGACCCGGCTGTAGCTTACTGGCCATGGTTTTCGAGCTTAACTGGTCGGTATCCACGCCGCCGAGGGTGACTTCGGCAGTACGATAGCCTTCGGTGCCGTTAGGTTTGACGGGCCAGTTTTGCAATTGGCTGGCGACATTTTCTAACAGCGCGTTGCTACAGTCAGCCAAATTACGGTCAGGCCACCCTTGCTGATCTGCAAAGGTCAGCGCAAAGCGCTTTGGGAACCATTGCTGGAGCGCGGTGCGCAGACTCTGCCGGGGGTGGTGTTGCTTCAAACGCTGTAACTCGGTCAGGGCGTCACGACCGGGCAGCAGATCAACATAAAAGGTTTCACCGGGCTGCCAATAGGAGGAGATTTGCAGCATTGCCGGGCCGCTCAGGCCACGGTGAGTGAATAACATGGCCTCTTTGAAGCTGGCGCGCTCGTTAGTCGCCACCACATCGAGCGATAAGCCTGAGAGTTCACTGTAGGCTTGCTTCTGTTGTTCATGCAGCGTAAAGGGCACCAGGCCCGCGCGCACCGGCAAAATAGTATGACCAAATTGCTCAGCCAATTGATAACCCAGCGGCGTTGCGCCGAGCTTGGGCATCGACAGGCCGCCACAGGCCACGACCAACTGGGGTGCTTGTAGGCTGCCTTGTGAGGTTTGCACGCGGTACTGCTCAGCCTCATAGGTAACCGATTCTATATCGGTGCGTAACTGAACTTTTGCACCGTACTGCGCGCACTCGTCCAATAGCATATGGACAATGGCTTTGGCGCTGTCATCACAGAATAGTTGGCCGAGCGTTTTTTCGTGATAGGCAATACCGTGCTTTTCGACCAAGGCGATAAAGTCCCACTGGGTGTAACGACTGAGCGCTGACTTACAAAAATGTGGGTTGTTCGACAGGTAATTCTCGGGACTGGCGTAGAGATTGGTGAAATTACAGCGTCCACCGCCGGAAATCAGAATCTTCTTGCCCGCCTGTTTGGCATGATCTACCAGCATGACTTTCAGGCCTTTGGCTGCGGCTTGCCAGGCGCAATGCAAACCTGCTGCGCCGGCACCAATAATAATTACGTCGTAGTGCTGAACAGAACTCATGACTGCCTGCTGAGGTAAATGTCAAAGCGATGCTTTTTGCTGATCACCTGATGATCAGGTCGGCGGCCGGCCAAGAAGTCGGCATGGAGTGGGCGTTTTACCACGACGCGGCGGCGCGCCACGCGACAGGCGGGTGCGAGCAGCGCATCGGCGTCGGCGTCACTGCCAACCAGCTGCTGAAACATTTGCATGTCTTTTTTCACGGTCGCTTTTTGCTTGCGGTCGCCTTTAGGATACATGGGGTCAAGATAGACCACATCAAAACTGTCCGCGGCGAAGTCGCCAAGCGCCCGCGCCGGAGCAAGCTGTAGCCGTTGCTGATACTCAGGTTGCGCGGCGTGCAGGCGTTGCAGGGCATCGTCAAGCAGGGCACGCACCAGTGGCTGGCGCTCGTTCAAGGTTACCTTCGCGCCTAATTGCACTAATACCCAGGCGTCACGGGCAAGACCTGCGGTCGCGTCCAGCACGGTGACCGGGCGGCTGATCATACAGGCGCGAGCAATGGCTTCGTCTTTTTTATTGGCCTGTTGGCCACGGTAGGCTTGCTTACCACTTAAAAAATCAACGGTCAGCGGTTTCATTTCGGGGTGTTCATGCCAGCTTAAACCCAGCCCGGCATCGGTCACGACTAAGGAAAATGATGGCGCGGGGCTCATCAGTCGCGCTCCATATCGACGTGCGGAATATCGTCTTCAAGATATTCGTCGCTGATTTCCTTAAAGCCAAAACTCTGGTAAAAAGCGCGCAGGTAGACCTGTGCTCCAAGCCGAATGGGCGCATCAGCAGCTTGTGTCTGACACCACTCAATCGCGCGGCGCATCAGTTCTTGACCAAGCCCCTGGCGACGAACCTTGCCGGCGCTGATGACGCGGCCGATACGACTATAGGGCTGCGCGGTTGTAGGTAAAAACAAACGGGCATAGGCAACGATGTGTTGTTGCTGGTCGCGGCCGATCAGGTGAAACGCCTGATCGTCAAGACCGTCCGCGTCAAGGTACGGACAGGTTTGTTCAACCACGAAAACCTCCTGACGCAACTGCAGCAGGTCATAGAGTTCTTTTGTGGTTAGGTCGGCGAAGGCTTTCACTTGCCAATCAACATTCTGACTCATCGGGCAACCTTTCGTTTAACTTGGGCCAGAGAAATCACGTTACTTGCGGCAACGCTCGGCGTGTATAAAGCCAGTAGCTCCGCAACCTTGGTGCGGCCATCGGCTTTGGGGCTGATAAAACGCGCGACCTGCAAGGTCTTTAAGTCTGCGTCGGCATAAAGTAAGCGGGTCAGATCAGTGTCATGATTGCTGATCAAGACCGGAATGCCGCGTTTATGTGCGGCGTGGGCCGCGCGGCGGGCCAGCTCATGTTGTTGATCAAGGCTAAAGCCGGCGGTAGCATAACTGGTAAAGTTCGCGGTTGCGGTAAGCGGAGCGTAAGGCGGATCGCAGTACACCACATCACCTTTGCGGGCGCGGCGGAAGACTTTTTCAAAACTCATACAGGTAAATACTGCCCGCTGCGCTTTTTCGGCGAAGATCTCAATTTCCGCCTGCGGGAAATAGGGCTTACGGTACTGACCAAAGGGCACATTGAATTGTCCCGAGCGGTTATAACGGCATAGACCGTTGTAGCCATGTCGGTTCAGGTAAAGAAACAGCAACGCGCGCACGTAATCGTCCTGGCTGCGATTAAAGCTCTTACGCAAGGCATAATAAGCCTGATCTGAGTTAGTGCTGTCAGCAAACAGCTTACGGGCGTCGTTAATAAAGGTCTGCGGACGCCGTTTGATGATTTTAAACAGACTGATGAGATCAGGATTGACGTCGTTCAGCACGTAGCTGGGGTAGTCGGTATTCAGAAATACCGAGCCGGCCCCGACAAAAGGCTCCACCAGCTTATTGCCTTCAGGTAGCAGGGCCGTGATAGGTTCGATGAGGTTGTATTTGCCGCCCGCCCATTTCAGAAAGGCGCGATTCTTTTTCTTCACCGTAAGGGTCCAAACCTATTGAGACGATTCGGTTACCCGACAGATAGCAGCCCAAACAGCTGGCCAGTCGGTCACCGTGCGCAGTTCAGCGGCACCAATGCGGGTTGGCAGTACCAATCGCAAGCGCCCAGCCTGTACCTTTTTATCACGTTGCATGCGCTGTTGCCACAGGGTTTCGCTGAGTTGCGGCGCAAGTGTGGGTAGTTCAAAGCTACTGAGCAGGCGCTCAATACGCTCGACGTCGGTGCTATGCAATTCACCGGCTTGCTGCATAAAATGTGCGGCAATGACCGTACCCGCGGCAACCGCTTCGCCGTGACGCCAACTGTCGTAGTATTCCGCTTCAATGGCGTGACCAAAGGTGTGACCCAGGTTCAGTAAGGCACGTAAGCCTTGCTCACGTTCGTCTTGTGCCACAATTTCGGCTTTAATTTCACACGAGCGGCGAATGGCGTAGGCAAGTGCCTGTTCGTCACGGGCGGCTAACTGACTGTGGTTGTCTTCGAGCCAGGTAAAGAAGTCGCCGTCGTAAATTATGCCGTACTTCACAATTTCTGCCAGACCGCAGGCAAAGTCACGGGCTTCAAGTGTGCTCAGGCAGTCGGTGCTGATCACCACCGCTTTGGGCTGATAAAAAGCGCCGATCAGATTTTTACCACCGGGGTGATTAATGGCCGTTTTGCCGCCTACCGACGAGTCGACCTGTGCCAGCAGCGTCGTCGGTAGCTGATAAAAGTCGACACCGCGCTGATAGGTAGCTGCGACAAGACCCGCAAGATCACCGACCACACCGCCGCCTAAGGCCAAAATAGCGCAATCGCGGTTAAAGTTAGCGTGAATTAGTGTGTCCATCACCTCGCCATAGGTGCTCAGGCTTTTCGCATGTTCGCCATCGGCAATTTCATGCACCAGCAGCTGCGCTTCGGCGGGCAGTTGTGCGCGTATCGCGCCCAGATAGTGCGCTGCGACAGTGGCATTGGTGACAATACAGATTTGCCGCGGCAGGTTAGGTAGCAGGTCGGGCAGCTGCTGATACAACTGCCGGCCGATATAAATGGGGTAGCTACGCTCCGCAAGCCCTACTTGAATGCACGAGACAGTGGTTTGGCTGGTGGCTTGCGTGGAATGCATGAGTAGCTCCGGGGTTATAGCCCCACTTGTTCGATAATTTTGTCGACGACAAACTTCGCGCTTTGCTCGTCGGTGCGAACGACGACATCGGCAATTTCTTCATAGAGCGGATTGCGTTGTTCAGCCAGCTCTTCCAATACGGCACGCGGGTCATCCGCTTCAGCAATTAACGGACGGCGTTTGTCACGCTGTGTGCGCGCTAACTGCTTTTCAATAGGGGTCTGTAAATACACCACAATACCGCGGGCAGATAAGCGGTTACGGCTTTCTTTGCTCAGAATAGAGCCACCGCCGGTCGCCAATACAATACCGGTATTTTCCGTCAATTCTTCGATAACCTTTTCTTCGCGCGCACGAAAACCTTCTTCACCTTCCAGCTCAAAGACCCAGGCGATATCAGCACCGGTGCGGCGCTCAATTTCAGAGTCAGAATCGAAGAATTCCAGATGAAGTTGCCGGGCTAATTGCCGGCCAATGGTGCTTTTGCCAGCCCCCATGGGGCCTACCAGGAAAATGTTACGTTTTTCAGCCATATCTTTGCTTTACATCACCGTTTAATAGCTGTGACTCACGGAATCCGGAGTGTCTGTCTGACCTTCCTTAACCCAACCAAAAAGAGGCGGGATTATCGCAAGTCACAGCCATTTAAGCAAGGATTACGGCGTTGTCATTACAATTCGCGGCGTCACGAAGATAAGTAATTCACGCTTTTCATTAATCTGGCTATCGTTACGGAACAACACACCAACGTAGGGAATGTCGCCCAGTACTGGCACCTTGGTAATATCGTTCAGAATTTGTTGCTGATAGATACCACCTAGCACGATAGTCTCGCCATTTTCCACCAGCACCTGGGTACCGATTTCTTGCGTATCGATAGAAACCGCAGGGCCGGTCGGTGTAGAAACCGTCTCACCGCGGGTATTCTGGGTAATGACCAGATCCATGATAACGCGGTTATCCGGTGTGATCTGCGGCGTCACTTCCAGCCCCAGCACGGCTTTTTTGAATTGTACTGAGGTCGCACCTGACGAGGCGCTTTCCACGTATGGGATCTCGGTACCTTGCTCAATATAGGCTTTCTTCTGGTTGGCGGTGGTAATCCGCGGGCTGGCAATAACTTCGCCCTTGTTTTCACGTTCAAGTGCCGACAGTTCCAGGTCCAGAATACGGCCGTCGGCAAGCTTAGCAATCTGGAAGCCGATGGTTGCTGCCGGGTTGGTGACCGGCAGATTCACGTTGAGATCAGTTGAAGTATTGGTATTGGAACCCCACAGGTCTGGTCCGCCGGCATTTTCGTTGCCGATGCCCCAGTTAATACCCAGTTCGTCGCTGATATTGTCACGAACGGTAACCATACGGGCTTCAATGACGACCTGTTTAACCGCCACATCGAGAGTGCGGACCATGGCCTCAACCTCTTCGATTTGCCGTGGAGTGTCACGCACCAGCAAGGTATTGGTACGCTCATCAACCGTCACCGCACCACGCTCAGAAAGCAAATCCGAGCTCTCGGTCCGTAAAATTGCGGCAATATCAGCAGCTTTTGCGTAGTTGATCTGAATGTAGGTACTCTCCAGCGGCGCTAGTTGTGATAAACGCTGCTTAGCTTCCAGTTCCTGCGCTTCACGCTCGGCCAGCTCGTCAGCAGGCGCAACAATCAGAATGTTGCCATCCATGCGGCTCGACAGACCTTTCACCCGCAAAATAGTATTCAGGGCGCGCTCCCATGGTACGTTTTCCAGGCGTAAAGTAATGTTGCCCGAAACCGACTCACTGGCGACCAGGTTCAGGTCGTTTTCATTCGCCAGAATCTGCAGTAACTGACGCACTGGCACATTCTGGAAGTTCAGTGAAATAGGTCGCTGCGAACCGTCAGTTGCAACCACTTCGGTGGGCTCTTCAAATTTCAGGTTGAGCCAGTCATCAATTTGCTCAAGCTGATGACGGAAGTCGGTTTTACCGGTAATAGTAATTACCGCGTCATTACCCTCGCGGAAGGTTTCAATATGTGCAATTGGCGTTGCAAACTGGCTGACATCAAGCACGTAAAGCAGGTCGTTCGCAATATCTGTGTCATATAACGTTAGTTCCAGACGGTTCCCACGCACGCGAGCTTCATGCTCAATCGATTCATCGCTCAGGTTAATCCGCAACAGCGCAATGTCGTCGGGTAAACGGGTAAAGTCGATATCGGTAATGCTGGGGCCTTCGCTGGTATCGACGGTTGAAGTGGTCACCACCGCAGGTTGTGGCTCGGCTTCATATTGCTCCGGAGCTTCGGTCACCGGTGCCTGCTCTGGCTCATTTACCTCAGCCGTCGGCTCGGTGGTAGTCACTGCCGCGGTTTGTGTCTGAGTGGCCTCATCGCTTTCGACAAAGACCAGCACCATGACGCCTTCGTAGCGGCTCATCAGGTGTTCTAAAGGTTTTGTGGTAGTGACGCGTAACAAGGTGTCTTCGCGTTGCTGCTCCAGAGAGACGTCACGCAATAACGGGTGGCTGGCAAGCTGCTGCACACCGTCCTGCAGTTCATTGGCCGTGCCCATCAGCAGAAACTCATGGACTAACGGGTCCTCACTACGTCGCACCACCGGCGCCTTCACCGCCTCATCGAAGTGTACTTCCAGGTTGAAGCGATCGTTGGCCAGCGGAATCTGTTCGATACGCACTAGCTCATTGGCACTCGCTGCCAGCGGCAGCAACAGTGTGAGCATTAGAAATCGGATTGCGTACGTCATAGCTCTGAACTCCCTTGTGTACCCGGTAGGCGCAGTGCGGTATCTCGTTGTTGCCAACAGCCATCACCGGCTGGAACCCATTCAGTTATCATTATAAATTCTGGTGTAATTTGTGTGACCTGACCGAGGTTCAGGCCAATGTAATCGCCCATCGCGACGCGATAAAGGCGCCCTTGGTTGGTGCTGACAAGAGCCACCGGACCTTCGTTCTGATTAGTACGCATGGTGCCGACCAGAGTGAATTGATCTAAGCCCAACGACTCAAGCTCGGCGCGTTCACGGTCAAGATTGGGCTGCGGGCATCCGGGCGTGTTTTGTCCCGGTTCCGGTGCATTCAACGGCGCTGGTTGAAACGGATTGCGAAAGTTGGTGCCGGTATAGCTCACCCGTTCCAGTTCCGGCATTTCAGGCAATGGCGGCGCACTCGGAACCGATGTCGATTTTACCTGCTCGGTAAAGGCAACAAGATCTTGCTGCCCGCCCTGACTACATGCTGTTAATACCGTCACTGCAACACACACGAGAGAGAGTCGTTTTATCATTGCTCTGCCCTCAAGGTTTTTTGCCGATAAGTTTCAGCGGTAATGTTCAGGGTCAGTGAATCGTCAAAATCAGCTGACTGCAAGGTAAAGTCTTTGACGTTAATAATTCTGTGCAGGCCCGCGATTTGGCCAATAAACTCACCGATTTGATGATAGCCGCCGCTGAGGTCAATGCGAATTGGCAAGGCGGTATAAAATTCCCGCGGCTGTGCCTGCAACCACTCAATGCGATCAAATTCAAGCCCGCTGCGCGTGCCTACAAGGGTAATATCGTCGAGTAGTCGCGCGGTTTCGTCATCAGAGGGCAGCATATCGAGTAGTACTTCAAGATCACGATTTAATTGATCCAATTGCTCACGATATACCGGCAGGTTGACTGCAGTTTGATACTTCACCCGGTAATCATCTTTCAACTGTTGCTCTTTGGCTTGCTCACGCTTATACGCACTCCATTCATCGGCAAGCAAAAAGTAGTGGGCTAACCCCAGGCAGATGACTACCAACAATACCAGCGCACCGAATCGAAACGGTGCGGGCCAAAATGGCATTTCATTGATATCAAGCTCACGCAAGTTCATCGATTTACTCATGATGCGCCTCCATTTGCCTGCACTGCGGCGACGTTAGGCGTACGAATCGAGACGCTCAACGAGAACGCGTTGTAACGGGTCGGACCTTCGGTTTCGCCTGCATCCGAGGAAATTTCACGAAGTACCGGGTTACTGAAGGTGTCCGACTCGGTCATGGCGCGTAAAAATTCTGAAACGCGGTTATTCGACACTGAGCGACCGCGCAAGCTCAGTTGGTTGCCGCGTTTTTCAATTTGCAGAATATGCACCCCATCGGGCACTTTCTCAGACAGCTCATTAATCACCCGAATGGCGGTATTGCGGTCCTGATGAAGAGACTGGATCAGGTTCATGCGATTAACGATATCGTCTTTTTTCTTATTAATTTCCTGAATTTCAGCAATTTGGGCATCAAGAATCGTAATTTGCGAGGACAAGAACTGATTCCGCGCACGTTGCTGCTGTTGATAGTCCTGAATGATTTTGTAGGAAATAAATACCAGCAATGCCGCAACCAGCAGTGCGATAAAAGCTTGTACGCCAAACCGTTGCTTGGCGCGCTGGCGTGCAATCTCGCGCCATGGGAGTAGGTTTACGTGTGCCATTCGGTGAAGCTCCGTAACGCTAGTCCCAAAGCCTCGACAAATCGAGGTCCGTGGGGTTGCAGGTGTTCATACTTGTCGGGCAGTGGAAAGTGCTCAAACGGGTTGAGGCTAATCACCGGGTACTCCGCTTGCTCACCAAGCATGTCGACGATCATGGGCAGCATGGCGCCGCTGTTCACCAGCACAATGCCGGCAAAATCTTTTTTCGTGGCATTACTACGGTAAATCTGAATGCCACGGCTGATTTGTGACCATAAATTGCCAAGGAAATCCTGTAACACCAATGGCGAGAAGTCGTCTGTTTCCTCGGCGCGTAATTTTGCAAACAGCTCAGGATGGCTGATCTCGCCGTCGTTATCGAGGGCGCTGAAGAGGCTGCGTAGACCGCCACTCTGATAGCGGGTGAACATCACTTCGCCATTACCAATCACAATGGTTTGTACCGCAGCACTGTTAATGTCCAGAACTAATAAAGGCAGTTTGTTGTCGTAGAGGTCGGGATATAAATGGGGCATGACATGGTCACAGGCGCGTAAAATGGCCTGGTTGTCGACGTCCATGATGCGTACCTTAAAGCCAGCTTCTTCCAGCGCCTGAACACGGGTGTCGACGCTCATGGTGCGCGTGGCGGTAACAATGACCCGTTGCTGGCCAGGCATGGTAGGATGTTCACCGAGACTCTCGAAGTCGTAACGTACTTCGGCCAGCGGGTAAGGAATTAAGGCCTCGGCCTCGGTTTCAATTTTTTCCGCGATGGCTTCGTCGTCCAGGTCAAGTGACATGGCGAGTTGTTTTGAGATGGCCTGGCTACCAGATACAGCGGCAACGACATCAATAGCGCGTGTGCCCATGCTTTTTTTGGTTTGCTTGAGCGCCCGTGCAACCTTGTCGATATCTGTAATTTCATCGTCGGTGATGATGTTTTTGGGTAGTTGAGACTCAGCGACACGTGTGATTTCATAGGTGTCACCTTGTGGTACAATCTCTACCGCTTTAATCGCATCTGTACCGATATCGATGCCTAGACCAGGTTTTTTACCTAGACCAAACAGCCCCATAATGTTCTCCCGATGGGAATTGTAGATGGCTTATAGTTTGTTGTTTTCTTGCCACTTGCTGCGCACGACAGAAAGGTAAGATTCTGGTAAAGAGCATAGCAGTATTTTGCCTATGCATAGGAATCTTTACTCAACTTTCTATAATATGCAGCAGTAGATAGCAACTAATTCCATACATAATTACAAGATAGCACTTGATCCGAAAAAGGATAAATTTTGTGAAATTCTTTAAGTGGCTCATGTATAGCCTAATTATCGCCGTTGTACTAGGGGGCGTCACTGTTGGTGGTATGTATTTGTACTACCAGGACGAACTACCGAGTGTGGCGGAATTACGCGACGTGCGTCTACAAACGCCTATGCAGGTGTACTCTGCCGACGGTGAAATGATTGCCCAGTTTGGTGAGATTCGGCGTATTCCGGTGGCACTTGAAAATGTGCCACAACCGCTGATTGACGCCTTTCTGGCGACCGAGGACACCCGTTTTTATGAGCACTTCGGCATCGACCCAATTGGTGTCGCGCGGGCGTTTTTCCAGCTAATTACTACCGGTGATATCCAAAGCGGTGGTAGTACGATCACGCAACAGCTGGCCCGTAATATCTACCTGTCATTTGAGCAAACCTGGACACGTAAAGTAAAAGAAGCCTTTATTGCATTGCATATTGAGAGCCAGCTTGAGAAAGACGAAATTCTTGAGCTTTATCTGAACAAAATTACCTTTGGCCACCGTGCGCACGGGATTGGCGCCGCTGCACAAGTGTACTATGGCAAAAACCTGCATGAGCTGACGCTGGCCGAAATGGCAATGATTGCCGGTTTGCCAAAAGCGCCCTCCACCATGAATCCGATCTCACGTCCTGACCGTGCACGCGACCGCCGTGCCGTGGTGCTTGGGCGTATGCTCGACGAAGAAAAAATTACCGAAGCTGAATACCAGGCAGCGTTGGCCGCCCCGGTGGCGACCCGCTTACATGGTGCCGAAGTTACCATGTCAGCACCTTATTTGGCGGAAATGGTGCGTGCCGAAATGGTCAGTCGTTATGGCGAAGATACGGCCTATACCAGCGGCCTGAAAGTCTACACCACGGCCAGCGCCAAGCAGCAGCGCGCTGCGCAGCGCGCGGTGCAGCAGAATTTGCATGGTTATGACGAGCGTCATGGCTACCGGGGTGTCGAAGCACAGCTTTGGAAGCAGGACGAACCAATGCCAGCGCGCGAGACAGTGCTGGCCGAGTTAGCAGAATTTGAGCCGATCGGCCTGACCCGTCCGGCGGTGGTGCTAAGTACCACCGAGCAAAGCGCCACTATTTTATTTGCCGATGGTCAGCAAGGCGCGCTGCTTTGGAGTGGCATGGCCTGGGCCCGGCCTTATCTGAACCCGGAGCGGCAGGGCGCCGCACCCGAGCAGGTCAGTGATATCTTCACCGCAGGTGCAGTCATTCGCGTGCGCGCCGGTGACGAGGGCTGGCGCCTGGCGCAGGTTCCTGAGCCAAGCGCTGCCTTGGTGGCGCTACGGCCGAACGATGGCGGCGTCGCGGCCGCTGTGGGTGGTTACAGCTTTACCGTGAGCCAATTCAACCGAGCTACTCAGGCCGAGCGACAAGTGGGCTCGAATATTAAACCCTTTATTTACTCTGCGGCGTTGGAAAATGGTTTTACTCTCGCGACCCTGGTCAATGACGCGCCGATTAATCAGTGGAATCCGGGTACTGGTATTGCCTGGCGGCCACGTAACTCGCCTGACGTTTATGAAGGCCCCATTCGGGTCAGAGCAGCGTTAGCGAAGTCAAAAAACGTTGTTTCGGTACGTTTGTTACGTGCCATGGGCGTCGACACCGTGGTCGATTACCTGACCCGCTTTGGTTTTGATTACGGTGAATTACCCCGCAACGAATCATTGTCGCTGGGTTCGGCGTCGATGACCCCGCTTGAAGTCGCGCGTGGCTACGCGGTATTTGCCAACGGTGGCTTCCTGGTAGAACCCTACTTTATTGAACGTATTGTCGATGCCAGTGATGAAGTCGTGTATCAGGCACGACCAACAGTTGCTTGCCGGGAATGCGAGCCAGCCGACCGCGACGTGCGTGACGCGCCGCGGGTGATCTCAGAGCAAAACGCATTTTTGGTAACGCAGGCAATGAATTCGGCAGTCTGGGGTGGCGGTAGCTGGGCTCATGAGACGGGCTGGAACGGAACCGCCTGGCGTATTCAGCGCTCGGATGCCATTACCCGCGAAGCCGGACGCAATATCGCAGGTAAAACCGGTACCACCAATGACGTGAAAGACACCTGGTTTTCTGGGTTTGTCAGTGGTTTGGTGGCGACGGGTTGGGTCGGTTTTGATAATCTCGAGCGGGCATTGGGCAGCACCACCATGAACCCGAATCTGAGCAGCAGCGAGCAGCCTATTTCCGGTACTGAGGCTGGCGCGAAAACAGCGCTGCCAATGTGGATCGACTTTATGGAAACAGCGGTGACCGAAGTCGCCGCCGAGCCGTTTGATGTGCCACCGGGTCTGGTGTCCGCGCGGATTGATCTGGAGACAGGTAAGCTCAGCCGGGCAAATGACTACACCACGCGATTTGAGTATTTCATTCCGGGCACCGCGCCGACCGAGTATGTAGATAATAAGTCGTCACCGACGGTGTTCGGCGATGACGACTCAATTTTCTAACGAGCTTTAACTCTTTTTGCTCAGGCGGCTCAGTAACTGATTCAAATCGGACTGCACGCCGCCTGCAGTGACTTCCTTGCCAGCGCCAGGACCACTGATCACCAGTGGCATTTCGTGGTACCAGTCGGTGTAAATAACAAAAATATTCTCACCCGGGATCAGGTTCGCCAGCATGTCGCCCTCAGGAATATACTCAATACCCACCCGAGCGCGTACGCTGTCGTCGTCCTGAACCGCAAAACTTGCCAGCAAGCGCGGAACTTTACCGGTTTTTTGTGCGTCCTGATACAAGTCCTGCATGCCGTCATCAAGCTCTGGCAGGCGCTGCATAAACTCATCAAGCGGAATATCTGCCAGGTGCTCCGGCAACAGACTGTCGACGTCAATGTCTTTCCAGTCGAGCCGCAGGCCAATTTCGCGCGCCAGAATCAGCAGCTTGCGAATAATGTCCTGACAGGACAAATCTTCGCGCGGATCAGGTTCACTTAAACCGCGTTGCTTAGCTTCGCGCACCAGATCACTGAATTTCACTTCACTATTGAAGTTCTCAAACAGCCACGACATGGTACCTGAGAAAATACCCGAAATACTGCGAATACTGTCGCCAGAGTTACGCAAGTCGTTCAGCGCATAATTCAGCGGCAAACCTGCCCCGACTGTGGTGTTGTAATACCACTCGCGCTCGTATTCGCGCTGAATGGTACGAATTTCGTCGTACTGGCTCTCACTCGAGGCGCCGGCGCGCTTGTTGGCACTGATAATATGCAGGCCGTTGGCGAAAAAGCTCGGATACAACTGCGCCACCGCGGTCGCATCGGTTAAATCGAGCATGACCAGCTCGTCGTACGGCGCATTCGGTAGCTCGGGAATCAACTGACTCATCTCATAGGGACGCGCCAGGCGCTCAAAGTTATCCTGCCAGTCGGTTAAATCAACGCCGTTGTAGTCAAGCCACATGCGGGTTGAGTTGAGAATGCCGATAATGCGTACGTCCATTTGCTCGTTAATGCGCTCGCGTAAACGCCGGTAGAGCGACAGCCAGGCACTACCAATGTTGCCGCGACCGACCACGAGCACACCCAGGCTGCGACGGTAACTAAACAGCTGACTGTGGATTTTGTTCAGCAGGCGGTTGTCGAGCTTTTGCTCTAAAATGGCCACCACCGCGTTATTGTCCGGGGTAATTGCCAGACGGCGTAGTGCTTGCTCGCCGGTTTCCTGTTTGAAGGTGGCGTACTGCTCGGTTTCCTGAATACGGTTCCCCACTAACGCCAGCATCGAATAGCCGGTCAGCTTGCTGGCACTACCTTTAAGGTCCTGGGCGTCGAGCCATTGCTCCATAAACTCCAGATGGTTCTGGTGATACGCGTAATAGGCATGATGCTGCGCCACCTCGTTCCAGCTGATAAGCGGTGTCAGATCCAGCTCTTCAAAGGCTTCAATCAGCTTGGCGTCACGCAGATCAACCCGGAACAGCACCACCTCAGATAAGGCGGTTAAGACTTTGCCGGTCGGCTCCGTGTCATCGTAACGACCAATGCGCGTTTGTTGATTCTCAACTTTCAAACTGGAGCGCACGGCAATCACCATACGCTCGCGATCGACCGGCTGGAAGGTACGCGGATGCAGTACCGGACTGCCCAGGCGCGCCAGTTCTTCGGCTTCCTGCCAGTCCAGAATCGGCAAACTCACCACCCGCTCAACCTTGCGCGGGTCGGCAGAGTATACGCCAGCGACGTCTTTCCAGATGGTGACTTGCTTAGAGTCAATCAGACTACCGACCAGGGTTGCTGAATAGTCACTACCATTACGACCCAGGATCAGCGAGCGCCCCTCAGGGTCGGAGCAGATAAAACCGGTGACAATAAAGCGGGTACCGGCATGCGGCGCAATCCGGTTGAGCAGACCAATACGGGAAACTTCAGTACGAATAAAAGGTTCCGGCGCGTCGTCGGCGACTAAAAACGTACGCGCATCAATAAAGTCGGACTGAGTGCCTTGTTGCTGCAACAGAGCAGACAACAGACGCGCTGACCAAAGCTCACCGTAAGATAGTAATTCCGGACGACGCTCAATGGTTTCACCACCGGCAAGCCAATTCCACCAGCGCTCAAAATCCTCGACCGAGGCCGCCATCACGCGCTCCTGGTGTGCGCCGGTCAAAAGCCCACTGATCAGCCCTTGCTGGTATTTTTCCAATTGCTTGAGGAGCACCTCAGCCATACCGGCATCGCCGGTTTCATCGGCCTCTTGCTTAGCATCTATAATGGCGAGAATACGGTTAGTCGTGTCGCCCGCTGCAGACACCACCACCAGATCGCTGGCGCCGGCATATTCCGTAACAATACGGGCCACGCGGCGGTAACAATAAGCGTCAGCTAAGCTGCTGCCGCCGAATTTATGTACTTGAACCTGTTCTGCAACAGCCTGGATCTGATCGTCCGAAACCTCTAATTCCATGATGCGTTTGCGCTCTCCAAAAAGGTTAAAAGTCGCGATTATACGGTGCCCGTTTTACGCAATAAAGTACTCTTACGCAAGGTTAGCAGATTAAAGCCGTATAGACAGCTAAGCGTATAAAGTTGACTGTACCGTACAGCTGGGTACAATTCATCACATTATGTGGGGCTTTCAATCAGAAGGTGCGGTATGGAGTGGGATGGCGAGTACATTTACCCGTATGTAGAACATGGTCAGAAAAGCGAAAAAGTGAAGAAAATCACGGTTTCGATTCCAACGCGTGTATTGAAAGTTCTCACCGATGAGCGCACCCGCCGCCAGGTGAAAAACCTCCGTCACGCGACCAATAGTGAACTGCTGTGCGAGGCATTCCTGCATGCCTTTACCGGTCAGCCATTGCCGGAAGATGAAGATCTGCGCAAAGACAACCCGCATAAAATACCTGCCTCGGTGCGCGACGAACTGAAGCGTCGTGGTTTACCCATTCCGGCAGAAGACGACCTCGACTGAATCGAGGCCGTCTACCGACATTACAACAAATACTCGAGCGCGGTTTCGTCGCAGTTATGCTTGCGCGGGCAAAGCTCGCAGTCTTTCATGACTTTTTCCGGTAGTTTGTCCTTTACCGTCAGACGAAAGTTAAGTTTGCCGAAAAATTCCGGTACCCGGGTCAGCACGATGGTACGGGCAATGCCAAGCTCACGCGCCTTCCACAGCAGAAAAGCCACCAGTTCGGCGCCCAGTCCCTTACCCTGTGCCTGCGGAAACAGCCCCAGACTACGGATCTCAGCCAGACCGGTGCTGTAGACATACAGTGCCGCGCAGCCGACGACCTCATCATCAATTTCGGCCACCGCGAAGCTTTGAATAGCTTGTAGCACGTCGGCTTTATCACGCGGCAAGT
The DNA here is from genome assembly GCF_003987065.1 of Pseudidiomarina insulisalsae. GTDB lineage: Bacteria > Pseudomonadota > Gammaproteobacteria > Enterobacterales > Alteromonadaceae > Pseudidiomarina > Pseudidiomarina insulisalsae. The sequence goes on along the minus strand of NZ_PIPY01000001.1, from coordinate 296,113 downwards.
TCTCGCCCTGTTCGGCCCAGTAAGCGATCAGATCGCAGATTTTATCGGCATCACTCAACCGAGCCTGCCGGACATGCTTGCTCGCTGCCTCAGCAGCATGCAACCAGTCGCTGGCATGTTTAATTGCGGTGCGAACCGCCGCTGGCGCGGTGCCGCCCAAGGCTTTACGTTGGCTGACACCGTAATCAAGTTCAAGAAATCTGTAGACATCGTCGCTAATATGCGTCGAAAATTCATGGAACTCTGATAAGCTCAGAGCCTCAAGTGGCTTTTCCTGCTGTTGCGCATAAAGCACTGCAGCGCCAGTAATATGATGCGCGTCGCGAAATGGAATGCCCTTACTGACCAGATAGTCCGCCAATTCAGTTGCGTTGCTGTAACCCAGCGTCGCCTGATGCCGCGCATGCGCCTCGTTAACGCTCAGCTCTGGCACTGCGAAGGTCAGCATTTGCAGGCACTGCAAATAAGTATGCAAGGCATCAAACAAGCCTTCTTTGTCTTCCTGCATGTCTTTGTTATATGCCAGCGGCAGACCCTTTAACGTGGTCTGTAGCGCATGCTGATGACCAAACACCCGGCCGGTTTTACCCCGTAACAGCTCAAATAAATCGGGGTTCTTCTTTTGTGGCATCAGCGACGAGCCACTGCTGATGCGATCGCTCATGGCAAAGCAACCCGACTCACCGGAACAGTAAAAAATAACGTCTTCGGCTAAACGAGACAAATGCATCATGCCGGTGCTGGCGCTATGCAACAGGTCGAGCGCAAAGTCACGATCGGAGACGCCATCAAGACTGTTCTCGCAGGCATAGCGAAAGCCCAATGCATGGGCTAGTGCTTCGCGATCGATGGCCGCAGTCGTTCCCGCCAGTGCACCACTGCCAAGCGGGCAGACATCGAGCCGTTTCATGGTTTCTTTCAGGCGCGCCACGTCGCGTTGCAGCATTTGCACGTACGCTAATGCCCAATGACCGGCCATAATGGGCTGCGCGCGTTGTAGGTGGGTGTAGCCAGGCAAGGCCGATGCCTGATAGCGCTCGGCGAACTGCAAGAGCACCTGAATGGCGGCTAAATTGGCGCTGATCAACTCAGTCCCCGCCGCTTTACAAAATAGTCGCAAATCGGTGGCGACCAGATCATTACGGCTGCGGCCGGTGTGTAGCTTTTTCGCCGTTGTACCTATTTTCTCAATCAGCTGGGCCTCGACCCAGCTGTGGATATCTTCTTCGTCACTTTGTAGCGGTAAACGTGGGTCGTTGGCCACGCCAACACGCAGCTCTTCCAGCGCCTGATGCAATTGTTGATGCTCTGTCGTCGTGAGCAATCCAGCTTCCAGCAATGCCTGTGCCCAGGCCTGCGAAGCCTGCAGGTCATAAGGCGCAAGCTGATAGTCAAAGCGTAACGAGTCATTAAACTGTTTGAATTCAGCCGCGTTGGGCTGGCTGAACCGCCCTCCCCATAAACTCATGACGAACCCTCACCCTTTTGCTGCAATGAACGAATGCGACTGGCCAGACTGTACAGACGAATAAAGCCTTCCGCGTGCTTCTGATTATAGACTTCGTCCTCATCAAAAGTGGCGAAGGCATTTGAGTACAGACTGTTTGGCGAGCGTTTCTGAGTAACGGTGACCTGACCTTTGTAGAGCTTCACCACAATATCGCCACTAAGCGGTTCGGCCAGCTTAGTGGTAGCGGCTAGCATGACGTCGCGCAGCGGTGTGAACCAACGCCCGTCATACAATAACTGTGCAAATTCATTGCCCAGGCGAATGCGATAGTCCTGGGTGGCGCGATCCAGCACCAAGCTCTCCAACCCTTGCAGAGCGGCGTAAAGCACGGTGCCAGCCGGGGTTTCATAACAACCCCGCGACTTCATGCCAACCAGACGGTTCTCGACCATATCAAGGCGGCCAACACCGTGTTTGCCGGCAATTTCATTGAGCTGCGCAATCGCGTCCACTGGCTCAATAGCCTTGTCGTTCAGCGCCACCCACTCACCCTTATTGAATGATAAGGTCAGATACTGGGCTTCATCAGGTGCCTGCTCTGGCTCCGCGGTCCAGCTCCAGACCTGCTCGCTGGGTGCATTCCATGGGTCTTCCAGCTCACCGCCCTCGGTGGAGATATGCCAGAGGTTAGCGTCACGGCTATAGATCTTAGTTGCTGATGCTGCACAAGGTATCTTGCGCTCAGCCAGATAAGCGAGCAGTTGCGGACGGCTACGCAGGTTCCATTCGCGCCACGGAGCAATCACCTGTAGATCGGGTGCTAAGGCCGCAAAGCATGACTCAAAGCGCACCTGATCGTTGCCTTTGCCGGTACAGCCATGGGCAAGGGCGTCAGCCCCCACTTTACGGGCAATCTCGACCTGCGCTTGCGCAATAATCGGGCGTGCCAGCGCAGTCCCTAGCAAGTACTGCCCCTCGTAAATGGCACCTGTCTTCAGCGTCGGGAAAATAACTTCTTTAACGAATTTATCTTTCAGATCGGCGATAAAACAACTGCTGGCGCCCGAAGCCAGCGCTTTTTCCTCAACGCCGGCCAGTTCTTCTTCACCCTGACCCACATCCGCAACGAAGGCCACCACTTCACAGTCATAATTCTCCTTCAACCAAGGCACAATGGCCGAGGTATCCAGACCACCGGAGTAGGCTAAAACGACTTTACTGACTGACTTGCTCATGCGTGGGCTCCTGAAAATAACTCAACTAAAACAGCGTTTTGCGCATGCAACCGGTTCTCGGCCTGGTGCAACACCAGTGACTGCGGACCATCAATCACTTCCGCAGTGACTTCGCGGCCGCGATAGGCGGGCAGGCAATGCATAAAATACTTAGCCCCGAGTTGCTTCATCAGGTCCTGATTGACCTGATAGGGCGCAAAATCATGCATCACCTGATTGCTATCCCGCTCCTGGCCCATTGAGAACCAGGTGTCGGTGTAAATAGCGTCGCTTTGGTCAAGCTCACTGAAGTCATGATGCACACTGATCACAGCGCCCGACCGTTGGGCGACTTGCTGCGCGTCCGCAAGCAGATCGGCATCGGGACCATAGCCCTGTGGCGCAATAATCTGCAGGTTCATGCCCGCTAAGGCGGCACCCGCCATGAGCGCCTGACAGACATTGTTGCCGTCGCCCACGTAAGTAAGTGTCAACTTACCTAAGTCGCCGGCATGCTCAGTTAATGTCAGTAAGTCAGCCAGCGCCTGGCAAGGATGGCAAAGGTCGCTCAACGCGTTGATGACCGGTTTGTCAGACGCCGCGGCGAGCTCGTCAAGCGTGGCCTGTGAGAAGACCCGCGCGACAATGGCGTCATGCCAGAGCGCCAGATTGGCACCGACGTCACTGGCCGGCTCGCGACTGCCCATGAGGTTACCGGCATCAAGGTAAATGCTGTGACCGCCCAAACGGTGAATGCCTGCAGCGAAGCTGGCACGGGTGCGCAGCGACGGCTTTTCAAATACCAGCGCGACGCTTTTGCCCTGCAAATGGTTCTGCCAGTCGCTCGGTTGCTTTTTAATGGTCTGGGCCAGATCCAGAATGTGATTCAGTTGTGCGCTGCTTAAATCGCGCATGGCTAATAAATCTTGCATAACTATTCCTGATAAAAATTGCGAAATCGACGACGAAAAAAGGGTTACGTTAAACGTGGATGCGGGTTCCGGCGGGTTCGCCACGCGCTAGTCTTGTCAGCGCATTGGCATCGTGCCAGCCGGCCACCGCGATCGTTCGTCGAGCGGCCGTGGGCAGTAACATTTGTGCAGCCTGCAAGGCCGCGGTCAGCTTCACCACCATGCCGTCACGCACGGTGCCGTTACTGATAAGTTCCGGCGCCTGCTCGGCAGTAATGATGTCAATAAGAAGGCCGGCGTGGTCGAGAATGCCGGCCACATCGGTCAGTAGAATCAGATCGCCATGCAACACTTGTGCAACCACTGCTGCGGCAAGGTCGGCATTAACATTCAGGCGCTCACCACTGGCACTGACGCCAAGCGAGCTCAGAACGGGTAAGTAGTTCTGTTCAATCAGCAACTGCAGCAACTTGCCTGAGCCCGGCTGTGGAATACCCACCGCACCGCGCGAGGTATCCACCTCACAACGCACGGTGTCACCGGCCTGCAGCGTCAGGCCCACGGGCTGCAAACCATGCTGCAGCGCTAGCGCGCAAAGCTGACTGTTGATATCACCGGCAAGGACGCCAGCGACAATCGGAATATGTGCCGCCGGGGTGACCCGCTGACCTTCGACTTTCACGCTGTCGTGGCCTAGCTGTTGCAGTAGGGACTGTACCTGATCGCCACCACCATGCACTAGCACCAGCGGGCGTAACGCCGCCAGTCGTTGTACCGTGGTCAGCAGTTGCTGCAGCGCCAGGCTGTCGGTTAAGACCCGGCCGCCAAGTTTAATAATTAGTGGCGAGCTCATACCACGGCTCCCGGACCAGGCAACAGCCCTGTTTGCGGCGCAAAGCCCAGATACTGATTGGCCAGCTGCACCGCCTGCGCGGCGGCACCTTTGAGCAAGTTATCAATGGCCACTGACAGGATCAGTTGCCGGCCGTGCAGCTTAAAGTAAATGTCGCAAAACGGCGTGCCGACGACTTGCTGCAATTTCGGCGGCGTGCTGACGATTCGCACCAGTTGCTTATCTTCGTAACAGTTGTGAAAAGCATCACTGACATCGGTCTCATTAACACCGTCTTTGAGTTGGACATAAATCGTTGCCAGTATGCCGCGCTTGAAGTTGCCTAAATGGGGCACGAAAACCACGTCATGGCCCACCGACTGCGCAATTTCCGGCTGATGCCGATGCTCAGCCACGCCATAGGCTTGTAAGCTCACTTCACAGAAGCTGGTGTGCAGGGCTGCTTTACGGCCTGCTCCCGAGACACCACTGACCGCATTCACAATGGGCGTGCAGTCGTCGGTCAGAAATGGCATCACCGGACGCAATGCCAACGCCGCCGCAGTCGGATAACAACCGGGTACAGCTATCAGCGACTCATTTCCGGTGAGCTCAGTAAACTCAGCCAGCCCATAAGGCACAGGTTGTTCTAACACGGGCTGTTGAAAGCCATAACACTGGTGATGTTGTAAAGGGTCGCCAAGCCGAAACGCACCAGAAAGATCAAACACCACCAACCCAGCAGCGATCAATTCTGGCGCCAGTCCGGCGCTGGCTTCATGAGGAAGCGCTAAAAAAACCACCCGGACCTGCTGCGGCAAGCGCGGCAGCAGGTCCGGATGCCAGGGTTGCAGAACAAGTTCACACCGACCCGCCAGTTGCGGGTACAGTGCAGTTATCGACTCTGCTTCACGTGCGCCTGAGGTAAAGCCATAGCTCAACGAAAAATGTGGATGATTATGCAATAGCCACACGAGTTCGGCACCACTGTAGCCACTGGCACCAAACACTGCGCATTGTATAGATTCTTGCTGGTTCATCTACGGTTAGTTGTTGAGCAAATAATGAGGCAAGTTTAATGAATATAAATGCACAAAACAAGCATAAATATATTTTTTGTGCTCAGGAAGCATTTCTTTACTTCAATCTTTATAGGTATTAACTTGGGGTTGATGATTAATTAACATCAGGACCGAAACTTTTGCGATATCTACTATCACTCATGGCAATTAGCTTAGTTTTGGCGGCATGCGCCACTAAACCTCAGTACACGCACTTTCAATGTTTTGACTCCGTTGCACAGGCTCGCGAAATGGGTCTACGGGTTTTCCACGCGGGATTTGGCGAACGCGTAGGCAATCGGCTGGGGTTAGCTGCGGGCCAGCCGGTCATAGGTTTGGGCCTGTCATGGGACGGTTTTGATCCGAGCCCGTACTGCGACGCTGGCGCACCGCTGCTTATTACTTATCAGCCCAAAACGGAGAACTACGACCCTGAGCAGGTTATGTTCTGGAGTAAAGTCATCCTGCGAGAAATGCTGAGCAATTACGGGAAGTATGCCCAGTAAATCCTATTTTGGTTATCACTGCGTCACCAATCTTTTAAGCGTAATCAGCAATATGTCCTATATTACTAAAGGACATTACGGATACTACTGAATTTTAAAGGAGAGAGATTATGAATAAATTACTCGCTTCCATGGTTGCCGGCTTGGTCGCAACCATCGTACTTTCTATATTAATGATGATTAAATCCAGTATGGGCATTATGCCTGAGCTTAATGTCATCAAAATGTTGGCAAACTATCTGAATGCCTCAATGGCTATTGGATGGCTCGTACATTTTTTGATCGGTATCGTAGCCTATGGGATCGCTTTTACAATTTTGCATCAGCTTGTTCCTGCCCAAAAGCCAGTTATTTTAGGTATTGCGCTGGCAGTTATCTTTTGGCTGATCATGATGATAGTGCTCATGCCAATGATGGGTAACGGTATGTTTGCAATCGGCATGGAACTAGGCCCGAGACCAGCTATAGCTACTCTGGTATTACACATTATCTTTGGTTTTGTTTTAGGCTATACCGCAGGGCGTCTCATCAGTCGCAGTGCCGCTTGAATTGTCGGAAGCTTAAACCACACTATAAACGAAAAAAGGCGGAGTCTTTACTCCGCCATATAATTTTTCGGTAGCTCGATGCGGGCGGCGCCCGTGGCGACAGCTGCTTCGGCGACGGCTTTGGCGACGCGGGTTTTCAGGCGTGGGTCGAGGGGTTTGGGAATAATATAGTCGACGCCGAATTCGAGTTTGTCGACGCCAGCGGCTTTAAGTACGCCTTCCGGTACCGGCTCTTTGGCGAGCTGGCGGATGGCTTCCACGGCGGCAAGTTTCATTTCATCGTTAATGGCGCGGGCGCGAACGTCCAGGGCGCCGCGGAAAATGAACGGGAAGCACAGCACGTTGTTGACCTGATTCGGGTAATCAGAACGGCCGGTTGCCATAATCAGATCGTCACGCACCTCGTGGGCCAACTCTGGCTTAATTTCCGGATCCGGGTTCGAGCAGGCAAAGATAATCGGCTTGGCGGCCATCAGTTTCAGCGCGTCGGGTGACAGCAGGTCAGGACCTGACACACCCACAAAAACATCGGCTTCGGTGATCACATCTTCTAACGTGCGCTTGTCGGTATTATTAGCAAACAGCGACTTGTACGGGTTTAGATCTTCACGGCGGGTGTGAATAACGCCTTTCGAGTCGAGCATATAAATGTGCTCGCGCTGCGCGCCACATTTGATCAAAAGTTCCATACAGGCGATGGCTGCGGCACCGGCACCTAAACACACGATTTGTGCTTTACGCAGCTCTTTTCCCTGAATTTCCAGTGCATTCAGCAGACCGGCCGCGGTGACAATGGCGGTGCCGTGCTGATCGTCATGGAAAATCGGCACGTCGCAGCGCTCAACCAGCGCTTCTTCAATTTCAAAACACTCCGGTGCCTTGATATCTTCTAAATTCACGCCACCGAAACTGTCGGCGATATTCGCCACGGTATTAATGAAGTCCTGCGTGGTGCGATGGGTCACTTCAATGTCAATGGCATCAAGGCCGGCGAAGCGCTTAAACAGTAAGGCTTTACCTTCCATAACCGGCTTCGATGCCATGGGGCCTAAGTTGCCCAGCCCAAGAATGGCGGTACCGTTGGAGATGACCGCAACCATGTTGCCCTTGGCGGTGTAGCGATACACATCGTCAGGATTCTCGGCAATCGCGCGCACCGGCTCGGCGACACCAGGACTATAGGCCAGAGCCAGATCTTTGCTGGTTTCGGCAGACTTGGTCAGCTCAATGCTGATCTTTCCCGGGGTTGGATAGGCGTGGTAGTCGAGCGCTTGCTTGCGAAAATCAGACATGGATGTACGAACCCTCTTACTGAAACGTGACTGCTAGAGCCAACATTCATTTTGTGAATAAAAGCCATTGTAGAGGTTCAGACACGAATAACAAATCTTACCTGATGCCCAATAGGTGTGGCGAAGTTGCTGACAGGTAAGCAAATTGCAAAGTAGTTTAAAAATACACCGCTGTGGAAGGGGTGCTGACAAAGGGATAAAGCGAATGAGGGAAAGAAAAAAGGCGCCTTTTGGCGCCTTTTTCTGAATTTGGTGTTAAACCATCGTTTTTACGATGATTTCTTACCACCCAACACGCTGAAACGCTTGTTGAATTTGTCGATACGACCACCAGTATCCATAATACGCTGCTTACCAGTGTAGAACGGGTGGCACTCAGAACAAACGTCAAGGTGCAATTCGCCACCTTTAGTTGAGCGGGTAGTGAACGTGTTGCCACATGAGCAAGTTACGTTCATTTCTTCGTACTTAGGATGAATTCCTGATTTCATAAGGGTTACCTCAATTGGGCCGCATCGCCATCCGATCCAGTGCCGGACACCATACGTGGTTAATAACGAATAATTAGGGCGCGGATTCTACCCGAACCCGGGCCAATGATCAAGCTTAGGATCGCGCTTGCGCGCAAGCTCGCATGACCGCACAATAACCCTATGACCAAGGCCTCAGCTTCCCATCACACTGCTGTTACCGACGCCGCCGAACAGGTGGTCAGCGTTGCGGTTCCGGTACCTTTGGCGCGCAGCTTCGATTATAGCTGCGTGCAAGTGCCTGCGCGCGGGGTACGGGTGAAAGTGCCCTTCGGTAACCGTGCGCTGGTGGGTTTTAGCCTGGGAAGCCCGGCAAGTGAAGCAACAGCGGCCTCCGCCGAATACAAGTTAAAGCCTGTCGCTGAAGTGCTTGACGACGCGCCGCTCTTACCTGAGGCGGTATGGCAGTTATTACATTGGGCCGCTGATTATTATCAACACCCGTTAGGAGAGGTGCTGGCCCATGGCCTGCCGGTGCTGCTGCGTCAGGGCGAGCCGGCCAGTTACCAGACCACGCAGGGGTATCGTGTGACCGCAGCCGGCGCCGAACTCGAGCTGAATGAGCTGCGCCGCGCGCCGCAGCAGCAACGTCTGTTAGCAGCGCTGCGCAACCAGCCACTTCTGCGCCGCGACATTACCGCGCAGGAATTCTCTGGGGCGGCATTGAAAGCACTGCAGGATAAAGAGCTTATTGAGAGCTTCCAGCATAGCCCGCAAACTGACTCCGACTGGTCATTCGCAATAGGCAGTGAGCCATTGCAGCTGAACCCCGAACAGGCACTGGCGGTCGCCGCCATTGGTGCGGCGAGCAAGCCGCAGACCTACCTGCTTGAGGGCGTGACCGGGAGTGGCAAAACCGAAGTCTATTTGCAGGCCATGGCTGACGTATTGCGCAAAGGTAAACAGGTGCTGGTACTGGTGCCGGAAATTGGACTGACCCCACAAACCCTAAGGCGCTTCCAGAAGCGCTTTGCCGTACCTATTGTAATGTTGCATTCGGCACTGACGGATCGCGAGCGACTTGATGCCTGGCTGGAAGCCAAAAACGGCGGTGCTGCCATCGTGATCGGCACGCGTTCGGCGATTTTCACGCCTTTTCAGCGCCTGGGCATGATAATTGTTGATGAAGAGCACGACAGCTCGCTCAAACAGCAGGAAGGTTTTCGCTACCATGCCCGAGACCTTGCTGTGGTGCGCGGTCAAAAAGAGCAGGTGCCGGTCATTCTGGGTTCAGCAACACCGTCGCTGGAAAGCATTAATAACGTGGCGCAAAAACGCTATGCCCACCTTGAGCTCACCCAGCGTGCCGGCGGCGCACGACTGGCGCGGCAAACAGTGGTGGATATCAAGCAGCTGCCCCTCAAAGGCGGCTTATCGGTGCCTCTGATCGAGCAGATGCGTAAAGAGCTGGAGCGCGGGCAGCAGGTGCTGGTGTTTTTAAACCGCCGCGGCTATGCCCCGGCACTACTATGCCATGAGTGTGGCTGGCTAGCGCAGTGCCGTCGCTGCGACGCCTACTACACAGTGCATCAGCGCCAACAGATGTTGCAGTGTCATCACTGTGGTGACCAGCAACGCTTGCCGAAACAGTGTTTTGATTGCGGCTCAACGCAGCTTGTTGGCCGCGGCACGGGCACCGAGCAGCTGGAACAAACACTGGCGGAATTATTTCCCGACTATCCGGTGTTGCGCATTGATCGCGACAGCACCCGGCGTAAAGGCAGTCTGGCCAAGCATTTAACCGATGCTGCAGAAAACAAATATCCGATTCTGGTGGGCACGCAGATGATCGCCAAAGGCCACCATTTTCCGCACGTGACGCTGGTGGCGCTACTGGATGTCGACGGCGCGCTGTACAGCTCGGATTTTCGCGCCGCCGAACGTCTGGGACAACTCATTACCCAGGTGGCAGGCCGCGCTGGCCGGGCCAGCGCGCCGGGAACCGTAGTATTGCAGACCCATCATCCGGAACATGATCTGTTGCAGGATCTTATTCACAATGGCTACAGTGCCTTTGCCCGCTCGCTGTTGCGCGAGCGGCAGCTAACCCAGTTGCCGCCGTTTGCCCAATTGGCATTGTTCAGGGCCGAGGCGCATGATCCGCAGCAGGCGCAGGCCGCACTCAACGCCATTGCCGCCTTGCTGCCCGAGCACCCGGAGGTATTTGTGCTGGGTCCGATGCCAGCGGTGATGGAGCGCCGCGCCGGGCGCTATCGTTACCAGTTGTTGGTGCAGTGCCAGCAACGCGGGTTACGCCAGCAATTGTTGCAGCACACCTTGCCCAGACTCAGCAGCTTGGTTGAATTACGCCGCGTCCGCTGGTCGTTGGACGTAGACCCACAGGACTTTAGCTAGTAAAATGCTGCGGTTTTCCCCGAATTGCATATAAATGACAGTAAAAACCAGTTAATGATAAAGGTTGGACGTAAATGAAAGAGCAGTTGGAGCAATTATTGGCGGCCGCGGTGGCCCAGTTACAAGAGCAAGGTACCCTGCCGGCTGACATCAGCCCGCGTATCCAGCTTGACCGCCCGCGCGATAAAAGCCATGGCGACTTTGCCACCAACCTGGCGCTGATGCTGGCCAAACCCGCAGGCACCAACCCCCGTGCGTTAGCCGAAGCACTCATTGCTGCGCTGCCGGAAAATAGCCTGATTGCCGAAGCAAATATTGCCGGCCCCGGCTTCATTAACTTTGTCATTAGTCAGGATCAATTACTCGAGCAGCTAGAAGCTGCCTACCAGGACGCTCAGGTCGGTGTAAGTGCCGTCGATCAACCGCAACGCGTAGTGATTGATTACTCCTCGCCGAATCTGGCCAAAGAAATGCACGTCGGTCACCTGCGCTCAGCCATTATTGGTGACGCGGTCGCACGGGTGTGTGAGTTTCTGGGCCATACGGTCATCCGTCAGAACCACGTAGGTGACTGGGGCACGCAATTTGGCATGCTGCTAGCGCACATGGAAGAGCTGGAAGGTAACGAGCTGGCGATGGAGCTGAGCAACCTGGAAACCTTCTATAAAGCCGCCAAAAACCGTTTCGACGAAAGTCCCGAATTTGCCGACCGTGCGCGCGAGCTGGTAGTTGCCCTGCAATCAGGTGACGAAAAATGCCTGCGCTTATGGCAGCAATTTATTGATGTTTCACTCAGCCACTGTCAGGAAGTATACGACCGTTTGGGCGTGAAGCTGACCCGTGAAGATGTCATGGCCGAGAGTGCCTACAATGACGACCTGCCACAGGTGGTTGAAGATCTGCGTGAACAAGGGTTGTTGGTCGAAGATCAGGGCGCGCAGTGTGTGTTCCTGGAAGAGTTCAAGAATAAAGAAGGCGAAGCCTTGCCCGTTATCGTGCAGAAGTCAGGTGGCGGCTATTTATATGCCACCACGGATCTGGCCGCCGTGCGCTATCGGCAGAACGTACTGAAAGGCGACCACCTGATGTACTTTGTTGATCAGCGGCAGGGCCTGCACTTTCAGCAAATCTTTACGCTGGCGAAAAAAGCTGGTTTTGCCCGTGACGATCTGCAAATGGACCACTACGGTTTTGGTACCGTGATGGGTAAAGATGGGCGTCCTTATAAAAGCCGTGAAGGCGGCGTAACCAAGCTGGCCGATTTGTTAGATCAGGCCGAAGCACGTGCGCTGGCGCTGGTGCAGTCAAAGAACCCGGATCTGAGCATGGAAGAGCAGGCGCAGGTCGCCAAAGTGGTCGGCATCAGCTCAGTGAAGTACGCCGATTTGTCGAAAAACCGCACCAGCGACTACATTTTTGACTGGGACACCATGCTCAGCTTCGAAGGCAACACTGCGCCTTATTTGCTGTATGCCTACACCCGGGTCATGAGCGTATTTAACAAAGCGGGCGTGCAGCCCGACAGCCTGACCGGTGAGTTTGTACTAGAAGACGAGCGTGAACTGGCATTGGCGAACTTGCTGGTACGCTTTAACGAAGTAGTGCACAGCGTCGCCAACAAAGCCATGCCGCACTTTTTATGCGGTTACCTGTTCGACCTGGCTGGCGCCTTCTCAAGTTTTTACGAAGCTTGCCCGATTTTGCAGGCCGAAGATGATATGGTGAAACAAAGTCGCCTGAAACTTGCCGCCTTAACGGCAAAAACTTTACGTCAGGGCTTAGAGCTGCTGGGTATTGAAACGCTGGATAAAATGTAAGCATGGATTACGCCAACCGTAAACGACCGCCACAACGCAAGTCCGCAAAGGGCAAGAACAACCGCAAAGCACCTCAGCGTCAGGTGCCTTGGGGCATTGTGGTATTGGCGATTGTGTTGGTGGTGGCGCTGGTGCTGGGCTTACGTTTTATTGCCGGGGGCAATCCAGACGCCCCGGCGACCACGACCGAGGTGCCAGCCAGCACGCCGCAACCGACGGCGGAGCCGATTCCGGAAAAACCGGAAGAGCGCTGGCAGTACATTGAAGAGCTGGAAAACCTTGAGGTTGAAGTCGATGTGCCGGAGCGTGAGCTGGGTCCACCGAAACTGATGCAATGCGGTTCGTTCCGTAAGCAATCCGATGCCGAGCGTCTGCGCGCAGCTATTGCCATGCAAGGGCTCGAGTCAAAAATCTATCCCTCCAACGGCGGCACCTGGTACCGCGTCGTGTTAGGTCCTTATGAGACCAAACGCGCCGCAGAAGCGGATCGCCATACCCTGCAACGTGCCAATATTCATGGCTGCCAGATCTGGAACTGGAATCTGTAAGCTCGATTCTTTCTGGCGTAGCCATTGAAATTGCCAATTCCGCCCTCATTAAAGTTTGCATAGCAACGAAGAGGACGTAATTGTGACTACGATAGTTTCTGTCCGCCGCGGTGACAAAGTGGTCATCGGCGGCGATGGCCAGGCCACCCTTGGCAACACCGTCATGAAAGGCAACGTGCGTAAAGTGCGCCGGTTGCACAACGACAAAGTCATCGCTGGTTTTGCCGGCGGTACCGCCGACGCTTTCACCCTGTTTGAACGCTTTGAAGGCAAGCTCGAGCAGCACCAGGGCAACCTGGCAAAAGCAGCGGTTGAGCTTGCCAAAGAGTGGCGTACCGACCGTGCGCTGCGCCGCTTAGAAGCATTACTGGCGGTGGCGGACAAGCACACCTCGCTGATTATTTCAGGTAATGGTGACGTCATTCAGCCGGAAAACGATCTGATTGCCATCGGTTCCGGTGGCCCCTACGCGCAAGCAGCCGCGCGGGCGCTGATGGAAAACACCGATCTGAGCGCGCGTGAGATTGTTGAAAAAGCACTGACCATTGCTGGTGAGATCTGCATTTACACCAACACCAGTCAAACCATTGAAGAACAGGAGTCTGTGGCCGATGTCTGATATGACCCCCCGTGAAATTGTTGACGAGCTGAATCGTCATATTATTGGCCAGGACAACGCCAAGAAAGCCGTCGCCGTGGCCCTGCGTAATCGCTGGCGTCGCATGCAGTTAGAAGATGAGCTGCGCCATGAAGTCACGCCGAAAAACATTCTGATGATTGGTCCAACCGGTGTCGGTAAAACCGAAATTGCCCGGCGTCTGGCCAAGCTTGCGAATGCGCCTTTCATTAAAGTGGAAGCGACGAAATTCACCGAAGTTGGCTATGTGGGTAAAGAAATTGAGTCGATCATCCGCGATCTGACCGATACCGCCGTGAAACAAACCCGCGAGCAGATGATGAAAAAAGTACGTTTTCGTGCCGAAGAAGCGGCCGAAGAACGTATTCTGGATGCCTTGCTTCCGCCTGCCAAAGGTTGGGCCGATGAAGACAAGACTGAGCGCGAGCAAAGCAATACGCGCCAGGTGTTCCGTAAGAAACTGCGTGAAGGTCAGTTGGACGACAAAGAAATAGAGATCGATCTGGCAATGCCACAGATGGGCGTCGAAATTATGGCACCGCCGGGCATGGAAGAGATGACCTCGCAGTTACAGAACATGTTCCAGAATCTTGGCAAAGATAAAAGCAAGCCACGTAAGCTGAAAATTAAAGATGCCTTTAAGCACCTGGTCGAAGAAGAAGCGGCCAAGATGCTGAACCCGGAAGAGGTAAAAGAGCAGGCACTGAACTCCGTCGAGCAAAACGGTATTGTGTTCCTTGATGAGGTCGACAAGATTTGTAAGCGCGCTGACACCAGCGGGCCCGACGTGTCACGCGAGGGCGTGCAGCGTGATCTGCTGCCATTGGTGGAAGGTACCACAGTGTCCACCAAGCACGGCATGGTGAAGACCGATCATATTCTGTTCATTGCCTCAGGCGCGTTCCAGATGTCAAAACCATCGGATCTGATCCCTGAGCTACAGGGCCGTTTGCCGATCCGCGTTGAGTTGGATGCCCTGACCAGCGGTGACTTTGTGCGGATTCTGACCGAGCCGAATGCGTCATTGACCACGCAGTATATTGCCCTGATGAAAACTGAAGGCGTCAATGTGGAATTTACCGAAAATGGTATTCAGCGCATTGCCGAAACCGCGTTTCAGGTCAATGAGACTACCGAAAACATCGGGGCGCGGCGTCTGCATACGGTGCTTGAGCGCTTGATGGAAGACGTATCGTTCCGTGCCAGTGACCTGCAGGGTGAGACCATTTGCATCGACGCTGAGTATGTCGATATGCATCTGGGCAAACTCGCGCAGGACGAAGATTTGAGCCGCTTTATTTTATAGCGGCTCGAAGCCCCGACTTTTCTTTTGCGGCGGCTAAATAGGGGCTATACTGTGCCTGAAACAAACCTTCTCAATTCAATGATGTAACAGGCAGGGGAACGGCAATGGAATACAATACTTCGGAGCTTTGCGATCTTTACCCTGACATGGTCGACGTCGTCGAACCCATGTTTGTGCACTACGGTGGACGGGTGTCGTTCGGCGGCCAATTGGTCACGGTGAAATGCTTTGAAGACAAGGGTGTTATCGAAGAGGTGGTGCAACAATCCGGAACTGGCAAAGTTCTGCTGATTGACGGTGGTGGCTCAAGCCGCCGCGCCCTGATCGATATTGCTGTTGCCGAGCTGGCGTTTGACAACGACTGGGAAGGCATCATCTGCTATGGCGCCGTCCGTGATGTCGACGCGCTGGATGAACTGGACATTGGCATTATGGCGCTGGCTTCGATTCCTGTGGGTGCCACAGCTGAGGGCGTCGGTGAAGTTGACGTCGCGGTGAACTTTGGTGGCGTGACCTTCCTGCCTGAAGATCATATTTACGCCGACACCACCGGGGTCATCCTGTCGCCTGAACCACTTGATATTGAATAAGTTATGTACCTGACTGCCTGTGATCCCGCGGCGTGGACCACACCACGCCCCGGCGAAGTTCGTCTTGGCCAGACATTGCACGCACTGCCTGAGTGTGACTCCTTTGATGCCTACCGTCATGCCTTACAAAAAGCGCGCGAACACGGCGCCAAAATTGCCTTGCTCGGAGTGCCGGAAAGCATCGGCCCACGCGGCAATCTTGGCCGGGGTGGTGCGGAAACCGCCTGGCCCGCGGCGCTAAAAGGTTTATGCAATCTGCAGGACACTCGCTTTATTGCCAGTCATGAGCTATTGCTCGTCGGTCAGGTGGAGTGCAGCGATCTGCAGGAACAGGCCGCCGCGCTGCGCACCAGTGATGCAGGACAGGTGCAGGAGCTGCGTAATCTGTGTCAGCAACTTGATCAGCGTGTCATGCAAGCTTTAGTACCACTTTTTTGTGACGGCTACGAAGTCATCTTGATTGGCGGCGGACACAATAATGCCTATCCGCTGCTACGCAGCCTGAGCGAAGCAGTGGATGCCCAGGTAGCGGCCATGAACCTTGATCCCCATGCCGATTTTCGCGCCCGCGAAGGTCGTCATAGCGGTAATGGTTTTAGCTACGCCCATACCGACGGCTTTTTGGCGAATTACCATGTGGTGGGTCTGCATGAAGGCAAAAATAATGCCGAGAGTCTGCGCCAACTGGCCGAGGCTGGTTTTACCTACACCAGTGTGCATGAGCTGTATCGCGGTCATTGGCCGGAGCAGTTGGCAGCGCTGCGCGCGCAGGCCGATGCCTGGCAGCGGCCATTAGGCATTGAGATTGACGTAGACGCCCTGCAAGGGGTACCAGCGAGCGCCATTAACTTTAACGGTTTAAGCATCCGCCACGGGTATACCCTGGTGGCCGAGCTTGCCGCCTTGCCGACCACGCGCTACCTGCACCTGGCTGAAGCCGCGCCGAGTTTGCACCCGGCGGGACGTGAAGCAGGCGACATGGCCTGCGCGCAATTACTAAGTGAGTTAGTGCTTGCTTATCTTGAGGGCGTTCAGCGGCGCTTGCCGTGATGCCAGCAAGCGATAAGGCGGTCGGTGCCAAACTGATAAGTCAGGTCGGCCGCTGAAGTGCAGTCCCACAGACATAAATCGGCACGCTGGCCGGCAACCACCTGACCACGATCATAAAGTCCTAAAGCTTTCGCCGCATGCACGGTCACACCGCGCAGGCATTCTTCGGGTGTCATGCGGAAGAAGGTCGCGCCCATCTGCAACATCAGCTGCAGACTCAAAATAGGCGAGGTGCCAGGGTTGGCATCGGTGGCCAAGGCGATGGGCACCTGATGTTCACGCAATAACGCCAACGGCGGCTGCTTGGTTTCCCGCAGAAAGTAAAAAGCTCCCGGTAATAACACCGCTACCGTACCGCTTGCCGCCATGGCTTTGACGCCCTCTTCATCCAGATGTTCCAGGTGATCACAGGAAAGCGCCTGATAACGCGCGGCAAGCGCGCTGCCATGCTGATTGCTCAGTTGTTCGGCGTGAAGCTTCACCGGTAGCTGCAACTGCTGCGCGGCTTTAAATACCCGCTCGGTTTGTGCTGGCGAGAAGCCCACGTTTTCACAAAAGGCATCGACCGCGTCGACCAGGTCTTCGCCAGCCAGCGTTGGCAAGATAGTGTCAATAATATGGTCAATGTAAGCGTCGGGCGCGTCTTTGTACTCCGGTGGCAGCGCATGGGCCGCCAGCAAGGTCGTCTGTACGCTCACGTCATGCGCGGCGGCAAGCCGTCTGGCTGCTTGCAGTTGTTTGCGCTCATCGGCAAGCGACAGACCATAGCCTGATTTAATTTCAACGGTAGTCACGCCCTCGCGCATCAGTGCCTGCAAACGCGGCGTGCTGACCGCAACCAGCTCATCTTCGCTGGCGGCGCGGGTGGCCCGGACCGTGGCGGCAATGCCACCGCCGCTGGCGGCGATATCGGCGTAGCTGACACCGTGCAGCCGCCGGGCAAACTCGTCGGCACGTGTCCCTGCCCAGACCAGATGCGTATGACAGTCAATCAGCCCCGGCGTTAACAACTTTCCGCCCGCATCAATTACGGCGCAGCCGGTAGCGGCTGCCGGTGCATCGACAGCCGCTCCAACGTAGCTAATTATGCCTTGGTCGATCACCACCACCGCATCTTCCAGCAAACCATAACCGTCGCCCTGCGTGGTCGCGACCCGGACGTTTTCAATACGTTGTTGTGCCTGAGTCATACAACTTTCTCTCCCTTAATACTTGTATATACAAATAGAGTTGCCTACACTCTAGCATAATTTCACCACCTTCACCTATGGGTAGACTGGAATATGGCTAAATTTTCCGCAATCAAACAGCACGTTTACGGCAAAATCGCCTCAGGCGAGTGGCCCGAAAACCATCCGGTGAGCTCTGAGAATGCATTAGCGCTGCAGTTTAAGGTCAGTCGCATGACCGCCCGGCGCGCGTTACAGGAGCTGGCTGATGAGGGCATCGTCATTCGTACCAAAGGGTCCGGCACCTTCGTTGCGCCGATTAAGTCACAGACCTCATTCATGGCCATTCGCAATATCGCCGATGAAATCCGCGCGCGCCAGCACGATTATCACTCTAAGGTACATGTGCTACGCCGCGAGGCGGCGTCTGATCTGGTGGCCGAGATGCTCAATCTGCAACCCGGCGACACGGTATTTCACTCGGTGATCAGTCATTTTGAGAACGGTTTACCGGTGCAGGTGGAAGAGCGTTACGTGAATCCGGCATTAGCGCCGGATTACCTCAAGCAGGATTATCTGCATACCACGCCGCACGAGCATTTGTGCGAGGCGCAACCGCTGACCGAAGCCAGCCATGAAATTGAAGCGGTGACGCCTTCAAATCAGCTATGCCAGTGGCTGCAGTTAAGTAAACCCGAGCCTTGTTTACGTATTCACCGGCGCACCTGGAGCGCACAGGGCGTGGTCACCTATGCGGTGCTCACGCATCCAGGTTCACGTTTTAGTTTAGGCGGACACTTACAGTTTTAAGTCATCTTCTATGACGTTTATAAGAAAAGGACAACACACATGAGCTTTACCCGACTCGATACCAGTCGTACGATTCGTGCCCCTCGTGGCAGTGAACTCACCACCTGTAACTGGCAGGTGGAAGCTGCTAAACGCATGTTAATGAATAATCTGGACGCTGAAGTGGCCGAGCATCCGCACGCGCTCGTGGTGTATGGTGGCATTGGCCGCGCCGCGCGCAGCTGGGAAAGCTTCGACAAAATTGTCGAAGTACTGGAACGCCTGCAGCCCACCGAAACCCTGTTAATTCAGTCGGGTAAGCCGGTTGGTGTGTTCCCGACGCATGAAGATGCGCCGCGGGTACTGATTGCTAACTCCAACCTAGTGCCGGAGTGGGCCAACTGGGAGCACTTCAACGAGCTCGATAAAAAAGGCCTGATGATGTACGGCCAGATGACTGCAGGCTCGTGGATTTATATTGGTTCGCAGGGCATCGTGCAGGGCACCTACGAAACTTTCGTGGCGGTGGCCAAGCAGCATTTTGACGGCGAAACCAAAGGGCGCTGGATTCTGACCGGTGGCTTGGGCGGTATGGGCGGCGCGCAACCTTTAGCCGCAACCATGGCCGGATACAGCATGCTGGCAGTAGAAGTCGATGAGTCGCGCATCGATTTTCGTTTGCGTACCCGCTATCTTGATCACAAAGCCACCTCACTTGATGAGGCATTGGAACTGTTAAAGAATGCTGAGCAGAAAGGCCGTGCGATTTCCGTAGGTTTATTGGCCAATGCCGCAGACGTCTACGCTGAATTAGTAGAGCGTAACATTACGCCCGATGTTGTGACCGACCAGACCTCTGCGCATGATCCGTTACATGGCTATCTGCCGCAGGGCTGGACGCTCGACGACTATCAGGCCAAACAAGAAAGTGACCCGCAAGGCACGGTCATGGCCGCAAAAAACTCGATGGCAGTGCAGGTCAAAGCGATGCTGACTTTGCAGGAGCGTGGTGCGGCAACTCTGGATTACGGTAATAACATTCGCCAGATGGCCAAAGACGTGGGCGTTGAGAATGCTTTTGACTTCCCGGGTTTTGTCCCTGCTTATATTCGTCCGCTGTTCTGTGAGGGCATTGGCCCCTTCCGTTGGGTGGCGCTGTCGGGGGATCCGGAAGACATTTATAAAACCGACGCGAAAGTAAAAGAGCTGATCCCGGAGGATCCGCATTTGCATAACTGGCTCGATATGGCGCGTGAGCGTATCAGCTTCCAGGGCTTGCCGGCACGGATCTGCTGGATTGGTCTGAAAGATCGGGCGCGCATTGCCAAAGCATTTAACGAGATGGTGCAAAGCGGCGAGCTGAAAGCACCGGTTGTGATTGGTCGTGACCACCTGGATTCAGGCTCGGTTGCCAGCCCGAACCGCGAAACAGAAAGCATGCTCGACGGCTCCGACGCTGTCTCTGACTGGCCGTTACTGAACGCTCTGCTGAACACTGCTGGCGGCGCCACCTGGGTGAGCTTGCATCACGGTGGTGGCGTAGGCATGGGCTACTCACAACATGCCGGTGTGGTGATTGTCGCGGATGGTACCGACGCCGCGCGCGAGCGTATCGGGCGAGTCCTGTGGAACGACCCGGGCACTGGTGTGATGCGCCATGCCGATGCAGGTTACGATATCGCTGTAAACTGCGCTAAAGAACAAGGCCTTGATTTACCGATGGTGGAGGACAAGTAATGGCAGTATTTACCTTAGAACCAGGCCACCTGACGCTGAATCACTTGCGACAGTGGTGGCAGGCGCCGCAGCAAATGGGCCTGCATGAAGATGCAAAAGCCGCCATTACGCGCTCGTCAGAAACCATCCGCAAAGTGCTCGATGCGGGTAAAGTGGTCTACGGCATTAATACCGGTTTCGGCCTGCTGGCGAATACCCGTATTCCACCGGAAAAGCTGGAAGATCTGCAGCGTCGCATCGTACTCTCGCATGCCGCTGGTACCGGCGAGCTCATGGATGATACCGTGGTGCGGTTAATGTTGTTGCTTAAAATTAACTCACTGAGCCGTGGCTTCTCTGGCATCCGTCAGGAAGTGATTGATGCGTTGATTCAGTTGCTGAACGAAGAAATGTACCCCTGTGTACCGAGCAAAGGCTCGGTCGGTGCCTCAGGTGACCTGGCACCATTGGCACATTTGGTGCTGCCACTGATTGGAGAAGGCCGGCTGCGCTACCGCGGCGAAATCTTCGCGGCAAAAGAGGGCTTAGCGAAAATCGGCATGCAGCCAATGACGCTGGCACCGAAAGAAGGGCTGGCGCTGTTGAACGGCACCCAGGCGTCAACCGCGTTGGCGCTGCATGGGTTGTTTCAGGTCGAGCGGGTATTCCATAGCGCGCTGGTAGCGGGCGCCATGTCGGTCGAAGCGGCAATGGGTTCACGGGCACCGTTTGATGCGCGTATCCACGCGGTACGTGGTCAGTTAGGTCAGATTGCCGTGGCCGAAAGTTTCCGTCAGTTGCTGACCGATACTTCGGAAATTGCCGCCGAGCATGAACACTGCGACAAGGTGCAAGACCCTTATTCACTGCGCTGTCAGCCTCAGGTAATGGGTGCGATTTACGATCAGTTGCGTCATGCCAGCAGTATTCTTTCGCGTGAAGCCAATGGCGTGACCGACAACCCGCTGGTATTTCACGATAACGGCGACATTATCTCTGGCGGTAACTTCCATGCTGAACCGGTCGCCCTTGCAGCCGACACCATTGCCATCGCTGCAAGTGAAATTGGTGCCTTGTCAGAACGTCGCAGTGCTTTACTGATCGATCATCACCTGAGTAACTTACCGCCATTTCTGGTTAACAATGGTGGTGTGAACTCTGGCTTTATGCTGGCCCAGGTGACGGCCGCCGCGCTGGCCTCTGAGAACAAGACTTTGGCGCATCCGGCTTCAATAGACAGTCTGCCGACCTCTGCGAATCAGGAAGACCATGTTTCCATGGCCACGTTTGCTGCGCGACGGCTCACTGATATTGCACAGAATATCCGCGATATCGTTGCAATTGAGCTGCTTGAAGCTGCACAGGGCGTGGATTTCCGGCGCCCGCTGCGTGGTTCGCCGCTGGTGGAGCAGGCCCACGGTTTAGTGCGCGAGAAGGTAAATTACTATGACCAGGATCGTTATTTCGCGCCGGACATTGAAGCCGCGGCAGAGCTTATTTATAGCGGGCGGCTGGGTGAGCTGATTAGTAAGGGAGCCTTGTTCGAGGACGCTTAAGCGTCCTCATCTTCCTCATCTTTGAGTGCCTGACAGTCGACACATAAGGCGACATCAGGCTTCGCGGCAAGGCGGGCGGCGGAGATTTCGTCGCCACATTCCACACAGTAGCCGTATTCACCGCTACGCATGCGCTGTAGCGCAGCGCTGGCGGACAGCGCGGCAGAGGTTTCCGGTTGTTCAGTAATAATGGCTTCTAATTTGCTGCGGATGCGTAACAACTGCTGGGCGGATAAAGATTCACTCATGTTCACGTCCTTCTTCGTTCTATCGTTTGGCGAGTACAACAAACTGCCCGGTGAACTCGGCGACAGGTTTTTCGCCGTCGAATACTTGTGATTTAAGATTCACACGCGCGTTTTGTCCACTTTGTAAGCCGGAAAGGTCACCGTTCATGTCAATGAGCCTTGCCACCGCACGGGGTTCGCGGGTAATAGGCTTGTGGTAATGAATGTTACCGTCGGCCAGTACCACCGAGCCCTGCAGCTGTCGTTCGCGCAATTGTAAGTGCAATAGCCCCCAGCACGTCAAGGTAGCGAGCGAATAAATACTGCCGGCGAACATGGTGCCGTGCACGTTAATATTACGCGCTAACTGGGCATGGGTTTCAAATTCACGACCCGTGTACTGACTGATACGAATGCCCATGGTTTCTGAGATCGGTATCTCGTCGTGCCAGGTAGATTCAAGCTGCTGACACCAGTCAGGACGATAAATAATACGGTTTTGCTCGGTCAGCGTTTTACGTAACTGATGCTCAGCGCTGGGGTTACGAACGGTATCGGCTTCTTCCACCAGCAGGTAACCGCACTTCAGATAGAAACCAAGGGTGTTGTCGCGCGAGTTAATGACAATGTGACTGGCGCCTTCCTCGCGCGCTACTTGCTCAAGCGCATGCACAATCGCCACGCCATGGCCTTCACCGCGATGCTCCGGCGCTGAGGCCATAAAACGGATCTGGCCTTCGTCCGGACTGTTAAAATGCAGACGGCCGACTGCCACGGCTTGCCCGGCCTCGTTGACCACCATGCGATGATAGCCGACCCGGTCGTATTCATCCTGTTCTGATCCGCGCGGCCGCTGAAACGGTTCGCGCAGCACCCGGTAACGTAAATCAAAATAGGTTTGCCAATGTGCGTCATTGCTGGGGCTGATCACCTTATACATAACTTAGTTTTTCTCCGTATCGAGTAAAAAGGTGACCGGACCGTCATTGGTCAGGCTAACCTGCATGTCCGCGCCAAACTCACCGGTCGCGACGCGAATGCCAAGCTGTTCAAGCGCAGCAACGAAATGCCGGTATAGGGGCTCGGCCTGCGCCGGTGGCGCGGCGCTGGAAAAACTCGGACGGCGGCCGCTGTTGGTATCGGCCGCCAGGGTAAATTGCGAAACCACCAAAGCGCCGCCATCAATATCAGTTAAACTCAGATTCATTTTATCGTCGGCGTCACTGAACAACCGATAGCCAGCCACTCTTTTGGCCAGCTTGGTGGCAATCTCCTGATTGTCATCGGGTGTGATGCCCAACAGGATAAGCAGACCCTGCTCTATGCTACCGACCACCTTGTCATCAATTTCAACCTGCGCTTTCGTCACTCTCTGCAGTAGTGCTTTCATCATCTTCCTCAAAAAACTCTTCAATACTGGCGGTTAGCTCCGCGCCAATCAGGACAATAGTCCAGGACAAATAAATCCAGAGTAACAGGATGGGGATGGCAGCTAAAGCACCATAAATGGCTTTGTAGGAGGCAAAGTTGGTGACATAGATCGCAAATCCGGTTTTGCTGAGTTCAAATAAGATGGCAGCGAGTAATGCGCCCCAAATCGCATGACGAATTTTTACTACCCGATTGGGTAACATTACGTACATAAGTAAAAAGGCAATCATTGTGGTAAAGACCGGCACCACTGCCAGTAGCACCTTGCGTAGACCTGACACATAGCTTTCAGCAAAAGCAGTGAGCGACACCAGATAGGAACTCACGGCCATACCGGAACCAATTAAAATCGGACCTAAGGTAAGAATCATCCAGTACACTGCAAAGGCGACCGGTAAGCGCCGCGGGTGAGTGTTGCGCCAGATGCGGTTCATCGTGGTGTCGATGGTTGAGAGCAGGTTGACCGCGACGACAATTACGAAAATGGCACCAATAGCCGTCATTTGCGAGACATTGCTGATAAATTCATTTAAATACTGCTTAATTTCTTCACCTGAAGCGGGTAGCAGATTAGCAAATAAAAAAGCTTCGACCTCTTGCCGAAACACGTCGAACATCGGAAACGCGGAAAAAATAGAGAAGATCACCACCAATAAGGGGACCAGTGCCAGCATACTGACAAAGGTCAGATGCCCGGCAATAATGGTCACCCGATCATTAAAACAACGGCGCACGTAATACAGCAAAAATTGCCACGCGCACTGCATACGTTGTTGCCAAACCGAAGATTGTTTGTCGTTTTCCTGGCTCATTGTTGCCTCTGAAATCAATGCTTTGAGACTCACTATAATCCCAAACCGCTTCGTTTGCGTAAAGCTAGTAAAGAATTTACCACTTGCCTATAAGCGTAGCGGAGGTATTCATGACGGACAAAAAATCCGATAAACCGACGGGTCATTTACTGATAGTCGGTGCCGGCGGAGGTCTTGGCCAGGCGCTGGTCAAACATTATCTGGAGGCCGGCTGGCAGGTCACTGCATATAGCCGACAGAGCGCACCGCTGAAGAGTGAGCAGCTGGACTGGCAACAAATTGATGACTATGCGGCCCTTCGCGAGGTGTTACCCGACACCGATGCGGTTGACGGCGTGATTAGTACCATTGGCATGTTGCACAACGACGACTTTATGCCAGAAAAACATCTGGGTGCGGTCAACGCGACGCAATTAGAGCACTCCTTTAAAATTAACGCGATATTACCCATGCTGGTATTGCAGCAAGTATTGGATAAACTTCCGAAAAAGTCGTCGGCGTTCTTTGTTCAGCTCAGTGCCAAAGTCGGCAGTATCACCGACAACTATCTCGGTGGCTGGTACAGCTACCGGGCCAGTAAAGCAGCCTTGAATATGCTGCTGAAAACCGCATCCATTGAATTGGGGCGTAGTCATAAGAAACTGGTGATTGCGGCCATTCATCCGGGCACGACGGATACGCAGTTATCAGAACCCTTTCAGGAGCGCGTGGCGGACGACAAGCTTTACAGTCCTATGCAGTCCGCTGAACGTATCGCCGAGGTCATCGCAAATTTGACTACGGAGCACTCAGGCAAGCTGTTACACTGGGACGGAAGCGAGCTGCCCTATTAGGAGGAACCGCGATGCGATGGTTAGCAATCGTGGCGACCGTAATGCTATTAAGCGGTTGTCAGAGCGCCTATTACGGCGCGATGGAAAAAGTAGGAATTCACAAGCGCGATATCTTGGTTGACCGTGTCGATGAAGCACGGGACGCACAGGCCGATGCGCAGGAAGAATTTAAGTCAGCGTTGGAGCGGCTGGACGAGATGCTGCAAATTGAAGGTGGCGAACTCGAAGCCGAGTACAAAGCGCTGAATGATGATTATGAGGCCAGCAAAGCCGCTGCCGAGCGCGTGAATGACCGTATTGCGGCGATTGATCAAGTCGCTCAGGATCTCTTTGACGAATGGCGCAATGAGCTTGACGAGTACAGCAACGACAGTCTTCGTCGCCAAAGTGAGCGCTCACTGCGTGAAACCGAACGGCGCTACGCTGCGCTGTTGCAAAGCATGGAGCGCGCGGCCGCAACCATGGAGCCGGTACTTGAGAAGTTGCAAGATAACGTGTTGTACTTAAAACATAATTTAAACGCAGCTGCGGTGGATGCGATCCGGGGAGAGTACCGCAGCTTACAAGCAGATGTGGCGGAGTTGGTTCGTGAAATGGAAGCCGCCATTGCTGAATCTGATGCCTTTATCCAAGCTATGCAGGAGGGTCCTGAATGAGTTTATTAATTATTGCCGGTAGCAGCCGTCGCGCGTCGTTCAACCGTCGCTTGCAAGAGCGCATTGCTGAAGTCGCCGAGCTCAACGGTTTGCAATGTTACGCCTATCCGCCAAGCGAACTCGATGCCCCGCTCTATCAGGGCGACTACGAAGATGAGTATGGCGTGCCGAGCAATATCCAAAAACTGGCCACGGCTATCTCAGAAGCAAGTAAAGTCGTGGTGGTGACGCCCGAGTACAATTCGTCGATTCCGCCGCTCCTCAAGAACGCCATCGACTGGAGTTCGCGGCTGGAGAATAATCCCTGGACCGGCAAAAGCGTATTAATGGCGGGTGCGTCACCGGGGCAGTTCGGCGCAGCGCGGTCAATGACTGACCTGCGCAGCGTGCTCGCCAACGTGGGTGCCTGGGTGGCACCGAATGTTGTCAGTGTAGCTAAAGCAGATCATGCTAAAATAGCTGAAGTAGATGCTGATTTTATCGCGAAGTTTCTGAAACAAGGAGATTGATCGCCCGTGGACTGGCAACAGCTGCTTATTATTGAGCCCTACTCCTGGGCCGCCATCGGTACCGCCTTGCTCTGTGGTTCGTTGGTCGGACTGGAACGGCAGATGCGTGGGAAACCAGTGGGTATTCGCACCTCATCTCTGATCACCCTGGGTACCTACTTATTCATTGTCGGTGCCAGTTCGGTGATGACCGATGCGACCGACCCCTCACGCATTATTGGCCAGGTGATTACCGGTATTGGCTTCTTAGGCGCGGGCGTAATGCTGGCGCGCGATGGGGTGGTCGTTGGGGTGACCTCAGCAGCCACCATCTGGGTGCTGGCCTCAGTGGGTGTTGCCATTGGTCTTGGCTATCTCGATGTCGCTATCAAGCTGGCGGTGGTCGTGGTCGGTGTACTCTTTGGTGTCGACTTGCTGGAAGACTATTTTCAGTCGCTCACCCGTGGGGTGCACAAAAAATATACCGGCTGGAAAACCAGCTTTCGCCGGGACAAGCAGGGTTAACCCTGCTTGTTCACCTGTAAGCCCTGCAAATACGTATCAATGGTTGTACGCGCGGTGGTGCTCAAATCGAAATAATCGGTATCGAGCAGCCAGTTATAAAAGAGCCCGTCAATCAGCGCAAACATGCCCAATACCGCACGCCGGGCATCAGTGGTCGCGGCCACTGAACCTTGCTGTTGCGCCATTTCAATAAGCTTCACACACTCATCAATGCATTCGTTACGACCGCTTAAGTGACGCATATGAATCGGCAGGGTGTCTTCGACATACTCACACTTGTGACACAGAATATTCACCAGTGAGCGCATATGCGGGTCGTGCTCGACCTGGTGTACCACGTGCAGGCAACGCTCACGCAGCTGACGCAACGGCTCATCAGGTAACTGCGCCTGTAACTGATCGCGCATTTTATCGACCGGCAGGCTGACGCGCTCCATGAGCGCGTAAATCAGATCGAGCTTATTTTCAAAATGATGGTAGATAGCGCCACGGGTCACCCCGGCGGCTTCGGCAACCTGCATCATAGACGTATTCGATACCCCGCGCTCACTGAACAAGCGCTCGGCGGCATCCAGTAACGCATTTCGGGTCGTAAGGGCATCAGCTTTCGTGCGTCGAACCACGTTTCACCTCAAGTTAGACAAGTGGGTCAGATTATACCCTAAATTAATCAAACATTCATGTATGTATGTAATTGAATCTGCTGCCTGGTGATCCTCCTCCGCGACGAATACGAATCAATAGTAGGGTTGCATTTGGCAGGAAAAGCCCCCATTTTGAAGGTATACTGAAAAAAGAAAATCAAGGAGCTCGACCATGAAAAATGAAATAGATCAACGACTGGTACTCGATGCTTATGAGAAAATCCACGAGCATGGTAAAGCTGAGCAAGGAAAACACACCCTTGAGGGGATTACCGCGTATACCGATCATGACGGCTACACCGTTTTTCTGGAAGGCCACAATGTGACCATGAGGCTGGAATTTCATAATAAATACCATCTGGATTATGAAACCAGTCGTGATTATGATCTGTTTATGCGCAAACTTGAGCAAATAAGCCGCGATTATCACAAACCCGGCCGGCAAGATCCGGAAGAGCCGCATCACTAACGGAGAGGTCGTTTGAAGAAGATGAAAGCCTACAGCGTAGCTGAAGAAGTTGCCCATGCCATCACGCACGGCATTGGCGCGATTGCCAGTATTGTAGGCTTGGTGGTGATGCTGCTGTGGACGGCCGCCTATGGTGACAACTGGCATGTGGTCAGCGTGAGCATTTATGGCGCCAGTTTAATCCTGTTGTATCTGGCCTCGACGCTATACCACGCATTCCCATGGCCGCGTATCAAGCGCTTTTTTCAGCATGTTGACCATGCCGCTATTTATTTGCTGATTGCCGGCACTTATACGCCGTTTGCGTTGATTAATCTACGCGGCCCGTGGGGCTGGAGCTTGCTCGCCATTGTCTGGAGTATCGCCCTGGTTGGCGTCATTCTGGAACTCGCCGTCGAGAAACGAAAAAAGTGGTTATCCCTTTCGCTATACCTTGGTCTGGGCTGGATGGCGGTTGTGGCGATTAAACCCATGCTGGCCTTGGTCGATACAGGTGGCCTGTTATTATTACTTGCCGGCGGCCTTGCCTATAGTCTCGGTGTTATCTTTTACGTGTGGAAATCGCTCAAATACCATCATGCGATCTGGCATATGTTTGTATTAGCCGGCAGCGTTTTACATTTCTTCTCGATCTTTTATTTCGTGTTGCCGCATCCTGACGTGGTGTAAGCATGCTGGTCCCGGTCAACCTCAAGCTACGGTGGTTTGGTATCTATGCGGGCTTTGGCCTGCTGTTTTCGATCATTATCACCGCGGTACTGACGCAAACCGCGACGCGTCAGTTAGAGCAGCAAGTAGGCGCCAGCCTCGCCAACGTCGCTGAGCAGGCCAGTTATCAGCTGCAGCAGGGTATGTATGAACGTCTGCGTGACATGCAAACCTCAGCGCAACTCATTGAACAACCGCAAAACGAAGCGCAGTTCGACCGCTTACGACAACTCATTGCCGCACTTTACGATAGTTACGAAGACTATGCCTGGATTGGTATTACCAACCGCGCCGGCGAAGTGTTGATCAGCTCCAACGGTGTGCTTGAAGGTGCAAATGTCAGCCAACGGCCCTGGTTTAAAGAGGCACTTCAACAGCCTTACTTTATCGGCGACGTGCATGGCGCGCTGTTACTGGAATCGATTTTAAATCCTGATGGTTATGAGCCGCTGCGTTTTGTTGATATTTCACTGCCGCTGAAAGACCCTGAGGGTAACGTATGGGGTGTCTTTGGCAGTCATTTGAACTGGGAATGGACCGCCACAGTTGAGAGCGCCGCCATGCGCACCCTCGAGACATTACCCGGCAGTGACATTCTGCTTGTCAACTCTGAAGGAAAAATTCTGTTAGGCCCATTTGGTCTTGAGGGCGAACAACTGCAAACCACACTGACTGACGAAGTGAAAACGCAAGGGTATGGCCGTCAGGAGTGGCGCGATGGTCAGGAGTATTTGTTGGGCTATGCCAAAGTCGGCACCAGTGACGAGTATCGCGGTCCCGAGTGGCAGATCATTGTGCGTGAGCCTATTGAAGTCGCGTTACAGCCGGTTCTTGAGCTGCGCTGGAAGGCACTTGCGATTGGCGTTGCGGTTGCCCTGGCGTTTGCCGGCGTCGGCTGGGTCAGTGCAGGTCGCATCGCGCGGCCTTTTGCCAACCTCAGTACGCAACTGGAACAAGAGGTCAAAGAGCGCACCGAGGAACTACGCAAGACCAATGAAAAACTGCGCAAGTTAGCGACCACCGACAGCCTGACCGGACTGCTGAATCGCCGTGCGCTGTTCAGGCAAGCAGAGAAGCTCAAGCAACGGGCGCTGCGGCATGGCCAGAAGCTCGCAGTGGTCATGATTGACCTCGATCATTTCAAAAAGGTCAACGATGAATATGGTCATGCTACGGGCGACGAAGTATTGAAGAACCTGGCGGAAAAAATTCAACAGCATGTGCGCGAAGTCGACCTGGCTGCCCGTTCCGGCGGTGAGGAATTTACTCTGGTGCTGGACGGTAGTTCAGAAGCGGATGGCAAGAAGGTGGTGAGGCGTCTGGCTGACAAATTCCGTTCCCACGAGTTTTCCGCAGACGGGGAGACCTTCAGCGTCACGCTGAGCGCCGGTGTCGTGCAATGGAACCTTGACGAGAGCTTTGATAAGGCGGTCGATCAGGCCGATGACTTACTTTACGAGGCCAAAGAAAAAGGCCGCGACCAGGTGGTCGCGGCCTCTGATACAGCCGATTAAGAGTTTTTCTTAGCCTTCTTTCGAGCGGCTGGCGCGCTTACGTTCGTTCTCGGTCAACATGCGCTTACGGATACGAATCGATTTTGGCGTAATTTCAACCAGCTCGTCATCGTCAATAAATTCCAATGCCTGCTCCAGCGAGAAGCGCACCGGTGGTGTCAGCAACAAGGCGTCGTCGGTACCGGCCGCGCGAATGTTGGTCAACTGCTTACCTTTCAGACAGTTTACCGTCAAATCGTTAGAGCGGCTGTGAATACCAATCAC
Source organism: Pseudidiomarina insulisalsae (assembly GCF_003987065.1). Taxonomy (GTDB): domain Bacteria; phylum Pseudomonadota; class Gammaproteobacteria; order Enterobacterales; family Alteromonadaceae; genus Pseudidiomarina; species Pseudidiomarina insulisalsae. The sequence continues at coordinate 265,665 of NZ_PIPY01000001.1, read as the reverse complement.
CTGGCCTTCGTACACTTCTTCACCGTGACCCAGCATCAGACGACCACGCTCTTGCAGGTTAAACAAGGCATAGGCCAACGCTTTACCCTGGGCGTTTGAAATCAGCACGCCGTTAATGCGCTGACCAATCTTGCCGCCTTTGTACGGGCCGTAGTGGTCAAACGTGTGGTAGAGCAAACCGGTACCCGAGGTTAAGGTCATAAACTCGGTCTGGAAGCCAATCAACCCACGACTTGGAACGATAAAGTCGATACGCACGCGGCCTTTGCCGTCGGGGGTCATATTGGTCATTTCAGCTTTACGCAAGCCGAGTTTTTCCATGACCGAACCCTGGTGCTCTTCCTGAATGTCCACGGTCAGGTTTTCAAATGGCTCTTCTTTGGCACCATCAACTTCACGCAGAATAACTTCAGGACGCGACACTGCCAACTCGAAACCTTCGCGGCGCATGTTTTCAATCAGGACACCTAAGTGCAGTTCACCACGACCTGAAACGCGGAAACGATCCGGGTTGTCGGTTTCAGCAACGCGTAATGCTACGTTGTGCTTCAGTTCTTGCTGCAAACGCTCAAGAATCTGACGTGAGGTAACGAACTTACCTTCTTTACCGGCAAACGGTGACGTATTGACCTGGAAGGTCATGGTTACCGTTGGCTCGTCCACCGTCAATGGTGGTAAGGCTTCAACGTGACCCTGCGCACAAACAGTGTCAGAGATTTTCAGCTCGCCAAGACCCGTAAAGGCAACGATGTCGCCGGCGCTGGCGGAGTCGACTTCAATGCGATCCAGACCCAGATAACCAAATATCTGACCCACTTTACCGTTACGCTGTGAACCATCGGCACCGACAATCGTCACTGGCTGATTGAGCTTCAGGGTACCGCGCTTTATACGGCCAATGCCGATAATGCCCAGGTAGCTTGAGTAGTCCAGCTGCGACACCTGCATTTGTAACGGGCCGTCACGGTCTGCGTCCGGTGGTGACACACGCTCAAGAATGGTCTCAAACAGCGGTGTCATGTCTTCGCTTGGCGAATCCGGGTCAAGCGTGGCGAAGCCGTTTAACGCCGAGGCATAAACGATCGGGAAGTCAAGCTGCTCGTCGGTCGCGCCAAGGTTGTCAAACAGATCAAAGACCTGGTCAATCACCCAGTCAGGACGCGCGCCGGGGCGGTCAATTTTGTTGACGACCACAATCGGCTTCAGACCGTGCGAAAACGCTTTTTGGGTTACGAAGCGGGTTTGCGGCATCGGACCATCGACGGCGTCAACCAACAGCAGAACCGAGTCGGCCATCGACAGTACGCGTTCAACTTCACCACCGAAGTCAGCGTGCCCCGGGGTATCGAGAATATTGATACGGTAATCTTGATAATTAATGGCAGTATTTTTTGCCAAAATGGTAATGCCACGCTCTTTCTCAAGATCGTTGCTATCCATAATACGCTCTTCAACGCCGCCACGGCTCTCGAGGGTGCCCGACTGTTGCAGCAGCTTATCAACCAGGGTGGTCTTGCCATGGTCAACGTGCGCTATGATAGCTATGTTGCGTAACTTATTGATTTCTGTGCTATTTACAAACTTACTCATGAAGTAGATCTCAAAGACAGGCCCAAGCCTGTTAATTGGGGGGTGAAAAATGTGCGCGATTATACAGGTTTTTAGGAAAATAGGCTAAATTTCGTGCCGTCAGGTAAAATGAGGTTCTTTTTCAATCAGCGCGAGAAATTGTTCAAGAGGCATGGGGCGTGCGAAGTGATAGCCCTGCATGACGGTCACCCCGAGTTTACGAAACACGGCAACCTGTGCGGCGTTTTCAACACCTTCAATGATGATTTTTTTACCGAAGGTATGACACAGGCGGGTGACGGTTTGTACCAACTCGTATTTATCTTTATTAATCACGATGTCGGCAGCGAACATGCGATCAAGCTTGACCATACCGGCCGGAATGCGGTGCAGATAGGCCAGCGAGGAGTAGCCGGTACCAAAGTCATCAATAGCGACCTCGCAGCCCATATCCCGTAAACGCTGTAGCGCCAGAACGTTGTTCTGCGATTCAATGTCGGCAAATACGCCCTCGGTCAGTTCAAAGGTAAGATTTTTGGTGTCGCTGTGAGTTTGTTGCAGTAAGTTTTTCAGCACTCGCGGAAAGTCATAGCGCTGCAACTGCTGGATCGAGATATTGACTGAAATATCCAGCGCGCGCAGCGAAGCATGTGCCGCCCGATGGCGCAGCACCTTTTCCAGTACCTGTTCACCAAGTTTTATGATTTGGCCGGTGCGCTCGGCAACGGGAATGAACTCCGCCGGTGAGATGTAACTATCGTTGTGCTTCCACCGCACCAGACTTTCAGCACCAATAATTCGGCCGCTGCGGGTATCGATTTGTGGCTGATAAAAGATCTCAAGCCGATCGTATTCGAGTGCCTGTTGCAATAACCCGCGAATGCGCACCTGACGGCGGTAATCAAGCTCCATATAACTGGTAAACTCGCGCACCAGGTTGCCGCCCAGCCGCTTCGCTTCGGTCATGGCCATTTCCGCGCGGGCGATAGCACTGCCAAGTGCCTGTGCAGGCTCGGTTACTGTGGTGCCAATACTGGTGGTGAGCAAGATTTCGGTGTTATCAACCACAAAGCGTTCGTGAATGGCTTTAAGTAATTCACTTGCCAATAGGTGCGTTTGCACCTGAGCTTGTTGCGGCACGACAATGACGTACTCATCACCACCATAGCGACTGAAAATCGCCGTCTCGGGACAGGTATGGATGAGACGTTCACCCACCTGACGCAATACGGCATTTCCCAGCAGGGTACCAATACTGTCATTAACCGGCTTAAAGCCGTCGAGATTGAGAAATAGCACTGCGCAATTCGCTGGTAAAGCATTTGGTTCACCCAACTTTTCCTCAAACGCCCAGCGGTTGAGCAAGCCCGTCACGTGGTCGTGGCGCGCCTGATAGTGCAACTTCTGCCGCTCTTTACTAAGCCGTAATGAGCGATCATGACCAATAGCAAGTAAGAGGACAAATAACAGGCCGGCAAATAAAATCAGTTGGTTAATGGCAGCTTCGGCACGCATGGCGCGATAGTCAGTGATAAAGCTGACCAGTTGTACTTGGCCTGAGTCACCACCTTCTACTGAGCGCACCAGGTAATGCGGATAACGTTGTGTTTGGGTCGCGAAACTTCGCAGGCGCTGCTCGCTGGCAGGGTCGAGCGCGAATAACCTGTCGTCGCTGATTTTCCAGTAATTGCTGATACCGCTGACGCGTGCGGCTTCCGAGATACGTAAGAGTTCAGGAATATTGAAAAACGTAATCAGTTGCCCGCCGCGTAAAAACGAGTCGGTGACAGGTATCTTCATGACCATGGTCGGCGCGGGCGTTTCCAGCGTCGCACCTAGTACGGCATTGACGGGCTCTTGTGAGGGCGTTAACAACCATTCCCTGACCGCAGGGCGGTCGAACAATGGCGACTGCATAAACTGTTGCGCATAGGGATTACCGGCAACCCAGTTAAGTTGCCCGTCTAAAACCATAATGCCGTCGAAGGTGGGGAAATCGCGAACATAGTTTTCGATATCCGTAGTTAACAAGCGCAAGCTGGTCTCAGGCTGAATCTCAATACCAAGCCGTGTCGCCAGGCGTCGTAGTGCCAGAATGTGCGTCTCCATGCGTTGGCTCAATGTAGTGCTGACATTGAACAGTGCTAATTCAGCGCGTTCACGGTGGGAATTGATGTCATGAGAGGTAAGACTTGCCCACAGTCCGAAGGCAACGACAATACAAGCTACGCTGGTCAGCACTTCGGTGTGCTGCACCATTTTACTCAATGGCGGCAGTTTGACCCGCGACAGTAAATAACAAGCGATGGCCAGTAACAATAGTGCGTAACCGCCAAGGGCTTTAGCGCTGGGGTTATCGAACAGTGCCACGTCTGTGGCGTTGTTTGAGCTCATCCATAGCATCAGCTCCAGTACAACGAAGCTGATAAAGGCGCAAAGTGCGGTTAACTTTAAGAATAAGCGGCCGAGCCGATAGCGGGTAGGAATGGCCAGACTGACTGCGAAAACTGTTAATACAGCGGCGGAGATGACAGGGGGCATAGACAGCCAATGCTGCGGAACCGAGCCGAAGGGATTAAAAAGAAACAGAAAGGACCATGCCAACAACAACGCAACAATTAAACTAGCTAACTTGGCATAGCCCAACGCGCGCGCCAGCAAGCCGGCGCCCGCCAGCGTTGCACTGATTGCCAGACCAGGCGGCACAGCAGTCATAAACTCCTGATACTCAAAGAGTAATACTTCAATTGCGCCGGTGGCACCTACAGCAATGAGGGAGCAAGCGACCCCAAACAGTAAATGTTGCTGCAACGTATGATGCGTTTCTTTCATAAAGGCGCTTCTGGCAGTTATGTGGAAATGTTCAACTTAGCGCTAATCCCAGCGGGCTGCAAGCGTCTTGATATTTACTTTAGAATAAGCTAAATTAGCTCCAAATAAAGCTTCGAGGTAAAGTCATGCGTTGCGCTTCTTTTGTCAAACTTTTTTTAACAATATCGCTGTTGTCGGTGACCCCGCATGGTCTTGCCCAAACCGTAGCGGTTCAGGAAAAACTGCTTTCCGATTACCTGAAACTACAGGGTGTGGTCGAGGCAACCAACGCTGCCACGGTCTCAGCGCAAGTGTCCGGACGCGTTGAACAGGTACGGGTAGATGTCGGTGACCAGGTGGCCGCCGGTACAACCATTATTACCATCACCTCAGAAGAGCAGTATCAGGCGCTAATGCAGGCGGAGTCACAGCTGGCCGCAGCTAATGCGAACTTGATTGCCGCCGAGCAGGAATTTAAGCGCGTGTCGCGGCTGGTCGAGCAACGCTTGCTGCCAGGCGCTGAGCTGGATCGGGTGCAGGCGCAACTGGACAGCGCCAAAGCGCAGCAGCGCTCGGCGGCTGCAACCGTTGCCCGCGCGCAGGAACAGCTCTCATATACCGAAGTGAAAGCGCCTTATAGTGGCGTGGTCAGCGCGCGTCTGGTTGAGCCCGGCGAACTGGTACAGCCGGGTACGCCGCTTATGAGTGGCTTTGATCCGGCACAGCTGCGCATTCATGTCGATCTGCCGGCCGATGATGGCCGCGCCACCGCGCAGTTTCAGTGGGCACGTGTGGGCGAGATTGAACCCACTGCATTTCAGTTATTTCCAACGGTGGACCAGCAAAGCTCAACACAGCGCCTGCGGCTTGCGCTGCCGGCGGGCACGGATCTCTTGCCGGGGCAGTGGCAAACCGTCACGGTGAAAGTGGGTGAGCATCTCGGGGTGGTGATTCCTCAGGCGGCTGTTTACCATCAGGGCGAACTGGCGCTGGTGAAAATGGCCAACGGTGAGTGGCGTGCGGTGCGTTTAGGCGCCCAGTATGACGGCGAGGTTGAAGTTGTCAGCGGCCTTGCTGCCAACGAGGTAGTCAGCTATGGCAACAAATAAGTTAGGCATTGCCGGGCGGCTGGCGGCCTGGGGCGAGCGTTCACAGCTAACGCCACTGCTGGCTATTTTCGCGCTCTTGCTTGGCATCATGGCGGCACTTATTACGCCGCGTGAAGAAGAGCCACAGATTGACGTGACCATGGCAGACGTGATGGTCGCCCTGCCCGGGGCGCAGGTGGCGCAAATTGAACAGCAAATTGCCACCCCGCTGGAACAGCACTTTGCCCGCATGCAGGGCATTGAGCATATTTACTCGGTGTCACAACCCGGCCAGGCGCTGGTGACGGTGCAGTTTGCGGTGGGCGTGGCCCGCGAAAAAGCGCTGGTCGAGCTATTTGACAGCTTAGCCTCATGGCAGCTGCAGCATCCATCGTTGTCGCAGCCGCTGGTGAAAACCCGTGGCATTGATGACGTGCCAATTCTGGGGCTGACCCTGACCTCCCCTGAGCTCGACTTAAAGTCCGTTGCCGATACCTTGCGCGCGCCATTGCAAAATGTCGACGGGGTGCGTGATATTGCCGTGATTGGCGCTGAGCTTGAGCAGGTAAGCGTGACCCTGGATAGCACTGCGCTGCAACAGGTCGGTCTGGATGTAAACCGAGTCGCGCAAGCGCTGGCGAGTCAGAATGCCAGTGCGCAGGCAGGTTATCGTCTGCAGGACGGGCAGCAGCTTCAGGTGCAGGCGGGCAGCTTTATTGGCAGTGCGCAACAGCTACGCGAGCTGGTCGTTGCGGTGGTCGACGGGCGTCCGGTAAGGCTGGAGCAAGTGGCGACTATTCACCCTGGGGCCACCCGCGCCTCACGCTATGTCTGGTCGCGCGAGAAAAATGGCCAGGTGCAGCCCGCGGTGACCATGACGGTCACCAAGAAAACCGGCGAAAACGCCGTGGAGGTGGCCGAGCGGGTACTTACTCGGCTCAACACGCTGGAAGAACAATGGCTGCCGCCGGCACTGAACGTCGAGGTCACCCGCAACTACGGGCAGACCGCCGACAACAAAGCCTCGAAACTTATTCAGAAGCTGATTTTTGCCACCATTTCTGTAGTGGCGCTGGTGCTCTTTACCCTGGGTAAGCGCGAAGCTGTGGTGGTCGGTAGTGCTGTGGTGCTGACCCTGGCCACCACCTTGTTTGCGTCCTGGGCCTGGGGCTTTACCTTAAACCGCGTGTCACTGTTCGCGCTGATTTTCTCAATTGGTATTCTGGTCGATGACGCCATTGTCGTGGTGGAAAACATTCATCGCCATCTGGGGCTGGGTAAGTCACTTAAGCAGGCCATTCCGCCGGCGGTAGATGAAGTCGGCGGGCCCACTATTCTGGCGACCTTCACTGTCATTGCCGCCTTGTTGCCGATGGCTTTTGTCAGTGGCCTGATGGGGCCATACATGAGCCCGATTCCGATCAATGCCTCCATGGGCATGTTGCTGTCACTGATCATCGCGCTGACCGTTACGCCCTGGCTGGCGCGCCGTCTGCTGCGTGACCATAACAGTCACGACAGCCAAGGCCATGGTGCTCAGAGCAAAGCACCTGGCCGGTTGCACCGATTGTTTGAAAAGCTGATGCAACCGCTGCTGGCCAGCCGTAAAAAGCGCTATGCCATGGGCTTTGGCCTCATTCTGTTGATTGTTGCCATGCTGGGTTTGGCCGTAGTGCAGGCGGTGGTCATGAAAATGCTGCCCTTTGACAATAAAAGCGAAATTAAGCTGGTGCTGGATATGCCTGAGTACAGCACGCTGGAGCAAACCAATAAAGTACTGCTCGAGATGGCGCATAAGCTTGATGAGGTGCCTGAGGTCAGGGCCACGCAAATTTACGCCGGTACCGCAGCGCCCATCGGCTTTAACGGTCTGGTGCGGCAGTATTATTTGCGTAGCGCCGCGCATCAGGGCGATATTCAGATCATTTTAGCGGACAAAGAGGCGCGCGAGCGTGCCAGTCATAAGATTGCGCTGGCAATTCGTCCGCTGGTCGAGCCGATTGCCGCCGCAGCGGGTGCCAGTGTGAAGGTGGTGGAAGTGCCGCCGGGTCCGCCGGTGCTGGCGCCTATTGTTGCTGAGATTTACGGCCCGGGCGCAGCTGAACGCGAAGCTGGCGCGCGGCAGGTCATGCAGCAATTGCAGCAGACTGAGGGCGTGGTCGATATCGACAGTACGTTGGTGGCTGCCGGTCACGAGGAAGTCTGGCACATCAATTATGCCCGGGCGACGCAGCTGGGCGTGAACCCTGCGCACGCGGTCCAGGTGCTACAAACCGCGCTTAGTGGCATGCCGGTAACCTATCTGGCGCTGCCTGATCAGTTACAACCGGTGCCGGTGAAGCTGCACCTGCCCGCCGACTGGCAAGCGCAACTGGCGCAGTTACAGAGTCTGACGGTGACCAGTGCACAAGACCATGCGGTGCCGCTGGGCGCCATTATTGAGCGGCGTCAGGTGCCGATTCAGCAGCCGCGTTACCATAAAGACTTACGGCCGGTTATTTACGTGACCGCCGATATGGCCGGTGAGCTCGACTCACCGCTGTACGGGCTATTTGCCGCCGCAGGTAACATTGACCTGCCGCAAAGCTTTATCAGCCAGCCGGACGAGTGGGACGAGACCGCGCTGAAATGGGACGGTGAATGGCAGATTACCTACGAGACCTTCCGTGACATGGGCCTTGCCTATGCCGTAGGCCTGCTGCTGATTTACCTATTGGTGGTCGGTCATTTCGGCAGTTATGGCACGCCACTGGTCATTATGGCGCCAATTCCGCTGACGCTGATTGGTATTATGCCAGGGCATGCTCTGCTTGACGCGCAGTTCACGGCCACCTCTATGATCGGCATGATCGCATTGGCCGGCATTATCGTGCGCAACTCAATTTTGCTGGTCGACTTTATTCGTGACGCGGTCGCTAAGGGCAAAGCACTGAATGACGCGGTGATTGAAGCGGCAGCGGTACGCGCGCAACCGATTGTGCTGACCGCCATTGCCGCCATGCTTGGTGCCTTCTTCATTCTCGACGACCCTATTTTCAACGGCCTCGCCGTAAGCCTCATCTTTGGTATCGCAGTTTCGACGGTGCTGACGCTGGTCGTCATTCCACTGCTTTACGCATCACTGCTGCGGCGCAAGCAGCAAAAAGCCAGCTAAAGCCGTAATTCCTCCGCTCAGGCAAACGATGCACTACTACAGTGCATCGTTTTGCACTATAATAGTGCAAAAGTAAGCGTTAAGCGTCCGCCCAGCACGCATCAACCCTTAGAGACTCGCTTTTTGTTGTTATAAGCGATTGAAATATAGGGAATGTTTAAATTCTGGCACGGCGGTTGCAATACCACCCACCAACAGCAAATAGCGAGCAGCAAACAGCGCTCCACTAAGCTATACTTTTTCGTTCTACTGACATACAGACATTCGCGATTCCGGAGGAACACATGTCGACACCACAAGACGTAATGAAGTTTATTGAAGAAAACGAAGTAAGATTCGTAGATATGCGCTTTACCGATACCAAAGGTAAAGAGCAGCACGTCACCATCCCGGTGTCACAAATTAATGAAGAGTTCTTCGAAGAAGGCAAAATGTTCGATGGTTCTTCCATTGGTGGCTGGAAAGGCATTAACGAGTCCGACATGGTGTTGATGCCAGACTGCGACTCAATCGTGCTGGACCCATTCACTGAAGAAGTGACCATGAACGTGGTCTGTGACATTTTAGAGCCAGACACCATGCAAGGCTACGATCGTGACCCACGCTCTATCGCCCGTCGCGCCGAAGCTTACCTGCAAAGCGCCGGTATTGCGGACACCGCTTTCTTCGGTCCGGAGCCAGAGTTTTTCTTATTCAACGACGTGCGCTTCCACACTGACATGAGCGGTTCGTTCTACAAAATTGAAGCCGAAGAAGCGAAGTGGAACTCAGGCAAAGAATACGCCGAAGGTAACCTGGGTCACCGTCCAAGCGTGAAAGGCGGTTACTTCCCGGTACCACCGGTGGACTCTGCGCATGACGTGCGCGGTACTATGTCCATGGTGATGGAAGATATGGGTCTGGTGGTTGAAGCGCACCACCACGAGGTCGCAACGGCGGGTCAGAACGAAGTGGCAACCCGTTTCAATACCCTGACCAAGAAAGCGGACGAAATTCAGGTTTACAAGTACGTCGTACACAACGTGGCACACTCGTACGGTATGACTGCAACCTTTATGCCGAAGCCAATTGTCGGCGACAACGGGTCAGGTATGCACGTCCATATGTCACTGAATAAAGACGGCAAGAACCTGTTTGCCGGTGATCAGTACGGTGGTCTGAGTGAAACCGCGCTGTACTACATTGGCGGTATCATTAAGCACGCGCGTGCCATCAATGCTTTTGCGAACCCGGCCACCAACTCGTATAAGCGTCTGGTACCAGGCTTTGAAGCACCGGTCATGCTGGCTTACTCAGCGCGTAACCGCTCAGCGTCCATTCGTATCCCGCTGGTCGCCAGTGCCAAGGCGCGTCGTATCGAGGTACGCTTCCCTGACCCGGCAGCGAACCCGTATCTGTGCTTCAGTGCGCTGTTAATGGCAGGCCTTGACGGTATTAAGAACAAGATCCACCCTGGCGACGCCATGGACAAAGACTTGTACGACTTACCGGCGGAAGAAGCCAAGGAAATTCCAACCGTGTGTCATTCTCTGGAAATGGCGCTGGAAGCGCTGGACAAAGACCGTGACTTCCTGAAGCAAGGTGGTGTAATGACCGACGATATGATCGACGCTTACATTGCCCTGAAGCAAAAAGAAGTGATGACGTTGAAAATGACCACGCATCCAATTGAATTTGACCTGTACTACAGTGTCTAAGCGTTAGTAGACGCGGATAAACCGCGGAAAAAGCGAAAAACGAGGAGGCAACCCATGCTCACGACGATCAGTAAAACCCTGTTCATTGGAGTCCTGGCAAGCCTCCTTTTTTCGTTCACCGCGGCGGCGCAAGACAAGGTGTACAAGAAAGTGCTTGAAGACGGCACCGTGGTGTACACCGATGAAAAGCAAGAAGGCGCCGAAGAAGTTGAAGTTGAGACTGTGGTCAGTGAATTCGAGCCCGTCGAAAGTGCCGTTTTGAAACAGCCCGATGAGGAAGCGCAGGACGAGCAAGTTGCCGCTTCAGTAAGTATTGTCGCGCCGGCCCATGAGCAAACCATTCGCAGTAACCAGGGTATTGTCGATGTGATCTGGGCACCACAGACCCGCAACGTTGAAGGCGAGCTCAGTTACGAGCTGCTGGTCGATGGCAACATTGCCTACCAGGGAGACGCGAACGGTGCCACCTTAGAAGGGCTGAACCGCGGCGAGCACCGCCTGCGGGTACGCATGTATGACGAGGCGGGCGAAGAACTTGCGGTTTCGGACACCGTGGTAATTTATATGCACCAGGCAACTATCTACAACCCGGCGCTGAATCCGAACGTGAATAACGGAGGCACGGGTGGCCAAAACTGATTGCACCAAAATGGTGCAACCAGACTTTGACCAGTTGCTGACAGCCATCGTGCAACTTGATGCACGACTGCACATCCGTTACATGAACGCCGCTGCCGAAGCACTGCTGGATGGCAGCCGCAAGCGTCTGCTAAATGCACCGTTGTTTAGTCTTTTTAGTTTCAGCTCGCTGGAGCCTGAGGTGTTGCGCCATGCGATGCGCGATCAGCAAAGCGTGTCCGACAGCGACGTCACCTGGGTTTTTCACGACGGCCAGCGAATTACCATAGAATTTATTGCCCAGCCGCTACGCAATGATGACGGCGAGGCGCAGGTGTTACTGGAGTTTCGCCAGGTGGACCAGATCCGCCGCATCAACCAGGAAACCTCGCAGCAACAACAGTTACAGGCGGCGCATAGCATTGTCCGCGGTCTGGCTCATGAAATTAAGAATCCACTCGGCGGACTGCGTGGCGCTGCGCAGCTACTGGCCAGCGAGTTAGCCGATAAAGCGCTGCATGAATACACTGACCTGATCATCAGTCAGGCCGATCGGCTGCGTAATCTGGTCGATCGTATGCTTGGCTCGCACGAACTGCCCAAGCGCATGACCACCAATGTGCATGAAGTGATTGAGCGGGTGATTGCCGTGGCTGAGCTAAGCGCGCCCAAACGGATCCGCTTTGTGCGTGACTATGATCCCAGCCTGCCGGAGCTGACCATGGCTGCGGACGCCATTGAGCAGGCCATACTGAATGTGGTGATGAACGCCTGTGAAGCATTGGCTGAGCGCGAGCAGCAGGGGCAGATTAGCCTTCGCACCCGCGTGCTGCATCAGCAAACCCTGTACGGCCAACGCTACCGTCAATGCGCGGTGATTGAAGTGCAGGACAACGGTCCCGGGGTGCCCGAGCAACTGAAAGAAACGCTGTTTTACCCGATGGTCAGTGGTCGTGCCGGTGGTACCGGGCTGGGGCTGGCGATTACGCAAAATGCGGTACACCAGCATGCCGGTAAAGTGGAAGTCTTGTCGGAGCCCGGCGACACGCGGTTTTTATTGTATTTGCCCTATGTCGAAACACGGCAAAGTCATAGCAACGGGCAGGAGTAAGGCATGCAGAGCGAACAGCCAGTCTGGCTTCTAGATGACGATAGTTCCATTCGCTGGGTGCTGGAACGTGCCCTGCAACGGGCCAATATAAAAAGCCGCAGCTTCGCCGACGCCGCCAGTTTGTACCAGGCGCTGGAGCATCAGCAGCCAGCCGTATTACTGACTGACATCCGTATGCCCGGCGATGACGGCCTGCAGGTGCTTGAGTTTGTGCAGCGCCATTACCCTGATCTGCGTGTTATTGTGATGACCGCTCATTCCGATCTTGACTCGGCGGTCAGTGCCTTTCAGGGCGGTGCCTTTGAGTATCTGGCAAAACCTTTTGATATGGATGAGGTGGTGCACACCATTAACCGTGCGCTGCAACTGGAGCAGGCCCAGACAGATGCCAGCGACGGCCAGGGACAGATGTCCGGTATTATTGGCGCCGCGCCGGCCATGCAGGACGTCTTTCGGGCGATTGGCAGACTCTCGCATTCCAGCGCGACCGTGCTGATTACCGGTGCGTCAGGTACCGGTAAAGAGCTGGTCGCCAGAGCCTTGCACCAGCATAGCCCGCGTCAGGGCAAACCTTTTATTGCGCTGAACATGGCGGCGATCCCCGCAGATCTGATTGAGTCAGAGCTGTTTGGACATGAAAAAGGTGCCTTCACCGGTGCGACGCAGCGTCGTCGCGGCCGCTTTGAACAGGCCGACGGCGGTACCTTGTTTCTGGATGAAATTGGCGACATGCCACTGGCGGTACAAACCCGTTTACTGCGCGTGCTGGCCGAAGGGCAGTTCTATCCGGTCGGCAGCTATCAGCCGGTGCAGGTGAACGTACGCATAATTGCCGCGACCCATCAGAATCTGGACCAACGCGTGCAGGAAAAAGAGTTCCGCGAAGATTTGTTCCACCGGCTGAATGTGATCCGCCTGCAAATTCCGACGCTGGCCGAGCGGCGCAGCGATATTCCGCAACTGGCCCGGCACTTTTTGCAAAAGGTCGCTACTGAACTCAATGCCGAGCCCAAGCAACTGACCGCGGCGGCCGAGCAGCACCTGCAACAGGCTCAGTGGCCCGGTAACGTACGGCAACTCGAAAATACCTGTCGCTGGCTGACGGTCATGGCACCGGGACGCCTGGTTGATGTGGCCGACCTGCCGGATGATCTGCGCACTAACGAAACCTCAGGCGCGCAGCCTGACCAGGACTGGCAGAGTGTCATGCGCAGTCATCTTGAGCAGCGTTTGCAAAGCGATGAACACAACGTTTTAAATGAGGTCAGCACCACCCTCGAGCGGATTGCACTTGAGGTGGCGCTGGCAGTAACCGACGGCCATAAACAAAGGGCTGCTGAAAAATTAGGCTGGGGCCGCAATACCCTGACGCGTAAGCTCAAAGAGTTGGTAAAAGATACGTAAACAGACTATCTATTTAGGAGCGTCTTTACATAATGCTGAGTCTGTAAAGAGCTACAATAACAACACAGGGTAACTTATGAGCAAACTATTACTTGTTGATGACGATGCTGAACTAAGCAGTATGTTAGAGCAAATTCTCACCAAGGAAGGTTTTCAACTGACGCTTGCCGCCGACGGCGAAACTGGTTTAGAGCGAGCGTTAAGCGGCTCATATGATCTGATTTTGCTTGATGTTATGTTGCCTGGTATCGATGGTTTTCAGCTGCTGCAGCGGCTTCGTCAGCAGGGGCGCAATACCCCGGTGATTATGCTGACCGCCCGTGGCGACGATGAGGACCGCGTGGCAGGTCTGGAACTGGGTGCTGACGACTACCTGCCGAAACCTTTTTATCCGAAGGAGCTGGTGGCGCGGGTGAAAGCGCTGCTGCGGCGTAGCCCGAATACTAGCGTACGTCCGGAAAAAAGTGAGTACGCAGGCTTTGTGGTGGACCCAAGCCAGAATGAAGCGCGCTGCGACGAAACCAGACTCGAACTGACGCCCACTGAGTTTGATATTCTGCGCACCCTGGTCCGTGCTGGCGGCGAGGTGGTCAGTAAAGATGCCTTGTCAGTGGCGGCACTTGGCCGTTCGCTGGCACCTTTTGACCGCAGCCTCGACGTGCATATCAGCAATATCCGTAAAAAACTGCCTAACGAGCCGGAGCGTATTCAGACCGTGCGCGGCCGCGGTTACCGTATCGTCCAGTTTTCATAAGGCCCCTTGATGCGCTGGTACCACTCGCTTTCGCTGCGACTGTTATTGCTGTTCTGGATCCTGCTGTTTGCAGTGGCCAGCAGTGGTTACCTGCTGGCCCTGTGGTTCAGTAAACCGATTGCGCCCGAGCCGGTACCAGCAACCGTGCAGTCGTCACTGGCGCCAATACTTTCTGATGTCACCACCTTTCGCTCACTAACGCCCGGACGTTTGGTAGCGGGCGACTACCGGGTGGCGGCAAGTCTTGCGCCCAGTGGTCCAGAGCGCCTGCAATTGGATCGCACGCTAAGCGCCGCGCACCGGCGCATGCTCATGCAACAGCTGGAAGCCGATGAACCGCAACAAGTGCCCTTGGGCAATCGCATGCTGTTAGGGCCCTTTCGTCTTGAGGGCTATCGTATTCTGGTCACCCGTCCGATTACCGTTGATGAGCGCGAGCAGCAGGTTATTTCTGAGCAGCAAACCCAGCGCGTACAGACGCTGGCGCTGTTGGTCGGCAGCCTGGCCATTGCAATTCTACTTGGTGCCTGGCTGGTCATGCCGCTGCGCCGCTTGACCCACGCCACGCGTGAAATTGCCCGCGGCAGTGAACAGCCTGACCTGCGTCGTTTGCCCCGGCGTAACGACGAGCTCGGTGAGCTGGCACGTGCGCTGGCAAGTACCGCCCATGATTTGGCCGTCTCGCGCGACGCGCAGCGGCGCCTGCTGTCCGACGTCTCGCATGAACTGCGCTCGCCGCTCGCGCGGATGCAGGTGGCACTGATGCTGAGTCAGGACGAAGCTGACAGCCCCGAGCGAGGTGGTCACATGGCGCAGCTTGGTCGTGACCTGGAACGCCTGAGTACCATTATTGAAAGGATTCTGTCGCTGTCGCGACTGGAAAACGGCCTGGTGAAACTGCAGACCGAACCGGTAGATGTGCGCAAGCTGGTCGGCCAGCTGGTCAAAGATCTAACCTATGTAGACGCTAAGCACGGCGAACGTTTACAGGTGCGCGAAAGTGATGACTGGCCGGTACTTGAGAGTGACCCTGAGTTGCTGCGCCTGGTACTGGAGAACCTGGTGCGTAATGCCCTGCAGTATACCGACGATGCCGTCGAAATAAGTTGCGAAGCAACTGCCAGTGATTACACTATGATTATTCGCGACCACGGACCGGGCGTGCCGGCAGAGCATCTGGCGCAGTTGTTTACCCCGTTTTACCGGGCCGACCCGTCACGCAATCATAAAGCTGGCGTAGGTCTGGGCATGGCACTTAGCCTGCGTGCCGCCGCGGTACTTGGCGGTACCGTAAACGCCCGCAATCACCCCGAGGGTGGTCTGGAAATACAGGTGGTGATTCCCGCGCAAGCCACATGATAAGGAGCAACTGCCGGTGACCGAGACATTACAATTCAGTTTCGACAAACCGAGCGACGCCAATACCGTTGCCTGGCAGGCCTTTTTCAATGACATCGTTATGCCTTACTGGCAAGAGCACGTGCAGATGTTTGATCTGCAACGCCCGCACAATGTCACCTTACGCTACTTTCTGATTCAGCCCGACCGCGCCAAAGGCATTGTGCTGCTTAGTCCCGGCCGCATTGAAGGCGCGATCAAGTATCCCGAGCTGGTATGGGAGCTGGGTCAACTGGGCTACGCGGTGGCAATTCTTGATCACCGCGGGCAGGGGTTTTCCGATCGCCTGGGACCGAACCGACATAATGGCCATGTCGAGCATTTCGACGACTTTGTCGACGACTTCGCAGCTTTTGCCCGTGCAGTCGAAGCTGTTATGCACACAAAGTACCCGGCCGACTTGCCGGTACATGTGCTGGCGCACTCCATGGGCGGCGCGATTGCTGCGTTGTATCTGGCGCGCTATCCACATAAAGTGAAATCGGCGGTACTCTGCTCACCTATGTTTGGCATCCAGACCGGGCGTATTCCGCACTGGGCAGCGGTTGCCTTTGCGCATTCGGGGGCGTTTCTGAACCGTTTACTTACCCCGCGTCGGCCCTGGTATATATTTGGCACCGGCGACTATGTGGAAGTACCCTTTGCGCACAATGAACTGAGCCACAGTGCAGCGCGCTATCAGATGTTCCGCCAGTTGTATCAGCAACACCCCGAGGCACAGCTGGGTGGACCGAGTTTTCGCTGGGTGGCACAGGCGCTGTCGGCCAGTCGCCGCGCTATTGGTGAGGCCGGTGATATTCACATACCGGTGCTTGTGGTCCAGGCCGGTGGCGATCAGGTGGTGGACCCTCAGCGCCAATGTGAATTCGTCTGCGCACTATCGCATCCAAAAAGCCGGCTGCAAAAAGTTGCCGGCGCGCGCCACGAGCTGCTTATTGAGAGTGACGATTATCGTCAGCCAACGGTAGAGGCGTTTCTGCGCTGGATTCAGGGCGAGTATCGCTAGCTGATTCGCGGCTTTTCGCTACCACCGACAGCGGATCCATGTGAATAATGACATCGGTGTCGGGAAACAGCTCGCGTAGGCGTTTTTCCGCGCCATCGGCAATGGCATGCGCAGCATACAGCGACAACTCGTCTTCTAATTCCACATGACACTGAATAAAGCGGGTCGGCCCCGAGGCGCGGGTGCGCAAATCATGCCAGCCGTGAATGCCATCGGTACCTTGTAGTACCTCGACAATTTTCTCTTTATCGACGTCGGGCAACTCGCGGTCCATCAGCGCCTGGAAGGCTTCCCAGCCAATGCGAATGGCGCCCCACATCAGATAAACCGCAATCAGAATGGCAAACAACGAGTCGGCCCAATACCAACCGTAGGCACTTAACAGCAAAGCGGCAATGACCGCGGTGTTGAGCAGCAGGTCAGACTGAAAGTGCAACTGGTCGGCGGCGATGGCTTTGGACTGGGTATAGCGAATGGCAAGGCGCTGAATGAGTACCAGGCCTAAGGTAAGTACAATTGCCAGCAGGGACACGTAAACACCCAAGTCAGCGCGCTGCACCTGAGTGCCTTCAATCAGCTGTTGCGCACTGTGAACTAATAACAGTAGCGCCGAACCGGTAATCAGCGCCGATTGCACCAGGGCCGCCAGCGACTCGGCTTTACCATGGCCGAAGCGATGCTCCCGGTCAGCGGGCTGTAACGCATAACGTACTGAGAAGAAAGTAAATAGAGCTGCTAAGCCGTCAAGCATGGAGTCGGTGGCGGAGGCAAGCATACTGGCGGCATCGGTGGCCAGCCAGGCCCATAATTTAACCACGACCAGGGTCAGCGCCACCGTTACCGAAGCACGGGTGGCCAGTTTGACCCAAAAAGCGTAGTCACGTTGCTTGCTCACTATGCGCCTCCGGCAAAGCCGTTCTGGCGCCAGGCTTCATAACTGATAATCGCCACCGCGTTGGCCAGGTTCAACGAGCGGTTATTCGGCATCATCGGAATACGAATGCGCTGCTCTGGCTGAAATTGTGCCAGTACAGGATCGGGCAGGCCGCTGGTTTCTGAGCCGAACAACAACACGCATTCAGGCGGATAGCTGACGCTGGTGTAGTTACTGCTGCCTTTGGTGGTGCAGGCAAACATCGGCCGGCCAGCCATGGCTTGTTTAAAGGTGGCAAAGTCGGGGTAACGCTCGACGTGACTTAAATCATGATAATCAAGGCCGGCGCGGCGCAGCTTCTTCTCTTCAAAGTCAAAGCCCAGCGGCTCAATCAGGTGCAGCTGACAGCCGTTATTGGCAGATAAGCGGATAATATTGCCCGTATTTGCGGGCATGACCGGAGTATGCAGAGCAATGTGAAACATCTATTGCGGTCCTTGACGATGTTGGGAACGGGGCAGATTCTGTTCAAACCGACTACGGTGCAGCATTTCGGCGTCATACAGGGTGCGGATCTCACCACTTTCCACCAGGCGACGCAATTCTTTGTCGAACCAGTCGCGCATGCGCACCCCGCGTGGGTTATTGCGAAAATAGATATGGATAGGCAAAGCTTCGCGCAGCTGCACCATGACATAAGGCGAGTCACGCCAGTCCGGCACATTCTCACGGTAGCCTACCACCGCGCCCATGCGTCCCATATCGAGCATGGCAAAACAATCAAGATGACTATCGGCGGCGTAATAGGTATTGCCCGGCGGCAACAGATGGTCGTACTGATAGGCTTCAATATGACAAATCGGCCGCTTGTGCTGACCGCGATTGATTTCTGCAAGCGTCGCATCGTCGCGCGCAAACAGATAGAGCGCTTTATCAAAGTCGATATGGTTGCGCGAGGCAATGGAATGCGAGGGCACTTCCACGGTGTAGCCGCCAATGTAAACCTCAAAACGCTCATCAACATAGCCGCGATAGGCCCGGGTAATATTGTTCGGCTCAACCTCGACATCGGTCGACACCGGGCGGAAAACCATTTGCGCCAGCTGCCAGTACTGTCCGCCGCCGCCAAGGTTGGCCTGGTCATGCAACAAACCGCCGGTCATGCGAATAGGTCCGAACTGCGGTGTCTGGCTAAAGCTTTGCAGTGGCAGCAGCTGAGCGCCGGTCTCCAGACTAAGCGCGGCAATACGGCCGTTCTCGGCTTTGCGTTGTAAAATGGCTTCGACTTGCGGCACCAGATGCGCATAGCGCTTATGCAAGAAATGGTAGCCAGTGTTGCGGGTATAAGGCACCTGAATGGTGTAAGGACTGTCAATGCTCTTTAGCTGCGCCGCCTCAAAGTCGTTTAAAAGTACCGCCTGCACCCGGCCATTCTCATAGAGCATTTCCAGTTGCTCGAAATTAATGGCTTTAATACTTGGCTTGTTGGACGCCTGCGCGTCGATGACCTGCTCTACCGACTGCGTACCGCCAATGTAGGCGTAGCTGTCAATGGAGTCGAAATTACAAAGACCACACTTGCGGCGGTCCGCCACCAGCACGACGCGCGAGGTAAACAGTGGAAAGTCGACGCGGATCAGGTTGCTGTATTCTTCACCTAAGCGCGGAATACGTCCCAGCTCACCGGCAATTCGGCCTTTATTGGCTTCAGTCAGGCTGCGATCACGCGGCATCTCGATGAAGCGCAGGGTAATATCCAGCTCGGCATAGACTTCACTCAATAACTGCACCGCGAAGCGGGTAATCGGTGAGGGATCAGGGGTGCGGAAAACCATCTCGCCCGGGGTTTCGCTGCCGGCAACTAATGGCTGAGGCTGGGGCGACTGCGCATGCGCTGCTGGCAACACCAGAAAGGCGAGTAGCACGATACAGCGCATGAATGATTGTCGGGAGTTTGAATGCAACTTCTGCGCCTCACCTGGGGTCAAAAAACCATAACTTAGCTAGCCCAGAAGTATAGCAGCTCGGTTAGCGATGAAAAGTGTTACACTGTGCGTCATAACGCAAGTCGACGAGGAGTAAGTACATGCGCAAAGCGATGTTTACCTGCGCTCTGGCCCTGACCGCCGTATTTGGTGGTACGACGGTGCAGGCCCAGGAGAAAACCAATTTTTATCCGCTGGTATTGTTAGGCGAGCGGCTGGAGGTCTGTTCCAGTATGGCCTGGCAGCGCTGCAACGATACCGATTGGATTGATCGTGACGCCATGCGCTCCGATCGTTATTTAAACTTAAGTAACGTCTATCTTGAGCCACTTTTAGATATTAAGAACTGGGGTCCGCTGCGCAGCGAAGTGCGTGACGATGTCAAAGAAGCCATTGAACTGTTGCGCAACCGCGTCAATCAGGACGTTATTTCTGAGCGCGTGTTTTTGGAAGAATTTACCCGTCGCGCCACGCGCTATCTGTACGACCAGTTATCAGAAGCGGACTGGAATATGATCATTGATCATCTGGAAATGCGCGTGCCCACCGACGTGGAGTTTGGCGTCAATCTGATGGCCACCAAAGAGCAGGTGCAGCTGGACTTCCTGCGCGACATCGTGTCGCAGGCAAAGCAGGTGAGCGAAGGTGAGACACCGCACGTTCTGGTGGTGACCGCGGCGCAGCGCGACAGTCTGGACTTAGTCAATTATTACCTGCAGACCTTTGCCGGTGCAGGTGCCGATGCCTCCTGGCTGCCACTCGACAAAGCCGTGCTGGCCGCACGTGAGGACAATGCCTGTGAGGTGCTCGACGAATACCGTCCGGGTGAAATGGGTGCGTACCGTCGTGCCGCCGTGCATGCTGACTTGCACGTACGTCAGGTAGCTTTTTGTGACGCCGGCGACGCCTTAACGCAAATTCGCAATGCTGATGCGATTTACTTTGCCGACGGTAACCCTGACTTGCTGCGCCCGCTGCTGGTCACGCCATTTAACGAGCCGAACGAGCTGGCGGTGGGCATTGCCGAGCGCATTGCCGAGGAGCAACTGATTGTTGCCGCTGCCGGTATGTCGGCCAATGTTATGACCAGCCGCGCCATGGTGACCGGTGGTAGCAGTGCAGCCGCACTGCGTGAAGGCGTGCATGCAACACGGGCGCCAGGCTTAGGCTGTGATAAAGACGACACCTGCCCGCGCAACCTGCGTGAAGACAGCGCAACCTATCACCCGATGGGCGGCGCAGGTTTGTTCCGCTTTGGTACGCTTGACACCAATATGGGCGAGCAGGGCAACCATGGCCGCTTATTGCGGGTGGCGGCGACCAACCGCGTGCCTTTGGCGGTAGGTATTGATGCCGCGACAGCGCTGTTGGTGAATCTGCGTTCAGGTGACTTTAAAGTGACCGGCGAGCGCGGTGTGTTCTTTGCCGCTGGTGCGCAGCAAAACGAACTGGCGGTCGCTTCGACCTTCCATTACCTGATGGCCGGTTCGAACGGCAGCTTTGCCGGTACCGATTTGACTGAGGTGAGCTTTGCCGAAGACGCGCAAGTGGTGCAGGTGGAGCCAACCACCAACTTTATCAGCAGTCGTGGCCTGTACGACTCATTGCGCCTGCTGTGTCGCGACCGCGAAACCGTGGAAGTGAAATGGCAGCAATTCACCATGACCCTGATTGGTGGTGAAGGCACCGAAACCGCATTGGCCGGTGCCGAGTGCCAGGTGCAGAACGCGCGCATTGGCATGCAGTACGCGCCTGCCGAGCGTTTTTAAGCGGCTTTATTAAGCGACGCCGTACTTAGCGCGATACGCTTTGACAGCCTCGAGGTGCTGATGCATTTCGGGGCTGTCTTTTAAGTACTCAATCACATCGTTCAGCTTCACAATGCTGACGACTTTGGTACCGAAGTCGCGCTCGACTTCCTGAATAGCACTTAACTCACCCTGACCTTTTTCCTGGCGATCAAGCGCAATCAACACCCCTGCCAGTTGTGCGTCATTGGCCTTTACGATTTCCATCGACTCACGAATGGCCGTACCTGCGGTAATCACATCGTCGACCAGCATGACCTTGCCTTTTAACGGCGAGCCTACCAGGTTGCCGCCCTCACCATGGGTTTTCTTCTCTTTGCGGTTAAAGCAGTAAGGCACATCTTTTTGATAAGTGTCATACAGTGCAATGGCGGCCGCCGTGGCAATGGGAATACCCTTGTAGGCCGGACCAAACAACACGTCGTAATCAATACCGCTGTCTTGCAACGCCGCCGCATAGAAGCGACCCAGCCGCGCCAGATCCGCGCCCTGATTAAACAAGCCGGCATTGAAGAAGTACGGGCTGGTGCGTCCCGATTTTAGGGTAAACTCGCCGAATTTAAGCACACCGCGCTCAATCGCGAAGCTGATAAAGTCTTTTTGATATTGTTTCATAAGGAAACCTGACTGCGTTGTTGGTTGTTGGTTGTTGGTTATTGGATACTGGTTACTGTTCCGCCGATTATACCAAATCTTCGCAGTCAGGCCTTTAGATGGCTTTAACTTTTTAGTAGACGGTGAATTCGTGTAAGCCACCTTGTTTGCTATGGGCCTCATCAGTGGAAGCACCGGCAGGGCATATTAAACCGTAGCGACCTGGCTCGAGCTCGACCGATATGTTGTTTTCCGGCAGGTGGATTGGCAACTGTAAGAAAAAGTCATCAAGAGGCTTGCTAAGTCCATCGAAGGGATCCAATTTACCGTCCTGAATATTCTTACTTAATCCCAGAATAAAATTTAAAGCGTCTCGTGGGGTTTTTCCCTCACGCAGGCGTACAATAACTGCGGCATGCGCGCGGTCGTCAAGGGTATTGTTCACTATGCGTACGCGACCTGCGGGCACACGGTCGGGACCGGTCATGCCGTCTTCTGAGAAAGTCAGCACCATTTCATGGTCAATGTCGTCACGGGGAATGGCCGATGCAGTGTCTGACACTTTGAAAGTCTTGTTAATGCCGAAGCCGGCCGCCTCGTGAGATATCAAACCGTAATCGCCTTCTTTCAGATCAACCGACAAATAATGAATGTTTTCCGGGTCGCCCTGCTCAATACCACCCATAAAATTGCCTGGACCAGGTTCTTTGAGTGTTTCCAGGTACTGACGCGCGTCAGCCATGGTTACTGGGCCGTTTAAGGAAACTAAATGGACATCAGCAAAATTACCGGTATTGTTTTTGATTCGAATGGTATTGTGACCTGGTTTTAATGGGGCATCCGTTGAGACATCGTACATGGAAAGCGTCATATTGACGTTTTCCTCTGGCTCAGGTGCATTGCTGGGCTCTTCGGTGACTTTAAAATAGTGCATCATTCCCAGGCGGTAATGCTGGTGGCCCGCTGCGGTACGCGTACCGCAAAGCATAACGTAGTCGCCCGGTGGCATATAAATAGCGGTATCACTGCCATGCCCCGGCGAGTGCAAACCGGGACCGCCCTGAGGAATGCTCGGCGTTACCTGAAGCTTCTCGATAGCGTCTTTAAAGTCTTCGGGGTCGACACCATCGGGGCGTTTTCCGATAATCGCCACATGCATTTCTTCGCCCTTATTATGGAAGCGAAAAGTTACCCAACCCGATTTAATCTGCTTGGGCATGTCAAAGTGGTAGTCGCGGGCATTAACTTCGACAATGTAAGGATCGCCATTATCGACGGATGCGGCATGTGCCGTGGAAAGGAGGCTCAGGGCAGTAACTGCCAAGAGAGTTAGAAGAAAAAGCACATACTGAAGCGTTTTCATAGCTCGGCCTGTATTTCCGATGTTTGTTTTTAGTTAACAAAAATCTTAGACGACGAGCTATGAATTTGCCAGGCGGCTTCGTAGGTTTAAGCAAGTGCCTTCTTCTGCAGGTCCATGAGTTCGCGAATGGCATGACGCGCCAAATCGAGCATCTCGTTCATTTCTTCCAGTGCAAAAGGCTCAAGCTCGGCGGTGCCCTGAATTTCAATAAACTTGCCAGCTTCGGTCATGACCACGTTCATGTCGGTGTGGGCTTTGGAGTCTTCCGGGTAGTCCAGATCAGCCACCGGATGGCCTTCGAAAATGCCGACCGAGATAGCAGCCACCAGGCCTTTCAGCGGATTGGTCTTGACCAAGCCTTGCTTGCGCATCCAGTTCAGCGCGTCAACCAGCGCCACACAGGCACCGGTAATAGAGGCTGTGCGGGTGCCGCCGTCGGCCTGAAGCACGTCGCAGTCGATGGTGATGGTGTTCTCGCCCAGCGCAGCCAGATCAACACAAGCACGCAGCGAGCGACCAATCAAACGCTGAATTTCGACAGTGCGGCCACCTTGCTTGCCCCGTGCGGCTTCGCGGTCCATGCGGCTGTGCGTTGAGCGCGGCAGCATGCCGTATTCAGCCGTCACCCAGCCCTGCCCTTTGCCCTTTAAAAAGCGCGGCACATTGCGGTCGACACTTGCGGTACACAGCACCTTAGTGTCACCAAATTCAATCAACACCGAACCTTCGGCATGGCGGGTGTAATTGCGGGTAATAGTTACCGGACGAATTTGCTGGGCAGTACGACCACTTGGACGCATGGGCTGGCTCCTCTATTCTTTTGTATGCGGCTTGACTATGCTTGCTTCATAATTGGCCGGCGATTATAGCAGAAATTCAGGTAGCTGTATCCGCCCACGTTCGGTGGTAAACTAGCGCTAACTGAAAATGAAAGGAATGGCACATGATTCAAAGCATGACTGGCTACGCGCGCCACGAACTGAAAGCCGAATGGGGCACAGCAACGTGGGAGATGCGCTCGGTAAACCAACGCTTTTTAGAGACCTTTTTCCGCATGCCCGAGCAGTTCCGCGGCATGGAGAACCTGCTGCGCGAAAAGCTGCGTAAACAACTGCAACGCGGCAAAGTTGAATGCAACCTGCGGGTGAATATTGAGCAAAGCGCCGAGGGCGGTCTGCAACTGAACGAAGAGCTGGCCAAAAGCGTGATCTCCAGTGCCAACTGGGTCGCCAACCAAAGCTCGTCGTCGTACCTGAACCCGATTGACGTGCTGCGCTGGCCGGGTGTCGTCGCCCAGGACGAAGCGGACATGGACGCCATTCAGAACGAAATTCTGGCGGCTTTCGACGACACCCTGCGTGAGTTTATTGCCAACCGCGAAAGCGAAGGTAAAGCGCTGGAGCGCTTAATTGAAGAGCGCCTGGAAGGCGTGTCCGATCAGGTCGCCCTGGTACGCAAGCGCATGCCAGAAGTACTGGAGTGGCAACGTGAGCGCTTACGCACCCGCTTAGAAGACGCCAAAGTCGAACTGGACCCACAGCGCCTGGAAGCCGAAATGGTCATGCTGGCGCAAAAAACTGACGTTGCCGAAGAGCTCGACCGCCTCGACACCCACGTGATCGAAACCCGCAAAATTCTGCGCAAAGGCGGCGCCTGCGGCCGCCGCCTCGACTTCATGATGCAAGAGTTTAACCGCGAAGCGAATACCTTGGGCTCGAAGTCGATTAATGCTGATATTACCGCTGCTGCGGTGGAGTTGAAGGTATTGATTGAGCAGATGCGGGAGCAGATCCAAAATATTGAGTAGTGGTGAAGCTGCGGGGCTCGCAATAATGTTATCTTTTATTTAAGTGACCTTTTCGTAGGCGCACCTACGGGGTGCAGCGGCAACGTAGGAGACTAGAAGAGTAAGCAGGATTAGCTGATGCGTAGGATCTCCCACCCTAGAACCTGAACCAATATAAATTACTGAAGACGAAATTTACGTAAGGGATTAACATGAAATTGTACTCGGTTAACTCATCAGGTATCCAACGAGTTAAAAGCTCGCCTTTCAAGTTAGAGCGCTCTTTACAAAGCTTCTTTGAGAAGAACTTAAATGAGCTAATGGGGTTAACCTTTGTAAAAAGTGAACATACGATTAAAAACAAAAGAATTGATACACTTGCTTTTGACGAGCAGTCAAATTCATTTATTATCATCGAGTACAAGCGCGGTAAAAATAATAGTGTAATTGACCAAGGCTTTAGCTATCTAAGTTTAATGCTTGAAAATAAAGCAGAATTTCTTGTCACGTATAACGAACACTTCAACAAGCACATGAAAATGGCCGAGATTGACTGGAGCCAAACACGTGTTGCTTTTGTTTCCCCATCGTTCACTCAGAATCAAATTCAGGCTACAAACTTTAAAGACATTGGCATTGAGCTTTGGGAAGTGCAACGTTTTGAAAATGGGACTGTTGCAGTGACTCAGATCAAGCAAAATGGTTCAGCAACGAGCATAAAGGCCATGACACCTAAAAATGGCTCGCTTGATAAAGTAGTCAGCGAGATCAAAACGTACACAGAGACAGATCATTTGAACGATATTTCTGATGACATGCACGAGCTGTACGAAAAGTTTAGGGACTCCATAGTGGATTTGTCTGACGATATCGAAGTTAGGCCTCAGAAAAACTATATTGCGTTGAAAAAGAATGGAAATATCGTTTGTATAGAGATAAAGAAGAACAAACTTAAGCTATATCTTGGCGCTAAGGTTGGCACCTTAGATGATCCCAAAAATTTAGCGAAGGACGTGTCGAAGATTGGACATTGGGGGACCGGTGATTATTTAGTTGAAGTGCAGGACGATAGCCAGCTTGAATATATCTTGAGCCTAATAAAACAGTTGGTTACAGACTAATACTCAGGCTCGCCTGCGAGAGCTACATCTAAATCATTTCCAGCTGAGAACCCTCTGATGGGAAATGTTTGATTGCCGACCCCAAGCAGAAACATTCGTCTCCCAGAGAGCGTTACGAATTTAATAAGGCTGTCAGAGATTATACAGATGAGCATTAGTGGGTAGAGAAACCGTAGGATATTACTTGAGACAAAAACACAATGCTTTATGCAATTAATGATCGAGTAAATCGCGCTATTCATGAGCTTCTTGATGGTGCAGCTGTGGCTGTTGTTTATCCAGAGGGTAATAAAAAATTCGCAATATCGGTGCCATTTGTTCAGTGTAAGGAGCTGAGTCATGGGCTGTTGATCACCAGGGGGTTCGACGAGTACTTGCCAAGCAGTACCCTGCATCTGATCGAAGGCGAAATCCAAATCGACAGTGGTAAAGGTACGATTGTCGTCGTTAAAGACGGTCAATTAATGGCCGAAATTAGAAAAGCTGATCGGGAAGACGCTTCTGCATTAAGATCATGTATGGAACGTTTAACTCAACAAGACCGGTCGCGTCGTAAAACCCATATTGAGTTTTTTATAGCGCAGGCTGAAGACTCAGAAAAGTTTTGGGATATAGATGAAAATTGATAATGCTACGAATGGAGTAACTGGATCGTTTGAGTAGCCTGATCTAGCTATTGTCAAAATGGGGTTCTACCCAGCTTTGTATACATATCCTATATTAAAGTTAGAGGTGGGGAACCTTGCATAAGAGTTATCTTAGATGACTTTCAACGAATTTCAGCATTATTTAGCCATAACTGGGTTAGTGTAAGAAAGTTGCATAGAAGACTTTATATGCAAGCTTTAGATTTAAAACGTTGCATATGGGTTTTCTTGTGAAAGTTTTAACTACAAATGCTCCTATAAAGTTCTGACCCAGCAATGTTACAGCTCATTGCACTTCCTTGTTTTAGGCCCACTATCGATTGGACTAAGAGAGGGGGCGGTGTTTTTCAACCGAATTGTCCAAAAAACCTGTTTCGAGCAATCGCAGTATTACGCTTAATTTCCTCGACATTGGAGGGATTCAGCGCAACGTCACCAACGGGGGTCCAGTCTCTGGTGTTGCCTGACCAGCGCTCCGGACGGCTGCGTTTTTGTTGCTCATATAACGCGGCGCGTGCCGCCAATATGGCGTTATCTTCACCACGGTGCTGGCTACCCGGTGTCACAAAGTTAATACTGTCAACACCAACTTAAAATGTCCGGTTTTCACCAGATTGAAATGTCCGCATATCGCCAAGTTAATTTGTCCGGTTTTCAACAGTGAGAACCGGCTACGTAGTATCTAAATTGATGTCAGTCTCCTCTTCGGTTGTGTGGCTAGCTGTGATGATGCCAGCTTTACGTTTGTCTTTTAGTCGATAACTCTCACCCTTGATATTCAGCGTAGTTGAGTGGTGCAGCAGCCGATCTAAGATAGTAACCAAGCGCCAAATCAATGGGTTACTCGACTTTAGTTTTATCGATGAGCGCCAGAACGTCATTTCTATCGGCCCCCCGGGCGTGGGCAAGACCCACCTGGCCATTGGGATCGGTCATGAAGCAATCCAGGCCGGATACAAAGTCGTGTTCAGAAACGCATTGACGCTCGTTGAGGAACTAGAGCTTGCCGAAATGAAGGGAGAACTCAAAAAGCGGCTTACACAGCTAAGCAAATACGACCTCATCATCATTGATGAGTTGGGTTACTTACCCATGTCGCGTAAGTCGCGTTATAACTTGTTCCAGCTGATCAATAGCTTATATGAATATCGGTCTATCATCTTGACGACGAACAAAGATTTTACCAGCTGAGGTGAGTTCTTCCATGATGACAATGTTGCCGTACCGATCATCGATCGGATCATCCATCACTCACACATATTTATGCTCGGAGGAGAAAGCTATCGACTGAAGGAAAAAGTCAGCAAAACCTGATCGCAGGTGGGTCAATTTTATTGGCCAAAAGTGGATCAATTTTAATGGCCATTGACACTTGATCCTCGAAGTGCAGTTTGCGCTTGAGCCGATAATGAACCGCGAGCTACCTCCGGCACAGGTCGAAACCCGGCGCGAGTATAGCGAAAATTAACAAATTTTGCTTTTCCTGCGGAGTATAACGACGACGGCGTTGTTCACCAGTGAAAATTTCTATACGCTCCATAAACACTCCTTAAAGATAGGTCTACGCCTATCGCTTAACAAACGAGTGTCCGTTTTGAAAAGGGGCTAATATACTGCGCATGTTAATATTGCGTAATATTTATTTGTGGTTTAATGTTGTTTGCTGTGCGTATAACCACTACTAAATATAAGTCGCTATATTAATAAAATTGGAGAGTATGTATGAAAGCGCTAGCAATTATCGCCCTCATTTTCGGTGGACTTTCTATCTTTATCCCGGTAGGAGGAGTGTTCATCGCCATGCTTTGTAGTGTGCTGGCTTTAATATCTTTTCGATCTCAACCAACTCTGTCAGGGATAACCTTTGGAATAAATATCATTAACACAGCCTTTCTGAGCCCAAGCATTTTATTAAGTGATGCCGCATCATCGGGAGCCTTTGATACGGCCCGACATGTAACGGAATCACCAACCGAAACTGGAGAGCTATACTGGGCGTACGTAGGCTTTCACATAGTCTTACTAATCATTGCTGGCGCATGGCGCTTGACTCGGGGAGCTCCTAGAGCGTTGAATGTTTAAAATGGTTTGGCGTGAGGTGCGTTTGAACGAGTGCTTCTGGGCGATTATCGATGCTTAAAAATTCAAGAGCTAAAAAGTCTCCTTTAAAGTCTAAGCCATTACGCAACCCCGGCCAGTCATTAGAGAAACGTTTAATAGATACCTTGTTGGACGATGTCTTGTTTTTTTACATGATTGCCACAGTGGCTGTCGTTCTGGCCATATATGAATGGTATCGATGGTATTTTGAAACTCTACCCAGTCCAATTTTAGTCTCGGTGGTTGCTCTGGGGATTGTGGCAATTGCTGCTTGGAAAATGGTTCGTGGCTTGCGCGCTGTCAATAAAATAAAACTAGGCATTGCCGGCGAAAAAGCCGTAGGCCAATTCCTTGAGCGACTTCGTGTAAACGGTGCACAAGTATTTCATGATATTGAAGGTGAGAAGTTTAATCTTGATCACGTCGTCATACACTCCTCAGGAATTTACGTCATCGAAACCAAAATGATGTCCAAACCGGAAAAAGGAAAGTCAGAACTGGAGTTCGACGGAGTACAGGTTAAGCATCATGGCAAACCAATCAAAGGCGACCCGGTGACACAAGTGAACGCGGCCAGTTATTGGCTTGGTGAGCTGCTCAGCGAGTCGACCGGACGAAAGTTACCGATTCGCGGTGTAGTGGTATATCCGGGCTGGTACATCAATAGCCCTGATACACGCCGGACCAAAGTCTGGGTATTAAATCCAAAAGCCTTGCCAGCTTTCATCGAAAACCAACCCAAGCAAATCGAGCCAGAAGACGTTCATTTATACGCTTACCACTTGAGTAGATTTATACGTTCGAACAGGGCATGACTTTTATAGCGGCTCATTTTTTTAGGACTTTCATGCGCTTGCTCAAGTAACCTAAACCTGGCACCTTAACCTAAGTATTACTCAGCTAGGGACAACATTTAATGAAGCAGGGATTTTATGAGCTTTTAAAAAGCGAGGCGCTACAAAAAGCTATTGAAGAGTCTGGGCTTGTCGAAGTGAGCGAGAGGTTAGATCTAACGACCAGTAGCCGTCACCTTGCCGAAGTGCTTACCGAAGAAATCTCCGATGCGTTAGCTGAGCTGCAGCATGACGGTGGTCGGCAAGACGAGCGACTATTTCGACAGATCGAAATTTTAAATGATCTTATTGTTTACGCACGTCAGTTAACAGGTGGCAAGGCGTCGTCGCGTTATCAAAAACCGCCTGAAATTTTAAGAGCGCTTCATCATCCGACTGAGACTCTAAATTTGCCGAGCGTCGGAATGGCACAACCCTGGCTCTTTACATCAGGAAAGGATTCTCCTGCGCTCTTTCACGAGCTTCAAGCCGAACTCTCAAGCTGCCGGCACGTCGACATTCTGATGAGCTTCATTACTGTCTCCGGTGTACGTAAAATCATTAATCTCCTTCGTGAAATAACAGCCGTAAACGCACAAGAGGTTTCGCGAACCAGTCTACGCATAATTACAACGACCTATACGGGCGCGACCGATTTAAAAGCGGTCGATATGCTTGCTGAGCTTCCAAATTGTGAGGTCAAGGTTTCACTGGATGGACGTAGGAATAGGCTTCACGCGAAAGCATGGATCTTTGAACGTGATACAGGATTTGGATCCGCTTATGTAGGTAGTGCTAACCTCTCCGGTGCAGCCCTCATGGGTGGCCTTGAGTGGACTGTAAAGTTCACAGAAAATGGGCAGGAGTTCCTTTACCAAAGAGCCCGTGCGCATTTCGAGACGCTATGGCAAGACGAAGAGTTTCAGCTTTATGATCCAAGTAATCAAACGCATGTTCAAGAGCTGCGCCAAGCTCTAAGTCGAGAGCGTGGTGGCCCGCAGTACGACGATAACGTCATTACGACATTTTTTGATATTCAACCTAAGCCTTTCCAACAAATCATCCTTGACCAACTAGCAAATGAACGTGCTCATGGGCGTTACCGCAATCTTCTTGTCGCTGCTACTGGCACTGGTAAAACCGTTATGGCAGCGTTCGATTACAAACGACTTTGTCAGCAGGAGGGAGGAAAGCCAAGGCTACTGTTTGTGGCGCACCGTGATGAAATTATTCGCCAATCGATGCTCACGTTTCGGCATGTTTTGCGTGACAGCAATTTTGGTGACTATCTTGGAGGTGGCCATGAGCCAGAGTCACATAACCATTTATTTGCAACTATTCAGAGCGTGAACAGCCGTAACTTGGTTGAGCAACTTGGTGTAGATTATTGGAATGTGGTGATTATAGATGAGTGCCACCACGTAGAAGCCTCCACCTTTAAACGGCTTATCGAAAACGTTGCTCCCAAATACTTGCTCGGATTAACCGCAACGCCAGAACGGGGGGACGGCCTAAACATTCTCCACCACTTTGACTCTCGGCCCGATGGAACGCCAGCTGCGCAAATGCGCTTATGGCATGCGCTAGATCAGCAACTGCTTGCACCCTTTGAGTATTACGCTTGTGCTGACGGAGTCGATTATTCAGAAGTGAATTGGCGTGCGGCCAATGAAGTAGCACAGTTAGAACACTTGCTTACTGGAGAATCGGCTCGTGCAATGGCTATCGTTCGCGCCTGGCATGAGCATGTTAGTGATATAGAAAGCTGCCGTGCTTTGGCTTTCTGTGTGTCAGTGGCACATGCTGAATATATGACAGAGTTTTTCCTTAAGCATGGGATTAAAGCTGCCATCGTTACTGGCCAAACCCCTTCAGCCGAACGGAAACGATTGCCTAAAATGCTCGAGCAACGGGAAATTAATGTCATTGTCACCGTCGATCTCTACAATGAGGGCGTCGACCTACCCTTTGTCGATACACTCCTTTTATTACGTCCGACACAAAGTGCGACCTTATTCCAGCAGCAAATAGGGCGAGGGCTACGCTTATTCGAGGGAAAAGATAGCTGCCTAATCCTTGATTTTGTGGGCCAATATTCGTCTGACTTTCGCTTTGATGTTCTTTACAGCTCCATCACTGGCCTTTCTCGCCGTCAAATTATTGATGGTGTTGAACAGGGTTTTGGACAGCTACCCCCTGGCTGCTATTTGCAACTGCAAAAACAGGCGCGTGAGCAAATATTAAGTAGTCTGCGACAAGCGGTAAATCTAAATTGGCGCCGGTTGCAAATGGAGCTACATAGTTACCGCACCCGACATGGGGCACAAGATGTATGTTTGGCTGAATTCGTACGTGAACAGGCGCTAGAATTTGAAGATATTTATCGAAAGAGTGGGGCGTCTGGCTGGACCCGGTTGAAGCGCGATGCTCAGCTAATCGAGGGCGACGCTACAGACGAGGAAATTCGCATAAACCGTCGATTTAAAGATGTATTGCACATCGATGACCCTGATTACCTGGCCGTCATGCGAGCTATTGGCCAACGATCGCTAGGCCAAGATAGTCTCTCTAAAAAACGTGCATTAATGTTGGCGTATCAAATTCGGGGTGGCCAAGGTATCCAGTCTGTTGCGAGCTTTTTGCAAGAGCTAGCGGAAACACCGGCGTTACTTACTGAGTTAATCGAGTTAGCTGACGCGCTTGATGCCGCTACCAACGAGCAGTTCCAAACTGTGCCCGAGCTCGAATCGACAGGATTAAAGCTTCATAGCGCCTATAAAATTCGTGAAATTCTAACTGCGGTCGATTACTACACCGAAAGTAGTTACTCTCCTTTTCAAGCAGGCGTTTGGCGTGACCAAGAAGCTAAGCTTGAGTTACTTTTTGTCACACTAGACAAGCAAAATGCATTGCATGAAGGAGTGGCCTACGATGACTATGCGATCAGTCGCGAGTTATTTCACTGGCAGTCGCAAAATACGGCTGCGCCGCATACTGCGGCGGGACGTCGTTATCTTGAAAGCGAAACTAACGGCTGGCGCTATCAGCTGTTCGTTCGACTAAATAAAGAATCTGCTTATCGAGCCTGTGGGCCTGTTACCTTTGTGAAAAGTGAAGGTGAACGGCCGATGAATATTACTTGGAGGCTCAAACATCCTCTATCGGCAAAGTTATTTCAGGAGTACTCGGTGGCTCGATGAGGAGCCGGGAAGTGCACCAAAAATGATCTTTTATAGACCTAATTAAACAATTTCCCAATCCTGCAACTGCTGAAAATACTTAATCCGGTCCCGCTGCAATGCAAGCGCCTCAAACACATCGTCATAGCTTTGATTGCCGGGCGCGAGGTTTGGCAGTGCAAAGTTGGCCTGGGTAAAGAACTCATCGCGATGCTCTTGCCAGGCCTGACGCCACCAGTGAACAATGTAATCGCGCGATTGCAGCAACGTGCGAGGCGTCGGCAGTTTATCTGACTTGTTGGCGTTAATCACCGTTTTGGTGGGCAGCAGGTTCCATAGGTCGTTATTGGGCCAGCGCGAGAAGGGAAACGCGTGATCAATGGCGTAGCCGAATTTACGAATGGCGCTACCGGACCAGCAGCACCGCACCTGATCTTGAACCATTAACTGCTCAACACGGCTGCGTACCCGGTGGGTGGTACGCTCGGGATTTTCCCACGCCAGGGCCGTCAGAAAATCAACCCGCGACAGTTGTCGCTGCTGGTTCTGCGCGTAGCTTGCCATCAGGTTGCTCCACTCATTTACGAGTGCAGGTTCAATCCACACACTGAAGCGCGAGAGCGCGTCCCAGATACTGCGTGGCACATTAAACGTGCCCAACGATTTGAAAAAGTCATAATTGAGTACCAGCGCACCTTTCGGTGCCTGGCTGCGCTGTAACTCAACCTGAAACACCTCAGTCTTGGTGCCCGGCAGGGTAATGTACTTCGCCGGCATGTTCTTAATGGTTGCGGCGATATCTTTAAGGGTGCGATACACATGGGGCGCTGCTTCGTTATCACGATAGCAGGCACCAATGTAAAAATCGTTCGCGGTAAACGTCGTCAACTGTTGCCAGCCGTTTGCTTTAACAAAGCCAAGGCCCTTGCTACTGCTGCTTTGTTGAAAGCTATGCTGATCAATCAGTGGCTTATAGAGCTTTAGCCAGTAAAGCGCAACAAGTCCCATGGGCAGTGACACATGCGTGTTGGTTTGCTCCAGCACGGCGCCGGGGTGGCCTTCGGCAATGCGCAGCAAGGTTCTGAGCAACGCCACTTTATAGGTGGATGACTTGTTGTCATTCACCACGATATTACGAATAAGCGGAAAAGCGCCGGTTCCGTCATCGGGCAGGGTCAGCACTACGGTTTGCCAGCTCACATTCTGACGTTGCAAGGCGTCATCGCGTTTTTCGAGCAACTTGAAGCTCAGCCCCTGCTGCTGCGCAAACAGCGCCAATTCATCGGCAGAAACCGGATGCATGGTGCGCTCGTCAGGGCTGGCGCCGTGGCGCAGCGACACTACCATTTTGCCGTTAGGTTTAAGCAGTGAGCTGAGTTTGCGGAAGCTGCGTTGGCGCGAAGACGGTGGAATGTGCATCCATACCGCGCTTAGCAGAATTAAATCAAACTTTGTTTGTAGCTTTTGCACCTGACTAAGTTCGGGCAGGCTGTCGTCGAGCCAGTGAATGGGCTGACCGCTACCGTAGTTGCCGCCAGCATAGTGCTGCGCGTGTTCGCGAATACCTGCAGCGGGTTCAACAGCGACTACACTTAAACCTTTGCTGGCCAGATAGCGGGCATCGCGGCCGGAGCCGGCGCCGACATCCAATGCCATTCCCTCGGAGGGAATCACATCCAGCCAGTCATGATGAACCTCTTCAAAGTCGAGGCTGTCGTACTGGTCTGCCAGCGTTTCGGCATGTTGAGTGTAGTAATTTATGTTGTCATCCATTCTGAGCTCAATCCGTTTTCGGCTGCTTTTTTGTCCGAATATCGCTCACTATAGTGACTTTTTTTGCGCAATGACATCTCTATGGCTCACACCACCGGATACGAAGCCTGACCCCAAAGCGTATTAGGGTTATCCATCATAATATCGATAATCGCTGGCACCAGGCTGCTGAGAAAAGCACTACCGTCGCGTATTTGCTCGCGATTGGCTGAACTTTGCCAGGTGGCGCCACCGTGAATGAGTTGGCTGCGTAATGTGTATAGACGCTGCAACACAATCGACAGAAGTTTCGCTGTGTCCTGCTCGCCAAGAGCTTGCGCGGCCGCGCGGTTGGCGCTTTGGAACTTCTCTTTCCACTCAGCTTCAGTTAACTTGCCGCTTTTATGTTCCCAGAACGGCTGGAACACATACTGGTTTTTCAGAAGTATGTGGACGTTTGAAGCGTATTCGCTCCATAGCATCTGATACAAACTGTTGTCGCTATCTAACTCAACAAGTTTGTTAATGAATTGTGAGAAATGGGCGGCCTCAGTCATGCGAATCGACTCATCCATGTCCTGGGCATAAGCTGCGTTGAAGGCTATCCACAAGAAGATGTACTTGCTATCAAGGTCATCCTCGCACTGCTCTGCTTTATTCAGCCAGCTCAGCGCGCGGTGCACCCGCAAGCCAAGATTATCAGAGAAGCCTTCTCTGATTGCGCGTTGCTTGGTTTTTAGGGTCTCATAATTCATGGCAGTTCCTTTGCTGATTATTTGGTTAACTCTCGTTAACTTTTCATAAACACACAATTTTTTCTAGCCTTTAACAGCAGCGTCGCAATAAAAAATTAGAGCGCCGCATTCGTATAGAACTAACCC
The DNA here is from genome assembly GCF_003987065.1 of Pseudidiomarina insulisalsae. Taxonomy (GTDB): domain Bacteria; phylum Pseudomonadota; class Gammaproteobacteria; order Enterobacterales; family Alteromonadaceae; genus Pseudidiomarina; species Pseudidiomarina insulisalsae. The sequence goes on along the minus strand of NZ_PIPY01000001.1, from coordinate 230,132 downwards.
ATATCAAATGGATTTTTTGGCGTTCCATCCTGAAGTAACTCAGACGCAATGCCATTCACCTCACTCTGAACGTACGCCCAGTATTCAGGGCTATCCAGGGTTCTCTCTTTAATTTGCTTAGGGATAAAGCGGCTCATTTCCATATTGAAGTCATTCCGTACTTCCTCTTCCGACATTAGCTTGGCTAACGCAGTAGACAGCGCCTGTCGAAAGTCATCTGTATGCTTGTGTCTGGCGGTGAGTTTCTTTTCAATCAATATCTTGGACAAATCAATCCCGCGCTGCTTAATCCAAACAATATCCCAGATATCACGAGGCTTGATACGTCTGGAGCGATACGCTAACGCGATAAGCTTATCGGCCAGTGTTTCTTGTAATGATTGCACCGGAACCAAGATCCCTTCAGTCGGCACAACAATGTCGTAATGATTAATTAACGGACGCTTTTCGATATCGAATGAGGGTATTGCACAGACGTCAATATGCATTTTTTGTCTTGGTAAATCAGGACGATTAGGCTCTTTTACTATGCTAATTTTCCACGAAACAGTATCCCCACGCTGCTCGTCAGAGGGCTTGTTTACCCAAACTTCGGTTTCATACTTATTTTGAATATAGTTCTGGATTTCGGACTCCAGCCCCTCAAACTCTGACGGTTTGAAGTCATGGCCGCCGTTGAAATCAAGATCCTCTGACAACCTACTGCTGTTGTAACACATGCGTAATGAAGTGCCACCAATAAAGGTTAATCGCTGCATAACGCCTTGTTTGATCAGCACGTCCATAATGTCATGATGCAAGATCTCTTTTTCTATGACGGGCGTTACTGCTGCATAGTCAGGGTTTGACTGTACGATTTGGCGAATTTGTTGCTTCAGCATACTTAGCTCTCCAGCATATGTAGATTGCGTCGGCAGTGTTTTAGATCTGCAATCGCTTGTTCTTTATATGCGCGATACATTTTAATGTCGGGGTCGTAGTACAAATTAGGAGCGATTTGTTCGACTGGCTTCTTGGTGTGGGTAAATTCGATCACACCATAAGGCGTATCAAAACGACCACTTCGACCTTTAGTAACCACCGTGACTCTGCCCATCACAATTTGCGAAATATCGCCGGTATGACTGAGCTGACTTTCTAAGCTGATGTAGTTCAATACGCCGCTGCGCAGCTTTTTTATGATTTTATAAATAGCCGTCGCAGGCTCAGGTGGTGTAATCACACTTTCATAAAAGCCTTTCACCACTCGCCTTAGCAAGCCCTTTTTTACGTTATCTGCGAGGAACTTTCTAAAAGCTGAGTCACAAGGCACACCCAACATAAAAGCAAGCTCTGTTGCACTGTGAATGCCACCGCCAGCGTTCACCGCTTTCGCTAATGCGTTTAGTAGCTCATCAGATTTAGTCATAGGTCTACACTAAGTTACCGAATAAGTAATTTAGTGTAGACTCGTTGGTAAGCTTGCGCAAGACAATGGTCTACAGTTTGTTACCGTATAGGTAATCTAATGTATACCTGTTAAGCCAGTGGCTTTTGACCTCTATTAAAACTCACCTAGACTAACTATAGAGACAAAAAAGGAGAGCGTTATGGCAGGTCTGGTGAACGGAGAATGGGTAAAAGGCGATATTGCTGACAGCGAGACGAAAAGCGGTTCGTTTGAGCGCGAAGAGACGCAGTTTCGCAATTGGATCATGCCGCCCGCCGAATCGGGACGCTATCAGCTTTTCGTGTCGTACACCTGCCCGTGGGCCTCGCGCACGCTGATTTTCCGCAAGCTCAAAGGTTTGGAAGATCACATTCCGCTCTCGATTGCCAAGCCAGCGATGGGCGACGAGGGCTGGGAATACGACAAGCCACAAGATGCCGGAAAGCATTTACGCGAAGTGCACCATCACCATCAGCTTTATACCGCGACAGACTCCGACTACACCGGCAAGGTGTCGGTGCCGATATTGTGGGATCGCAGGCAAGGGCGCATCGTTAATAACGAGTCGGCCGATATTATCCGCATTCTCAACAGCGCCTTTGACGATCTTACCGGCAATGACCTCGATTTCTATCCTGAGTCACTGCGCGACAAAATTGATGCCTGGAACGATCTTATCTATCCGAAGCTGAACAACGGCGTTTATCGTGCGGGGTTCGCCAAAGAGCAGGCAGCTTACGACGAGGCGGTAAGCGAGGTGTTCGAAGCGCTGGATCGCGTTGAGTCGCATCTGGCCACCCGTCGCTATCTTGCCGGCGTTTACCTGACCGAGGCCGACTGGCGACTTTTCGTTACCTTGGTGCGCTTTGATGCTGCCTACCATGGGGTCTTTAAGTGCAACATCCGCCGCATCGAGGACTACCCGCACCTGTCGAATTATCTGCGCGAGCTGTACCAGTGGCCGGGCGTTAGCGAGACGGTCAACCTTGAACATATAAAGCAAGGTTACTACTCCATCAAAGCCGTCAACCCGACGTGCATTGTGCCCATGGGGCCGGAGCTGGACTTCGAGCGCGCGCATGACCGAGAACGTCTACCTGGAAAAGGTATTTATCAGCGCACAGGTGCTGCGCAATAAAAAAAGGAGGGAATTCATGCAGATTGACCTAAGCGGAAAACGTGCGATTGTGACCGGCTCGACCGCCGGAATTGGCCTTGCCATTGTCGAGGGGCTGGCACGGGCTGGTGCCGAAGTCGTCATTAACGGACGCAAGCAGGACACCGTTGACGCGGCCATTAAAGCCGTTAAAGAGAAAGTATCTGATGCGCGCCTGTCAGGTGTTGCTGCCGATCTCTCCAGCGCCGAGGGCACGCAGAAGCTGATTGACGCCGTCCCCGAGGTCGATATCCTCGTCAACAACCTTGGCATTTACGAAGAGACGCCATTCTTTGACATCGAAGACGATGCCTGGGAGGAAATGTTTCAGGTGAATGTGATGAGCGGCGTACGCCTGTCACGGCACTATGCCAAAGGCATGAAAGAGCGTGGTTGGGGTCGCATTCAGTTTATCTCAAGTGAGTCGGCGCTCAATATTCCCACCGCGATGATGCACTACGGCGTCAGCAAAGCGGCGTTACAAGGTCTTTCGCGCGGTCTGGCCAAGGTGCTGGCGGAGACCGGCGTTACCGTCAACAGTATTTTGCCCGGCCCGACGCGCACCGAGGGGGTACAGGAAATGCTGGAAGAACACGCGAAAGAGCGTGACGTCTCGGTCGACGAGATGGAGACCTTATTCCTGGAAGAGAATCGCGCCTCGAGCCTTATTATGCGCCTGGCGACGCCCGAAGAGGTCGCCAACCTCTGCGTTTATACCGCTTCGCCACAGGCCAGCGCCACCACCGGCGCCGCGCTGCGCGTCGAAGGCGGCATCGTCGAGAGCATCACCTGATTGGTTTGTCTGTGGCAGCCTGCGGCTTAAGTACCGGTCATTCTCCGACTTTCGTCCAGAAAGCACGCTTCCGGCCATGACGGTTTTTAAGCTTTTCAAGGTAATCTGCGTGGATTAGCGCACCTCGGTAATCAGTGATTTTATCGTCCAGTTTGATCAACTGTTTAAAATAACGGGCGGCGTAGTGATAAGCTTTGTAGCGTGCTTCGCTCAGAATGTCGTCGATCAGGGCGCGATAGCACAGCGCCGCGGCAAGGGGCATGTGATGCATAGCAAAGGTTTTTGCGTAGTTTTCTAAGTTGCCGTAGAAAAGCTGCGAGAGCTGGTCGGAGTGTTGGAGTACTTTTTCTTGTGCCAGCTCGTATTGCTCAAGGTGCATTAAAAATTCGAGCGCAGATCCAAGATTGTTGATTTCCTGCGCAACTGCCGGGGCATTATGACGGAATTTACTAGCCTCGTCAGTGGTAGTCAGTTCGATTAATTTTTGCAGGTGCTCGTAAGAAGGTGTCGACCGATAACGCTGCTTGCGCAGTTCATAAAGCGCTTGTGAATTACCAGTCTGCTGGTAAATACGATCTAAAAGGTCGCTCCCGTCATTGGATTGAGCAGGCCAGTCGCCCTTTGCATGCCAATTCAGCGCCGCTTGCGGGTCGCCCACTCGCAGGCAGAATTCGACCAGATCGCGTAGTTGCAGCGTATTGGGCTGTGGACTTACCAAAGTGGTGGCGCGTGCGTACAACGATGCATTCTGTAATGCCTCGGCAACACCTTTAAGCCCCGTTGCTGCGGTCAGATAAGCAAAGCGCGATGTTGTGTTTTCACGTTCATCTAAACAATTAATTAAATCGCTTTCGAAGCGGACGGCCAACCGATTGAGCTCATCTTCTGTAAGTAATTCACGACTATTTGCCAGCAGCGAGTCCCAAACCGCATAATCGTTTTGCAAGTGACGCTGATAGACTTCTTCGGGCCAATTCTTATCCAGAAACCCACTTTGCCGCGCGGTCATAGCGATTTTAAGCCACATAGCGGTTGCCTGCCGGTAACTGAAGCCAATCATGCCGCTGGAATCATCAGCACGAGCATACACAGCGCTGTGCGTATTAATCAGGGCATCAATCAGATCAAATCCACCGATAACGTCCTGTTCAGCCAGTTGTTCAATGTCGTCGACCAGAACATCAATGTCTCGACTGAAGGCGTCGCTGGCCCTCCAGTCAATAAAAGACCGCCCTTGTTTCACGCGGCGAATTCGCTCGCGGATATGTTCATTAAGCGCCTTCGGTCGCTTTTGAAGGAGATGAGCTTCTATCAGCGTGTCGGTCGCTTCATGCACACCATACAGTTTTTCAATCAGTGAGCGCAGCTGCTCACCATCAGCATTTGCTAATAGCTGCGCCAATGTCAGTCGAGATGTCGTCATAAATAAAAAAACGCCTGAATTGAGGTAACTTTTTACCGCTAAACACGAAACACAAATGTTTCCGTCAACAAACTCTGTATCTGAACTTGCCGCGGTACCCGCGCCTGCTCGAAAAAACGTCTCGGGTCGATGGTGACAAACCCCCAACACTGTAAAAACCGTTCAATGAAGCGAATTTCGATTAGGGTGCCAAGAGACTCAATGGGTGTGTAGTATTCGTCTGGTTCCAATTCGCGTAGTAAATCTGGAAAGGCTGTGGCCGTTTCAGCAACCAGTCGATCAAAGCTGGCATGGCTTTGCAGGCGCCATAACATGAATAACCAGAAGGTTCTCAAGTCAACATCATGAGGCCAGAGATCCAAGTAGCCCCAGTTATACCGGGTAATAGACGCTTCCAGCATAGGCTTGAAAAACGCCTGAATGCCTTGGTTCAGATACTGCTTCTGCGCAGTTTTCTTGACATGGTAACGGCCGCTACGGCGATAAATAATACCTGCAATTTCCGCTAAAATACGGGTGTAATGCAGTGCATTGAATTTGTCTTCGTTACTGCCTGCAAAGTCACTAATGCTGATATGTCCTTCAAATTCAGCTACGGCGAACTCTGGCAATAAGTCACTGGCCTGCTTGACTAACTTTGTCGGCAAGTTGCCTTTGCTGGTGGCCCTAAACGAGCCATCATTCTCCATGGCTTCATCGAGGATCAGGCTCAAATAGCGCATGACAGGGCTGGATGAAAGATCCTCAGGCGTGCGAATTTCCACGCTCTGTAACTGGTCAAAAGGCGCATAGAGCCAGTTGGCCATCTGCGTAGGAGACAAGCCGCAAAAATCCGGATTAGGGCGATTATTTCGCTCATTCATTTTATGTTGTAGTACAATGTTGAGCTCATCGAGTGTTAAGCTCGGATTCATTGCCATGAATTGTTCAACGTCATCAAGCACTTCAGCACGCTGCTTCGAAGTAGAATCCATACAACAGCGCTTATACTTTTTTCCGCTGCCGCAGGGACACGGATCATTTCTTCCTGGTTTCCTCTTCGAATACCTCTGTTATTTCTCAAATACGCCATTCCCTCTGACGGAATGATATCCAGCCAGTCACGATGCACCTCTTCAAAATCGAGACTGTCGTCCGAATATCGCTCACTATAATGGCTTTTTTGTACAAAAGCCTAACCCTACAATCAATTACCGTTATTACGGACCGCTCACGGTAGCCTGCAGACACGGCCTGTACTAAAAGCTTGTATCACCGCTCAAGCTGCAATGCCTAAAGATATTCCCCTAACCGCTATGACTATAAGCATATTGCCTAAAATTTAAACAGCGCCTATACGTTATTCCTGCCCCCCAGATAAAAGGTAAATCAAAATGACTACTAAAAAAGTGTTACTGCTAATTGCAGCAGGACTGTTCAGCTCATCCCTTTATGCTCAGGAATTATCAGGCGAATTCATTGGTGATATTTATAGCGCTAACGGAACTATCGGTAATTCGTCGGCAACCTCGGTCAAGGTGAATTTTACTTATGATACCTCAATACCTTTAACCGGCTCACCCACGACTGGTTTTACCTATGGGGGAAACCTGATCCGTGTGACCTATGAGTTTTTTGACGCACAGGGCAATCCAGTCAACTTTGGGCTGCCTACGCCGTACGAGCTGCCGCCACTGGCGCAACCGGATAACTTGCATGGATCATTTGAAACAGATAATGAAACCTATTCTTTCAATACGTTGAGTTACACTTTGAATGGCGAATATTTTCGCGCGTATTTTAATATCCAGGCGAACGTCCGTAGCTCTATTTTTTCACAACTCACAGCATTTCCTCTATTTCAGGAAATCCTCAATGAACCAGATGCTTATGAAAGCACTCTGATCATCAATAACGGCGCCGGGTTTACCGAGTCATGGGTATATGTAGGTGTTCATACGCTACGCTACATTGATTTAATTCAGGATGCGGACGGCGACGGTGTGGCTGATACGCTTGATGCCTGTGCTGATTCACTGTTGGATCCGAATGTAATGTTTGGCCCTATCGACTCGGGTGTGTCGAATTATGTCGATGTCACTGGTTGCTCCATTATGGATCACTATGCTGCTTGCGAAGCTGAAGAAGCCGAAGAGCCAACCTCGCCATGGGGCTGGATCCAACCGGTTTATAGCGGACCAACCTATTGTGAGAAGCAAGTCAGTTATAACTTAGTGGCTGATGGTGTGATTGATCACACGGAATCACGCATGCTTCGCAGAGCGTTGTATCAATCGCATCAATAAGTCGAGCCGTGTAACGGTATTTTAAAAGCGTTAAGAAAAGGAGCTATGGCAACATAGCTTTTTTTTGTGCGACGGCATCTTCAGGTGGCGTGCTCAGCGTGCCGTAAACTCCCGCAACCACACATCAACAGTCACGCTCAGCTCTTGCAAGGCCTCGGCACGCGCACGGCCCTCGCTGCTGGCGCGATACAGGTGCGGGGTCATGGTCAGCAGTTCGCAAATGGCCTGGTTCGAAGGCAACTGAACGGAAAATGTTACGCGCTGCTCGGAAGCCAGCTCCCAGGCATCGGCCGGCACCGGTAACTGGTAGGGTTTGGCTTTCACCTCGGTGTAAATAATTTGCTTTAGTTCGCTCAGATGCTCTGACGCAGGGTCGACCATGATCAGCCGGGCGCCTGGCTTTAACACGCGCTGAAACTCGCTACTGGCAGGAAAGCCAAACACACATAACAGCGCATCAATGCTTTGCGCTGCAATTGGCATCTGGCTGTTGGAAGCGGCCATCCAGGTCGCACGTTTCTCTTGTTTCGCTGCCGCCAGTACTGCCCATTTCGAGATATCTAATGCAGCGACCTCAAGCTCCTGACCAGCGCGCTCGGCGGCAGCCATCAGATGGCGCAGGTAATAGCCCTCACCACAGCCTGCATCTAACAGCGTTCGTGGCTTGCCGCGCAAAACAAGCTCAGCCAGTTGCACCGCCAACGGCTGGTAAAACCCGCTTGCCAGAAAGTCGGCGCGCGCCTGAACCATGGCTTTGCTGTCGCCGGGGTCTTTTGAGCGCTTATTTTGTACCGGGAGCAGGTTCACATAACCTTGCTTGGCCACATCAAAGCTATGGCCATTGCTGCAGCGCCAGGTTTTATCGGCCAATGTCAGTGGCTGGCCATCGAGCGGACAGCAGAGCTGTGTGAACGGACGTAGCAATGGAGTCTCGGGTGTCGGTGTCGTCATGAGGGTATTGTAAGGCAGTTTCAGGCAAAGGTCACAGCGGCCTCAAAATTTAAAGCGGTGCCAGCAACAGCGCCACGCCACCTAAATACAGCAGAATAATCAGCAAGCTTTCCATACCAATGCGCGCGGGCCCCTGGCGCTCGCGACGAATCAGTCCCATCATCAATACGGCGGCCATCAGTAAGGTCAGGCTGACCCAAAACACCGTTTCCTCGCTCATGGCGTGGTAAATCGAGCCGTCACGGTAGGCAAGATCAGCGCCCGCAGTGAACAAGGTATCAAACGCATTGCCGCCTATAATTCCGCCGACCGCCAGCGTCAGTGCCCCGCGCCGTACTGCGGCAACCGAGGTCACCAGCTCAGGAATTGAGGTACTGATAGCCGTAAGCAACACACCAACCATGGTTTGCGTGACGCCGGTGCGCGCTGCAATGACCGTGGCGGCCGTTTCTAAAAAGTAGCCCGCCAGACCTAAAACAATAAACAGCAGCAAAAACGCCAGCCAAAGCCGGCTCATCGAGGGCATCAGATTGACGTCATCGGGTTCGTCTTTGCGGGTCTCGCTGGTGTCGGTGGGAGTCCACATGGGCGCGTAGTGCGCACGTTGCACCAGATGGATGCCAATAATATAAGAGACAAATAGGACCGGCGTGACGGGGTGCACACCCCACAGTGTGACATTAGGTAGTAGGGGGGCCATTAAGATAAGTGCCAACAACGTCATCAACAAAGCGTTTTGCATCATGTTGGCTTCAGAGGCCGCAGCATGCTCAAGATTGGCGCGTCGGTAGGTGATATCGGCCACTGCCAGGAAAAAGGTCTGCACCGCAATGCCACCCAGAGCATTACTCATGGCGAGTTCAGCATGGCCGTTAGCCGCCGCTGTCACTGACAACACCGAACCACCAATGGAGGTGGTAAAACCCAGCAGCACCGCACCTGCAGTGGCCTCGCCAATGCCGGTACGGTCGGCAAGCTGATCCACCACCCGCGTAATGCGTGTGCCGGCCACGGCAATAATAAGAGCGAGACCCGCAAAAACCACAATGCCATGCAGTAACGTCCAGTTCTCCGGGGTCAGTAACAACCCTGTTCTCCCTTATTCATTGATGATGACTTGAGTATAGCTACTCGAATTACGGCAGCAAAACCCTGCATCCCACCTGATCCAACTGCGCATCGGTCGCGTGGTCATTGAATTTTGTCGGCGTAACAGGTAAGAAAGGGAGAACTATCTATAGGAGTACCCCCAATGTTTGAATACAAACGTATTGCGCTGGCGGTGTCGCTGGTGCTTATGACCAGCGCATGTTCAGAAGCGCCAACCACCAGTAACACGGTTGAAACGCAGACTACGCAGGCTGAGGTTACGCAGCAAAGCGAGTCAGCAAAAGCGAACCAGCTGTTTGAAGACATTTTCATGGAAAATGTGATGCGCAGCCCAATGTTCCAGTCGTACCTGGGTATTAAGAAAGACCAGGACAAGTGGGATGACATTTCAGAAGAAAATGCGCAGGAAGAGCTGGCGCTGCATAAGAACCAGCTTGAGCGCGTGATGGCGATTGACGAATCACAGCTTGATCAACAAACCCGCATCAGCTGGATGTTGATGAAGCAGCAATTGGAACAAGACATTGCTGACTTCAAATGGCGTCATCATAACTACCCGGTCAACCAGATGTTCGGTATGCACTCAAGCGTCGCCGCACTTTTGATCAATCAGCACAATATCGGTGAAGTGGTTGACGCTGAAGCTTATATCGCCCGTTTAAACGGCCTGCCGGCACTGTTTGAGCAGCTCGGTGAGAATCTGCGTCTGCGTGCCGAAAAAGGCATTCTTGCGCCGAAGTTTGTCTATCCATATGTGATTGCTGACAGCCAGAATATTATCTCTGGCGCGCCATTTGACGATGGTGAGCCAAGCACGCTGCTTGCCGACTTTGAGAAAAAGGTCGCAGCGCTCGACCTTGAAGAGAGTCAGTACAACGAGCTGATGGCACAGGCCGAGCAGGCCTTGCTGCAGTCGGTGAAGCCAGCTTACGAGAACCTGATTAGCGTGGTGAAAGAAATCGAAACGCAGGCAACCACCAAAGACGGTGCCTGGAAATTCCCTGAGGGTGAAGCGTTTTACAATAATGCGCTACAGCGTACCACCACCACTGATCTGACCGCTGAAGAGATTCATCAGATTGGCCTGGATGAGGTCGCCCGTATTCATGACGAAATGCGCGGCATTATGGAAGAAGTCGGCTTTGAAGGTACGTTGTCAGAGTTCTTCGTGCACATGCGCAATAACGAAGACTTCATCTACCCTGACACCGCTGAAGGTCGTAAGCGTTACATGGACGAAGCCACCGCCATTATCGATAACATGCGTGGTCGTCTGGACGAGCTGTTCCTGACCAAGCCCAAAGCGGATCTTATCGTGAAAGCGGTTGAGCCGTTCCGTGAAAAATCAGCCGGTAAGGCCTTCTATCAGCAGCCATCCATGGACGGTACGCGTCCAGGTACTTACTACGCCAACTTGTACGACATGGCCTCTATGCCGAGCTATCAGATGGAAGCCCTGGCGTACCACGAAGGTATTCCGGGTCACCATATGCAAATTGCCATTCAGCAGGAACTGGAAGGTATTCCGAAGTTCCGTCGCTTTGGCCGTTACACCGCCTACTCAGAAGGTTGGGGGCTGTACAGCGAAATGGTGCCAAAAGAGATTGGCCTGTATCAGGACCCGTACTCGGACTTTGGTCGCTTAGCCATGGAGCTGTGGCGCGCCTGCCGTCTGGTGGTCGACACCGGTATTCACGATAAGAAGTGGACCCGTGAAGAGGGCATCGAATACTACGTCTCGAACACGCCAAACGCCCGTGCCGACGCGGTGAAAATGGTCGAGCGTCACATCGTAATGCCAAGCCAGGCAACGGCTTACAAAATCGGCATGATCAAAATTGTCGAGTTGCGTGAAAAAGCCCGCGCTGAGTTAGGTGATGCGTTCGATATTCGTGAGTTCCACGATGTGGTACTCGCCAGCGGTCCGGTACCGTTGAACGTGCTTGAGCAGTTCGTTAACGATTATATCGCCGCGAATAAAGCGTAATCGACGACAACTACCAACCTATGAAGCCGCAGCCGTAAAAACGCTGCGGCTTTTTTTGTACTAATTGTACAAAGTGCTGTACAATGTTTTTGTTTAGGGCAGCCGCATGTGAGCATGCATTGAGGAACTCATGACCGTTAAAGTGATTACCTACAGTGAGGCGCGCGCGTCGCTGAAAGGCTATATGGAATCAGTCGCCGAAGATCATATTCCTACCGTGATCACCAGTCAGCGTGGCCGGCCTGTGGTCATGTTGTCATTGGAAGACTACACCAGCATGGAAGAGACCATCCACTTGCTTAGCTCACCGGCGAATGCCTCGCGTTTGGCCGAGTCAATTGAGCAGTTTAAGCAAGGTAAGGCCACGCAGAGGGGCCTTATCGATGAGTCAAAAGACTAACTGTGTACTCAGTTGGACGCCTCATGCATGGGATGATTACCTTTCATGGGACAAACAGCCGAAACAGCGCAAGGCGATTAATAAGCTCATCAGAGAGTGCATGCGAACACCATTCAGTGGCTTGGGCAAGCCAGAGCCGCTAAAAGGTAGCTTGTCTGGTTTCTGGTCCCGCCGCATCGATCGCGAACACCGGCTGGTGTATCACTATGAAGACGGGCACCTGACGATTCTTCAATGCCGTTATCATTACGAGAAGTAATTTCATCTAAACCTTTGCCGGGTTGCTTGCGTCCTAACTTAGGAAAAAAAGGAGAACAACTAATGAAAACGAGTTTATTTGCGGTTCTGGCCGTCACCTCAGCCAGCCTGCTAAGTGGCTGCGTTGTCTATGCCAATGGTAGTCCAAAAGGCAGCTTCTGGAATGATGACGACCTGAATTACGAGCAGCGCACACTTAGTTTAAGTGGCGCAGGTATCACTGAGTTGGAAGCGGACACCAGTGCCGGTAGCCTGGAAATTATCGGTGAGGCTGGACGTACCGACATTGAGGTGATCGCTGATATTTATTATCACGACGCCGAAGATATTGAGCTTTCCCTTGAACAACATGGTGACGAGGCGATGCTGCGGGCTGACTTCGCAAACTGGAATTACTCAGACAGTAGCCCCTATATCAACCTGACGGTACGAATGCCACAGAGCATGATGCTTGACGTGCACGATGGCTCAGGGTCAATGACTATTCGTGATATTCATGCTGACGTGGAAATTGAAGACGGTTCAGGCTCAATGAACGTTTTTGATATTGTCGGCAACCTGCAGATTGACGACGGTTCCGGTAGCCTGAGTGTGCGCGATGTACAGGGTAACGTGAACGTCGATGACGGTTCGGGCTCACTGACCATTGAGCAAGTCAGTGGCATGGTTACTATTGATGATGGTTCCGGCAGCGTGACCGTCGACACCGTGGGTGGCCTGAACATTATCGACGATGGCTCGGGTGGGGTGAGTACGCGGAATGTGGGTGACGCCCATTAACTGCGCGATAACACCTTAATCAGGTGCCAGCCGAATTTGGTTTTAACCGGCCCATGCACTTCCAGCGTGCGCTTGCCAAATACGACTTTGTCGAAGGCCGGCACCATTTGTCCTCGTCTAAACTCACCTAAGTCACCACCCTTCTTGCCAGACGGGCATAGTGAGTGCTTACGTGCCAGGTCACCAAACTTCTTGCCAGCGGCCAGCTGCTTTTTTAAATCTGCTGCTTCAGCCTCAGTTTTTACCAGAATATGTAAAGCGTGTGCGCGCGCCATAAAGTAGTTCTTACCTGTAATAAATCGTTATGAATTAAAAGGACTTGTCGGTTCTTCGCTAATCGGGTAAATCACTTCCCAGCCGCTACCGCCACAAAAGTTACCGTATTCGGCGATGAGTTTCGCGTCCTTAAGTAATGTTTTTGAAATGATCACCGTGCCAACACTTCCATTTCTTTGGCCGTCGGCTGTCAAATTAACAGATACAAAAAACTCGGGGTCGCTGAGTTCTCCAACAACAAGTGAAGCTGAGGAAAATGACAGACCGCCGAACTCATTATCGATTTCAAGAAGGTACTGATAACCCTCTTGCTGGTACTTATATGAATATGGCACTTGAACTTTTTTTGAGGTGACGCGCTTATCTTGGTCACTGAGACAAATTCCTGCATCTGCCAAACAAACCTGCGACACGAGCAAGCAAACCAAGCCAAGGCTAACGGTAGAACATCGCATTTTTATTTCTCACTAAGTTTTGTTATTCGTGCGTCACTACTGACACTATAATCGTTTTCGAAACCAATATCATTTACAGTTAGTTGAGTTAGCCATGAGATTTAATGATGTCAGCAAATAACCTTAAACCTGGTATTTATCGCCATTACAAAGGCCCGGAGTACGAAGTTATCGATACGGTGTTGCATTCGGAAACCGAAGAGCTGCTGGTGTTGTATCGCCCGCTATATGGTGAGCGTAAACTTTGGGTGCGGCCCTATCCGATGTTTGTCGAAAGCGTCGAAGTCGAGGGCGAACATGTGCCGCGTTTTGCTTTTGTCAGGTCAAATTAATAAACGGCAGCAGACGCGCGATATTTAGCGCATCGTCAATGCCGCGGTGATAGCTGCCCTGAAATTCTAAATCATGATACTGCAGGGCACTCATCAGGCCGGATTTGCGTGAGCCTACCCGGTCTTTGCGCCACTGCTTTTTCAGGTTCACGTGCGGTAATGCACAAAACTCGGGCGCGAGCTTGTGACGTTCTTGCTCTGCTTTAATCTGCCGACGGTCGTAATCACCCCAGGAGCCCCAGAGCTGTAGCTCGAAATTCTTGAGCCAAGAGTTGAGTTCGGTCACAGCTTGTGGGTAACGCGGCGCCTTATCCACATCGCTCTGGCGGATACTGGTGAGCTCTTGGCAAAAGTCACTCAGTTGCGGATGTACTTGCGGCTGCACGAACAGTGATTTTTCCGCCACAGCGGTACCGTCGAACGTTGCCACCACACAGCCAAACTCAATAATTTCCATGTCATCAACGGTCTGCTTGCGATCCAGCCCTTCGACATTGCCCTCCCAGCAGGTCGCCTCAAGATCGACCACCAAGATGAGTTGTTGGTTCATCGTTGACCTCCTTTGCGATCGGCAAAGCGCCGTTTGAGCATACGCACCAGCCAGTCGCCTTTTTGTGCTTTATTCAGTTCGGCAAGTTCGTAGGTGGCGCGCTCCATACTGATTACGTTATCCAGCATGGCCTGATAAATTTGGTTCGATTTTTTACGGCGTTTCACCGCGTTTCCAGAGTCGAGCAGGGCTTCGACGAAGCTAATCACTTTATACCGCCAACCTGAGTTTAATGAGCCTTGCTCCATGGCCTTACCTGCTTCTTCTAACTGGCGTTTCAACTGTTGTTCAATAATGGTCAGGTCAGCTTGCACACTTTCTTGCTGACAAACCTGCCGTGAACGCGCCAACGTGACAGTCTCGCTGACCATCTCGACATCAAGTACACCATATTCCTGCCAGGTCGCCAGCACCCGGGCGGCGGTCTGAATGTCGTTCAGGTTGCGCGACTCACGTAAGGTCATGGCATGGCTGTAAACCTTGTCCCAGGCCTGCCAGCGGTAAACAAAATCGAGCCCGGTGCCTTTAATATTCTGCACGCCAATAATGCGGGTCATCAGTCCCGCAGGGGTAGTGTCCACCAGTGTCTGCACGGTCTCGTTACCGGTGGAGTAGTAGTTCTCAACCACTACCCAGCGCTGTTTAAAACACTCGAACACCCATGCCAGCAACTGCTCTGTATGGTCATGCAGGTCGCCTCGCGCGCGCTCGACATGTTCCTGCCAATAGCTGTATTCCTGCTGCATCTGCAGCGCCATGCGCTCGATCGAATTCACTTGCTCGCTCGCGTAGCTCGCACTTTCTGACGATTGTTTAAGTTCGGCCAGAGCTTCTGTTATCTGTGCTTCGTTGGTTGCCGTAATGACCTTTTCTACGATGGCGTCGACTTGCTCACCGGGCACGGCAACACCTTGCAAGGCAGCGCCCAGGCGCTGCTTGATATGCGCCGCTTGGGTGGTAATGCGAAAGCGTTTGCATAAGTTCTGCAGCTTATCTTTCAGGTCACCCTCTTGCTGGCCTTCTTTGAATTGTTCGGCGAAATTCTGCCAGGCATCGGTAATGTAGGTCTGTAAGCCGTCGAGGTTATTACCGATAAAGAAGTAGCGGTCGGCTTGAATATCGCTGACCAGCATTTCAGCGAATACCTGCGAGCGCGCCACCCGATCGGCACGGTTATTCACCACAATACCGGTAAAGACTTCCGGGCTGGCTTCAAGGTTATGTTGATCAAAGCCGGTGCGTTGCCAGTTTCCCAGTGCGCCTAAGCGCTCATTGGCCGACATGCCATTTACGAACTCAATATGGCGCCCCTGCACCTGCGCCACCGGATAGATCTTCAATACGCCCAAATCAGCAATCACATTGTCGGCCATGGCTTTTACCGCAACGTCATTACGCACGCCCAAACGCTCGGACATAGTACGTACCAGCGCGATATTGTTCGGGTGTTCCGCGTAAGGGAAACGCGCGAGAACGTCCTGGGTGATTAAACCGGACTGCAGCCAGTTGACCGCGGTCAGTGAAGCCTGCTTGCGATGCGCTTCGTCCTGCAGCACCGGTAACATTGACTCCTCAGTGGTGTAAACGTCGCCTTTTTTGGCAATAAAGTTTTGCATGACGATCGGGATCTCAATACCCGCAGGGCCCTGAATATCTTCATGGTCCGGATAGCAGTTGGTAATGGTCGAGATATCATCGCGCATCCACTGGCTTTGCAGAATTTCGATGTAGCGCGGGGTCAGGCCCATGCACTCCCACAGGAACACGTCGACACCGAGCTTGGCGCCAAATTTCGTTAAAAACACCTGCTCCCAGATGGTAGCCTTGTCATAAGGGCGAAACAAAAACAGCTCTTTCATCGGCCGGTTGGCATTGCCAAGCAGGAACATTGCCTCACAACCGGTGGTTTTTGACAGCACGCTTAAGCCAAGCTCATTAAAAACCGCGGCTTTTAAGCGCTCGGTGCCTGACTTGCCACGTGTGCCCCAGCCGCCGATGACCAGCGGAAGCTTTTTGCGGCTGCGGCGTAGTTCCACCAACTGGCGCACGTGGTTGGCGAAAAAGCCAACAAATACCACTGAGGTAAACGCCAGCAACTGAGTGATAGTGTTTTGGTACACCGAATAAAAATAGTTATAAACGTCATTCAGTGACGGTACGCTAAACGGCAGTGCCACGGACGGGAAAAAGCGCTGAACGCGAGGCTCGATGGGATACGGGCGGCCCTTGTTATCGGCATAACCGCGAATGGACACCTTAAAGCCCAGTTGGTTGACTTTTTTCAGGTAGGCGTTGGGCGCGAAGTTGTCGCCTTCCTGCCAGTTGCGCAGGCGCGAAAGTCGGGCAAACTGCCACTGAATCTGCCAGCGCGCTCGCATTCGCTTCAGTAATGAGCGCGGAGGTGTGACTTCAGTGATGCCCTCACTACTATAAATGCGCAGTGGCTGCGTCGGCCAGCCC
Source organism: Pseudidiomarina insulisalsae (assembly GCF_003987065.1). Taxonomy (GTDB): domain Bacteria; phylum Pseudomonadota; class Gammaproteobacteria; order Enterobacterales; family Alteromonadaceae; genus Pseudidiomarina; species Pseudidiomarina insulisalsae. The sequence continues at coordinate 213,487 of NZ_PIPY01000001.1, read as the reverse complement.
TGATCAAGACAGGAGATCAACTGATCAACCAAGGGCAGATAGTTGCGCTCGCCGGCTTCCTCATTAATGTAAATGGGCTCACCAGGTACTTTGGTAATACTTTGCTCAGCAACAATACGACTGTTGAACTGATGCAGCCCATAATACACCCGCCCCTTGATGTGGTTATGGTTCTGCCGTTTATCGGTGGCGGGTTTGCGCCATTCGTGAATAATGCGCCACAGGCGCGGACGAAACCGGAACCCTGCCCAGACTTTGGCCTTGCTACCATTCAAGCGCACATTAAAGCCAAACCGGCTTGAGGCCAGATAAGCCATTTGTCGGTACCAGGCTTCGGTGCGCTGTTGTTCCGACACTTTCAGCGTCAGACTCTTTTCCATAGGTAGCAGCGTCAGTTTTTGCTGGGTGTCGCTGGCAATGCGATCGGGGCTGCTATAAAAGAAAATTGCTTCACGGCACTCGGCTGCCCAACGTCGCACACGCGTATCGCTGTGCTGCTGGTGTAGTTGCGTCAGCTGGCTATCAATTTGCTCGCGCTCGCTTTCATTGACCGTCAATTGCGGTGTGAAACGCTGTAATAGTTGAGGCAACAGGTGCATCACGGTGCGCAATAAGAATACGTCTGCATTGCTTCTGAGAAGTTTAATCAGCCGCTCAATAAGGGTGTTGAAGTCGTCCTGCGACCACTGATGTTTCAGCAATGTCATTAAGAACTGGGCTTTGACTTTACTGGAAGGTTCGGTTCGTAAAATACGAATGCCCAGCCGCAGTGCGACCTCGCTGTCGAGGTGCTGAGTGCCTTCGGCAAAGCGCTGGCGTACATATTCTGAAGACTCGGCACGATACGCCGTCAGCAGGTAACGTAGCGCGACGCTGTCCAGTGGCACAAAACGCAGCATTGACTCGACCATACGACCTTTTAAGAACATGTCAGCGTGGTCTTCGGTATCAAACACATGCTTGAATACAGTCAGGTATTGTGCCGGCTGGGTTACCGCAATCAGGTTCATCATTTCGGCGCGCATCCAGATATGCATGTCACTGTCCAGACAGATGCGGAACACATACTGAATCGTTGTGCTCGGCACCTGATCACGCAGCATCACGGGCATGTCCTGCAATACACGACGTAATCCGCGACAGGCAGCGACGCGAATATTGGCCTGCGCCTGATAGCTGATACTTTGCTCCAGGCTTTCCGGTAGCGCCATTTCCTGCCACTGGCGTAAAAGTTGCGCTTCGTCATTAATTTGCATCAGGCTCAGGTGCGCCACCTCGCAGAGCCGGCCGATCAGAAACATAATAAACTTTTCGTGTTCGGCGGTTTGTTTTTCGAAGTATTCGCTAATGGCAGCGTCGTCAAACCATTCCAGTTTGTTCTTCGCAATTTTGCGAATAATACGCGTCGGGTAGCGCAGGTATTTCGCTGCCGATACCAGATGTTCAATACGCTCAGACTCGGAAGCGGACTGATGATAGTTGTAGTTAAAGTCGACCTGCCGCGCGCGCAGTTGCTCTATGGTTTTGAAGCGCTCTGCCAACTGATGCTGTAAAAACAGATACAAGCGCAGGGAGGTGACGTTTGCCGCTTCTTTGCCCTCAAGTCTTGCGGCGCTTGCCGACCAGGACTGATAGCCGCGTTCACATTCGCGTAACTGTTTGGCGTAAATGTTCTGCCAGATCGCGTCCATGCCGGACCGTAACATAGCTTTTGGCGATGCTAAATCAGTCGTCACCGGCAGCCTCCCATGGGTCGTTGATGGTAATGTCGTTGGTATCAATTTCGGTTAACGAGTGGCGCTGGCGTAAGGGCGCGAACAACAGGTTATTTGGCGCAAAATCGTCATAGCCCTGACCGTCGGTGGCATTCCAGCTGATTCCCAGGTAGGCGCCGGTACTATTGCGGTTCATATCGTGGCGCAGGTCAAAGCTAAACTGCCAGAGACTGCCGCGCGTTTGCCAGAGTTCATAATCGACAGAAAAGCCTAACTGCATGGCCGACAGACCGCGCACGCGATGGTCATCTTGCAGATAGCGCCGGTAACGGACGTCAACACCGAAGCGCCAGGGCTGGTAATACTGACGCCAGCCGGTTTCCACCGACCACTGGTCGAGCAACTGGCCATCGTCAAATTCGTTGAAGCGCAACTGCGCGCTCAGATGCACCCGCGTGTCGAGCCAGGGGTGGTAACTAAATTGATCGCGCACGCTTAGCCCATACCGGTGGTTCAGTTTGTAGCGCGTGACAATGTCATCATCAATAGGTGTGGCTGGCGTGGCTTGTTCAGAACTATCGCGGCCATAGACACTTAGCTCAAGCTCGTTGCGAGTGCGATGGTTCCAGTAATATTTCCAGCGCCCGGACAGCGAGGCATAGGCTGCCCAGGCACCTTCCACGTCGCTGGTCGGTGCGTCGGCCTGGTAATACAGATCCAGATTCGCCTCGGCGTCAAAGTATTTGTTCGGCATCCAGTAAAGCTCGTTCTGGCTCACCAGGGTTTGCAGCTGCGTGCTGTTATGATCACGCCACTGCAGGGAACTGTGCCAGTAACTGTCCCAGTCCGGCAGATGGCGGCGGTAATTCCAGCGCGCGTCAATAAACTCCTCACGCGCCGAGCGAATGTCCTCGTCAAAGTTATTGCGGGCGCGGGCGCCAAGCTCGAAGCCCCAGCTACCGTCTTCTTGTTCGCCCAGCTCATAGAGAGTATCGGCGCTTACCGTACGTTGCGGGTCTACCGGCCAGATGGTGGGCGCGGCGGAAGGGGGCGCGGAACTGACGCCGGTGAATTCTGCCGGAAGTGCAGGGGTCATGGTGCGCTGCGGCTGTTGCTGCCAGATGAAGAATCGATAGTAGCTGAACTCTCCGGGTTCGTCTTGCTCATGTCTGACGTTAAAAAAAGTGTCCTCGGCAAACCACTGGTAACGGTGACTTGCTTCGCCGCCGCGCTGTTGGTATTGGTCAATACGCAGCAGATTATTGCCGGGCACGAATAATTCTATAGGCTGCTCAGCACTGGCGCGAAAGGTTTTCACTGAAGTTGGCGGCAGCACCGAAACACCATCTTCATCAAGCAGGCGATACAACACCATCGCCTCTGAGGGGGCGGCATAGCTTAAGCTGACTAACTGGCGCCCGGCCTCAAGATAAAGTGTCTGGCGATAGCCTTGCTCCGGCACACGCACCTGGTGTTCGCCTGCTGGTGTGGCAATGCGTACCGGCACCGGACTTGCCGGTGCTGTTAGTTCTGCCACTTTACGCAACTCCAGAGTAAGTTGCTTGGGCGTGCTTAACTCAACGGCAATCTCGGCTGTCTCGTCGTTTGCCAGGCGGCGCTCGCCCGCGGCCACTTCAGAGAGCATGAGGGCCTGGCGCAGTTGCCACCAGGGGGCGGTCGGCTGCCAGCGGTCAGACTCTAAAAAGGCAATGCCGTTGCTGGCGCTTACGGTGTCGAGCCGTTGCCAACTGTAATCGGCGAGCAGGCGATCAATCAGGTACTGCTGCTCGTCACTGATACGCTGAGGCTGGATATCGGCTTTTAGTTTTTTAAGTTGTGCGTCGTTAAGCGTTGCGTACTGCTGTTGTAACGCCATTTCATGCAGACGCAGTGTCAGTTGCGAGGTAGCAGGGGCGACGCTTGTCGCGTTGGCCTCGGTTACGGTCTCAACCACCACCGCAGCGTCAAAGCCTTCCGTCTGAAGCTGTAGCTGGTGCGCAGTTGCTGGTTCCAGAGTAAAGATAAACGATTGTGGTAGCCCTACCAGCGCATCATCATCCTGCGCCCAGCTCAGGCTTTCGCTGGCACGATCAAGCCGGATGGCCATTGGATACTGTTGCTCGTTAACCGTTATCGTTGCTTGCTGTAATAATTTCTGTGCCGCTGTGACTGATGTCGTAGATTCGGTATCAGGCAGCTTAGGGTAGAGTGTCACTTTCACCCTAACAGGCTGCGCCTGCGCTGATTCTTGCTGCGTAGTGTTTAGGGGTATCGCGCTCAGCGACATAGAAACCGGCTCGTTGCCCGGCAGGTAAAAAGCGCTCAGGTACTGCTGCAAGTCCTGATTGTAAATAAGTGCTTCACGACTATTGCCGCTTAATTGCGGCGGTTGCTTGACCCATCCGGTGACGGGCCGCGTGCGCCAGTCGGTGGCGAGGGTTTCAGAGCCAAGCAAGTAGGCAAGCTGCGCGGCTTCGCGCTCGCGCCCCTGGTATTGCCAGCTCGTGGCAATGTGCGACAAAGCTTCAGTATCCCCGCGATGATACAACCGCCACGCCCAGTAGCCCTCAACGTCAAACCAACGCTCGTGCCCGGTAAAAAGCGCGAGCAACAGCGCTTCGGCCTGTTGTTGCAAGTCACCTTTGGCGCTGACGGCAAAATCGACCAGTAACTGCCGCGCGGTGAAGTTGTAACCCAGCGCCATAATATGCTCGTAGACATCGGCCAACGTCGTTAATCGCACGTTAAATGTTGTCATCAGATCGTCGCGAATGCTTGCGAAGTCAGCGGCGCTAAGCTGCGTGTCATTACCGAAGTATGCGCTGGCGTAGCGCTCGGCAAATTGCGCGGCGCGGGCCTGCAGGCGTGGTCGCCACTGCTGCGTAACTTCGTACTGCAAGGCACTCTGCCCGGCCAGCGCAGGCGCTTTGACATAGCTGGTGCTGCTAAGTGCCTGGCGTAGCGCCAACGCTTCACTGGTATCGCTCAGGTACAGCCACTGGTACTCACTTGGTGCCACGACTTGTGCATTGCGATAAGACAAGCGCACCCAGGTGGGATGCGTGCCCTCATTGGTAACGGTCAGGCGCCGATACGGCTGATGAAAAGGCAGCTCAAATTCAGTTACGGTTCGTTGCACCTGACCGCTGCCAGAGCGTAGTGCCAGCACAGAGCCATTATCGAGCTGCCAGCTAGTATTAAAGCGTTCGTCAAGGTTGTCATTTAGGGCGTCGTCAGGTTGCAGCCGTACGTGCTGCGTCTCACCGCTGTCCGAGCGCACGACGACTGCGCCGGTGGCTTTGGGATGCTGTAAGGCCAGGCGTACCGGCGCATTCTCGGTCTGCTGTGGCAACACGAAGGTGGCGCTTTGCCCCGCGCTTAACTGGTAATAGTACTCTGGCTCGCGGGTCGGTTGTGACGGTGTCGGTAAAAATGTTTCGCGTGCATCGTCGTGTTTAAGCTCGCCGGTCAGTGGCACGAACGCGGTAATCGGCAACGGCGCCTGCGGTGGCAGGGCACGATAGAAGGTGGTGGTTACCGGCGCGGACGGCTCATGAGCGGCTTGTCGTAACTGTGCTTGCGCAGTTTCACGCGGCGCGTTATGCGCAAACAAAAATTGCTCGGTGGTATCCACCGCCAACCAGCGCAGATACGCATAGCGGTCAACTTGTACGCGGATCTCCTGCTCGGCTTCGCGCACATAAAATGGCACAAAGAGCGCACGTGACAGCAGTTCCGGGGTAGCATCACTACTACCCTTATAGGTGCTTTCGGTGTCAAGCTGAGCAGCATAACGCAGCTCGCGTCCGCTACCAGCGCTAGCGCCGGTTGCGCGTAGCGCCACGACCTCGCGTAACTGATAATGAGCGTACCAGGGAATGCGCAGCTCCAGATGATACAAGCCAGGTTCAGCGAACGCCTTTACATAGTCCTGGCCTGCCTCAAGCACCTGATAATCATGGGCCTCAAAGCCCTCGTTCCGGCGCAGGGTCACGCTGTCGTAGTCCTCGTTAAATACTATTTGCGCATCATCAGTGTGGCTCGGTATTGCTTCGGTGGCGGAGTGGAACACGCGTACGTGCGCGTTGCTGGTCGCATCGCTGGTTAACCACAAGCGGCGCGGCTGAAAGGTGTTGGGCTGATAAAAATAATCAGTGTAGTCAGGGGAATGATGGGCATCAACGGGCTGGTGCCCAATCAGCACACCCTCGCCCGCTGATGACCAAAGTTCAGGGGCTGTAGCGGGGTGTGAGTCGCGTTCTTTATGCTGTACGCGTAGCCGCCACCACCGACTGGCCGGCACGGAAAAGACAGTTGCCGTGTCGCTGTCGAGGTCCTGCCTGCTCTCGCTTGTTACCTCATACCAGAGCATGCGGGTAAATGGCTGCGCCAGGCTTGCTGGCGCAATCAGCGTAACGAGCAACATTAACACACAACTGACAACGCGCATCATTCGTGTGACGCCCCCACCATGCATTGCAGGGCATTAAGCGTGGTTTGTTGATCTCCGGCAAGCGCGTCGCGTACGCCGCGGCTCATTTCAACATGCACGAACTGTTCGGACTTACCCCAACTCGCCAGGGCCTGCGCAACATTATTCTGGGTGCCGCCAAGCTCACCCACTTCAGCGGGGTAGCGCAGTACGGTAACGTTAAGCAATGCGGTCAGGCAGGTCTGAATTTCGTGCAGGCGCGTTTCGTGCATAAATTGCTCAGTGGTGCCGTGACTAAGAATAATGTCCGAGTTACGGCCTTCCACCGTTGAGCGTTTGCTTTTCGAGTAACCATGCAACTGTACAATTACGCCTTCGGGATTCTCGGCGATCCAGGCCTCAGAAGCCGCCAGTAAGGGGCTGCGGCGTGCATTCGAAATGTCGCTGTTGACCTTAGGCTTTTGGTTTTGCCCGGCATAGCGATGAATCGAGTTGGACATATAGAGCTGCACTAAATCGTTGGTCCAGCCCGTTTCAGCAATGACGGCGGTATGCAGATCAAAGTAGCGATGTGGCGTTTGCAAAAACACCGAAACCGGATGCGTCGGGCGGTAGCCAAACGCGCCCCAGCCTAATTCGGGGTGACTGGCGGCAACCACAACTTCATGCTCCTGCCAGGGCAGACGCTCAATCGTGTAGAACTCGCTCAGGCCGTCATTGCCGCCACGAAACAGCGCGACGAAGGACGCTTCAAGGGCCGCCTGGTTTGAGGTAGAGACGCGTTCGTAATAATCACTGCGGGGCACAGTGTCGAACCAGGGCACAGGCTCTGTCTGTGCCTGAGCGGGTAAGGCCTGTAATAAAAATACGATGACACAAGATAGGTTAAAATAACGCATTGCCATCCTCCGTATAAATCTCGATTTGATAGGTGGGTGCTTCCGCCAGATAACCGGCCTGAATGTAGCCGCCCTGTGAAGCTGAACTGCTAACGGTGATCCGATAGCGACCTGGTGCCAGATCCCGACCCAATAAAAATGTCAGACGTGTTGGTGCCCATATTGGGGCATGAGCTTGATTGAGTAACACGGTGGTGGGTGCCGTCTCTGGCGCAGGCAAGTTAAAGGTGCGCTTTGCCACGGTATAATCGGCATACACACCTACCTGTTCCTGCTTCTCTAAGGTTAGAGTGACTTGCTGTGAAGCGCCAATCGCCGGGAAATAATGAAATGTCAGCCACTCTTCGTCTGCGCGTTTTTCAACACTGAAGGTCACCTGCCGTTCCAGCTTGTAAGCGTTACGCACCCGATATGTTGGCTGTGCTGACGCTGGCTGATAGTTGCTGTACCAGCGCACAACGGCGGGAGTTTCAATCTTGAGTTGATAGTCGCCTTGCGGCAGCGCCGGTAGCAACAGACGGCCAGTGTCGGCATTGAGCCAGTCGTGACTGAGTAACTCACCATTTAAATAGATAGTCGCCGGCACCGGTTCCTGTGTGCCCTTTTGATATACCAACTGCGGTCGTACCTGCTGCGGATGCTCTGGCGTGGTCAGCTGATAACTGCCATCGCTGCTGTCGATCGGTGCGTAGATAAGCTGCGCCGGACCTTGCTCTGCGGCATCTTCTGACGCTTCAGGCTGTTCTTCTGGCTGCTCTGGCATAAAGAGCTCAAAATAAGGCGCGTTGTTCACGCTTTCCATGCTGTACCAGTGCTCCTGCGTTGCAGTTGCGGTGACTGCGGTGCTGGGTGGCAGGGTATGTTGCCAGGACAGTAGGCGGCTTGCCGGTGGTACGCTACCTTGTTGTTGTATCGGATAGGATAAAAACCATTTCGGGATACTTTGTTGTTGCGGCTCGTTTTCATCGGAGGCCTGCACCTGGTAAGGCAAGTCGACCGGTCGGGTGTAGACATTGACTAAGACCTGCCCGGAGGTCGGCGTGGGCGGTGTCGCATAGTCGATCTGCAATTGCGCTGCATTCGCCGGTGCGACAATGTAGCGCGACGTCTTTTCATGCACGTGGGTTTCGAGACTGGCGTCGACGCTCACTTGCAGTGGGTTCACGCTGGCCTGCGGTGTGAGCATACCGCTAAGTAACTGTTTTCCGTCCGCATCGACAATCCGCCAGCGTAGTGTCGGAGCCTCTAACTGCTGCAGCGTAGCGTTGGTGACCAGGCGGGTATCGAGACGCAGTGGCTGTACTTGTTGCGCTTCATCGACCAACGCAAATTCCAGGGTCTGTACTGGCTGAACCACGCTGGCACGCAGGTAATTATAGTCCGCACTGACAATGTCGCCCTGTGCGTCATAAAAACTTAGTTCGCAACGCTTGTTCGCGGCGATTTGGTAAAGGTTTGGCGTTGTGGGCAGCGTATAGGTTTCGGTGTTGCTGTTAAGTAGCACTTGCTCGACGTGTAATTGCCCGTCGCTGGTGACGCTACTTAGGGTTAACTGACGGGTTAACTGACGGCTCAATTGAACTGGGTCGGTAGCGGTTAAACTTGCGCAACTGATCGCTGTTATTGTGCGCTGGACTCGCGTATCGACGGTGAACCAGCGCTGCGGCCCAATCACGGCAAGTTCATCGATAGCTGCTTCGGTCTCTTCCAGGGCTTCTGCGTCTTCGCTCACAAACAAGGTGCGCGAGACGATCCGACCGTCGGACGCTGATGCCGGACCAATGGGCTGCCAGCGCTGCTGAAGTCGCGCCCTTCGCTCAGCTACCGGGATCAGTTCGACCGGATAAATATGATCTTCAAAGATCGCGGTTTTTTGTTCCGCGCTCATGCGCTGCCAGATACGCGCCACTGCTTGCTCGTTATACCGCTCCAGTACCGCTACGCGAATGGCCAGTGGTTGCGCGGATTGGCGTAAGGTCAGGGAAAACTCATTTAAGCGTTGGCGCTCGGCGAAACTCACGACATGCAGTTGCGTCAGGCCTGCCAGCGTGTCGGTGGGCGCATCAAAAAAGCGTGGTGGCAACTCACCGGCCGGCGGCGCTTCCTCAGGTCGCAGTGCTACGTTGTAGGTTTCTGACAGGGTCTCGTCCGGGTGCGCGCTAAAGTGAAGCGTGGCCTCACCTTCTGCTGCAGGCAACCCTACTGGTGTATGTAAAATACGTAGTTGCGTGGCATCGTTCGGCACGTCAAAGTTCAGTGTTTCACCGGGTTGCAGCATATAAACCGTCGACTGCTCGTAACTCTCCTCCCACGGTGGTACGTCGCGCACGTTGAGGCCGCTGATGACTTGCATCAGGCCGTAACCGGCACCACCAAGAACGGCGAGCGTAAGGATGAATAGTAGCAGGCGGCCGAGCAGTCTCATGGGTGTGCCTCCCGGTGCAACCATTGCACACGACCGCGCACGAACTCGCGTACTGCGCTGGTAATATCTTGCTGACGCTCATCAACCTCAATGGTTGATGACGAAAGCGGTGTCAGATTTTTCACGGCGAGGACGTCGGTATTTGCGCCTCGAAGTACCAGATAACTTTGCAGCGACTCGTTGTCACGCCACAGCTCAAGCGTCACCTCCGGGTAGCGCTGCTGCAATGTCGCCAGCACCTGAATATTTTGCGATTGCTCAAACTGGTTGAGCAGTCGTTTGACGTTCACGAGCATGCTGGGCGTCATGCTGACGAGCGGTAACGGGCTTAATTGCATGGCGACGTCGTATTCTTTTGTCGCAATACCTAACGCCAACATCTGCTGGAACAGTACCGATTCGGTCGCCACCGTGCGGAAGCTCTCGCGCAGTCCCCGCGGTAACCAGATCTCGGCGTATTGCGCGGCAGGAATATACTTCGTAAAGCGCGCCTGTGCAGTGTAGCTCGCTGGTGTAAGTTCAATCACCTCATCGGGGGCGGCAACGCCAGCGCGGGTCAGCAACAGCTCGAGGTAGCGCCGTAACTCTTTGAATTCGGGCTGTTGCGCGGCAAAGGGCTTATTGAGTTCGTAGTAACTCAGCTCGACCTTTTCGATACCTTGTGTGCTGTCACCGGCAAAACCGCGCACCTGTACCGCCGTGATGTCACGTTCGGCTTCATGGCGTAAGGCCGCCTGATGCACCAGATTAAACAGGGTGAGTGGGTTTGAGCGGGCTACCACGCGTGCCGAACCATCACTGTTCGCCATCGGATGCGCACCACTGACGAGCAATGCGTCGGCTTCCATCTGCTGGAACAACGAGCCGGCGAATTCAAAGCTACCGCTTTCGAAAATAGGGGACGGTGCTTCTATCACGTATGGACGGGAGCTACCGAGTTTAAAAACATAAGTGCCCCAGTGTCGCAATGAGTTACGTTGTTCACCCAGTTGTTCGCGCAGGATAAAGTACTCGGCGCCACTTGAAATGTGCCGGTACAGAATAATCTGGTAATCAAGTTGCGCTGCAGCCTGGGCAATCTGGTTGATGAGGGGCTGCGAGCGGCTGAACCAGTCAGGTTCACCATAGCGATCCATGACCATGAATAACGGTTCCAGCACGGCGCGGTCGAAGTAAAGTAGCTCGGACTGCTGTGGCGCGACATATTTTTCGGTGTTTTTAGCGGCTAACAGACGTTTATTTTCTTGGAGAAAAGACAGCAAATAACCGGCAATCTGCTGTTCATTGGCTACGGTTTCTACCTGCTCGCGTAACGCGGCGTTGGCCAGAATCGAGAGCATGGCGGGTTGCGTCAGAAAAAGTTCGGCAAAGCCATAGCGGGCGACGTCTCGCTGACGGTTTTGAAAGCCGGGAATATCCCAGACCACGTCGACACCTGAGGTCAACTGTTCAAGGGTGGCTAGCGACAATGCTGCCGGAGGACTGTCTTTCACCCACATGCGGGTCGCATCGGCGCTTAGTCCCAGCATTTCATTAGCGCTGCGCTCACCCAGCAGCTGCCGGGCCAGACTTGGTGAGTACTCACGTACCTGTAAGGCGCTATTCGCAGATAGCGTCTGGTGAAATACCTGGAATAATGTTTGTGAGTTCAGCAGTAACTGGTCGCTACCATCCCGGGCACGCTGGGCACGGGCCGAAGCGACCGCAAGATAGCGGGCATTGAGCTGTTCAAACAGTGGCAACATGACCAACGCCGTGATGTTTTCATCCATCACCGTCGGGAATTGCAGCGCCAGTTCGTTGCGGTGCGCAAGGTCAAACACAAAAAAGCCCCAGCCGCGTTCGGCACGGGTGTCGCGGAGTACCACGTAACGCGATTCCACCCACAGCACTTCGTAACCAAAGTTATTGGCCAGTCCGGCGACTTGGCGTAATTGCCGCTGTGAGGGCGTCGGGCCTAAATCATCAATGGCCAGAATGGTGTCTCGGAACTGCTCCAGCGTGAAAGGTGAAATCGTAATACCGCGGGTAACTGCGTCGGACGCATAGCTGGCCTGACGGGTGGCTTCGATCACCCGGGCCAATGGTTGCTTGCTGACTACCACTTCACTGGTTGGGACCAACTCAGGGTCGTCGGCAAGTGGTGCCGGCTGATACAGCGTGAGCGCAAAACCAATCAGACTGGCGCCTAAGGCGGCAACAAACGAGGTCTGCACCGTAGTACGGGTCAGTTTAATCGCAATGTCTTTCTGGTACATCTTAATGGCGAGCAAGGTGGCAAGTAAGTAACCAAAACCGTACAGATCGGTAATCTTCTGCGCCGGGAACCAGATGATAATGATGTAACCGAGAATCAGCTTGTAAACGAAACTGATATTAAAGAACAGCAGTAGTTGCCGCGCGCCTTCAATATTTTGATTGCGCACAAACGGCAGTTTGAGCAGGCCGATGGCGCAAAAAAGAATGACGAAGGCTTCGGCAAAGGTGGTGACGATTTTAATCGGATTGTACCACTGCAACGCCAGCAGGCTGGGAATGAGAATGCCGTTAAAGTCCCAGCCGTAGCGCAGGTTCATGCGTGACGCTAAAAAGGCGGCGGTAATAAGAATAATATAGGCTTTCGGGCTGGCCAGGATGTTACTGGCGATATCTTCATACATGTAGCCCAGGGTGCTGATATTAAAGTTCGTCAGCGGTATGAGTACATAGCTGATAATAGCGTAGGTCAACGCGAGATGAACCAGTAGGGTACCGAGTCCGCGTTTAATTCCGCTGTTCCAGAACTGATTGGCACTCAGGGCGATAATGACCAGACCAAAACTGTGGAGGCTACTGCGCAATTCAAAATCGACGCCGCGCTGCATCAGATAATCATCAAGCGCAACCAGCAGGTAAGCATCAAAAACGACCCGAACCAGCACGCTGACCAAGATCAGGATAAAAAAACGATCGCGCCCAAAAAACTCACCTAGGCCGGCCTTGACTAAGAAGCGATCGGCGATGCCTCGTGTCAGCAGGTAAGTGACAATGCTCTCAACAATAATAACGATGGCTGAGCCGGGTTTGACTAACAGCAGCGGAACGATGTAGCCGGGAACCACAAGGCCGGATAAGGTCGTGCCAAAGCGCAGATTCAAAAAGGCGACAATAGTGACGCCTATCCAGACCGTCGTAACTACCGAACTTGCCAATCCTCCTGTCGGGAAGATTTCCAGAGGCAACCAGTCCATCATTGCGCCGGCCTTTCGCTTTCGTGGATATCTGCCTCAAAGGTAGGCAGTCTGAGGGTCAGCTGAAAGCCCTCGCCGAGGTGTGTCTCTACTGTTAGCTCGGCGCCCCAGTCGGTGATCTGACGGCTTAGGTAGAGCACGGTGAAAAGCTCGTTACGTTCACTGAATAATTCCACATTCGAGAGTTGATGCAGGCTGTCTAATCGCTCTTGCGGTACCCCATAGCCCTTATTGCTGAACTGAATTTCGACGCGGCGGCACTGATCGTCGTAAGAACAGCTGTTCATGCTGATCGCGATTTCTCCATCAGTGCTTTCACAATCTTTCACCAGCAGCATCAGCATAGCGTCGACCAATTGCTTCAGCTGTTCTACTGCGACCATCGCCAGTGCGGGAATTTCCGGCCAGTTGAGGTTGAGCTCAATCGCTTTTTGTTCAATCGCGTTACTTTGCTTACGCAATGAGGTGCTGATTAGATGTACCGGGTTCACCGGGAAAACTTCATTACTATGCTCGTGCAAGTCAAGCATGCGCTCAACGGTGCCGCTTAGTTTTGCGGTTTTATCCAAAATTGAGTGGATGGTATCAATATGCTCAAGCTTGTTTTGATCTGGCGCTTCGCTTAGTTGTTTGGTCGCTTTGCGAATAGCTTTAAAGTCGGCCTCGAGCATGTCGAAATAATAGCGGTGCAACTCGCGTTTGCCTTCCACGATTTGCTGCACTGAATGCACGTCGACAAACTCAAATAAAATTCCTGCCAGCAGGAATGGTGACGTTTTATCGCCACGCTCGTGTTGGCGCTCAATCGGCAGCACCCGCAGAATGTAGTCAGACTCGAGCTTCGGGCTGGAGATGCGCCATTCGACGGTGCGGTGGTGCAAGGTAATCTGCAACATGAGCTTTTTGATTTTTGCGGACTTCTCGCCAGTAAGGTGCACTAACAGGTCGTGCGCGCTCATCGTGAAGAACTTCAAATCAAGTTGATTAGCAATGGCGTCCATCTTGCGATTTGAGGTCAGCACCTGGCCGAACAAGTTGTAAAGCACCAGCGCCGAGCTGTTTCGGCTAAAGACATTTTGTAAGAGCCCGAGGCGACGCTCCAGCAGCTCAATCGCGGAATCGAGCTGACGGTGTTCGTTCACCGCGTAATTCAGGTTCACGACCTTGCGCAAAAAGCGATTTTCACGGGTGTTCCACTCGATAAATTTACTGCGATGATAGAGCAGCTCAGAAAGCTCGCGTGAAAAGCTGATTAGGTTCTGCTCAAACACCGCTTCGTTCCAACTTTCCTCAGGCTCAACTGTGAGCGCCCAAAAGCCCAGCACATCGCCCGCGAACATCAGCGGAACAATGTACTCAATTTCATCGGCCGTGGTGTCTTTGAAATAGTGCTTGTTTTCGATACGCAGCGGACGTTGTTTGCGAATGGCCTCGCTGTAAGGGGTACGCTGGTAGTCGCGCCGGCGCTCCTCGATGTCATCGACGGTGCAGTTCAGCGAATGGATAGCGACCAGACGATGATCATCAGCGACCCTGTCGAGCAGTATCGAGCGGCGCATATGCAGGTGCTGATCAATGAACACGTGCAGGTTCTTCCAGGGGTCTTCAGTCTGTAAAAACGAGCCTGGCAACATGCGTTGATTCAACCGTGACTGCAGTTTGGCGGTGCGCGAAGACAGAATTTTTGCCTCGCGGCGGCGTTCACTCATTAGAAATTGCAGCAGCGCGGCCAATTGGGTCAGGAAAAATTCGCCAAACGGAAAGACCAACTGAAAGCCGACAAATAGCAGGTAAGACAGCAGCAGGCTAACAACCAGCAAGGAGCCTTCAAACAACAAAATACCGTTGGTGTTAAACAGTTGCAGCAAAAAGAAGGCGGCGAAATAAGCACAGAGCAAACCCGCAGCGGTTAGCGGCAGCGGAATCGTTTTTAGATCAAGATCGTGGACGACTGTTTCCAGCGCGAGCGCCTGCATTTCGACATACGTCAGATAGTCCTGATCAAGCGAGTCGGCCACGTAAAAGCGCTCATAGCGCTTACTGGGACTGACCTGAATAAACACGATTTTATCAGCGACCAGACTACGGATAATATCGCCATCTAGTGCTTGCTGTGCGGTAATATTTGGCAGCAGGTTTGGGCGGATAGCAAAGTTGAAATAACGCTCGTAAGGTCCTTGGTTTTCGGCGTTGCCGACGTTTTTAGGGAGCAAAGAAAGTACCGTCTGATCGCGCTGCTCCAGGCTGAAAGAACGATAGTTGCCGTTGCTCGATTCCAGCTCAAACAACCTTAGTGAGTCAGGGTACTCGCTCAGAAAGTCCTGACCGCGCGATGAGGTAATATGCACGTTATCAGGCCAATCGTAGGCCCGGGTCGTGCCTTTGAAATAGCTATCCAGAATTAAAATTTCGCGTGTACCAGCGGCATTGAGTTGCCTTACCAGGGCGTTGATCTCGCTGTCGGTGAGATCGGCAGTGCCGGTATTTTTAATAGTGAAAGTTTGCGGAGTAAAATCCGGTGCTCTTGAAACGTACAAAAAAGTGTCGGTTAGTTTTGCATTGAAGATACCCAGGGGCATTGATGTTGAGAGCCCGAGTATAGCCGCAATGGCAATGACACCTATCAAGAGGTCAATCAAAAATCCCTTTATTCTCACGTAAGAACTCCAGAATCAGCAACTAAGAAAGTTATAAGAATCTATAACTTAGTCTATAAGCAATTTCCCTTTTTGTACAAAAACATAGCCAGCAGGGGCAGCCCCCCCTGATCTTTTCGGCAATTGCTGGCATATCTGCCCTTACACGCTAGTATTTGGGGCAGAGGTAGGAGGTTGACATGTCATTGACCCACGAAGCAGAGTTCAGTTGCCCGTATTGTATGGCGCCCAACAGTATTGAAATTGATCCCATCAACGACGTCGCGCAGCAACAAATCGTTGACTGCCAGATTTGTTGTCAGCCAATTGAGATTATTATTAGCGAAGGAATGGACGGCGACTTTGAGATTATCGCCCGCACCGATGATGAATAATGACCTCTACCCCGAATGGGGGCAGAGGTCAGCTCTCTTATGATTTATGGATTCTGACGGCGTAGCCGGTTTGTCAGACTGTAAAGTGCCGGAAGCACTAGGAGTGTAAGCAAGGTCGAAGAAACAATGCCACCAATTACAACAGTGGCAAGCGGACGTTGTACTTCAGCACCGGTGCCGACGTTAAAGGCCATGGGAACAAAGCCCAGACTGGCGACCAGCGCCGTCATCAATACCGGTCTGAGTCGCGTTCGAGCGCCATCAAAAATAGCCTTACCTACTGTTAAACCACGCTGACGTAACTGCTCAATGAAGGACAGCATGACGACCCCGTTCAGCACGGCGATACCTGATAACGCAATAAATCCTACCGCTGCCGATATGGATAAAGGCATATCGCGCAGAAGCAGAGCAAAGATACCACCCGTTAATGCCAGGGGTACGCCGGTAAAAATGATCAGCGCATTTCGCAGCGAGTTGAAGGCGGTGTAAAGTAAGCCCAAGATCAACAATAGCGCAAGCGGCACTACCAGCGCTAAACGCTGCGATGCCGATTCCAGCTGTTCGAATGTGCCACCATATTCAACCCAGTAGCCAGCGGGAAGCTCCAGCTGTTGCTGTAACTGTGTGCGAACGTCATTAACGAATGATCCCAGATCACGCTCGGCGACATTAGCACTGACAATAATATTGCGCTTACCTGACTCGCGATTGATTTGGTTGGGTCCCAAATCTAATGACAATATGGCAATTTCGCCTAATGGCACGTATCGTAAGTCGAGATTATCAGTCGCTGAAACCGCCACCGGTAACTGTTCCAGTGCGCTTATGTCTTCACGCCATGCGTCATCAAGGCGCAACATCAAACGAAATCGCTTGTCACCCTCGTAAATGACACCAGTTTGAACGCCTCCGATCGCCGCTTGAACAGCTTGTTGCACATCACTGACTGTCAGACCTAGCAAGGCTAAATGATCACGCTGTGGCTCTACCGAGAGGGTTGGTAAGCCGGTCATTTGTTCAGCTCGTACATCGCTTGCACCAGTGATTTGCCGAATCACACCAACAGCTTCATCGCCAAGTGCCTTCAATTGCGCCAGGTCATCACCATAAATACGAACGGCCAGATCTGCACGAACGCCAGCTATGAGTTCATTGAAACGCATTTCGATAGGCTGAGTAAACTCGTAATTGTTTCCGGGAACCCCGGTCACCCGGTCTCGTATCTCTGCAACCAAGTGAACCTTGGGTTTCGCAGGATCGGGCCACTCATCACGAGGCTTCAGAATTATGATTGTATCTGCAACGCTTGGAGGCATGGGGTCAGTGGCGACGTCGGGCGTGCCTATTTTCGAATAGACCCGCTGGACTTCCGGAATGCGGTCAATGACTTTCTCTAATTGAATTTGCATTTCGACCGATTGCTGCAGGCCAGTACCAGGAATTCGTAGCGCATGCATGGCGATATCGCCTTCATCGAGTTGCGGCAGGAATTCGCTGCCCATGCGCGTCGCTTGAAACGTTGCAGTAGCAAATAAAGCCACGCCGATGACGATGATCAATAGCGGTTGACGTAATGAAAAGCGCAGAACAGGTTCATAAAGGCGTCGTGCGTTGCGCATCAGCCAATTTTCCTGATGGGTGACTTTACCCCGCACGAAAATAGCGATAGCGGCGGGTACGAACGTCACGGCAAAAATTAGCGCCCCTAACAAAGCAAAGACGACGGTAAATGCCATGGGATGGAACATTTTGCCTTCAACGCCGGTTAACGCAAAGATCGGCAAGTAAACAAGCATAATGATCAATACACCAAATGTGGCGGGTTTGAAAACTTCTCGCGTACTTGCAAAGACCTCCTCGAGTCGCTCCCGGGTTGTCAGTAAGCGCCCGTAATGCTGTTGCGCCAGCCCCAGGCGACGCAGTGCGTTTTCGACGACAATGACCGCGCCATCCACAATGATACCAAAGTCGATAGCCCCCAGGCTCATCAGGTTACCAGACACACGGTTTGCGGCCATACCGCTAATGGCGAACAACATACTAAGCGGAATAACCATTGCGGTAATTAGCGCAGCACGGAAATTGCCCAGTAGTAGAAACAGAATGACAATAACCAGTACCGCGCCCTCGAACAGATTTTTTTCGATGGTCGCGATGGTTTTATCAACAAGGTTCGTGCGGTCATATAGTGCTTCGATAACGACACCATCCGGTAAACTGCGTTGCACGTCTTCCAGGCGCTCGCCGACGCGCTTGGCAACTAGCCGACTGTTCTCACCAATGAGCATCATGGCAGTGCCAAGAACGACTTCTTCACCGTTAGAGGTTGCTGCCCCTGTGCGCAACTCTTTTCCGAATTGAACGTTGGCAACGTCGCTAACGCGCACTGGAGCGTCGTCTCGCTTGGCGACCACGACATCACCAATCTCTTCCAATGTCTGCAGTTGTCCGGGTGAGCGCACAAGCCACTGCTCACCATTACGTTCAATGTAACCGGCTCCGGCATTAGCGTTATTAAGTTCCAATGCCCGCAAAACATCCGCCATACTAAGTTTGTAAGCCAGCAGCTTGCCGGGCTGCGGGGCAACTTGATACTCGCGTTCAAAACCACCATGGGTATTGATTTCTGTTACACCAGGAACTTTGACCAATTGAGGACGAATCACCCAGTCTTGTAAGGTCCGCAAACTTTCGGCAGTGAATGGTTGGCCGTCAGCATCCCTGGCGCCAGGCTCAGCTCTCACAATGTAAGTGAAAACTTCGCCCAGTCCACTGGCGATAGGCCCGAGTGCTGGTTCTATTTCATCGGGAAGGCGGCCCCGGATGGCTTGTAAGCGCTCACTAATTTGTTGGCGCGCCCAATAGATATCCGTTCCCTCATTGAACACCACGGTCACCTGCGACAACGCATACCTTGAAATCGAGCGGGTATAATCCAGTTCGGGAATACCGGCCATCGCATTTTCGATGATGTAAGTGACACGCTGCTCCGTTTCGAGAGGGGAGTAGCCAGGCGTTTCAGTGTTTATCTGTACCTGTACGTTGGTAATGTCCGGAACTGCGTCAATCGGCAGTTTAGTGGCGCTGTAAAAGCCAAAGCCAGCGACCAGTAGGGTGGCGGCCAGCACGAGCCAACGGCGCTCGATCGCAAAGCGAATCAGTGCATCGATCATGCTTTTCTCCTAATGGTGGTGGCCGGCACCGGCTTTTAAAATATCCGCTTTTAGCAGAAAGCTATTGTGAGTGACATAGGGGGTATCAGCTTCAATGCCGCTTAGCACCTCAACAAACTCACCATCGTCACGACCAAGTTCTAACGGCCGTGCGGTAAAAGTATTCCCTTCCTGCACAAAGACGACAGTGTCGCCGCGGAATGTTTGCAACGCATCACGCGCAACTGCTAGCGCTACTTCTTTGGTGTCGGAAAAAACATCAGTTTTGACGTGCATCCCCGGCCGCCAGTGACCTTGCGGATTAGCAATTTGAACGCGGGCACGCGCAATATGACCACCGGTCATTTGCGGAGCGATATACGAGATCTGACCGGAAGCATGCTCATGTTTATGCAAGTCATAGACCCGTGCCTGCTGGCCTTTTTGCAGCGCTTCGATACCCTCTGGAAAAGCAGAAAGCTCTACCCAAACTTCACTGAAGTCGGTAATTTTGAGTAAGGTTTGATGTTGTGCAAACTCGCCCCTGTTCGCCTCTCTGAATGTCACTTCACCGCTTATCGGGCTGGTTAGAGAATACTCTCGTCCACTTGCAGCGTTGCGAATGGTTATCAAGGTTTCACCTTGTTGTACTTTGTCGCCAATATTGACGCGGACGTCGGTCACTTGCCCCGGATAGGTAGCAGAAATAGCGACTTGATATGAATTAACCGGCGCTATAACGCCAAACAGGGTTTGCGTGAACTGCAGTGATTTTGCGCCGACCGGTTCGATTTTAAAATTCGCATCAGCGATAGCTGCAGGCGTTAAGGTGGTGCTCGAACTCTCTTCATCATGATGTTCGTGATCGTCTTCGGAGACTGCGAACGCCGGACTGTTTAACGTGCCTAGCAGGCACAGGACAAGGACTAAATAGTATTTAAATTTCATAAGGATGCTTCCACAAATGTATGACCGGTCAGGCGCTCAAGCTCTAAGAGGCTTCGATAAATAGCGTACTGACGCTGCAGTTGTTCTTGTTCCAGGCTTGCAAGTTCATTCTGTGCGTCAAGAACTTGCAGCAGCGAATAGATGCCATCCTCATAGCCAGCGAGGGTAGTCTGCTCGAGTTCGCGTGCTGTCGGTATGAGTTGGCTTTGCAACTGCTTTAAAAAACGTTGGTCGGTTTCAGCACGTGCCTGTAAAACCCGAGCTCGGGCACGAAGCTCCTGACGTACCTTGCGTTGCTGAAGATGAAGTGAATCACGTTCAGCTTTATTGGCGGCCAGATGACCTGCTTGAGGGTTGCTTAATTGCCAGGGTATAGAAGCTTGCAGCACAAACCCAAGGTCATCTGCTGCTGCACTGTAACGAATACCACCGCCAAGAGTCAGGTCTGCGGTTGCAGCGGCTTCTAACGCATTTAACTTCGCTGCTAAAACGCGTTCGGAATCAAATAAACGTAATAGTTCAGGGGCCTCGTTTACGGCTTGGTCAAGCGCTGCTAAACCGGGAACTGCAGGCTGCTCAGCAAAATTACCTAGCAGGGTATTAAAGTCGGGCATAGCTGCCCACATAGCGCTGAGATGAATCCTGGCTTCAGCCAAACGCCCCTCGGCATTGCTCATTTCAGCGGCAATACGTTGCTGCTGCAAACGAACCCTGAGCATTTCTCCGGCTGGAGCAGCTCCAAGTTTCACGCGCTCCTGCGCAAGTGCAAAGGAATGTTCCAGCCGCTGTTGCTGTTGCGCATACCAATCCACAAGCTGTTGTAGCTTTAAAGCATGGTAATAACGCGCTGTGGTTTCTGCGAGAACTTCGACTTTACTGTAATTGAATTCAGCCGTAACGCGCTGCGTTTCAGCCTCGGCTAACGCTATGCGCTGCTCGCGTTTTGCTCCCAACTCAATCAGTTGACTGAAGGACAAGGTGGTTTGCAAATTTTCGAAGGCGCGATTTTTGCCTGTACCCAAGACATTTTCTACTTCGATACTCAGTTCCGGGTTCGGGCGTAAGCTAGCCTGTAATTTTGCTGCTTCAGCAATGCGTTGCTGAAACGGATATTGCGCTAATTCGGGATTGTCATGTAAGGCCCTGGTAAGGGCGTCACGCAACGTTAACGGTTCGGCTATCGCTGGAGCGCTGGCAGAAACCAGAAATAAACACACAGCAATAGCACAACGGAAAATCGTCATGCGGTTTTCTCCACAATGTTATAAATCGTAATGACAGTTATTGGTCAGGTGTGGAGCAACGTGTTCGGTGGCGGAACGGGGGGTTGGTAATAGGTCTGAACCAGGGAAAATGGTTCCGGCGTGTAGCGCATAGCAGTGTGCTGGCGGTGGGGAACCGTCGCAGCATAACCAGTTAAACAACTAACATGCGCATGGAATTCGCCCTGATGATCGTGTGGCGTTGTATCATCGGCAGACAGACTATGAAACTGAGTGTTATCGTAGGCGTAATCGAAGCTATGCATGGCATCTTGCATATGACCAGCAGCAACCGCACAGGTAAAAAGCCCGTGCAAAAGCATAATAATAATCAGAGCATTCGCGGTCTTGTACACGTACTTCAGAAGTTCTCTATGGATTTCAGTCTAGCTCTATCATATCAGCAGATGACGCATGGCCTCAATATCTGTGTCGCGACGCATGTGGTGCAAGATGGTGAATAGCGAAAGATGCAGTCGGCGGCGTCGGTATTTCTCGGCGGTGGTCGCTTAGCAGTTGATCAGTAGCTGGCGAGAAAGCTTGAAACTCTGCAGCTTAGCGGGAGATCCAGCGGTTGCTGGCACGCACCAGGCGCGCGGGTGAAAGCTTGCTGGCGAGGGCCATCAGCTTGGTTTGTGTGCCCACCGTCCAGTGCACGCGACCACCGCGATAATGCGCCATTTTAAAAATGCTGCGGGCAATTATTTCGGGAGTCAGGCGCACGCCCAGACGGCGAATACTGTCGCCCTGCATATCTTCAATCATTCCGGTTTTGACGAAAAGTGGCATGGCGTCCATGACTTTAATACCGTCATCTGCCCATTCCAGCTCCAGGGCCTCGGTGATGGCGCGTACCGCGAATTTACTGGCTGAATAACCTGCCAGCCAGGGTTGGCCATAGATAGCACTGGCGGAACTCATATTAATAACCCGAGGCATTTCGCCCGCGCCTGCAGCGGCCTGCAAATAAGGATAGGCCAGGTAACAGCCCGCCAGCACACCGTTAACATTGACACTGATCATACGCTGCAGGTCGGCCAGTGACGTAGCGTGTAGTGCACCCGAATAGAGAATGCCAGCATTGTTGAACAGTACCTGTAGCTTACCGTCGCTATGGCTGACGAAATCAGCTAGCGCAGCCTGCCAGGAAGCATTGTCGGTGACTTCAAGCGTGCCGGTGACCAATTGTCCCGGCAAGCCAGCACTCACCTCTTGCTCTAGCTTTGTTAGCCCGCCACTATCGCAGTCATAAGCGCCAACCCGCCAACCTGCGCTGAGAAATCGCAGCGCCGTCGCACGGCCAATGCCTGCCGCGGCGCCGGAAATAAAAATTGTCTTCATAGACTGTGTCCAATGTTGCTAATCACAGCTTGTCGCCGTGGCGTTGTTGGTGACGCGCATCGCCACGCTGCTGGGCTTCTGCTGAGCGAGTGAAGCGCGGGTTGGCTTTCTCTTCATGTTCCATTAATAACAGCGTGAGATAAATTTTCGTCGGTAGCGAGAGTACAATACCGATAGCGCTCATGGCGGCGCCAATAATAAAACCGTGGTGCCCGATGGTATCGCTGGCGAAAGTCACCGCAAGCACAATATGCCCGCAGATGAGCAGGGTGATACCTAGCGCCATCGATAGCTTTAATAGCCTTACCTGTGTTGTCTCATTCATGCCGGTGATTGCTTCGTTTTATTGATGAAAATCAATACTTTTTTGCTACCCTTAAGGAAAGCCTAAGAAACTTCATCTAATCTGTAAAAAACCACTCTCATAAGGAGCCTATGATGAAAGTTACGATGTTAGCAACACTTATTGCGGCAACAGGTTTACTTACCGCCTGTAGCACTGCCCATGAAACAACCCAGTGCACCACCGCACCACAGTCGGAATGGTTGGATCAGGCTGAGTTTCAGGCCCGTCTGGTAAATGAAGGTTACCAAATCAACGAGTTTAAGGTGACCGAAGGCAACTGCTACGAAATCTATGGTATGGATGCCGACGGTAACAAAGTCGAAATTTACTATAACCCCGTAGACGGATCGGTGGTTAAGAGTGAGTCGCACTAAGCAGGATACGGTGCGGATCTGGCACCCGCTGATCCGTGTTATTCACTGGTGGTTGGTGGCAGCTTTTGTCGCCAACTACTTTTTACTTGAAGCCGGCAGTCAAATCCATCAGTGGGTTGGCTATAGCGCAGTCACGGCTATTGTGATTCGCATTATCTGGGGCTTTTTCGGCAAAGGTTACGGCAGTTTCCGACAAGTTGATCTGACCCGCGAGGCCTTTGAAGAGCATCTCACACATCTCAAACAGCGCAATATACCTGCACAGAGTGGTCACAATCCCGTCGGCTGGTTGATGATCTTTGTTGTCATCGTGCTGTTTGTCGCGCTCGGGATAACGGGTTTCATGATGGAAGAGATTGACGCCTTTTTCGGCAATGCAACACTCGAACTGATTCACGAGTGGCTCGCGCATAGCCTCTATGTCGCGGCACTGATTCATATTTTCGCCGTGCTTACCGTCGGTTGGATCGGCCGCATCCAACTGATACGGCCAATGCTTACTGGCAAACGTCAGTCGAAAGGTTAGCCTTGTTGAATGCGTTTGAGTACGCGCTGCGCAAACCCCTGCTCAGGGTGGCGGATGATATGCATTTGGAGTAACTGCTCCGCAGCTTCCTGGTAACCCTCGCGAGCAGCAGACATGGCAAAGACAATAAATTGCAGGTCGCCAATAAACTGGCCTCGTTGTTGGTACCACAGGTCTGGTTCGCGCGTCACTTGTGAAACTTCATCTGCGGTCACCTTTTGCCACAGCCAGGCAAGCGGATGTTCGTTAGTTTCCGGGGCGACAAAATCACGGTCATTGGTCAGCTCGCGAGCAATGCCCGGGAATACAAAAAGCGGTGCGTTATATAAGTTCGACAACATCACCAGGCGGTACTGATGACCATCGATCTGCCAGTCGAAAATACCGGCACCGCTGCCGGCTGTGGTACCGCCTTTGGAGCGATATTCAACATTGTCATAAGAGCATAGTTCCCAAACAAGACCTATGTCACAACCGAGACTCTCGAAATGGCTGCGTTTTCGCGTGCTTTGTTGCAGCATTTGGGGCGACACAATGTCGCCATCTAACAGCCCTGCGTGAAAGCGGGCCAAGTCTCCAATGGTAATGTAAAAACCCCCATCGGGGCCGGGACGTGCGTCATTCTTTTCAGCTGAGATAGGAGATACGTCGCCAAACGGACTCACTGCGAGCGCTGCGGGACGTGAGTTGTAATCTTGATCTGGCTGAAAGCGGTGAAGGTTAATGTCCAGCGGCGTGGCTACGTAAGCATCAAACAGCTCGAGCCAACTACGCTGCTGTGGGTCAACTTTTTCAGCAATGCGCATCAATATCCAAAATGCGCTGTTGCTATAAGAAAAGCCTTGTTCAGGTGCAAACTCTACACCTTCCGATCGAATCAGCTGCAAAAAGTCGTCAATAGTGCGCTGCTCTAATGAATAGTTTCCCGCGCCAAAGTAATTGCCATAGCCGGACGTGTGCGACAATAACTGAGCGATAGTGATTTGTTCGGCGTTCTCCATGCCGCTGTTGGGCCAGTACTCTGCGATGGTGCCATCGAGCGCAAGCTGACCTTCTTCCACTTTATTGAGGATAACGGCCAGTGTTAGCAGCTTGCCGACCGAACCCATATTAAACGGGGTTGAAACATCAACTGGCGCGGCCTTATCATCTTGTCGCTTAACGACAACTGGTTCAAAACTATGACCATCCACGGTTAACATCATGGTTCCCGAGTAAAGGTTGGCCGCCGCGAGATAATCGGCGATCCGCTTTAATTCTGCATGCGCAGTTACGTCGTCATTTCGCGTTTGCGCCGCTGCTGCAGTTGCAAAAACTACTAATACGAGAAAAATAAAACATGATTTGATGTGAGCAGCCATGACCTGGATCCTGTCGTTAAAGCGTTGCTTTAAACATAACAACTACTGAGTAATAGTTGAAGGTTAGGGATGGCAGCTGCAAAGCGGGGGATGAACCCCGCTTTTGATGATAGGTATAAGATGCGTCTTAAGCGTTCAATTGCGCATCCATCGTGATTTCAGCGTTAAACAGTTTCGATACCGGGCAATTCTCTTTGGCTTTATTCGCAGCTTCTAAGAATTTGCTTTTATCAGCACCAGGTATGGATGCTTTTACATCGAGATGAATTTTGGTGATAGCAAAGCCACCGTCTTTCTCTTCTAGCGACACTTTCGCTTCGGTGTAAATGTCTTGTGGCACCATTTTCTCTTCGCCGAGAATCATCGACAGTGCCATTGAGAAGCAACCGGCATGGGCTGCACCAATTAACTCTTCAGGGTTGGTACCTTTGCCGTTTTCAAAGCGTGTGCCGTAAGAGTACTGCTGAGCGTCAAGCACTCCGCTCTGGGTTGAAACTGTGCCTTTACCATCCTTCAAACCACCTTTCCAATTTGCAGTTGCGGTACGTTTCATAAAGCACCTCCTTTTCTGTAAGTGTCCCTATAGTGTAGACGCAAATGCCCGGGAAAGATCAAGTTAGCGGGTACCAAAGATTTTATCGCCCGCATCACCCAGGCCTGGCACGATATACCCTTGTTTGTTTAGGTGGTCATCAAGGGCGGCGGCGTAAATAGGAATTTCAGGGTGGGCCGCCAGTACGCGCTCAACGCCCTCGGGGGCTGCGACCAGAACCAGCACGCGAATATCTTTGCAGCCTTTGTTTTTCAGCATATCGAGTGTTGCGATCATGGTGCCGCCGGTGGCGAGCATGGGATCGATAACAAGGGCGGTGCGACTGCTGATTTCGCCTGCCAGTTTTTCAAAGTAAGTCACCGGCTCGAGGGTTTCTTCGTTGCGATACAGACCCACCACGCTTACTTTCGCGCTAGGGAGTAAGCCAAGAACGCCATCAAGCATGCCAATGCCGGCCCGCAAAATAGGCACGACGGTGACTTTTTTGCCACGCAGACGCTGCACCTCGACTTCGTTGCCTTCCCAACCATCAATGGTATGGGTTTCGAGCGCAAAATCGCTGGTGGCTTCATAGGTGAGCAGGTTACCCAACTCATTAGCCAGCTCGCGGAAGCTTTTCGTGGAAATTCCAGCAGACCGCATGAGTCCCAGTTTATGTTGCACCAGGGGGTGCTTAATTACATGTAGTGCCATGGTTTCCTCTTTGACAAGACTATTTTGGCAAGAACATCGAATGTGATGACGCGTGCGCTCGAAAAGGTTAACCTTAACCGCAGGCCAGGTTAAGAGTATTTTATGACAAATTCGAGCACAGAGCGTCGCGACGAACCACGAAAAAAGTTAACCACGCGTTTATTATGGCACGTGGTGGGCGTTTCGCTTGTGCTTTTGCTGGTAACTATTGCGACGACTTTCTGGCAAGCGTATCCGCAGGCAAAACAGCGCGTGATAGCGCAGCTTCAGGAGGAAGTTGAGGACAAACTGCGCGCGAACCAGATGCACTTGTCCGAAATTGAAACGCAAGGTGAGTTACTGGCGCAGGAATTTCTGGCACGCTACAAGACCTTCGCTGATGACCCGCGCTTCGTCGCTTATTTCGATGCCTGGTTTGAGCAAACCTCTCCCGGGGTGCTGCGCCTGAAAGAAAGCTTTTTCACCGGCACACAGTACGACCAGCATTTTTTTCGCGGTATGAGTGTTTTTGTCGGACCGCGGCCAGCGCCGCTGACCGACGAATTAAAAGCACGCATTGTCATTAGTACCATGGTGCTCAATGATATGGGGCCGGCCTGGCGTTCTGAGGTAACTAACAGCCATTTCTCATTGCCGGAAAACGTTCTCGCGCTGTACTCGCTTGACCAGCCCTGGGGACGGCAAGCGGCAAAAGATCTGATAATCACCAATTTCTCGACCGTTAAATCTACCTTGCAGAAGGATAACCCTGCCCGCACACCTAACTGGACGGGGTTATATCACGATCATTCCGCTGACTTGTGGACCATTACCTATCAGCGCCCCCTTGACTACAACGGTCAGCATTTAGTGAACGCCAGCTTTGATGTCAGTCTGGAAGCGCTGACTGACGATCTGAGCAAAACAACAGTCGCAGGTGTTGAAAGCTACGTATTGAATGAGCGGGGCGCGCTGATTGCCAGCTCGACCCTGGGCAATGGACTCAGTGCTGAGGCCAATACGCTGACCCCGGAAAATTACGCAGATCCGCTGTATCAGAAGATTGCCGCACGTTTATTGCAAGCGCCCGAAAGTGTCACGCAGCAGGTCTGGGACGAAATTGACGATGACTATCTGGTGCTGGTGCAGAAGCTGCAGACCCCCGAGTGGTGGTACTTCTCTGTTTACCCGAAGGCGCTGATTGCCGATCAGGCCTTGTACTTACCGCTGGTGATCGCCGTGATGGGTTGTCTGTTAGTGGCCGTAGTGCTGTTCGTGGTGTTTTATTTCGTTAATCGTGAGGTTTCCCGGCCTCTGACTCAGCTGGCCAGTATGGCGGCGCTAATGAACGAGAAAAATTACGCGGCCATTGCCAAGCAAAGCGCAATTGAAATGCGCAGCTACGGTGAAGTGCGGCAGGTGCTCAACGCGTTTCGTATCATGGCCGCGCGCTTTACCCAAGCTAACGAAGAACTTGAACAGCGCATCGAAGAGCGCACCCGCGACTTGCAAGTGGCCAACCGTAAGCTTGATGAGCTTGCCCATCTGGACGGTCTGACCGGTCTGCTGAACCGGCGCGCGTTTCAGAAGGATGTTGAGAGCGCGCTGAAAGAAACCGATGAGCGCTGTTACTTTGTGCTGGCCGATATTGATGACTTTAAACTGTTTAATGACAACTATGGTCACGAAGCCGGTGATCAGGCGTTGATAGCGCTGAGTCAGCTCTTTAACCAGGTATCGCAGGCGCATGCGTATCGCTATGGTGGCGAAGAGTTTGTCATGTTAATTCGGGCGGAACAGCTAGCAGAGGTTGAGCAGCGGCTGCAAAAGCTACAACGCGCCATTACCGCATTGGCGATTGAGCATCGCTTTAGCTCGAAAGGCTCGCTTGAGGTGCTTACGGTCAGTTTTGGCTGCACCGGCATACGCGCCGACGATACTTTAAGCACACTGATTCAACGCGCCGATAAATCACTGTATCAAGCCAAACAGCAAGGTGGTAACCAGATCGTAATTGCCGATTAGGCTAATCTGTTTTTTCAATTAATTCACACCCTCTCAATCGAAGAGAAGTCGACTATAGTAGAAAAGTTGTATATCGACATCTGCTAAACAACGAGGGTGATAGTCATGTTCCAAAGTAAATTGCCGTTAATTTCGGCGCTGGCGTTAGCGGTTTCCATCGGTGCTGCAAGCACCACAGCCGGCGCACAGGAAGCTAAAAGTAACATGTTCTGGTGGCCAGAGCAGCTCGACCTTACACCGTTACGTGATCACGATGTAAGCTCGAATCCCTATGGTGACGACTTCGATTATGCCAAGGCCTTTCAGCAACTCGATATTGCCGCTGTCAAAGCCGATATCGAAGCACTCATGACCGATTCTCAGGACTGGTGGCCCGCCGACTACGGACACTACGGCCCATTTTTTATTCGTATGGCCTGGCACGGCGCCGGTACGTATCGTGTCAATGATGGCCGCGGTGGTGCAGGGGGCGGTCAACAACGCTTTGAACCACTGAACAGTTGGCCTGACAATGTCAGTCTGGACAAAGCGCGGCGACTGCTTTGGCCAATTAAGCAAAAATATGGACGCAGCATCTCGTGGGCCGATCTGATGGTACTGACCGGGAATGTGGCGCTGGAGTCGATGGGTTTTAAAACCTATGGCTTTGCTGGCGGCCGTGAGGATGACTGGGAGCCTGACATGGTTTATTGGGGTCCCGAAAAGCAATGGCTTGAGGATAAACGTTACAGCGGTGATCGCGAGCTTGAAAAACCCCTTGCCGCCGTGCAAATGGGCCTTATTTACGTGAATCCTGAAGGTCCCAATGGCAACCCTGATCCGCTATTAGCTGCCAAAGATATTCGTGAAACCTTCGGCCGCATGGCGATGAACGATGAAGAAACGGTGGCGCTGATTGCCGGCGGTCACACCTTCGGCAAGGCCCATGGCGCGCATAAGCCCGACGAGTGTCTGGAAGCTGAGCCGGCGGCAGCCCCCATTGAAGAACAGGGTATTGGCTGGAAAAACAGATGTGGTAAAGGCCACTCAGAAGACACCATTACTTCAGGCTTAGAAGGTGCCTGGTCAGTCAGTCCGACGCAGTGGACCATGCAGTACCTTGATAATTTGTTTGGTTTTGAGTGGGAGCAAACGCGTAGCCCGGCGGGCGCCATTCAGTGGATTCCGGTGGACGGTCAGGCGGCCAATCTGGTGCCTGATGCCCATGTTGAAGGCAAACGCCACGCGCCGATCATGTTCACGACTGACCTGTCGCTGAAGTTTGATCCTGAGTACCGCAAAATTGCCAAGCGTTTCCATGAGAATCCGGAAGAATTTGAACTGGCGTTTGCGAAGGCATGGTTCAAGTTGACGCACCGCGACATGGGACCACGCGCGCGCTACATTGTTGACACCTCACCTGCCGAACCGCTGCTGTGGCAGGACCCGTTGCCGGAAGTGGATTACACGCTGATTTCTGATCGCGACGCAGCAGATCTTAAAGCAGCGATTCTGGCCACCGACCTGACGATTCCTGAGCTAGTACGCACTGCCTGGGCTTCGGCTGCAAGCTTCCGCGGCACGGATATGCGCGGTGGCGCGAACGGCGCTCGCATTGCACTGGCCCCACAAAAGGACTGGCCCGTGAATGACCCGGCTGAAGTCGCTAAGGTATTAGCGGTACTGAAACAGGTACAGGCAGACTTTAACCAGCAGGCGCGCGGTAATAAGCAGGTATCTTTGGCGGACGTTATCGTTTTAGGTGGCGCGGCAGCCATTGAAAAAGCCGCCGCCGATGCGGGTCATGATATTCAGGTGCCATTCTATGCGGGCCGAGCCGATGCCACACAGGAAATGACCGAAGTTGCGTCATTCCAGTTCCTCGAGCCAACTGCTGACGGCTTCCGTAACTACTACAGTGCGAATAGCCGTATGTCGCCTGCAGAAATGCTGGTCGATCGTGCTGACTTGCTGACCCTGACTGTTCCGGAAATGACCGCTTTGATTGGTGGTATGCGCGCGCTTGGCGCCAACCACAAAAATGCGAAGCACGGCGTATTTACTGATCAGCCTGGCCAGCTTACCAATGACTTCTTCGTCAACTTGCTAAGCATGGAGACCAGATGGCAACCTTCATCTACTGCTGGTATTTACGAGGGTTATGACCGCAGCTCAGGTGAGCTGAAGTGGACTGCGACACCGGTCGACCTGGTGTTTGGTTCTAACTCAGAGCTGCGGGCGGTTGCTGAAGTTTACGCCATGAGTGATGGCGAAGAGGAATTCGTGAAAGACTTTGTTGCTGCATGGAGCAAAGTGATGACGCTGGATCGTTTCGATCTGCAACATTAAATTGGCAGCTAAGTGACAGTGAACAAGGCGCTCCAGGGCTCGGCCCATGGAGCGCCTTTTTAATACCATTAGAAGGTAAGGCTGAGGCCTATCCGGAACAGTTTATCGTCGGAATTTGCTTCGGCGCCGATAATACCGTGGAAGCGCTCAGTGAATAAGATACGACCTTCCGCTCCGTAGGTGTTATCGTTCACGTCGTCAACATTGACGTGGCTGAGGAAGCCTTTCAGATGAAACACCGAACTGAATGCATGGTTAAAGCCAATTTTGACACCGTAACCGGTATCGCTGGAGTCCATATCCTCTACATCAACATTGTAATGCACCAGCGTTGGCTCAAAAAACAAGTCGGTTTGTTTTGAGGCGCTGTACAGCAAGCCCACACCAGCGCGTAACTGTGCAACATCATAATCGGCACTCATGCCCGAGAAGCTGACGGTGTCACTCAGCTTGTTGTAGGAACCGATAAAATACAGGTAGTCGGACACACGTTTTGACACCTCAAACTCGAAGCCATCAGGGCTGATATCAAACCCCAGATCGCCCTCATCAATATCGGTTGAGAGATAGTTCAGGGTGACGTAATCATACACCGGACGCTCAGAGGCGAAGGCCGCCGGTGTCGTCAGAACGGCAGCAAGTGCAGCCGCAGAAATCAGCTTATTCATAAACACTCCTTTTTATGTGACCACGAAACAGAACCTTTAACTTACCAGGTGCTTGTTGCAGGCAGTTAAGTTCAGTTTTTCTAACAAGTCAATTTTTTACGCATGTCACTGATACGTCAGGGTGAGTACCAGCGTACGGCTACCAGCCTGATCGCGATGCTCACCCAGGTAAATGCCCTGCCAGGTACCCATGTTCAGTTGTCCATCGGTAACCGGAATCGTAAGGCTAGAGCCGAGAATACTGGCTTTAAGATGAGCTGGCATATCGTCAGGGCCTTCACAAGTATGACGGTAATATGCAGCGTTCTCAGGAACCATCTCGTTGAAATGGCTTTCAAAGTCCTGCCGCACCGTAGGGTCGGCGTCTTCGTTAATGGTCAGCGACGCCGAGGTATGTTTGATAAACACATGCAATAGCCCCTGTTGGGCTTGGGTAAGCTCCGGTAGTGCGCCCGTTACATCGCGACTTATTAAGTGAAAACCACGGGACTTGGCGGGAATAATGAGTTCGCGTTGTACCATCTGCATGGCGTTTTTGACCATCCTTTATTGAGATCTTGACAC
Source organism: Pseudidiomarina insulisalsae (assembly GCF_003987065.1). Lineage (GTDB taxonomy): Bacteria > Pseudomonadota > Gammaproteobacteria > Enterobacterales > Alteromonadaceae > Pseudidiomarina > Pseudidiomarina insulisalsae. The sequence continues at coordinate 181,632 of NZ_PIPY01000001.1, read as the reverse complement.
TTCTTTGGCTAATTCGGATTCTTTACTAAGGTCCTGCAATACGGTCACCCGATTACGGCCTTCATCTTTACTGATGTAGAGCGCATTGTCAGCGCGTTTTATCAGGCGGGTCAAGGTTTCGTTGGGCTTACTTTCACTTACTCCGATGCTAATGGTAACGCGTAAGTCGTGGCCGAGGTTGGTCTCCCAGGCATGGCTGGCGATCGCACTGCGCAAGCGTTCGGCAATGGATTCAGCCAAGCTAAGATCCGTTTCCGGTAACAATACCATAAATTCTTCGCCGCCCCATCTGCCTACCAGATCATGCTGGCGCAGCTCGCGCGTGATGATTTTAGCAAGATGCTGAAGCACTTGGTCGCCTTTTTCATGCCCATAAACATCATTGATCAATTTAAAGTGATCGACGTCAAGCAGCATGGCCGATGCTACTAACTGACTGCGCTCTGAACGCGCCAGCTCGGCCTCAGCGAGGGCCGTTACCTGCCGACGATTAAGCAATTGGGTAAGCTCATCTACACTGGCGAGGGTGTTGAGCTTGCGGTTGGCAACCTTAATGGTTCTCACATAATAAAAACCAAGAAAGCCGAATAGTGCCACGACGACCGTTAAATTGAAGAAGTTAAGACCTAACAGTGCTTCATCTGAAATTGGACGTAGTGGCCGATACCAATAACTCAAAAGATAAAGACCGATATAAAAGCACCACTGTACAATCATTGCGGCCAGCGCCATAGGACCGCGCAGGGTTACGGCCAATGCCGGGAAGAAAAGCAACAGATAATAATGAAACCCACTATCCCAACCAATTAATAGCGTTGCCAAGGCTGCATGTAATACTACTTCGGTCCAGATAAGGCCGGTTGCCAGCGTATTCTGACGTTTGCCAAACGCAGAAAACGCCCAGCTGTACATAAGCACGCTGATAACGTTCACCCAGGCCAGAATCCGTGCGTCAAGGTACAAAAAAACACCGAAAAAGATCGTGTTGACGCCGATACCAATCAGGCAGGCCTGACGTGCAAGTTGCCAAAACTGTGGCTGCAGTGCAATGCTGCGTTCCGTGCTCACCATGCAGATTTCCCCTCTGTCATTCGCTATTTAAGCGTAATTCACATCATGCTATTTTGCGAGAAACGTCTTGCACCGAAAATATATGCGGAATACCATATATATAATATTTAAGCCTGAGACGACAATGACAACTCGAGTTTTATTTGTGTGTACGGCGAATTCTGCCCGCTCAATAATGGCAGAAGCTATTCTGCGGCAACTCGGTGGCGCTGATTTCGTGGCGGAAAGTGCTGGTACCGAGCCCGCGCAACCGGACGAAAGAGCACTTGCAGCACTTGAAAAATTAGGGTTTACAACATCAGGGCTGCGCTCAAGCCGTTTAGCTGAGTTTGACGGCCAGCAGTTCGATTACATCATCAGCTTGTGTGATCGAACCCGTCACGAGTGCCAGTCCCGGTTCGCAAGCCAAAACTTTCTGGCATGGGATTTTGCTGATCCTGTGGCAGGTAATACTCTTGAGCTATTTGACAGGACGGCACTGCAGCTTAAAGAACGAATCGAGATGTTTTTACGCGTTCTGTCGCATGCGTCCGATCGGGGACATTTGTTCGACCGCCCGCAGAGTTTTTTTAAAATAATGGCCGATCCGCTACGGTTGCAGATGATTTCTTTGCTTGCGCAACATGGCGAGCTGTGCGTATGCGATCTGGTGGAGGCCACGGGTATGTCGCAACCTAAAGTATCGCGGCATCTGGCTCAGCTTCGTGATTACGGACTTCTGATCGATCGAAAAACCGCAAGATGGGTACATTACCGCATAAATCCTGCATTACCCGACTGGATGCGGCATGTCATCAACACTGTCAACGACTACAATTTAAATTATCAGACAGCAAGGTAAGGACAGGATATGAGCACAAAAATTGGTATTAACGGCTTAGGTCGTATCGGTCGCCTGGCATTGCGAGTTGCCAGTGAGCGCGACGACATTGAAGTAGTACGCGCCAATGATCCCGGCGGCACTGCCGAGACCTTTGCGCATTTGCTTAACTTCGACTCAGTCCATGGCCGCTGGCAGCGTGAAGCAAAAGCAGCGGACGCGGCGCTGATCATTGATGGGCGCAAAATTCCACTGACGAAATTTAAGACCATTGCCGAAAACGACTGGAGTGACTGCGATATCGTCCTCGAGGCATCCGGTAAGATGAAATCTGTTGAGGTACTCAATGCTTACCTGAAGCAAGGCGTAAAGCGGGTAGTGGTCTCGGCACCGGTGAAAGAGTCTGGTGCACTAAATCTGGTGGTTGGCGTCAATGATTATCTGTTCGACCCCGAGCAACATCGCATTATTACTGCGGCTTCATGCACAACCAATTGCCTGGCGCCGGTAGTGAAAGTACTGCACGAGAAAATTGGTATTCAACACGGTTCGCTGACCACCATTCATTCTGTCACCAATACCCAGACCATTCTCGACGCCCCTCACAAAGATCTGCGCCGCGCGCGTGCCTGCGGAGAGAGCTTGATTCCAACTTCAACAGGCTCTGCCACGGCAATCATTGAAATTTTCCCCGAGCTGGAAGGCCGTCTTGACGGTCATGCAGTGCGCGTACCCCTTGCGAACGCCTCCCTGACCGACTGCGTGTTTGAAATGAAACGTGCGACCAGTGTTGACGAGGTGAATACATTACTGCGTGAAGCCGCAGAAGGCGAGCTTGAAGGTATTCTGGGCTACGAGGAGCGTCCGCTGGTGTCGATCGACTATCGTACCGATCCACGTTCTAGCATTGTCGACGCTTTATCGACGCGCGTCATTAACGACACGCAGGTAAAAGTCTATGCCTGGTACGACAACGAATGGGGTTATGCGAATCGCGCCGTTGAGCTGGTGGCGAGAGTAGGTGCATGTTAGCGCAGCTTTCTGCTGAAGTACGCCAGTACATGATAGTGACTGGCAATTACTGGGCGTTTACGCTGACCGACGGTGCCTTGCGCATGTTGGTGGTGTTGCACTTCCACGAGCTGGGCTATAGCGCCCTGGAAGTAGCCATGTTGTTTTTATTCTACGAATTTTTCGGCATGGTCACGAATTTGTTCGGCGGCTGGCTGGGTGCTCGCTGGGGCCTGAACCATACTATGAATATGGGCTTGGGTTTGCAAGTAGTGGCGCTGGCGTTGCTGTTGGTACCAAGCTCCATGCTGACAGTGCTTTGGGTAATGGGTGCGCAGGCGTTATCGGGTATTGCCAAAGACCTGAACAAAATGAGCGCGAAAAGCACCATTAAATTATTGGTACCCGATGAACAGCAAAGTCGTTTGTACAAATGGGTAGCACTGCTCACAGGCTCGAAAAATACCCTCAAGGGCGTCGGCTTCTTTCTCGGCGGGCTGTTGCTGACCCTGTTGGAGTTCCGCGGCGCGCTATTGGCGATGATTGCAGGTCTGCTCATCGTGTGGGTAACTAGTCTTTGTATCCTGAATAAAGAGATGGGCGTTGCAAAGCATAAGCCCAAGTTCAAAGATATTTTCTCCAAAAGCCACGCAGTGAATATTCTCTCTGGCGCCCGTTTTCTATTATTTGGTTCCCGGGATGTTTGGTTTGTGGTGGCTTTACCCGTGTTTCTTGCCAGCCAACTGGACTGGGATCACTGGCAAGTGGGTAGCTTTTTGGCTGGCTGGGTGATTATTTATGGGTTAGTTCAAAGTATTGCACCACGGTTTACGCAAAAGGCCGACGTTGCACCTCGTAATCAAGCCGTATTTTGGGGCGCCATCTTAAGCTTGAGCCCGATTTTACTGGCGCTGGCGCTGTGGCAGTCGGCCCCGGTAGCGGCCAGTATGATTATTGGCCTGAGCCTTTTTGCCGTGCTGTTTGCGATTAATTCGAGCCTGCATAGCTATTTGATCGTTTCTTACTCGCAAGCCGATGGCGTTTCGCTGGATGTCGGCTTTTATTACATGGCCAATGCTGCTGGACGCTTATTAGGTACCGTGCTCTCAGGCTGGCTGTATCAAAGTTACGGGCTTATTACCTGTCTGCTGGTGTCGGCGGGCTTCGTGGTATTGTCCACAGTCGCTATTAATACCTTACCCGGACGGCCCGATGGTGCTAAAGGCAACGGCGATTAGTCAAAATCAGTGCGCGGTTTACTAAATAAAAAGCCCTGAAAAAATTCACACCCGAGATCTTGCAGGCGTTCAAACTGTTGCTCTGTTTCGACGCCCTCGGCAACAACGGCAAGATTCAGGCTGCGGCCGAGACTGATGATGGTTTCGGCCAGCATAGTGCTTTTGCCGTTGGTATTTAAGTCGTGTACAAAAGCGCGGTCGATTTTTAACTCGTCTAAGGGGAGTTGACTCAGGTATGCCAGTGACGCGTAACCGGTGCCAAAGTCATCTAATGAAATGGACACCCCAAGCTCCCGAATCCGCTTCATTTGCTGAATAATAAACTCAATTGAGCCGGCCATCAGGCTCTCGGTGAGCTCTAACCGCAGGTTGTATACTGGCGCGCCGGTCTCACGTAGCACCTGCTCGACCCGGGCCACAAAATCAGGCCGCAAAAATTGTACCGGGCTGACGTTTACCGAAATTCTTAAATGTTTGTAATCGGGCATGTTTTCCCAGCGCTTTAATCGCTCACAACAGCGGCGCAATACCCACTCGCCAATGGGGATAATCGCGCCGGTGGCTTCGGCAATTGGAATAAACTCACTGGGCGTAATTTCCCCGTACTCAGGATGATGCCAGCGCAGCAACGCCTCGGCGCCAATAGAGTGGCTGAATCTATTAACCTGTGTTTGAAATGCCAGTTTAAGCTGGCCTGCTTCGATGGCCGAGTTCAGTGCCTGGGAAAGTAGCAGGCGCTGTCGCAGCGCAGCTTCCATTTGCTGATCAAAAAAGGCGATGAAGCTATCGTTGTCAGCCTTTACTGATTTAAGCGCGATATCTGCCTGGCGCATAATGTGGTGGCAGTTTTCAACGTCGCAGCTGTCGAACACCGTAATGCCAATATTGACCCGTACACGGTGGTACTCACCGCGTAGCTCAATGGGCGTCGCCAGGGCATCGGAAATCTGATGAGCAAATTCTTCGGCATAGGTGGCCGCGGTGTTAGCCTGAGTTGCTAATTGCGGTAATACAAAGGCAAACTCGTCGGCCCCGAGTCGCGCGACCGAATCGTGTGCACGTAACAGCTTGCTGAAGACTTTTGCACTGTGTGTGAGTACCTGATCGCCTGCATCGTAACCCAAACTGTCATTAATGCTGTGAAACTTTTCGATATCTACCAACAATAATGCGCCATAACTGGACTCAAATTTCGCACTGGTACCGACAGCCGTTAGGTGTTCGAGGAATAAGCGCCGGTTCGGCAGGCCGGTCAGCGGATCAAAATAGGAAAGTTGTTGTACTTTTTCCTCAGCCGACTCAAGCGCGCGTAAATCGGCATCCATACAAAACATGATCGGCTCGTCACCCGGTAAGGCCACCACTGTATGACTGGAATAAACCGGGACGGTGCTGCCATTTTTGTGTTTCAGGCTCAGGCGCTCAGGGGGCAGTCCCTTATGATTGGCGAACATCCAGGCCACCGCCTGTTCCACGTCTTCACGCATTTCTTCGGGAATGATCAGATCAAAAAGACTTTGTCCGAGGGCTTCCTCGCAGGTATAACCATAGATTTTTTCAGAAGCCTTGTTCCAGTAGACTACGGTGCCATCGGCACGATAACCTTGAATAGACATTGCCTGAGTGTCGTCACAGAGTTTTTGAAAGCGTGATTCGATTCGTACTTGCGAAGAAGCTTTCGCCATAGACCGGAAACTACCTGTTACTTTTAAAAGTTTATACAAGTGTAGAATAGACCAAGGAAAAAAGTTAATTTAGGAGCAACTCTTTACATTTTTACGGATAGGTTAATGACGCTTGCGCAGCATCGATATGAAGTCATTATTATTGGTACCGGTTTTGGCGGCCAGTCGGCTGCGCTGCAGCTACTAAAACGGGGAATTGATGACTTCATCATGCTGGAGCGACGCAGCTTTATGGGCGGTACCTGGTGCCAGAATTCCTATCCCGGTGCGCAAGTGGACGTGCAATCACCGTTGTACTCGCTCGCGAGTGAACCCTACCCGTGGTCACAGATGTTTGCCGAGCAGCCCGAACTCGAGCAGTACACCAGACAGGTGATAGATAAGCACGGGTTGGCGGCCAGAACCCGATTGAATACCAATGTGACGGAACTGCGTTGGTTGCACGATGAACAATGTTGGCAGGTGCGTACCAGCCGGGAAACCTTCTACGCGCGTTCGGTCATCAGTGCGCAAGGGCCGTTAAGTAATCCGCTTATTCCAGATTTTGCCGGTTTTGAGAGGTTTCAGGGTAAGAGCTTTCATACCAATAACTGGGACCACAGTTATGACTATCAGCACAAGCGCGTCGCGGTTATTGGTAGCGGTGCAAGTGCCGCGCAGGTCATTCCCGCCATCGCTGACAAGGTGAAAGAGCTGCATGTATTTCAGCGTACACCCCATTGGGTGATGCCACGTCCCGATCGCAAATTTGCCCCCTGGTTTCGGAAATTGCTGGCGCGCAAACCGGTGTACAATCTTATTCGTAAGACCATTTATTGGGGGCTTGAATGGCGGGTTCTGGCGTTTAAGTATTCGCGTACGTTACTCAAAGTATTTGCTGAGCGAGAAGCGCGTGATCATTTACGCAAGCAGATTGATGACCCTCAGTTGCGAGATAAGCTGACGCCGGACTACACCATTGGTTGCAAACGAATTATTGTTTCGAATACCCTTTACCCCGCGCTGGCGCGGTCGAATGTGCAGTTGCATGACCGCCACGACGGTATTGGCCGTTTTACCGAATCCGGACTGGTGACCGTTCAGGGACAGCAACTGGATCTTGACTTAGTGGTTTTTTCAACCGGCTTTAAGGCAACCGATGGGGCGTTGGGGTTCAATGTTCTCGGTGATAAAGGACAGCGCCTTGATGATGCCTGGGAAGCATATCCCCGCGCCTATCTGGGAACCATGATGCCGGGTTTTCCGAACTTGTTTCTAGTAACCGGACCCAATACCGGTATTGGTCATACGTCGGCAATTTTTGTTATTGAGTCGCAAATGATTTATATCATGCGTGTGCTTGCAGAGCTGCGTCAACGTAAAGCGAGCAGTGTTGAAGTCACCGCCGCTGCCGAAGCGCGTTATACCGCGAAAATCCATCAACATATGGCACGTACGGTTTGGCAGACCGGCGGTTGTCACAGCTGGTACCAGAGCAAAAGCGGTAAAGTAACAGCCATGTTTCCGGGGTTTAGTTTCGTGTATCGCTTATTAGCGTGGCGTTTTCGTCCACAAGATCATCAGTTTCATAACGGAGCTTCATCATGAAGAAGTGGTTCGTTGCCATTGTGGTGTTGGTACTTTTAGGCTGGGGTGCGACCTTTCACCCGGCAACCGGGCAGTGGGTATACCAGACCGTAAGTCGGGTCGAAGCGACCCTATATGGCTTTCAGGCAGGACGCGTAGCATTAAGCGATCTGACATTCTCGCTCTACCGCCGGCAGAGTTCGCGCCCGGATGCTCCCACGCTATTGCTGTTGCACGGCTATACCGGCTCGAAGAACCTGTGGCTGCGCTTTGCCAATCAGTTAGGTGACGATTACCATCTGATTATTCCTGACTTAGCCGGACATGGTGACACCGGCTTTGATCCGCAATGGAGTTACAGCCCCAGCGCACAGGCGAATCGTTTGCAACGCTTGCTGGACGCGCTGAAGGTTGATAAAGCAGTGCTAATGGGTAACTCTATGGGCGGCTTAATTGCGGCTAATTTTGAATTAATGTATCCGCAGCGCACCCAGGCACTGGTACTGCTTGACCCTGCCGGTGTTGACGCACCGGTCCCAAGCCGCGCGGAGAAGCTGTTTCAGCAGGGGCAGTCTGCATTTGAAATTGATAACTGGCAGGACTTTCAGGAGTTTTACTCAATGACCATGGCCGAACCGCCCTATATTCCTGAGTTTGTACTGCGGGGCATCGCGCAACGTTATCAGGAACATAAAGCGGAATATGTGCAAATTGCCGAAGACTTTCGTAACCATGATCAACTTGACGGTCGTTTGAACAACATTCAGAGTCCGACGCTGATCATCTGGGGTAGCGCCGATCAAATACTGGATGCCAGCGTCGCCAACAAATGGGCTGAGGGCATCGACCGGTCTGAGCTGACAATCATGCAAGGTGTCGGTCATATGCCAATGGTCGAGCGGCCGCAGCAAACTGCCGAACGTGTGAAGCAATTCCTAAACAGCCTGCAGGGGCTTTAATTTATGTCAAAACGTCGTGCGCTGACCCCCACTGCGATCGTCCTGGTACTCCTGGTCATAGGCTATTTACTATTCTGGCCCGTCGCCATTGAGCCGCGCGCCTGGAATGCGCCACGCGATCAGGGATTCGTGGGTGCTTACGCGACCAATGCCGGGTTACAACAGATTGAAACCGTTGCTGTGCCCGACTCGCTCGGGCCAGAAGACATTGCGCTGGATGCCGACGGGCGCCCGGTTTTTGGGCTGGTCAGTGGCGACATTGTCAGGCAAGAGCACTCAGGCGAATTCACCGTGCTGACCACCACGGGGGGCCGGCCGCTAGGGCTTGAATTCGACCATCAGGGCAGCCTCTGGATAGCCGATGCCTACCAGGGACTGATGCGCTGGACCGAGAGCGACGGGCTTGAATTGTTGGTAACGCAAGTGGACGGCCGGGCCGTGCGTTATGCGGACGACGTCGACGTTGCCGCCGATGGTACGGTGTACTTTTCTGACGCTTCATCGCGCTTTGCTGCCGACACTTATGGCACCTATCAGGCCAGTTTGCTCGATATTATGGAGCATGCCGGTAATGGAAGATTGCTCGCGTATGTGCCTGAAACCGGCCAGACCTACACGGTATTGGGCGGGCTTCATTTTGCTAACGGCGTCGCGGTAAGCCATGACGAGCGCTGGGTGCTGGTGGCGGAAACGGGCAGCTATCGCATTTTGCGCGTGGGTATTGGCACAGATAACAACGGTCAGGTCGAAACTTTGTTCGAGAATCTACCCGGCTTCCCGGACAACATTAACGACGCACCGGACGGCAAATTCTGGGTCGGGCTGGTAAGCCCGCGTAGCGCCGCTTTAGATGCACTCTCAAACTATCCATTTGCTCGCAAAATCGTACAACGGTTGCCCGCGTTTATGCGGCCGCAAGCGCAGCGCTACAGCCACCTGATTGCCATCGATAGCAATGGTAATGTATTGCAAAGCCTGCAGGATCCAAATGGCGGCTTTGCGCATGTTACCGGGGCTGCTGAGGGCGGTGGACGCCTCTACATCAGCAGCCTGCATGAGCCCGCATTTGCCATATTAGAACCCTAGCTTGATTCCGCCGGCAGTTCCGAGGTGCAGTTCGGGCAGCGGGTCGCTTTTAATGGGATAGTGGAATAGCAATAACCGCATGATTTAGTGGTGACCTGCGCTGGCTCTTCTTTCGCGCGCAAGCTATTCATGCCTTTGACTAACCAGAATACCGAGAAAGCTACAATCAGAAAGCTAATGGTGTTGGTAATGAATACGCCATAATTCACTGTGACTGCACCGGCCGCCTGCGCATCTGCCAAAGCCACATACGGGCCAGGATTTTCCACGCCGGCACGCAATACAATAAACATGTCATTAAAGTCGACGCCGCCAAGTAACAGCCCGATAGGCGGCATGATGATGTCGGCCACGAAGCTTTTCACGATGGTGGTAAAGGCGCCGCCAATGATTATACCTACGGCCATATCCACCACATTGCCTTTCATCGCAAACTTTTTGAATTCTTTTAGCATCGTATCGCTCCTGTTAACTCGAATGGACGTAAATCTGATTGCGGCCACTATCTTTCGCGGCATACAACGACTGATCGGCGCGGTGCAGAATTGCTTCATAGTCTGTATCAGTCGGTAACACCTGGGCTACGCCAATACTTACTGTAAAGCGAATGCGCTGGTTTTTATGTTCAACGCTGTGCTCGGCAATGCGCTTACATAACCGCTCGGCGATTTCCTCAGCCTGTTGGTAATCGCTGCCATCAATAATGATACCAAACTCCTCGCCACCGATGCGGGCGGCAAGGTCATCGCGCCTTAACACCTCATGAAAATGCTCAGCCAGTTTCATTAGCACCGCATCGCCGGCGCTGTGCCCGAACTGGTCATTAATGGTTTTAAAATAGTCGATATCGAGCATCAGCACCGCAGCGGTCGCCTGGCCGGCCTGCACGGTTTGTTGCCAGACCTCTTCGAGCCTTGCAATGAATAAACGCCGGTTAGGAAGCTCAGTCAGCGGGTCGGTATTGGCAAGTTTTTGCATCTCGTCACGCAACTTTTTTTGACTCGCAACTTCAGCATCAGCGACTTTCATCCGTAACTCAGCCTCCTGACGTGCTTTGCCTTCGTTTTCCAGGCGCTGCATCAGATCAATCGTGCGGATACAAGTTGCGGTCTGAGCGGCAATAAGCTCAATAATGGGCATCTGGCGCTCGTCAAAGGTGAAGCTCTCACTGCGATTTTCCAGATACAAAACCCCGACAGTCTCGCCCAGATAAACCAACGGCAGAGCCAGCGCGACACCTTGCGCAAGATCGCGCCAGCCGCGGCCAGCACTGAAATTGAACTCATGAATATTACGCTGATTAAAGTGCAGGGGTTTCTGCGTGCGGGCGACGTACTGAATTGCCTGCAACGGTAGTTGCTGTCTCGGTTCCTCGTGATTGGGTTCGGGAAAGCAACAGACGTCATCACCGTCACGGCGAATGGCTAACTGCAGCTCGCCATCGCGCTCGAGCAAAATCGCCAGACGCTCTGAGCCGGTATGTTCGACAACCACATCAAGTACGACCGGCAGCAGGTGTTCCAGCTCGGTAAAAGATGCCAGCGACTGAACAATATGAATGACGCTCTCGGTACTGAGTACCTGGCTGCGTTGCGCGGGAGCGGTACGTTGCTGACGCCGCGCCTCAATAACCTGTTCACAATTAAAGCGCTCACAGCTGTAAAGGTGCTGCTGACGGTATAAGGTCGCAAAGGCATGATGGTTTTTTTGTTGCCAGAAGTCTTCTATATGCTTGGTAATAACCGCAGCGGCCAACCAGTTCTCCTGTTTACCAGCCGCTTTGAAGGCAAGATCGTACAGCTCAATGGCCTGCTCAAACTGACCGTCCAGGTGGGCCAGTTCCGCTTGCAAAAGTTGTCGCCAGTGACGGAAATTCTCTGGTGCGTCAGCCTCCCAGTTACGATAGCTTTCGAGTGCGCTGATCAGCTGTTCGCGCGCTACTGCCCCTTGCACACCCTGAATCAGCAGCTTAGCGACATGAAACTGTGAACTCGGCAGTAACCCCTGAACACTGATAGAGTCAAGACGCGACTCCGCTTGTTCAAGGCTCTCTAACGCCTGCGCCCGATCATTTTTAAGTAGTCCAACGAACATGCGCATAACGTGGTAAAGACAGAGGACTTGTAAATTCTGATGGCGCTCGCAGGCATCCAGGTAGTCGGCTTCGCTGAGCTCGCGCACGCGTTGGGGGATTTGTTTCTGTTCCTGCGCTCCGGCAAGTTGAGCAAATAAACGCAGCGCGCCGGTCATCAGGTCAATGCCCCAAAGATTGCCGCGCTGCTCGGCATAGTCCAGATAAAAACGTACGCGCGGAATGAGCTCGCTGATGGACTCGCCCTGAAAAAAGCGGGCATAGGTGTCGTGGCCAAAACCGTAAACTGCATACTGCAAATTGGCCGACTGTTGGCCAATTCGATAGGCCTCGAGATAATTGTCGCTGGCACGGCGGGCGGGCTGAAACCAATGGCTTAGCGAGCTGCCCATCATCAGTTCAGACATGCTGCGCTCGGCAGGGTTGCCCAGGCGAACGCTGAGCGTTTGCGTGGCCTGATAGAGCTGCTCGGCATGCTGACCCGTGCCTTTATTTAAGTGAATCAAAAGACCACCTAAGGCTGGAAAGGTATAACCGGCAGCGGCAATGACACCATGTTCGATACAGAGGCGGGCCTGCCGTGCGACTAACAATGACCATAGCGAGGGATGCGCCCGATAGCACGCCGGACCAAGTGTAATCAGTAAGCGCAGATGGGCGCGGTGATGGCGGTCACTCATTTCAGGAAGATCACCAAGTTCGGCTAATGAGCGTTGGCCGAGTAAGCGTTCAAAGCGCTCAATCTCATGATCGCGTTCTTGCCTGAACCGATCTTTTGGCAGGCCTTCGTGCAATTCCGCTAACGCATAGCGGGCGACTGAAATGGCCTCGTGGTAGCGCGCCTGCAGCGTGCATTGCACAATGCGCTTGGCATAAAGATTAATACGCTTAAAGGTGTCAGGCTCATTTTCAATGGCTAAATCAATAAAGTGCTCAGCCTGCGCAAACTCGCGGTTGAGGTACTCAAGCTCACCGCGCTCAAGATAGAGCTCGTAAGCAAATTCGGGATCGGTCGCCCAGAGGTTATCGGGCAGCTCAAGCATGCCGCCCCGCAAAATATCAAGTGCGGATTTAAATGCCGCAGACAGCTTTGCTTTGCGCGCGGCAACGAGGCTAAGCTCCATTAATTGCCGTACGGCAGCGCTGGAGTCGAGCAAAGGTTGCGCCAATTGCAGATGATGCGTTATTTCAATCACCCGCTCAGCTCGCTCGGCGGCGCTGAGTTTTGCTTGCAGATGACAGGCCAGTGCCGCATGAATCTGTTGACTACTTTCGGTGTCGAGTGCTTGATGAGCAGCTTCCTGCATACGGTCGTGACAGAAGCGAAAGGTGTCGTTGCCCGTTGCTTCGGTACGATGTATGAAGCCTTCAACGATCGCATCTTCGAGTTGTCCGGAAATTTCTGTAACGGCGCGGTCATTGATGGCGGCCAATAAAGCTGCGTCAAACTCGACACCAATACAGGCGGCTTGCGAGAGTAAATTTTGCGTGGCGGAAGCCAGCGACTGAAAGCGCTGGTGCATCAACTCAGCGATAGAACCGTTAACATCCGCAGCGCGGATGGAGTCAATGTGCCAGTGCCAGTGGCCGTTGGCGTCGGTATATAGCCAATTTTGTTCCTGAAGCATTCGCAGCAGTTGGAACAAAAACAGAGGATTGCCATGGCACTGTGCCATAAGAGTCTCACAAAGCTCGTGACACTCGGCAAAAGGTCTTGCTAGCAGATCTGCCAGGATTAACGCCACATCATCGCGGCTAAAAGGCGCAACTTCGATCGTGTGCGTGATCATACGCGACTGTTGCTCAAGTTGCTGCAAGGTTAAGGTCAGAGGGTGGCTTTCGCTCAGCGCGCTGTCACGATAGGTAACGATAAACAGCAGCGGCACGTTATCAAGTTGGGTCGGTAACCACTCAAGTAACTCAAGCGACGCGGTGTCCATCCATTGCGCGTCGTCGAGCACCATGACACATGTTTGCCCTTGCTTTTTAAACAGCCGTAGCAGGCGCAAAAAGGCTGCTTTTATCTGATGTTTGATTTCGGCCGGAGGAATATCATGGGCGGCGCTGGCGGACTTATGCTGTTGCGCCAGGAGTGTTCCCAGGGCCGGGGCCATTTCAGCAAGCAATGCGGCATGTTGTCCCAGCTCGTTGCGCACTGTCTCCTGCCAACGGTCACGTTGTTCTGCAGGTTGTGCGTGGACGAAGTTGGCAAGTTCGTCCAGCGCGTGCAACCAGCCACTATAGGGACGATATTGGCCGTATTGTTCAAATTTTCCGGTTAGTACTAAAAAATGATGGTCGCTGTTTTGTTCAATAGCTTGCCGTATGAGCGCTGTTTTACCCACCCCCGAGGAGCCGGAGACCCAGATAAGTTGCGGGGTACCCTGACGAGCGACGGCCGCGGCCGTATTCAACTGCCGCAACTCACGCTCGCGGCCATAAAAAGGAATTTGAGTTAACATTTTTGCTCGCAGCTAAACAAAAGAGCATAGTTTATGCCCCGGTTTTTTGAAATTCTCCACAAGTATAGTTACTTCGTTGTAAAGCAAAAGGATTAATTAGATATTTAGAGGTAGGTATTGCGAATCATTCTCATTTCAATTAACATGCCCCGCAATTCAAGCGTTTTTATTTTTACGGGGAATTCGTTTATGCGTTTATCAGTTATTACGCTCTCAATACTAGCTACTACTTACTCTCTGGCTTCCTACGCCAGCGGAGAACCGCAAACAACGGAAGCTGTCGAACGTTTAAAGATTTACGGACAACAGCAAAGCGGTTATTTAAACGAAGAGCAACAGTCCGGCTCAAAGCTGAAGCTAAGCATTCAGGAAACCCCGCAAAGCATCACGGTGATCAGTAACCAACAAATGCAGGATTTTGCTTTGGACGATCTGAACTCCGTGCTTGAAAACTCTTCAACGGTGAATGTTGAACAGGTTGAAACCGATCGTACCTATTACAGCTCGCGTGGTTTTGAGCTGAACAATTTTCAGATTGACGGTTTAGGCCTTCCGCTAATTAACAGCAATACCCATGGTCGTATGGACAGTGCTTTGTACGAGCGTATTGAGGTGGTGCACGGTGCTAACGGTATTATGACCGGTGTCGGTTCGCCAGCTGCGACCGTGAACCTGGTGCGTAAGCGCCCGACAAGTGATTTTCAGGGTTATGTCAAAGGCAGCCTGAGTTCATGGTCAGGCAAACGTATTGAAGGTGACGTCAGTGGCGCCATCAATGATTGGTTGCGCGCGCGCACCGTCGTAGTTGCTGATCAGGGGGAGTCTTATCTTGACCGCTATGAGAACCGCTCAGAAGTATTTTACGGCGTGGTTGATATCGCTCCGACAAACAACACATTGATCACCCTGGGTCATAGCGAAACCCGCAGCGAAACCGACGGCAATATGTGGGGCGCGCTCACATTATTTTATGGTGACGGCACGCCGACGAACTTCCCTGTTTCGACCAACATTGCCGCTGACTGGTCGACCTGGAATGTCGAAGAATCACGCAGCTTTGTTGACGTTGAGACAGCACTGAATGATTACTGGACACTGCGCGCCGCGTACAACCGTGTTCGTACCGATGAAGATAGCTACTTGTTCTATACCTATCTGCCTGATCCGGCCACCGGTCTAGACCCTGAAACGGGGCTCGGCCTGGTGGGTTATGCCAGTGAGTATGACCTGGATGATAAGCAAGATATGTTTGACATTTACCTGAGCGGCTCGTTTGCTGCCTTTGGTCAGCGTCATGAACTGGTGGTCGGTGCCAGCCACGCACGCCTTGATTACATTGATACCTCGCTTTATGACTTCCACACAGGAAATGGTTTCCCGGCCATGCCACCATTGGAAGAGTGGGACGGCGATACGCCATTCCCGGAATTCACTGACGGGTTGACCGGAAGTGAAATTGATAATACCCAAAAGGCAGTTTATGCGCAGGCGCGTTTTGGCCTGACTGACGCAACTAAACTTTTGGTGGGCGGACGTTACAACGACTTTACTACCGAGGGTGAAGGCTACGGCGTCGACCAGAGTCGCGATGATGCTCAGTTTATCCCTTATGTTGGCGTGACTCACAACCTGACCGATGAGACGACCCTCTACGCGTCGTATACCGAAACCTTTATGGCGCAGATTCAGGTTGACCGCAACTTCGAGCGTCTCGATCCGCTAACAGGTGAGAATACTGAAGTGGGCATCAAGATGAGCCTGTTTGGCGACCGTGCGTTGCTCTCAGCAGCTTACTTCCAGGTGCAGCAGAAGAATCTGGCGGTCGGTGATGGCACGATTGAAAACCCAAATACAGGTGCTCCGCAATTAGTATACCGTGCGGTCGATGGCATTGAGTCAAAAGGTTTTGAATTACAAATCGCGGGCGAACTGGCTCCGGGCTTGCAGGGTACTGTGGCGGCAACGTCGTTTAACGTCGATGGCGATGAAACTGTTGCAGATTATACGCCAGAAAATCTGTTCCGTGCCTCGTTAACTTATACCCCAGCGGCATTTGAGCGCTTGAAGTTAGGTGCCAGCTTCCAGTGGCAGGACAGCATTTCACGCTTCCAGCAACTGGTAGGTGATAGCTATGCTAATGCTGGTGAAGAAATCATCACGCGTCAGGACGCCTACGGACGTCTGAACCTGATGGCCAGCTACGCCTTTAATGAGCGCGTAATGTTAAGTTTAAATGCAAACAACGTGACTGATGAGAAATACATCAACAGCTTGTTGTGGCCAAACCAAGGCTATTATGGCGCACCGAGCAATTACTCGGCGAGCTTAACCTGGAAGTTTTAATCCATGCGCAAGACTCTCCACAAGTGGCATGGTTGGGCGGGGATCATCTTTTTGATCCCCTTCCTTTTTGTCTGTCTGACTGGCAGCATTCTGGTTTTTAAAAAAGAAATTGACCACTGGTTAATCCCTGAGGTGGCGAGTCTGGCACCTACCGATGCCCCACGCTTGTCGTTGAACGAACTGGAAGATAGCGTCACCGCGCAGCTACCTGATTATGAAATTGGTGCCTGGGAAATTTTTCCTGCCGGCCACGATGAGGCCGATCGGGTATTTGTCATTAAAGAGGGCACCGATGAGTGGCATAAAGTTCACCTGAACCCTTACACAGGTGAATTACAAAGTCAGCCCACCGAGCCTGGCCACTACCTGACGGACTGGTTGCTGGAGTTACATTACACCTTATTGCTGAACGATATTGACGGACTTGATGAGCACCTGGGGGTGATTATTACCTTCGTTCTGGCAATATTTTTAACCTTCATGGGCATTTCCGGGTTAATTATCTACCGGCGCTTCTGGGCGCGGGTGTTTACCCTGCGCTGGAACCAACGCCTGCTCGTTGTATTTAGCGATCTGCATAAAATGTTCGGTACCCTGGCCTCACCTGTTCTGCTGGTGCTGGGTATTACCGGTGGTTACTACAGCGCGATCATTTACCTTGAGGAATGGACCGAGCATGCTGATGGTGCCGAGCACCATATCATGACCGAGCGGCTGTACGCAGATAGTCTGAATATTGATGGATTGGTTGCCCGAAGCCAGGATTATATTGAAGGCTTTAAACCCACCTATTTGCTATTCCCCTATGAACCTGAGTACCCGCTAACGGTATTTGGCCGGGCCCCTACAGCAAATCCGTTATTGAGCAATTACGGATCGGTGGTGAACTTCGATCCCTGGACCGGAGCCTATCAAAGCACCTACAACCTGAATGAACAGGGCGTCGGAATGAAGACGCTTGATAGCTTCCGGCGGTTGCACTTTGGCACCTTCGGCGGACTGCCGGTGAAAATACTCTGGTGTATTGTGGGGCTGACGCCTCTGTTGTTAGGTATTACCGGTACTTATTTATGGTGGCAGCGGCGCAATAAAAGCGCCCGCAAACGCCGCCGCAACTAAGTTGTGCCTACTCCTGCGCGCATTATGAGGTCGCACTCGCGCGCAGGAGTACTTGTCGCTGTCGCAATGGTCTTTCATAATAAGAGCATCTTCACATTCCTGTCGACGGTGCTGCGATGACCCATCTGATTGAGCTTACCACGCCCTATTTGCTGTTAGATCCTGAGAAAATGCAACGCAATATTATGCGTTTGCAGGCTCATATGGATGAACTGGGGGTGGTGCTGCGCCCGCACGTGAAAACCGCCAAATCAATCGATGTGGTACGTCGTTTGTTTCCTTCCGGTGTGGGACCTATCACGGTTTCTACCTTAAAAGAAGCCGAATACTTCGCCGACTTTGGTTTTACTGATATGACCTATGCGGTCGGTATTAGCCCGGATAAGCTGCCACGGGTGGCGCGCCTGATCCATGCCGGCGTCAGACTGCGTGTGTTGTTAGATAGCGTAGAGCAGGCCCAGGCGGTGGTGGCATTTGCCCAACGTGATGGCATTCGTATTCCGGCACTGATCGAAATTGATTGTGACGGCGAACGCGCTGGCTTACGCGAAAGTGATGAGAAGATTATCGCTATCGCGCGAATTTTGCAGGAAAGTCATCAGTTCGAAGGCATTTTAATGCATGCCGGCGGCTCCTATCATTGTCCGGATAAAGCTGCCAAAGAAGCCGCAGCCGAACACGAGCGCGCTACTGCAGTGACGGTGAAACAGCGTCTGAATACTGCCGGTATCGATTGCCCGGTGGTCAGTGTCGGCTCGACGCCGACTGCGCATTTCGCTACCGACTTAACTGGCGTGACTGAAGTACGCGCTGGTGTCTACGTCTTTCATGATCTGGTGATGGCGGGTATTCATGTTTGTGAGCTCGACGATATCGCCATAAGTGTGGTGGCAACAGTGATTGGCCATCGCCCTGATAAAGGCTGGATTATGACCGACGCTGGCTGGATGGCCCTGTCGCGGGACCGTGGCACCGCGCAGCAAGAGCTGGATCAGGGTTACGGAGTGGTATGTGCGATGGACGGTACGCCCTATCGTGACCTAATCGTCACCAACACCAGCCAGGAACACGGCGTGGTTGCTTTGCGCAAAGGCAGCAAAGCAAAACTACCTAAGCTGGCGGTGGGCGACAAAGTACGCATACTTCCCAACCATGCTTGTGCCACCGCCAGTCAGTTTGATGGCTATGTAGTACCGAAAATTGACGAGCTGGTGTTCTGGCCGCGTATTAACGGTTGGTAGTAGCGCTGTCGGCGTGGCGGGTAGCATGCCAGTTGATTGCCTGCCAGTGGCCATCGCGCTGCACCAGTACGCCACTATTCAGAAAGGTCTCGCGCTCACCACTGGCAACATCGGTCGAGACCAGCGTGAAGTTTAGAATAACCGCCGGGCCTAACGCTTTGAGCTCAATAGCTTCAGCGGTATACCAGGCCGTTACTTCGTCTTCCGGCGTTGGCTGACTATTGCGCATGCCATTCATCAACTGTGGCTTGCCAAAGCGCGTGCCTGACGAACTGGTGTAAGTAAGTTCCGGTGCCCAGAACTTCTCATGGGCTTTGGCGTCGCTGATCGAAGCGCCATATAGAAACTCACTGAGAGCGGCCACAACAGACTGGCGTTGCTCAGCGGGCACCGCATGGGTTTCCTGCGCCGCCAGCGGCAAACTGCAAAGCAGCGCGAGTAGAAAGGTAAGCGTAACTAAGCGCATAACAGCTCCTTACAGAATTAGGTTTCGTCCGCGGTGATCCACTTAGGTTGCTGAGGTGGCTCGTAAGCGGCCATCAGCTCAATCAGGGTATGCGGGTCGTCATGGTTCAACAGTAAATGGCGGTGCTCGTCGCGAATGAAGCCCTGTGAAACAGCGCCTTCCAGGAAGCTGATAAGCCCGTCATAGTAGCCGTCAACATTGAGTACGGCACAGCACTTCTGGTGAAATCCGAGTTGAGCCCAGGTCAGCATCTCGAATAACTCTTCCAGGGTGCCCATGCCGCCTGGTAAGGCAATAAAGCCCTCGGCTAATTCGGCCATTTTCGCTTTACGGGCATGCATGGAGTCGACCACATGCAGTTGCGTCAGCCCGCCATGCGCGAGTTCTTTGTCGACCAGCGCCTGAGGAATGACGCCAATAACTTTACCGCCGTTGGCAAGCACCCGGTCGGCCAGCACCCCCATCAGGCCAACGCTGGAACCGCCGTACACCAGGGTAATGTTCTGCGCTGTCAACACATCGGCCAGTGCCAAAGCGGCATCTTTGTAGATTGGGCTAAATCCCGGATTCGCACCACAATAGACGCAGATACTGCGAAATGACTCAGTCATAAAAGTTCCTTATTAACGGATAACATGCCACTGCGTTTGGCGACCGGCCAGATAAATGATTTTTTCACCGTCAAACAATGCACTTTGTTCCAGCATAATCTGAATGTTTTGGCCGTCCCACATCGCCAGCGGCACTTTTGCATTGCCTTCAATTGCATACGCGGTGTTGGCATAAATCGGCCAGTCACCACGAATGGCGGTCGGTCCCTGATTATCCCACATACCAATGGTAGGCCCCGGCGCGTGCCCGAAGAAGCCCAGTGGATGCGTATACGTGCTGGTGATCATGCTTTCGGCGGTGGTTTTGGCAATGACAGCCTCGAGTACTTCATTACCGGTGCGACCGACCGCGAACGCATTTGTCAGATGATCCTGCCAGCTATTACCCACCGCTAGTGCAGTTTGCATTTCTGCCGGAACCTCCTCTTCACCAAAGCGCAGTACGTAAGCCATTTCCTGTGTATCTGTACACAGTTTGAGATAACAAATACCTACATCTGTGTGAATCACATCGCCACGCTGTATAACTTTGCCGCTTTGTCCACAGAAAGGCTGTTCATCGGTGCAGCCCTGGCCGTTGCGTTGCAAGGTAACATAAGGCATAAACCAGACCGGCAGTTGCAATTCAGCAAAACGCTCACGGATGTACCAGGCGACGTCTTCTGTGGTTGTCACACCAGGGGTAATGACTCGATTACTGAAGGCTTCGGCAATGACGCCACGGGCAAGCCCGACGACCTGTGGGTAGACCGCAATTTCCTCGGCGCTACGGGTCTCCACCCAACGTACGACCAGGTCTTCGGCTGATACCAGCCGCTGCTCCAGCTCGCTGGGTAAAGCCTCTTGCAGGCGCTGATGTAAGCCATGGGTCAGGCCGTCAGCCACGGGCCAGTCCCGCGAAACATTTATCCCAATGCGCTGTGGGTCTTTCTCGGCAATCAACTGCGCGAGCGCCTGCCATTGCGCATCGAGATCACCACCGGCCCATGCCGACTCATAAGGTTCGCCCAGCGGGTAACGGTTCACGGATAATTTTTCCACGCTGCCATCAGCTTGGCGGTAGAACACCAGCATGGTGGTGCGACGTGCGGCAAAGGTCGGTTGCGGTACTAAAGTGTAATAAATGGGGTCTTCCGCGTACTCGCGATTGATGATCAGCCACATATCGATATTGGTGGCGGCCATTAGTTGTGGCAGAAGTTCGTTGAGCCGCGGCGTTAGCATCTGGTTTTCAGCCGCAACGCGATCTTTGTAACTGAGCACCGAAAACTGCTCCGCCGATGCGATACTGCGCCCCTGGCTGAACATGCTGTCGGCCGCATAGAGTGCGCTACCACTGCTGATGAGCAGCATCGCAAGAAGACTTTTTGCAAACTTATTCATGAGTTTACCTTTTTATTTTTTAGCACTTGGTAAAAGCAAAACCGCTTTGATAGTAGCGGGGTTTAGGGGGGGGAGGCAATGGTCAATTTCTGCAAAGCGGATCGAGCACTGTCCGCAAGGAGCTAGGTAATAGGCCAGTCCGCTGCATCGATCCAGTCGGGTTGCGCCTCGACCTCACCTTGCCAGCGCGCGATGAATGCGCCATCTGGATCGTACTAACCGGTCTGCTTATCGAGATCAAAGCGGCGATGACCGCGCGGATCTGCGCCGACGCCTGCCAGGTACTGCCAGTTTCCCCAGTTTGACGCAACGTCATAGTCAATCAGTTGCTGTTCAAAAAAAGCGGCACCGTAGCGCCAGTCCAGTCCCAACTCATGGACAAAGCAACTGGCCACCAATTGCCGGCCACGATTGGACATATAGCCCGTAGCATTGAGTTGATTCATGCAGGCGTTCACAATGGGATAAGCAGTGGTGCCGCTGCACCACTGCTGCCAGCGCGCTGCATAAAAACTGGTGTTCGGCCGGCGTTGCGTAATGCCGCCGAAAGCAAAAAGCTTGGTGCCATGATGATGAGCGTACCACTGAAAATACTCGCGCCAGAGCAGCTCGAAGAAAATCCAGTAGCTGCTCTCGTTTGATCCATGCTGCTGCTCGTACTGAAGTAGCGCGTCGTGGAGTTGTCGAACGCCCAGGGAACCATTTGCCAACCAGGGCGAGAACTTGGTGGAGTCCGACCAGCGCTCAAGACTGTTGCGCGTTTCTTTGTAAGTATGTGGAGCTGAACCGGCAAAGTAACTTTGCAGATGCTTTAGCGCTGCCTGCGTACCGCCTTGAAACTGCTCATGGATCGCAGTTGTAATGGCGGGTAAGGCACCGTCATGGCCTTTCAGCAAGGCGCTTGCGCTTGGCGGCGGCGGGGGCAGCCGCGCTGGTGCGGGTGTGGCTGGTGGAATCTGCGCGCGCAAGTCATGCTGCTCAATAGTCCGGCGAAAGCGCGAAAATGTTTCCGGAAGCTTTGCCAGTGTAAAAGGCAACTGACTCGCCGCCCAAAGCGTCGCGGTTGGCTCATAATGATGCTTTATCAGTGGATAGCGGCGCTGTATGAGCTGTTGATAGGTGCGCTCATAAAAACCTGCGTTCTGACTACTATAGACCACATCCACCGGCACCTGACTCAATACCTCTGCGAATGCGTGCAGGGGAGTTTTATGACTTAAAAGCAGCTGCTGTCCACGCGCCGCAAGCTGATTTTTGAAGTCCGTCAGAGATTCGAACAGAAAGCGCCAGCGGTGAGCGCCAATACTGTACAAGGCATAGCGATTGTGGGTAAACCATTTCGGGTTGACGCAGTAAATGAAAAGTAAGTGCTCGCACTCTTTCGCAGCCTTATTGATTAATGAGTGGTCGTCAAGTCGTAAATCATTTTGCAGCCACACCAAGCCGGTTTTGTAATACGTCATATCGTTCCAAGAGCAGTAATCATGTTTTGTTCATCTATGATTACATGCATTTTGGTATTCTGGATCCTTCGGTCGTCAGTAAGCGTAAATGACAACCATTTGCTAGGCTTTATTCAGATAATAGCAAGACTAAGACTATTAAAATCCAAGAGGAATTTATGACTCACCCGCAATTAATGCGTTCGACCTTACTCTCCGGAGCGATCGTTCTTGGTTTAGGTTCAATTATCGGCACCGGCGCCTTTGTGAGTATTGGCTTTGGTTATGATCTGGCGGCTGACTGGCTGCTATATGCCATTGTGCTGGCGGCTTTTGTCGCTTTATGCAACGGCCTCTCGAGTGCTCAATTAGCGGCCGTGCATCCAGTGAGTGGTGGCACCTACGAATATGGTTATAAATTTCTGAGTCACGATGCCGGGTTTCTTGCCGGCTGGTTATTTATTGCGGCAAAAAGTGCTTCAGCCGCTGCAGCGGCGCTGGCCAGCGCGTGGCTTGTCAATCAGTATCTAAACTGGCCGGAGTGGGCGGTGATCAGCATGGCCATCGTTATGATAGCGTTTATTACAGCGCTGGTGCTGGCGGGGTTACGACGCTCAAACCAAGTGAATGCTTTACTGATCACCTTGACGTTTTTAAGTTTAGCGGTATTTGTGTTCTGGGCAGCGGAAGCGCCGCCACCTTCGGCGTCGGTTCAGTACACCCAGGTCAGCGTCAGTGATTTTCTTGCCGCCGCTGCGCTGCTTTTTGTGGCCTATACCGGTTATGGCCGTATTGCGACAATGGGAGAAGAGGTCAGTGAACCGCGACGCATCATTCCGCGGGCGATCATTGTCACTATGGTGATTGTCACCTTGCTCTACATTGCAGTGGCGTGGGGACTGATGCAGCGCCAGCCGCTCTTTATTGGTGAGGACTTTATCCTTACGCAATTAATGCCTGCCGGTTGGCAAAAAGATGTGGTTTTTATCGGTGCGATTCTGGCCATGTTAGGGGTTACCCTGAATCTGGTCCTGGGCGTCTCGCGGGTGGTACTGGCGATGGCACGGCGCGGAGATTTGCCACATAGCTGGGCACAATTGAATAGTTTACGCACGGCGGCACCACGGGCGACCCTGATTACCGCGCTGGTAATGATGATTATTGCCGGGTTCGGCGGCATTCGTCTGGCCTGGACTTTCAGCGCCTTTACGGTTTTGGTGTATTACGCCATTACCAATATCGCAGCCCTGAACGTCGCGCCGCAACAACGCTTTATTCATAAGCTCTGGTCAGTGCTGGGTTTAATCGGTTGTCTGGCTTTGGCGATCATGCTAAATACTGAAACGGTGTTCGTCGGCTTGTTGCTGATGGTCCTTGGGTTGGCCTGGCACCGCTATCGTTATCATCGCTCCGCTGCCTAGATGCGGATAAGGACAGGCTTTGTTATTCGAACAGCTGGAGTGGCAGTATCAGTTTTTGATCTACGGATTACTACTGTCCGTTGCTTGTATTGCCATTGGCTGGTGGGTCGGATGGCGTGAGCGGCAGCGCTTGGCGCGCCTGGTCTCGGCAAAATTCCGTACCCTTGCCTCACTGGCGCAAAATAAATCACTGGAAGACAAGCTCACCGATATTTGCGCGCTGATTGAGGATCAAATTGACGGGGCGCTTTGCGCAGTCATGCTGGTTGACGACCGCAAGCGTGAACTTAACGCCACCGCTGCGCTGAGCCTGCCGCAGGCGTTTGTCGACGAATTACAGGACGTGCCTGTTGCTGATGGGGTGGGGGCCTGTGGCACTGCCGCCTACCGAAAAATTCCTGTGATTGTAGCGGATATGGCGCTGGATCAACGCTTCGAGCGCTTTGCCGAACTCAACGAACGCTTCGGATTAAAAGCCTGTTGGTCCTATCCGGTATTGTCGCCAGCACATAAAAATGTGATTGGTACCCTTGCCGTCTATTTTAAGCGTCGCCGCGAACCCTGCCTGCGTGAGCTTGATTTGTTGCAGCGCAGCCGTGATCTCGTTGCCCTGGTCATCGATCAACATAATGACCGCCTGCAGCGCGAACGCAGTGAGCAACATAATCGCTCATTATTTAGCTATAACCCAGAAGCTGTTTTTACCCTCGATTTCGAAGGCAACTTTATGAGCCTCAACCGTGCTGGCGCAGCTTTGATTGGCCACGATGAGATGGAGGTCATTGGCCAGCATTACGAACTCGTGGTCCCCGAATTTGACCGCAAGCGCACGCGCGCTCACTTTGAAGCTGCCAGGTCGGGCAAGCCGCAACGCTATGAAATAAAAATCTTTAACGCTGAAGGCGAATTACGCCATCTGGATGTCACCAATATGCCGATTATTATTAATGGCGAGATAACCGGGGTGCATGGTATTGCAAAAGATATGACGGTGCAGCGTCGCAATGAGTCGCAACTGAAATTACTTGAGCGTAGCGTGGAGTCGAGTACTAACGGCGTACTCATATTTGAGGCGAATCTACCAGATCAACCGATTATTTATACTAACCCTGCATTTAAAGAAATAACCGGCTATTACGACGACAGCGAGATTCTTGGGCGCAGCTGTAATTTTCTGCAGGGACCCGGCACGGATCAGCGCGATGCGGAAAAAATTCATCAGGCGCTGCAACAGCGTAATGAAGTACGTGTAACCATTCGCAACTACCGTAAAGACGGTACGCCATTTTGGAGCGATCTACTTATTTCGCCGGTGCGCGATGGTGGACGGGTCACCCATTTCGTCGGCTTACTGAGCGACATCACCGACAGGGTGGAGCGTGAAGAGGCGCTGGAGTTCCTGGCGAAGCACGATGTTCTGACTCGGCTTCCTAACCGCAGCGCGCTCGAAACTCGCCTGTCTCAGTGTCTGACTGCTCGGGCAGATGGCGAGGCCGCACTGGTGTTTGTGCTGTTTATTGACCTTGATGGCTTTAAGCCAATTAATGATAGCCTTGGGCATGCGGTTGGCGATCGAATATTGAAAGAAACCGCTGCACGCTTGCAAGAGCAGATGTGCGACGGCGATATGCTGGCGCGCTTTGGTGGCGACGAATTCGTTGCGGTGATTACCAGCGTTCAGCAGCGCGAACAGGTCAGTCTGCTGGTCGGCCGGTTAATCGCTCAGTTTCATACCCCTTATCGGCTTGATGAGCTGGAGGTCTCGCTATCGGCTACAGTCGGCATTGCCGATTCCAGCGTGCCGTTTCAGCGGCCGGTCGAACTGATTCAACGCGCCGATGTAGCCATGTACGAAGCCAAGCGTCGTGGCGGCAGCTCTTGGTACTGGTACAGCTCGGACCTGGATGCTGACATGCAGCAACAGGTGGAACTGCGTACACAGTTGCAGGAGGCGATTCAGAAAGAGCAATTTGAACTGTTCTATCAGCCTATTGTTGATGCCAGTGGGAGACCGCGTGAGGTCGAAGCTTTAGTCCGCTGGCGGCACCCTGAACAAGGTTATATCGCGCCGGGTCATTTCATCCCTCTGGCAGAGTCGACCGGGCAGATTATTGCGATTGCTGACTGGGTCTTTGATCGGGCATGTCAGGACGCTGCGACATTGGTCGCTGCTGGCATTGAAAGTGTTAATGTAAATTTCTCGCCATTGCAGTTTTATCGCGACGATTTCATCGAGGATGTGCAACAGACGCTTCGCCGACATCAGATTTCGCCGGGGCAGCTTGTGATTGAAATTACCGAAAATGTTTTCATGCGCGACAGTAAGCACATCATACGTTTAATTGAGCAGATGCGAGAGTTGGGCCTGAAAGTCAACATTGATGACTTTGGTACCGGGTTTGCAAGCTTGAGTTACCTGAATCAGTTGCCTGTTGATGGGATTAAAATTGATCGGACGTTTATTTCAGGTATTTACCGTACTGAGCGTAATTCTTCGATTACCCGGGGTATTCTGATGATTGCCAGAGAACTGGGAGTGCGCACGATTGCTGAGGGCGTTGAGACTGAAGCCGAGGCTCAGTTCGTTACTGAGCATGGCAGCGACCTGATGCAGGGCTACTTATTTTGTCGGCCGCAGCCGTTGGCAGAATTACTGGAGTGGATTGCTGACCAGAGCCCGCGTTAGCGGGCCTCTCAGATGACAAAAAGATTCCGGTACATGCGGTGCGCGTATTCATCAGTCATGCCTGCAATGTAGTCGCATAACACACGATCAGCTCCTATCTGGCCCTGATCGTCGAAAGCCACCTGCCAGCGAGTGCGGGTATTATGGGGAAGCAGTCGCAGCGGCTCATTGTGGAAGGCACTGAACAGATTCAGCAGCATGGTCTGGCTGCGATAGCGTAGTTGCTGAATCGACGGCTGGTTAATGACATGCTCAAAAACGACCGCTTTTAAACTGTCCAGTAAGAAGCGCTCGGCCTCGGGCAGCACCGCATTAAAGCGAATCAGTGGCTCGCTGGCATCGGGTAGCGTCTGTTTGACCTGCACGGCGGTCACAAAAATATTGACTAAAGCGCCGATAGCGTCTTTGCGGACGCTGTGCTGGGGCGAGAACAATTGCCGACCGAGACGTTGCATAAGTTCGCTCAGTGCGCCGTCAAGCTGACTGACGACGCGATCCAAATGACGATGCCATTGTTGTTCTGACAAAGTACCGGTGACCACTGCGTCCTCAAGATCATGCACGCCGTAGGCGATATCATCTGCTAACTCCATTAACGACGCATCGAAACTCTTGTGCTTTGAGCGCTGCCAGGGCGATGCCCGCAACTGGTCGACCTGCTGAAATAAGGTACGGTCCTGTTCAGATAACGGCTCTAATACCCAATCGAGAAGGTCGGCGTCACAGGCGAACAGCGCTTTGGCGGGCTTCCATTTGGCCAGACTGCCGGGATTTTGCAGGCTGTCGGGTGCCGTTAACGGTGGCATCAGTACCGGATACTTGAGTAACCCCAGCAGCGCGCGCCGGGTTAAGTCCATGCCATGGTTCTCGTGGTACGCCTCGAGCTTGCCGACAATACGAAACGTCTGACCGTTGCCTTCAAAGCCACCGGAAGCGAGCATCTTAAAATTAAGTGCGGTTTCGCCGCCGTGGCCAAAGGGTGGGTGACCGATATCGTGTGCCAGACACAGGGTTTCCATCAGATTGAGATCGGGTAGCAGGCTACGCTCATCTGCGCTACCGACATGCTCAAGTTGATTGATCAGTGAGGTACCAATTTGCGCTGCTTCCAACGAGTGGGTCAGGCGCGTACGGTAAAAGTCATTTTCGCCAACATTCATAATTTGTGTTTTTGACTGTAGGCGGCGAAAAGCAGCTGAGTGAAGCACCCGGGCGCGATCCCGTTGCCACGGCGTACGGCGGTCGCCAGGTCGTTGTGGGGAAGGTCCTGAACGTCGTGCTTGCCAATGTTCACTCATAAATCACCTCTGTCGTTGCGCTATTGCTCGCTGAAATCAATGTTCATAGTATGCTATGTTAATCCGAGATACCAATTAGCAGTAAAGACAATACCTTAGAGAAATCACGCAAAAGGATACCCGAGATGCATGACTTTCTGGCAAATTGGCAAGCAGCGGCAACGACCAGTCTGGGCTTCTTCTGGATGGCGCTTTGGGCATTCGTGCTGGGCTATTTTATCAGTAGCCTGATTCAGGTGCTGGTGACGCGGCGGCAAATGCGCTCAGTGATGGGCGATGACGATTTTAAGTCAGTAGCACTTGGCTCCTTTTTTGGTTTTATCTCCAGTTCCTGCAGTTTCGCTGCGTTAGCAACTACCCGCGCGTTGTTTAACAAAGGTGCGGCGTTCACCGCCTCGATGGCATTTATGCTGGCGTCGACCAACCTGGTCATTGAGCTGGGTTTTGTGATTGCAGTGTTCTTAAGCTGGCAGTTCGTACTCGGTGAGTACCTGGGTGGCGTTTTGCTGATTGCCTTTGCCTGGTTGTTTGTCAAACTGACGCGGCCCACGCAGCTAATCAAACAAGCGCGTGACGAGGAAAAAGGTGACGAGGACGAAGAGGGATACCCACTCCGCCACTGGGGCGATTTCACCGACCCTGAGTTATGGCAGATGGTTGCCCGGCGCTATGTGATGGAGTGGCAGATGGTATGGAAAGACGTACTTATCGGCTTCACCGTTGCTGGCCTTATCTCGGCTTTTGTCCCCTCGGCATTTTTCGCCTGGCTATTTCAGGGCGCTGGCACTGCCGGTGGTGATTTAGGCTTTTTAGAAGTCTTACAGCAAACGGTGGTGGGCCCTATCGCGGCTTTCTTTACGTTTATTGGTTCGATGGGGAATATACCTTTGGCCGCAGTCCTTTTTGGTGAAGGCGTCGCTTTTGCTGGTGTGATGGCCTTCATATTCTCCGATCTCGTGGTACTGCCGGTATTGCGCATTAACGCCCGCTATTATGGCTGGAAAATGGCGCTTTATATCACCGCGATGCTATTTACTTGTCTGGTCGCCGCTTCGTTGCTGATGCATTACGGCTTACTGGCTTTCGACTTACTCCCGGACCATCAGGCATTGGAAAAAATTGCCGAACGCGATCATTTTCAGCTTAACTATGGCTTTTTCCTGAATATTATCGGCTTGCTGGTAACTTGTGCGTTGCTCTATGTGCTCTGGCGTAAGCAACAGGCACAGGATGAGGGCCATCACCATGATCATGGTGGTCCGTCATGGAGTGAATTATTAATGCGTACCTTATCGGTACTGGCGGTGATCTGGCTGGTCGTAGGGGTTGCTTTAACGCTTGTCTGAATTGAGGACTTCAGGGTCGCTGATCAACACCCGGTTACGGCCCTTGAGTTTTGCAGCGTACATGGCCTGGTCGGCGCGGCGCAATAAATCACTGGCGCTATCGGCATGCTCAGGGAATATAGCAATGCCGATACTGGCTGAAATAGTCAATTGTAGTTGCTCAACAGAAAAGGGCTGCGCCAACTCCTGGCGAATGCGCTCTGCAATACAAGCGGCAATCTGCCGGGCCATGCTGCTATCGGCAAAATTATTGGTAAGCACCACAAATTCGTCGCCGCCGGCACGGCAAGCCACATCCGCATCACGCAGACAGGATTTAATGCGCCGTGCAGCATGAATCAGCAGTTGATCACCAATGCTATGGCCATGGGTATCATTCACTGCCTTGAAATGGTCCAGGTCAATAAACAGCACGGCTAATGCTTTTTGCTGTTGCGCGCTTAGCGCCAGTGTCTGCTCGAAGAGCTCCTCGAAATAGGCGCGGTTAGGCAAACTGGTGAGCATGTCCTCGCGCGCCATGCGGGCCAGCTTTTCGCGTTGCTGGCGCTGCTCGGTAATTTCCCGGGCAATGCCCAGTAGATAATCCGGCTGTATATTGTGCCCGGCAATTTTTGAGGCGCGGCAGGTATACCAGTGCCACTTTTCATCGCTGTGACGCACGCGAAACTCAATGTCGCGGGCCGCCGGACTGCCCGATAAAATGGACTGAATATAAGCGTTACAGCTGGCCGCGTCGTTGGGATGAACGACCGCCACAAATGACTGATGAATGGTGTCTTCAGGAGCGTCACCGACCAACCACTCGTAATTAGGCGACAAGTACCCAATGATGCCATTGCCATCAATGGTGAAAATGATATCACTGGCGTTTTTGACTAAGGTTTCAAACCTTTGCTCGCTGGCTGCTAATGCGTCTTCCAGGGTGTGGCGGTAATTGCCTTCGACGAGGTAGCCGGTCCATTGCCACCTGCCTTCGCCGAGCTCCTCAGCACTGTGGTGAGCATCAAGCCGTAACACGCGTCCATCGGGGCGGGTATAACGAAAAGGGTGATACCCGTCGCGACCTTGCCGGGCATCCAGAATCGCATCTTGCAGTAGGGTTTCACGATCAGAAGCAGGAATCGCGGCGAAAAAAGCGGTAGCATTCTCTTTGAGCGCTTCCGCTTCGAGCCCCAGCAGCGACTGCACCGGTCCGCAGAGAAAAGTAAAGCGTGCCTTACCCTGCGCATCGTATTGTAGCTGATAGGTTATCCCCGGTAGTTTTTTCAGTAATGCCGCTTCATCCATGTGCCCGATCCCGTAGTCTTAAGCAGTGAATACGCCGTTAGTCGCGGAAGTTTTCAAATTGTAAGGGTAGTTCAATGTCTGACTCACGCAACAACGCCATAGCTTGCTGCAAGTCATCGCGCTTTTTGCCTGTGACCCGAACTTTGTCGCCCTGAATCGCTGCCTGAACTTTTAACTTACTGTCTTTAATGAGCTTGACGATTTTCTTCGCCAGGGGTTGGTCGATACCTTGTTTAAAGGTTATGGTAGTGCTGTAGGTTTTACCACTATGCTCAAGTTCTTTTGGTGTCTCAGTACCAGCAAGACTCAGATTTCGTTTGGCACAGTGATTGGCAAAAATATCGTACAGCTGTTGCACCTGAAAGTCTGACTCGGACGCCAGCGTCACGGTCAGATCGTTCAGCTCAATGCGGGCATCGACGCCACGAAAATCAAAACGTGAGTCAAGTTCACGTTTGGCGTTATCGACGGCATTCTTTAATTCAACACGATCGACTTCAGAAACAATGTCAAAGGATGGCATTAGCAGGCCCTTTCTGGCATTTAAAAGTGTTTTGATTATCGAAAAAAAAGCGGCGTTTAACAAGTAAATGTGCTCGATAGCCTATCTTAGTAAGTTAGATGTATAGACGTCCATATTGACTTTGTTCGACGGTGTCATTACATTCGGTTCAACCACTTAGTTAAAACATATCGTTATGTCGTTTGCGTATAAGGATCATCAGATCAAACTGGAGCAGGGCAGCTTAGCCTTGCGTCGGCAGGGCTGCGCCGATGGCCCGGCGGTATTGTTGCTGGGCGGCATCTCCGGCGGCCGGCGGGTCTACGAAGGAAAAGGTGAGGGCTGGTGGCACGGCCTGGTCGAGCATGCCGGATTGCTCGATTACCAGCTCTGGACGCTGGATTATTTCGGCGGCATGGGCGAAAGTTCCTGTGCACAGGTACCGAGCACGGTTGAGGAACACGCAGATGCGATTGCGCGGGCGTTTGAACGTCTGGGACTGACACAATTTCACGCGGTGATTGGTGGCTCTTTTGGTGGCTGCGTGGCGATGGCGCTGGCCACCAGTGCGGCCTTAGCAGTGCAGCGCCTGGCAGTGATTGCCGCAAGCCACCGGCCGAGTGCCCAGGCAGTCATGTTACGCAGCCTGCAACGCGACTTTATCCGGCTTGCCGATAACGCGGGTGAGGCGCAGCAGGGCGTGGCCCTGGCCCGCGCGCTGGCGATGTTCAGTTACCGCGGCGCGGTAGGACTTGATACACGCTTTCCGGACGGTGCTCGGGCGGTAGATTACATGCACGAGCGTGCGCAACAGCTGGTTGCCCGTAATCCTGCGCAGGCGCGACAGCTGTTTACCCACTTCGGCCCGGCGTTAGATCGGTTTCGTATAGCGCCGCAGCGTCTGCGGCAACCAACATTGGTGGTCGGGTTTGACGGCGACATTCTGATCCCATCGCATCTGCTTACCGAATTATGTTCTTTATTACCACATTGTTATGGCCATGAAACGGTTGCCACAGCCCATGGCCACGACGGTTTTATCCTGAATACCGCTGCCTACGGGCCGCAACTAAAACATTTTCTGGAGGCTGCATGAGTCAGGCGGAGATCGCAATCGGCGTGGTCGGGGTTGGCACCATTGGCAGTTATTGGCTTGAGCACTTTGCCCCGCAGTTATCGCTGGATTCACAGGCATGCGTCACCGCGCTTTTTCGCAGTACCCGCAGGCTCGAGGTACCCCGTGGTATTGCCTTAGCTGACTGGCGTGCGCAATTGCAGGCACAAGGCGAGGACTATCATGCTGATTCGGTCGAAACCTGGGTGCGGGCAAGTTGCCAACGGGGCCAGCGGCCCATGGTGCTGGACCTTACCGCGGCAAAATCGATCAGTCGGAGTTACCCGTCGTGGCTGGCCGCTGGCGCCCACTTGATCTCGGCCAACAAATACGCCGGCTCAAGTGCACTCGACGCATACCAGGAGCTGCACCGCGTGCGGCAGCAGTACCAGCGGCACTGGCTGTACAACACGACGGTAGGCGCAGGTCTACCTATTTTATCGGCGGTGAACGAACGTTGTAGGTGTGGCGACGAAATTATCCGAATTGAGGGCAATCTGTCTGGCTCGCTGTCATGGATTTTTCAAAATTACCGCAGTGGCGATAGTCTTGCCGAGTGGATTGCCAAGGCGCAGCAGCAGGGGCTGACCGAGCCGGATCCACGCCTTGATCTGGGCGGTATGGACGTGGCGCGAAAATTAGTGATTCTTGCGCGCGAGGCAGGCTGGCCACTGCAGCTTGCTGACTTGGAAATACAAAATCGGGTGCCCGAGACATTGCGCGAGATTGAAACGGACGCATTTATGGACCAGGGTGATGCGCTTGATGCGGCATTTGATGCATGGCGTGAGCGCACCGCCCCGCAGGCACAGCAATGGGTCTATCTGGGGTTTATTGAACGCGGCAAAAACGGAGAGTTGCGCGGCGGGACTGAATTAAAAGCCATTGATGAAAGTTCGCTGTATGCCCGGCTACCGGCAGGAAACGCTAACTTTACCTTACGCAGTCGTCAATACGATGAAAATCCGTTAGTGATTCAGGGCCCGGGTGCCGGTCCGGAAGTGACTGCAGCTGGGGTCCACAGTGATGTGCTGCAACTGATCGCCAGACTTAATCATCACGTCTGAAAAAAGAGGTTGCAGCTAACAGTTTTTTAGCTAGTATGGACGTCTAAACGTTTAAAAGTCCAACAGCGGTTAAAACTACTGGAGCCTGCTATGTCAGATCACTATCGCCCTGCAACCCTTGCCATTCACCATGGTTATGAAACCGACCCCACCACCAAGGCGGTCGCTACCCCGATTTACCAGACGGCGGCTTATGCCTTTGACGACGCCCAGCACGGCGCCGATTTGTTTGACCTTGCCGTACCGGGCAATATTTACTCGCGGATTATGAATCCGACCAATGATGTGCTTGAACAGCGCGTCGCGGCGCTTGAAGGAGGCGTTGCCGGACTGGCTGTGGCTTCGGGTATGGCAGCCATTCAGTACGCCCTGATTACGCTGGCCAGCCAGGGTGATAATATTGTCACCACGCCGCAGCTCTATGGCGGCACCTATACTTTGTTTGCGCATATGCTGCCGGCCTTTGGCATTGAGGTGCGATTCGCGGCCTCAGAAGCCACCGAGGATCTGGCCGCGTTGGTGGACGAGCGCACCAAAGCACTCTATTGCGAGACCATCGGTAACCCGGCAGGCACCATCGCTGACCTTGAGGCGTACAGTCAGTTGGCCGAACAACATGGTATTCCGTTGGTGGTCGATAATACCGTGGCTTCACCTGCCCTGTGTCGCCCGCTTGAATGGGGCGCGCACATTATTGTGCATTCATTAACGAAATATATTGGCGGGCATGGCACTACGATTGGCGGTCTGATTGTCGATGGTGGGCGCTTTGACTGGGTCAAGCACAAAGACAAATTTCCGCAGTTTAACGAACCCGAACCGGCCTATCATGGGGTGGTTTACACTGAGGCCTTTGAGGCAGCTGCCTTTATTGCGCGGGTGCGTACCGTCGCGCTGCGTAATACTGGCGCGGCATTATCGCCGTTCAATGCCTTTTTAATTTTGCAGGGGCTCGAAACGCTCGAGTTACGCATGGAGCGTCATTGCCAGAATACTGAGCGCGTGCTGAACTTCTTGCAGCACCACCCGGAAGTCGCCTGGGTAAACTACGCAGGCCTCGAGAATCACAGCGACTATGAGCTGGCGCAAAAATATATCCGTGGCGGCCTGCCTGCGTCACTTCTAACCTTCGGATTAAAAGGCGGCTACGACGCCGGCGTAAAATTCTATGATCGGCTGAAATTATTTAAACGCCTGGTGAATATCGGCGACGCCAAGTCGCTGGCATGCCACCCGGCTTCCACCACCCATCGTCAGTTAAGCGAAGAAGAGCAGTTACAGGTGGGTGTGAAACCTGAAGCCATTCGTTTATGCGTGGGTATTGAGCATCCTGATGACATCATTGCCGACCTTGAGCAAGCACTGGTGCAAAACCCGCAACCAGTAGTTGCGAGCGAATAGATTCGCTATATAGTAGATCTCATCCAGGTTCCATGAGATCGAACAATGTTAAGAGGCTTTCAAATGCTGGTGCTCGCCTTGGCGAGCACCGTGCTTTTAGGATGTGCTGCGATTGTAGAAGAACGCTTGTCGATGCGGCCAAGTGCGGCCTCGATGCCTGAAAATACGGCGGATATGTTGCGCGAACTGCAACTCGCTACCCGCGAATTTTGTTTACCTTTTCTTGGCGGCTGCACCGGCTATTTGTATGGCAAGCCTTATCACCTGACGTTAACTGAAGCACCTGAAGACCCGGCGACGCTGAACTTTGATGTTGAGTTTGAGACCGCTAACGGTATTGAAATTTACCAGCTAAATCTTACCCGCGAAGAGGTTCTACCGCATCAGGGCACGATGGTTTTGCTTCACGGTTATAGTGTCGATAAGTCGGCAATGGGCATGTTAGCGGCCTACTTTATGTTCCTTGGTTACCATGTGATTGTGCCTGACTTGCTGGGGCATGGACAATCGACGGTGGAGCAGACGGGATTTGGCGTACGTGACGCTGACATGATCAGCGCTCTGCTCGATAGTTTGCCGCAGCGTGAAAAACCAGGTCCGCTGTACATTGCGGGTCAGTCGATGGGGAGTGTCGCCGCTGCGAATGTCGCCCGGCAACGCAAAGATGTTGCCGGGCTTATGTTGTTTGCGCCCATGTTACCCATGGATCAAGCCACAGAAGCAGTACTGGCTGAGATCTATCCGCGGTTGAGCAAGCTGATGAGTAGCGATACGGTTAGGCAGGGAGTCATCGGCGCCATGCGTCGGCAAGATCTTGAGCTTGCTGACACTGACTTACTGCGACTATTGCCGCAACTCGAGGTTCCGGCACTCTTAATCGCCAGCGACAAAGATACGATTGCTCCCTATGAAGCCTATTTACCTCTCGAGTCTGAAACTCGCACGCTCATCATGGCGCCGGGGCGGCACCATATGACCGTGGGTTTCATCGATAACGAATTGCATCAGCATATCAGCAGCTGGTTAGCTATCCATTAACGGTCATTGCAGCATGTCATCGGGAATCGGCACCTCAATACAGGCACAGAGGATGGCAACCAGCTGGCGCTCTGCGGGTGAGACGACGCCGTCCTCGCGCACGGTCTCCAGCCATTTGTCGATTAAGGTCTGCTTGGCCTTCGGTGCCCAGTCGCGACAGGTGTTCAACGCTTTGCATAAGGTAGTGCGGTCGACGGCTTTACCGGCATCCGTGCGTTGCAGCGCCGTAACGGTGGCATCAAGTGCGGCCTGATTGTCGAGGCGCTCTTTAAATTTGCCTTTCGGCAGTAACTGGCGGGCCAGTAATTGGTACAGGCCCCAGTGAAATAAGTCCTGACTGTCGGCCATTGCTTCAAGGTCTTTTAACAGGCTCAGGCGCCGGGCTTCGGGCGCCTGGCGCAGCGCCGGCACTGCCAGTTCAACCAGCGCCAGTTGTTGTGCAGCATTCAGCCCTTGCAACGCATGATTAGGCTCTTTTAGCAGCTCAGCAATAATAAGATCGTGTACCAGCTTAGGAGCCTGCTTCGAATCGTGCGCCTGTTCCAGCAGTACCGCCGGTAGCGCCAACAATGCCAGTTTGTTCAGCGCGGAAGGTTTTGGCTGCGCCGCTTCATGCTCTTTTTCGGCACGGCTGCGCGCTTTGCGGGGCTCGGGGAAACGTCCGTTCCAGTGCGGTTCAATGCGCTTAATGCGCTTTTCCAGTGGCGGGTGGGTGGCCATCATGCCAAACCAATGATTAAGCGCCTCGCCAAAAAACAAATGTGCCGCTTCGTCGGCGTTTTTATGGCGCACACGGCTGCCCTCTTCACGGGCGCCAATTTGTTTCAGAGCACCCGATAAGGCTTCCGGATTACGGGTAAACTGCACGGCAGCGGCATCGGCCAGGTACTCGCGCTGACGGCTCACTGCCGACTTGATCAGATTGCCAAACAGCACGCCAATAAACCCGACAATCATCAGGCCAATGCCAAATAACGGCAGGGCATTCTTATTATTGCGGCTGCGCCCACCGCCAGAATAAAGCAGCAGCCGGCCTAAATGCGCGACGGCGAGAATGCCGGCCAAGGCTGCGATAAGCCGAATATTGAGCCGCATGTCGCCATTTAAAATGTGACTAAACTCATGGGCGACCACGCCTTGCAGTTGCTCGCGCGAAAATGTTTCGACAGAGCCGCGGGTGAGGCCAATCACCGCATCGCGGGTATCGTACCCGGCCGCAAAGGCATTGATATTGGTTTCATGAGGCAAAATATAGACCGCGGGCACCGCCATATTGGCGGCGATGGCCATTTCTTCAACGACGTTGAGCACGCGTCGCTCGACCGGGTCCTGCGTGTCAGGACGAATGAGCTCACCGCCGAGGTATTCAGCGATGACTTTACCGCCAGCGCGTAACTGCAACCACTTGATCAGCATGACAATCAGAATACCGCCACCGACGATCAGGCTGACCCAGATAAAGGGTTCCCAACTGAGTTGATAACCGCCCTGGCCGTCGGTTCGCACGGCACCGATAACAAAGGCACTGACCAGAGTTACGGCGCTGATAATTAACACAAAAGCCAGCAGAAATAACAACACCAGCAGCCCGGTATTGCGTCGCGCCTGCTGCTGGTGTTCGAAGAAATTAACCATAATCAGTGCACGTCTTAAAAGTTAACTTTCGGGGCGGCCTGAATTTCGGCGCTATCAGCAAACTCCAGCAAGGTAGCGTCTTTACTGTGACCAAAGAAGCTGGCAAACATGACCGGCGGGAATGACTGACGGTAGGTGTTGTAGCTCATGACGGCATCGTTAAAGGCCTGACGGGCAAACGCTACGCGGTTTTCAGTGCTGGTCAGCTCTTCCGAGACCTGCATCATATTCTCGTTAGCTTTTAGTTCCGGATAGGCTTCCATGACCACATTAAGACGACCTAAGGCACTGCCCAGGGCATTTTCTGCGCCACTTAGCTCGTGCATCGCCTGGGTATTGCGTGGATCCTGCGCTGCCTTGGGGAGTGCTGCAGCGGCCTGATTACGGGCTTCGGTCACGGCCTCCAGGGTTTCCCGTTCATGCTTTAAATAAGCTTTGGCAGTTTCAACCAGATTCGGGATCAGATCGTAACGGCGTTTCAGTTGCACTTCGATTTGGGCAAAAGCATTCTCGAACTGATTTCTAAGTCGCACCAGCTTGTTGTAAATACTGATTAAATAAATAAACAGTACCACCGCAATAATGATAATAATCCAACCGATACTCATGGAACTCTTCCTCGTTGTTAAGATGTCGCACGCGCATAAGCAACATGCTATGCTTTGCCGTCATTCGCAAGTGATTTTTAAAAGCCATGACGACATCCACCGCTGACGGAAATTTATTTATTGTGGCTGCACCAAGCGGTGCAGGTAAATCCAGTTTAATTCGTGCGCTGCTCGATCGCCACAACGATGGCAGCATGCAGGTCTCAGTGTCATGTACCACCCGGGCACCCCGACCCGGTGAAGAAGACGGCGTGCATTACCACTTTTTAGATGTTGCGACCTTTCAGCAAAAAATTGAAGACAATGCCTTTTATGAATGGGCCAAAGTCTTTGATAATTACTATGGCACCTCACGCCAGGTCATTGAAGAAACCCTGCGCCAGGGCATCGATGTGTTCCTCGATATTGACTGGCAGGGCGCGCGGCAGGTACGCGAAGCCTATCCACAGGCGCAATCGGTCTTTATTATGCCGCCGAGCCTCGCGACATTAGAGCAACGCTTGCGCAGTCGTGGTCAGGATGGCGATGACATCATTGCCAGCCGCATGGCAAAAGCCCAGTCAGAAATGTCGCATTATCACGAGTTTGACTATTTATTGATCAATGATGATTTTGATCAGGCGCTGGCAAATTTTGAGCATATTGTGCTCGCCCGACGTCAGCGAATGGCGTTGCAGCAAGTGCGACATGCGGCTAAACTCAAAGATCTCTTGGCGAATGACGGGTAAATCCGTATAATTCGTGACCCATTTTGCAATCGCAATCTATTTTTTAGTCAGAGTTAAGTTGGAGTAAGTATGGCGCGCGTAACTGTAGAAGAAGCTGTTGATCGTATTGGTAATCGATTTGACCTGGTGTTGGTCGCCTCGCGTCGTGCTCGTCAGTTGGCGACTCAGGGCAAAGACCCGATGGTGCCATGGAAAAACGAAAAGGCCACTGTTGTCGCCTTGCGCGAAATTGAAGAAGGCCTGATCGATGCTGACAAGCTTGACGTAGAAGAACGTTCTCAAATGGCACAGCAAGAAGCTGATGAACTTGCTGCTGTAGATGCGATTCGTGGTCTTGAGTAACGCGGGTGTATTTATTTGAAGGTCTTCGGCAGCAATTAGCCGAGTACTTACCTGCTGAACAGGTACAGCGTGCGGCTGCGGCCTTCAAATTGGCCGCAGAAGCCCATAAAACGCAAAAACGCCGTAGCGGCGAACCTTATATTACCCACCCTGTTGCAGTCGCCGGCATTCTCGCCGATATGCGTCTTGATCATGAAACGATCATGGCCGCGCTGTTGCACGACGTTATTGAAGACACCGAATTTACTCAGGAAGACCTTGCTGAACAGTTTGGCGCGACGGTCGCTGAGTTGGTCGAAGGCGTGTCAAAGCTCGATAAATTAAAGTTCGACTCAAAAGAGGAACTGCAGACCGAAAACTATCGCAAAATGATTATGGCGATGGTGCATGACATCCGCGTCATTCTGATCAAGCTTGCCGATCGCACTCATAACATGCGCACCATCGGTCATCTGCGTCCCGACAAACGCCGCCGGATTGCCCGTGAAACCCTGGAAATTTACGCGCCGCTGGCCCATCGTCTCGGTATCCATGACATCAAAAATGAACTTGAGCACCTTGGCTTCTTTGCGTTGTACCCTTGGCGCGCGCGGCTGTTAGAGTCGCAGGTCAAGCAAGCGCGCGGCAACCGCCGCGAGCTGGTAGAGCGGGTGCAGAAAGAAATTGAAACGCGCCTCGACGACAATCGTATCGGTGCCAGAGTGCTGGGTCGCGAAAAGCACCTCTACAGTATTTACAAAAAGATGCTGAATAAAGAACTGCATTTTGAGCAGGTCATGGATATTTACGCGTTTCGTGTGATTGTGGACGAAGTAGACACCTGCTATCGCGCGCTGGGTGCACTCCACAATCTGTATAAACCGATTGAGACACGTTTTAAAGACTACATTGCGATTCCGAAGTCAAACGGCTATCAGTCACTGCATACCTCGTTAAAAGGTCCGCATGGTATTCCGGTTGAGATCCAAATCCGCACCGAAGAAATGAACCTGATGGCCGATCGTGGTGTTGCTGCGCACTGGCTTTATAAAACTGATGAAAGTACCGGAACCACGGCGCAAGTACGCGCACGCCGCTGGATGCAAAGCTTATTGGAGCTACAGCAAAGTACCGGTAATGCCTTCGAGTTCATTGAAAACGTCAAATCAGAGCTGTTCCCGGAAGAAATTTATGTGTTTACCCCTGAGGGGCGCATTATCGAGTTGCCGCAGGGCGCTACCGCAGTCGACTTTGCCTACGCGGTGCATACCGATATCGGTAATACTTGTATTGGCGCGCGGGTAAACCATAAGGTTTATTCGCTGAGTAAGCCGCTGGAAACGGGGCAGACCGTCGAGATTAAAACAGCTCCTGGGTCGCGACCGAATATTGCCTGGCTGAACTTTGCGGTGACTGGCAAGGCACGGGCAAAAATCCGGCAGTACCTGAAAGGGCAGGAGACCCGCGAAGCCGAGCAGCTTGGTGAGCGTTTATTACGTGCCGCCTTAGGGCCGGTGAACTACAATGATATTCCGGCCGCCGAGTTTGAGCGCGTTTGCCAGGAAGTCAAAGTCGACTCGAAAACGACATTATTACGTGAGATAGGTCTTGGCAATATGATGTCCGTTGCGATTGCCAAGCGCTTGCTGGGCGAGCTGCAGCAGCTTAAAGACGAGCAAAGTCCGAGCAGCCGCGGGCTGGCAATTAAAGGCGCCGAAGGGCTACTGCTAAGCTTTGCCAAGTGTTGTCGCCCCATTCCCGGCGATGACATTATTGCGCACGTCAGCCCGGGTAAAGGCCTGGTCATCCATCGCCGCGAATGTAAGAACGTGCGTGGTTATGAAGATGAGCCGGGACGTTATTTCCCGGTACAGTGGGACAACAAACCTGAAGCGGAATTTATTACCGAAGTGCGGGTAGAAGTGGTCAACCATCAGGGGGCGTTAGCCAAGCTAACCTCGACCATTTCGGCAACCGGCTGTAATATTCATGGTCTGAAGACCGAGGAGGTCGACGCCAACATTTACTACATTGATGTGGCGTTGACAGTTCATGATCGTAAACAGCTTGCGGATGTGCTGCGTCACATACGTAAGATGCCAGATGTACAGCGCGTAGCGCGATTAAGGAAGTAGTATGTCAAAAGTGATTATTAGCACGGACAAGGCGCCGGCCGCCATTGGTACTTATTCACAGGCGGTAAAAATTGGTACGACCGTCTATTTGTCGGGTCAGATTCCACTGGATCCAGAGACCATGGAATTTGTCAGCGAAGATTTTCGCGCCCAGGCAGTGCAGGTATTTAAAAACTTATCGGCAGTTTGCGTAGCTGCTGGTGGCGAACTGCAGGACATGGTCAAAGTACAAATTTACCTGACTGATCTTGGCCAGTTCGCCATTGTGAACGAGGTGATGGCAGAATTTTTCCGCACCCCTTACCCGGCACGTGCCGCCATCGGTGTCAAAGCCCTGCCAAAGGGCGCACAGATTGAAATTGACGGCGTGATGGAACTACCGAGCACCAACTAAGGGGTGCTCGGCGTCATCGCTTCTCTGCCTTCTAAAGGCTTGCGCCAGATAATCATCGCAATCGCAACGCCGGCCAGAATAAAGCAATAGCCAGTATGCAGGCTGACCTCCAGCGGGTTCAGGCCAAAGCTCGCGCCCATGAGCAGGGCTTGCGCACCATAAGGCAGCGCACCCTGCACCACACAGGCAAAAATATCTAATAAGCTCGCGCTCTGACGCGGCGCCAGATTGCCTTCCTCGGCCAGCTTTTTACTCACTTCACCGGATAACAAGATGGTGACGGTATTATTTGCCACGGCAAAGTTGGTCAGTCCGGTCAGGCCTGCGACGCCAAAGGCCGCGCGTTGTTGCTGATGCTTGAACAGGCGTTTGGTGACCGCGCCGACACTATTGGCAAGAAACTTTAGCCCACCTTGCTGACGGATCAGAGCTGAAAGACCACCAATGAGCAGACTCAGTAGGAAAATTTCCTGCATACTCAGAAAGCCAGCGTAAATATCCTGACTGAAAGCTATCCATTCATAGTCAACGGTTACCATGCCAAAAACCGCGGCAAGAATAATCCCCAATGCCAGCACAGCGAACACATTCAGCCCCATAACGGCCAATACGATAATGAAAAAATAAGGCAGACTTAACCACAAATTCGCTTCGGGAATTTTCGGCGGTACGGCGCCGGTGTCGTAGCTGATCAGCCATAGAATCGTAATGGCAGCGGCTGGCAGCGCAATTTTCAGGTTGGCTTTGAACTTGTCGCTCATGTTACAGCCCTGCGTGCGAGTGGCGGCAATGGTGGTATCGGAAATAATGGACAGGTTATCACCAAACATTGCGCCGCTGACCAGCACCCCGGCCAGCAATGGCAGGTCAATACCGGCCGCCTGGCCAAGCCCCAGGGCAACGGGCGCAAGCGCCGCAAGGGTACCCATTGAGGTACCCATGGCGGTGGAAACCACAGCAGCAATAATAAACAAACCCGGAAGCAGGAAGCTGGCCGGAATAATATGTAACCCCAGCGCCACCATTGCATCGACACCGCCGGTTGCGGCGGCGACGGTGGAGAAGGCACCTGCCAGCAGGTAGATCATACACATGGTAACGATGTTGCGATCACCCACGCCACCGACAAAGGTATTAATGCGCTCTTCGAAGGGCTGTTTGCTGAGTAATACGCCCAGCACAATGGCGGGCAGAATCGCCACCGGACTGGCTAACTGATAAAACGCCATTTCCACACCGGCGGCCTGAAAATAAATGCCGGCACCAAGGAAAAGGGCAAGAAAGAGTCCCAGCGGGAGTAGCGCACGTGCGCTGGCAGCTTCTGTCATGGAAAAAAACCTTGTAATTATATTTAGACGTCCAGAAGTTTATATGGCTTAAGCTTTGGGCGCAATAGTCAAGAATCGATTAGCGGTTGCCAATTACCGCCACTTCGTCATACTTAGTTGTATGTTGTACTAAGGAATTCAAAGGATGTCTATGAGCCCAGATGAACTGCATTTGCAAATGCGCAATTTGCGTAAAGACGATTACCTGCAACTCAAAGAGTTAATGGATAAGGTGTATCCGGATATTGGCGGAGCCTGGGGCGAGCACACCATTTTAAAATTGGTGAAAGAGTTTCCTGAGGGCCAGATCTGCCTGGAAGACAATGGCCAGCTGGTCGGCGTGGCGCTTACCGTGCGCGTAAAATACGCCCGTTTCAGTAACCCGCACACGTATGAAGACCTGATGGATGCGCGTGAGAATATTCTTAACGATCGCAAAGGCGACGCGCTGTACGGCCTCGACGTACTGATCCACCCTGATTACCGCGGCTTCCGCTTAGGACGTCGCTTGTATGACGCCCGCAAAGAGCTCTGCCGGCAGCTGAATCTGAAAGCGATTTTAGCGGGCGGACGTATTGTGAACTTTCACAAGTATGCTGAGCAACTGACGCCTGGTCAGTACATTGAAGGGGTTCATCGCCGTGAAATTTATGATCCTATTCTGACGTTCCAGTTGGCCAATGACTTTACCGTGAAGCGCCTGCTGGGCCGCTATTTACCGGAAGACAAACGCTCAGTGGGCTTTGCCACGCTGCTTGAGTGGAATAACTTTTTGTATGAGCCCTCGGACAATATTCTTGGCAGTCGCATTCGTAATGTTCGGGTCGGCGCGGTGCAGTGGCAGATGCGAGAAATTGACTCGGTGGAAGAAATGCTCAAGCAAGTGGAGTATTTTATCGATGCAATTTCCAGTTATCAGAGTGACTTCGCCGTTTTACCAGAATTTTTTAATGCGCCGCTGATGGGCTTAACTGACCAGAGTCAGCAAAAAGATGCGATACGTTTTCTGGCCGGTTACACCGAACGCTTCAAGCGGGAAATGTCACAAATGGCAGTCAGCTATAACGTCAACATTATTACCGGCTCGATGCCGCTGAATGAAGATGACGTTATTTACAACGTTTCTTATCTGTGTCGACGCGACGGTACCGTTGAAGAGCAGCGCAAAATACATGCCACCCCGCACGAAACTCGTGACTGGGTGATTGAAGGCGGTAACCACGTGCAGGTATTTGATACTGATGCCGGCAAGATTGGCATTCTTATCTGTTACGACGTGGAATTCCCCGAGCTGGGCCGGCTGATGGCAGCCGAAGGTCTGGAAATTTTATTCGTACCTTTCTGGACCGATACCCGCAACGCGTACTTGCGGGTACGCCATTGCGCGCAGGCCCGGGCGATTGAGAACGAATGTTATGTGGTGACCTGTGGTAGCGTCGGTAACCTGCCTCAGGTGGAGAGCCTTGATGTGCAGTACGCGCAGTCAGCGGTGTTCTCACCGTCCGACTTTGCATTCCCCTACGATGCGATACTGGCCGAAACGACGCCCAATACTGAGCAGCTGATTTTCTCTGATCTGAATCTGGATGAGCTAAGGTATTTACATC
This sequence comes from Pseudidiomarina insulisalsae, assembly GCF_003987065.1. GTDB lineage: Bacteria > Pseudomonadota > Gammaproteobacteria > Enterobacterales > Alteromonadaceae > Pseudidiomarina > Pseudidiomarina insulisalsae. The sequence goes on along the minus strand of NZ_PIPY01000001.1, from coordinate 137,121 downwards.
ACGAAGGGTCGGTGACGAATTTGAAAGATCGGCGCACCGACATCTACGAAGTCACCCGAAAATGGTAGGAAAAGACAAGAGCGTTATTGGTTATTGGATACCGGATATTTCAAACCAGTAACCACTATCCAGTAACGAGTAACGCAGTTGTTTTTAAGGAGAGATTATGGCGGTTAAACTGATTCCACCGGCGGACGAAGCTTACAATTATCCGCTACTCATCAAACAGCTGTTACTGTCCGCCGAGCGCTATGCCGGTGATAATGAAATTGTCGGCGGTAACAATGGCCAGCGTTTTAGCTATAGCGAGTTTATTGAGCGCGTGCATCGGCTGGCGAATGTGCTGACCGAGGCGGGCGTGAAAGAAGGCGACACGGTTGCCGTATTAGACTGGGATACGCCGCGTTATCTGGAATGTTTTTTTGCCGTGCCGATGATTGGTGCGGTGCTGCACACGGTGAATGTGCGTCTGGCTCCTGAGCAGGTGGTGTACACCATGAACCATGCCGCAGATGATCTGGTGCTGGTGCATGATGACTTCCTGCCGCTTATCGCCAAGGTCAAAGATCAGCTGGACACGGTTAAGGGCTATATTCAGTTGACCGATGCGGCGCAAACGCCGGAACCGCCGCTGGAGGTGATCGGCGAGTACGAGAGCTTGCTTGCTGGCGCACTTACTGAATTCGATTTTCCCGATTTCGACGAAAACGCGATTGCCACGACTTTCTATACCACGGGCACCACAGGTAATCCCAAGGGCGTGTTTTTCTCTCATCGTCAGCTAGTGTTGCATACGCTGGCGCTGGCGGCGACGACCAGCATGAATGACAACATGCAACTGTTACAGGCCTCAAGCGTCTACATGCCGATTACGCCAATGTTCCATGTGCATGCCTGGGGCGTGCCTTATGTCGCGACCATGATGGGTTTGAAGCAGGTGTATCCGGGTCGCTATGAACCAGCTACCCTGCTGAAGCTGTTTGTTACCGAAAAAGTGACTTTTTCGCACTGCGTACCGACGATTTTGCAGATGGTATTGAGCAGTGAGAAAGCCAAAGCCATCGACTTTAGTGGCTGGCAGGTGTTAATTGGCGGTAGCGCATTGACCGAAGGTCTGGCCCAGGCAGCGCTGGAGCGCGGTATTGATATTTATACCGGTTATGGCATGTCAGAGACCTGTCCGCTGCTCAGCACCACCTGGTTACCGCTTGATGCGGATCAACTGAGTCAGGCTGAGCAGGTACGGCTGCGGGTGAAAACCGGTAAGCCGGTGCCGCTGGTCAATATGCGCATTATTGATGAGAAAGGTCGTTTCTTACCGCATGACGGTACGGCGATGGGCGAGGTTGTCGTACGCACGCCATGGCTGACGCAGGGCTATTTGCACGAGCCGGAAAAAAGTGAAGAGCTGTGGGCGAATGGCTGGATGCACACCGGTGACGTCGGCAGTATTGATAGTGGTTATACCTTGCAGATCCGTGACCGTATTAAGGACGTCATTAAAACTGGGGGCGAATGGGTTTCATCGCTTGATATTGAAAACCTGATTAGCCAGCACCCGGACATTGAGCTGTCGGCGGTTGTCGGGCTACCTGACGAGGAATGGGGCGAGCGTCCGCATGCGGTCGTGACGGTGCGTCCCGGCGCGCAAGTGGACCGTGACGCAGTGGTCAGCTTTATGCAAAAATTTGTCGACGAGGGCGCCATTGAAAAATGGGCTATTCCGGACACCGTCAAAGTGGTCGATGAGATACCGCGGACCAGTGTTGGTAAAGTCGATAAGAAACTGATCCGCAGTCAGCTGCAAGACGGTTAAATTAAACCTTTAATAAATGCGACCACGCTCCGGCCCAGGGAGCTGTGGTCGTAACCGCCTTCGAGCATGGCCACCACCCGGCCATGACAGTGCTTATCGGCAAGCTCGCTTAACCGCTGCGCAATCCAGCGGTAGTCATCTTCACGCAAATGAAAGTTAGCCATATCATCTTCGGCATGGCCGTCAAATCCAGCTGAGACCAGCACGAGTTGCGGTTTAAACTTCTCAAGAGCCGGTAGCCAGTGTTGCTCGACTTCTGCGCGCCAGGAGTTCCCGTCAGTGCCTGCCGGCATTGGGCTGTTGATTATGTGCGGCCTTTGCGTATCGGCACCCGTGTCAGGGTAAAAAGGATGTTGGAACGACGAGCAAAGCAAGACGCGCTCATCGTCCAGAAAAATTGCCTCAGTGCCGTTGCCGTGATGTACATCAAAATCAATAATCGCCACACGTTCAAGCGCGTAGTCTTGCATCGCATGCCTGGCGGCGACAGCAATATTATTGAAAATACAAAAGCCCATCGCAGTGTCGTAAGTGGCATGATGGCCCGGTGGACGAACCACACAAAAAGCGCGCTGATTGTCACCCTGCATTACTTCATCGACAGCATTGATACCACAGCCGGCGGCATATAAAGCAGCGTCTAAAGAGCCGGGAGTCATCAGGGTATCAGGATCAAGCCAGATATGGCCTTCTTGTGGTGCTTTGGCAAAAATAGCGTCGACGTAGGCGGGGTCATGCGCGCGGTATAATTGTGCTTTTGTTGCCGGCGTCCCGTCCTTTTGCGTAATTGCCAGCTCCAGGCCGGAGCGGATGATCTGATCATTTATAGCGCTCAGCCGCGCCGGCTCTTCCGGGTGGAACTCGTTGACCTGATGCTGCATACATTGCGGGTGGCTAAAAACGGTAACAGACATATTACGACTCTTGTTGTAGGGGAAGGGTCAGGTGTACTTCGCCGGGCTCGTCACTGGCGCCGCGGCGAAAGCCCGCGCGCTCGAAGACCGCCAGCATTTTACTGTTCTCTGCGCGAACATAGGCAACCATATGGTGCAGTCCGCGTTGCCGGGCGATACGGATCATCTCGTCAAGTAGCCGGCTTGCCATTCCTTTGCCCTGGAATTTCTCCCGCGTCACGAAAGCGACTTCAGCGCTATTGTCGGCGGCAATGTAGTAATAGCGACCGACGGCTTGTATTTCTGCCGCCGAGCCCTTCTGTCTGACGATACAGAGCGCCAGGTCGACCGACTGATCGACGCTGACCAGGGTGCAGGACTTCTCTCTGCTCATCTGAGTGGGTACCGTGTTGTAGCGCATTTGCAGCGTTTCTTTGGTGTGCGAATAGAAAAACTCCTGCAGACGCCGCTCATCACTTGGGTTCAGTGGCCGTAGATCAAAATAGTCGCCATCGATACACAGCTCTTTAAAGCCAACGTCACCAAGCTCAGGTACTTCCACTGATTTCAATGTCTGATAATTGGGCACGTAATAATACTTGCGCACCTCTTCGAGTAACTGCTGGCGAAACTTCGGATGGGCAACCCGGATAAGCTCCAGCGCCCGTTCGCGAATACTCTTGCCGCGCAAGGAAGCAACGCCGAATTCAGTCACTACGTAATAAACATGGGCGCGCGAGGTTGCAACACCGACGCCCTCGGTCAGGTGCGGAACAATTCGCGAAATAGTGCCGTTTTGTGCGGTGGAGGGGAGCGCGATAACAGGCTTACCGCCCTTGCTCATTGACGCCCCGCGGCTAAAGTCGACATGGCCGCCGATACCGCTGTAAAAGTGATGGCCAATAGAGTCGGAAACAACCTGACCGGTTAAATCAACTTCAATGGCGCTGTTGATCGAGATCATATTGTCGTTGCGGGCAATATTTGCTGGTGAATTCACATACTCACTCGGATAAAAGCCGATGTGCGGGTTGCCGTCGACAAAGTCATACAAAGCTTTGCTGCCAATGCAAAAGCTGGTCACCGATTTATGCTGATGATAGGTTTTCTTACGGTTATTAATCACTCCGCTTTGCATCAGTTCCATAATGCCGTCGGTGATCATTTCGCTGTGTACGCCGAGATCTTTATGGTTACCCAGGTAGCGCAGCACCGCGTCACAGATGTTGCCAAAGCCAATCTGAATGGTGGCACCGTCTTCAACCAGTAAGGATACGTACTGCCCGATGCGCTCGGTCACTGCGTCAAGTTCGGTCGCGGCTATTTCCGGTAGCTCTGCCTCAGCCTCGAAAAATGCGTCAATCTGACCTTTGTGGATAAAGGCCTGACCAAAGGTAACGGGCATTTTCGGATTGACCTGCGCAATTACTTTTTTAGCTGAGCGCAACGCCGCCGAGACAATATCGACGGAAACCCCTAGGGAGTGATAGCCGTATTTATCCGCAGGGCTAACCATAATTAACGCGGCGTCGAGCGGTAGAATCCCTTCCTGAAATAACGATGGGATGTCCGACATAAAGCAAGGCGTGTAGTCCGCACGCCCCTCGGCGACCGCCCGACGAACCTGAGGGCCACCAATAAACAGTGTATTGACCTTAAACAGCTGACTGTACTTAGGCTCAGCCCACTGATTATCACCCAGTGCGTAAACCTGCACGATCTCGACATCATGCAGGTGTTGACTGTGTTGAATCAGGTCATCCAGCAAGGCGTGAGGCACGGCAGCGTGAGAGCCGATAAAAATGCGACTCCCCGACTTTATCAGCTGATGCCAGGGCAGCGAATTGCTCATTTAACCTCCCGCACGCATTGGCCTGTTATTGCTCGGCGTAGTCGATGACCCAGTTTACGTAGAGCTCGGTGCCTACTTTCAGCGCGTCTTCATCGGCATAGAAGTAAGGGGAATGATTACTTGGCGCCGTTGCCGGGTCCTGGCCTTCCGGGGTTACCCCGAGAAATACAAAAAGTCCCGGTACTTCCAGCGCATAAAAAGAAAAGTCTTCAGCTCCGGTGACCAATGAGTTAATTTTGACGTTCTCACTACCTGCGACGCTTTTCATGGTCGGCAACATTTGTTCGGTAAGCTTGGGGTCATTTATGGTGACCGGATAGCCTTCGTCAATATGCACGTGTGCTTCGGCACCAGAGCTCTGCGCGGTATGCTCAGCAGTGATTTTCAACTGCTCGAAGATCTGCGCGCGGTTGTCCATGTCAAAGTTGCGAATTGTGCCTTCCAGGTAAACTTCATCCGGAATAATGTTGTTACGCACCCCGCCCTCAACAATACCGAAGCTCACCACGGCTGGCGCTTTGGTAATATCGATCTGACGGCTGATGATAGTTTGCGTGGAATTAATGATTTGCGCTGCGGCAACAATAGGGTCGACCCCGCCCCATGGGCGCGAGCCATGAGTCTGAACGCCTTTTACGTTAATCTCGAAACGATCCGACGAAGCCATCAGCGGACCGGCGCGATAACCGATTTGACCAGTATTACCTGCGGACCAGACATGAATACCGAATACCGCGTCCGGTGTGAGATCAGCAAATAACCCTTGCTCGAGCATCAGTTCTGCACCACCTTCTTCACCCTTTGGCGCGCCTTCTTCAGCGGGTTGGAAAATAAACATCACAGTGCCTGCAAGTTCGTCTCGCATAGCCGCAAGTTGCTCAGCGGCGCCCATTAACATTGCCACATGCATGTCGTGACCACAGGCGTGCATCACGCCAACTTCTTCGCCGCGATACTCAGTAGTTACTGTCGATTTAAATGGCACATCGGTTTTCTCGGTGACCGGCAATGCATCCATGTCAGCACGCAGCGCCACCACGGGGCCAGGTTTACCGCCTTTTAGAATGCCTACTACGCCGGTGTGGGCGATATCTGTCTGGACCTCAAGACCAAGCTCACGCAAATGTTCCGCCACCACGCGGGCGGTGCGAAATTCGCGGTTGCTTAATTCCGGATGCTGATGAATATCACGGCGCCAGTCGATAATTTTTGCTTCAAGTTCAGCAGAAATTCGCACCGGCTCGCCGGCGATGGCGGTGCTTGTCACGACGCCAAAGGTTGCACAGCAGGCAAGCGCGAGAACAGAGGTCTTCAACATGTCAAATCACCTTATTGGGTTATGCGGGATGCAGGAGATTTGAGTATGCCTTGTTGTGTTTTAGTTTGCCAATGCTGCTTTGGTCGCAGCATGGTTGAAAAGCGGGTAGTCCGGGAGCGGCGCGCTGATTTGAAAGGTCTCACCAGCATAAGTAAAAGCCAGCTGCCAGGCGTGTAAGTGCAAATTCGGATGGGCCTCACCGCCATAGCGGCTATCGCCGACAATGGGCACCCCAAGACTTTTCAGTGCCACCCGCAACTGATGGGTGCGGCCGGTATGCGGCTGCAACTGATACAAGCGATAACCGGTGGCAATGGCGGTGCTGGTAAAATAGGTACGGGCCGGATTGTTTTTGCTGTGCAATAAACGCCAGTTGCCGCGCCGGACTTTGTCCATGTCGCCCACCACCCAACCCTGCTTCTTTTTCGGCTTTCCGGCAGCAAGCGCCAGGTAGCTTTTGCGCATTGCCCGCTCGGCAAACAGTTGACTCAAAGCAGCGGCAGCTTGCGCATTACGGGCTACCAGCAACACGCCGGAGGTAGGAGTATCGAGGCGGTGCACCGGCCACAGTGTTTCGTCGAGTTGCGCGGCGAGCTGATGGATTACGCTGGGCTCGTGTTCATTGGCATGCATGGGGGCCCCGGCAGGTTTATTGAGGGCATAAAAATCAGCATGTTGAAAGACTAGGGTTAACTCACGCATACCGTTATACTCTTAAAAAAACAAAGGCGTTATTGGATATTGGTTATTGGTTATTGGTTATTGGTTGGGTGTTCACTATCTAATATCCAGTAACTAATAACGCTGTTGCTTGGATTTATTATGTCACCGGAACGATTTGCCCGAATAAATGAACTACTCGATCGGCGTCAGCCCGATCTTACGCTGTGCCTCGAAAGTGTCCATAAGAATCATAACTTATCGGCATTAATTCGCACTGCTGACGCTGTGGGACTGCACGAAGTGCATGCCATCTGGTTCGATCGCAAAGGGCGGGTGAAAGGTGGCACGGCGATGGGCTCGCAGCAATGGGTCAGGGTCAATCATCATGATAGTACTGAGGCTGCGGTAGCACAGTTAAAAGCTGAAAATAAGCAGGTGCTGGTAACGAACCTATCGGCGCAGGCAGTGGACTTTCGCTCCATTGATTACACCCGGCCAACGGCGATTATTTTTGGTCAGGAAAAGCATGGTGTTTCGGAACAGGCGCTGCAGCTGGCTGATCAGCATGTGGTAATTCCGATGGTGGGCATGGCGCAGTCGCTGAATGTGTCGGTGGCGGCGGCAGCGATTCTGTATGAAGCGCAGCGACAACGTGAAAACGCGGGTATGTACCAGTCACCACAACTGTCAGCAGAAGAACGGCACCGGGTTTTGTTTGAAGGCGGGCACCCGATATTTGCCAAAATCTGCCGGCGCAAGAAACTCCCTTATCCGGTACTCGATGCGCAAGGACAGATCGTTGCTGATGCGTCCTGGTGGCAGGCGGTAAGGTCGGCTTAGCATGGCGCAGTCAGGGTTACATCGCATTCCGGTTACGGTGCTGAAAGGTGTCGGGCCTAAACTGCAAGAGAGGCTGGCAAAGCTTGGTCTCGTTACCCTGCAGGATGTCTTGCTGCACCTGCCACTGCGCTACGAGGATCGTTCACGGATTTATCCCGTTGCAGCGCTGCAGCCGGGCACCACCGCCACGGTGATTGCCCGCGTAGCCAAAGCCGATGTGGTCTATGGCCGGCGACGGATGTTGAAAGTAAAGGTGCAGGACGCCAGCGGCGGCCTCAACCTGGTGTTCTTCCAGTTTAGCGCAGCGCAACTCAAGCAGTTTGCCCAGGGTACGCAACTGCAGCTGTTTGGTGAGGTGCGTCGTGGGCCGCAAGGGCCGGATATGATCCATCCGGAATACAAAATCATTGAGGGCGTGACACCACAGTTAGCTGAAACCTCGTTAACGCCCGTTTACCCGACTACCGAAGGGGTGCAGCAGGCTACGCTACGGAAGCTAAGTGAGCAAGCACTTACCTACCTGAATGAAGGTGCTTTACCTGAGCTTTTTCCGCCACAGTTACAGCCTGAGGGAATGGCCTTAACGGCTGCGCTGCACCTACTGCATCGTCCGCCGCTCGATGTAAGCCAGGCGCAGTTGCTTGAAGGTAATCATCCGGCCCAATTACGGCTGGCAATGGAAGAGCTGGTCGCCCATCAGCTGAGTTTATTGAAGCTGCGGGCGATCAAGCAGGAGCATCAGGCCCGTGCCTTGCCCGCCCATTCACAGTTGCAGGATGCCTTTCTGGCAGCGCTACCTTTTCAGCCGACGGCAGCGCAGCAGCGCGTGGTTGCAGAAATTCAGCATGACCTGGCGCAGCCAGTGCCGATGATGCGTCTGGTGCAGGGCGATGTGGGTTCAGGAAAAACGCTGGTGGCAGCGCTGGCCGCCCTTACGGCCCTCGGGCAGGGTTATCAGGTGGCGCTGATGGCGCCGACCGAAATTCTTGCTGAACAACACGCGCTGACGTTCAAGCAATGGTTTGCTGGCCTGGGAATTGAAGTTGGCTGGCTGGCCGGCAAGCAGAGCGCGAAGCAACGTAAAGAAGTCTTAGCCGGTTTGGAATCTGGCGCGATACAAATGTTAGTGGGCACCCACGCGCTGTTTCAGGCTGACGTGAAGTATCACAATCTGGCCCTGGTTATTATTGACGAGCAGCACCGCTTTGGCGTGCACCAGCGGCTGGAGCTACGCGAAAAAGGTGTCCGGCAGGGCTATCAGCCGCATCAGCTGATCATGACCGCGACGCCGATTCCCCGTACCCTGGCAATGACCGCCTATGCCGATCTGGCCACCTCAATAATTGACGAATTACCGCCCGGGCGTACGCCGGTCACAACGGTCGCCATTCCGGATACGCGTCGCGATCAGGTGATCGCCCGGGTTCATGAAGTCTGCACGCAGGAGCAGCGGCAGGCCTACTGGGTGTGCACTTTAATCGAGGAGTCTGAAGCCTTGCAGTGCCAGGCGGCGGAGGATAGCGCGAATCAACTGGCCGCAGCATTACCCGATCTGCGCATTGGCCTGGTGCATGGGCGCTTAAAAAGTGCCGAGAAAGAGGCGGTCATGCAGGCGTTTAAGGCCCATGAGCTTGATCTTTTGGTGGCCACTACCGTTATAGAAGTAGGCGTAGATGTGCCCAATGCCAGTCTGATGATTATTGAAAATCCTGAACGACTGGGGCTGGCGCAGTTGCACCAGTTGCGCGGTCGGGTGGGGCGCGGTGCGGTGGCCAGCCATTGCGTGTTGCTCTACCACGCACCGCTGTCAAAAACTGCAACACAGCGCCTGGCCGTGCTACGTGACAGCAATGACGGCTTCGTTATCGCCCAGCGCGATCTCGAACTGCGTGGTCCGGGCGAGCTGTTGGGCCAGCGACAGACCGGACTGACCGAAATGAAGGTTGCTGATGTGGTCAAGCATGCAGAGCTGCTGGAAGGGGCACAGATGCTTGCGCATGAACTATGGCAGAACTATGGTGAAACGTCAGAAGCATTGATCCAACGCTGGTTGCCGCGTCGAGACCACTACGCCCAGGCATGAATTCGTAGTACACTAGGTGTCCATTTGAAAAAAGGCAGCATGATGAAAGATCCGAAATCTGAAACCATTGATTTTGGCTACAAGCAGGTCGCAAAAAACGACAAGCAGGGCTTGGTAGCGAATGTTTTTAATTCAGTGGCAAAAAAATACGACATCATGAACGACGTTATGTCGTTAGGCATTCACCGTTTGTGGAAACGCTATACCATTGATTGCAGTGGTGTTCGCAAAGGTATGAAAGTACTTGATATTGCCGGCGGCACCGGTGATTTAACTGCGCAGTTTTCACGTCGTGTGGGCCCGACCGGTGAAGTAGTGCTGGCTGATATTAACCAGGCGATGCTGGATGTCGGTCGGGACAAGCTGCGTAACATGGGGCTGGTGGATAATATTGATTATGTGCAGGCCAACGCTGAAGAACTGCCTTTTGCTGATGACAGCTTCGATATCATCACCATAGCGTTTGGTTTGCGTAACGTCACCGACAAGCAAAAAGCACTGGAGTCGATGTTCCGCGTGCTCAAGCCGGGCGGTCGCCTGCTGGTGCTGGAATTTTCCAAGCCGGTGCCACCCATGCTGTCGCAGATGTATGATTTTTACTCTTTCAACGTATTGCCGAAAATGGGACAAGTGATTGCCGGCGACGCTGAGAGCTATCAGTATCTGGCCGAGTCAATTCGCATGCACCCGGACCAGGACACGCTGAAAGATATGATGGAGCAGGCCGGCTACGAACAGGTGACCTACACCAACCTTACCGGTGGCATTGTCGCCCTGCACCGGGGGTTCAAGTTTTGATGTTATGGACGGTGCTTCCCAGCCAGCTACTTGAGTTTGCCGCGCAGCAGCTATTTGCGATGGACCCGGCCAGCGCTGAACGATTGCAGAAGCTGACCGGTAAGCGCGTACGTGTAACCTTGCGTGAGCTCGGTAAACCGCTGACCGTTACGGTCACTGACACCTCATTGCAGTTCAGCTGGGTCGATGACGACGCAGTTGACTGTCATATCAGCACTGAGCTGGCGGTGTTACCTGAATTGCGCGACAGCGCCAACATCACCCGCTTGATCAAAGCCGATAAGCTGGATATTGAAGGTGACCCTTTGCTCGCACAACAGCTGAGCAAGTTGGTGACTGCACTCGATATTGACTGGCCTGAGCAACTTTCCCAGCGCATCGGTGATGTGCCGGCGCAGCTATTGGTGACCGCTTTTCAGCGCAGCCGTAAGCGCTTTGGCAGCTGGCAGCAGGACAATCAACAATGGCTGCGCGATGCCTTAGTGGAAGAGAAAAAAATCTTACCAGCGCGTCCTCAGTTTACCCAGTTTCAGCAGGACATTCAGGCGTTGCGCGCCCGTATTGATAAACTTGAGCGGCAATTACGCAAACCAAGAGACTGAGCATGCGAATTAAGCGACTGTATCAAATCACGCGAACGTTTTTGCACTACGGACTGAATGAACTGATTCCGGCCAAGTGGATGCCCTGGTCGGTGCGCTTTGCCCGTTGCACGTTGTTCTGGATCAGGAACAAACATACAGATTTGCCCCCTGGCGTTCGCTTGCGCCTGGCTCTGGAAAGCTTAGGCCCGGTCTGGATTAAATTTGGCCAGATGCTGTCGACCCGGCGCGACCTGTTGCCACCTGATATTGCGCTAGAGCTGGCGAAACTGCAGGACAAAGTAAAACCTTTTTCCGGTGAGCGCGCACAGCAACTGATAGAAGCCTCGCTGGGGCTGACGTCCATACATGACGCATTTGACGAGTTTTCAGTGACGCCGTTGGCCTCTGCTTCCATTGCTCAGGTGCATACGGCGCGCCTGAAGAGCGACGATAACGACGGTGCTGATGTGGTCATTAAGGTCATTCGGCCAGACATCCGCAAAGCGATTGACGCTGATCTGCGTTTGATGGAGACGCTGGCGGCGGTGCTCGCCAAGCATCTGCCCGACGGTCGTCGGCTCAAACCACGCGAAGTAGTCAGAGAATACCAGAAGACCTTGCTCGACGAGCTTGATTTGGCGCGCGAGGCGGCCAATGCGATTCAGTTGCGGCGCAACTTTGAAGACTCGCCGTTACTGTATATCCCTGAAGTGTATAGCGACTATAGCCGCCACAATGTCATGGTGATGGAGCGCATTGATGGTATTCCGGTGAGCGACATTGACACCCTGATGGCTATGGGCGTTGATATGAAAAAGCTCGCCGAACGAGGTGTTGAGGTGTTCTTCACCCAGGTGTTCCGCGATAGCTTCTTTCACGCCGATATGCACCCGGGTAATATTTTTGTGTCACGGAAGAATCCCAAAGAGCCGCAATACCTGGGCATCGACTTTGGCATTGTCGGCACGCTGAATCGTGAAGATAAGCGTTATCTGGCGGAAAACTTCCTGGCGTTTTTTAATCGTGACTACCGCAAAGTAGCAGAGTTGCATGTCGACTCGGGCTGGGTGCCGGCACATATTAACGTCGAAGACTTTGAATCGGCAATACGTACCGTTTGCGAGCCTATTTTTAATAAGCCGTTGGCCGATATTTCGTTTGGCCATGTGCTGGTGAACCTGTTTAATACCGCGCGGCGTTTTGAAATGGAAGTGCAGCCACAACTGGTATTATTGCAAAAAACATTGCTGTACGTGGAAGGCCTCGGCCGCACGCTGTATCCGCAACTCGACTTGTGGCAGACGGCGAAACCATTTTTAGAGCGCTGGATGAAAGAGCAGCTGGGGTGGCGGGCAGTGGTTCGCTCGGTAAGAGAGCAGGCCCCTTATTGGGCCGAGAAGATGCCCGAAATGCCAAGCCTGCTTTACGACTACCTGCAAACCCACAAACATCAGGTGACACGCCAGGAGTTGGCAGCGCAGGCGATGCTGCAGGTGCAAAGCACCCTGGCATGGCGGCTCTGGTGGGGGCTGGCAAGTGCCGGCGGTCTGATCTCGACCACGTTGCTGTGGGTCACCGATCAAAACCACTGGCTGACACTGACTGGTGCGATCGTCACCGTGACGAGTATAATGATGAGCTGGCGCAAACCAGCGCAGACGAGGTGAGGAAGTTATGGGAATTAGTATCTGGCAATTATTGATTGTACTTGTCATTATCGTTTTATTGTTCGGTACCAAGCGCTTGCGTTCAATGGGCAGCGACCTGGGGTCGGCAGTGAAGGGCTTTAAAAAGTCAGTAAGTGACGATGAAAGTACTACATCGCAGGAACAAAAAAAGGTCGATAGCAAGTCCGATAACGACAAGGACGCGTAAGCGCAATGTTTGATATTGGCTTCTGGGAGCTGCTGATAGTGGCTCTGATCGGTCTGTTAGTGTTGGGACCTGAGCGCTTACCCGGCGCGCTGCGGGCGTTGCAGCGTGGACTGCAAAAAGCCAAGTCGTTTGGTACTTCAGTGCAGGCCGAACTGAACCATGAATTACGCATCAAGGAACTGCATGAACACTTGCGTAAGGCGGAACAGTTAGAAGCAGATAAGCTCTCCCCTGAACTGCAGCGCTCAATGGCTGAGTTACGCCAGGCAGCCGCCGCGGTTCAACGGCCTTATGCGAAAAAACCGGCCGCGGAAAGTGATGAAAAAACACAGGATAATTCCACTTCGTCCGATGAACGCAAGTCCGAGCCACCGAACTCTTCATCATGAGTCAGTCGCCCTTACTTGATCATTTGCTGGAACTACGGCGTCGCGTGCTTCGCGGCGTACTGGTGGTGCTGGCGATTTTTTCCGTGGCCGCGTTCTTTGCCGACGATCTTTATCAGTTGCTGGCGGCACCCATGCTGGCAAGTTTACCGCAGGGCAGCACACTGATAGCGACTGATGTCGCTACGCCGTTCTTTACGCCGTTCAAATTGGCACTGGTCGTCTCCATTGCATTAGCGATTCCGGTATTGCTATGGCAAGTGTGGGCCTTTATCGCACCAGGTCTTTATAAGCGTGAAAAGCGCCTGGTAGTGCCACTCATGATTTCCAGCACCTTACTGTTTTATGTGGGCGTGGCGTTTGCCTACTGGGTCGTGTTGCCACTCGCGCTTAACTTTTTAGCTAACGCAGCGCCCGAAGGTGTGACTGTCGCCACCGATATCGCCCGCTATCTGGACTTTGTACTGGCCATTTTCATGGCCTTTGGCATCGCTTTCGAAACGCCGGTAGCGATTATTTTACTGTGCTGGACAGGGGTGACCAGCGTCAAGTCCTTGCGTGCGAAGCGCCCCTATGTCATTGTCGTGGCTTTCATTGTCGGAATGGTATTAACACCGCCGGATATTATTTCGCAAACGTTGTTAGCGATACCCATGTGGCTGCTATTTGAACTTGGCTTAGTGATTGCTGGTCTATACCAACGGACACCGCGTTCAGCTGAGCCGGAACGAGACTGAATTATCTAGAAGTAGGAAGCAAAAAAATGCTGAAATTGTTAGGTTTGGGGAGTGTTGTCAGTTGTGTAACCGTGGCGCTTCTTTGGACTCCAAACGCTAGTGCACAAGCGCCCGCCGCAGATCAGTTAAAAGCATGTGCGAGTATTGAAAATCCATTGCAGCGGTTGGTTTGTTATGACAAGTTAGCAGCCGGCCAGAGCGTTGAGGCACCAGCGGCCCAGCGTAGCAATACACAACCAGCCGCGGTAAGTGAGCGGCCGCAGCGAAACCCCGAAGATCAGTTTGGTCTGCCCGAGACCAATGATGCTGACGACACTATTTACGTGTCGTTGCAAAAAGTTGAAAAAGACCCTTACGGCAAGTGGATTATCTATCTGACCAATGGCCAGGTCTGGAAGCAAACCGATTCACAAACTTATCAGTTGCCCCTTGATGCCGACTATCACATTGAACGTGGCGTCCTGAATGGCTTTTTCTTAGGCCGCGAGGGCCTGAATAAGCGTATTAAAGTGCGCCGTATCAAATAATCTTATGACACTGTCCCCACAGTGGTTTGACGCGGGTGTAAATCTTACTCACCCGCGTTTATACGATGACGTCGAGGCGGTGCTGCAGCGCGCTGCGGATGCTGGCGTTACCGGGCAACTGGTTATTGCCACGAACCTGAGCGAAGCCCGCACTGCCTGTGAGCTGGCGGAACGCTATCCTCAGCTCATGGTCACCGCGGGAGTTCACCCTCACGATGCCAGCGCAGCGCCGGCAGATTTACAGCAACAACTGATTGAAATCGCGCAGCACCCGGCGGTGGTCGCAATCGGCGAGTGCGGCCTCGATTTTAACCGTGACTTTTCACCGCGCGATGTTCAGCTGAAGATATTTGAGCAGCAATTGGAGGTCGCCGCGGAATTAGATCTACCCGTTTATTTGCACGAGCGCGACGCTTTTACTCAACAAAAAGAATTGTTACAAAAATATTCAGAAAAAATTCAAAGAAAATTAGCTCATTGTTTCACAAGCGGTTGCGCCGAGGTGAAAGAGTATCTAAAGTTAGGATGTTATATCGGAATTACCGGCTGGGTCTGCGATGAGCGACGTGGGGAAGCTCTGCGCAAAGCGGTGCCGGAGATTCCACTTGAGCGCCTAATTCTGGAAACAGATGCACCTTTTCTGGTGCCGCGCACATTACGTCCCCGCCCGAGTGTGAATGAGCCTTGCTGGCTCCCCGAGATTGCCCGTGTTGTCGCTGATTTGCGCGGTATTTCCAGCGCCGAACTCGCGACAGCCACACGGCGTAACAGTTATTCGTTTTTTGGACGCTAAGGAAGACAAAGCAAGTGAAGCGATGGTCGATCTTAATCTCGATTCTGCTGGCAGCAGTGTTGGCCTATGGAACGCCTGTACACGCGCAGGAAGATATGCCGCCTGTCTATTACCACGTGGACGAGTCGGGCTCTGCTTCGATCGAAAGCCTCATCGATAAGCCGCCCAGCTACTGGCAAGTGGTTCCCGGTGACGGCGCGTCCTTTGGCTATACCTCGGCCGTTTATTGGTTTTATTTTGAATTGAAAGCCAGTGATCATGACCGTCAACTGCGTGTCGGTTATCCCCTGCTCGACAAAATCGACGCGTATTTTGTGCAAAATGGTGAGGTAATTGATCGCATTCGGACCGGCGATAGCTATGAATTTTCACAGCGCGAAGTACACAGCCGTAACTTTATTCTGCCGGTCGAATCCCATGCCGCTACCAGTGTTTATCTGCGTGTCGAAACTACCAGTTCCATGCGCGTTCCGCTTAGCATCTGGAAGCCCGCCGACCTGATCGCTGATGAACAGTTGTTAAATACCGCTACCGGCATGTATTTCGGACTGTTGCTGTGTATGGCAATTTATAACTTCTTCAGTTACGTGGTAACGCGCGATCGGCGCTTTGCTTATTACAGTGGCTATATCGTTGCTATCGGTTTGTTGCTGGCCGCCCTTGACGGCACTGGCTACCAGTACCTGTGGCCGTGGTTTGAGTGGCTGCAGTACAAGGCAATTCCTTTATTTGGCAGTATCGTTTTTATTCTTGCGAGTCTGGTTGCCAGCCAGATACTCCAGACTGAAACCCGCAGTCCGAAACTCCATCGGGGCTTGCAGGGGATTATGATCGCGGGCGGACTTTCATTTATCGCGTCGCTGGTACTGCCCTATGAAATGATGATTTCAGTGATTCTGGTAGTGGCAATTCTGGCCAGCAGCTTCCTTATCGTGACGGGCTTTACCTTGTGGCAACAAGGGCTTGCTTACGCGCGCATTTACACCCTGGCACTGAGTGTGCTGTTGCTGGCAATTATTATTAATGCGATTG
Source organism: Pseudidiomarina insulisalsae (assembly GCF_003987065.1). Classification (GTDB taxonomy): domain Bacteria; phylum Pseudomonadota; class Gammaproteobacteria; order Enterobacterales; family Alteromonadaceae; genus Pseudidiomarina; species Pseudidiomarina insulisalsae. Next base: position 120,924 of record NZ_PIPY01000001.1, on the reverse strand, counting down.
GCTATCTTGGCTTTCTTGACTCGTTCTTTATCCAGCGTTACCTGATTATGATTGGCTCTGCCATTGAAATCATGCTACTTAGCCTGGTTCTGGCAATCCGGTTCAATGAAGATCGCAAAGAACGGCTTATGGTCGAACAACGCCTCAACTCCCGGCTTGAAGTCAAAGTGAAGCAACGTACCGCCGAACTTGAAGCGCTGATGCGTAAGCTCAAAGATATGAATCAGCGACTTGAGTTGAAAAGTAATGAAGATCGTCTGACCCGGCTTTACAATCGTGGCGTATTGGATGAAGATTTACCGCTCGAAGTGCGTCGTGCGCGCCGCACCGGTTATGACATTGCCGTGGTCATGATCGATATTGATCACTTTAAGAAAATTAATGACACCCTGGGCCACCAGGCCGGCGACGAAGTTCTGGTTGAGTTGGCGCGCCTGCTGAAAGTGAACTTCCGTAGGGCAGGTGATCGTATTTACCGTTATGGTGGTGAAGAGTTCGTAGTCCTGATGCCGGGCGCTCAGGAGCTTGGCTGCCATGATAAAGTACTTACCGTGACTGAAGTCATTCGTGCTCACTCTTTTAAAACTGAGCGCGGAGAGGTTAAACTGACGGTCAGCGTAGGCATGGCATTGCTCAACAGTCTGCCTGGTCACGCGTCAAGCAAGCAGTTGCTAGAGGCGGCGGACAATGCGCTGTATCAGGCTAAACACGCTGGCCGCAATCAAATCCGCATTGCCCGTTCATTAAAAGATGTGAGTGAAAAACCATAGATGTACAGCTCAAGTGAATTTCCTTTTCGCCGCATGCGTCGCTTGCGGCGACACGATTTCAGTCGCCGCTTAGTGGCCGAAAACAACCTCACCGCAGCAGACTTTATTTACCCGGTCTTCGTTATTCCCGGTGAGCAGCAACGTGAGAAAGTGGCCTCAATGCCGGGCGTCGAGCGCCTGTCCATCGACTTACTGGTAGATGAGTGTAAGCACATTTTTCAGCTTGGTATTCCTGCCGTGGCACTGTTCCCCGTAACCCCTGCGGCAGATAAGTCACTGACAGCCGAAGCGGCGTGGGACGAGCAAGGCCTGGCACAGCGTGCCGTGTGCGCAATTAAAGCAGCAGTGCCTGAGTTAGGCGTAATTACTGATGTTGCGCTCGATCCTTTTACCACACATGGACAGGACGGTATTATTGATGAGCACGGTTATGTGCAAAACGATATTACGACCGAAGCGCTCGTACGCCAGGCCCTGTCGCACGCCGCTGCCGGCGCCGATGTGGTTGCCCCATCAGATATGATGGATGGCCGTATTGGTGCGATTCGTGCGGCGTTAGAAGAAAATGGCTACATTAACGTGCAGATCATGGCCTATTCGGCGAAGTACGCCTCAGCTTTTTACGGACCTTTCCGTGACGCTGTCGGCTCTGCTGGAAACCTGAAAGGCGGCAATAAGAAAACCTATCAGATGGACCCTGCGAACAGCGATGAAGCGCTGCATGAAGTGGCGCTCGACATCGATGAAGGCGCTGATATGGTGATGGTCAAACCGGGAATGCCTTATCTTGATATCGTGCGGCGGGTGAAAGATACGTTCAAGGTACCAACCTTTGCGTATCAGGTCAGTGGTGAGTATGCCATGCTACAAGCTGCAGTTGCCAACGGCTGGTTAACCGAAGAGGCGATCTTTGAGGCGTTGCTAAGCTTCAAGCGTGCCGGGGCAGACGGTATTCTTACTTATTATGCGAAATTCGCCGCTGAGCGACTGCGCCAGAACCAGAGCTAAATCAGCGCGCTCCCGCGCGCTGCGCTAACATGGTGTGGACGAGGCCCTCGCGCAGGGCCCCTTTCGCTAAATCGATGCGCTCTATGCCAAGTTCTTCAACCACCGCTACAAGAATAGCTAAACCGCCGCAAAAAACCGCGATGCGATCGTCTCTTATGCCTAAGTTTTGCAGGCGGCTCACCTCGCCCTCGGCAATTGCCGCAGCAGCGGCATCGCGAATAAACTGCTGGTCCATTTGCCGCTGACCCGGCTGTTGCTGACACTGGTGCTGCAGCCGGTCCTGCAAGGCGCGGAAGGTACCTGAAGCGCCACATACCGTTTGCCAGCCGTGCGCCTTATAGGTTCTCGCCAGTGGTCGTATTAACGCACTCGCCGCGGCTGTCGCTTGCTGAAAACGCCCGGTATTAATGCGTCCATCTTTAAAAAAGCGGTTCTGCCAGACCACGCACCCCATGTCTAAACTTTTCAGCACATGCGGCTCGGTGCCGACACCGGCGATCACTTCAGTGCTGGCGCCGCCAATATCGAGCACCAGCATGGGCTGATCCGGCGCGTCGAGTTCCGCCGTTGCCCCCTGATAGATCAGGCTCGCCTCGGTGGTTCCGGAAATGACATCAATAGGGAAGCCCAGCGCTTTCTCAAAAGCCCTCAGAAGCTGCTTGCGGTTCTTTGCCAGGCGCAGGGTGGCGGTGGCGACACAGCGCACCTGTAACGGCTGATAGCGGGCAATGAGTTCGGCAAAGCTCTGTAAACAAGAAACGCCGCGTTTTATCGCGGCGTCCTCAACAGTATGATCGGCTTGCAGGCCGTCAGCTAAACGTACTTTTTGGCGTTGTCGGGTCAAAATTCGGTAACCGCGCGAGGTCGCTTTTGCAATCAGCATATGGAAGCTGTTGGAGCCTAAGTCAATGGCCGCGATTCGCACGTTACCGGAAGACATCAGTTCGAACGCTTCCCTGACGACTGTTTGCTGCCACCGCCGCGCTGATTGTTGCCACGGCGTTGCTGACCACCGCGTCGACCGCCACGGGTCCGTCTACGGCCGCTGGGGCGCGGACTACGAATATCAGTCAACAGCGCATCAGGATCGTACTTGGTCACCGGTATCGCGTGGCCAATATACTCTTCAATGGCTGGCAGATTGTAGACGTACTCTTCACAGGCTAGATTAATTGCTTTACCACTGGCGCCGGCACGACCAGTACGGCCAATACGATGTACGTAGTCCTCAAAGTCATCAGGCAGGTCAAAATTATAGACATGACTGACTTCCGGAATATGCAAACCACGCGCAGCCACGTCCGTTGCCACCAGAAAGTCCAGTGAACCTTCGGTAAATTGCTCCAGTATTTTCAGGCGCTTGCGTTGCGGCACATCGCCGGTCAGCAGGCCCACACGATGGCCATCCGCCTCGAGCCACTGATAGAGCTTTTCGCAGGTGTGTTTGGTGTTCGCAAAAATAATGGCTTTATCGGGCCAGTCTTCTTCAATCAGCGTCAGTAACAGCTTAATTTTGTCTTGCTTGGAAGGATAAAACAGCTCTTCGGTAATGCGGATACCGGTTTTTTGTGCGGGTTCTACTTCCACTTTTGTCGGCGAGTTCATATGCTCGTAGGCAAGTTCTTGTACCCGTTGCGACAAGGTGGCCGAGAACAGCATGCTCTGTCGTTCTTTGGCGCCTGGCATGCGGTTAAACATGTAGCGGATATCTTTAATGAATCCCAGATCGAACATCCGGTCGGCTTCGTCCAGCACGACTACGTCAATTTTATCGAGCTGGTAAATACCCTGCTTGAAGTAATCGATCAGACGCCCGGTGGTGCCGATCAAAATATCGACCCCTTCTTCAAGCTTCTGCCGTTGACTTTCGTAACCTTCGCCCCCATAGATTATACCGAGACGCATATCACAGTGATCAGCCAGCAGTTCAGCATCGTTTGCGATCTGAATGGCAAGTTCACGCGTAGGAGCCATGATAATAGCGCGCGGATAACGTTTTTCGCCCTCTCGCGGCTTGTTCAGCAAGGTTGTAAAGGTGGCAATCAGGAACGCCAGGGTTTTACCTGTTCCGGTTTGGGCCTGGCCTGCCACGTCTTGACCTTTCAGGGCAACAGGTAGGCTCAAAGCCTGAATGGGCGTGCAATATTCAAAGCCAGCCTTGTTCAAAGCAGTTAATACCTGCGGATGCAGGTCGAGATCGGCGAAGCGTGTCTCTGTAAGGTGTGTTTTACTCATAGCGTAAGCATACCAGTTTGCGCTAACATTCAAAAACAGAAATAATAGTGTTTTATTATTTCACGCGAATTCAGCAGCGGAGATTACCATGAGTGATAAAATTGTTCAGCTAAGTGATGATACTTTTGAGGCAGATGTACTCAATTCAGATAAGCCAGTACTTGTCGATTTTTGGGCCGAGTGGTGTGGACCATGCAAAATGATTGCCCCGATTCTTGACGACATTGCCAATGAGTACGGCGATCGCATCACTATTGGTAAACTGAACGTTGACCACAACAGCCAGACCCCACCGAAGTACGGCATTCGCGGCATCCCAACGTTATTGCTGTTCAAAAACGGTGAAGTTGCCGGAACCAAAGTAGGTGCGTTGTCAAAAGCTCAATTAGCCGAGTTTATTGAACAGAACCTGTAATGGTGAGTTGCGAAAAACGTTGCCAGACCGCAAGGTTTGGTGACGTTTTCGTGAACTTTAGCTTAAATATACGGCAAAAAACTGGACGAAGCGCCGTTTAGGTGTTACTTTTCAAACATATTTCTTCAGGTTGCCAGCCTTACGGCAGCCAGATAGCAAACCCCTAAAGCTATAAACTGAATCTAACCCTTTGTTTCTCAGGACACTAAAGTCATACCCTTCTTATGAATCTGACAGAATTAAAAAATAAACCAGTAAATGAGCTTGTACAGCTCGCAGAATCCATGGGCCTTGAGGCCATGGCTCGTACCCGCAAGCAAGATATTATCTTTGCCATCCTCAAAGCCCACGCAAAAAGCGGTGAAGATATTTATGGCGATGGGGTACTGGAAATCTTGCAGGACGGTTTCGGCTTCTTACGCTCGGCAGACTCTTCATACCTTGCCGGCCCTGACGACATCTACGTCTCACCCAGCCAAATCCGTCGGTTCAACCTGCGTACCGGTGACACCGTAGCCGGCAAAATACGACCGCCAAAAGAAGGCGAACGCTATTTCGCTCTGCTAAAGATTCGTGAAGTCAACTTCGACAAGCCTGAAAACTCCCGCAACAAGATTCTCTTCGAAAACCTTACACCACTGCATGCCGACGAACGTCTGCGCATGGAGCGCGGTAATGGTTCTACCGAAGACATCACCGCTCGCGTTCTGGATCTGGCATCACCGATTGGTAAAGGCCAGCGTGGCCTGATTGTCGCGCCACCGAAAGCAGGTAAAACCCTGTTGCTGCAGAATATTGCCCAGTCGATTGCAGCCAACCACCCGGAATGTGTGTTGATGGTGCTGTTAATTGACGAGCGCCCGGAAGAAGTGACTGAAATGCACCGCCTGGTAAAAGGCGAAGTCGTAGCGTCAACGTTCGATGAGCCAGCAAGCCGTCACGTGCAGGTTGCTGAAATGGTTATTGAAAAGGCCAAGCGTCTGGTTGAACACAAAAAAGATGTGGTTATTTTGCTCGACTCAATTACCCGTCTGGCACGCGCTTACAACACAGTGATTCCAAGCTCAGGCAAAGTTCTGACCGGTGGTGTTGACGCAAACGCGTTACATAAGCCGAAGCGCTTCTTCGGTGCCGCGCGTAATGTCGAGGAAGGTGGCAGTTTGACCATCATCGCCACAGCACTTATCGATACCGGCTCGAAAATGGACGAAGTCATTTACGAAGAGTTCAAGGGCACCGGTAACATGGAACTCCACCTGAACCGCAAAATCGCCGAAAAGCGCGTCTTCCCGGCCATCGACTTCAACCGTTCCGGCACCCGTCGCGAAGAGCTGCTCACCTCACAGGACGAGCTGCAGAAAATGTGGATCCTGCGCAAAATCGTCCACCCAATGGGCGAAACCGAAGCCATGGAATTCCTCATCGACAAACTCCAAATGACCAAAACCAACGACGAATTCTTCGACGCCATGAAGCGCCAGAAGTCTTAGTCGAGTCATCCGGCTCCGGTGATTCCGCGGGATTGATTCCCAAGGGACGCCGTGAACCCTTCCCTGGGGGCTTGGGCGCCGCATCCCTGCGGCGCACACCCTAGGGAATCAATCCCGCGAAACCACCGCGCCTCCTGAGCGATCCGCTCCTTGGCTTTCGCTGCTTTTAGCAGCCCGATTTCCGAGGGACGCCGTGAACCCATCCCTGGGGGCTTGGGCGCCGCATCCCTGGGGGCGCACACCCTCGCAAATCGACTTACTATCACCACCATGCCTTCGATGCGTTACGCATCGCGACGGTCAAAGGCTCAAGCGAAGGGCGCAGGGTGAGTTAGAGTTCAAAGACTTGAGGTGTCTGCCGCAGGGATGCGGCAGCCAAGCCCCCAGCGAAGGGCGCAAGGTGAGTTCAGGGTCCATAGGCTTGAGGTGTCTGCCGCAGGGATGCGGCAGTCAAGCCCCCAGGGAAGGGTTCACGGCGTCCTCAAGCCTGTGGACCCTGAACTCGCCCAAAAGCCGAAGGCTAGCTTTCGCGTTTGAGCGCGAGTTCGATGAGAAGGGGGAAGTGATCTGAGCCGAATTTGGGGAGGCGGCGCATTTTGACCAGCATGAAGTGCTCGCTGTGGAACAGGTGATCCAGGGGCCAGCGTAGGTAAGGTACTTTGGCGTGGAAGGTATTGTAGAGGCCACGGCCCATGCGTGGGTCGAGTAGCTTGCTGGTGCGCAGAAACTGCCGCGTGGTGCCTGACCAGGCGACGTCGTTAAGGTCGCCGGTGACGATAATGGGGCCATTTTCTTTGAGCGTCATATCGGCGACTTTTAATAACTCGCGGTCGCGCGGCTTTGTGGTGTCATGTTCGGCTGGCGCAGGAGGGGCGGGATGCACACAATGGATACGCACCACACGGCCGCCCGGCATTTCTATATTTGCGTGGATGGACGGTACCTTGTCCTCAACCAGATTTTCCACAGTGACATTTTTTAATGGCCATACTGAGTAAAGCATCATGCCGTAAAGGTTGTTTTGCGGTACGCGCACGACATGCGGTAGGTCATCCTCAATGTCGGTGAACTGCTTTTCCCACCAGTCATCAGCCTCAACAGCGACAATCATGTCGGGGCGCTCGCGGTTAACCATGCGAATGAGCTCGACCGCGTCGCGGTTATGCTCAAAAACATTAACGACCATAATGCGCAGGTGCTCTTCGACTTTGCTTTCGTCGCGCTTTCTGACGTAGCGCTGGACGCAGCGCTCTCCCAGCGGGGTGTAAGGGAATATCCACCAGAGCTGCCAGGCACAACAAGCCAGCTGCAGTGTTATTAGTACCCAGGTGGCCGGGTGTTCCATGGGCAGCCATTGGGCGCTGGCTGCCAGCAAAATAACCGCGACCGCAGTTAATTGCAGACGCGGGAAATCCCATACGCGGATCAGCCAGAATGGGCGCTCAGACAGTGGCAGTAAGCTTACTAAGGTCAGTAAAGCAGTAAAGAAACCTATTACGACAAAAGCGATGAGAGATTCGGGCATAATGTTGTGATCATCCTTGGCGTACCTTGCGTTTAAGCCTAGCGCACTTTTACAGCGCTGAAAACAACCGCAAAAACCAGTATACTCTGCGCTAATTCGTCGCAGTGAGGTCAGGCCGAGTGAAATATCAGGACTTGAGAGATTTTATTGCGCTGCTTGAACAGCGTGGTGAGCTAAAGCGTATTGTTATGGAAGTGGATCCTTATCTGGAGATCACGGAGATTTCCGATCGCACGTTAAAATCTGGTGGGCCGGCGCTTTTATTTGAAAATGTCAAAGGGCATTCGGTGCCGGTATTGGCCAACTTGTTCGGCACGCCTGAGCGAGTCGCGCTCGGTATGGGTCAGGAGTCGGTGGCGGCATTGCGTGACGTGGGTAAGTTACTGGCCTTTCTGAAAGAGCCAGAGCCACCGAAAGGCTTTCGCGACGCACTGAATTTGCTGCCGATGTACAAAAAAGTGCTGAGCATGTCGCCGAAGCAGCTGAAAAAGGCGCCTTGTCAGGAAGTGGTACTTAGCGGTGATGAGGTCGACTTAACACAACTGCCGATTCAGCATTGCTGGCCGGGCGATGTGGCGCCATTGATTACCTGGGGCCTGACGGTGACGAAAGGGCCACATAAAGAACGCCAAAATCTGGGCATTTATCGTCAGCAACTGCTGGGTAAGAACAAAGTGATCATGCGCTGGTTATCGCATCGCGGTGGCGCGCTCGATTTTCAGGAGTGGCAGCGGGCGCATCCGGGTGAGCGTTTTCCGGTCGCGGTGGCCTTGGGGGCTGATCCGGCAACGATTCTGGGCGCCGTGACACCAGTGCCGGACACCTTGTCTGAATATGCTTTTGCTGGTTTGCTGCGTGATGGCAAAACGGAAGTAGCAAAATGCGTGAGCAACGATTTGCAGGTGCCGGCGCACGCTGAAATTATCTTGGAAGGCTATATTGAGCCGGGTGAAATGGCACCGGAAGGGCCCTACGGCGACCATACCGGCTACTACAACGAAGTGGATGATTTTCCGGTGTTTACCGTGACGCATGTGACGCAACGCCAGGCGCCTATCTACCATTCGACGTACACGGGGCGCCCGCCGGATGAACCGGCGATTCTGGGCGTCGCGCTGAATGAGGTGTTTGTGCCCTTATTACAGAAGCAATTCCCGGAGATTGTTGACTTCTATCTGCCGCCAGAGGGTTGTTCCTACCGGGTAGCTGTGGTGACCATGAAGAAACAATATGCGGGTCACGCCAAGCGCGTCATGATGGGCGTATGGTCGTTCTTACGGCAGTTTATGTATACCAAGTTCGTGATTGTCTGCGACGATGATGTGAACGCGCGCGACTGGAAAGATGTGATCTGGGCCATGACCACGCGCATGGATCCGGCGCGTGATACGGTGTTAGTGGAGAATACGCCGATTGATTATCTTGATTTTGCCAGTCCGGTTTCCGGGTTGGGATCGAAGATGGGCATGGATGCCACCAATAAATGGCCCGGTGAAACCGAACGAGAGTGGGGTGTGCCGATTGAGATGGACGAGGCGGTAAAAAAACGCGTCGATGCTATCTGGGACGACCTCGGAATTCTGCAACAGGACGAAGCAACTCAATGAAACAACTGTTATGCCAGGTGACAACGCTGGAAACCTTGTCGCCGAACGTTTATCGTGTAGTGCTAAAGCTGCCGGAGTCGATTGATTTCGCTGCCGGACAGTACCTGCAGGTAGTGATGAGTGAGCGTGATAAACGCCCGTTCTCGATCGCCTCTTGTCCGTCGGTAACGGGCCAGTTGGAATTACATATTGGTGCTACCCCGGATAACCCCTATGCGATGGAAGTCATTGAGCGCATGCGTAAGCAGGGCGAGCTAACCATTGAAGCGCCCTTAGGCGCGGCCAATTATCGTCGTGACAGTGAGCGCCCACTTATTCTGATAGCCGGGGGCACGGGCTTTTCTTATGCCTGGTCGATTTTGCAGGCGCACCTGCGCTCGGCTTCGCAGCGCCCTATTACCTTGTATTGGGGCGGACGCAAGGCGGGTGACTTGTACTATGATGACAAACTGAAGACGCTGGCCGAGCAACATGCCAACTTTTATTACCGCCCGGTGGTCGAGGAAGCCCAACAGGGCTGGCACGGTGCTGTGGGCCTGGTTCACCATGCGGTCCTGGCCGAGCAGTCGGATCTGAGTGAGGCTGATATTTACGTGGCGGGTCGGTTTGAGATGGTACGTGTGATCCGCGATGAGTTCCACAACCGCGGGCTGCCTCTGGACCAGCTCTATGGCGACGCACTAGCCTTCATATAAACTCGCTGTTATACTGCGCAGCGCAATTACCAAGGGGTGCCCCTGTACAGCTTGTACGGAGTGGCTGAGATGCACGATGCGAACCCTTTGCACCTGATCCGGTTAATACTGGCGTAGGGATGGTAGCTAACATTTTTAGTCCATTAGAATCCTGCCCGACCGGATTGTTTCTGAACCAGAAGTTGAGGAAATAATCCATGAAGTACCAAGTTCTTGCCCTCGCGGCACTTACCAGCGTGACGGCTGCCCAGGCACAAAGCAATGACGCCGATGCCAAGGCTGTAGAGCGCATCACCATTTCCGGTGAATTTCGACAAATGACGGTGCAGGAAGCGCCCACTAGTGTCACCGCATTGGTAGCCGAGGAGTTCGCTGAGCGCGGTGCCTTGCACCTTGAGTCAACGCTGAATGCCCTTGCCAATGTCAACTTTTCCGGCGGTTCCTCGCGTGCCCGCTTTATTCAAATCCGTGGTGTGGGTGAACGCAGTCAGTTTGTTGATCCCATTCAGCCTTCAGTGGGCTTACTGATTGATGGTATTAACTACAGCGGGCTTGCGCAGGCGGCGCAGCTGTTTGATATCAGTCAGGTTGAAGTTTACCGTGGGCCGCAAAGTGGCCGTTTCGGTGCGGACGGGATGGCCGGCATGATGGTGCTGGAAAGCACCATGCCCGGCGCTGAAACCAGCGGTGTCTGGCAGTTGGGCGTGGCAAATTATGATGGCCTGAGCGGCGGTTTTGCCATTGGTGGCGAGCTTGAGCGCCTGGGCCGCGGGCGCCTGAGTGTATTTCAGCAACGCGATGATGGCTTCATCGAGAATACTTATTTAGGCCGTGACGACACCAATCGCCGTTCTGAGCGAAACCTGCGCGCGAATTTATACACTGAACTTAGCCAGCACTGGCAGTTACGTACCACAGTACATGCTCTTCGCCAGGACAACGGTTACGACGCCTTCTCGCTGGATAACGATCGCACTACCTTATCCGATGAGCCAGGCGAAGATGATCTGCGCACCCGCGCGGCGCGTTTTGCGCTGTCATTCAATGGCTGGCAGACTGCCGAGCTGGAACTTGCCTACAGTTACCTGAGTGCTGACAGTGTTTACAGCTACGACGAAGACTGGACCTATGAAGGTATCGCACCGGGCTGGGAGTATAGCTCGTTTGATGCCTATCACCGTGACCGTAAGGACCATACCTTTGAAGCGCGTCTGGTCAGCCGCGAGCCGCTACAGCTTTTAGGTAGCCCGACAGACTGGGTCGCCGGTTGGTATCATTATCGCCGCGATGAAATGCTCGAGCGTGACTTTTTTAACTGGGATATCTATAGCCCTGATCTCTTCACCAGTCATTACGACAGCCGTCACCACGCGGTGTATGGTGAGTTGGTTCAGCACCTGAGTGACAGCTGGCGCTTAAGTGCCGGTGGCCGCTTGGAGCGCTACGACAATAGTTATCAGGACAGTAACGAAGTAACGGCAACGCCGGAAGATACCATGTGGGGCGGTCGTTTAAGCCTGAGTTACTTACCTCAAAGTGACGTAATCTGGTACGCAACGCTGGCACGCGGTTATAAAGCTGGTGGTGTTAATGGCGATGCGCTGGGCAAAGTGCAGGACACTACCCTGGTTGAGTTGCGTGACTACTTACTTGAGCGCGCGACCTTCGAGCCGGAGCTACTGAGCAGTCTTGAGCTGGGTCACAAACGCGTGAGTGCCGACGGCAAACTCAGCATGCAACTGGCGGCCTTTGCGCATCAGCGTGACGATGTGCAACTGAAAGGCTGGGTGAATCGTGATCAAAGCTTTGTCGGTTATATTCAGAATGCCGCTGAAGGAACGGCGTATGGCGCTGAGCTTGAGCTGAACTACCGTCCGACGGAACAGTTGGAGGCCTTCGCTAACCTCGGCCTGCTGGAAACAGAGATCGACGGCTTTGTGACCGAAGACGGCGTTGATATGACCGGTCGCGAGATGGCACATGCGCCGGGTTATCAGTTCAACATGGGTCTTAACTATCAGTTGAGTGATGCCTTGCAAGCAGGGCTTTCAGTCGATGGTAAAGATGGCTTCTACTACTCAGACTCGCACATGAGCCGCGCCGACGAGATGGCGTTGCTAAATGCCCATCTGACCTGGCGTCAGGGCAACTGGCAAGTGCGCCTGTGGGGCCGCAACCTGACCGACGAGGACTACGGCATTCGCGGCTTCTATTTTGGCAATGACCCGCGTAAAGAATACGTCGCTGAAACCTATGAGCAGTTTGGCGAGCCGCGTCGGGTCGGCATAACCGTGAACTACAACTTCTGATGCTGAGGTAAGGGAACTGACTGATGGCGGCACTACTTTCTGATCTTATGCAGCAAATTGCTGCAACATCATGGCTGGAATGGAGTGCCGTGGTGCTGGCCATTGCCTATCTGGTGCTGGCCGCGCACCAGTCGCTGTGGTGCTGGTACGCCGCCGCTATCAGTTGCACGATTTATACTTATTTAATGTTCACTGCGCAGTTGTACATGGAAACCCTGCTGCAGATTTTTTATATCGTCATGGCCGCCTATGGCTACTGGCAGTGGCGTTATGGCAAAGCACAAAAAGACGCCACGCAGGTGAGGGAACTGTCATGGTTCTGGCACTTGCGCTGGATTGTCGCATTGACACTGATCGCCGCTGGCATCGCGCTGGCCATGCAGCACTATACCGATGCTGATGCGGTATGGCTGGACACTTACACCACGGTATTTTCGCTGTTCGCGACCTGGTTACTGACCCGTAAGCAGTTTGCCAACTGGTGGTATTGGCTGGTCATTGATGCTGTTTACGTTTACCTGTACAGCAGTAAAGGCTTTGTGATCACGGGTGCACTTTTCTTCGTATACCTTATACTGGTGTTTTACGCGATGTGGCAATGGCAAACAACGAGGACAGAACAACAGCAATGCAGCAGCAGTGGTTAGATAGCCTCCCAATTCATGGTGTCATCAAAGCTGAGCCCCTTTTACGCGGCGTTGCGAATAACGTCTATAAAATCACCACCACTAAAACTGACTATATTCTGAAGCAGTTCCGCTTCGACCACCCCTATGGTCTTGATCGTGACCAGGAGGTGCATGTGCAGCGACAACTGGCACAACTGAACCTCGCCCCCGAAATTATTCATTATGACGCAACGCAGGGACTGGTCTTGCAGGTCTTTCTGAAAGAGCCTGATTTGGCTCATACCGATATTCCGATGGCAGATAAGTTAAGAGAACTGGCTGACTTATCGGCACATATTCACCGGGTTAGTGTGGAGGCTCCGGTGTGGTCGTTACGCGAACGCCTGAATCGTTATTGTCAGCAGCTTGCTGAGTTTGACGCCGAACATGCGCGCCAGTTTACCCAGCGCCTGCGCGGCTTTCGTAAGCTGCTTGACAGCTTCGCTGCGCATCCGGTCTTTTGCCACAATGACCTTGGCCTGCATCACGTGTTTCTGAACCCAACCCCCAGGGTCATCGACTGGGAGTATTCAGGACTCGGCGAACGCTATTTTGATCTTGCTAATACCATGGCAGCAAATGATCTTGAGCGACACCAGTGCAACGCTTTTATTAATGCCTACGAGGCTACGTCGGGCTTTCAGGTACAGCGCCAGACACTCGATAACTGGCGTGAGCTGGTTGCTGTCGTTAATCAACTTTGGTACGAATTACATCACCATTTGCAACGCATTACGGAATAGGAAGCGAATATGAGCGAGCGCGCCGAAGCAGCTGAACTAACCAGGAAGATCTACGGCTACCTTGCTGAAGACGAGGACGCACGGGTCTGTAAGGATATTCCTGAGTCTGCCTGCGACGATCAGCCGAAAGCTTTTCTTGCGCATATTATTGCTTTGAGTATGACCAAGCTTGGTGACTCTCTGGTCAGCGCCCGGTTGGTGTTGCCATGGATCTTGTCGACGCTCGGTGCTCCCTCGGTATTTATCAGTGCGCTGGTGCCGCTGCGCGAGTCGCTGGCGCTATTACCGCAACTGATCATTGCCCAGCAACTGCGTGAAACGCCCATTCGTAAATGGTTCTGGGTGTTTGGCAGTGTCGGGCAGGCGCTGGCACTGGTGGGGATGTTATTCAGTGTACTGACACTACGCGACAGCGCTTTAGGCTGGGCTATCATTATTCTGTTAACGGTGTTTAGTTTGTCCCGCGGCGTCTGCTCGGTATCAATTAAGGACGTCGAGGGGAAAACGATTTCCAAAACCCGACGTGGACGCTTGTCAGGGATAGCGGCCTCAGTGGCAGGGCTATTGTCGGTATTAACCGCACTGGTCGTGTTATTTTCACCGACCTTGCTGAACAGTTCCGTGAGTGAGGGGAATACCCTTATTTTCACCGCCTTACTCGGTTTTGCCGCTATGCTCTGGCTGGCTGCGGCGGTTACCTATGCGCAGGTACCTGAGGTACCAGGCGCTACAGAAGGCGGCGGCAATGCCCTGATTGAAGCATTAAAATCTATACGCTTACTGTGGCAGGACAAGCAGTTTGGCAGCTTTGTACTAACCCGTGCGCTGTTGGTTTCGTCGGCCTTTGCCATTCCCTATATCGTGGTGATGATTCAGCGTAGTGGTAAGGGAAGCCTGACCAGCCTGGGTGGCTTAATGCTCGCCAACGGCATTGCCGGCATGTTAGCCGGCAGGTTCTGGGGTAAATGGTCTGACAGTGCCAGTCATCATGTAATGGCGGCTGCCGCCTTCATGGCTATCTCGGTGATGGTCTCTGGTCTTGTGCTCTATACCCAGGCCAGTCATTGGTTGGCGCAACCCTGGGTTGCCGGCTTACTTATTTTCATTGCCGCAGTGGCGCACCACGGTGCCCGGGTAGGGCGAAAAACCTATCTGGTTGATATGGCTACACAGGACAATCGCGCCGAGCTAACCGCAGTCTCGAATACGGTTATTGGCGTCGTTCTGTTGCTTGGTATTGTGCTGGGCGCGGTCGATGCCTATGCCGGCGTAGAGGCAGTCATGGCGATTCTGATCCTACTTGGCTTAATGGCTGGCTTCCGCGCATTAACCTTGCCGAACGTGCAGCAAGATTAAAAAAGCCAGCGTCGATAACGCTGGCTTATGATAGTTTTTGCAGTCGTGCTATACGCTTTGCTTAGCGGCCGCGGATGACACCGTAAAGACCAACAATGACTGCAATGGCACCGCCAATGAGATACCACATGGCGTTGTCGGTGGGCTGTCCCGTTACAGCTTCAGAAATTTCCGACGCCGGCGAGTTATAAGCCTCATAGCCGAAATACAGCAAGATAATACCTACCACAAGCAAGATAATTCCAATGACTTTATTCATGAAACTTTCCTTTTATAGCTTTATTCGTGTGCGGAATAACTGAATTCAGCATAGCAAAAAACCAGTGCAATACAATTGCACTGGTTTTTGCGGAGAGGGCGTTATGAGCCTAGGTAAGAGGTTAGCATCCAGGCTGTTTTTTCCTGTTCTTTGATGTAATCACTCATTAAAGCCGAGGTACCCTCGTCGCCAGCATCACCGGCCAGCGCTAACAGTTCACGTTGCAGGCGGATGGTGATCGAGTAACTATCAAGAATCTCACGAACGCAGGTCTTTCCGTCGTGAATGTCTTTTACTTCTTCAATTTCGCTACTTTTGATGTAAGTTGAGTAGGCATGCAGTGGCCGCTGACCCAGCGTCAGAATACGCTCTGCAATTTCGTCAACTTTCAACAGCAGATCATTGTAGGTTTCCTCGAACTTAGCGTGCAGCTCGAAAAACTCCTGGCCTTTAATGTTCCAGTGAAAACCGCGCACATTCATGTAAAAAATCTGGTAGTTCGCCAGCAATGTATTGAGCTTGTCAGCGAGTTTTTCGGCGTGCTGCTGGTCAAGACCAATTACGTTTAATTGTTGCATTACAGACTCCTTGTTGGATAACGTAAAAACTTGATGTCTATACTAAAACATAAGAGTCAGTATAGACCTTTTCAAGCCCCGACGAGAAGTCTGCTGCGACGATTGCCTAAATCGATTTTTCCTCAAGCTTGCCGTCGCGGATGTGCTGCTCGCCGCGTTGTCTGGCGAGTTGGATCTGCTTTTCACGTTCGGCGTACCGTTGCTTTTGTTCAGGCGTCGTCTTGTCATAACAATGAGGGCAGCTCACGCCTTTCTGATAATGCTCTGACGCTTTCTCGGTCTCAGTAATTGGCATACGACAGGCATAACACTGGTCGTACTCACCCTGTGCCAGACCATGACGAACGGTGACGCGCTGATCGAAGACAAAACAGTCGCCTTGCCAGGTGGAGTCATCTTCAGGTACTTCTTCCAGGTACTTCAGAATACCGCCTTTCAGGTGATACACGTCTTCGAAACCGAGTGACTTCAAGTAAGCCGTCGACTTCTCACAACGAATGCCTCCGGTGCAGAACATGGCGACTTTCTTGTGCTTTTCCGGGTCAAGGTGATCTTTAACGTACTGGGGAAACTCACGGAAGGTATCGGTTTTCGGATTAATAGCGCCTTCGAACGTGCCTACCGCGAACTCATAATCATTGCGGGTATCAATCAGCAGAACTTCAGGGTCGCGGATCAGATCGTTCCACTGAGCAGGGTCGACATAAGTTCCAACGACATTTTTCGGGTCAACCCAGTCAATGCCCATGGTGACGATTTCTTTTTTCAGTTTTACCTTGGTGCGGTAAAACGCCTGAGTGTCACTGGGCGATTCTTTATGCTCGATATCGCGAAACACCTCTTGCGCGCGCAAAAAGTTAAGTACGTTATCGATACCTTCGCGGGTACCACAAATGGTGCCGTTGATGCCTTCACGGGCCAGCAGCAGAGTGCCTTTCACGTCATTCTCCGCCATGCAGTCATACAGCGGCTGGCGAACAGCTTCAAAGTCATTAAATTCCACAAACTTATAGAGTGCGGCGCAAATATACATCAGTTACTTCCTTCTTTTGGCGGTTCGGATCGCAAATCCGAGGTCAAAAATTGCGCGCGCATTCTAGCACAAAATTAATTGTTGAGCAGCTCTTCTACGCGCTCGCGCAGACTGGTCAAGCCGTAACGCTCGCCGAGTTCAAGCGCGTCTGCAGCGGATACGTCCTGGTACCAAGCGGCGCGCAGCGCCATTAAAGCGCCAACCCGATTACTGCTGGCACAGTGCATAAACAGGGTCTTGTCCTGATTGTGCTGCATGGTCTCATGGAAAACGCGCACGGTCTCGCGGTTCAGGTCTTCAGCACCGCTTACGGGAATATGAAAATATGCTATTTGGTTGGCCGTCGCCCACTGTGCTTCGGGGATATCTGTCATTTCGGCATGACTGCGCAAATTAATGATGGCATCGACGCCGCTGTCTGCCAGTGCGGCGACTTCATCCTGTTCGGGTTGGCCGCCCACCAGATGATTGGGTGCAGGGTGAGCAAAATTATAGATGGCGGATGCACCCTCGGCTATTTTCATCGGCGGTGTTTCGTCGGCCTTTTCAGGAGTGCAGCCCAACAGACCCAGCGCTAAAGAGCTAACGATTAAAAGGTTTACAAGTTTCATAACGGGATTCCTTTTTGCTGTCTGTGCGACACCAAATGTCGCACTAAGTTGCTAGCCTACCGCTGCATGTTTGGGTAGGATGAACCGCATGCAAGGAGAGGATAGCAAATGAGTGAACAACGCGCAGGATTAATCGTCGCCCACAGCCATAAGTTAGAGGAACTGACGCAACTGGTTGTCGAGATCACACGGATTGCACCTCTTGATCCCCTTGATGCCGAATGTGTGCTGGTGCAGTCCAATGGTATCGCGCAGTGGCTGAAACGGCATTGGGCCGAGGCGCTGGGTATTGCCACCATGGTTGACGTGACGTTACCAGCGCGCTTTCAATGGCAGGCGTACCGGGCGGTATTAGGCCACGACCTGCCGCGTCACTCACCGTTTGATAAAGATCGGCTGACCTGGCGCCTGTTACGACTGCTCCCCCCTATGCTAAGCCGACCGGAGTTTGCAGCACTGGCAAACTATATGCGTGACGACAGCGATCAACGTAAGCTCTATCAGTTATGTGAGCGCCTGGCTGACTTATATGATCAGTATCAGATGTATCGCGCCGACTGGTTAGCAGACTGGGCGGCGGGTACCGCCACTGCAGCTGATGCCGACAGTATCTGGCAGGTGTTGTTATGGCAGGAAATCTGTCGTGATGTCGGCGACCAGGGCTTAAGCGACCGGGCACAGTTACATCGACGCTTTATCGCACGCGCGCAGACCCTTCGTCACGCTGAACGTCCGGCGGGACTACCGGCGCGAATCATTGTCTTTGGTATCTCAAGCCTGCCGCAACAAATGATTGAAGTGCTGAACGCGCTGGCACATTGCAGTCAGGTGATTTTATGCGTCCATAACCCCTGCCAGCATTTCTGGGTGGACAGCATTTCCGGGCGTGATGAATTACGCGAGATTAAGCGCAAACGACAACGCCGGAAACCCGGCCAGGCTGAGCTTGAGCTGGCGAATTTACATACCGAGACCCATCCACTGCTGGCATCCTGGGGCAAACAGGGCGGTGACTATATTCGCATGCTCGACGCTTATGATGCGACGCAGGAACATGTCGGGCGCTACGGCGATCTTCATTTTGATCTGTTTGACGAAACAGGAACGCCAGACACGGCGTTGAACCAGTTACAGTCTGACATTCTGCATCTGCGCAGCATTAGTGAGGCGCGTCCGTTTTGGCAGCAACATCAGGATGATTCACTTAAATTTGTCAGTTGTCATAGCCCACAACGCGAAGTGGAAGTATTACATGACCAGCTACTGGAGCTATTTAGCCGCCATCAGGATTTGCAGCCCAGTGATATTATTGTCATGGTGCCTGACATTGACCATTACGCGCCTCATATTCAGGCAGTTTTCGGTCGCTACCCAGCCACGGATCCGCGCCGCATTCCCTTCACCATCGCCGACCAGGGCGTGCGTCATCGTCACCCGATTTTACTGGCACTGGAGTACGCGCTGAAACTTAGTGTCGAGCGGGCCACCGCCAGTGAATTACTCGATATTGTGCAGGTGCGCGCGGTACAAGAACGGTTTGCGCTGAGCGCTGATGATGTTGAGCAGTTACAGTTGTGGCTGCAGGAAGCGGGGGTACGCTGGGCATTGCACGGTGAGCATCGTGAACAGTTAGGCTTACCGGCAGCACAGGGTCGTAACAGCTGGTGGTTCGGGTTGCGCCGTATGCTGCTCGGCTATGCCGTTGGACAAGTCGAACAGGCTGAAAGTGACTGGTTAGGCGATGAACCTTATCCGGAAGTCGGTGGCCTGGCCGCCAATGCCGCTGGCGGTTTGCATCAGCTGGTAAAGGTGTTGGATGGGGTGTTTCAGCACAGCCGGCAAAGTTATACGCCAGCGCAATGGAACGACTACCTTACTGCACTTGTAGAGGAGCTGTTCGCTGCCGACGATGATGACGACGCCTGGGTTGTGAGCCGCTTAAAAAGCCAACTTGCCAACTGGGTTGACGCCGTAGAAGCCGCGAACTATGACCAGAAGGTACCGCTTACGGTAGTACTCGAGAGCTGGTTATCGAAAGTTGACGAGCATCAGCTGAATCAACGTTTTCTGGCCGGTAGCGTAAACTTTGCCACCTTAATGCCAATGCGCGCGATTCCTTTTAAAGGCGTATTTCTACTGGGCATGAATGACGGCGACTATCCGCGCCAACGTAAACCTTTTGATTTTGACCTGATGGCCTTTGACCGCCGTCCTGGCGACCGTTCGCGCCGCGAAGATGATCGTTATCTGTTTTTAGAGGCGCTGTTATCGGCACGGCAATGGTTTTATCTGAGCTGGTGCGGTCGCAGCATTAAAGACAATACTGAAAAACCTCCGTCCGTTTTAGTCAGTCAGTTACGCGATCACTTACTGCAGTTAGGTTATAAAGCAGAAGTTCAGGAGCATTTTTTGCAGCCATTTAACCCGGCGTACTTTACCGACCAGGCCGCGGGAGACGATTATTTTAGTTACGCGCACGAATGGCATGCACTGCACCTGGGTGCCCCGACGGCCGCCGTGCCTTCCGAAAGCTTACCGACCTGGCTGCCTGACGGGCCAGTAAGTCTGCGTCAGCTGCAGAACTTTTTTATTGAGCCGGCGCGCTGGCTGATGAACCAGCGCTTTCAATGTTACTTGCCTGACACGCGTGTTGATAATCACGATGAAGAAACCTTTGCCCTCGACGGTTTGGTGCGCTGGCAGCTGCTGGAGCGTCTCAGTGCGTCGCTGCTGCAGTGTGTCGATGCCGGTGACGATGCCTTGCAGTGGCAGGAGCAAATGATGGCTTTGCTGGGGCAAATGCAACGTCAGGGCCAGCTGAGTGCGGGGGCGGCGGGTCTGGATCAGCAGCAACAGCTGCTACTTGACGGGCAGGCTTTATGGGAACACATGCAACCGCACGTGTTGGCCTATCCACAGGTACAGCCACCGCTGGCGTTACAATTTGGTGCCGACAGTGGCTTAAGGGTGCAGGACGCTGTTAACGGCGTGCGCAGCAATGCGGTGGGGGAACATGTGCGGATTCAGCTGTCAGCGTCGCGCCTGATCGATAAAAGAGGCAAGGCGCGTTATGAGAAACTCGCTGGCAGTTGGTTGGAACATTTACTGCTGAATACTCAGATGAGCTGTCGCACGGTGTTGATTAGCGCTGAAGGTCAGCTCAGTCTGCCGGCCCTCGCCCGTGAGCAGGCCAGCGCTGATCTGGAGCGCCTACTCAGTTGGGCAGAAACAGGACTTCGCGAGCCCTTGCCATGGCATTATGAACTGGTTCTTGCTGGATGGCGCGAGTCGCTAAAAAATGGGCCGAGAGAGTTTATTGCCAGTGAAGCCTATGCGTTTATGAATGATGCAGCCCGGCAGTCCTATGATGAAGGTAACAGCCGTGCAGGACACCCGCCACTGCGCCGTAAAGCGCGCTATCTGGCGCGTTTTTATCCGGACTATGGCAGCTTGCCGGATACTCCCCGCAGTGTGCAGTTCGTCACCGAAGTGTACCGGCCTCTGTTACTGGCTCTGGCTCAGGAGGAACAAGAATGACTGCTCCGCAACAACTGCAGCCGTTAAATTTTCCGCTGCGTAACAGCCATCTGATCGAGGCAAGCGCGGGTACCGGGAAAACCTATACCATTGCCGCCCTGTACTTACGTTTAGTGCTGGGTCACGACCCACAGGATGAGGGGCAGCAGGAGGCGGGCCGACGCATGAAGTCGCCGCCGGAGATTCTGGTCGTGACCTTCACCGATGCGGCGACCGAAGAGCTTCGTGATCGTATTCGCGCCCGGCTTACTGAAGCCGCAGCGTTCTTCCGTAGCGAGACGGATGCTGAGGATCAACTGCTAAGCGGCCTGCGCGCTGCCTATGCGCCAGCGGACTGGCCGGCGCAGGCCCGAATTCTTGAGCTGGCTGCACAGCAAATGGATGAAGCAGCGGTATCGACCATTCATGGCTGGTGTAATCGCATGTTAAGTGAGCATGCCTTTGCCAGTGGTAGCTTGTTTACCCAAACGCTCAACACCGATAACAGTCTGCTATGGCAGCAGGCAGCGCAGGATTACTGGCGCACCTTTATTGCCAGCCTGAGCAATGCTGAGCTGGATAAATTTAGTCTCCTGACGCGTATTTTCAAAACCCCTGATGCCATTGTTGCCCGTTGCCGCGAGCTGCAACATGTGCGTGCTCAGGGTGATCCACAAGGTCTCACGATTATCGATAGCTACCTGCAGGCGAAGCGCGAACTACAGGAGCAGTTTCATGATCCTCACACCTGGCGGGCAGCCCTTGAGGATTTCCAGCAGCACTTTGTCGCGCAAATAGGTGACAGCGTAAAAGTGGATGGCCGCAAGTTACGGCGTGATCACTTAAACGGCTGGTTAGCAAAAATTGCCGAATGGATAACCGAACTCGAAGCGCCGGAACATCAGGCGCCATTGTTTCCGGAACTCACCAGTAGCGCACAAGCACGCCTGACGCCAGAAGGGCTGCATGCTGTTTGTAAAACACCGCTGCAGCCGGAGCATTTGCAACTACCGCAGTTACTGGCAGAGCTTGCGCAGACCATCGCGGCGTTACCTGATCCTGAGCCGGCGGTGCTGCGTCATGCGGCAAACTGGCTGCAGTTGCGCTTCCGACTGTTACAACAGCAGCGGGCCGAGATTGGCTTTGATGATATGTTGACGCGCTTGCGCGACGCCCTACGCGAAGACGATGGTCGTCTGGCTGCGCAGTTACGTCAGCAGTTTCCGATTGCGATGATTGATGAGTTTCAGGACACCGATCCGGTTCAATATGAGATTTTCGATCGCATTTATCAGATTGACGCAACGCCGGAGGGGACCGCGATTTTTCTTATCGGCGACCCGAAGCAGGCGATCTATTCGTTTCGTAACGCCGATATATTCACATATTTGCAAGCGCGGCGGGCCACGACTGGCCGCCATCATACGCTGGGAACTAACTTTCGATCGACCACACAGATGGTCAATAGTATCAATGAGCTGTTTTCCCGGGCTGAAGAGAGTCCGCAGGGCGCTTTTCGCTTTAAAAAGCCCGACGGCAGTAACGAAATGCCGTTTTACCGGGTCGCCGCAAATGGTCTGAAAAAAGAGTTCGTGGTACAGGGTGACCGCCAAAAAGCCTTGGGAATTCTGAATCTAAGCGGCATGACGGGGAATAATGCCGAGCTCGATAATGCCATTTCTGAGGCTTTTGCAGAATACATCGTGACCCTGTTGAACGACAGTGAAACAGGTTTTCTAACCCGCGACAGCGGTGAACTACAGCGGGTGCAACCGCAGGACATCGCAATACTGGTCAGTACCGGTTATCAGGCGCAGTTGGTCCGCCAAGCGCTGCGCAAACGTCAGTTACGCAGCGTCTATTTGTCCGAGCGGGATTCCGTTTTTGCCGGTCGCGTGGCGCTGGAACTTTACACACTCTTAAACGCCTGTGCGTATCCCCGGGACCCCCGGCGCTTACGAGGTGTTCTGGGCTGCGAGCTATTAGGTCTCAACCTTGCCGAAATCGAGCAGATCAATGCTGATGAATTACGCTGGGACGAGTTTGCGGTGCGTTTTAGCGACTATCATGAGACCTGGCAACGGCGTGGGGTGCTGGCTATGTTGCAGCAGTTACTGCACGACTTCGGCGTGCCCGCACGCTTGCTGAGCCAAGACCACGGCGAGCGTGAACTGACTGACCTGCTGCACCTGGCGGAATTGTTGCAGCAACAGGCGCAGCATGTCGAGGGCGTGCATGGTTTATTACGGTTTTTGTTGGAGCATATCGACCAGGCACAGCAGGATAATAATCGCGCCAGTAACGCCGAGCTGCAGGTACGCCTGGAGAGTGATGCGGAGCTCATTCAGGTGGTCACCATTCACAAATCGAAAGGCCTGCAATATCCGCTGGTATTTTTGCCGTTTGTCAGTCGTGGCCGTGACGACAGCCGCATGCAGTTCCCGCAGCGCTACCATGACGCTGAGGGGAAGCTGGCGATAGTGTTTGATAAAGACGATGAAGAAGCAGTTGCGCGGGTAAAAGAGGAAGCTTTTGCCGAGGAATTGCGCAAGCTGTATGTAGCCACTACGCGGGCACAATACGCAACGTTTATCGCGGTGGCGGGGTACAACAAACTGGCAAACTCAGCACTGCATTATTTGTTTAGTGATGGCGCAGAGGACAACGCAACGCCTGATTTCTCACTTGGCGAATACAGTTGCGATTTGCCTGCCGTTGCCGAAGCATTGAGCCACTACCGGCCACCGATGACCACCGGGCAGAGTTTCGACTACCGGACCTTACCTGCTGGCTTCGGCTTTAAGCCTTGGTGGATGGCCAGCTACAGTGCGCTGCGCTACGGCGAATGGGTTGCCGAGGAAGCGCCGCAAGAAGCGAATCTCAAAGAAGGGCGCCATGACGCACCGCCAGAATTACCGCAGCAACCGGTGGCAGATTCGATTCATGGCTTTCCGCGCGGCGCAGAGGCTGGCACCTTTTTGCACGAACTGCTTGAAAATGCCGCAACAGAAGGGTTTGGCCGGGTAGGCCAAAGTGCAGTCCAGTGCCAGGCCTGGTTAAACGAGCAGTTGCGCCACAGCAGCGATGAGATGCAACAGCAGGCGCTGCATAACTGGTTATACGACTATCTGCACACCCCGTTTAGTTTGGGCGACGACAGTGTCGCGGTGAAGCTGGCTGAGCTGCAACGGTACCAGGCTGAGCCAGAGTTCTGGTTCCCTGCGCGTGAAGTAAGTGCCGCGCAGCTCGATGCGCTGGTGTGCCAGTACGTGCTGCCGGATAAATCGCGGCCGCGGGTACTGGAACGCGAGCTTAACGGCATGCTCAAAGGCTTCATTGATCTGGTATTTGAATGGCGGGGCACCTATTACGTGGCCGATTATAAATCAAACTATCTGGGCCCTGATGCAAGCGCTTATACCAGCGAGGCGATGGAGCACAAGATCCTGGAAAGCCGCTACGACTTACAGTTTGTGCTTTATACCCTGGCCTTGCATAAACTGTTGAAGTCACGTCTGGGTAAAGCGTACGACTACGATCAGCATGTGGGGGGAAGTCTTTACCTGTTTCTGCGCGGTTATCAGGCGCAGAGCAAAGGCGCGTTTTATTACCGGCCGCCCCGCGAACTGATTGAGCGACTGGAGGAATGCTTCGCCGGACAGGAGGTCCTATGCAGTTGATGACGATTTTGCGCACCTGGTATGCGCATAAATGGTTGCGCGCCATTGATCTGAGTCTGGCCCAGTATGTGCTTGAGAAATTGGGCGAATCGGCAGAGGAGGTCGCATTTTTTGCTGCGCTGGCCAGTCACCAGCTCGGCCACGGCCATCCTTGTCTCGACTTACAGCATCTGCGTCGCAATGCCAACGCTGTGCTGCAACTACCACCGGAGCATGCCTCGCATGAAAGTCGTCACGCCTGTCTCTCTGCTGAGCAAGCGCTGGCACTGATAACCAACGACTGGCCCGAGTTATTGGCGGCCTCAGCGGCTGTCAATGTGGCAAGTTCACCCATGGTTCTAAGCGCAAACCGACGGCTTTACTTGCGTCGTTACTGGCGCTATGAGCAGATCATCAGGCACGACTTACTGGCGCGCTGCCAGAATATTACCGCGCTTGACCCGGTAGTTCTGAAGCAGACCCTTGATGCACTTTTTGGGAGTAGCAGCCAACTGAGCTGGCAGCGAGTGGCGTGTGCAATGGCGGCGCGCAGTGGCTTTACCATTATTACCGGGGGGCCGGGCACCGGGAAAACTTATACGGTGGTGCGACTATTAGCTACCTTGCAACAACATCGCGAACAACAGACACCACTGCGTATTCGCCTGGCAGCGCCAACTGGTAAGGCTGCAGCCCGAATGACCAGCTCTATTGAAAAAGAATTACAGAACTTGCCCGAGGATCTGGTTGACACTATCACTGAACGGCAAGCGGTAACCTTGCACCGTTTGCTTGGCAGCTCAGGGCACAGCCGGGAATTCCGGCATAATCGACGTAACCCATTGCTGGCTGATGTGGTTATTGTTGATGAAGCATCGATGGTTGATATTGAAATGATGGCGGCACTGACACAAGCGCTGGCGCCCGCAACCAGACTTATTCTTCTCGGCGATAAAGACCAGTTGGCCTCGGTAGAAGCGGGCGCGGTATTGGGTCAGTTATGTGAAGGCGCAGAGCAGGGCCACTATCAGCGGGAATTAGCCGATTGGCTGGCGCAATCACACGGTATTCCGTTACCCGAGGACTCTATTGATGACGCCGGCGCCGCACGCTGGCCCTACTTGCAGCATACCGTTATGTTGCATGAGAGCCGTCGCTTTGACGCGGAGCGGGGCATCGGTAAGCTGGCGCATGAAATTAACGCGCAGCAGACGCAATGGCTCGAACGCTGGTTAGCGGATGCCCGGGGTATGGCGGCAGAAAACCCTGCTCTGGCCAATATAAATGCTATGTCGATTAACAGCAGTGGTTCCCGCAGATTCCGCGAGCTGGTAAGTGAAGGCTACGGCCCGCTGTTGCAATTGCTGGCACAGGGGCCCGGAACCGACGTTGATGTTTGGGGTGAACAGTTGCTGCAGCAACTGGAGCGCTTTCAGGTTTTGGCTGCAGTACGTAGCGGCGATTGGGGTGTCGAGCGGCTGAATCAGCTCATCACGCTCTGGTTGTTCGGCGACACCGTCAGTGCCGATAAATGGTTTGCCGGACGCGCGGTGATGATTACTCAGAACGATTACAGTGTGGACTTGCGTAATGGCGATATTGGCCTGGCGGTTCAGCTCGATCCGCAGCAACCGCTACGGGTTCTGTTCCGTGGTAGCAATGGTCGCCTGCGCTGGCTGTTACCGTCACGTCTGACACATCTGGAAACCGCATTCGCGATGACGATTCATAAGTCGCAGGGCTCGGAATTCAGCCATACTGTGGTAGTGCTGCCGGAGCACGACTCGCCGATTCTGACCAAAGAATTGCTCTATACTGGTATTACCCGTGCCAGCGAGCAACTCACACTGGTGTATCGCTCGGCCGAGCGCGTCATTGCGGCGACGCAACGGAGGATTGAACGCAGCGGCGGGCTGACAATAGCAGAGGAGCGTCATGAGTGAGATTCAAATTTCGCAGCGTGTGAGTATTCCTGAAACGGAAATTGAGTGGCAGTTTATTCGCTCCAGCGGTGCCGGCGGCCAGAATGTGAATAAGGTGGCTACCGCCGCGCAACTGATCTTCGATATTTCCGCTTCATCTTTGCCCGATTTTTATAAACAGCGTCTGCTGGCGAAGCGTGATCATCGCATTACACCAAGTGGCAAAATTATTATTAAGTCGCAGGCCACCCGTAGTCAGGCCCAAAATCGCGAGCTGGCAGTGCAGCAGTTCGTTGAGCTGGTCGCAAGTGTGAACCGGGTCGAGAAACGGCGGATCCCCACCAAGCCAAGTAAAGCCAGTCAGAGGCGGCGCGTCGAGAAAAAGAAAAAACGCGGCGATATCAAATCAATGCGACAAAAGCCGTTAGTCTAAATGTCCTTGCGACTAAGGGCGAGTGCGGCCATACTTGAGCAATAAAAAAGCAAAACATAAAAACAACACAAAACAGGTAAAACACCATGGCAGAACAACGATTTAAGCCGCGGCTACTGGCGCTACTGGCGCTACTGGTAGCTACAGGCACTCTTACGCTGGTTGGTTGCGGCGACGGCTACGATCCGGATCCGGTCGAGGACGTCGTCATTACCAACCCTGAACCGGCCGGTTTAGTTGCCTTCGCGCCTGATGGCGAGCTAAGTGCCGACGTCACCTGGACCGACTACGGCGTACCCTATGTTACCGCTGACAATCTCGAAAGCCTGGGTTTTGGTGTCGGCTATTCATTCGCACGTGACAATATTTGCATTCTGGCCGATCAGATCATCAAGTTTAACTCGCAGCGCGCGATGTATTTCGGCCCTGACCGTGTTCCCGGCAGTGGTGACTCGGACAATATCCTCAATGACTTTGGTTATCTTGCGTTGGGTATCCGCGATAATGCCGAACAAGGCTTTGATCAGATAAGCGAAGAATCGCAAGCATTAATCACCGGCTACGCCGCGGGTTACAACAAATACCTTGCTGATACCGGCGTCGATAATATTGCGCCGGCATGCGCTGGCCAGCCCTGGGTACAGCCTGTTACGCCTATTGATCTCATGACCTATGCGCAGGGCGTCGCCTTATTGCCCGGCGCCGCTAACTTCACTGGCCCGTTATTCCTCGCCATTCCGCCAAATCAAGCCAGCGCAGCAATCAATAAAGAAACGGGCGAAGCCATGTCAGCGGCACCTGTGGCTGCGTTGCATGCTGAGGTCCCCGACACCAACCCAACGGAGTCCGGCTCGAATGGCTGGGCGATTGGCAGAGACTTAAGTGCCACCGGGCAAGGCATGCTGATTGCCAACCCGCATTTCCCGCATACGGGTAATCAACGCTTCTGGCAGTTCGGTATTGAGATTCCGGGTGAGCTGAAAGTCGTGGGTGGTTCATTGTCGGGCATGCCTGGTATCGTCAACATTGGTTTCAATGAAGATGTTGCCTGGACGCATACTTTCTCTACCGCTTCACGCTTTACGATTCATCGGCTGACGCTCGATACCAGTGACGCCAGCGGCACCACCTATATGCTTGACGGAGAGCCGGTTGCAATGAGCAAGCAAGCGCATGAAATTCAGGTCGCCACCGGCCCGGGCACCTTCATGACCTTACAACGCTCCAGTTATCACAGTGAGTTTGGCCCCATTATTGTCATTCCAAATGGCTTGCCGTGGGGCACCGACCCGGTGACAGGTCAGCAAGTTGCCTACGCATTGCATGACGCCAACCTGCCCAATTATGATTTATTTGATCACTGGCTGGGCATGAATCTGGCGGATGGCATTGATAGCTATAAGCAGACCTTTGTCGATAACACCGGCACCGTTTTTAATAACGCGATGGCAGTCGATCGCGAGGGCAACGCATTTTTCACTGATGGCTCATCAGTGCCCAACATCGTTCCCGAGGCGTTAGCCGCGTGGAGTCAGAATGCGCTTTATCAGGGCCTGTCACAGCAAGCAGGGCTCTTTATCTTCCCGGGAGACGATAGCTTATATCTGCCGCAGGGAACTGTCCCCTTCGCCCAAGCACCGCAGCTTGAGCGCAATGACTTCGTCCAAAACTCGAATGACAGCTACTGGCTGACCAATCCGGCTGCGCCGATTACAGGGGTTTCACCGTTGTGGGGACCGGTCGGTAATCAGCAATCGTTCCGTTCACGTCTGGGCCAGAAAATGCTGGCCGAAGGTGGCTCAGTGGATGGCAAGTTCACCCGTGCCGACCTGGTTGATCGTTTGATCAATAATCGTACCTGGTTATCTGAAGAGCTATTGGCCGATCTGGTCGCTCACTGTCAGGCACAGGGAACGACGCCGGTCATGAGCGCAAGCGGCAACAGCATCGACATCTCCACGAGCTGTGCGGCGTTGGCCCAGTTTGACGGACGCATGAATCTGAACAGTACAGGCGCCATGACGTTCCGCGAATTTGCGACGGAGTTCCGTCGTAACCCGCAGTGGGCAGTGGCATTCGATCCGGCGCAGCCATTAACAACACCGAATACCATGGTGGCGAACGACGTTGTGTTGCAGCAACTAGCCACTGCGCAGGAGCGTATTGAAAATGCCGGACTGGCGGTCGACGCCACGTTAGCTGAAGTGCAGTTCGTTGAGCGCAGTCTTCCAAACGGTATGCCATCGGGTCAGAAGCTGCCGTGGGGCGGGGCCAATAATATTGAAGGAGGCTTTAATGTCTTCCGTAGTAATATGGGTAATGACGGTACTTTATTACCGCGTCATACTTACCCATTGCTGCCAGGCTCTGACTTAAGCGCGACTGCTGGCGGTTATCATATTACTTATGGTTCCAGCTGGATGTTTGCGATGGAATTTACCGAAGAGGGTCCGGTCGCCAATGGCTTGCTTACCTACTCGCAAGCCTCTGACAGCGACTCTGATCATTATCTGGATCAAACCTTGTTGTACTCGTCAGAGCCGCAATTACGTCCGTTACATTTTAACAATGACGATATTGCCAGTGCCGCAGCAGAGCAGGTAACCCTGACAGGAGAGAGCGTGCGTTAAGCGCGCTCTTTATTTGCGACAAGCGTATAACTTCCTTCCAGGCGCTGCAGGAAATCCTCAGCGCCACATACCTGATAACTGCCGCAATGCTCGTCACCTTGTTGCCACAAACCAATGGTTGCAGGCAAGGGCACCGGGCGCTTGAAGGTAACATCAATGCGTGCTACCGGGCGTTGATAGCGGCTTTCAATTTCGGCCTGAGCGCGGCCTGCCATATACATTCCGTGAATAATGGGTTGCTCAAAACCAAACCAGCGTGACAACAGCGGATGCAAATGAATCGGATTAAAATCGCCGGACAGGCGTGCGTAGTCACGGCCGCTGGCGGTCGTTAATGACCATTGCCCGATTTCCTGCCAGTCATTTGCCGGAGCTTGCCCCTGTTTTTTCTCGCGAGACGTCGTCGCTTTACCACTACTCTTGGGCATGACCTGATATTCGCTTGTGCAGGTGACGACCTTGTCTTCGTCTTGATAAAACTCAACAGTGAACAAAGGTCTTAGTCGCCGTGGCGATACTTTCGGTCCGCGGGCGGGAAGTTGGATGCTGGCTTTGATATGAAAGCGCTGCTCAAGCTGAATCGGCGCATGCTGTTCCAGTTCGTTACGGACATGTACCAGACCCGGCGCGGGCCAGGGGAATTCATCGCCGAGCATCTGCGCCAGATGAACCCGTTGCGCAAGGCAATACATCAGCGTCAGTGGTACTTCGCTCACGAAGCCGTCAAAGGCGTTTTTGTAACGCGCCACCTGCGTTTGGGTGAGGCCCGGTGCGGTAAACTCGTCGCGAAGTTCGCAGGCCGCTGCTTCAGCCTGATCATTACGGGCTACAGTAAACAACGAACGGAAAAACATGCCTGGTAGCTTTGGTAGCGGTACTGAATGTTCCATAGGCGGCTGAACGTCCTGCATAAAGGTTCCTGTCGTGATGAGTAGCTACTATAACATAATTTTGACTTTTACGTGTATTGCTAAGTAGCGTCATAGCTATCATTAGTATACATGGAATTGAAAATGGGAAGGACAAACCACTTAATCGGCGTAGTAAGGTGGGGGATTTAAGCGCCTGAAGTGACTCAGGCGCTTATTTTTGCGTGCTTATCTTTGCGAGTTAAATACCAAAGTCGTCAAAGCGGATGTTATCGCGGGGTACGCCTGCTTTTGCAAGCATTGCCATCGTCGCCTTGAGCATGGGCGGTGGGCCGCAGACATAAACATCCAGCGTTTGCACATCCTGCGTTGCTAACCACTGTTCTGCGACCGTGTGCACAAAGCCTACGGGTCCGGTCCAGTTGTCACCGGCAGCAGGTTCAGAAAGCACCGGCGTGTAATCTACCGCCTCAGCAACGCTGAATTCACCGGTATAACATAGCTCGTTACTGTTACGTGCACCGTAAAAGAAAACACAGTCGCGTGGTTGCGACGCATCGAGTTCCGCCTGGATAAGCGCGCGCAAGGGCGCTATACCGGCACCACCACCAATAAACACTTGCTTACGTTGTGGTTGTGAACTCAGTACAAAGTCACCAAACGGACCTATGGCCTCTACCTGATCGCCGGGCTGCAGTTGACACAGGAAAGTTGAGCCTACTCCCGGTGGCAAATCGGCCGTGGGCGCTGGCATATGGCGAACGGTAAATACCAGTTGATTACTACCTGGCTTGGTCGCCATGGAATAATGGCGGGTCAGTGCTGCTTCCTTGTGCGGAATTTTGAACTGCATAAACTGACCTGCGGCATAGTCGATGGCGCGCTCAGCGGTAAACGTCAACTCGGTAAGACTCGGTGTCAGATCGCGTTTGTTTACTAAGGTTAGCTGATGGGTTGCAACATCTGCGTTGGCCAGCTCTACTTCGTCCTGCGGCCGTACCCGGTGCTGACAGGCCAGACGCAGACCGCCCTGAACTTCCGCTGCGCTCAACATCGACCGTTCTGCCGGTGTTATTGCCGGAATTTGGTCACCGGTAAAAGTGACTTTGCATAAGCCGCAGGTGCCGCCGCCGCCACAGCTACTGGCGATAGGTTGCTGGTCGCGCTGTAACTGCTCAAGCCAGGTTGGCTTGCGTCGTGGGTTAAAGTCACCTTGGGCAATATTACGCAGTAACAGGATCAAGCCGGATAATGAGAACCAGAGCGCGAACAGGCCGGCACTCCAGATCAACAAGTGATTAAAACTACGCTCACCACTGTAATCCATGAAATGCAAGCGGAACGCCCAATCAGCAATGACCCACAGGGTATTTCGGTGTTCAATAATTTGACCGGAGTCGGCGTCAACGTACACGCGGGTATTCAGATCATCAGCAAAATCGACACGAAAACCATTGCCCTGCCAGTCAATGACTTCATCAGTGCTGGTAATGGCAGTGACGTCGGTGACCTCGCCAGGCCCATTATAACTCGCCTCTGCCAGGCGCGTGGCCAGCTCAGTATCGGTTTGCCAGATGTGGCCATCGCGCGCGTTCAGATAAACCCAGTTATCTTCTTGCTTGATTTGATACTGTGGTTGCCCAAGCACGCTGCGGAGTACGATGGAATCAGCATCAGGATAGCTCTTACGAACATTTTCCAGTGGCCAGACCGGGGCTGTTTTTTCTAATATTGGCGGGTGGACATGGCGCATGTATTGATGCCCTGACATGCCGTGGTGGCCCATAAGACTGAATACCGCAGCGCTAATAATCCATAGCAGTACCTGAATAATCAGAATCAGGCTGACCCAACGGTGCAACCATTGCATAAAGCGCATCATACTGCACCTCCTTGCGGCTTACGTTTAAAGCTAATGGTATATACCAGCAGTACCGCTCCGGTGATCATCAGAATAAAGGTGCCGATAATGAAGGCTTGTAACCACCAGCTCTCAATGTCGACACGATCTTCATAATCCATAATGTGAATCATCCAGAAAATGTCGAAGCCGCGCCAAAACGTATGGCGCTTGACCAGCATTTCGCCTGTGGTTTCGGACAGATACAGGCTTGTATTGCCAAAGTCATCAAAGTTAACCTGCCAGATGGGTAACAGTGCCGGGTTGAGTTCAGTGGGCGGATTCTCGGTGAGGTACACCACCGAGCTTATTTGCGGGTCGGGCAGCGCATAATAGCGCTTGGCGAGTGCTTCAATGGCCGCCTCGTCGAGCTGCACGGTTGTGAGCGTCGTAGCATTTAGCAGCATTTCGCCCTGATGCCCGTCAAGCTTGTACACTGCTTGTTGCTGGCCGTTCAGCCATAGTGTTTCCAGCGTCAGGCTTTGCGTGTGCGGGTAAGCGGCGAGAACCTCGTCGACTGGCGCGACCTGAATATTCGCCGGAACCGGCTGCGTGATTTCCTGCACCAGATGGTCACCGTGAATATAGTCGAGATCGAAAAAGACCATGTAGGCGCCACTGATGCTCCACAGCACCATTTGGATACCAAAGATAAGTGAAAGCCAGCGATGCCAGACTCGCCAGCGGCTTGAACGCGTTACCTGCGTCATGAGTTACCTCAAAATGTCTCAGAATAATGATGTTGCCACCCCGGTCGAGGTGGCAACGGGCAGGTACTTTAGAAGCTATACCGGACTTTCAGGTAAAGCTGACGACCTAGTAAATCATACGTCATAGTATCGGTGTTTGCATCGGTCCAGCTCTGAATGTAAGGCGGCTCCTTGTCGAACAAATTATTCGCACCCGCAGTGATGCTGAAGTTATTGTTCAGGAAGTAAGTACCTTGCAGGTTGTGATAGAACACGCTTGGAGCATGGTCGCCAATATCACCAGGTGATGCGTTGATATCGTCAGCGCGGCCGATGTACTGCACGCCGTAATGCACGCGCCAGGCGTCTTTCACAAAGGTCGCGGTCGCGTTCGAACGCAAATTGGTATAACTACCACGGCCGCCAGTAATGTACCCTGCATATTCAATTTCAGGCGCACCGGCAAACGGTGCAAAGGTATATTCATCGAGATAGCTCATGTTCCACGAGAAGTCACTCTCCCAGCCGCTCAGGTTGGTTTTGTAGAACACTGCCAGGTCGACACCTGACACTTTCTCTGTTGCCGCATTCGTAGGCTGGGCAGAGAGGAAGTTAATGTCGCCAGTCAGCGAGTCACGGGTAAAGTGCTCATCACTACAGAACGGATGCGAAAGGTTTTCCGAGTTGTAGCAAGCAGCCAGCTTGGTAGAACCTGGAATGGTCTGAATAGCATCTTCAATATCAATATTGAAGTAGTCCATGGTGATTTGCAGGTTTTCAACAGCATTCACGTCCCAGACAAAGCCAGCAGTAAAGGTTTCGGCATCTTCAGGTTTCAGATCCGGGTTACCACCGACTGTGGTCAGTACGGTTGCGCCGAACTGGGTGTAACCTGCTGGTACACCGTCGGCCTGACAGTTTGCTGCCACGGTTGGATCAGCGCCAGGCTGGTCCCATCCATCACAAGGATCCGTGGTGGTCAGGTTACCTTCCGCAACGCCGCCGAATAATTCAGGAATATTCGGAATACGGAAGGCCGTCGACTGTGTTGCACGAACTTTAAAGCTATCGTTAATGCGCCATTGCAAGCCAACTTTGTAGTTGCCGTCGCTACCGAAGCTATCGTAGTCGCTGTAACGATAGGCAAGCTCCAGCGTCAGATCTTTGGCAAAGTCCTGATTGCGCAACAGTGGAATTGCGGTTTCAGCATAAACTTCATCGACTGTGTAGTTACCCTCGATCGGTTCTGCCTGATTGGTATTCATGATACCAGCCGCGATAGAAGAATCGGGATGGCGCCAGCCTTTTTCTTTACGGTGTTCAACACCAACAGCGAACGGAACCCATCCCGCAGGGAGGTCAAATAAGTCGCCGGAAATGTTGGCTGACAGTGAGCGTTGTTCGTTACCGCCATTATCGGTAGTGCGGAACATAATATGGTCGAGCGCCTCTTGCGAGATGCCACCGTAACCTAACAGATCAATGCAGGGTACACCGTTGCTACCACAGTTGTCGGCGTCAAGCCCTTGCTCAAGACGTTCCATGTTGACGATATTGGTCATGCCATCGATAGCGGTATTGCGACCGTAATTGTAAGCCACATCCCATTGCCAGCCATTACTGAAGTAGCCGTTTAAACCAACTACGGTACGGAAGGTATTTACGTCCTGGAAAAAGATCCGCGGACCGCCTTCAAGCAGACGACGACCATCCAGACGAATCGCTTCACCGACCGGATTGGTTGGATGATCAGCGGCAAACTCAATACCGCGTAGCGTCCCCGGAGTTGCTAACTGCTCCGATTGACGATTGTTATATAAAACTTCGGCAAACACTGTTGTGTCGGCGGTTAGCTGATAGTCACCAAAGGTAGAGAAATTCCAGTTGGTGATGGGGTTCACAGCGTTAAGATAGGGGAAGAAGGCGAAATTGTGCTCCGCTGAGCTGTAGGGTTCGTAGAAGTCACCGTCGCCGTTTGGATCCTGATTAAAGTTGATGCGGTCGCCAGCGTTAGGGCCTGTCAGAATAGTGGCACGGCCACCGATGGTGCTGGAGCTACCGAAGCAATCGAGTTGACCTGGGGTCAGCTCACCAAGCGCACAGCCTGCCGCGTCGGCCATATTCAGTTCATCGGAGGAGCGATAACCGACGGTGGCCATCACCCGGCCCTTGTCGCCGCTTGAGCCCATAATCATATTTACATTGCGGTCCTGAGCTTCACCGTCATCGGTCGCACCGGCGCGGGCTTCAATGCTAAAACCTTCGTAACCTTTTTTGGTGATGATGTTGACCACACCGGCTACGGCGTCAGCGCCATAAATAGCGGAGGCGCCATCTTTAAGCACTTCAATCCGCTGAATCACTTCAACGGGAATCATGTTCAGGTCAACGGAACTGTTCGCGCCGGTACCACCGTTCACAATACGGCGCCCATTCAGTAACACCAACGTACGATTAATGCCCAGGCCGCGCAGGTTTACCTGCGCGGTGCCATAGCCATTACCGGTCCAGTAGGCGTTGCTCTGATTACCGGCAAAACCTGCCGAGGCTGACATTTTTTGCAGGATAAGTTCGACCGATGTAACACCCGAGACTTCAATGTCCTCTGCAGTAAAAACCTGAACCGGAGCCGCGCTTTCGGCTTCGGTCCGCTGCAAGCGTGAGCCAGTTACGGTAATGCGTTCATCAGCATTACCTGAAGGTTCTGCGGTTTGCTCCTGCGCATAGGCGACCGTGCCTGGCATTAAAGCCAGTCCGATAGCGGCGGATAATGAAGATAAAACGTATTTTTTCATGTTGTCACCCTGAATAAATTATCGTTATTTTGAGTTGTGTCGATCGATTGTGTTCTGGAGTTGATTTGCTTGTGTATACAACTCAACAATAGCGATTTTTGCCGCACTGTAAAGCATATCAGTTATTAAAGTTGTATAATAAAACGCCAGTTTGACGCGGTCTATGCGGGTTGTATAGGCAAGTTGGAAGGGGGGTGGAGTACCCCCAGTCTACTACGCAACAAGGCCGACAGGAACGAGACTAGCACAGCGCAAAAAAGTTGTGCAAGACCAAAAGGAATAATTTATTCCTGAATATTTATGTAGAAAGTTTGTGTTTTTATTTATGCGAATCGCATTTAAGCGTAGGAACGAAACACCAACCGTTTTTGTAACCGGTAACTCATTAAAAAAACGATGACTTCAGCCACGGGCTTGCCGATAAAAGGAGATACCCCAAGCCACAGTAGCGACTTTGTGAGGACGTAGTTCGCTCCGACTAATGTAGCAGCGAGTAACGTGTACTGACTCGCGTCGCGTACCAATGAGCCGCCTTTACCAAAAACCCACTGGCGGTTGAGACTGAAATTAAAGATACCTGAGCAGACCCGCGCCAAAGCAATCGCCAGAAGGATCTCGCCGGTGAAACCATAGATCAGAGCGAATAAACCATAATCGATGGCAGCGGAGGCAATACCGACACCGGAGAACTTCAGGAACTTCTTGTAGATCAGCAGACTGTCTTGCAGAGGTTTAAAATGACTGGTCTTATTGCCCGGCTCGTAGACGGTCTCAATGGGCACACTGGCAAATTCCAGACCCACTCGTTTCGCGATAATCAGCATATCAAGCTCAAATTCGTAGCGATCACTGCTAACGGTAATCAGTTCTGCAAGAAGGATGCGGGGGATACCGCGCAGGCCTGTCTGGGTATCGGGAATGTTTATTCTCAGCCCTAACCGGAATGATATACGGGCGAAGTTATTGCCCAACCATGAGCGAAACGGAATACCCTGTGCCGAAAAATCACGGCTGCCTAACCACAGAGCGTTGGGCCGCTGTTCAAACGCACGTGCTACGCGCAAAATATCTTGCGGTAAATGCTGGCCGTCGGCGTCAGCGGTAATAACGCCTGTGGCCTCTGGACGCTGTTCAAGTATCCACTGAAAGCCGGTTTTTAAGGCGGCGCCCTTGCCACGATTTTGCGCATGAGTAAGCAGTGTGACTTGCGCAAACTCCGCCAGAATATCAAAAACGCTGGTGGTATCGCTGCCGTCATTAATGACAACAATCGGAGTTTGATCGGGGGCCAGGTCGATCAGGGATCGGATTAAGTCGACGAGGCGCTGATCGGGATTGTAGGCAGGTATAACAATTACAGGTGTTCGATTTGGCAAAATAACTTCTCTATGCGGTCAATATTCCAATAAATAACATGATGACGAAAGCAAAACTCAGTAACACAATGTACGCCAGGCCGGAGAGAGCGAACTTAAACAAAGTCATGGCCCAGCCCTGTCCATAAAATAATTTTTGGGTGAACAGCATATAGCTGACCATCCAGACCAGGAGAATATTTTCAGCCCAGTCGACCGTATCTTCAATCAGTGCACTACCGGTCCATTCGCTGGCCCAGTGTGAGCCCTTGCTCAATACCGTCAGAATCATTAACGATAACAGCAAAAAGGCATGCGTGTGTAGTGCTGCGCTTAAATGTTCTAAATAAAAACGTTTGGAGAAAAGGTAAATGAGTTTTAAAAACAGCGCCCAGAACGGCAACATCAGTAACATCATTTGCGGGGCGAGCGACACCAGTCGTTTAATCAGCACCTTCGGTTCCTGCGCCAGTTCCTGAATACGCTGCTCAATCTGTTG
The DNA here is from genome assembly GCF_003987065.1 of Pseudidiomarina insulisalsae. GTDB lineage: Bacteria > Pseudomonadota > Gammaproteobacteria > Enterobacterales > Alteromonadaceae > Pseudidiomarina > Pseudidiomarina insulisalsae. The sequence continues at coordinate 83,355 of NZ_PIPY01000001.1, read as the reverse complement.
TTCCTGCTCAGGGGTAGCGAAAGGCAAGCTCACTTTTAGATTGCCGAGTGGCGCAGCGGCAACCTCGCTGGCGTCAACGGCTGGCAGCGCGGGCAGTTCCAAAGTTTGATTTGTTGCCTCTTCTGCAGCCTTGAGTCCTGCCTCGGCTTCAGCTCGTTGTTCTGGTGTAAGTTCTGAGTTTAAGGTGCCAACATTATCAAAGTCGATAAGTGTGGTGAGTACTAAAAAAGAAACGAGTGAGATAAAGAAATAAAGTCGTAACGGAGGCACATAGGAGGCATGCCTGCCTCTGACGAATTCCTGGGTGAGAAACGCAGGGCGCATGAACAAGGCCACCAGGGTGCGATAAAAGCGGGAATCCCAATGACTGATCTCCCCCATAAGATCACCGACGACGGCAAAAATACTGCGAATATACTGGCGATCCTGCTGGCCACAAACATGGCAAAACTCACCTATAAGTTCGCTATCGCAGTTTTTACAGCGATGCTGAGAGTCGTTTTGCCGCGGCTCCTGAAGGGGAGGAGCCGCGCTGATAGCTTGTTGGGTAGCCTGTGTCATTGCCGCTATTTCTAATTATTTTAGTGCTGACAGTGTAGCCTAAGTTATTTGCCATGCACAAAAAAAACAACAGGCTAGTTAGCGTCGACAAACAGCTCCAGGAATTTCAGGGCCAGCGGGTTTTTCTCAATATGGGCGCCAGTCAGGCTGTCAACTTCATGACGCAAGCCATCAGTATTGCCAAGCGCGATAAGTGCCAGACCCTCAGATTCTTCCGGTGCATGGCGAAATGGTGTTGCCAGATGCGTCAGTACCGAGGCCGCGCTGGCATCGCGCCAACCTGCCGCTATGTTGTTTAATTGTGCCGGCTCGATAACGTACTTGCGCACCCAGTACGACCAGCTCTGATCGGTATTTTCTTCGACCCAGTTCGAGAGGCGCCCGAATACAATGGGGTTATAAAAAAGCCGATCCCAAGTTCACCCTGGACCTGATTTTGTAACACCTGACGCAGCGTAATGCTCTCGTCACACTTGACCGGGCGAACGACAAAACCGTTGTCGGCACGCATCGCAATTTCGTCGTCCTTTACAATAGCGACGGACAGGCTGGGAATTTTATTTTCAATCCGGAATTCATGCAAAAACGCACGGAATTGTTCAACTTTATGGGCGGGAAGATCGGCAGCCACAGCCGTATTAACAACCGAGAGAGCTAAGGCGAGCACTAAACCAAAAGGCAGCATGCTTTTCATTTGTGAGTACCCTTTTTAGCGAAGTGACTGAGCCCGGAGCTCATCAGTACCCTTACAGTCATTGGGTGCGCTAAAAAAGTTTTCGAACAGCTAAAAAAGCGTCGTGTGTAGCTTAACGGTTGTCGTTATCGCCGTTATCTTTCTTCTTCTTGCCGTCGTCCTTTTTGCCATTGTCTTTCTTAGCTTGCACACCTTCCTGTAAAGCTTTGCGCTGCGCTTCACGTTCGGCTTTCATCGCCTCGTGTTCAGCTTTCATTTTCTCGCGTAGTTCAGCTTTTCGTTCAGCAGCAGTCTTTTTGGCATCTTCAGCCTTTTCCTGGCCCTGTTGTGAATTCTGGTTTTGCGCCATGAGTTGCGCGGGGGCAATCATCAACGCGCCTGTGAGCACTATCAGAGTTAAGCGATTCATCGTCGGTTCCTCGGTTTAAATGTACTATTATTGTATCGTATATGGGCAAGATATGCGCAAAAAACAATGGTTCTGATGAAAGTTTGCGCGAGTTTTACAAAAATGAAATGCTGCGACATAGCATGTCGCACTGGCGGTATAATCTTGCGTTATGCCGACACTGGCCTGGAAAGGGAGTTCAGTCATGCAAACGGTTCTGCGTTATCTGCTGATGTTGCGCCATATACCGAAACAGCCACAGAAGATCGATGTTAGCACCTTACGTGAGCGTCTTTCAGAGCATGGTGTCGATGTCAGTATTCGGACCATACAGCGCAACTTAATTGAGTTGTCTGAGTTTTTCCCGCTAACCACTGATGAACGCACAAAGCCATACGGCTGGAGTCTGCTGGCAGAAGCGCCGCTGCTGCCACTGATCGACATGACCCGGAATAACCGCATGCTTAATGGCGTTAGCAGAAACGGTCTGCCCCCGGGCCCGGCAGTGAACGTAGAGTTGCGCTGCGAGCGCAATCTCAAGCGGCAACTTGAAGCCTATCCGCTCAACACCTCGCAACTACTGGAGCTTGACCATGACGGTGTCACCCTGAGAGCCGAGGCTGAGCTGAGTGAGCACTTGCTGATCTGGATTCTCAGTCATGGTGCGCAGATGGAAGTTAAAGCCCCTGCGGAACTACGTCAGGAAGTTGCGGCACAAGCCAAAGCAATGTACGAGTTTTATTACCTGCGCAACAACTGACACTTTTTTATCCGTGCGCTATCGGCCAGCTTTTCTCATGTCGTAATAGCCACTCTTTCTTATCGATGCCTCCGGCATAGCCGGTAAGTTGTCCATTTGCACCGATCACCCGGTGACAGGGAATAACAATGGCCAACGGGTTTTTACTGTTGGCCATGCCTACTGCCCGTACGCCTTTGGGGTTGGCAATCGACCGGGCAATGTCTGCGTAACTGGTAGTGCTGCCAAAGGGTATGCTGGCAAGGGTCTGCCAGACTTGCTGCTGAAATGCTGTTCCTTGCGGGCGCAAAGGCAAGTCAAATTGCTCTAAAGTACCGGCAAAATAAGACGCCAGTTGTGCGCTGGCGCGTTTTAACACGATATCGCTAGCCTTTTTAGTTAATGGCGCAGAGCAAAATTCAATACGACTAATAGCATCTCCGTCACTGACAATCAGCAGCGGGCCTAACGGGGACTCGATCGTTGCTTGATTCATTGCTTCTCTTTTGATGTTTGCGTAACTTAAGGGGCACCATTTGATTTAGCATATTCTCCGGAAACCGGCCAGCAAAAGGAGCCAGGTGTGCCATTTAAAAAATTTAGTTTTGGCCCGGCGACCCTGGTCGCAGCGGCCTTTATTGGGCCTGGAACCGTTGTCACCGCGAGTCTTGCCGGTGCCAACTTTGGTTACGCGTTGCTGTGGGCGTTAGTCTTCTCCGTTTTGGCAACGATGATTCTGCAGGAAATGGCCGCTCGGCTGGGTGTGATTACACAGGCCGGGTTGGGCGAGGCCATTCGCACACAAATTACGCACCCGTTGCTGCGCGGGTTGGCGAGCGCGCTGGTGATTGCTGCCATTGTCATTGGTAACAGCGTGTATCAGGGAGGCAATCTAAGCGGCGCCAGCATGGGCGTCGAGGGTATCGTTGGTGAGCGCGCCGCGTGGTTACCTTTACTGCTGGGAGTCATTGCCGGCGCTTTATTGTGGCGGGGCAGCTACGCTTTGCTGGAGAAGGTTTTAATCGCCTTGGTACTGGTGATGAGCCTGGCGTTTGTTGCGACCTTGCTATTAGTACAGCCGGACTGGAGTGCGTTTTTCAGCGGTCTGCTGATGCCGCAAATGCCAACCGGCTCGATCTTAACGGTCGTCGCCCTTATTGGTACCACAGTGGTTCCCTATAATCTTTTTTTACATGCCGCCAGCGCCGCGAAAAAGTGGCGCCACAGTCATGAGCTGGCGCAGGCGCGTACCGATCTCTTCGTATCGATTCCCCTCGGTGGGCTTATTTCCATTGCCATCGTATCCACTGCTGCAGCGGCATTTTTTGGCACCTCCATAACGCTGGAAGGAGCCGCCGACTTGAGCGCTTCATTGCAGCCTCTGGCCGGCGAGAGCGCGACCTGGTTGATGGCAACCGGATTATTTGCTGCCGGGCTGTCGTCATCACTCACCGCACCGCTGGCCTCGGCATATGCGCTAAGCGGGATTCTTGGGCGCGGAGGGCAGTTAACCGACTGGCGTTTTCGGCTGACATGGATGGCGATTATCGTGATCGGGGTAGTGATCGCGTCGCTGCAATTACGACCGGTCTCAGTCATTTGGTTTGCTCAGGTGGCCAATGGCTTGCTATTGCCAATTATGGCGTTATTTCTGCTCTGGGCCTGCAATCACCAGATGATGGGCGAGTTTCGCAACTCGCTGCGACAGAATCTGCTGGCAGGAGCTGTCGTAGTGGTCGCTATGGGCTTAGGGGCGCGCAGCATTGGTGCGGCATTACAATGGTGGTGATTCAGTCGCCAAAGTGAAGTTCCAGTTCAATGCCCACCAGCCAACGCGGCTTACGTGTTTCGCTCAGGTACTCGCGGGGCCAGTGCAATCCGATCCAGCTTTCCAGATAAAGCCAGTCGCGGAGAAAACGCGAGCGATGAAGGCCTTTTATACCGTAGTCCTGCATCGGTACCGGGTGTTCGGTCTCGCCGTACCACCATACCTCGCCGCCGAATGCACGCTCATGATGATAAATGTAATAGAGCTTCTCTGAAGCATGCCAGCGGACCCCATCGATACGCTCGGCAAAAGTGCCACGTAGCCAGAATTTGTTAAACCACTTCGCGCTAAGCGCGAAATCGTGTTCAATGGTTTGCGCGACGCCAAAACCATCGCTATCGCGCCAGAAACCCACCGTCTGCAAGTGAATTTCACTGCGCTCATTGATAATTTCATCAAAGCGGTAACGAGCGCGCACATAGGGGTCAAGCTGTAAGCCACCACGAAAACCGGCACCGAATGAAATACTGTGATCGTCTTGCACCAATGGATCAAAGCCCAGCCCAACCATCCACTCTTCGTCGGCCTGCTCACGGCGGATGACTGTAGGGCGTGTGGTTTGCTGGTCGTTGATAAAGTCGTCAAAATCACCACGACCGATAATAGCGGAGAACTTGCGTTCGGCATGAGGCAGGATTACCCGGGCGCGGAAACTTGAGTCGATTTCAACGCCGTCATACTCATCCCACTGTGGGGCAATGGTCAGACTACCGTAAACGTCATCGTACTCAGTGGGATCCACTGCATCGGTAAAAAATGAGTCGAGCCATGCGGCGGTTGCGCTGACGGTCGTGTGAATACCACTACGCACACTGTCAATCAGTTCCTGATCGTCACCGATCGTCTGCGGCTCTTCTTCTTGTTGCGCCCAGACGGGCAGCGGCGCGCCTGCCAGTGCCAGTAGAATACAAATTGTCGCAACGCGATGAGAGACTTGCCACATAGCACGGATTTCCTTGCCCTTTGATTATCAACATACAAGGAAACCGAGCTTTGTGCCAGTTAACTCAGGTCAAATGCTGACACGTTTATAAAAGCGATATTCAGGTGTCCAGAAATGCCCGTCAATGCGCTCAAGCAGCGTCTCATCGGTGATTTCCAGGGCATGTCCCTGGGCTTGAGCGACCTTACCGACAGCAAAGGCAATGCGCTTACTAAGCTCCGCAATTTGCGTCAAAGGTGGCAACAGGATGTCGCCCTCGCCCCGTGCTCTTGGCGATGCATCGGCCAGCGTATTGCTGGCGGCCATGAGCATCTCATCACTGATAACCCGCGACTTTACTGCCAGTACGCCTAAACCAACGCCGGGGAAAATGTAGCTGTTATTACATTGGGCGATGGGATAAATACTGCCATTAAATTTAATCGGCTCGTACGGACTGCCGGTGGCGACAATGGCATCGCCATTGGTCCACTCAATCACATGCGCTGGATGCGCTTCAATTTGCCGCGAAGGATTCGACAGCGGGAAAATAATAGGTCGCTCGGTGTACTGATGCATGGCCTTCACTACTTGCTCAGTGAACAGCCCCGGCTGACCCGAGACACCAATCAAAATAGTCGGCTTGGCATAATGCATGACGTCAAGTAGCGAAGCATACTCACCACTATGCTGCCAGTCCTGCAAGTTGCTGTGTGGTTGCACCAATGCCTGTTGGAAGTCGCGCAAACCGGTCATGCCTTCGGTCAGCAGGCCATACCGGTCGACCATGTAAATGCGCTCTCGGGCTTCGGCATCGGTCAGCCCCTCGGCAACCATTTGTGCAATGACTTGTTCGGCAATACCACAACCAGCAGAGCCAGCACCAACGAACGCAACGCGCTGGTCTTTAAGCGCGACCTCTTTTACTTTGCAGGCGGCGAGCAAGGTGCCTACCGTAACCGCAGCGGTACCTTGAATGTCATCGTTGAAGCAACGAAAATCGTCGCGATACCGCTGTAAAATCGGCATCGCATTGGGCTGAGCGAAGTCCTCAAACTGGATCATTGCTTCAGGCCAGCGCCGGCGAATGGCATGCATGAACTTTTCGATAAAAGCGTCGTAACTTTCCTGGTCGATGCGTTTATGCCGTGCGCCCATATACATCGGGTCATTCAGTAATTTTTCATTATTGGTGCCGACATCAAGGCAGACGGGCAATGTATAAGCCGGACTGATGCCACCACAGGCGGTATAGAGGCTCAGTTTACCTATGGGAATTCCCATGCCGCCAATACCCTGATCACCAAGGCCAAGAATACGCTCACCATCGGTCACGACAATGACCTTCACCTTGCGCTTAGTGGCATTGCGTAATATGTCGTCAAGTTGGTCGCGTTCTTCGTACGAGATAAACAGCCCGCGAGAACTGCGGTAAATGTCTGAGAACTGCTCGCAGGCATCACCCACCGTGGGGGTGTAGATGATAGGCATCATCTCTTCCAGATTATCTTGCAGTAACCGATAGAACAGCGTTTCGTTGTTATCCTGAATCGCGCGTAAATAAATGTGTTTGTTGAGCGCCGTATCGAAGCTTGAATATTGCATGTAGCAGCGCTGTACCTGTTCTTCAATGGTCTCGTAGCGCGGCGGAAGCAGGCCTGTTAAGTTAAACATGGCGCGCTCTTCACGGGTAAAGGCACTGCCTTTATTAAGCAAAGGCGTTTCTAGTAAATTTGGGCCTGCATAGGGAATATACAGCGGATTCTTCATGGAATCATTCTCCTGGCGCTCGGGTTTTCAACGGTTTAGAACCCGTTATTATGGCAAAAATCAGCGCAGTTCACATGGAAAATCCGACCTTCGAAGGGAAACTTGCGTTAATTGACGACCCTGCGCCTGAAGTCGATGTTATGTCCCGAATAGTTGCGCGCCTGACTTCATCAAGATCCAACTGGTCAGAATGTACTTGTCGCCCGACAAGGGGACACTGCCACGATGGGTATGGGTGAAATAACCCGGTGCAATGACCATGCGGCCCTGGCGCGGCGAAATACTGCGGTTCTGATAATAAAAGTCGGTGCTTCCGCCTTCTTTGACGTCATTCAGATAAAACATGAACAACAAACTACGGTGTAAAGCTTCGACACTGCCTTTTTCCGGAAATACCTCACAATGCCAGTAATTATAATTGCCCTTACCCTGTAAATACTTTTGTGCCTGGATGGGCCCTAGTCGATATAGAAACTGCATGTAGGCGGCTTCATTTCCTGCTGCGACCTCGTCAAAGTTTTCATGGGTAAGTGCCACCGCCTCACCGGTTTGTGGATGACGAACCTGCAATGCCACCGGCGCGATCAGTGCAAAGCGATACTTTTTAAAATACTCAACCGTGCAGCGTTCAGTTGCACTGATAATGGTTTGTAGCTGGCGTTGATAGTCAGGGTGCTGATTCAGATACAGGTCGGTGCTGAGCTTTTTACTGGTATCGATCCCACCCCCAGTGCGACCGGGCTGCAAGTGTGGGCTTTGTTCAAAAGTCTCGATAAAGCTTTCACAAAAGTCGCTGCTCAGAGCGTTGTCGTACACTTCGATAAAATCATGGGACATAACATCAAAACTCACTCAGTCTGGCGGTTATTCGTGTGGTGATTCTTGTAGTTATTCTGGCGTTGCGTAGGTGTCATCCACTTGTCATAAAAAGTCATTAAGTTGTTATAAAAAGTGCGCTATAGTGACCCCGCACATGCAACTTGGATTACATAACGATAAGAGAATGGACTATAAAACGTCATAACTTAGCAATCGCATTATCTGCGCTACTTGCGAGCGGCGCAGCTAATGCGGACATCATCATTTCTGAGTATATCGAAGGTAGCTCGAACAACAAGGCTGTCGAGTTTTTTAATGCCGGTAGTACCGAAGTCGATTTAAGCACCTACGTGCTGGAAATTTACTCCAACGGTGACACTGAAGCTGGTAATACCGTGCCGCTGGAAGGCACCTTACCTGCCAACGGTATTTTTGTCGTCGCACATCCGCAGGCCAGTGCCGAGATTCAGGCAGCTGCCGACAAAACGGGTAATCTTTATTACAACGGTAACGACGCGCTGGTACTAAAAAATGGTACTGCTGTGGTCGACTCCATGGGACAAGTAGGCGTTGACGAAGACTGGGCCAGCGAAGGCGTAGCCATGGCTGAGCAAACATTGCGTCGCAAAGACAGTATCATCAGCGGTGATACCGACCCAAGTGATGCTTATCAGCCGCACGTTGAGTTCGATACCTTTGCCCGCGATAGCTTCGGAGACTTAGGTCAGCACTTAGGTTATGGCGCTTCAGAGCCGGAGCCTGAGCCTGAGCCAGCGCCAGAGTTTGGCGCATGTGGCGACAGCGCGACGCTGATCTCGGCGGTACAAGGGGCAGGCTTTAGTAGCCCTATGGTTGACTCTGAAGTCGTGATCGAGGCAATTGTTACTGCCGACCATCAAGGCGGAAGTGGCTCCTTAGGTGGGTTCTTCTTACAAGAAGAAGACGCTGACCAGGACGGCGACGCGAGCACATCAGAAGGTATTTTTGTCTATCATCAGGACACGCAGGTCGAAGTTGGTGACCGGGTGCGTCTGGCCGGTACCGTCAGTGAATATTATGACTCCACGCAAATCAGTAATCTTACCGGTATCACCGTGTGTGCCTCTGGCGAAAGCGTCAGTGCGGCCAGCTTAAGTTTACCTGTCAGCGGCATGGCAGACTTTGAAGCGATTGAAGGTATGCTGGTAACCGTAAGTCATCCGGTGGTGGTAACCAATACCGATACTTTAGGGCGTTACGGTGAGTTCTGGGTTGCTAAAGAGCGTTTGTATACGCCAACGCAGGTAGCAGCGCCGGCCGAAAATAACGACGTGAATATCGCGCTCAACGCGTTCCTTATTGACGATGCCCGTAGTGGCAGTAACCCGGAATCTGTGCCGTTTCCTGCGGGTGACCTGAGTGCGCTGAATCCGCTACGCCTGGGTACCGAAATTACCAACCCAACCGGTGTCATTAATTACTCTTTCAGTGAGTACCGTTTAGTACCAACTGCTGACCTGCAGTATGTGGCTACCAATCCACGAACCGAGCAGCCTGAACTCGCCGCCGAAGGCGATTTACGGATTGCCTCGTTTAACGTTGAAAACTTTTATAATGGTGACGGCCAGGGCGGTGGTTTCCCAACCGACCGTGGCGCAGACTCAGTCGCTGAATATGACCGTCAGTTAGCGAAGCTGGTCGCAGCGATTATCGGCCTGAACGCTGATATCGTTGGTCTGAATGAAATTGAGAACGATGGCTTTGGCGAAGACAGTGCCATTGCACAGTTAACCGCCGAAGTTAACGCGCAAAGCGAGGCCGAGTGGGATTTTGTCGTATTCGAAGGTGCCGATTACGTGGGTGGTGACTCGATCACGAACGCGCTGATGTACCGCACTGATCGTGTGGCGGAAACGGGTACCGCGGTATTCACTACTGATGCGCCGTTTGATTTTGGCAATCGTCCGCCGATTGCGCAGACCTTCCATGACCTGGTCAACGAAGATGAAGTGACCGTGATCGTCAATCACTTCCGCTCGAAAGGTGGGTGCAGCGATAATGCCGCAGCGGGCGATCAGGAGAGTGGCGATGGCCAGGGCTGCTGGAATGCTACACGTGTGGCCGCCGCAGAGACCTTACTGAGCTGGATTGAGGGTAACCCCACCGGCCGCGATGTGACAGATGTACTGATCATTGGTGACCTTAATGCTTATGGCATGGAAGACCCTATTCAGGCGTTGATTGACGGCGGTATGACCGATCTGAAATTGGCTGAACTGGGTGCTGAGAATTACACCTATGTGTATGAAGGCCTGGCAGGTTCACTTGATCATGCACTGGCCTCAGAAAGCCTGACAGCAAAAGTAGTGGCGGTAGCAAACTGGCATATTAATGCCGATGAACCGACCGTCTTTGACTACAACATTGAATACAAGAGTGAGTTCAATCAGAACAACTTTTACAATGCTGACCCGTACCGTAGTTCGGATCATGATCCTGTGGTGGTAGCTATCGCGACGGAAGCTGGTGACACTGGCGACAATGACGGTGGCGATCCGGACGTGGATGAAGGTGGTTCAGCGCCTCCTGCCGAGGAAGAAGTACCGAACCTTGATCACGCGACCACCAGCGGTTCTTTCCCGGTATGGCTGGGACTGAGCACCCTGCTGCTGGCGCTGACGCGTCGTCGCCTGAAGGTGACGCGATAACGCCAACGCGTAGTGCTAATACCAAAGCGCTGACCCAGGTCAGCGCTTTTTTTATGCCGAAGCGTTAATGCGGAGGGCCGTATCAGGAAACGCGTGAAACAGCGCAGGTAACTGCTCAATGTCAGCATGCATCCAATAATCGAGCGCGTCATGCTCGATCAGCAATGGCATGCGATCGTGATACTGCGCACAGCGAACGGTCGGCGCGGTGGTAGAGGTGACCAGTCGCGGGCCGTCGTCGCTGCGAAATACCATACCGGCCATAAATAACGGCTGACCATCAGCAGCACTGAAGTAATATTTGGTCTTGCCATGTTGTTCGGCCCGCCATTCATACCAGCCACTCACAGGTACGAGACAGCGCGATTGCTGAAATGCCTGGCGAAAGGTTTTTTTCTCAGCGGCGGTTTCAACTTTGGCGTTTATGATCAAACGTTTGGCCCACTGTGGTTGAATGCCCCAGTGCGTCGGGATCTGGCGCCAGCCGCTGCTGCTGACCATCAGCGTGTCCACCCGCTGGGTGGGCCTGAGATCGGTATTGTCGTGGGTGCTGAAGTTAAGCTGAAGCTGTTCGCGCAAATACTGGGCAATGGGCGCAGCGATGACATTCATCCTTCCACACACGGCAGATCTCCTAAATGCTTGCATTGGTAAATGACAGAAAAAACGGCAACTTGCGGCAGGCTGGACTAGTATTGATTAAAAAATTACCAAGGAGCTTACCATGCCTACTAAAAACCTGATTCTGCCTGTTTTGTTACTGAGTCTAATCAGCTGTACGCCTGCTGTCGAGCCACCTGCTGCAGAATCACCAGCGGCGGCGCAACCAAGTGCGTTAACTCAGAAATTTGATGCCACACTGGACGCCATTTATGAGAATGATGCGCCCGGCGTTACGGTGATGATTTCGCGCGAAGGTGAGCAGCTCTACTCGGGCGTCCGTGGCATGGCTGATCTCGAGTTGGGTGTGGCGATGGCGCCTGAGCATATTTTAAAAATTGGCTCGGTGACCAAGCAGTTGACCGCTGCCGCGATTTTAAAGCTGGCAGAACAGAACCAGCTGAGTGTTAACGATGCGGTGGGCACCATCCTACCGGACTTTCACGAGCCAGAATTAACCATTCACCAGTTGCTGAACCATACCTCAGGCCTGCCCAGTTACACCGATAACAGTGAGTATATGATGGGTAATGGTATCCGTGCTGACGTGACCGCCGCAGAGATCATCGCGTTAACCAGTGATCTGCCTTTGCATTTTATTCCGGGCGAGGACTGGCGTTACAGTAATTCAGGCTATGTGGTGCTTGGTGCGGTGATTGAAGAGCTTAGTGGTAAAAGCTGGCATGCGTTCATTGACGAGCAACTGCTACAGCCGCTGCAGTTACAAAAAACCGGCTACTTCCATGCCGCGGAAATCGTTCCCGGTCGGGTGCCCGGGTATATGTTTGAAGATGGCTTTATCAATGCTCCTTATATCAGTATGACACAGCCCCACGCTGCTGGCGCATTCTCGGCAACAGCAACTGAGCTGGACCGCTGGCAGCGCGCTTTACACGGTGGCGAAGTACTTTCTGAGCAAAGTTATCAGCAAATGATCGATGCCAGTAGTGGACTGAATGATTATGCCTATGGCGTCGGTGTCAGCACCTTGCAAGGTCATTCAATGATTAGCCACGGTGGCGGGATTCACGGTTTTAATGCCTATGCATTGTGGCTACCTGAAACACAGCTGTCGGTGGTGGTGCTGAGCAATCGTATGGCGCCGGGCATGGGCGCAGGCGAGACGGCCATGCGACTGGCTGGCATTGCACTTGATCAGCCATTCCCTATCGAAAAAGCAACGGTAGATGTGCCACCAGAGTTGCATGACGCGATCATCGGAACTTATCGGGTGGATGAGCAAACCTCGCGGGTGATTTTCTCGCGTGACAATTCACTTTACAGTAAACGTGGCGACGGTCAGGCTTTTGCGCTGCGTTATGTCGGCGATGATCAGTTCGTTTATACCGACTCACTGACTTATTTTGAGGTATTGCGTGACGCCAACGGCGCTGTTGAGGGGCTTAATTTTTATCCGGCCGATCAGAACATGCCTGATTACAGTGAAAAAATCAGTGAGGAGGTACAGGTACGCCAGGCGATCACACTTGATGATGCACAAATTGCGCGCCTGGTTGGCGACTATCAACTGCAGCCGGGGTTTGTGATTAGTATTCGCCATACGGATGCGGGAATTACGGCACAGGCCACCAATCAGTCGGCATTTTTAGTCGAAGCTTCCAGTCCGGCGGTTTTATTTAGTGAGCAGTTTGGTATCGTCATGGAGTTCGAATTACCAGAGCAAGGCGCGGCAACCCAACTAAATTTATTACAAGGTGGTCAAAATCTGCCGGCGCCGCGTATCGAGGACAAGGAGGACGAATGACTTATATCCATGACAGCATTGAACAATTAAAAAGAACCAGTCCGGCCCAAACCGAGTTTTATCAGGCGGTAGAAGAAATACTGGAGTCACTGGCGCCCGTACTGGAGCAGAATCCGAAATACCGTCAACACTCGATCATTGAGCGCTTGCTGGAGCCTGAACGGCAGATTATGTTTCGCGTACCCTGGGTCGACGATGACGGCAAAATTCAGGTCAATAAAGGCTATCGTATTGAATTTAACTCAGCGTTAGGGCCTTACAAAGGTGGCTTGCGTTTCCATCCGAGCGTCAATGCCAGTATCGTCAAGTTTCTCGGTTTCGAACAAATCTTTAAGAACGCGTTGACCGGGTTGCCAATTGGTGGCGGAAAGGGCGGCGCTAACTTTAATCCGAAAGGTAAATCAGACGCCGAAATCATGCGTTTTTGCCAGTCATTTATGACCGAACTACATCGCCACATAGGTCCGCATACTGATGTGCCAGCTGGTGATATCGGTGTAGGTACGCGTGAAATCGGTTACATGTTTGGGCAATACAAGCGCCTGATGAATCGTTTTGATGGTGTTATGACGGGTAAAAGTAAGCTTTGGGGCGGCTCGGCACTGCGCACCGAGGCGACCGGTTTTGGTTGTGTGTATTTTGCGCAGGAGCTCTTGAATCACCGCGATAAGTCGATGGAAGGGAAACGTTGTCTGGTGTCGGGTTCAGGAAATGTTGCTATTTACACCATGCAAAAACTGTATGAGCTGGGTGCCAAGCCGATTGCCTGCTCAGACTCCAACGGTACGATTTATCATCCGCAAGGCATTAATCTTGACTTAGTGAAAGAGATTAAAGAGGTTCGGCATGGGCGCTTAATTGAGTATTGTGAGACCCATGATGATGCCGAATACACCGCCACTGAAGACTACCCTGACGATGGCGAGGCGATCTGGCGCTATGAAGCTGATATTGCTTTTCCCTGTGCGACGCAAAATGAACTGAACGAGCACGATGCGCAATGCTTATTGGAAAACGGTATTGAAGCAGTGGTTGAGGGGGCGAATATGCCCTGTACCCAAGCCGCCGTCGACTTGTTTGTCGAACAGTGCACCGCTTTTGGTCCGGGCAAAGCAGCCAATGCTGGCGGGGTGGCGACCAGTCAGTTGGAAATGGCGCAAAACGCCAGCATGACGCGCTGGACCGCCGATGAAGTCGATGAGCAATTGCAGTGCATCATGCGCCGTATCTACCGCGACGCGCAACACACGGCCGAAGAATTCGGTCACCCGCACAATCTGGTGCTGGGCGCCAATATTGCCGGCTTCCGACGGGTGGCGGATGCGATGATTGATCAGGGTGTCGTTTAAATAGTGACTTTTGGCATAGGCATGTGCCGGCGATTCAGGCTAATCTGGCTAAACTTCGATCGTCGATAGCTGGCACATGATCTATGCAGATTAAACATTCACTCAATGACTTTGGAATAGAACGCTGGGCAGGCCTGCTGACCTGGGCGTTATTGGCAACGATGTCGCTTTGGCTGATCGCCGGGCGGCCAGACTCGGCCCTTTTCTCCGCGTCCTGGTGGGGAGCACTGCTGCTTTTTGTCGTCTACATTGTTGCGTTCGCCAAGGCCACCCAGGAGCAATCGCTAAAGTTTGAACCCACAAGCCGGTATCTGTTACTGCTATTACAGCTGCTCTGTGTCTACATCCTGTTCTGGTTATTGCCACTGAATTTTCTGGCGATTTTGTTAACGATGTGGTGCGCGCAGCTACCTTATTTTTTCACCATCCGTAACTCGGTGCTGATAGCGGCGTTGATCAACGTTCCTCATGCGCTGATTTTCCAGCTGCACTGGCAACAGCAGGATGCCTGGCTGACCAGCCTGCTATTCTGGGCATTTCATTTATTTGCCATTCTGATGATGGGCAGTCAGCTACGCGAGCAACGCGCGCGGGAGAGCGAGCAAGCGCTAAACCGTGAACTTCGGGCCACGCAAAAGCTACTTACGGAAGTCAATAAACGACAGGAACGCACCCGCATTGCCCGCAATATCCATGACTTGCTCGGCCACCATTTGACCGCTCTGGCAATCCAGTTGCAGGTCGCTGAACGCAAAAGCGAAGGTGAGGTTAAGCAACTGCTACAGCAGAGCCAGGGAATAGCGAAGTTATTACTGGCCGACGTGCGCGAGGCGGTCTCAGAAATAAGAGCTTCGGCGGCGATGCCGCTGAAGCCATTACTGGAACAGTTGCTAATACCAACTCCGCATAAACGCATTGAACTCGACCTTGATCCCGGATTGCAACTGGCACAGGTCGAGGTCGCTGAGGCAGTGGTGCGGATAGTGCAAGAGACGATTACCAACTTCGTCCGGCACTCGCGGGGCAACTGTTTGCGTATCGCTGCGCAACTCAGCGACCGCCATTTTAACCTGCAGATGAGTGACAACGGAGGGCCGACGGCCACCGTTGAGCTCGGTAATGGCTTGCAAGGCATGCGCGATCGCGTGCATGCCTTAAAAGGCTCGTTCGCGCTCACGACCGCGCCGCAATTTTGTATCCGTATTTCGTTGCCGGTAGAACAATCATGAGCATAAAAGTGATCTTGGTAGATGATCAAAACCTGGTGCGTCAAGGGCTGCAAAGTTTGTTAGCACTTGCTCCTGAGGTGGACGTGGTAGCGCTGGCCGCCAACGGTAATGAAGCGCTGGAACAGGTCGCGGAGTATGTGCCGGATGTCGTGCTGATGGATATTCGCATGCCGGAGTGTGATGGGATTCAGGCCGTCACAAAGCTGCAGCAACGGTATCCGGGTATTCCGGTACTGATGCTCACCACCTTTGATGATCACACCAGCATCATGGCTGCGATTAAGGCGGGCGCGAAGGGATATTTGTTAAAAGATGTGTCGTTGGAGACGCTGGTGGCAGCCATTGAATGCCTGCATCAAGGTGGTACCTGGCTTGAGCCCACACTCACTCACCGCATTGTCGAAGGCTTGCAATCAGGTTCGAAAAGCGGCACTGAAGAACTGACAGAGCCGCTTACCGATAAAGAGCTGGCAGTGCTGCGCCTGTTAGCCGCAGGGCTGAGCAATCAGGAAATTGCTGAGTGTCTGTTTAAGTCAACTGGCACGGTAAAGAATCAGGTTTCGACCATATTGGCAAAATTAGGCGTGAGCGACCGCACCCGTGCGGTTCTTAAAGCTATCGAGTTGGGTCTGCTCAGCGCTTCGGATAACCGTTGACATCGGTCGTACTTGCGTCAATGATGGTGACCAACCTTTTATTAACTTCCCTCTCGTTCAATAACTATAACTATGAGTGAATTCATGAAAAAGTCATTACTAGCTCTTGCACTGCTTAGCACCAGTGCGCTTGCCGATGAAGGCATGTGGATGCCGCAACAACTTCCGGAAATCGCCGGCCAGTTAAAAGCTGCCGGTTTAGAATTAGACCCGGCCACCCTGACCCGGCTGACCGAGTTTCCTATGGGCGCGATTGTTAGTTTAGGGGGCTGCTCGGCCTCATTTGTCTCACCTCAGGGCCTGGTCGTTACCAATCACCATTGTGTGTACAACAGCATTGCCTACAACTCCACGCCTGAGAATGATTTACTCGCAAATGGTTTTTTAGCTGCAACTATGGCAGAGGAAGTCGCTGCGGCGCCAGGTTCACGTATTTACGTCACCAAAGCGGTTGAGAACGTCACCGCAGAGGTTATTGATGCGGCGACAGCTCAATTGACCGGTAAGGCACGGGTGGACGCTATTGAGTCAAACTACAAGCGCATTGTTGCGGCCTGTGAAGAGGACGCAGGACATCGTTGCAGTGTGTCGTCGTTTTATGGTGGCCTGGAATACTATCTGATCAAGCAGCTGGAAATTAAGGATGTCCGGTTGGTGCACGCGCCCGCTGAGGGCGTCGGCAAGTTTGGTGGTGATACCGACAACTGGATGTGGCCGCGGCATACCGGTGACTACTCGTTTTATCGCGCCTACGTCAGCCCGCAAGGCGAATCGGCAGAATATTCAGAAGACAACGTGCCCTATCAGCCTGAGCATCACCTGACGATTAGTCAGGAGGCGCTTGATGAGGGTGACTTTGTGATGGCGCTTGGCTACCCGGGGCGTACGAACCGTCACCGTCTGCCCAGCGAGGTGGAGAATACCTTCGAGTGGAGTTATCCCAACATGGTCGAGCGCTTTCGCGATAATCTGGACATTATTGCCGCACAAACCGTCGATAATAAAGATGCCGAGTTAAAATATGCCAGTCGCGTCGCGGGCCTGAACAATTACCTGAAAAATCGCCAGGGTATGCTAGACAGTTATGCCAACAGCGACCTGCTGGCGCGCAAAAAAGCGGAGTATGCGGCGCTGACCGAATGGGTTAACAGTTCCATGGCAAACCGTGCGGCTTATGCCGATGATCTGATTGCGATTGAGCAATTGCTGGCCGAACGTCATCAACGCGAGCGCAATGATTACTACCGCTCACTGGCGACGCCGCGCTTATTAAGTGTCGCGCAGGCGCTTTATAAGCTCAGCCAGGAGCAAACTAAAGCGGATGCCGAGCGTGAAGTGGGCTACCAGGAACGTGATCTGCCACGCTACCGTGCCTATATGGCCGGTCTGGATCGTAGCTTTGCCGCCAGTGTTGAGCAGGCGCTCGATTTTTATAATCTGAAAAATTACTTGCAAGTACCAGCTGACCAGCGTGACACAACCTTTGACAATGCGTTGGGCCTCAAGGACAACATGAGTGATGCCGAGCTGCGCTCACTCATTGCTAAATGGTACGTCGAGACAGACCTTACTGAACTTGCAACCCGGAACGAGTTACTGGAAGCCAAACCCAGTCAGTTTGCTGACAGTGACGATGTCTTTATTAAAGCCGCAGTTGCCCTGTACCCGCAGCAACAAGCCGAACAGGACCGCGCCGAAGAGTTATCGGGCAACATTCAGCAAGCCTATGCCAATTATATGAAAGCAAAAATTGCCTTCATGAACGAGCAGGGCGAAGCGGTTTATCCGGATGCCAATAGCACCTTGCGGGTGACCTACGGCACTGTGACCGGACGTGACCATGGCACTTACGATGGTACCGCCTGGACAGCGTTTACTACCTTGCGCGGCATTATGCAAAAGGCTACCGGTGAGGGTGAGTTCAACGCGCCGCAAGCACAACTGGATGCCATCGCGGCAAAAGACTTTGGTGACTATTATGTCGCCAGCCTCGACTCGGTGCCGGTGAACTTCCTGGCGACGCTGGATATTACCGGAGGTAACTCTGGTTCTGCAGTACTTAACGGTAAAGCAGAGCTGGTGGGACTGGCATTTGACGGAACCCTTGATTCAATTATCTCGGACTGGGATTTTAATATTGATAACACCCGTTCGATTCAGGTCGACAGTCGCTTTATGCTGTGGCAAATGGAGCAGGTAGACGATGCTGATAACCTTTTGAAAGAGCTAGGCATTCAGTAACAGGACTGGCCGCCGTCCGAGTCCGGACGGCGGCTTGTTTAGCCAGCCCGATGACGCTTTACCTTCGCTTTACATACCTTCGGTCACTTTTTCGGTGACGCCTGCGTCTATACTAGTAACGATGGTTAAGTCCATCCACCATACGGAGGCTCACTCATGAGACAGTTTAAACAAGCCAGATTACCGTTGTTGAAGTTAAGTGTCGTATCCTTGGCTTTAGCAGCTTCCGTCGGTTGTACTACGGTGCCAAACGCCTATGCTGAAGCGCCGAATTATACCGCTTATGCTGTTGATGGTGTTTATCAGCGCGCTGACTTAGATCGCATGCTGGCACCCATCGCGCTTTACCCTGATAGCTTACTTTCACATATTCTGATTGCCGCGACCTATCCACTGGAAGTCGTGCAGGCCGAGCGTTGGACGCGCGAACATCAGCATCTTTCCGCGGAGCGAGCCCTGGCAGCTGCGGATGCTCAGGACTGGGATCCCAGCGTGAAAGCTTTAGTGGCGACTCCGGATGTGCTACGCCAGATGAGTGAAGATTTGCAGTGGACGCAAGCGGTGGGTGAGGCATTTCTGGCGCAGCAAGAAGATGTGCTTGCCAGTATTCAATTGCTGCGGGATCGCGCCTATGCCGCCGGTAACCTGCGGAGTGATGACCATGTGGCCGTCGCCCGTGAGCGCGACGCGATTCGTATTCATACGGTGCGCCGCGAAATCGTTTATGTACCGGTATATGACAGCCGCTATGTGTACGGCTCCTGGTGGCACCATCGTCCCCCTGTCTACTGGGACGGCTGGGGCATGTCAGTAAGTTATGGCAGCGGTATTCGCTGGTCGCTTTCGTACCATGTACCGCATTGGTATTTTTTCAGCGACTTTTACTGGGCTCACCGTTACGTGGTGATTCATCACCATCATTATCACGATCGCCATCGTGACCGCCGTCATCGCCGTGATTACTATGATCATCCGCGACCAGGCGAGGGCGATCGTTGGCGCCATGACCCACGCCATCGCCGCAATGTTGATTACCGGCACCGTGAACTAGTGCGTAATCCGCCGCAACT
Source organism: Pseudidiomarina insulisalsae (assembly GCF_003987065.1). GTDB lineage: Bacteria > Pseudomonadota > Gammaproteobacteria > Enterobacterales > Alteromonadaceae > Pseudidiomarina > Pseudidiomarina insulisalsae. Next base: position 63,977 of record NZ_PIPY01000001.1, on the reverse strand, counting down.
GGAGCGCAAAACACCGCCCGGTCGGGTGATAGGAGCACCGGTGAAAGAAGAGCGGCCACCGCAGGTTGAGTTACGCCGCCGCTTACTCGAAGCCGAGGCCCAGCCGCGCATGCGTCGGGTAAATGAACCACGCATGGAGCAAAAACCGGTCGCTCCGGTGGTACGGCAGCAGCCGCGCTTTGAATCCAAGCCAAGTCAGCCGGTGGTACGGCAGCAGCCGCGCTTTGAATCGAAGCCGAGTCAGCCGGTGGTACGGCAGCAGCCGCGCTTTGAATCCAAGCCAAGTCAGCCGGTGGTACGGCAGCAGCCGCGCTTTGAATCGAAGCCAAGTCAGCCCGTAGTACGCCAGCAGCCGACGCCGGTTGAGCGCGGCCCGGTGAAACGGGTCGAGCGCGGGGCGAAGCCGAAGAAAGATCATCGCGAGATTGACTGATTTGCGGCTATGACGCAGCGCGATTGGGAACAGGTAAACTACTGTTCCCAACGTTGCTCCCGCAGTCGCTCTAAGGGCTAGCTACTGTTTTTTCATCTGCTCATGAAACTCGCTTAACTGCTCAACCGTGGTTTGTTCAGCAAACTCGGCAAAGGGCTGCTCAGCAAACTTAGTGCCACGCATCTGTACATTAATGCGCGCCGCAGACGGGTTTTGCATGGTGTCCTGGTAAAACTTGCGAACATCAGCCAGCGTCACCAGTTCAACTGCGTCGATCAGGCGCTGCTTGCTGTCAAATTCAAACTCCTCTCGATACCAGTCACTGATGAGTGGAGCGGCTTCTTCTGACATATTCTTGGGCGGCTCTTTTAAAGTGACCAGCGTACTGCTCTTAAGCTGCTCAAACTCGGCTTCGGTCAGTTCCGCCAGCACAGTTGCATACTCGTCGCGGAATGCATCGAAGCGCGCCTGCATCGCGGCCACGTCTTTCACCGGGGTCTGAATATACATGGCAAACCCTGTGTAATCATCGAGTCGCGTAGCGGTGCCACCCACCGCGTACGCCAATTGCTCTTCAGTGCGTAAGCGATCGAACGCGACATTGCTGAAGTGTCCCTTCAATACGGTAGCTGCGGCATACGTGGCATAGCCCGGCGTCGGATTGACGTGAACATCAATCAGACCGACATCGGCAACGTCAATATCCTCTTGCCAGACCACCGTCTTGTCCTGCTGTGGCAGCCAGAAGGCAGCCGTTTCATAGGCAACATTCTGGCGCTCGGCGGGCAGGGCGTTGGCGACTTTCGCAACAACGTTTTCCAGCGCGGCCTGATTGTAATTGCCAAACGCAAAGATACGGGTGTTGTTTTGCTGCAAAAACTCATGCATAAACACTTCAAGATCGTTCGCCGTCAGTGACTGCGCGGTGCTGATCAATTGCTCAGTATTAAAGTTACCTTCGCGGATAAGACGGTTATAAGCACCGAAGGCCTGATAGAACGGGAACTGCTTGTCTTGATTCTGCAAGGCGCGCACGTAGCGGTCGACTGCCTGTGTGAAGTTCTGTTCATTCACGCTAACTATCAGCTCGGCTAACGCTTGCTCGAGTAATACCGGCTGTTTATCGGTAAAGCCGCCTACGCGCAATGTCAGGCCGGTATTCGCCGCCAGACTCAGGTTCATACCTGCAATACCCGCCTCAGTAGCGAGCGCGCTTTGTTGCAGGTTGTAAAGGTCACGCCAGAGCGATAGTAAGACATCGGCTTTAGCTGACTGTAAAGCATTCGGGTAGTTCATATGAATGCTCATCCAGCCGCGCGGCTGGTCAGCAAAGTCCTCACTGGGATAATGCCATACCGTAATACCGTCTTGCTCAACGACCACCTCAGGTTTCTCAGGCTGGGTTTCAGCGACCAGCTCAAAGTTCTCCGGAAGTAAGTTATTGACCGCTGGCAGATGCATCGGCAGGTTTAGCGCCTGTTGCCAGGACGACTGTTCGTCAGCGCTAATATCGACGACTTTGTACTTGCCGTCGTAATAATACAGCTCACTATCATGCGGTTCTTGCTGACTGACATACCAGATCCGCAGACGTTCAGGCGTTAGCTGATCCAGTACTTTACGGATCGCTTCGGCATCGAAGCGCTCGTAATGGAAAGGCGCCGCGATGGCCATGGCGGCGGGAACATTCTGCATGGCTTCGGCCAGGTTCGACACGTAACCAAATTCGTCAGACTTCTCTAAGAAGCGGAATTGGTTCTGCAGACTGGTTTTGATTTCGGCGTAATACTTCTCGTCCACACCTTGCGCTTTAATCAGCTCAAGATATTGCATTAACATGGCGGTAATGGTTTCGCGATTTTGCATGCCAGCGTCAGTCAGGCTGACATCAATACTGAAACTGCCGTAGTTACCGTATTGTGTCGGACTTGCTGAGACGTTCAGGCTGGAAATCATGCCGCTGTTCTTCAGCAAATATGCGGGCGTGCCTGGCATTTCTGAACCCATCAGATAAGCAATAAACTGATTGGGTTTAACCGCAAAGTCGTCGCTATTATCGTTGATGATAAATTCAAGTCGTAACTGCTTGATATCCTGATTGGGAACGTAATGAATACGCTTGCCGCCAACATGATCGAAGTCGAGCGTGGTACTGACTTCGGGCTCGGCAATCGCTTTGTTCTCAATCTCGCTGAAGTGTTTGCGGGCGAGCTGCTCTAGTTCTGCCAGCGACTGGTTGCCTAATAGCGCAACCTTCATGATATTGGCGGAGTAATAGCGTTCATAAAAGGCTACGGTTTCGGCATGCAAAGGGCTGCCATCTTTATCACCCAACGACTCCAGGTTGCCAATCAAAAACCGGTTGGCCGGGTGATCGCCAAGGAGATTACGGGCTAATTTGAACTGGCCAAAAAAGTCCATCTCGCGGCGCATGGACCATTCGGCATTCACCGCATTTTTCTCTTTATCGGTATACTCCGGGTAGAGCATGGGTGCTTTAAAAAAGTCAGAGAAACGGTCCAGTGCTTCGTCGACTGCGTCGTTATTGACGCTAAACATATAGTTGGTGATATCAAGCCAGGTGTATGCATTCTGACTGCCGCCGTTCGCCGTCATAAACTCTGAATAACCTTTGGTATCCGGATAATCTTCAGTACCAAGAAATAGCATATGTTCCAGATAGTGAGCCATACCCTGCTGGCTTTGCGGATCTTGCAACAGTCCTACACCCACACTCAATGAGGCGGCTGATTTTTCCGTAGTTGGATCAGAGATCAGCATCACTTCGAGCTGGTTGGGCAGCACAACCACTTGATAGTGACGGTCATCATTCGGTGACTTAATCACCGGGGCTTGTGCGCTTTGCTCAGCCTGTGGCTGCGCAGGTGTCGCTTGCTGAGTAGTACACCCGCTTAGCAAAGCGAGACTGATCGCGCTCGAAAGAAATAATCGTTTCATAGTCCGTTGCTCTTGTTAATGAAGAAAGGAATAACAGACTAAGTTTAGAGAGTTGTACGCTATTTTTTGACTAAAAAACCGTGATTGCGTCGCTTGGTTTGTAACAAAACTTGATCCAGCGACGCCTCTATTTACTCTTGCTCGGTTTTTATGCGCTGTCCCCAGCGTTGTTTGGCGTAGCGGCGCAGGCTTGGAACAATATCAGTTTCGTCCATAATTGGCTGACCCAGAATCGTTTCAATTATATCTTCAAGCGTAATGATACCAAGCCAGGTGCCGTGTTCGTCATACACCACGGCCATATGCTGGCGGGTTTCCAAAAAGCGTGTCAGAGCTGTTTCTAAGTCAACTGACGGAGAGAACACCTCAATATGCCGTGCGAGATCTTTAATTGCCATTTCGCGATGTGACTCCAATGCCTCATTGCGCAAAATAAGACCCTGTGGTTCCTCATCGGCGTCAATAATAGGAAAACGCGAGTAGGGCATGGCTTTTACTTGTTCCAGGAATTCACCGACGCTACGCTCCGGTAATACAGACTCGCAAACTGTGCGCGGCGTCATCGCTTTACTGACTTTAATGGCGTGCAAATCGAGAATATTGCTGATCACGCGCTTTTCTTCATTGTCGATGGCATTTTGTTCATGCCCGACCGTCGCCAGGGCTTTAATTTCCGCGCGGATATCAATGTCATGGGACTCACCGCCAATCCGGCGGGTAATGAGATCTGAAAGCCAGATAAAAGGTTTCAGGATGAAAATCATAAAATTGAGTATCGGCGGCAGCACTGGCGCTAACCCTCGCCAGAATTTTGCCCCAATGGTCTTTGGAATGATTTCGGAAAGTACCAGAATTAATACGGTCATAACTGCCGAGGCGATGGCAAGATAACCGTCGCCATAAACCACACCAACCTGAGCACCGACGCCAGCCGCCCCCACCGTATGCGCTACGGTATTCAGAGTCAGAATAGCGGCCAGCGGACGATCAATGGTCGCTTTGAGGTGTTCCAGTTGGTGGTAAAGTCTGGGGTTCGGGAGTTTTTGCTGGGCAATATAGCTCGGTGTTATGGAGAGTAACGCGGCCTCTAAAATGGAGCATAAAAACGAAATGCCAATTGCAACAAAGGCAAAAACGATAAGTAAAAACATTCGCATCCTGATTCGGGGTTAGGTTAATCTGAAAATTAGCACAGAGCAGGCATGGCTTGCCACTGTTTTACCTGGTTGAAAATGGTAACCCCCATGAAATTTGATTATTTTTATGAGCGCGCATTAGCACGTAAAGGCGAGCAGGAGCTGCAGGCGCGCTTGCCGAAACTCACCCCGGCGCAACAGTTACGTGAACGCGACGATGCGTTTTACCTGGCAGAGCTGACCCGTGGTATTTTTCGCGCAGGTTTTGTCTGGCGCATCATTGATCACAAATGGCCGGGTTTTGAGGCTGCGTTCAGTGGCTTTGTACCGGTTTATTGGCAGCAGGTGCCGCCGGAAAGGCTGGAGCAGCTAGCCAACGATGAGCGGATCATCCGTAATTGGCAAAAAATTGAAACGGTGCCCGTTAATGCGCGGATGATCGTTGAAGTTGCTGAACACTACGGCAGCTTTGGCGAGTTTCTGGCACAGTGGCCGTCGGCTGAACAAGCGCAGTTGCTGCAGTATCTGCAACAGCATGGCTCACGCCTTGGCGGTGCCACCGCACAACACTTTTTGCGCCGCGTGGGTTGGGATGGTTATGTGTTATCCGCTGATGTCCTCACCGCCTTGCGCAATCACCAGTTACTGGATGCATCACCGGGCAGTAAAAAGGGCCTGCAACAAGTGCAGACCCTCTTCAATGAATGGCATCAGCAGACCGGGCTACCTTATAGCCACCTTTCCCGCATTCTGTCGATGACAGTAGACGCGTTATGAAAAGCGATACGCTGCGCTTTAGCGCAGCGTAACAAACTCTTCGGCGCTGGTCGGATGCAAGGCGACCGTGGCGTCAAAGTCAGCTTTGGTGGCGCCCATTTTCATAGCGACGGCAAAGCCCTGCAGAATTTCATCCATACCCTCACCAATACCGTGAATACCGACGACTTTTTCTTCAGGACCGGTGCAAACCAGCTTGAACGTACTCAGCGCGCGATGGGGTGTTACCGCGTTATACATGGCGGCAAATCGGGAGCGATAGACCTTGATATTACCCTCACCGTATTTCGCTACCGCTTCCACTTCGGTCAGGCCGACGGTGCCAATTGGCGGGTGGCTGAACACGATCGTGGGAATCTGGCTGTAATCCATGTGCGCATCAGGCATTTGTGGATTAAACAAACGTTCGGCCAGCAACCGGCCTGCTTTAATCGCTACCGGGGTAAGTTGCGCTTCGCCGGTGATATCGCCTACCGCGTAAATACCTTCCACGTTGGTATTCTGGTATTTGTCAGTGCGCACGAAGCCGACCGGGTCGACTTCAACCCCTGCCGCTTCGAGATTAATTTTGTCGGTGGCAGGCTCACGACCGATGGCCCAGACCAGACAGTCGACGTCGTTCAGTACGTCGCCACTTTCGGTGTGCACATCAAGTAAACCGTCGTCGCGTTTCACCACTTTCTTAACCACTGTGTTGGTGTGCAAGGTAGGGCCGTCCTGTGCCAGGCGCTCCAGCAGACCATCAGTAATGTCTTCGTCAAAGTAGCGCAACGGACGTTCGCGACGTACCAGCAAGTGGCTGTCTGATCCTAAGGCATGGAGTACGCCGGCAATTTCAACGGCGATGTAACCGGCGCCAACCACGACCGCTTTTTCCGGGCGTTGCTTTAGAGCGAAGAAACCATCCGAGTCGATACCGTGCTCAGCGCCTTCGCAGGAAGGGATAATGGCGCGGCCACCTACGGCGATGGTGATATGGTCAGCGGTGATTTTTTCACCATTAACTTCTACGGTATTTTTATCGACAAAGCGCGCAAAGCCTTCAATGTACTCAACCCCATTACTGTCGAAGCCGCGTTTGTAGCCGCCGTGAATACGTTCAATATAGGCTTCACGGTTACGCACCAGCGTGTCCCAGTCGAATCCTTTTTGCTCCAGCTTAAAGCCGTAGGCCTCACTGTATTTGAGCGCTTCGGCAATATGCGCGCCATACCACATAACTTTTTTGGGAACACAGCCAACATTTACACAGGTGCCACCGACCGCTTTTGCTTCAATAACGGCGGCTTTTGCGCCACGAATGGCGGCACGATTGGCTGAAGCGATTCCGCCGCTACCTGCACCAATCGCCAAATAATCATAATGTCGAGTCATGCGTTGTACTCCTGTTACATGGTAATCTGTCAAAATTGAGGGTGTTATGATCACTTAAAACACTCCCGGGTGCAACGCAACGGGCAAATTCGCAGGTAGGAAAAATCCGATGACGGCAATCTATCCCATTCAGCGCAGCAGGCGGCGCCGCTCTCTGGCCATTAAAATTCGGGCCGGTGAAGTCATTATCCAAGCCCCGCAGCACCTGTCTGAAGCGAGGATAGCAGCTTTCGTGCAAAGTAAGCATGGCTGGATCGACAAACATCTGCGCGCGCAACGTGACTGTCTGGCCGAACTTGATCAGCGGCTGTGGCGCGATGGCGAACGATTGCGCTGGTTAGGTGAGCCGCTGCAACTGCAACTACAACAAGCGCCGCGCAAACGCTGCTGGCGCGATGGGGCGCAGCTTTTTGCCACAGTGACGCCCCGGGCAAATCCGGCTCATGAGCCAAAAGGCGTGATTCGTAACTGGTACCAGCAGCAGGCGCTGCAGTGGCTAAATGCCTTCATGCAAGAGTGGGCCACCGTGCATCCCGAATGGATGCCGCGAAGTTGGCAAATGGCGAACTTTTCCAGTAAGTGGGGACACTGCTCCCGCCAGGGGGAGTTGAAATTTTCCTGGAAGCTTTGGTTGGCGCCGGAATGGGTAGTTCGCAATGTGGTTATTCATGAGCTTTGTCATTTGCGCGAGTTCAATCACAGCTCCGCATTCTGGCGTTTAGTGGCGCAGCACTCAGACGATTATCAGCAGGCCGGGCAGTGGCTTCGTCAGCACGGCATGACCGTGCTGAACGAAGCTTATCTGGATTACCACGAAACTGCTTAACGCCCGCCTGCTGGCAGGTTCTCCTTAAGGAACTCAGTCATCATGGTTCGCAGGTGCAAGGTGGTCCCTGCGCCTTCGCGCAAGCCGTGGGTGCGGTTCGGGTAGGCAAAGAACTCAAATTGCTTGCCGTGTTTAATCAGTTCATTTACCAGGCGCTCTGAGCCCTGGAAGTGAACGTTGTCATCGGCGGTACCGTGGACCAGTAACAAGTCACCTTCAAGATTCGCTGCGTGCGTAATCGCTGACGTTTCCTGGTAGCGCTCTGCGGCTTCTGGCAACAGGCCAGAATAGCGTTCCTGATAGATGGTATCGTACAAGGTCAGATCGGGTACCGGCGCAAGCGCTATGCCCATATGGTAATGCTGCGGGTAGCGGAACAGTGCATTTAGCGTTTGTGAGCCGCCACCGCTGTGACCCCAGATACCGACGCGGTTTTCATCGATAAAGCTCCAGCGATCGAGCATCTGTTGTAAGGCGTCATATTGGTCACGCACGGTGACCACACCGAGGTTCTTGTAGATTGAACGGCGCCAGTCGAAACCACGCGGGGACTTGGTGCCACGGTTATCAATGGAAGCGACAAGATAGCCTTGCTGAGTTAAGTAAGTGTGCCATAAGAAACGCTCATAGCCCCAGCTATTACTGACCGTTTGCCCCCAGGGTTCGCCGTACACATAAAACAGGATTGGGTACTCTTTGGTCGGATCGAAGTCCACTGGCTTCATTAAATAGCCATCAAGGGGCAGGCCATCGCGTGCTTCTACCTGAAAGAACTCAATCGCGCCCTTCGCTAATGCGTTATATGCCTGCTGCGCGGTCTCATTGGCTTTGATCATGCGGATTTGTTGGTGCTCAGGTAAGCTCACCATGTCCACTTGCGGTACCTGCGTTACGCTGGAGTACGTGTGCACGGCGTAATCGGCGTTGGCGGAGAGCTGATAACTGTGCGTGCCAGCCTGGTCCGGGGTCAGGCGTTCCAGTTGTCCTGAACCATTTAAACGCGCCCGGAATAAGTAACGCTCAAGTGGCGTTTCCGGTGACGCAATAAAGTAAACCCAGCCTTGCTGCTCATTAATCTGCAACACTTCAACCACGTCCCAGTTGCCTCGCGTGATAGCGTTCAGGCGTCCGCTGTCACGATCGACGCGGTAAATATGACGGTAACCGCTGCGCTCGCTTAACCAGGTAAAGCTGCCATCGTCGAGGAACTGCACATCGTCGACATACTCGGCCCAGCTAGCCGTGGTTTCGCGTAACACCTCACGCACGGTGCCATTGTCAGCATCGGCGAGAAACGCGCGGTTGATTGCCTGTGAGCGGGTCAGTTGCTGAATTATTAACTGGTCAGAATTGCCCGCCCACTGCATGCGTACCAGATAATGCTGACGCGGATCGCCAGGTACCTTCATCCAGGTCGTTTCGCCGCCATCTGCGGGCATGACGCCAATGCGCATGGCGGCATTGGTTTCACCGACTTTCGGATACGGAAAGCTCTTCAGCGTGGGGTACAAAGCGTCGGTGTTGTTGATCATGGTGAAGATTGGCGTACCTTCGGTATCCAACTGCCAGTAAGCAATCTCTTTGCCATCAGGACTCCAGCGGAAACCGTCACGCAGGAAAAACTCTTCTTCATTTACCCAGTCAAAGGTGCCGTTGACAATGGTGTCACTGCCGTCGGTGGTGAGTTGGGTGATCTTGCCATCACGCAAACGCTCGACGTAAATGTTGTTCTGCATGACATAGGCAACACGTGTGGCCTGCGGATCAAATTTAGCAAACTGCAACGTTGACGGTTCGGCAAAGGCTCCAAGTTGCTGCAAGGTGCGCTGTTGCAGGTCAAAGACCCAATAATCGCCCAACGTATGGGTACGCCATGAGCGTTTCGTATTGGTGAAAATCAGCAACTTATCCCCGGTCTCAGACCAGTGGTAGTCGGCCAGTTGCAAGGGTGTACTCTGTCCCTTGGGAGTCAGTTCTGCGGCACTGATAAGAACATCGCGCTGTTGCGTTTGCGGGTGGTAACGTACCAGGTCGTGACCTTCGCCCTCGGCGATGGGTTCTAATGTGGTGTAACCACTGCCATCAGCCAGCCAGCGCGTCGGCGGCACGCCGCCAGCGTGGTAAGTCGGTTCGGTATACAGCTTTTCCAGCGTCAGTAGCTCACCTTCAGCGCTGCCCGCGGTAATAGTTTGTGCCCGGTCGTTGGCAGAGGGCAATGTGCTGCAACCAAGCAAGGTCATAACTGCCACGCCACTTAGCCCAAGCCGCAGCGGTTGGGTGAGAAAAGAGGTTAGTTTCATGAAGCCTGTTATCCTGTTAGGGCAGAGCCGGCCTTGAAAAAATGAGTTTTGGCCTAACATCTGCTGTAAAGTAGTTACACAGCGCATTATTCAAGAGGAAGCCGCATGAGTCAAAACCCTTTGTTGAGCGAGTATCATCTGCCACCCTTTGCGGAGATTCGGCCGGAGCATGTCAAACCAGCGATGGAGCAACGTATCGCTGATTGTAAAGCGACCATTGAGCGGGTGCTTGAGGCGGGTGATTATTCCTGGTCAGGGCTGGTTGCTCCGCTGGAAGAGGTTGACGATCTGCTCGAGCGTAGCTGGTCGCCAGTCTCGCATCTGAACGCGGTGGTTAGCTCAAGCGCACTGCGCGAGGCGCACGATGCCTGCTTACCTTTGCTGAGTGAATACGGAACCTTCGTCGGTCAACATGAAGGTCTGTTCAATGCCTATAAAGCGTTGGCCGCAAGTGAGGGGTTTGCCTCGTTATCTGAGGCGCAGCGAAAAGTCGTGACCGATACCATCCGTGATTTCGAACTTTCAGGCGTCGCCTTGCCTGCGGTGGAGAAACAACGTTACGCGGAGATTCAGACACGACTGTCCGAGCTGTCATCGCAATTCAGTAATAACCTGCTGGATGCGACAGATAACTGGCACTATCTGGTCACTGACGAAGCGCAATTGAGTGGTTTACCGGAGAGTGCGGTCGATGCCGCCGCCAGCGCAGCAGAAGAGAATGATCAGACGGGGTGGCGCTTTGGTTTATCGATACCGAGCTACCTGCCGGTGATGATGTACGCCGACAGCAGCGAGCTGCGCAAAGTAATGTATCAGGCCTTTACTACACGAGCCTCTGATCAGGGGCCACAAGCAGGACAGTTTGATAATAGTGCGATTATGGCTGAGACTCTGGCGTTGCGGCATGAGCTGGCGCAGTTATTGGGCTTTGCCAATTATGCCGAGCTCAGTCTGGCAACCAAGATGGCGGACTCGACTGAGCAGGTCGACAACTTTTTGCAAGACCTGGCAAAACGCTCACTGGGTCAGGCCCAGACGGACTATGATGAGGTCGTCACTTTCGCCCGCGACGAGTATGACGTAGCCGAACCCGAAGCCTGGGATGTTGCCTATTACAGTGAAAAGCTCAAACAGCAGAAGTACGCGATCTCTGATGAAGAGCTGCGCCCGTATTTTCCTGAAGCCCAGGTACTGAAAGGCTTATTCAGTGTCGTTGAGCGGCTGTTTGGCATCAGCATTGCCGAAACGACCCCGGCGTCAAGTTACCACCCGCACGTACACTACTTTGAACTGACCGACCGTCAGGGCGAAAAACGCGGCAGTTTCTTTCTTGATCTCTACGCCCGAAGCGGCAAGCGTGGTGGTGCCTGGATGGCAGAGTGTGCGGTGCGTCGTTGCACCAGCGCGCAACAATTACAGTTACCGGTGGCGTATTTGACCTGTAACTTTAATAAGCCAGTCGGCGATAAGCCCGCGCTGTTCACCCACGATGAAGTATTAACCCTGTTTCATGAGTTTGGCCACGGCTTACATCATATGCTGACCAAGGTTGACGTTGCTGGTGTGTCGGGTATCAACGGGGTGGCCTGGGACGCCGTAGAGTTACCCTCGCAGTTTCTGGAAAACTGGTGCTGGGAACCTGAGGCACTGGAATTGATATCCGGTCATTATGAAACCGGCCAGCCGTTGCCAGAGGAATTGCTGGCGCGCATGCTCGCTGCACGTAATTTCCAGTCGGCCATGCAAATGGTGCGGCAACTGGAATTCAGCTTGTTCGACCTGCGTATCCACTGTCAGTATGACCCGCAGCAAGGTGATCAGATACAGCGCATTCTGGATGCGGTTCGTGATCAGGTCGCGGTACGTAAGCCACCTGCTTACAATCGCTTTCAGCACAGCTTCGGGCATATTTTTGCCGGCGGCTATGCAGCCGGTTACTACAGCTACAAATGGGCTGAGGTGCTTTCAGCTGATGCATTCAGCCGGTTTGAAGAGCAAGGTATCTTTAACGCAGCAGTGGGCGAGGACTTTTTACACGCAATACTGGAGCGTGGCGGCTCGCGCGATGCGATGCAGTTATTCAAGGAATTCCGTGGGCGTGAGCCAGATGTCGAGGCGCTGTTGCGCCATGCGGGAATTACCTCACTGGAACAGGCGGGTGCCGCCCCTTAAGGGAGCACCCAACTGACGACCAGCAGCAACAACAGGACAAAAGCGACAATAAAAATGACGCCAACAGCGATGAACTTAGCCGGGCTACCCTTGCTAAAATCGCGTTGGCGGTTTGCTTCGGTCTGAACCCCGAATAAAGCGGCAAGTACACTGAAGATCACGCTGACAAAACCAGGTTGCTCAGAACGCATGGTTACAGGCTGACTTTCTTGCTGCTGCCGTAATCGCGTGAGTGACGTTCAGAGCTACCAAACAGAAGCTCGAACAGGTCAAGGAAATGGAATTGGGTGGAGCGACTGCTACCACTGAACCAGCTGGCCCAGCTTAAAGTCGTTGCACTATCTTGCTGGACGCACTGTTGCACTGTGTGCGGTTGCTCAGTGTTGTTGAGCAGTTTCTGGCACTGTGCTTCATTACCGATCACCACGCTATTGCTCGTATTACCCAGCAGTGCGACAGATAACACTAGCCCTGCGACGACAAAGCTGGTCACTGCTTTTTTATTTTTAGTCACGGTGAAGCTCCTACACAATTGTGCGAATTCCGTACAATTTACCAGCTTCAGTCACGTGTTGCCAAGAGATTTGGCGCTTTTTTTCGCTGGCAAGCGCGGGTGTGTCTGGTACACTAGGGCACTTTCTGGATACGCCAGACGCAGTCTGGACGAGACGCTCAGTACGTTGGAGGTGCATATGGCAGACTATTTAATTGCTCCATCGATATTATCAGCTGACTTTGCCCGTTTAGGCGAAGAAGTTGACGCTGTGCTAAAGGCGGGAGCCGATGTTGTGCACTTTGATGTCATGGACAACCATTTTGTCCCCAATCTGACGATTGGTCCGATGGTGTGTAAAGCGTTACGTGACTACGGCATTACCGCGCCCATCGACGTACATCTGATGGTTGACCCGGTAGAGCGGATGATCGACGAATTCGCCAACGCGGGTGCTTCTATCATTACTTTCCATCCTGAGGCGGCAACGCACATCGACCGCTGTCTGGCGCAGATTCGCGATCATGGCTGTAAAGCGGGGCTGGTGTTTAATCCGGCGACACCACTGCACCACCTTGACTATGTGATGGATAAACTTGATGTCATTCTGCTGATGTCAGTGAATCCTGGCTTTGGCGGACAAAAATTCATTCCGGCGACGCTTGATAAGCTGCGCGAGGCGCGGGAACGTATCGATCGCAGTGGTTATGACATTCGCCTGGAAATTGATGGCGGGGTAAAAACCGATAACATTGCTGAGGTAGCGGCGGCGGGCGCAGATATGTTTGTCGCTGGTTCGGCCATTTTTAATCAACCCGATTACGCTAAAGTCATTGCCGCAATGCGGGCTGAGTTAGCGCAAGTTAAATAACTGAAGTAACGGAAAAAAGCATGAGTAAACCCATTGTATTAAGCGGCTGTCAGCCTTCAGGACAACTTTCCATCGGTAACTATATTGGCGCGCTGCGCCAGTGGGTGCGGATGCAGGATACTCATGATTGTCGCTTTATGCTGGTGGATTTGCATGCCATTACCGTGCGTCAGGATCCCGCGAAGCTACGTGAAGCCACGCTTGATGGTCTGGCGCTTTATATGGCTTGTGGCCTTGACCCGCAGAAGAGCACAATTTTCGTGCAGTCGCATGTGCCTGAGCATGCACAGCTGGCCTGGATACTGAACTGCTACACGCAGATGGGCGAGCTGAACCGCATGACGCAGTTTAAGGATAAATCGGACCGTCACGCCAATAATATCAACGCTGGCCTTTTTACTTATCCGGCGTTGATGGCCGCTGATATTTTGCTGTACCAGGCAAATCAGGTGCCGGTGGGGAATGATCAGAAGCAGCACCTGGAGCTGTCGCGTGATATCGCAATCAGGTTTAATAACATCTACGGCGACGTCTTTACCGTACCTGATCCTTTTATTCCGGAAGTCGGCGCGCGGGTCATGAGTTTGCAGGATCCGTTAAAGAAAATGTCCAAGTCGGACGACAACCCGAACAACTTCATTGGCTTGCTGGAAGAGCCAAAGAAAATCAGTAAGAAATTAAAACGCGCGGTGACTGACTCGGACGAGCAGGCGCGAATTTATTTCGACGTAGAAGAGAAGCCCGGCGTTTCGAACTTGCTGTCGATTCTTTCCGCTGCCACCGGTAAACCGATTGCCGAACTGGTTCCGGAATACGAAGATAAAATGTACGGCCATTTGAAAACCGATACCGCCGATGCCGTAGTGGCAATGCTGGAGCCGATTCAGCAGCGTTACCATGACTACCGCGCCAACATGGACTTTCTTAATGAGGTCATGGGCAAAGGCGCTGATCAAGCCAGCGCGTATGCTGCAGAAACGTTGCAAAAAGTCTATGACGTCATTGGTTTTGTCCCACGCCCACGGTAACTGAGACGAAAGCTTTCAAGACAGGACAGTTTGGCCACTTATGTTGTTAATGATCGATAATTACGATTCTTTTACCCATAACGTGGTCCGCTACTTTCGCGAGTTAAACTGCACGGTGAAGGTGGTGCGTAACGATGAACTGACGCTGGCTGACATTGGCCAGCTTCCCCTTGATGGCATCATTCTCTCGCCCGGCCCCTGTACGCCCAACGAAGCGGGCATCACCCTTGAAGTCATTCAGGCGTTTGCTGGAAAACTACCGATTCTTGGCGTCTGTCTGGGACACCAGGCCATTGGCCAGGCCTTTGGCGCAAAGGTGGTAAGGGCGCGCACCATTATGCATGGTAAAACCAGTCTGGTTAAGCATAATGGTGGTGGATTGATGCATGGCCTGCCGACCCCCTTTAAAGTGGCTCGTTACCACTCGTTGGTATTGCAACCCGACAGCTTACCTGAGGAGCTGATTGTGGATGCCTGGAGCGCGGATGCTGCGCCCGAAATTATGGCATTGCATCATGCCCGGTTACCGATTTGGGGGGTGCAGTACCATCCTGAAGCGGTGGAAACTGAATATGGGCACGCAGTTTTAGCCAATTTCGTCGAATTCTGTCAAACATTTTGCCGTTAGCTATGCAGCCGAATAGGGCGCCTCATGCATAGTTATGCAGCCCTCCCGCAAGCTTAACGCAACAAGCTGAACTGTCTGTTTTTTCTGCTCTGTAGACACGACAGAGCGGGGTTTTTCTGCAATAATAATCGCACTCAAATCCCCCGTATATGAATCCGAATGAGAGGAATTTATGGCAGAACACATGAAAGTCACCCGCGCTACCTTCAATGACGTGATGGTACCTAATTACAACCCAGCGAGTATGATCCCGGTAAAGGGTGAAGGTTCGCGGGTTTGGGATCAAGAAGGCAAAGAATATATCGATTTTGCTGGCGGCATCGCGGTGAACTGTCTGGGTCACTGCCATCCGGCTATGGTCAACGCGTTAACCGAGCAGGGCAACAAGTTGTGGCACCTGAGTAACGTCTTTACCAACGAGCCGGCAATTCGCCTGGCTAAGAAGCTGACCGATGCGACTTTTGCTGAGCGAGTTTATTTTGCTAACTCGGGCGCCGAAGCTAACGAAGCGGCACTGAAGCTGGCCCGTCGTTGGGCGCTTGATAATCATGGCGAAAGCAAGAATCAGATTATCGCCTTCACTAAAGGTTTCCACGGCCGTACCTTCTTCACGGTCACAGTTGGTGGCCAGCCTGCGTACTCTGATGGCTTCGGGCCTAAGCCAGGTGCCATTGAGCACGTTGACTATAATGACCTTGCTGCGCTCGAAGCGCAGATGTCAGAGAAGACCTGTGCCGTGATGATGGAACCCTTACAGGGCGAGGGCGGCGTGATCAGCCCTGATGCTGACTTCGTCAAAGGTGTACGTGAACTGTGTGACAAATACAACGCCTTATTAATTTTCGATGAAGTACAAACAGGTTTTGGTCGCACTGGCAGCCTTTACGCTTACGAGCAACTTGGCGTCACACCAGACATTCTGGCATCAGCCAAGTCATTAGGTGGTGGCTTCCCGATTGGCGCTATGCTGACCACTGCGGCCATTGCTGAACATCTGAAGCCTGGCACCCATGGTAGTACCTATGGCGGCAACCCGCTGGCCTGTGCGGTCGCAGAGGCGGTTTTTGACGTGGTAAGTACTGATGAAGTGCTGGCCGGGGTGAAAGAGCGCGAAGAGCTATTCAAGAACAAGCTGGCTGAAATTAACGAGCGCTATGGCGTATTCAAAGATATCCGCGGTAAAGGTTTACTGCTCGGTGCAGAACTGAGCGATGATTACACCGGTAAGGCCCGTGACTTTTTAAACGCGGGTGCGGATGAGGGCGTCATGGTACTGGTGGCGGGCCCGAACGTGGTGCGCTTTACCCCGTCCTTGATTATCCCGGAAGCTGATGTGCTGGAAGGTCTGGCACGTTTTGAAAAAGCGATCGCGAAAGTCGTCGCTTAAGACACCGGAGCCGTTATGTTAGTGGTACGTCCGATTCAGCCGCAGGATTACGCGGCACTTTATGAATGTGCAGTGGAGTCAGGTTATGGCTTCACTTCATTGCCTGTGGATGAAGACCTGCTGCGCCGCCGCATTGCCCGTGCACAGGAAGCGTTTGCCCGGGAGCATGTCAGTGAGCCTGGTGAAGAAGGCTATCTGTTTGTCATGGAAGATACCGAGACAGGCAAAGTGGTCGGTTGTAGCGGTATTGAAGCGGCGGTCGGACTCACCGAGGCGTTTTACCATTACCGTCTCGGTAAAGTCGTACATCATTCAAAAAGCCTTGATGTTTACAATGCGTTGGAAACGCTGACACTGTGTAACGACTACACCGGCGTCAGTGAATTATGTACGTTATTTTTGCGCGAGCCGTTCCGCAAAAACCAGAATGGTCGGGTACTGTCGCGCTTCCGCATGCTGTTCATGGCAGAGTTCAAAGAACGTTTTAGTCAATTTGCTATTGCCGAAATGCGTGGTGTGTCTGATGAGAATGGCGAGTCACCCTTTTGGGGCTGGCTGGAGAAGCATTTCTTCAGCATGGACTTCAATCAGGCTGACTATTTAACCGGTATTGGCGAAAAGGCCTTTGTCGCTGAACTCATGCCAACCTTCCCGATTTACGTGAAGATGCTCGAACCGCAAGCGCAGCAGGTTATTGGTAAAGTACATGACAATACCCGCCCGGCGCTGCGAATGCTGGAAAACGAAGGGTTCCGCTTCCGTGGTTACGTGGATATTTTCGATGCCGGGCCCACGGTTGAAGTCGAAGTGGCGAATATTAAAAGTGTCCGCGAAAGTCGCCGCAAGCCGGTCCAGGTCGGCCCGGTAGAAGCGGGCAGTGATGTCATTCTCTGCAATACGCGGGTTGCGGACTTCCGCGCCGGGCGTGCGCAAATTCAAGAGACCGACGAACACATTATTGTCAGCCCCGAAGTGGCTGCAGCTTTGCTGTTGGAAGAAGGCGACGCCGCTCGCTTTGTCGCACTGTAAACAACGTTGGTGGACTCAAACCAGAGGAACACAAAATGTCAGAACAAAATTTATTTATCGGTGGCCAATGGGTTGCCGGTGAAGGCGAAGAACTTAAGTCGATCAGTCCAGCTCGCGACGAAGTGATCTGGCAAGGACGTTGCGCTACTGAAGCGCAAGTCGATGCGGCGGTATCCGCTGCGCGCGATGCCTTTGTCGCCTGGGCCGATAAAGATTTTGCTGAGCGCCTGGCGATTTGTAAGAAATTCTCAGATTTATTGACTGAGCATAAAGAAGAGTTAGGCCACATTATTGCGGAAGAAACCGGTAAACCGGTATGGGAAGCACTGACTGAAGTGGGTGCCATGATTGGCAAAGTAGCCATTTCAGAGCGCGCCTATCATGAGCGTACCGGCACCGTGGAAAACCCGATGCCGGCTGGTAAAGCGTTTATCCGCCATAAGCCACACGGTGTTGTTGCGGTCTATGGACCGTATAACTTCCCTGGTCATTTGCCGAACGGGCACATTGTACCGTCGCTGATTGCCGGCAATACGGTGGTATTTAAGCCAAGCGAGATGACACCCAAAGTTGCCGAATTTACCGTGAAGCTGTGGGAAAAAGCCGGCTTACCAGCGGGCGTGTTAAACCTGGTGCAGGGTCTCGTAGAAACAGGTAAGGCGCTGTCTGCGCATCCGCAAATTGACGGCTTATTCTTTACTGGCTCTTCCTCCACCGGTCACTTGTTGCATAAACAGTTTGCCGGCCGTCCGGACAAAATCCTGGCGCTGGAGATGGGCGGTAATAACCCGCTTATCGTTAAAGATGTGAAAGACATTGACGGCGCGGTACACGATATCGTGCAGTCCGCATTTATCACTTCAGGCCAGCGTTGCACCTGTGCCCGGCGTTTGTTCATTGAGCGTAGCGAGAACGGCGACGCCATTTTAGAGCGGTTGCTCGAAGTCACTAAGCAAATTGAAGTAGGCGATTACGAAGCGGATCCGCAGCCGTTCATGGGCGCTATGATTTCGGCAAAAGCCGCGAATGAAATGGTCAAAGCGCAAAACGATCTGGCTGAAGCGGGTGCCACGGTATTGGTGCGAATGCAGCAAAAAGACCATAATCTTGGTTTTGTCACGCCAGGTATTCTGGATGTCACCAATGTGAAAGACATACCCGATATTGAGCATTTTGGTCCGTTGTTAAAAGTCTATCGCTATAGTGAGTTCGACGCGGCGATTGAAGAAGCCAACAACACCAGTTTTGGTCTTTCAGCCGGTATTTTGTGTGACGAAGAGAGTACCTACCGGTACTTCTTCAAACGCATCCGTGCCGGTATTGTCAACTGGAACAAGCCGATTACCGGCGCCAGTAGCGCCGCCCCCTTTGGTGGTATTGGTGCCAGCGGTAACCATCGCCCAAGCGCCTATTACGCAGCGGACTATTGTGCTTACCCGGTCGCTTCGGTTGAAGCTGAACATGTGGCAATGCCGGAAAAGCTTGCGCCAGGGTTGCGCTTTGAGAAAGCTGAGGACTAAGTCATGGCAGCAGCAATGCAGGCTAACGTAGAATGGCAAAATGACCTGGTGTTCAAAGCAAGTACCGGGTCAGGCCACGACGTCGTCATGGATGGCAATAAGGCGACCGCAGCGTCGCCTATGGAACTGGTGCTGGCAGCTGCTGGCGGTTGTTCGTCGGTTGACGTCGTCAGCATTCTTGAGAAAGCTCGCCAGCAGGTGACCGGCTGTCGCTGTGAGGTACATGGCGAGCGCGCTGACGGCATTCCGGCGGTATTTACCAAGGTACATTTGCATTTTGTTGTCAGCGGACATGACGTTGCCGAGAAGCATGTTGAACGCGCCGTGCAACTATCGGCGGAAAAATACTGCTCGGTTGCCAAAATGCTGGAAGCGTCGGTGGTGATGACGCATAGCTACAGTATTGAGCAGGCTGAGTAAGTGAACTACCGCCATAGCTACCATGCGGGCAACTTTGCCGATGTGATGAAACACGCTCTGCAATGGGCGTGTCTTGCTTATTTGCAAGAAAAGGATAAGCCGTTTTGGCTGCTTGATACCCATGCTGGTATTGGTATGTATGATTTGCTGGGCGAACAGGCCAGCAAGACCGGCGAATGGCAGTCAGGCATCGCCAGGTTACTGGCAGCGCCGGAAGCCCCGCAAGAGCTGCAGGGTTATTTACAGGCAGTTCGGCACTTAAATGCTGATGACGCCTTACGATGGTATCCGGGCTCTCCCTATCTGGCAGCCTTGCAGTTGCGCGCACAAGATCAATTGACCCTGTGTGAACTGCATCCGGAAGATGCGCGGGCACTGGCGCAGAATGTCAGCCGTGATTTTCCGTCGCGGGGACAGGTGAAAGTTGAGCTGGGGCGCAATGGCTACGCGGCGTTAAAAGCATTAACGCCACCTCCGATTAAACGCGGTATGGTATTAATTGATCCGCCGTTCGAGCAACGCGATGAATTTAGTCAGGTGGTGCAGGCGCTTGGGGCAGGCACCAAACGCTGGGCCACCGGTAGTTATGTGATCTGGTACCCGATAAAAGACCCGCTGATCATCGGTGACTTCCATCAACAGGTCGCGGACCTGCCACATGTGAGTAAAGCCTACGCTGTGGATCTGCTGGTGCGCGGCCCGCAAGACGCAACGCGCATGAACGGTTGTGGGATGTTATTTGTGAATCCACCTTATGGGGTCGTGCAACAGGTCGCGACCATCATGAACTTCATTACACCTTTGCTGGCGCAGGACCGTGGTGCCGAATGGCAGGAGCGCTGGCTAAAGAGCGCTTAGCGTTTGAGCCAGCCTGGTTTGCCACCGTGTTGCTTGGCAAACATCATTTCTTCAATTAACGGCGCCAAAATCAGCTCCATCGCGAACACCATTTTGCCGCCCGGAACTACCAGCGTGTTCATGCGCGACATAAAGGCGCCGTCAATCATTTGCAGATAGTACGGAAAATTGACGTTGCGCATGCCGCGAAACCGAATCACCACAAAACTTTCGTCCAATGACGGAATATCTTTGGCGCTGAACGGGTTCGAGGTGTCGACCGTAGGCACGCGCTGAAAGTTGATATGGGTGCGCGAGAACTGCGGCACAATATGGTGAATGTAATCTTCCATGCTGCGCACAATACTTTGTGTCACTGCTTCGCGACTATGCCCCCGCTCGGCGGTATCGCGTAAGAGCTTTTGAATCCATTCCAGGTTCACAATAGGCACCATGCCGATAAGCAGGTCGACGTGGCTGGCGACATCGTGCGCATCGGTTTTCACGCCGCCATGCAAGCCCTCATAGAAAAGCAGATCGGTCTCGCTGTTCAGGCACTCCCAGGGCGTGAAGGTACCGGGCATTTGATGATAGGGAACGGCGTCGTCGAAACTATGCAGGTAACGGCGGACCTCGCCATTACCGCACTCGCCGTATTGTCGGAATAAGGCTTCAAGCCGCTCAAAATCGTTAGCCTCAGGGCCGAAGTAACTGATATGACGGCCTTGTTCCTGTGCTTTGCGAATTTCGACATCCATTTCGGGTCGTGAGTAACGATGAAAACTGTCACCCTCAACGCAGGCCGCAGTGATATCCTGCGAGCGGAAAATGTGCCGCAAGGCCTGACTGGTCGTCGTTGTACCAGCGCCTGAGGAACCTGTGACCGCAATGATAGGGTGTTTGACCGACATAGCAACTCCGTAACAAGAGGAATATTTGTTATACGGGGTCACAACCTCGGGGTCAAGTTCACCTCCCGGACCTCGTCGGCCAACTTTTAATAGTGAGGTGGAATTTCGTCCGCAGCACTGAGCGGTTGACCTTCGTCGTTGCGCTCCTGCATTTGTTGTAAGCGGCGACCTAGCAACTTCAGTTGCTGCTCCATGCGTTGTAACTGGTCGCTTTGTTGGGTTACTAACTGATTCAGGGTCTCAATGGTGTCATCCTGAAACGCCAGACGACTTTCCAAATCGGCTAATTGTGTGAGTATTGCGTCAGAGTCGAGTTCAGCCATAGGCAAATGCCCCAATTTATGTGTAGTATAGGAATCGCAACGCATTAGACCCTGTTAACAGCAAGAATTCAATCTTGGAGTAAAAAGGAATGAGCTATTTAAAGAAAACATTTGCGATCAGCCTGGTGGCGCTCGCAATCGCTGGTTGTACTCAGGAAAAACAAGAACCCTACCCGGTGACAGAGCAGGCGCCAACTGAAGAGCAGGCCAAAATGGCCTATGCCTTGGGCGCGTCAGTCGGCACCTTCGTCGGTAGCAACCTTGATGAGCAGGACAAGATGGATCTGGTACTGGATCGCAACCAGGTTATCGCCGGCTTTGTCGACTCGCTGAAAGACCAGTCAAAGCTGACTGAAGAAGAAACCGAGCAACTGCTGACCACTATGCAGCAGCAATATACCGAGATGAAGACGTCGAAGTTAGGTGCTGAATCACAGGCCGAAGGTGAAGCTTACCTTGCTGAGTTTGTCGCTAAAGACGGTGTGGTCGTGACTGAGTCGGGTCTCGCTTATGAAGTGATCGAAGAAGGTGAAGAAGGCGGCGAGCAGCCTGCTGCTGACGACATCGTTGAAGTTCACTATGAAGGTACCCTGGTTGACGGTACCGTATTTGACAGCTCAATTGAGCGTGGTGAGCCAGCAGTATTCCCATTAAACCGCGTCATTCCAGGCTGGACTGAAGGCGTGCAGCTAATGAGCGTGGGCGACAAGTACCGCTTTGTGATTCCACCAGAGCTGGCCTACGGTGACCGCGAAGTGGGCGGTGGCACCATTCCACCTCGGTCAACGCTGATTTTTGAAGTTGAGCTTATTGACGTTAAAGACAAGCCAGCGGAGCCGCAGGCGGACGTCGAAGTGCAAGGCTAAGCTTTGAGCTTCCTTAAGCAATGAAAAAAGCGCCGTTCGTCGGCGCTTTTTTGTTGGCAAAGCCTTATTGGTAGGCCAAACCCGGGCGATTAACTACACGCCACAGTGGCACACTTCAGGTCAGTACTTAAAGGAGCCCAGGGCACAGAGCTCAGTTGCTTCTGAACCTCAATGAAACTGCCCGATTCGCTATCGACAATTCGAGCGGTCGTTCCCACTGGCTGTGCGCCATTTTGATTTTCCCAGTCCTGCATAGCAGCTATGATGTCCAGTTGATCCTGAAAATCATCGAACATTTGCTCGATAATAACCCGACAAGATCGACCACATTCAACCACCGGGCCATCAAAATCATCGTCATCAAAATAGCTAAGTGTAGCGTGGGCAGAGGATTTAGCTCCCGCTGCAGAACCACCTGGAGCGGCGGCGTAACGATTTAAACTTAAAGCGGTCGTCATGGTCATATCAAACGTCCGGTAAAACTGACGGAATTTCTCGATATCAACATTGGCGCGGGAAGCCAGCATTTCGACCTCAAGTTCGTAGCGCTTTGCAATGAGCATCATTTGTTCGCTTTCGAGGCTGGCATAAGGTTCAGCATCAAAATCAATTTTAGCTAATACCTGGTCGTCGGAAAGAGCGTCGAGCTCAGGGAGGGTGAGCTTACGGGCCTGAAAATCAGCGATGACGAAAAACGCTCGGTTGAGCTCATCTCTGGAAAGTCCTATCGTAGATGCTACTAACCGTATAACTTTCGCTGCAGGCTCCTGTCCGGATACCGTTTTCGCTGCAATTGGCCCACTGCTTAACAGTGACAAAACCGTTAGCGAGGCCGCGATTATTTTTACTCTTTTCATAGCACGTCCTTATTGTCTAAGTAATAAGAATAAAGCCAGATGACGGGGGTGGCTGTTCAAATAATAGGCATGACAATAACGTATCGTCAATCAAAAAACTTGGTTGCAACAAAAGGTGCTGTGGGCGTCGCGCCTGTGCGGGGCAGCTGCCGAAGAGATGATAGGTATGATGATAAAAAAAGGGGGCAGGCAAAGGTTGCCTGCCCCCCCGGGATACGACGCCTGCTTTACGTCTCCGTTGACTTATCCAGTAAACGATGTTGTTCCAGGGCGTTTAAAAGGCGATCTTCAAATTCCATGCGCAATTCCAGCGCTTCACCTAGTCCAGAGAGACGTTGGTCAAAGTCGACTAACAGATTTTGGTCATCTACTTCGCCATACGTATCATTAAAGTCGAGCGCGATTTCGGTAGTATCGCCAATGAGCGGAAATAGTTCATCGGCGAGCTCCTGGGTCACTTTCGGGGCTTCTTTGCAGTTGCGGATAATCTGATCATAGACTTCGAAGTGACCGGCCGAAATATAGTCCATGAGCAAGGCACAGAAGCTGTGGATATCGCTCAGCGCAGGCAGTGCCTGATTGTCACGCTCATAAGGAGGCAGGGCCGCCAGTTTGAAGTACTCGATCAATAATTCCTGGCGCTCGTGAAGCCACATATCAACGGCTTGGTGGGCTCCACCCCAACGTTGCTTGGCTTGTTCTTGTCGCTTTAGCATGGTCTACCTCTCCTTATGTGTGCGTAGAGTCAATCTAACGATGATGCTAAGCTAAGGTCAACTCTTTTTACTGTACCGACGAATCACTACTATGACAAAACCTTATCAACGCCCATCTGCTGATGAGCCGGCCTGGTGGTTTATCTGTTCGGCGGGTGAACTCACCTTCGATGCCAACGATTTGCCCCCGCACGGTCGGCTACAGGAATTACCCATGCCCAATCTTGATGAGTATCAGGTGATTTGGCTGGGTGAGTTGCGCGAACGCAGTTGTTATCTGGTGGTTGCCGATCTGAATGACGATGCGTTTGCCGCCCTTGGGGAGTTCAAGTCATTACGGCCGCTGGTAGAGGCAAATGATGAAGAGATGTTTATGATGGCTGCACGCGCCAAGCAGGTAACGGAGTTTCTGACCACCCACCGTTATTGTGGCCGTTGCGGCACGCGCATGCAGGCCGTTGACTGGGAGCTGGCGATGCAATGCCATGCCTGCCAGCACCGGTGTTATCCACGGATATCCCCTTGCATCATTGTCGCGATTCGTAAGCAGGACAAAATTTTACTGGCGCGTGGCAAGCGGCACCGCCCTGGCTTGTTTTCGGTACTGGCAGGCTTTGTTGAAGCGGGCGAAAGTCTTGAGCAGACGCTGGCGCGCGAAGTCATGGAAGAAGCCGGTATTGAGGTAAAAAATATTCAGTATGTCTGTAGCCAGCCGTGGCCGTTTCCTAACTCGCTGATGATGGGTTTCGTAGCCGAGTGGGCCGCTGGTGATCTGCATTTTGACCCGTTCGAACTGGAACAAGGCGACTGGTTTGGTTTTGACGCGCTTCCGGATATTCCGTTACCGGGTACCATCGCGCATAAGTTGATCCAGACCGTGAAAGCGCAAATAGATCGAGAATGATCGCGTCGGGACTGATAGAATAACGCCCAATTTTTTGGCCAAGCTAATACAGGTAAAACAAAGCGACATGAGCACTTTGCAAAATGATCTTTATTTACGTGCATTGTTACGTGAACCCACTGAACGTACCCCTATCTGGATGATGCGCCAGGCTGGCCGCTACCTTCCTGAATACCGTGAAGTGCGTAAACAGGCAGGTGACTTTATGGCGCTGTGTAAAAACCCGGAGTTGGCGTGTGAGGTGACGATGCAGCCACTGCGCCGTTTCCCTTTAGACGCAGCTATCCTGTTTTCCGATATTCTGACCATTCCTGATGCTATGGGTTTAGGCCTGTACTTTGAAACCGGCGAAGGACCTAAGTTTGAGCGCCCGGTGCGTGATCTGGCTGCTATTTCCAGGCTTGGCGTACCTGATCCGGAGCAGGAGCTGGGCTACGTGATGGATGCAGTGCGAACCATCCGCCGTGAACTGAACGGAAAGGTGCCGCTGATCGGCTTTTCCGGCAGCCCGTGGACGTTAGCCACTTATATGGTCGAAGGTGGCAGCACCAAGAACTTTAGTCAGGTAAAGAAGTTGATGTTTGCTGAACCACAGGCCATGCATCAGTTACTCGATAAGCTGGCGCAGTCCGTTACCAGTTATCTGAATGCGCAGATTGCTGCGGGCGCGCAGGCAGTCATGATTTTCGATACCTGGGGTGGTGTGCTCAGCCCGCGTGACTACCGTGAGTTCTCGTTGCGCTATATGCAGCAAATTGTCAGCGGACTTACCCGCGAAGCCGACGGCCGGCAGGTGCCGGTGACCCTGTTTACGAAAAATGGTGGCGCCTGGTTGGCAGATATGGCGGCGACCGGCGCTGATGCGTTAGGGGTTGACTGGACCACCGACCTTGCAACTGCGCGACAAGCGGTAGGCGACAAGGTCGCATTACAGGGCAATATGGACCCGAGTATGTTGTATGCCTCGCCGCAACGCATTGAAGAGGAAGTGGCGACCATTTTAGCCAGTTATGGCCATGGTCATGGTCATGTTTTCAATCTTGGTCACGGTATTCATCCAGAGGTCGATCCTGAGCATGCTGGTGCCTTTATTGAGGCCGTACATAAGCTGAGCCCTGCCTATCACCGTTAATTTGCGGTAAACCTCAACGAATCGGCGGTAAGCGGAGCTGCCGCCGATGATCCTCACGTTACAATAGCGCCATACTCTAGTAAGGCCAGTCGAGCCTGAAATTCAGCACCTCAAGGAGTCAGTGGCGGTGGCAAAAATTGTAAATCCCATTTCTTTGGTTGTGGTCTTATTGATCGCAGCGACAGCCTATTTCAGCTTTTTCCATCAACCGGTGGTGGAAGAGCAGCGTCAGCAACAGGCGGTGCCGGTTGAAGTGACGAAAGCTACCGTAAAGCCCTTTCGCGATATTATTGAAGCGCTGGGCACCGCCCGGGCAAATGAGTCGGTGGTGATTACCGCGCAAACTCAGGACAAAGTGACCGCCGTTCATTTTAACGACGGGGACACGGTCGCGGCTGGCGACCTGCTGGTAGAGCTGGATGCGCGTGAAGAGCTGGCACGGGTGCAGGAACTAAAATTTCGTTTAGCTGAGGCAAACCGTCAGTATCAACGCCTGAAAGATCTGCGCAAGCAGAATGCCGCCTCGGTGCAGCAGGTTGAAGCACAGGACGTGGTGGTGAAAGAGATCGTTGCCGCACTTGAAGTTGCTGAAACCCAACTGGCACAGCAACAAATTATCGCACCTTTTGCCGGTCGTCTTGGTATCCGCCAGATCAGCGTGGGCTCGCTGGTGAGTCCGGGTCAGCAAATCACTACCTTAGATGACATTACTCCGATTAAGCTCGACTTCAACGTACCCGAGTTGTTTTTCGCCAGTCTGGCCATTGGCCAAGAGGTAAAAGCCCGCAGTGGTGCCTATCCGGGCAGGGACTTTACCGGTACCATTCGTAGTATCGACTCCCGGGTCGATCCTTTGACACGCTCTATTCTTGTGCGCGCCGAATTAGCGAACGAAGAAGGACGCCTGCGCCCGGGCATGTTGTTACGGGTGCAATTACTGCGCAGTGTTGAGAATGTCATGCAGCTTCCCGAGCGGGCCGTAGTACCGCTTGATACGCGGCACTTTGTTTACGTCATCGATGACAATAATATTGCCCACGAGCGACAGGTGACGATTGGTCGCCGCAAGCCCGGTGTGGTAGAGATTGTCGATGGCATCGAAGTGGGCGAAAAAGTAGTCACCGAAGGCATCGTGCGCATGCGGGATGGAATCGCTGTTAACATCAAGGAGGGCTAAGCATGTTACTCTCTGATGTGTCAGTCAAACGTCCGGTTTTTGCTACCGTTGTCAACATATTGCTGATTGTTTTTGGTATTGTGTGCTTCACCATGTTGCCGCTGCGTGAGTACCCCGATATTGACCCTCCGGTTGTTTCCATTGATACCAGTTACCCCGGCGCTTCAGCGGAAATTGTCGAGACCCAGATCACACAATTAATCGAAGACCGGATTAGCGGTATTGAAGGCATTAAAAATATTAGCTCGAGCAGCCGCAACGGGCGCTCTCGAATCACTATCGAATTTACCCTCAACCGCGATGTCGACGCCGCAGCGAATGACGTGCGTGACCGTGTCTCACGAGTCGTCGATAACTTACCCGAACAAGTTGATCCGCCAGAAGTTTCTAAGGCGAATTCAGATGAATCAACGGTGGTCTGGTATAACCTGCGAAGTGAAAATCTGAGTATTCTGGAGCTTACCGATTACGCTGATCGTTACATTGTAGAGCGGCTCTCAGTGGTTGACGGCGTAGCGCGCGTGAACCTCGGTGGCGAGCGACGTTATGCAATGCGGGTCTGGCTTGACCGTGAAGCCATGGCGGCACGTGGTATTACTGTAACCGATGTTGAGTCGCGGCTGCGGGCAGAGAATGTGGAGTTGCCAGCCGGTGAGGTCGAATCGGTCGATCGCGAGTTCAGCGTCAGGGTGGCGCGTACCTATCTGACGCCGGAGCAATTTAATCAGTTGTCGATTACCCGGGGCGACAGTGGCCAACTGGTGCGTCTGGGTGAAATTGCGCGCATTGAAATGGGTTCAGAGGACGACAAAACGGAATTCCGCGGCAATGGTATCAACATGATTGGTATTGGCGTCATTAAGCAATCTAAAGCCAATACCCTTGAAGTTGTTGAAAATGTTCGCCGTGAAATTGAGGCAATTGAGCGTACCTTGCCGGAGTCAATGATCATTGTCCCGAGTTATGACTCCTCCATTTTTATTAAAGGCTCCATCGACGAGGTGTATAACACGCTGGGAATAGCCATGGCGCTGGTGGTCATTGTTATTTACCTGTTCCTCGGTAACGTACGTGCCACACTAATTCCGGCGCTAACCGTGCCGGTGGCGATTATTGCATCCTACATTGCATTATTTGCGATGGGCTTCTCGGTCAACCTTCTGACGCTTTTAGCGCTGGTACTTGCTATCGGTCTGGTGGTCGATGACTCGATTGTTGTACTTGAGAATATCTATCGTCGTGTTGAGGCAGGTGAGCCGCCGCTGCTGGCAGCTTACCGCGGTGCCCGCGAGGTTGGTTTCGCGGTGGTCGCGACCACCCTGGTGCTGATTTCGGTATTTGTTCCTCTTGCCTTCTTAGAAGGCAATATTGGTCAGTTGTTTACCGAATTTGCCCTGGCGATCGCCGCAGCGGTGCTGTGCTCAAGTATTGCTGCGCTGACTTTGTCGCCCATGCTGAGCTCCAAGATTCTGCATCGGCGCGAGCGCACCAGTCGTTTTGGTAAAGCGGTGGACCGCTTTTTCAACTGGGTCGAAAGTGGTTACGCGCGGGTCCTGCAACGGACGCTGGCGTATCCGTGGCTGGCCGTGCTGTTGGTACTGTTTTCCGGTATTGTCTCTTACAACATGCTAAAGCTGGTGCCACAGGAGTTTGTCCCGCCTGAAGATCGCGGCACCTTCTTTGTCATGGTTCGCAGTGCCGAGGGCGCCAGTTTCGAATCGAATGCTGAGCACATGCGAGAAATTGAAGCCTTGCTGTTGCCTTATCTGGACGAGGGCAAAATTGACCGGCTGCTGGTTCGCGCGCCGGGCTGGGGCAACTCGGCGGGTATTGCCATTGTTGGCGCGGTACCTTATGAACAGCGTGACTGGAGTACCTTTGAACTGATGGACGATATCAGTGAGCAACTTAACCAGGTGGCCGGAGTTCGTGCCTTTGCCTTTATGCGCAGCGGTATTTCCGGCGGCAATGGGCGGCCGGTTCAGTTTGTCTTGCAGGGTAACACCTATGAGCAATTGGCGGCCTATCGCGATATCGTCATTGAAGAGGCCAGTAAGAACCCGAATCTGCTTGAGCTCGACAGTGACTTTAAACAAACCCAGCCGCAATTGCTGATTAAAATTGATCAGACCCGCGCAGCGGACCTTGGTGTGTCGGTCGGTGATATCGGTCGTACCCTCGAAACCATGCTGGGTGAGCGTCGCGTCACCACCTATCTGGACCGCGGCGAAGAATATGACGTGATTCTCGAAGGTGAGCGCGCTGATTATCGCGATCCCTCGGCTATCGATCAGATTTACGTCCGCTCGGACGCTACCGGGCAGCTGATCCCGTTATCTAACCTGGTAACCGTTGAAGAGCGCGCTACCGCGGGACAACTGAATCGTTATAACCGCATGCGCAGTATCACTATTGAGGCGAACCTTGCCGAGGGTTATTCACTCGGCGAAGCGTTAACCTATCTGGAAACTATTGTGCAGGAAAAGCTGCCTGATGATGTCTCCATTGACTACAAAGGTGAATCGCAGCTGTATCAGGAAAGTGGCAGCAGCGTGATTTTTGTATTCGTGCTGGCGTTGGTGGTGGCTTACCTGGTCCTGGCGGCACAGTTTGAAAGCTTTATTCACCCGCTGGTGATTATGCTGATGGTGCCGGTGGCCATTTTAGGGGCTGCTGTGGGTCTGTATTTCACCGATCTGACGCTGAATATCTACAGCCAGATCGGCATCGTCATGCTCATCGGTCTGGCCGCGAAAAACGGTATTTTGATTGTCGAATTCGCCAACCAATTACGCGATGCCGGCTATAGTTTTGATGCGGCCGTGGTACGAGCGTCACAACAGCGCCTGCGGCCGATTGTGATGACCGCATTTACTACCCTGATGAGTGCAGTACCGTTGATTCTGGGCACTGGTCCGGGCGCTGAGAGCCGAATGGTCATTGGTACGGTCATTTTCTGCGGCGTCGCTTTGTCGGCATTTCTGACTATTTTTGTCATTCCGGCGCTGTACTCGGTGCTGGCACGCAACACCACTTCACCACTGGCGCTCACGCATGAACTTACCGAGCTTGAGCAACAATATCCCCACCATAAAGGTGAGATAAATTAATCGATATGCCAGGTTTCGCGGGCTTGCATAGGTAAGCCCGCGATAACATTACGGGCGGCAACGGGGTGGTTCGTGAAGATACCGTCGACCCCCATTGCATGAAGCTCACGCATATCCTCGGGTTCATCCACGGTAAATACAAATACCTTCAGGTTGCGCTGATGTGCGTCAGCGACGAACTCAGGCGTGACGAAATCAACATCGATATGCACGGACCAGGCCTCCAGCTCGCTGGCAAAGGCGGCGTACGTGAGTGGACACGAAGTAGTAAGTGCACCAATAGGTTGTTCGGGATGATCTTGCTTGAGCTGGCGCAACCAATGATGGTTAAAACTCGAAACCAGTAGTTGTTCCTGAGTAAAGTTATGCTCGGCAACGGCCTGGCGGATATGCCGGGTAAGGCCGCGGGCAATATCGGCACCTTTCAGTTCAATATTGACCCAACAACGGCCGGCGATAAATGCCAGCGCTTCGTCCAGCGTCGGTACCGGGTGTTGGCCAAAGACTTTAAGCTTGCGTAATTGATCTATGGTGAGATCCTGTAACCGCCCGGGATGGGCGGTCAGGCGGGCCAGGTAGCGATCGTGAAAGACAATCCACTCATCACGCAATGGATAAACGTCCAGCTCAATGCCCTCGGCGCCCGCGTCGAGCGCCCGGCCGAAGGCACTAAGGGTATTTTCCGGCGCCTCAAAGCTGGCGCCCCGATGCGCAATGACCCACATCGCGTCAGTCGTCTCGCTCGCCAAGTACGGTACCGACGCGGGTGACGCTAAGTGGCTTCAGGTCATCGTCAAAGTCGATGACATCTTCAGGGAAGGTCATGACCACGGTGGAGCCCAGCTTAAAATGCCCCATCTCTTCACCTTTCTTCAGGCGAATGGCCTGATCGCCGCTGGCCGGATACTCCCAGCTATGCACATGTTTACCCGTCGGCGGCGTCACGGTGCCAGCCCAAACCGTGCCAATACTGGCGACAATAGTGGCCCCCACCAGTACCATGGCGAATTTACCGAATTCGCCATCAAAGATGGCCACCACCCGCTCGTTGCGGGCAAACAGGTTAGGAACATTTGCCGCGGTAAGCGGATTGACTGAAAACAGGTCGCCGGGCACGTAAATCATTTTGCGTAACACGCCGTCACAAGGCATATGAATACGGTGATAATCTTTCGGCGCCAGATAAATCGTCGCGAATTTACCATTTTTAAATGAATGCGCGTCACGCGGGTCCCCCCCTAACAACTCGGTTAAGCTGTAATCGTGCCCCTTGGCCTGAAAAATACGCCCGTCTTCGATGTCACCTAACTGGCTGACTGCACCGTCGACCGGATGTGCAAACTGATGCGCTTCGTTAGCCTGAAAAGGTCGCGCTTCGGGCTTTAAGTAGCGGGTAAAGAAATCATTAAACGTCTTGTAGGCGCGTGGACTTTCGTCAGCCGCCTCGCTCATATCAACCTTGTAAGTGCGAATAAACCAACGAATAAACAGTTGGGTAAACCAGCCCGCCCTGGCCGCAGCAAATCTTCCCACCAGGCGTGATAACGCGTGCTTAGGGGTAAGATATTGCACCTTAATTTTGACGTCGTCGAAATTCACTTTTTACTACCTCGTGGTATTGCTCGTGATGGCTTGGTGGAGGCCATCGATTCGATAATTTTGTGGAAATTGTACAACCGAAGCGCGTGCAGATCACCTGATTCGACAGCTTCTTGCAACGCACAGCCTGGGTCTTGCGGCAGATGCTTGCAGTCACGGAATTTGCAGCGTCCTAAAAACGGCCGAAAGTCTTTAAAACACCAGGCCACACGATTCTCATCAAGGTGCCACAACGCGAACTCGCGGATGCCCGGCGAGTCGATTAAATAACCGCCCTGAGGCAACGGGTAACGCGTTGCTACTGTCGTTGTATGCTGTCCCAGACCTGAACCCGCTGAAACATCGCCAACTTCGGTTTCAATCTCAGGTAGCAACGCATTGACCAGTGATGACTTACCGACGCCCGACTGACCAACAACAATTGAGACCTGTTGCTGTAACAAGCTCTGGATAGCGTCAAGGCCACCCAGGGTTTTGGCGCTAACCCGTAGCACCTGGTAACCAATCGCTTCATACATGGTCAGTGTCTGCTCAATCTCATCGACTGCGTCTGCTGCCAGTGTTTCGAGTAAATCTGCCTTGTTCAAGACAATCACAGGTGTAATATCAATGTCTTCGCAGGCGACCAGATAGCGGTCGATGATTTGCGCTGAGAAGGCCGGTAACACACTGGAAATAATCAGAATTTGATCGATGTTGGCGGCTACCGGCTTAAGGCCATCGTAGTAATCCGGACGACTCAGTAATGAGTGACGCGGTTGCACGGCCTCAATTACACCTTGTTCGGTCTGCTCCGTCTGTGCCGTCAGGCGCCGCCATACCACCTCATCACCACAGACCAGCGTCTCAATGCTACGGCGGATATGGCAACGAAAGGTTTGATCCTGCTCATTCGCAACCACTGCGTGCTGGCCAAAACGGCTGACAATAATGCCAGGCTCTGGTGCGCCCAGACTTGCGTCATCCGGTTCCTGTGCCAGCTCCACCTGTTGCAGACGTTTCTGCTGATTGGCGCGCATGCGCCGTAGCTGACCTTTATTTAATTTACGATGTTTACCCACAAAGCTCCTGACCTAATTGGGGGAAATATAATTTTGCCCTGATCATACAGTATAATCGGCGATTACGCCTGAACAGTTGTGTAACTGATTACAATTGCGCACAATATCCGAACTTTGAATCTTTATTTTAGCTAGCAAGGGTGACTGTATGTCTGCAACAGCCGATCGACTTATCTGGATTGACCTTGAAATGACCGGGCTTGATCCCGAGCAGGATGTCATCATTGAAATAGCTACCATTGTTACCGATCAACAGTTGCGCCCGCTTGCCGAGGGGCCCGTGATTGCCGTGCATCAGTCCGACGCTACTCTCGCGCGCATGGATGACTGGAATGTACGTACGCATACTGCGTCTGGATTAGTTGATCGGGTTAAAGCCAGCGACAAGGATGCAGCCACAGCCGAGCAAGAGACGCTGGCGTTTTTGCAACAATGGTGTACGCCGGGCAGCTCACCCATGTGTGGCAACAGTATCTGTCAGGATCGCCGTTTTCTGGCGCGTTACATGCCGGAACTTGAGGCGTTTTTTCATTATCGCAACCTGGATGTCAGCACCGTCAAACAGCTGGCAAAGTACTGGGCACCCGCGGTTGCTGCTGGCGTGCAAAAGCAGGGCAGCCATACTGCGCTGGCAGATATTCGCGAGTCAATAGAGGAATTAGAGCACTACCGTGCGCACTTTTTCGACATTCAGTCATGATTCGCTGAAAAAGCGGTTGCAAACCCTGCCGAATTCAGTAAAATTCGCCTCCGTTATCGCATTTGATAACAGAAGTTGACGCGGGAATAGCTCAGCTGGTAGAGCACAACCTTGCCAAGGTTGGGGTCGCGAGTTCGAATCTCGTTTCCCGCTCCAAACTTCAATTTCACTCTCTTTTCTTGATGCGGGAATAGCTCAGCTGGTAGAGCACAACCTTGCCAAGGTTGGGGTCGCGAGTTCGAATCTCGTTTCCCGCTCCAAACTTCCTCAGCCCGG
The DNA here is from genome assembly GCF_003987065.1 of Pseudidiomarina insulisalsae. Classification (GTDB taxonomy): domain Bacteria; phylum Pseudomonadota; class Gammaproteobacteria; order Enterobacterales; family Alteromonadaceae; genus Pseudidiomarina; species Pseudidiomarina insulisalsae. The sequence goes on along the minus strand of NZ_PIPY01000001.1, from coordinate 30,156 downwards.
GTGGCGAATTCATCTCTGTCGTCTAGACTAATAGCAGCCAGAAAAAATTTATTCATCAACCGACGTTAGCGTCATGTTGAGTAGTGGAGGCGTTATGAAACTGGAAGACATTTTAAAAGATCCGTCAGCAGCTTATGACAAGCCACAAGACGTACTGGATGACGATAATCTCACCCATGATGAGAAGTGCAAAGTGCTGGAGCAGTGGGAGTATGACATCCGCGAGCTTCTGGTCGCGACGGAAGAGAATATGCCAGGTCCGGAAGGCTATTCTCTGGACGAAGTTCAGGACGTGCTGAGAAAGCTTTGTGATGAAGACGGTGAAGGTAACCGTTAAGCTCCAGCGACCTCAATAGTCACATCAGCGGCGGCTACTTTGCGTAAAGTGAGCCGCCCACTTTCACTTACCATTTCTCTATAATGTCAGCCAGACGCGCCACGCCGTGACGGATCGGATCGACACAGGGCATACCAAACTGCTGTTCGACGTCCTGACAATAGGTCACCGCTTGCTCCTCGTCGACGGCTGAGGTATTCACAGCGATGCCGATGACTTTCGCGTTAACGTTGGTTACGCGCGCCATTTGCAGATTCAGTTCAATCGTTTCTGCCAGACCGGGTAAAGGTCGTCCGTGGATTGCACGCATGCTGTTACGGCCAAGTGCATGGCAGACAATCAATGCGTCAGGCTGTGCGCCATGCAGCAGTCCAAGACTGACGCCAGCAAAGGCAGGATGGAATAGCGACCCCTGACCCTCAATTAAGTCCCAGTGATCAGCGTCATTCGCTGGCGCTAACTGCTCTACGGCGCCGGCGATGAAGTCAGCTATCACGCAGTCAATCGCAATGCCCTCACCGGCGACTAATATGCCACTTTGCCCGGTGGCACGAAAAGTAACGTTGGCTTGTCGTCGCTGTAATTCGCGGCTAAGCGCCAGGGTTGTGTACATTTTTCCGACCGAGCAGTCGGTACCTACGGTGAGTAAGCGCTTACCTGGCCGCGCGTAGCCTTTGCCTGTACGCAAGCGTTGTGTCGGATGGCGGATATCATGCAGCTTCACGCCAAATTTTTCTGCCGCGGCAACCAGCTCAGGAATAGCGCTTAGACGATCGTGCAGACCGCTGATGATGTCCATGCCAGACGCTATAGCCTCATGAACGATAGGTAGCCAATTCGGGTCAAGGTGACCACCACTGTTGGCAAAGCCAAGAACCAGGCTTTTCGCTCCGGCTTGCGTGGCTTCACTAATGGACATTGCCGGACAGCCGGTCGTGACCTGACAGCCGGGTAAACGTAACTCGCCGACACACTTTTCCGGGCTCCAGTCAGCGGCACTGCGCGCCATTTTAATGCTAAGCGGATCGGTCGCATCGCCAATGAATAACAGATAAGGACTCGGTAAGGACACCATAGCAACTCCGGGCTGAATAAAACAATCAGCAGCATAGCGTGCTGGTAGGAAAAGCCTAATGAATTGATCGTGTCAGCGCATAACCTTAGGTTATAACTCGTTGCTGAGCTGCGTGATGGCCTTTGCCAGATAAGGCAAAAAAGCCTGAGTAAGTTTGGTCAGAGATTTATTGCTCAGATGCAGTCCCTGTAGCGGACAGCTGAGAGCCGGCTGTAAATCTGCCACAGCGACGTCGGCATTGCGGTTACCCCGCGCCGATAAAGCATCAATAGCGCAGCAGCCTAAACCATAGGCGACGAAACGCGCGGCAATAAAGTAGGTATCCACTTGTTGTTGACTATGTGGTTGTAACTGTTGTTCCTGTAATTGCCGCCAGACCAGTTGTCCCACTGGACCGCTGTCAGAGATATCAATCAGCTGCTGTTCTGCCAGTTGGCTTAGACTTAACCTGGCCGGAGGATCCGCAAAGAGCCGCTTGGGGTAAAGTGCCTTGATGGGTACCTGAGCTATTTCCACGGTTTCTGTACCGGGATAACTGGGCGGATCAAATAAAATCGCCAGCTCAGCCTTGCGCTCAATCAGCGTAGTTAAAGCCTCATCATTATGAATAGTTTGTAAGCGAAAGCGTACCTTCGGATGAGCCTGCTGAAACTGCGCTATTGCCAGCGGTATACTGTCAAAACCCAAGGCTGGTGAAATGGCCAAGTCGATTAGGCCTTCAGCATCGCGCTGTAAGTTGGTCGCCAGTGATTTTACGCCTTGCAACTGACGGTACAATTGCTCCACCTGAGGGAAAAGCGCATGGGCCTCCTCGGTGGGTAAAAGCTTGCCCTTGCTGCGTTTAAACAGCTTAAACCCTAACTGTTGCTCTGCATGCGCGAGGGTCTTTGACACTGCCGGTTGCGAAATATGTAATACTTGTGCAGCACGGGTAAGCGAGCCAGAATGATAAATGGCGTGAAAAACTTCGATATGACGTAAACGCATCGGCGACCCGAACAATAATGAACTTGTCCGGTTATTTTGGCACTGAGTCACAGCAGCGACAAGTCACTTTAAGGTGGGGAATACAGGTTGATATATATTGCATATGGATTGGCTTTACGACAACTTGCCAGGGCGCTGGCCAACTGGAATAGTGCTGCGGAAGTTACGCGCGCGCAAACCTATCAGAGTGAGTCAAGACAACAACAGCATCTGGCCGGGCGTGGTTTGCTACGCAAGTTGGTGTGTGAAGTAACCGGCGCTGCCAAAGAGGACGTGCACATTACCCGGCAGCAAAACGGTGCGCCACAACTACGCATAGGCAATGAGCAATTGGCCTGCTCCATTAGCCACAAGGCAGACGCTGTGTTAGTCGCATTCGGTCAGGCCGAACAGTTGGGCGTCGATATTGAAGCCATTGCAGTGCGCAAACGCCATGATGATCTCATCTCACAATTCTCTGAAGGCTTTATGGATGGCGTGGAAGTTTCTGACCTGACTACGTTTTATCAACGTTGGACGCTGGCTGAGGCAGTGACCAAAGCGCGGCAGGGAAAGCTACTCGCGACACTGAAAGAAGCATTTGCCGGCTATCAGAGTGCGGCAGTCTTTCATCAGGAAGCTGATTTTATGATGTGTTGCTACGCGCTGCGTTCGGCCCAACGTGTTGCGCAAGTAAGACCTTTTCAATGGTATCGCTTAGAGCCGGACAACGGTGGTATGCTAGCGGCGCAACATCACGCGCAATGATTCACTGACAGGCACAAACTCGGTGTTTCCTGTAGCGCAGTTATAGGCAGCGATCAAAATCTCATTACCGTGGCGGATGATCCCCGCGCTTAGCCACCAGTTGTCAGGTTTATCGGGCGTGCTGAAGTCGCAGGGTAGCGGGACAGAGCGCAACTGTTTAACTGTGGGAAGCCGCCAGGTCGGCCCTCGCGCAACTGAGGCATTCAGTTGGCGAAGCACTTGCCTGGCCTCATTCCAGGAGAGCAGATCTTGCTGCAGGCAGAACTGCTGCTGTAGCGGTACAGCCGGCTGGCAGGCCACGAGGTCGGTATGGAGTTCATCGAAGTGAAGCAACAGCAACACTAGCATTGTCAGCATTTTCAGCAGCCTTCGTCAGGTCTCAAAGCTCTTTCAGCACCGCCCAGAAAATCCATAACCAGCCGATAATAAAACAAGCGCCGCCAATCGGTGTAATCGGGCCAAACCAGCGAATACCGGTTAATGCCAGTAAATACAGACTACCTGAAAACAAAATAATCCCGGCCAGTAGCAACCAGCCTCCTGTACGTAAGCCACCGGCATTCGGGTACGGAACCAGCAGGGCGGCGACCATAATTAAACCCAACGCATGGTAAATATGATACTGCACACCGGTCTGGAAAATGTTCAACGCCTGCGGCGCGAGTTTTTCTTTTAAACCATGTGCCCCAAATGCGCCCAGAATTACCCCAAGAGCCATATTGATTGCACCTAACATTGCGAATACTTTCATGGTATGCCTACTCTTATTCTACTTGATGTCATCTTTACTTTACCGCAAAAGGAGTCGAAATGCGTGTAGCGAATGCGCAACAAGCGCTGGAAATTCTTGCTGACAATGATGTTATCTGGTGCCAGTCCATGGCTGCCACACCCTATAAGTTACTTGAGGGACTTGCCGAAGTTGCGTTACAGCGTAGCAACATGACCTTGTTGCAGCTGCATACTGAACATAGTGAAGTGCTGTCAAACCCAGACCTGCAAGGACATCTACGCCAGCGCGCGTTTTTTGTCGGTAAGTCGACGCGCGAAGCAGTGAACAAGGGCATGGCCGATTATGTGCCGATCTTTTTGTCTGAGATCCCAAAACTATTTCGCTCGGGTGAACAGCCGCTCGATGCGGTGCTTATTCAGGTCTCCGCCCCGGACGCACATGGCAACTGTAGTTTAGGTATTTCAGTTGAGGCTACCCGCGCGGCGTTGCAGGTGGCAAAAAAGGTGATTGCCTGGGTAAACCCTAAAATGCCACGCACTCATGGTGACTCCTTTCTTCACATTAGTCAGATCGACCGCTACTTCGAAGCCGAAGCGCAACTGCCTTTGCATACGCAGCCTCAGCAAAGTGAGGTCACCCAACGTATTGGTGAGCGGGTTGCTGAGCTGATTGACGATGGTGACTGTTTGCAGATGGGGATTGGCGCGATACCAGACGCGACCCTGGCGTGCCTTGGGGGACACCGTGACCTTGGCATCCACACGGAAATGTTTTCCGACGGCGTGCTGCCTTTGGTGGCTAATGGCGTAATTAATAACTCACGCAAGCGCAAGCACCGTGGGCGCATTGTTACTACGTTCGCAATGGGCAGCCAAAAGCTCTACGACTTTGTTGATGATAACCCTCAGGTCGCTTTTCTGGATGTGGAATATACTAATGACACCTCGGTGATTCGGCAAAATAAACAGGTGATGGCAATTAACAGCGCCCTACAGGTGGATGTGACCGGCCAGGTTTGTGCGGATTCCATCGGTACCCGTGTTTATTCGGGGGTTGGTGGGCAGATGGACTTTGTCCGTGGTGCCAGCCTTTCCGAAGGCGGGCGCTCGGTCATCGCGTTACCTTCTACCGCGTGTGGTGGGCGGGTATCGCGCATCGCCGCGATGCTCGATCCCGGCGCTGGCGTGGTGACGACCCGGGCTCATGTCCACTATGTGGTGACTGAATATGGAGTCGCCAATTTACGGGCGCGCAGTCTCACTGAACGTGCTTCAGCGCTGATCAGCATCGCCGCGCCACAGTTTCGCGACGAGCTTGCCAAAGCTGCGCTGGAGCACTGGGGGTTACGCGTCAGCATCTGATACTCACAAGGGAGTACCTCAGGGAAGTGAGCGTACTCTCTCCATTCATTGATATCGATCAATAGCTCTCCTTGTTCTACGCTTACAATCAAATTCGGTTAATTTTTATACCGAATGTCCATCAAGGAGGACAAACCATGCAAGCGTTTAAACTTCCCCTTTCACTGTGGCGGGGTGCGCCGGTTTTGGCAGTTGGCGTACTCACTGCATTCTTCTCATACAGTCATCCGGCAGCGGCGCAAGAGGGACAGCAAGCCTACGCAAAAAACTGTCAGGCCTGTCACCAACCCACCGGTAAAGGTTTACCCGGTGCCTTTCCTCCGCTGGCAGATAATCCTAACGTCAATGGCGAGCCGGTCTACGTGGCTGAAACCATTTTACAAGGTAAATCGGGTCTGCTGGAAGTGAACGGCCAAACCTATAACGCTGTCATGCCTCCTATGCAGCATCTGGATAACGATACCGTGGCAGCGATTACCAACTATGTGATGTCGAGCTGGGGCAACAGCGGTCCGTCGCTGAGCGCGGAGGATGTTGAAGATGTGCGGGTGCGACTCGGTATGAAGGACCGTGCCGCCGGCCAACCCCATGGCGACGCCACGGTTGCCGAAGTGAAGTATCGTGGCGCACCATCGGCGGTTGAAGGTGGGAAGCAAGTGGTCACTCCGGGGGCACCGGCAATGACCGAGCGTGAGTTTGAATTGGCACAGAAGATTTACTTTCAGCGCTGTGCCGGTTGTCATGGCGTGTTACGCAAAGGCGCCACCGGATTGCCGCTAACGCCGGACATTACGCAGGAAAAAGGCACCGAATACTTAAAAGCACTGATTAATTATGGCTCGCCAGGCGGTATGCCGAACTGGGGAACTTCAGGTGAACTGACCGATGAGCAGATCGACATGATGGCACGGTTCATTCAACATGAGCCACCGACTCCACCGGAGTGGGGCATGCCGCAAATGCTGGATAGCTGGACCGTGCATGTGGCACCGGAAGATCGACCCAGCGAACCACAGCATAAGTTTGATGTGGATAACATGTTTGCGGTGACGCTGCGCGACGCTGGTCAGGTGGCGATTATCGACGGTGAAAGCAAGCAAGTGCTGAACTACGTCGATACTGGCTATGCGGTTCATATCTCGCGAGCCTCGAGTTCAGGGCGTTATTTCACGACCATTGGCCGCGACGGAAAAATTGACCTGATCGATCTTTACATGTTCCCGCCGCAGGTAGTTGCTGAGATTAAAATTGGTCTTGAAGCTCGTTCCGTTGAGAATTCACGCTTCAAAGGTTATGAAGATAAAATTGCGATTGCCGGTGCTTACTGGCCGCCTCATTACGTACTCATGGATGGACAGACTCTGGAGCCCCATAAAATCGTTTCCACCCGTGGCATGACGGTCGACACCCAGGAATATCACCCTGAGCCCCGGGTTGCTGCTATTGTGGGTTCGCATAAACATCCTGAGTTTATTGTGAATGTGAAAGAAACCGGTCAGATCAAGCTGGTGAATTACTCGGATATTAATAACTTGCAGGTGACAACCATTGATGCGGCACCGTTTTTACACGACGGTGGCTGGGACAGCTCCGGCCGTTATTTCCTTACCGCCGCAAATGAAAATGACCGTATTGCTGTTGTCGATGCGCTGGAACGTGAGCTTGAAGCGCTGGTGCCGGTAGAGCGGATCCCGCACCCTGGCCGCGGCGCGAACTTCACCGACCCCGAGTACGGTCCGGTGTGGGCGACCAGTGCGCTGGGTAATGCAAATATCACGCTAATCGGTACCGATCCGGAAGGGCACCCGGAACAGGCATTCAAGGTGGTGCGGATTCTGGACGGACAGGGCGGCGGCTCCCTCTTTATCAAAACGCACCCGCAATCGCATAACCTTTGGGTTGATACGCCCCTGAATCCGGAAAGCGACATTGCGCAATCGGTGGCGGTATTTGATACCCGCGATTTCAGTAAAGGCTATGAAGTCTTGCCGATTGCCGAATGGGCGGATTTGGGTCCGGGACCAAAGCGCATCGTGCAACCTGAGTACAACAAGGCCGGTGACGAAGTCTGGTTTTCGGTCTGGAGTGGTATGGACGAAGAGTCAGCGATAGTTATTGTCAACGACAAAACACGGCAACTGAAGCATGTCATCAAAGGCGAGAGAATTGTGACGCCTACTGGCAAATTTAATAATTACAACACACGGAACGAGGTGTACTAATGCCAATACGACTGCGCAGGCTATGGATTGCCTGTGGTCTCGCAGGTTACGCGGTGGCGCTGACAGCCACCGCGCAACAAGCTGATACCCAGGAACAGATAACCCCCGATGAAGTGATTACCGTGGTGGCGCACCGCCAGCCACGTCAATTAAGCGAGATTGCCGGCACAGTGAGCGTGATCACAGCCGATGAGATCGCGCGCAACATGGTATTGAACGCCCAGGACCTGGTGCGTTATGAAATGGGAGTAGAACTTGATGACGCTAGTACTCGGTTTGGTCACAGCGGTTTTCGTATTCGCGGTATTGGTGGTAACCGCACCGCCGTTGTCGTAGATCAGGTTGCGATAGCTGATCGTTTCGCAGTGGGGAGTTTTTCAGATACCGGCCGCGGACTGCTGGATCTGGGCTTGGCCAATCGTGTTGAGATTTTGCGCGGTCCGGCATCGACACTTTATGGCAGTGACGCCTTAGGAGGCGTCGTTGCGATTCAGACCCTCACTCCGGAAGATGTGCTTACTAGTCCGACGCAGGGCGTGACGTTACGTCTGGGCGCAGCAAGTGACGCACAGCGTGGTTATGGGCGGGTGGCAACAGCGTTTCAACAAGGCGACAGCAGTGTGTTATTAGCGGGCTCAGCGCGGTACCGGGAGGAACCCGATGCTGCTGGTCTGGACGACGCTGAGCTTGATCCACAACGTGTGCGGCAAAGTGGCGCCTTGCTGAAATGGCAGCAACTGAGCGCAATGGGCACCTGGCAGGTAAGTTTTGACGCCTTACGCGAAACCATTGAAACGCAGGTTCAGCACAGTCTTGGTAGCGGCCGTCAAGCGAATACAACAGCGTTACGCGGCGATGATGAACGTTTTGAATGGCGGGCTATCGTTAGTCTGACAACAGAATCAAAGGCATGGGCCGATCGCGGGCAGTGGCGCGCGTATGTGCAGCAAGCCGAAACTCACCAGCATTCCTACGAGGAACGGGCGAACCTGGCTGAGCCCCTATCCATTTTCCGCGGCTTTCGATATGACTACGATAGCTACGGAGTTGCCGCTGATCTGGAAATGGATCTGCATTGGGGCGGTATACCCCAGCGGCTGGGCTATGGATTTGAACTGAGTCGGGCCGAAGTATGGGATGAGCGCGATGCCTGGCAGTGGAATTATGCCCAGCAACGGCTGACAAAGAACCTGCTGGGTGAAATCTTTCCGCTTCGCGACTTTCCGCGCAGTAGAATTGATGAAGCCGGCATCTATTTGCACGATGAGATTAAGTTGAACCAGGCTGGGCTGACGCTGAGTCCGGGGCTGAGGTATGAAAGTTATGACCTTGAGGTTCGTTCCGATCCGCTATTTGAAGAGCGCTACCCGCAAAGTGAAGTCGCTGACTTAAGTCATGATGCCTGGTTGCCAAAACTTGGCCTGTTATGGCCCTGGTCGGAACAGGCAGAATGGTTTGCGCAATATGCGCGCGGCTATCGCGCGCCGCCTTTTGCCGATGTCAATGTGGGTCTTTACTACCCGCAGTTTAGGGTATTGGCGATTGCTAACCCTGACCTTGAACCTGAACGTGGCGTAACCTTTGAGACCGGTCTACGCTGGCATGGCCAGGATACGAGGGTGCAGGTTACGGCGTTTCATAATCGCTACAGTGACTTTATTGAAAGCCGGGCATCCCTGGGTTTCGATCCACAACGACAATTGCTCATATTCCAATCGGTAAATCGCGATAAAGTGGTCATCGAAGGGCTTGAACTCAGCTGGCAGCAGCAATGGGACCGACGCTGGTCCTCCGAGATTTGGCTGCAAGCGAGTCGGGGCGAAGATGAGACCAATGGCCGTGATCTGGCGACGGTACAGCCGCCATCAATGCTGGCCGAGCTACGTTATAGCGCGTTAAATGGTGTCTGGGATACGCGCGTTCTGCTACGCGCTCAACGTGACCAGAAAGAACTTGTGGATAACGACGGCGAGCCGCTATTCAGTGCGCCTGGTTATGCCACTTTAGACTGGCTCTGGCAGTGGTATCCGCGAGCGAACCTGCAAGTGGGCGTAGGGCTTTTTAACCTGACCGACCGGCGCTATTGGCACGCCTCGCAGGTGGGCAACTATCCGCAGGATGATCCCGTTATTCCGTTACTGGCACAGCCGGGGCGACATATCCGGGCTACTCTGGATATTCACTTTTAGTAAAGATTAAAAGTTTTTATTGACAATGCCGCCTTTCGCCTCTATATCGTCAGTGTCGCAAAAAGGCGACACAAATTATCTGTAGTTGTTGGTCTGGAGGAAGGCACATTATGGCAACGATCAACCGTGAACAAATTAGCAAGAAGGCGTTTAACGACTTCAAAAATTATCCGTACGGTTTTGCCCGTTCCGGCGATTTTTCGATCCGCGAAAGCGACCTGTTACAGCAGCACGGCAGCTTAATTGCGGCATTGATTAATGGCGAGATCGAGCCGATGTCTGCTGAAGAGCAGTCTCTGCTTGCCGTCGCGCGTGGCGAAAAAGCCGCTGAAAGCGCAGTTGAGAAAGCATGGTCGAAGTACCAGGCACGTATCAACCGGCCGAAAGTCGGCAGCATGTACGGTCGCAGTCGTTATGCAGATGACTCGTTTGAGCTTTCAGTTGCTGATGACGACGATATCGTCGTTGAAGACTAAGGTCTGAAAAGAAATAGCGCCCAGCCGGGTGGCATGGGCGCAAGATTTGTTGTTGCTTCGCTGTTTATGAGCGCTCGCGGGCAATGGCGCGATGCGCAATATCGGTCCGATAGTAGGCATCTTCCCACGTAATTTTACCAACCCCGGCATACGCTTTTTGCTGCGCCAGGCTGACAGAGTCAGCAATGGCTGTCACACAAAGTACGCGACCACCAGCGGTGACAATATCACCGTTTTCCAGCCGCTTCGTACCGGCGTGGAATACCTTGGTATCATTATTATCGGCATCGGCCAGGCCGTGAATGACTTTACCTTTGGCATAGCTTTCCGGATAGCCGCCTGCTGCCATAACGACCCCAACCGTAGCGCGCGGGTCGAAGTCGATAACTTCGTCCGCAAGTTTGCCATCACAAGCGGCGAGGCAAAGTTCTACTAGATCGGACTGTAGACGCATCATAATAGGTTGGGTTTCCGGATCACCGAAACGACAGTTGTATTCGAGCACTTTCGCCGTGCCGTCGGGGGCAATCATCAGCCCGGCGTATAAGAAGCCGGTATAGGGATGACCCTCTTTGTTCATACCGGAGACCGTGGGCTCTATGACATGGTCCATGACCCAGTTGTGCACCTCAGGCGTAACTACCGGTGCTGGTGAATAGGCTCCCATACCGCCGGTGTTCGGGCCTTTATCACCGTTGTCCCGGGCTTTATGGTCCTGGCTACTGGCAAAGGCAAGCGCGGTTTCACCATCTACCATGACAATAAAACTGGCTTCTTCACCCATTAAAAACTCTTCGATAACGACACGACTACCGGCTTCGCCAAATCGGTTGCCAGCCAGCATATCGTCAATGGTCGCAAAAGCTTGCGCTTCGGTTTCGGCAATAATCACGCCTTTTCCGGCAGCCAGACCGTCGGCTTTAATCACAATAGGCGTACCTTGCTCTTTCACATAAGCTTTTGCCGTCTCAATGTCAGTGAAAGTTCCGTACGCAGCCGTTGGAATGTTGTGTCGTGCCAGAAAATCCTTACTGAAGGCCTTTGAGCCCTCCAGTTGTGCCGCCGCCTGGGTCGGGCCAAAAATGTTCAGGCCTGCCTCGGTAAAGCGGTCAACCACACCTGCCACCAGCGGCGCCTCGGGACCAACGATGGTCAGGCCGACGGCGTTTTGCTGCGCGAATTCCAGCAGAGCGTCAATGTCTTCGGCGTTAATGGCAATGTTTTCAAGCTTAAGCTCGGTAGCGGTGCCGGCATTTCCCGGTGCTACAAATACCGTTTCAACTAATGGCGACTGTGCCGCTTTCCACGCCAGCGCGTGTTCACGGCCACCGCCGCCAATCACAAGTACATTCATGTCCTGTCGACTCTCTTGTTTTGCTTATGAAGAAGATTCTGGTTTTTTGAATTTCAAGGTGAAGCGATCACTTTCACCGATGCCCTGATACATTTCCCGATCTTCCTCTCCCAAGCCAAGGGTGGGAGGTAAGGTCCACACGCCGCGTGGATGATCAGCAGTATCTGCAGGGTTGGCGTTAATATCGCTGCCGGCCACGAACTCAAAGCCAGCGGCTTTGGCAGCTTCAATGGCCAGGCTCTGTTTCATGTAGCCGGAACTGTCCATGTGGGTGTCCGGTCGGTTCTCTGGCAGGCGATGATCAACGACGCCCAAAATGCCACCTGGCTTCAGGGCTTCGTAAAAATCGGCAAATGCGGCTTCGACGCCTTCCATGCCTGCGTTCATATACCAGTTATGCAAGTTACGGAAGGTCAGTACCCGATCAGCACTACCTGGGGGGGCTATTTCATTGTCTTCCATCGGAGCGAATTCAGTGACCGTAATGGCACTGAAGGCGGGATCATTATTGACGCGCTCAATAAACTGTTGTCGCGAGTTCACGTAATAGTCGCGCGTTTCGGTTTTGGCAAAGTGCGCGGCGTACAGCTTGCCCTGTTCTTTAAGATAAGGTGCGAGAATTTCGGTATACCAGCCACCGCCTGGCCAGATCTCAACGACCGTCATATCGGGCTCGACTTCAAAAAACTTTAAGGTTTCTATCGGATGGCGATACTGATCACGGCTTAAATTGTCCGCTGAACGGGCAGGGTTATTATTCACCGCCTGCTCAAGGGTCATTGTGGGGCTTTCAGCGCTTTGCTGCGGGCTCTCTGAACAGGCAGTCAGTGCGCCAACACTGACTGCCAAGGTCATCATTACCAAGAAGTTTTTCATGATTTACTTCCTCACGTTGTCATAGGTTTGGTTTAATCCTAGACGGCGTAGCTCTTCTCGGCAATGTATTTAATGACGGAAATGACGCATGCCGGTGAAAACCATGGCAATGCCATGCTCGTCGGCGGCCTGGATAATTTCGTCGTCACGAATTGAGCCACCTGGCTGGATAATTGCTTTGATGCCGGCGGCCGCTGCGGCGTCGATGCCATCGCGGAATGGGAAGAATGCATCGGACGCCATAACGCTGCCAGCAACTTCAAGATTTTCGTCGGCGGCTTTAATACCGGCAATCCTGGCACTGTAAACACGGCTCATCTGGCCGGCACCCACGCCAATAGTCATGCCGTCTTTGGCGTAAACAATGGCATTTGATTTAACAAACTTGGCGACCTTCCAGCAGAACAACAGATCTTGTAACTGTGCGGTGGTTGGCTGTGCTTTGGTGACTACTTTCAGGTCAGCTTCAGTGATGCTGCCTAAATCACTGTCCTGTACCAGCAGCCCGCCATTAACACGCTTGTAATCATAAGTCGGTACGCGCTGCGCCGGCCATTCTCCGCACGACAATAATCGCACGTTGGCTTTGGTGGCGACAATCTGTTGCGCCGCAGCACTGACACTTGGAGCAATAATCACTTCGACAAACTGACGATCAATGATGGCCTTGGCGGTAGCCTCATCCAGCTCGCGGTTAAACGCAATAATGCCACCAAACGCTGAGGTCGGGTCGGTCTTGAAGGCACGCTCATAAGCAGTAAGAATGTTGTCACCTTTGGCGACACCGCAAGGGTTAGCGTGTTTGACGATAACGCACGCCGGTTCAGCAAACGATTTCACACATTCAAGCGCAGCATCGGTGTCAGCGATATTATTAAATGACAGTTCCTTACCCTGTAACTGCACGGCGGTTGCCACTGAGGCTTCCTGCGGCTCTGCTTCAACATAAAATGCTGCTTGCTGATGGCTGTTCTCACCATAGCGCAAGTCTTGTTTCTTTTCGAACTGGGCATTGAAGGTACGCGAAAAAGCACTGCTTTGCTGCGGCAAACGCGCGCCAAAATAATTGGCAATCATGCCGTCATAGTGCGCAGTATGCTCAAAGGCACGTACGGCAAGATCAAAGCGGGTATCGAAAGTCAGACTATTGTTATTGGCATCCATCTCGGCGATAACCCGCTCATAATCTGTGGCGTTAACGACAATAGTGACGTCCTGGTGATTCTTGGCCGCAGCGCGAACCATGGTCGGCCCACCGATATCAATATTTTCGACGGCGTCCTGATGGGTGCAGTCAGGATCAGCAACGGTTTTGGCGAAAGGATAGAGATTAACCACCACCATATCGATAGGCGCAATATCCTGTTGCTCCATCACTTCGTCATCGGTACCACGACGCCCTAAAATGCCGCCGTGAATTTTTGGATGCAGGGTCTTGACCCGGCCATCCATGATTTCCGGTTGCCCGGTATGCGCAGAAACGTCGGTGACTGTTACGCCCTTGTCACGCAACAAACGCGCGGTACCGCCCGTTGATAAAATTTGTACGCCACGTTGTTCAAGTTCTTTGGCGAATTCCACAATACCGGTTTTATCAGAAACACTTAACAGAGCGCGTTGAATGGGTCGAAAGTCCATGATGGTCACCATAAATTTCAATAAACTATTGTTCTTAAAACAAAAAAGAGCACACAAGGCGCTCTTTTTCAGGGGGCAATTAGTTCATGCCGTATTTTTTCAATTTTTTGCGCAGCGTGCCGCGGTTAATGCCTAGCATGGTCGCTGCACGGGTTTGATTACCGCGAGTATAGGTCATGACCTCTTCCAGGAGCGGCGCTTCAACTTCGGCGAGCACTAACTCATATAGTTCCTCAGGGTCTTGACCGTCAAGTTGTTTCAGGAATGAGTTTAATGCTTGCTTAACTGAATCGCGCAGCGGTTTTGGCTGGGCGTTGTTACCAATCGTCGTGAATGGTGAAACTCGGTCACGATTTGCGTTTTGATCAAACATAGGTGCGCTCTATCTCTTCTTAGTTTACTGAGTTAAAAAACGTCGCCAGTGACTCGATTTGCGCTTGCGCGTTCTCGAGGGTCACGAAGTGGCGGCGAAATTCTGCTGCGGGCTGCTGCTCTTGCAAGTACCAACCCACATGTTTACGGGCGATCCGGACACCGGTAAATTCACCGTAGTGCTGATGCAGTCGAGCGACATGCTGCAACACGACACGTGAGACTTCAGCGTTGTCTGGTTTAGCCAACTGCTCGCCAGTTGCCAGGTAATGCGCAATCTCGCGAAACAGGCATGGATTACCTTGAGCACCGCGGCCAATCATAATGGCATCGGCGCCGGTGTAATCAAGAACCTCTTCGGCCTTCTGCGGAGTACATATGTCGCCATTGGCGACCACCGGTATCGACACAGCCTGCTTAATTGCCCGGATGGTGTCGTATTCGGCTTCTCCTTTGTACATACATGCACGGGTGCGTCCATGCACGGCAAGCGACTGAATTCCTGCCTGTTCGGCAAGCCTGGCAATCGCGACACCGTTGCGGTTCGCAGTATCCCATCCCGTACGAATTTTAAGCGTAACCGGTACTTCTACCGCACTTACCACTGCATGCAGAATTTCCTGCACCAGTTCGGGGTACTGTAGCAGCGCCGAGCCTGCCATTTTCTTATTCACCTTTTTGGCCGGGCAACCCATATTGATGTCGATAATCTGCGCGCCGTTCGCAACGTTGTGCTGAGCGGCAGCTGCCATCAATTCGGGCTCACAGCCTGCGATCTGAACAGCTTTAATTCCCGGTTCATCGGCGTGGCCCATACGCTTTTGCGACTTCTGCGTTTGCCACACCCGTGGATTACTGGACAACATTTCAGAGACGGCCAGCCCTGCCCCCAGCTCATTGCAAAGCTGACGAAAAGGTAAATCGGTAACACCCGCCATGGGCGCCAGAATTACTGGATTGTCTAACTGATAAGGTCCGATCCGCATCGGTTAAAAACTGTTCAACTCAAGGGTCGGAAATTTTAGGGAATTTGGCGGCGAAAGAAAAGGCTGTAATTTGTACAAATGCAGCCTTTTTTGCACTTTTTACTCTTGACAATTGTGTGACAATCTACTGATTACGCAAGGCGTGGAGCATCACCCAGTCGTCCTTTATCGTTGCGGGGTCAAAGCTGAAGTTTTCCGCGTAGGCGCTTTGCACGGCGTCGATCTGACGCTCTAAAATGCCGGACATGACTAAATCGCCGCCGGGGCCCACATAACCGCTTATGACGCTGGCAAGCTCCTGCAACGGACCGGCAAGCACATTGGCCAGCACAACGTCAGCCGGTAACGACGGTTGCTCGCTGGGCAGATAGACTTCAAGACGTTCGGCGACGCCGTTGCGTTGCGCATTTTCGCGGCTGGCCAGTAAGGCCTGGCGATCGATATCAATACCGATGGCACGCTCAGCGCCCAGCAACAATGCGGCAATCGCTAAGATACCTGAGCCACAACCGAAGTCGACGACCGTTTTGCCGCGCAAGTCCTGACTGTCCAGCCATTGCAGACATAAAGCCGTCGTGGGATGGGTACCCGTACCAAATGCCATGCCCGGGTCGAGCAGAATATTCACCGCGTCCGGCTCAGGAATTTCGCGCCAACTTGGACAGACCCATAAGCGCTCGCCAAAGCGAATGGGGTGAAAGTTATCCATCCACTCGCGTTCCCAATCTTTATCTTCCAGCTGATCGGTTTTGTAATTGAGGTCATCACCGAAATAGCGGGACTTGCGTAAATTGGCAAGCACCGGCGCCAAGTCAGTTTCAGCGGGAAAAAGCCCGGTGACCAGCGTCTCCTGCCAGTACAATACTTCGCCTAATGGTGGCTCGAAGATGGGGTTGTCCTGCGCGTCGCGATAGGTCACGGCCATGGCACCGTTACCCTGCAACATGTCCCCTACTAAAGGGGCATGTTGCTCGGGCGCCGAAACGGTTAACTGAATCCACGGCATAAGCGTTAATGACCGCCCATGCCGAGCTTCTTCTCAAGATAGTGGATGTTGGTGCCACCATGCTGGAAGTTTTCATCAGCCATAATTTCTTTTTGCAATGGCACGTTGGTCTTGATGCCTTCAATGATGAGCTCGCTAAGCGCATTGCGCATGCGCGCGATGGCCACGTCACGGTTCTCACCATAAGTAATGAGCTTGCCAATCATCGAATCATAATTGGGCGGCACTTTGTAGTCGGCATAGACATGTGAGTCCCAACGCACACCCAGACCGCCCGGCGGGTGGAAACGGTTGATCAGTCCCGGTGACGGCACAAAGGTATTAGGATCTTCAGCGTTGACACGGCATTCGATCGCATGGCCACGGATGACGACGTCTTCCTGTGAGAAAGATAATGGTCGACCTGCAGCAATACGTAATTGCTCTTTAATCAGGTCGATGCCGGTGACCATTTCTGTGACCGGATGCTCAACCTGAATACGGGTGTTCATTTCAATGAAATAGAACTCGCCATTTTCGTACAGGAACTCAAAGGTACCTGCGCCGCGGTAGCCGATTTCCAGACACGCGCGGGCACAACGCTCACCAATGTATTTGCGCATTTCAGCCGTAATACCCGGCGCTGGTGCCTCTTCGACGACTTTCTGGTGACGACGTTGCATGGAGCAATCGCGCTCGCCGAGATAAACGGCATTGCCTTGTCCGTCAGCGAGTACCTGAATTTCAATGTGGCGTGGATTTTCCAGGAATTTCTCCATGTAAACCATAGAGTTGCCAAAGGCAGCGCCGGCTTCGGCTTTCGTGGTACTGATGGCGCGAACCAACTCTTCTTCTTTACGCACTACGCGCATGCCACGTCCGCCACCACCACCGGCAGCTTTTACGATGATCGGATAACCAATGCGCTTGGCAATTTTGAGATTCTTCTCTTCATCGTCATCCAGCGGGCCACCTGACCCAGGAACGCAGGGCACACCGGCTTTTTTCATCGCTTCAATGGCTGAAACTTTGTCACCCATCAGACGGATTACGTCGGCCGTCGGACCGACAAAAATAAAGCCAGAGTTTTCGACCTGCTCGGCAAAGTCGGCATTTTCCGCAAGAAAGCCGTAGCCGGGATGAATGGCAGCGGCATCAGTGATCTCAGCAGCACTGATAATACGCGGAATGTTAAGATAGCTTTCTGTTGCTGGCGCGTTACCAATACAGATGGATTCATCGGCCAGCAGTACGTGTTTTAAATTGCGGTCGACGGTGGAGTGCACCGCCACCGTTTTGATACCGAGTTCTTTACACGCGCGCAGAACGCGCAATGCAATTTCGCCCCGGTTTGCAATGACAACCTTATCTAACATGATGATGTCCTGATTTGTTGCGTTACTCGATGACGAATAATGGCTGGTCAAACTCAACCGGCTCGCCATTTTCAACGAGGATTTGTTTTACCACACCGCCTTTATCAGCTTCGATCTGGTTCATCATCTTCATGGCTTCAACAATACAAAGGGTTTCACCTGCTTTCACCTGCTGACCTACGGTAACGAAGTCGTTTGCGCCAGGGGCGGGTGCTGCATAGAAAGTACCCACCATAGGTGAGCGCACAATGTGTCCGGTGATCTCAGGTTCAGCTGCCTCGGCTGCTGGTGTTGCGGCAGGCGCCGGAGCTGCGGGCGCTGGCATAGGAGCAGCCTGGTAATGCATCGGTGCGGCCATCTGCTGGCTACTGCCGCGGTGAATCCGTACCGACTCTTCACCCTCAGTAATTTCAAGCTCAGCAATGCCTGATTCTTCGACCAGTTCAATTAATTTTTTAATTTTACGAATATCCATGATCTGTTATGACCCCGTAGATAAAAGTTAGGTGTTATCGCGCTGCTTTAATTTTGCGACAGCTGCGCGCAAGGCAAGTTCATAACCTTGAGCGCCGCAACCACAAATCACCGCAGCGGCTAATTCGGCTAAATAGGAATGGCGACGAAACGGTTCGCGGCCATGAATATTGGACAGATGTACTTCAATAAAAGGAATCGCTACTCCGGCAAGAGCGTCGCGCAGGGCAATGCTGGTATGGGTATAAGCCGCCGGATTAATGATAATGTAATCGACTTTACTGCTGGCCGCTTCCTGAACCCAGTCGATTAGCTCGTATTCAGCATTGGACTGACGGCAGTCCAACGTCACGCCCACGCTTTCGGCATGGTGACGTAATTCACTTTCAATATGGGCAAGCGTCGCTGAGCCATAAATTTCAGGCTCGCGCTGACCCAACATATTGAGGTTGGGTCCGTTTAACAACAGTATTCTATAGTTATGTTGATTATTTTCGGCCATGTTGCTGCGATCTGTTGCGAAGTTATCGTTGTGTTGCAAGTTGCCAGGAAATACTTAGAAATCCTGGCAAAATTACAGCTTCAACTTGGCATTATAGATAAAACTGACCGAAACGCAGCAAAATACTGGTCTTATCACCGAAGATCACGGCAGATTTTGCGCCTTCTCAAGTTCTCTCAGATGCTGTAGGAAAGCCTCGGCATCGAGAAAGCCGGAAATCCGCGCGTTGTTAATGAGTTCGCCGTCACGGAAAAATAAAATAGTCGGTAACCCCAGCACGCGGTAACGTTGCAAGATAGCATTGTTCATAGAGTTGTTCGCGGTGACATCGGCTTGTAGTAGCACAGCGCCGGCAAGTGCTTGTTGTACCGCCGGATCGCTAAAGGTGTAGCGCTCAAACTCTTTACAGGCGACACACCAATCGGCATAAAGGTCCAGCATCACGAGTTGCTCTGGCGCCGCATTGGTCACCTGCTCCTCAATTTGTGCGACCGAGGCTACCGCATTAAATGGCAGTTCAGCATGGTCGCCCTGTGGCCACCAAAGCACCAGTAGCCAGCTTGCCAGAGCCAGCCATGCGGCACTGATAACAATCGCCAGTTGATGGTCGACGTCACGCAAAGTAGTCACGATCAGGTATAAAGCGCTCAGTGAAATAAAGGCAACCCATAACCAGTCAGCCACCTGAACAGGTAACAGCCGTTCAATAAACAGCACCGCAACCGCGAGCAGCACTACGCCAAAAATACGTTTCACCAGTACCATCCAGGCACCGGCTTTTGGCAGCAGTTTGCCCCCGGTAGTACCAAACAGAATCAGCGGCAAGCCCATACCCAGACTTAATGCGTAGAGCACACTCGCACCCACCGTGAGATCGCCGGACTGGGCAATGAACAAGAGGACCCCTGACAGTGGCGCAGTGGTGCAGGGCGAGGCGATTAGGCCAGACAGCACACCCATAACAAAGACGCTACGATGCGCACCACCTCGCTGTTGTTGACTGATTTGGTTTAAATAATTCTGCCAGCTGGCGGGCAATTGCAAATTGTAAAAACCCAGCATACTCAACGCCAGCAGCACAAATAGCACGGCCAAAACCACCAGTACTACAGGGTGCTGCAGCATTGCCTGATAACGCATACCCGCCAAAGCGACCACAATACCAAGCGCAGAGTAGGTAATAGCCATGCCCTGTACATATGCAAATGACAACGTAAAGGCGCGGCCGGTGCTCAGCTTCTTTTGCGGTCCCATAATGACGGTCGACAAAATCGGATACATCGGTAGAACACAGGGAGTGAACGCAAGACCAATACCTGCGATAAAGAAAATCAGCAAGACCCAAATCAGCGGTTCTTCGTTGAGATCGCGAAACAGGCTGTTGGCGCTAAATTGCTGGCTATTCGCAGCAACCTGGGCAAAGTCAATCGTTGCTGTTGCGTCAGTTTCGATTGCCGGACCTGAATCGCTCACTGCCTGTAAGGGTATCTCCACGGTGGTCGGCGGATAGCACAAACCGGCATCGGCACAGCCCTGATAATCTAAGCTGAAAGTCGTCGCTGTGGTAGTTGCCAGGGTCAGCTGAATCTCGACCGCGTCGCGATAAATGACGGACTCACCAAAAAACTCATCAAAATGGGCTTCGCCGCGCGGTAACTCAGGCGCAGCTGCCAAAGGTACCTCGGGATCAAACTGAAAGCGGTGCTGGTAAAGATAATATCCGTCGGCAATATCAAAACGAATGAAAAGCTGCGCGCCGCGCTGCTGAAAGTCAAAACGAAAGGCCTCGTCAACGGGTAAAAACTGGTTCTGACTGAACGGATCGTCCGTATTGAGGGAAAAATCCTGCGCTAAACTTACCGAACTAAACAGCGCAAACCATAACGCAATAAGCGGTGCGACAACTTGCGCAATTGCGCGACGGTGGTACTGCATTAAGAAGTTACCTCTGATAACCAGCCTAAGTAAGCGTCACTACCCGATGTAATCGGAATCGCAATCAGTTCAGCGACATCGTAGGGGTGCGCTGCCTGAATCGTCTCAAATAGCGCCTCAAGTCGTGCTGTTGTGGTTTTGATATTAAGCACAACCTCTTCGTCACTATGTAAGTGATCGTCCCACCAGTACATCGACGTAGAAGGGGCGCCAATGTTAACACAAGCAGCAAGACGTGCACGTAATACCTTCTCAGCGATGGCTTTCGCGGTGCCACGATCGGGGCAACTGCAAAAGACGAGTTGAAATGAAGCGCTCATGGTGACTCCTTGCAAAAAAGTCATAAATTTTTTTAGTCGAAGCCTTGAGTTCGGGAATTTGCCCCCCATAACTGTGGCACAACATTTTTTAACAGCCCTCGTGAGGAATCACAAGGGTAAGTTATCAACCCACAACCAGGTTTAGGAGTTATCAAAGATGAAACTTCGTCCTTTACATGATCGTGTGATCATTAAACGTTCTGAAGCAGAAACCAAATCTGCGGGCGGTATCGTACTGACCGGCTCAGCGGCTGAGAAGTCAACGCGCGGAGAAGTGGTTGCTGTCGGTAACGGCCGCATTTTAGACAACGGTGAAGTCAAGGCACTTGACGTTAAAGTCGGCGATAAAGTGTTATTCAGCGAAGGTTACGGCGTAAAAACCGAAAAAATCGACGGTGAAGAATACTTGATCATGAGCGAGTCAGACATTCTCGCAATCGTTGAAGGTTAAGCTCCGTTAGCAACAGATTCGAAAGAGGAAAACGAACATGGCAGCTAAAGAAGTAAAATTTGGTAACACCGCACGCCAGCGCATGCTTAAAGGCGTAAACGTTCTGGCCGATGCAGTAAAAGTCACCCTGGGTCCGAAAGGCCGCAACGTGGTTCTGGAAAAATCATTTGGCGCACCTGTTATCACCAAAGACGGTGTTTCAGTGGCGAAAGAGATCGAACTGGAAGACAAGTTCGAGAACATGGGCGCACAGATGGTGAAAGAAGTTGCGTCAAAAGCAAATGATGAAGCGGGTGACGGTACTACTACCGCAACCGTACTTGCCCAGGCGATCGTTAACGAAGGCCTGAAAGCAGTTGCAGCGGGTATGAACCCGATGGACCTGAAGCGCGGTATCGACAAGGCTGTGGTCAGCGCCGTCGAAGAGCTGAAGAAAATCTCTCAGCCTTGCGACAACAACAAAGCGATTGCACAGGTAGGTACTATCTCTGCTAACTCTGACAGCACTATCGGTGAAATCATCGCTAAAGCCATGGAAAAAGTTGGCAAAGAAGGCGTGATCACTGTTGAAGAAGGTCAGGCGTTACAGGACGAGCTGGACGTGGTTGAAGGTATGCAGTTTGACCGTGGCTACCTGTCACCTTATTTCATCAACAATCAGGAAAACGGTACTGTTGAACTGGACAGCCCGTACATCCTGTTAGTTGACAAGAAAATTTCAAATATCCGTGAATTGCTGCCGACCCTTGAAGGCGTCGCGAAATCTGGCAAGCCATTGCTGATCATCGCTGAAGACGTTGAAGGCGAAGCGCTGGCAACACTGGTAGTTAACAATATGCGTGGCATCGTGAAAGTTGCGGCAGTGAAAGCTCCGGGCTTTGGCGACCGTCGGAAAGCAATGTTGCAGGACATCGCGATTCTTACCGGTGGTACCGTTATTTCTGAAGAAATCGGTATGGAGCTGGAAAAAGCTCAGCTGGAAGATCTTGGTACTGCGAAGCGCGTCGTAATCAACAAAGACAACACCACTGTTGTCGACGGTAATGGCGACCAGGCAGCGATCGAAGGTCGTGTGTCGCAAATCCGTCAGCAAATCGAAGAAACTTCGTCTGACTACGACAAAGAAAAACTGCAAGAGCGTCTGGCTAAGCTGGCCGGCGGTGTCGCAGTCATCAAAGTCGGTGCCGCGACCGAAGTGGAAATGAAAGAGAAGAAAGCGCGCGTTGAAGATGCCTTGCATGCAACCCGTGCTGCTGTTGAAGAAGGTGTGGTACCTGGTGGCGGTGTTGCGCTGGTACGTGCAGCGAGCAAGCTGGGCGACCTGCGTGGCGACAACGAAGAGCAAAACGTCGGTATTAAACTTGCGCTACGCGCCATGGAAGCACCACTTCGTCAAATCGCTGGCAACGCCGGTGCCGAAGGCTCAGTGGTTGCTAACAACGTGAAAAACGGTGAAGGTAACTACGGTTACAACGCCGGCAACGACACCTACGGCGACATGCTGGAAATGGGCATCCTGGATCCAACCAAGGTTACCCGCTCAGCATTGCAGTTCGCTGCGTCTGTTGCAGCCCTGATGATTACCACCGAAGCCATGGTTGCTGAAGTTCCAAAGGAAGAAGCACCAGCCCCTGACATGGGCGGCATGGGCGGTATGGGCGGCATGATGTAAGCAAAGCTCGCCCCGAGCAATCCCAAAGCGGCTACTTTCACAGGTAGCCGCTTTTTTTTGTCACACTTCTGCCATGGCCTGCATCTTATAGGCAGAACTACCAAAGGAGGTGGATTATGAAAACGAAGACAATTCTTGCGACAACAATTGCTGCGGCGATTATGTCCGCGACCGCGTCTGCTGCAGAAGTGAAAGTAGAGTGGCAGAATGTTGACGATTATCGTGATATTGAAGCGGTAAATGAAATTCAAAGCCGGTTCGAGAAGCGTATCATCGATGGGCTGACCGAGTATTGGAAAAAGCTGGGCGAACGTTTGCCAGCTGATAATACTTTGTCGATAACCATGACGGATCTTGATATCACCGGTCGGGTTGAACCGACCTACGGTGCTACTGCAGCAAGCTATGTGCGTGTACTCGACGAGATCTCCTATCCGTCGATGAGCTTTTCCTACACTTACACAGATGCGCAGGGCAATGTAATTTCTGAAGATGATGATGTCCGCATCAAAGACTTAGGCGCGCGCTCAGGCACCATCCGCAGTGTGATGGGGAGCGGTAAAGACACGCTTTACTTCGAGAAGCGTCTGATGGATCGCTGGTTTAGCGAGACATTTAATCAGTAATTAACTCGAGCGGCGTTTTGCTTGGCTCTCCGGCCACTTCGCGAACCAGGCGAGGAACCAGAAATCCGGGCAGCAAAACCCGCAATTGCTCAGCAATTTGTAATGCTTCGGCGTCGGTCACTGCAAAGTGGCTGGCGCCTTTTACTTTATCCAGCTGGTGCAGATAATAGGGCAAGACCCGCGCCTCGAACAATACCTCATTCAGCTGCGCCAGTACCTCAGCGTTATCATTTATACCCTTCAGCAAGACACTTTGGTTGAGCAAGGTAATGTCATATCCGGCCCAACGTTTTAACGCCTTCTGCAGTTTATGATCCACTTCGTGCGGATGATTGGCATGTAAAACCAGCAATGCCTGCAACGGGCTCTCATGCAGCCGTCGCGCCAGTGCATCTGTCAGTCGTTCCGGTAGCACCACCGGTAACCTTGAGTGAATCCGAACCCGTTTTAATTGTGGCAGCTGCTCGAGGTCAGTAAGCAGGCTTGCCAACTGAGCATCGGTGGCAAGAAGCGGGTCGCCGCCGCTTAGAATGACCTCGTTAATCGAGCTGTCGCTGCGAAGGTAGTCGAGCAGTTGCGAACGCTGCTGACGACCAAAGTGGTGGTCAGCATAGGGAAAGTGCCGTCGGAAACAGTAACGACAATTAATGGCGCAGCCACCACGCAGAATCACCAGTACCCTTGAGCGGTATTTATGGAGTAGCGCAGGTTGCTGGTTCGTTTGCTCTGCCAAAGGATCAGTGACAAAGCCGGGCGCATCGATAAACTCATCGGCATGCGGCATGACCTGACGTAGAAGCGGGTCATCGGGGTCACCAGGTTGCATCAGATTCACAAAGTGCCGCGTAACCATTAGCGGAAACAGCTCGCGCGCAGTGCTATGCCGCGCAACCCAGTCAGCAGGTAGATTTAACGCGGTGCCCAGCTCGGCGGGACTTCGAATCGCTTTGGCTAATTCCAGTTGCCATTCCGGGCGTACTGAAATGGTGGTGGTTTCGCTCACAACAGACCCATTAACCTCTACAGAAAAGTGCTCTAGTGTACCTGAAAATTATTTTTACCTGAAAACTTTGCGCTTATAGTTTATTATTGCGGCCGAAATCGCTAAACCTGTTTGATGATGAGGAACCTATGGCGAACTACAGTACGAATGAATTCAAGGCTGGTTTGAAAATCATGCAAGATGGCGAGCCTTGCGCCATTGTTGAAAACGAAATGGTTAAGCCGGGTAAAGGCCAGGCGTTTAACCGGGTCAAGATCCGTAAGTTGATCAGCGGCAAAGTTGTTGAGAAAACCTTCAAGTCTGGCGACAGTGTGGAAGGTGCTGACGTGATCGACGTTGATATGGCTTATTTGTACAACGACGGTGAGTTCTGGCACTTCATGAACGGCGAGTCGTTTGAGCAAATTGCTGCCGACGAAAAAGCTGTGGGCGATGCTATGAAGTGGTTGGTCGAGCAAGATGAGTGCACGCTGACGCTTTGGAACGGCAATCCGATTTCGGTCACCCCGCCAAACTTTGTCGAGCTGGAAATTACCGAAACCGATCCGGGTTTGAAAGGCGATACCGCCGGCACTGGTGGTAAGCCTGCGACGTTGAGTACTGGCGCAGTCGTGCGGGTACCTTTGTTCGTTCAGATTGGCGAAGTTATTAAGGTTGACACTCGTACGGGTGAATACGTTTCCCGCGCTCAGAAGTAAGTTGAGCGTATGAGCATGCAGCGCGATTCTGCCTGGCAACCTTCGGCCGATCTGGCCACGTTGCGGGCGCGCGCTGCTTTGCTGGCTAAGGTGCGGGAGTTTTTTGCCGCACGCCAGGTGCTGGAAGTCGACACTCCCTTGCTGGCGCAATATGGCGTTACCGATCCTCATCTGGAAAACCTCACTGTCCGCCTGTCACCACAGGGGCCGCTGTATTACCTGCAAACCTCTCCTGAGTACGCAATGAAGCGCCTGCTAGCAGCTGGTTCGGGCAGTATTTATCAGTTGGGTAAAGTCTTCCGCAGTGACGAGCAAAGTCGCCGGCACAACCCGGAATTCACAATGCTGGAGTGGTATCGTGAGGGCTTTAGTGTGGCAGACTTGCTTGACGAAATTGATCAACTGCTGCAAACCACGGTAGACGCCAAGCCGCTGAAGCAACAACGCTATCAGGATCTGTTTGTCGAAAAGTTGGGTGTTGATCCTCTGGCAGTTGATGCCGTCGCGCAACTCAAGCGAGTACTGCTCACAAAACCCGAATTAGCTGACTGGGCTACAGCTGAAGACGATTTAGATACCTTGCTCGACGGTACCATGGCGTTTTTGATTGAACCAACGTTGCCCCATGATACGCCGTTGGCCGTGACGCATTACCCGGCCTCGCAGGCCGCGCTGGCGATGCTGGATCCAGAGCAGCCTGAAGTTGCGCTGCGATTTGAAGTTTTCTATCGCGGTGTGGAATTAGCTAATGGTTATCAGGAGCTGACCGATGCCGGCGAGCAAGCGCGTCGCTTCGTGCAAGATAACCAGCGACGCGCGCAGCTTGGTAAACCTGGTCGCGACGGTGATCTGCGGTTACTGGCAGCCCTGCAGCATGGCTTACCGAATTGCGCTGGCGTAGCACTGGGTTTTGACCGCCTGCTAATGGCCTGGTTAGCGCGTGAACACATCTCACAAGTACTGCCTTTTGCAATTGATCGCGCCTGACCCTTGCTGTTCGCAATCGTGATGTTATAATATAACACGTTTACTTTTCGCAGCTCGCAGGAAGCCTCAATGACGCAGCGCTCACTTGATAAAACCGGTATCTGGGTAACCACATTATGTGCGTTACACTGCCTGTTATTGCCTGTGATTTTGCCAATGCTGTCATTAATCGGCTTGTCATTTATTGGTGAGGAATTGCTGGAGCGAACCATTCTGAGTATCAGTATTGTCGTTGGCTTTGTCGCTCTGGTAATTGGAATGCGTAAGCACCTGCGCTTCTATCCACTTATCTTACTTGTTGCTGGCGGCGTCATCTATTGGCACAAAGATAGTCTGGGCGAGGTCGGCGAGCCGATCATTATTTTGCTCGGTGCCAGCCTTATCATTGCTGCCCATTGGGTGAACCTAAAGCTCACCCGTGCGGCCAGAATTCTGATCCCCGAAGTTTAATCTGTCAGCGGCGCTCCAATACGACGCCCGCTTCCATATGATGCGTGTACGGAAACTGGTCAAATAACGCGCGGCGGGTTACCTGATGCGAACTTGCCAGACGCTCAATATTGGCGACCAGGGTTTCAGGGTTACACGAAATATAAATAATGCGTGGATACTGCCGGACCAGTTCAAGCGTGGCATCGTCAAGTCCAGCGCGTGGCGGATCCACCAGCACCGTCTGACAGTTGAAGCTATCAAGCTCAGCCTCATCAGCGCGGCGTGAGGTCTTCTCACCTTGCATGACCGCACTGAAATCTTCAGCGGACATGCGCACCACAGTGACATTGTCGATATCATTCAACTGGCAGTTGTAACGCGCAGATGCCACAGAGGTCTTGCTGATTTCAGTTGCCAGCACGCGCTGAAAGTTTCTTGCCAGGGGCAGACTGAAATTACCGTTCCCACAATAAAGCTCGAGTAAATCATGGTCGGTTGCTTCGGTTGCCGCCAGTGCCCATTCAACCATCGAGATATTCACTGTGGCATTAGGTTGGGTAAAGCTGTTCTCAATCTGCTGAAAGCGGTAGTCACGATCGGCAATGGTAAGTTGCTCTACGACCCAGTCTTGTTCCAATGTGATCTTTTGTTTTCGTGCCCGGCCAATTAGATGGACCAAGGCGAATGTGTTCAGGTGTGCGCGCAGCTGTTCTGCCTCGGCTTGCCATTGCTCATCCAGTTGCCGGTGATAAATCAGGCTGACCAGAGCCTGGCCACTGGTCGTCGTCAGGAACTCCACCTGGAAAAGCTTTTGTCGCAGTAGCGGTCGGAACTTAACGTAGTCCAGTACAGCTGGCATTAATGTGTTTATCAGTTGACTGCCAGCTGGAAACTGGTCCATACGGATCTTCTCGCGCGTGGCAGGATCAAACATGATGTAAAACAAATCATCACCTTCATGCCAAACCCGAAATTCGGCCCGCATCCGATAATGTTCGCGCGGCGACTCAAATACCTCAAGCGGTGCTTCGCAAAACGGGGCAAGCATTGCTTTTAAGCGCTCGGTCTTTTCTGTCAGTTGCTGTTCATAAAGTTCAGGTTGTACCGCTAAATGTGTCATGAAAGCCTCGGAATTGGACCTCGGGTTGAATTAAGAGGGCGAATTGTAATCACTGGCACTGAAAAGTCTAGCGCAGTCGGGCGTGCATCTTTACAAAAAGCTTGCAATTGAACATTGATTAACCAGTCAAAGTATTTCAATATGTTTCTTGCCGCTCGATAAAACAACAATAATGAGCGACGAACAACAAGAAGCTATTAACAATAATAAGGTGACACCCATGTCTAAGCACTTTGCTAAAAGCGGCAGTTTTGCTGTCGCTGCCCTAGCGCTGGCGGTCAGCAGCGCGGTAGTTCACGCCGGTAACGACAAAGAGCGCGTTATTGTCCAGTTTAAACCCGGCAGTCAGGCACAGATTGAGAAAGCCGTGCAACGGGCTGGCGGTAACAAGCATGTTGATCTGGCAAAGTTTGATGCAATGGCGGTTTCATTGCCTGCCGCTGCCCTCAATGGCCTTCGCAATAATCCTAATGTGGTGCTGGTCGAAGAAGACACCCCGCGTCAGTTACTGAGCTCGCAGTACGAACCGGGTACTCCTTACGGTATTACTCAGGTGCAGGCCGATTTAGTTTCTGACGCTGCGGCTGGCAGCCGTAAAGTCTGTATTATTGATTCAGGTTATGATTTAGGGCATCCCGACCTTCCTTCAGCAGGTGTTACCGGACGTTACGACTCAGGTACAGGTAACTGGTACACCGATGAAAATGGTCATGGTACTCACGTGGCTGGGACCATTGCCGCACTGGCAAATAATAATGGCGTAGTTGGCATATTACCAAACGGTAATGTCAACCTTCACATTGTTAAGGTATTTACTGCGTCCGGTTGGGGCTATTCTTCTTCCTTGATCGCAGCGGCGGACCAATGTGCGACTGAAGGTGCACAGGTCATTAATATGAGTCTTGGTGGCTCGCGCGCAAACCGCACTGAAGAACGCGCATTCCGACAGTTAAATGATGCCGGTGTTTTAAGTATTGCGGCAGCAGGTAATGACGGTAATACACGCCATTCTTATCCTGCTTCTTACGATTCGGTCGTTTCTGTTGCAGCCGTCGACAGTAGCGAAACCATCGCCAGCTTCTCGCAGCAGACCGATCAGGTTGAACTTGCTGGTCCTGGTGTCGCTGTACTCTCTTCAGTACCGCGCGGAACGGGTGAAAAAGTTGCTGTAACAGTGGCAGGTACGGGTTACGATGCGAATGGTATGGATGGTTCAGCGCGCACCGAAGCGACGGGCAGTCTGACCGACTGTGGTATCGGTGACCAGGCCTGTGCGGGTGCCAGCGGGGCTATCTGTCTGATTGAGCGCGGCACGATTTCATTTGCTGAAAAAGTTCAGGCTTGTGAAGCGGGCGGTGGTGTTGGCGCCATTGTATACAATAATGAGTCAGGTCCATTGTTAGGTACCTTAGGTGAGTACAGCGCAACTATTCCAGCGGTAGGTATTTCCGATGTGGATGGCGCGGCATTGCTCGGTCAGCTCGGAAGCTCCACTACCATAAGCGTGGTTGACAGTGACTGGGCATTCTTCGATGGCACCTCAATGGCGACGCCACATGTTGCCGGTGTGGCAGCCTTGGTCTGGTCCCATCATACGACCTGTACCAATAATGATATCCGCGCCGCATTGCAGGCAAGCGCCAAAGATTTAGGCGCTGCTGGCCGTGATAATGCTTATGGCTACGGTTTAGTGCAGGCAAAAGCTGCAGTCGACTTTATTACTGCAAATGGTTGCGGTGGTGGAACCGGTGGCGATACTGGCGGTGATACCGATGGTGGCAAGGGTAATAATGGTGGCGGCAAAGGCGGCGGCCCGAAAAAGTAAATTTCGGCTATTGTTATCATTTGATTGAAAAGCTCGCAGTTTGCGAGCTTTTTTTATACGGGTTGCACAACAAACCAGCAGTCAGCGAAAAAACACGCAAAAACTTGAAAAAGGCGCTTGACGTGGCAAGTTAAATCTCTAAAATGCGCTCCACGCTTGAGGCAGGCAACGAAGCCGCCAAAAGCAGAAGTTTTCAGTCAGAAAAAATTATGCCGAAAGGCTTGACAGAAAACTTCGAGGCTGTAGAATGCGCAGCCTGCTCACGACGAGCAACGTTCTTTAACAATATATCAAGCCAAGCAAACTGTGTGGGCACTTACCGGATTCAGGCAGAGAAAAGCATCTTCGGATGCAGTATCTTCGGATACACCTGACTGATTGGAAAAGTGCTTAACAA